>NZ_JAKSED010000009.1:0-37009 GCF_022359935.1 Aquamicrobium sp. NLF2-7 | reverse complement strand
ATCAGCCACGCCGTCGCGGCCATGTCTCCGTCGCTCGGCCAGCATGTCCCGCTGGGCGCGGATGTGCGCACGGTTGCCGCGCCCGACCCCGCGGTGGCCGGTTCCGTAGAGCAGGTGGGCGGCTTCTTTGAAGAACAGGTCCGAAACGCGATCGCGGATATGAAACGACATGGCATCCGGCCGGCGGCGCTGCTGGTCGACACGATTTTCTCCAGTGACGGGGTATTTGGCGAGCCCGCGGGCTTTCTTGAAGGCGCGGCTGCTGCGATCCGCGAGGCAGGCGGCCTGTTCATTGCCGATGAGGTGCAGGCCGGCTTCGGCCGCATGGGTTCGCATATGTGGGGCTTCCAGCGCCACGGCCTGGTGCCCGATCTGGTCACGATGGGCAAGCCGATGGGCAACGGCTATCCCATTGCCGGCGTTGTCGCCCGCGCCGAGGTGCTGGAGCGCTTTGCCCGCGAGGCCCGCTATTTCAATACGTTCGGAGGTAATCCCGTAGCCTGCGCGGCGGCCATGGCGGTGCTCGACATTCTGCGCGACGAGGACCTGCTGGCCAATGCTCTGAATGTCGGAAGGCATATGAAGGCAGGTTTCGAGGCGCTCGGGCAAAAGTATCGGGCGATCGGGGGCGTGCGGGGGCAGGGGTTGTTCGTCGGGGTCGATATCGTCGATGCCGAAGGTCATCCGGACCCGAAGCTCGCCGGCGACCTTGTCAATGAACTGCGTCGTCGCCGGGTGCTGATCAGTGCTTCGGGGCCGCTCGGCAACGTGCTGAAGATCAGGCCTCCGTTGCCCTTCTCCACCGCTGATGCCGATGAGCTGACGCAGTGCTGTGATCTGGCACTTGCCCATATCGGCGCGGCCTGATCCCGCCTTTCAATCCGGAACCGGCCTTCCGGGCCGCCGTCGTATTATTTCAACCTCGAGGTCAACATGTCCAGACTGAATTCAACCGCCGCGCGCGACATCGCCCATCAGCTCCATCCCTACACCAACGCCGTGCGCCATGCGGAGACGGGACCGATTGTGATCGAGAAGGGTGAAGGCATCTATGTTTTTGACGACGAGGGCAACCGCTACATTGAGGCCCTGGCAGGGCTTTGGAGCGTGGCGGTCGGCTTCGGTGAGCGCCGTCTGGTGGATGCCGCCGCGCGCCAGCTTGAGAAACTGCCCTATTACCACACCTTCGCCCACAAGTCGCATACGCCTTCGATCGACCTTGCCGAGAAGCTTGCGTCGATAACGCCGGCAGGACTGAACCATGTTTTCTTCACCAACTCCGGCTCGGAAGGCAACGATACCGTCATCAAGCTGGTGTGGTATTATAACAATGCGCTTGGCCGTCCCAACAAGAAGAAGTTTCTCGCCCGCACACAGGCCTATCACGGTGTCACCGTGGCGGCTGCCAGCCTTACGGGCCTGCCCAACAACCACCGCGATTTCGATTTGCCGGCGATACCGGTAAGGCATCTGACCTGCCCGCATTTCTACCGCTTTGGCCTGCCCGGCGAGACGGAAGCCGAATTCGTGGACCGGCTGGCGGGCGAACTGGAAACCGTGATCGCGGAAGAGGGGGCCGATACCATCGCCGCCTTTATCGGTGAGCCGCTGATGTCCGCCGGCGGTGTGATCCCTGCCCCGGCCGGTTACTGGCAGAAGGTCCAGGAAATCTGCCGCCGCCATGACATTCTCGTTGTTGCCGATGAGGTCATTACCGGCTTCGGGCGCCTGGGCACGCCGTTCGGTTCCGATTATTACGGCATTCAGCCGGATCTGATGACGCTGTCCAAACAGATCACGTCTTCCTACCAGCCGCTCGCAGCGGTGATGATCTCCGACGACGTGTATAATGTCGTAGCGGAGAACAGTGGAAAGATCGGCACTTTCGGTCATGGCTATACGGCATCTGGCCATCCGGTCGCGACAGCTGTCGCTCTGGAAAACCTCGCCATCATCGAAGAGCGGGACCTTATCGGAAACGCGGCCCGCATGGGTGAGATCATGCAGCAGCGTCTGGGGGAACTGCGTTCGCACGAACTCGTGGGCGAGGTGCGTGGAGCCGGCCTCATCGCCGGCGTGGAACTGGTTGCCGACAAGGAGACGAAGGCATTCTTCGAGCAGCGCGGCAAGGTCGGCGCTTATGTCTTCGCCCGGGCGCACCAGCACGGGCTGATCGTGCGCAACATTCTCGATACGCTGGCCTTCTGTCCCCCGCTCATCATCACCGAGGCGGAAATCGACGCCATGGTCGCGGCTTTCAGGCGCACCCTGGATGACACAGCGCGCTGGATCGCGGCTGGCCAGCCGGCCGAATAAGGCCGCACGCCCGGGATTGCAGCAGCGCCCGGCAGGGCGCTGCTTTGGGGAACACTCAAGGAGGAAACACCGATGGCGGGCGAGAATGTCGTAAACGCCGATGATCTTCAGGCCGACGGATCGAAGATGCAGGTCTCGGCGACGGAGGTTGCGATCGAGATCATCGGCATGCATAAGTGGTATGGCGAGTTTCATGTGCTGAAGGACATCAACCTGAAGGTGATGCGCGGCGAGCGCATCGTCATCTGCGGTCCTTCGGGCTCGGGCAAGTCAACGATGATCCGCTGCATCAACCGGCTGGAGGAGCACCAGAAGGGCAAGATCATCGTCGATGGCAAGGAGCTTACCAACGATCTGAAGAAGATCGATGAGGTGCGCCGCGACGTCGGCATGGTGTTCCAGCACTTCAACCTGTTCCCGCACCTGACCATTCTGGAAAACTGCACGCTGGCCCCGATCTGGGTTCGCAAGGTTCCGAAGAAGGAGGCCGAGGCGACGGCCATGCACTATCTGGAGCGGGTGAAGATCCCCGAGCAGGCGCACAAATATCCCGGCCAGCTCTCGGGCGGCCAGCAGCAGCGCGTGGCGATCGCGCGCTCGCTGTGCATGAAGCCGAAGATCATGCTGTTCGACGAGCCGACCTCGGCGCTGGATCCGGAGATGGTGAAGGAGGTTCTGGAAACCATGGTCGGGCTTGCCGAGGAAGGCATGACGATGCTGTGCGTGACGCATGAAATGGGTTTCGCGCGTCAGGTTGCGAACCGGGTGATCTTCATGGATCAGGGCCAGATCGTGGAGCAGAACACGCCGGTCGAGTTCTTCGACAACCCCCAGCACGAGCGCACCCGGCTGTTCCTCAGCCAGATCCTGCATTGAGAGTTCCATCATGGGCGACAGCACACTGAAAATCGCGGTGATCGCCGGGGATGGTATCGGCAAGGAAGTCATGCCGGAGGGGCTTCGCGTTCTGGAGGCAGCGGCCGCAAGATTCGCGATAGACCTGCGCTTCGACATCTTCGACTTCGCCTCCTGTGACTATTATCTCCGGCACGGCCGGATGCTGCCGGAAGACTGGAAATCACAGATAGGTGGTCACGACGCCATCTTCTTCGGCGCGGTCGGCTGGCCGGAAACGGTGCCAGATCACGTGTCGTTGTGGGGCTCGCTGCTTCAGTTCCGCCGCGAGTTCGACCAGTATGTGAACCTGAGGCCTGTGCGCCTCATGCCCGGCGTTCCCGCGCCGCTGGCTGGCCGCAAGCCGGGCGACATAGATTTCTATATCGTGCGTGAGAATACCGAGGGTGAGTATTCCTCGATCGGCGGGCGCATGTTCCCCGGCACCGAGCGCGAGGTCGTCATCCAGGAAACGGTGATGAGCCGTATCGGGGTCGACCGCATTCTTCGCTATGCCTTCGAGCTGGCGAACCGTCGGGAAGCCCGGCACCTGACTTCGGCGACCAAGTCCAACGGCATTTCGATCACCATGCCCTATTGGGACGAGCGTGTGGAAGAAATGGCCGTAAGCTATCCCGAAGTGCGATGGGACAAGTATCACATCGATATACTGGCCGCGCAGTTCGTGCTCAATCCGGATCGCTTCGATGTGGTGGTCGCGTCGAACCTGTTCGGCGATATTCTGTCCGACCTCGGTCCCGCGTGTACCGGCACAATCGGCATCGCGCCTTCCGCAAATATCAATCCCGAGCGGAAGTTTCCTTCGCTGTTCGAGCCGGTGCACGGATCAGCACCTGATATTGCGGGCAAGGGCATCGCCAATCCGGTCGGCCAGATATGGACCGGAGCGATGATGCTGGAGCATCTGGGGCGGCATGAAGCGGCAGCGGCAATCGTGCGCGCCATCGAGCGTGTTCTTGCCGAACCGGCGCTGCGTACGCGCGATCTCGGTGGACCGGCCGATACCGCTACCTGCGGTAAGGCCATTGCCGACGCGCTCGCCAACTAGATCGCCGTGCGTCCGTTCGGACGCACAAAGGACGATCTAAATCATTGATGGAGCATCGGAATAACCGAAAGCCGGATTCCAGTTTTCGGTCCGATGCTCCGGTCGGCAAGTGCAGCGCGGCGGAGATGGGAGGCACTGGTATGCAGCGATACGGTTATGAGAATCTGCTGGAATTTTCGACGAGGTTGCTCGCCGCGGCGGGTCTTCCTGAGGACAGGGCAGGGCTCGTCGCCTCGCTCTTCCTCGAAGCCGATCTTCTCGGCTATTCGACGCACGGCCTGCAACGCCTCCCAACCAATGTCGAATGGCTGCTGAACGGCGAGACCAGAAGGGATGGCACGCATCGGGTCGTCGCATCGGGGCGGTCCTGTGAAACCTGGGACGCTGCATTTCTTCCCGGGCCATGGATCACGGCTCTGGCCGTCGACCGGGCCTGCGAAATGGCCGAGGAAGCCGGGATTGGCACTGTGGCGGTGCGGCGCGCCCAGCATGTGGCATGTCTGGCCAGCTATCTGGAGCGCGCCACCCGGCGAGGAATGATGATCATGATCACCGCCAGCACGCCCACCGAAGCCGTGGTCGTTCCACATGGCGGGCTGACGCGCGTCTTTTCCTGCAATCCCATCGCTGCCGGCATACCCACCGATCGGGACCCCATACTGATCGATACGACGGCGGCCATGTCGGCACAGGGGCCGCTCAACAGAAGCTACCGGCTTGGCCGGAAGCTGACGGTTCCCATGATCGTGACCGGCGACGGGCAGGTGAGCGCCGAGCCCGCAGATTTTGTCGAGCGCGGTGGTGGCATCCTTCCCGTCGGAGGAATGGAGCAAGGCTACAAAGGGTTCGGTCTCGCCCTTCTCACGGAAGCGTTGTCGGGTGCTCTTGGCGGCTTCGGCCGCTCCGGACAAAGCGGCGACAGCGAGGCGAATGGCGTGTTCGTTCAGGCTATAGATGCCGACCACTTTGCCGGGCGCGAGACATTCACAAGGGAGATGGGCTGGCTGGCCGATCAATGCCGGGCCAGTGCCATCGCGCCGGGCCATGAGCCGGTTCGCGTTCCGGGTGATCGTGCTCTGGCTCTCAAGCGGGACCAGCTCGAAAACGGCGTGATGCTGGCCGCGACAATCGCAGATGACATCCGCCCCTGGGTCGCCAGACTGGGAATTCCATTTCCTGAGCCTGGCATGTCATCTCAAACTTGAATTGTTGACTCCTGTTAAAAGCTGTTCCATGCCGCTCCTGATTGTTCCTCTGGACGGGATGCGGACGCCCGCTTCCTCCGGCACCTCGCAGGGCGAAACTGGCATGGACGCGCGTAGCGAAGAGTTCGAAGAGCTCTATCTCGATGAGCGACCGGGATTGCTGAGGCGGGCCGCGCGTCGCCTCGGCTCTGCGTCCGTCGCAGCCGATCTGGTGCAGGATGTGTTCCTGCGCCTTTGGGAGAGAGGGCCGCAGCCGCTCCACAACGATACTGCCTATCTTCGCCGGTCGGTGAGCAACGCCATCGTCGACCATATGCGGGCGGAGCGTGTCCGCAACGACTACGTCGAGGGCATCGTGCCGGAGCAATATGCGGCTCCTGCGCCAACCCCGCTGGATCACGTGGAGCCACGAGACCAGATTCGCCGCCTCGATGCACAAATCCGCATCCTGCCTGAACGGACGCGGCACATCTTCCTGCTGAACAAGGTTCATGGCTGCACCTATTCCGAGATTGCCGAGGCAATGGGGATTTCCAGAAGCGCTGTGGAGAAGCACATGGCCCGGGCGATGCTGACGTTTGAAAGCATCAGGGAGCAATGAGCCGTCAGGTGAGCCGAACGTGGACCTTTTCCGGTTCTGTCAGCTAAACTGGTTACGCAAGCCTGTATCGCGAACCGGTATTTTTCATTTTAGAATGGGCATTCACCCATGGCCAGACGCCAGGCGTCACAGACCCAGTCCAGCCCTGACCGGATCGAGCGGGAGGCAATTGCCTGGTTCACGCGCATGAACGGGGAGCCCACTGCGGCCGATCGCCGGGATTTCGAGCGATGGCGCACCCGGGATTCCTTTCATGACAAGGTCTACCGGCAGGTCGTTTCAACATGGTCTGCTGCGGATGGACCGAGCGAGACGGTTGCAGGGGAAGAGGCTGAAAAGCTCGAAGCCTATCTGGAAGCCATCGCCAGGGCACGAAAGCGTCGCCGCCGGGTCAATGCCGGGATTGCCACCTGCTGTGCGCTGCTTGCGTTTGTCGTGGGCGCCAACATATGGCTGAACCACCCCAGCATGATCCAGAATCTTCAGGCCGATCACCTGACCGAACGGGGCGAGCGCCGCACCATCGCGCTTGCGGACGGCTCATCCGTCCTTCTCGACGCCGACAGCGCAATCACCGAAAGCATCGATGCGGCAGGACGACGTGTGGAGTTGCTGCGCGGCATGGCCTATTTCGATGTGGTTTCCTCTTCCGTGCCCTTTATCGTCCGGGCGGGGGACGGTGAGACGCATGTGAAGGGGACGGCCTTCTCGGTCGAGATCAGCGACGATGTCATTGTCACCCTCGCAAGGGGCAAGGTGGAGGTTGCAGCGAAAGCAGCCCCCCGCCCCTCTGTGCTCAGGCCGGGGCAGAGCGTGAGATATGGCAGTGCCGGAATCGGGGCCGTTGAGGAGGTTCTCGTCGATGAGGCGCTGGCATGGCGGGATGGCCGGCTCATGTTCGATAATGCCCGTCTTGACGAGGTTGTGAGACACATCGGTCGCTATCGCGGCGGACGTATCGTGCTTCTGGGCGCCTCGCTTTCCGCTTTCCGTGTCAGCGGCAACCTGCCGCTGGACGATCCTGATGCTGCGCTTGCTTCGCTTCAGGCGACGGTCGGCTTTCGCATGACAAGCGCGGGGGGCCTTGTGATTATAGGCCCGTAATGGGTCCCGGTCGGAATGCCCCAGAATCGGGTGAATTTATTCACTATTGAAATCAATAGCTTCCCATTTTTCAGGAAGCTTGCCACATTTTTCCGATGTGTGTCCGCGCCCTCTCAAACGTGAATTGTCCGGCTTCAGCACCAATGAGAGAGAAATCCGGTACAGATAAGCGCCCTGCAGGAACGGTGATCAAGGACATCCGCCGGGCCACCCGCAAGCAGTATGGAGCGGAGGAGAAGATCCGCATTGTGCTGGAAGGGTTGCGCGGCGAGGAGTCGATCGCGGCGCTGTGGCGACGTGAAGGTATCGCCGAGAGCCTGTATTACAACTGGTCGAAGGAGTTTCTCGAAGCCGGCAAGAAGCGGCTGGCCGGCGACACGTCGCGTGCCGCCACGAGCGACGAGGTGAAGCTGCTGCGCAAGGCGGCGCGCGATCTCAAGGAGGTCGTCGCCGAACGGGCGCTGGAGTTGCGGATTCTGAAAAAAAGCATGATCGCGGATGGGGCGACGACGAATGAGATACCCCGCATCCGAAAAGCTCGAGATCATCAGGATCGTCGAGCAATCGCATTTGCCGGCGCGGTGCACACTGGGAAAGCTCGGCATCCCCCGCGCCACCTTCCACCGCTGGTATGACCGGTTCAGGGAAGGCGGTGTCGATGCCCTGGAGGACGGCCGGCCACGACCAAAGTGGGTCTGGAACCGCATCCCCGAGGCGGTGCGCGAGCGGATCATCGACCTTGCTCTCGACAGATCGGAACTGTCGCCACGGGAACTCGCGGTGATGTTCACCGACACCGAAAGCTATTTTGTCTCCGAGGCTTCGGTCTACCGCCTGCTCAAGGCCCACGACCTGATCACCAGCCCAGCCTTCATCGTCATCAAGGCGGCCGACGAATTCCAGGACAAGACAACGGCGCCGAACCAGCTCTGGCAGACCGACTTCAACCACCTGAAAGTGATCGGCTGGGGCTGGTTTTATCTGTCGACCATCCTCGACGACTTCTCCCGTTACATCATCGCCTGGAAGCTGTGCACCACCATGCGGGTCGAGGACGTCACCGATACGCTCAACCTGGCGCTCGCAGCATCAGGCTGCGACAGCGCCAGAGCCGCGCAGCGGCCGCGGCTGCTGTCCGACAACGGCCCATGCTACATCGCCAGCGGTCTGGCCGAGTGGCTCGCTGACCAAAGCATGGAACATACCCGTGGATCGCCCAGCCATCCCCAAACGCAGGGCAAGATCGAGCGCTGGCACCAGACGCTGAAGAAGCGCATCCTGCTGGAAAACTACTTCCTGCCCGGCGATCTCGAAGCCCAGATCGGTGCCTTCGTCGAACATTACAACCACCGGCGCTGTCACGAGAGCCTCGACAATCTCACACCGGCCGACGTCTACTTCGGACGCGGCCAGATCATCCTGTTGCAGCGAGAAAGGATCAAGCGAAAAACCATCGAACAGCGGCGCTTGCAGCACCGCAAGGCCGCAGCCTAAAATGCCAATCGAGATGGGCCAGAGCCTCCGATAAATCAGCTCGCCAATTGTCTCAAAATCCCTGACGACGGACAAGAAACTCCTTCGACCAGTTGTAATACAGGCTCTCGGCGATACCTTCACGTCGCCACAGCGCCGCGATCGACTCCTCGCCGCGCAACCCTTCCAGCACAATGCGGATCTTCTCCTCCGCCCCATACTGCTTGCGGGTGGCCCGGCGGATGTCCTTGATCACCGTTCCTGCAGGGCGCTTATCTGTACCGGATTTCTCTCTCATCTTCGCTTCTTTGAAAGGCTACGATGAAACAGAAATCCTCCCCTCTCAGTTAAGCCGATTTTGTCTCATTGGTGCTGAAGCCGGACACACGAGCGTACTGGCACAGTGATGATGCTTCTGGCGCGTTTGATATGCCTGAGGAGATTTCTCTTCATAATCCAGGCCAAGGGCGCAAACGGCAACAACCGAGCTGCATCTCGCAGACTATCAATACGAGGCGCTGCTTGCCAGCTTTGGTAATCTAGCGCTCACATCCTGTCCGCCGCGCCGCCATCCGCTCAAGAGCCAGAAATCCGTCGTGGATCAATACGGCGATTGCCGCCACGATCAGGCCGCCCTGCAGGACGAAGGCGAGGTTGTTGGAGAGCAGTCCGGCGATGATGACCTCGCCCAGCGTCTTTGCGGCAACGGTGGAGCCGATGGTCGCGGTGGCGAGGCTGATGACGACGGAGAGGCGGACGCCCGCGAGGATCACCGGCAGAGCGAGCGGCAGTTCCACTTTCATCAGCCTTTGGGCCGGTGTCATGCCAGCGCCGCGCGCTGCCTCCACCACATTGGCGGGCAGGGTGGTGAGCCCGGTCAGCGCGTTCTCGAAGATCGGCAGAAGCCCGTAGAGGAACAGCGCGATCAGCGTGGGCTTTTCGCCGAACCCGACCGCCGGCACGGCCAGCGCCAGCACCGCCACCGGCGGGAAGGTCTGGCCGATATTGACGAGGCTGCGCGACAGCGACAGGAACTCGGCCCCGAACGGGCGCGTGACGAGGATCGCCAGCCCGACCGCGACCACGATCGCGCCAAGCGTGGCGATGGCGACGGTGCGCAGGTGCAGGAGCGTCAGCTTCAGCAGGTTGCCCTGATTGTAGATCGCCGGCGCG
Source organism: Aquamicrobium sp. NLF2-7 (assembly GCF_022359935.1). Lineage (NCBI taxonomy): Bacteria > Pseudomonadati > Pseudomonadota > Alphaproteobacteria > Hyphomicrobiales > Phyllobacteriaceae > Aquamicrobium > Aquamicrobium sp. NLF2-7. Next base: position 27,174 of record NZ_JAKSED010000009.1, on the reverse strand, counting down.
TTGTTCTCGGTCAACGGCTTCAGCAGGGGCTCGAACCAGCCGGGGCTGGCCACGAAAGCGACCAGCAACGCCAGAAGCGCCAGCCGGGCAAGTGTCGGCAGCCACTTCATGCCCGTCCTCTCGTATCTGCGCCGCTCATGCGGGACACGCCGCCCGCCGGACCAGACCGTCCACGGTCACCTTCCCGATCAGCCTTCCGTTGGCCGCTTGCACCGGAAGGGCCGTTCGCCCGGACCACAGAAGCTCGGCCAGCGCGTCACGCTGGCTGGCGTCGGCGGCGATGGGCTCGCCTTCGGCCCGGCCTTCCTCGACCGCGTCGCCGACCCGGCCAAGCGAGAGCAGCCGGAACGGCTTTTCGCTGGCGCCCACCAGCGTGTCGACGAAGGTGCTGGCAGGATGCGCCAGTATCCGGTCCGGCGTGTCGTATTGCAGCAGCCTGCCGCCATCCATCACGGCGATGCGGTCGCCCATATGAACGGCTTCCTCCATGTCGTGCGTGACCAGCACGATGGTGGTGCCGAGCCGCTTCTGGATCGCCAGCAAATCTTCCTGCGCCTTGTTGCGGATGATGGGATCAAGCGCGCCGAACGGCTCGTCCATCAGAAGCACGTTCGGCCCCGCGGCCAGCGCGCGGGCGACGCCGACGCGCTGCTGCTGGCCGCCGGAAAGCTCGTGCGGATAGCGGCTGGCGAACTCGGCCGGATCGAGCTGGAACAGGCTCATCAGTTCCTCGACACGGGCCCTGATGCGCTCAGTAGCCCAGCCGAGCAGCAGGGGTACGGTGGCGATGTTCTCCGCCACCGTGCGGTGCGGGAACAGGCCGTGGCCCTGAATCACATAGCCGATGGAGCGGCGCAGCTCGTAGCCGGGCAGCGAGCGGTTGTCCGTGCCGTCGAGCCGGATCACCCCGTTTGTCGGCTCGACCAGCCGGTTGATCATGCGCAGCAGCGTCGTCTTGCCCGAGCCCGAGGTGCCGACGATGACGGTGATGGTGCGCGGCTCGATGACCATCGAGACGTCGTCCACGACCGTGGTTTCGCCATAGCGCTTGGTGATGCCTTCGATCTCGATCACGACGGGACCCCGCTTTTCCGGATGGAGGTGAGTTCGACGATGGCGTCGAGGACGATCGCGGCCGCGAAGGCGAGCGCCACGGTCGGCAGCGCGCCCAGCAGCACGAGGTCCATCGCCATCTGGCCGATGCCCTGAAACACGAACACGCCGAACCCGCCGCCACCGATGAGGGCGGCGATTGTGGCGAGGCCGATGTTCTGCACCAGCACGATGCGGATGCCGGTGAGGATCACCGGCAGGGCGAGGGGCAGTTCCACGCGAAAGAGTCGCTGGCGGCCGGTCATGCCCATGCCGCGTGCCGCGTCATTGGCCGCGCGCGGCACGCCGGCAAGCCCGACCACCGTGTTGGCCACCACGGGCAGCAGCGAATAGAGGAACAGCGCGAGGAAGGCCGGCGCCGTGCCGATGCCGCGAATGCCGAGCGCGGCCGCGCCGGGCACATGTACCGCGATCCAGCCGAGCGGCGCGATCAGCAGCCCGAACAGGGCGATGGACGGGATAGTCTGAATAATGTTCAGCACATTCAGGACGCTTGCCTGCAATGCGTCCACGCGATGGCACAGGATGCCAAGCGGCAGCCCGACGATCACGGCGGCGGCCAGCGAGCCTAGCGCCAGCGTCAGGTGCCTGGCGCCCTCAGTCCGGAAACTGTCGGCGCGGCTGGCATATTCCCTGAGGATGGAAAGGCTGTCCCAACTGCCCGATGCGAGCAGCAGGCCGAAACAAGTGGCGGCGCCGGCCAGCGTCAGCATGCGCGCCCATGGCGACAGGGCGAGGCGCGTCAGCACATCGGCGAGCAGCAGCGTAAAGGCGAACACCAGCAGCCAGAACCCGTGCGCCGGGGAGACGCGGGCGTAAGTGTTGTCCTGCGGCGTGAGGAAGGAGCCCGCCACGCCGATCAGCACGGCAAGGGCCACAAGCGCTGTCAGGCTTGCGCCGAGGCGAAGCATCAGCGGCGTGCGCAACAGGGCGATGAGCGCGGCGGCGGTCACGATGGCCATCAGCGTCCAGCCGGCGGTGAGCGGCAGGGATTCCAGCATGGAGCGCGCCTCGCCGGGTACGATGCGGTTGGCGCGGAAGGTGGTGAAGGGCGCGACAAGGCAGGCATAGGCGGCAATCGCGGCGATCACTGCGCCGAGCTTGTCGAACCTTGTGCCCACCGCCCCGTCCTGCTCTTTATTGCAGGAAGCCGTTCTGCTTCAGGAAATCCTCGGCCACCGCCTTCACCGGCTCGCCGCCAACCTGCACGCGGCCGTTGAGGTCCTGTAGCGTGGTGAGGTCGAGCTTTGCGAACACGGGCTTCAGCAACTCCGCGATCTGCGGGTTCTGCTTCAGCACCTCCTCGCGGATGACGGGTGCCGGCTGGTAGACCGGCTGCACATGCTTGTCGTCCTCAAGCACCACCAGACCGGAAGGCGCGATGCCGCCATCGGTGCCGTAGACCATGGCCGCATTGGCCCCATTGGTCTGGTTGGCGGCGGCGGCGATGGTGGCGGCGGTGTCCCCGCCGGAGAGCGTGATGAGCTGCTCGGGCTTCAGCGTGAAGCCGTAGGTGGTCTGGAACGCCGGCAGGGCCGCGGCCGAATTCACGAATTCGGACGAGGCCGCCAGCACCACCTGCCCGCCGTCCGAGACATATTTGCCGAAGTCCGAAAGCGTGGCGAGGTTGTTGGCCTCGGCCACGTCCTTGCGCAGCGCGATAGCCCATGTGTTGTTGGCGGGGGAGGGGCTCAGCCACACGATCCTGTTGGCGTCGTAATCCAGCTTCTTCGCTTCCTCATAGGCCTGTGCGGCGTCTTTCCACACCGGCTCGTCGGCCTTCTCGAAGAAGAAGGCGGCGTTGCCCGTATATTCGGGATAGATGTCGATCTCGCCGGCGAGGATCGCCTTGCGCACCACCGGTGTGCCGCCGAGCTGGATGCGGTCGCTGGTCTGGATGCCGCTGGCGTTCAGGACGAGCTGGATGATGTTGCCGAGCACGCCGCCTTCCGTGTCGATCTTGGACGACACGACGACCTGTGCGCTCGCGGATGCGACGGAAAGGCCGAGCGACAGGGCGGCCACGGCCAAGGTTCTGATCGGAAACATTGCAAGGAAACCCCTCTTCTGGACAGGTGGCTTTCACCGGTAAAGCAAATGTAACGCAACAACCCTGCAAGGGTTTCATGAAAATCGCGCCGCCGCTCTTGTCTCCTGACAATTCGATGGCCCGGGCCTGAGCCCTCAATCGCGCCCGCGCCATCGATCGTTTGATGGAAACACCCGAGGGAAATCCGGCGGATCCGGAACATGTCGACACGGAGGCGGTCAGACTATGGGCAACGGATTCAACAAATAACCCTCAGAGATTCCCGATGGGACAAGGTAAGCATCGAACCGGGGAAAAGTTGATCCTGCTGCCAGACCAAACTTGAGGTCAGCGGCGCGGTACAACAGCGAAAGAGCTGGTACAGAGGCTTGATGCTTGAAATTTCTAAGACCAAGGGGGAGGGCGATAACGTACCATTCTCGAGTGCGTCGTGGCTATCTTGATTGACCTTCCTGATCGTCAGGCTTCGCAATTTTCTCAACTTTGCCTGATCAACGAGAATGAGTTCAATTCCATACTGAGCACGACTGAGTGAATCGCTTGACTTGAAACCTCGCTGCCAGCGTCAAGCATCACAATCTTGAACACTTGATGAGCCATCGCGGAAACTTTCACGAAAACACTTGGCGGAGAGCTTCTTCAATCTCCTCAAGTGCGAGAGGATACGGCGAAGGTCGTACCTAACGCGCAGGAGGCAAAGCAGCCCGATGGCGCGCAGGAAACCAAGAGGCTGTTCACACTTCATGGACGCACATGGACGACATATCGGGACGCTGCAGCAAAGCGGTTAGGCGTGAGTGCGGCCAGCTATTCCAGTGGCAGGACTTCCGAGCGCTTGACCTGTCCCAGAGCGAAGCTTGTCTCGATGGAGGCGATGTTTTCGAGTCGTGTCAGCCTGTCCTTTATGAAGCGCTCGTAGGCTTCGAGGTCGGCGGCGACGATGCGCATCAGATAGTCGCGCTGGCCGGTCATCAGGTAGCAGTCGAGCACTTCCGGCCAGCGCGAGACGGCTTCCTCGAAACGGTCGAGGTCTTCCTCCCTCTGGCGTTCCAGCTTGATCGAGGCAAAGGCACTGATCGGAAGGCCCACCTTCTTCTGATCGACGATGGCCGCATATCCCTTGATGACGCCGGCATTTTCCATAAGCCGTATCCGCCGTGCACAGGGTGACGGCGACAAGCCGACACGGTCAGCCAGTTCGCCAACTGAAATCTTCCCATCCGCCTGCAGGGCCCGCAGGATTTTTCGGTCTATGGCATCGATCTGTGTGATTGGCATGAATCACCAATTTTGACGTTATTAGTAAGGGAGGCAGCTATCATTGGTCGTCAGAGAGGGCAAGATTAGCCACAATCGCTCCTGATGACGCTCTATTCTCTCCGCAGTCTTACGGGAGGAATCACCATGCACGACGTGAAAATGCTGAGCGAGCTGGAGCGCAAGGTTTTGTGGCTCTCCACATGGATGATTCACAACGCCAACCACCTGCGCGAGAGTGATGACGGCCTCAAGGTCGGCGGCCATCAGGCCTCATCCGCGTCGCTGGCGACGATCATGACGGCGCTCTATTTCCATGTGCTGCGCCCTGAAGACAGGGTAGCCGTCAAGCCGCACGCCAGCCCGATCTTTCACGCCATTCAGTATCTGCTCGGCAATCAGACACGCGAAAAGCTGGAGAATTTCAGAGGCTACAAGGGCGTTCAGTCCTACCCCTCGCGAACCAAGGATGTCGACGACGTCGACTTCTCAACCGGCTCGGTTGGTCTTGGCGTCGCCCAGACGCTGTTTTCCTCGCTGGTGCAGGACTATGTCCACGCCAAGGGTTGGAAGGAGGGGACACCGGAAGGCAAGATGGTCGCTCTGGTCGGCGACGCCGAGATGGACGAAGGCAACATCTTCGAGGCGCTGCTGGAAGGCTGGAAGCACGGCCTGCGCAACACATGGTGGGTGGTCGACTACAATCGCCAGAGCCTCGACGCCGTGGTGCGCGAGGGGCTGTGGGCCCGCTTCGAAGCGATCTTCCGCAATTTCGGCTGGGATGTCGTCGTCATCAAGCACGGCAAGCTGCAACAGGCGGCCTTTGCCGAGCCCGGCGGCGACAAGCTGTGCGAATGGATCGACGCCTGCCCGAACCAGCTCTATTCGGCGCTCACCTTCCAGGGCGGAGCGGCATGGCGCAAGCGCCTGATGGACGATCTTGGCGATCAGGGAGCCGTCTCGAAACTGATCGAAGGACGCAATGACGAGGAACTGGCGGCCCTGATGGGCAATCTGGGCGGCCACGATCTGCCGTCGCTGCTGGAAGCGTTTGAGGAGGCGCGCACGCATGACCGCCCGGTCTGCTTCATCGCCTACACAGTCAAGGGGTTCGGGCTGCCGCTCGCCGGACACAAGGACAATCATGCGGGCCTGATGACACCGACGCAGATCGATAAACTGCGCACGGAGCTGGGTGTACGCCCCGGGCATGAGTGGGACCTGTTCGAGGGTCTGAAGGTCAGCGAGCGCGCCGCTCGTGCCTTTCTCAAGGAGGTGCCGTTCACCCGGCGCGGCCGCCGCCGTTATGACGCCGCTGAGGTTTCCGTGCCGGAGCGGCTGGAATTCAGCGCGCAATCAGCGATGTCGACCCAGCAGGGGTTCGGACTGGTCATGCATGAGATCGCAAAGTCGGACACGCCGCTTGCCGAGCGTGTCGTCACCACGTCGCCGGATGTCACGGTTTCGACCAATCTTGGCGCATGGGTCAATCGCCGGGGCCTGTTCTCGAAGGAGACGATGGCTGATCTGTTCAGGTCCGAACGCATACCCTCCACCTACAACTGGGCCTTCTCTCCGAAGGGTCAGCACATGGAGCTGGGCATCGCCGAGATGAACCTGTTCCTCATGCTGTCGGCACTTGGCCTGTCGCATTCGATTTTCGGCGAGCGGTTGCTTCCCGTCGGAACGCTCTATGACCCGTTCATCGAGCGCGGGCTCGATGCGCTCAACTATGCCTGTTACCAGGATGCGCGTTTCATGATCGTGGCCACGCCTTCAGGCGTGACGCTGGCGCCCGAAGGCGGCGCACACCAATCGATCGCCACGCCGCTGATCGGCATGGCGCAGGACGGGCTGGCCAGCTTCGAGCCTGCCTATGTCGATGAACTGGCCGTGATGATGCGATGGGCATTCGAATACATGCAGCGCTCCGGAGAGGCGGAGCCGGACAGTCTGACATGGCTGCGCGACGCCACCGGCGGCTCCGTGTATCTGCGGCTGTCAACACGTATGGTGGACCAGCTGAAACGGGAGATGACGCCCCAGCTTGAGAGCGACATCATCAACGGGGGATACTGGCTGCGCAAGCCCGGCCCCAACGCGCAGGTGATCGTTGCCTATACGGGCACGATGGCGCCGGAAGCCATAGAAGCTGTAGGCATGATGGGGGAGGATCGCCGTGACATCGGCCTGCTGGCGATCACGTCCGCCGACCGCCTCAATGCCGGCTGGACGGCGGCGCAGCGTGCCCGCGAGGCCGGCCTGAGCCATGCCAGCAGCCATGTCGAGCGGCTGCTTTCCGGCATCCCGTCCCATTGCGGTATCGTCACGGTGATCGACGGCCACCCGGCAACGCTGGGCTGGCTTGGTTCAGTCCATGGACATCGCACCCGATCGCTGGGCGTCGAGCATTTCGGCCAGACCGGTTCCATCGCCGATCTCCATCGCCACTATGGCATCGACGCGCGCGGCATTGTGCTGGCTGCTGAAGCGCTGACACCGGGAAAGCCGATCCGGAATCTGCGCGCGATCTGAAGAGAGGGTAGGTCCGCTCACCGCCTTCAAAAATGCTGCAGCCACTCCAAGGCTGCAGCATATGTCTGAAGTTGAGAACCCACGTTCCCGAAGATCATCAACGCTGGTCAACAGTGATGGCATCTTCTTGCATGTTGGCCTCGTTGTCCTGTTTGGTGAGCCTCTTCGTCATGCGTTGCATGTTCCTGCGATCGCCATGACCAATCAGCCTCTCAAGGTAAGCCGATCACATTCATCCCGCACGTGCTAACCTTCACCAGCACCTCGCCGGGCGCGGGTTTCGGTACGGCAACATCGGTGCGATAGAGGAGCTTGTCGAGGCCGCCATGACCGGTCAGCAGGACGGCCGCCAGGGTGTGGGGGAGGGGAGGTGTCATCGTTTCAGCCTAGCACGCTCTTCACCGCATCCGCCGTCTTCCCGACGATGGTGTCAGCTTCTTCCTTCGTCAGGCAGAGCGGCGGCGCGAAGCCCAGAATATCGCCCTGCGGCATGGCCCGGCCGATGACGCCGCGTTCGGCAAGGGCGGCCGCGATCTGGGGGCCGATCTTGTCGGCGGCATCGAAGAAGGTGCGGTCGTCGCGGTCTCTGACGAATTCGACCGCGGCGAGCAGTCCTTCGCCACGCACTTCGCCGACATTCCGGTGGCTGCCGAGCGCCTGTTGCAGCGCGTCCCTGAAATACGGGCCGACCTCGCCGGCGTTGATCACCAGATCGAGCTCGTCGATCAGTTCCAGATTGGCGACGCCCGCAGCCACGCAGATCGGATGGGCGGAATAGGTCCAGCCATGACCAATGGGGCCGAGCTCGTCCGAGCCCTTGACCAGACCCTCCCACATCTTCTCGCCGACGATGACGCCGGACAGCGGCGCATAGGCCGAGGTCAGGCCCTTGGCGATGGTGATGAGGTCGGGCCTCATGCCGTAATGGTCGGACCCGAACATCGAGCCCAGCCGGCCGAAGCCGGTCACCACTTCGTCTGCGACGAGCAAAATGTCGTATCTGTCGAGCACGGCCTGAATCTTTGGCCAGTAACCGGCCGGCGGCGGCACGATGCCGCCGGTGCCCAGAACCGGTTCGCCGATGAAGGCGGCGATGGTGTCCGGCCCTTCGGTGAGGATCAGCTCTTCCAGCTTGTCGGCGCAATATTGGGAGAACTGTTCTTCCGACAGCGAGCGATCTTCACGGCGGAAATAATAGGGCGCCTCCGTGTGCAGGATCGGCGCGCGGGGTAGGTCGAAGGCGTTATGGAAGGCGGCGAGCCCGGTCAGGGAGCCGGTCATCACGCCCGATCCATGATAGCCGCGCCAGCGCGAGATGATCTTCTTCTTCTCCGGCCGACCAAGCACGTTGTTATAGTACCAGATCAGCTTGATGTTGGTTTCGTTGGCATCCGAGCCCGACTGGCCGAAATAGACGCGGCTCATGCCCTGCGGTGCGCGGTCGATGATCATCTTGGCGAGCCGTATCGAGGCGTCTGTGCCATGGCCGACATAGGCGTGGTAATAGGCCAGCTCCTTCGCCTGCGCGGCGATGGCGTCGGCGATCTTCTGGCGGCCATAGCCGGCATTGATGCAATAGAGCCCGGCAAAGGCATCGATGCTCTTCTTGCCATTCGTATCCCAGACGGTGACGCCTTCGCCTCCGGCCATGACGCGGGTCGGGGTTTCGCCGCGCGCATGCATGCCCATATGGGTGGAGGGATGGAAGAAGTGATCGCGGTCCCAGGCGGCCAGTTCATTGGATTTGTCGAGCATGATGTTCTCCTTTGCAGTTTGCGCCGCCGCTGATCGGGCCGGTCAGGCCAGATCGAGGCAGACATATTTGAGGTCGGTGAAGGCTTCGATCCCGTGCCGCGAACCTTCCCGGCCAAGGCCGGATTGCCGCACGCCTCCGAATGGAACCGGCGCGCCGGTGATCCTGACGCGGTTGACGGCAACCATGCCGTAGTCGAGCGCGGCGGCCATGCGCCGCTGGCGCGCGCCATTTTCTGTCACCACATAGGCAACCAGCCCGTATTCGGTATCATTGGCGCGCCTGACGACCTCATCCTCGCTATCGAAGGGGGTGACGGCTGCGACGGGCCCGAAGGTTTCCTCCTGCATGATGACCGCATCGTCCGGCACGCCGGTCAGCAGGGTCGGCTGATAGAACAGCGGGCCGGCATGGTGACGCCTGCCGCCGCAGACGAGTTGCGCGCCCCGCGCCACCGCGTCCGCCACCTGCTCCTCGACCTTCGCCACCGCGCGCTCATGCATCAGCGGGCCGATGTCAGCATCGGGCGTCAGGCCATCCGCCACATTCAGCGTCTCGATGCGGCGGGCGAAAGCCGTGCAGAAGGCCTCGTATAGCGGACGCTCGACATAGATGCGGTTGGCGGCGAGGCAGTCCTGCCCGGAGGTGGCGAATTTGGCATCGAGCGCGATCTGCGCGGCGCGCTCGGGATCGGCGTCGGCAAAGATCACCAGCGGTGCATGGCCGCCCAGCTCCATCACCAGCCGCTTCATGGTGGCAGCGCACTGGCTGGCGATTTTGCGCCCAACTTCGGTCGAGCCGGTGAAGCTCAGCGCCCGCACGCGGCTGTCGGCGCACAGCGTCCCGACAATCGGCGCGGCGGCTCCGGTGACGACATTGAAAACGCCGGCCGGCAACCCCGCGCGCTCGCCCAGCTCGGCCAGCGCCAGCGCCGACAAGGGGGTCTGCGAGGAGGGATGGGCGACGATGGTGCAGCCGGCGGCAAGGGCTGCGGCGGCCTTGCGCGTCAGCATGGCTGAAGGGAAGTTCCATGGCGTCACCACGCCAGCCACGCCGAGCGGCTCGCGTCGAACCGACATTTCGGCGCCGGGCAGATGGCTGGTCACACCCTCTACATTCAGTCTTTTGGCTTCCTCCGCATACCACTCGATGAAGGAGGCGGCGTAGTCGATCTCGCCGCGCGATTCCTTCAGCGGCTTGCCCTGCTCCAGCGTCATCAGCAGGGCGAGATCGTCCCGGGCGGCGATGATCTGCTCATACCAGTTGCGCAGCAGGCGGGCGCGCTCCTGCGGCAGCAGCGCGCGCCATGCGGGAAACGCTTCCGCAGCCGCCGAAATCGCATCGGTAGTCTGGCTTTCGTCGAGCGCGGCGACGAAGGCGAGGCTGGCGCCGCTGGCGGGATCTGTCACCTCGAAACTGCTGGCCGTCCAGTGGCCGCCGACATAGGCGAGCTCGCGATAGAGCCGCCGGTCGCCCAGGCGGTCGAGCGCTTCGTGACGCTGCTGGCGGGCAAAGTGCGCGGACATGACATGGCCTCCCTGTGATGGGGAGAGTCTAGGCGCGGCTGGCGGAGAATGTGTCTGTTGGCGGGGTCGGTTGCAGAGAAAGTCTCTGTTTGAGACAGCGCACGCAGATCAATTCTCTGCACCCGATGCCTGTCGCCCGGCCCGCTTCGCGGGGGGCTCGCCCGATGGTCAGTCCGCCGGGCCGGCCAGTTCGGCCAGCGGCAGCTCCGTGTCGTCCTTGACCGTTCTGGTGACGATGTAGGTGAAATAGCGGTCGATGCCGATTTCACGTTCGAGAAGCGAATCGATCAGCCGCTGATAGGCGTCGATATCGCGGGTCATCACCTTGAGCAGATAGTCCACGCCGCCGCCCACAGACCAGCAGGCAATGATTTCGGGCACGTCGCGCACCACCCGCTCAAAACGGTCGAAGTCGGCCTGGCGGTGGTTGGCGAGCGTTACTTCCACCAGAACGCTGGTGACGGGCATGATCGCCCGCACGGCGATGCGGGCATGATAACCGGTGACGATGCCGGCCTTTTCCAGCTTTGCCAGCCGCATCCAGCACGGTGTCGGCGACAGACCCACCCGCTCGGCAAGCTTCAGCTTGGTGATGCGCCCGTCGCGCTGGATCGCGTCGAGGATCTTCAGGTCTGTCGCATCGAGCTTGGTGGCGGCCATGGCAGTCCGGTTTCATGATGGGATTGCACCATGCAGGTGAATGATTTCGATTGTCAATTGAACTGATTTCGATCTCTAATGAAGTCATGACACAATGGCGACCCGACCCGGCGCTGATCCGCCGCCCTGCCTATCTTTCGCTGGCCGACCAGTTCGCCCGCGCCATCCATGATGGCCGGCTTGAAAACGGCGAGCGCCTGCCCACCCACAGGGCGCTGGCGGATGAGCTGGGGCTTTCGGTGCAGACGGTCAGCCGCGCCTATGAGGAGCTGATCCGGCGCGACCTCATCGTCGGCGAGATCGGGCGCGGCAGCTTCGTGCAGACCCAGCGCCGCGAACCCGATCCGCCCTATCTGCCGGAACGGCCCGGCGAGGTCATCGACCTGTCGATCCTCAAGCCGGTGTGCGAGCTGATGCATCTGGAGCGGCTGAAGCAGGGGCTGGCTTGGCTTGCGCAGGAACTGCCGGCCAGTTCGGCGCTGTCGTTCCGTCCCAACATGGTGTTTCCCCGTCATCGCGCCGTGGCCGTGGAATGGCTGCGGGCCTGCGGACTGGATGTCTCTGCGCAGAACATAACCCTGACCAATGGCGCGACCGGGGGCATGACTGTGGCGCTGATGAGCGTCGCTCCTCCGGGTTCCACCGTGGCCACCGAAGCGGTTGGCCATCACACGCTGGTGCCTCTGGCCCGTTATTGTGGCTTCAACCTTGAAGGTCTGCCGCTCGACGATGAAGGCATCGTGCCGGAGGCGCTCGATGCTGCCTGCCGCCAGAGCGACATAAGGGCCGTATTCGTGCAGCCTTCGGTCATCAATCCCACCGCCTCGCTGATGGGATCGGTGCGGCGCTCGCAGCTGGCCGAGGTTGCGCGCCGGCACGACATCGCCATCATCGAGAACGACATATTGGGCCCGCTGGTCGAGGACCGCGCGCCGCCTGTCGCCCATTTCGCGCCGGAGCGCACGCTCTACGTCACCTCATTCAGCAAGATCACGGTGCCGGGCCTGCGCATCGGCTATCTGGCCGTGCCGGATCGTTATGTCACGGCAGCGGCCAACCGGCATCTGGTCACGAACTGGATGGCCACGCCCATGGTCGCAGAGATCGCCAGCAAGTGGGTCAGCGACGGCACCGCCATGGAACTGGTGCGCTGGCAGCGGCAGGCGGTGCGTCGCCGGCTCGACATTGCAAGCGAGGTGCTGGACGGGGTAGCCTTCCGCGCCCATCGGGACGGTCTGCACATCTGGCTGCCACTCCCGGATGGCCGCGCCGAGCAGGATTTCGTCGCGCAGGCGCGTCTGCAAAGCGTGGCGATCGCGCCGGGTGCGTCCTTCCGGATCGCGGAAGAAGCACAGAACCCGGCCGTGCGCATTTCGCTGGGCTCGACGACCGAGAGCGAGTTGCGCGCCGGCCTCGGCGTTGTCAACCGATTGCTGCTGGCCGATCCGGAGCATCTGCTGCTGGCGATCTGAAGATTGCAACCCTGCGCTTCGGACCAGAATTCGATGAAACGACAAATATTGTCATGATATTATTTTGGCAATTGACATGATTTGAAGTCGTCCGCATCGTAAAGGCCAGAACGTCCTCTTGAGCGGGGAGAGACATTGGCCGAACCCATCGTCAGGATCGATTCGATCTCCAAAAGCTTCGGTGCTTTCAGGGTGCTCGACGGGCTTTCCATGCAGGTCATGCCCGGAGAGAAACTTGCACTGATCGGCCCATCGGGGTCCGGCAAGACGACGATCCTGCGCATTCTCATGACGCTGGAGCGCATCGACAGCGGCCACATCGAGGTCGAAGGCGAGCAGCTTTACCACATGCCGCGCGGGGACAGGCTTGTACCTGCCGATGAGCGGCATCTGGCAAGGATGCGCCAGAAGATCGGCATGGTCTTTCAGCTGTTCAACCTGTTTCCGCACAAATGCGTGCTCGACAATGTCACGCTGGCGCCGATGCTGACCAAGGGCGTGCCGAAAGCCGAGGCGCAGAAGCGCGCCATGGAACTGCTCGACATGGTGGGCATGGCCGACAAGGCCAAGGCGATGCCCGCGCAGCTTTCCGGCGGGCAGAAGCAGCGTGTGGCGATTGCCCGGGCGCTGGCCCTGTCCCCGAAGATCATGCTGTTCGACGAGGTCACCTCGGCGCTCGATCCCGAACTGGTCGAGGAGGTGCTGAACGTCATGCGCCGGCTGGCCGAGGAAACCGACATGACCATGCTTCTGGTCACGCACGAGATGGGCTTTGCCCATGACTTCGCCGACCGCGTGCTGTTCTTCGACCGAGGCCGCATCGTGGAGGAGGGCAAGCCGGAAGACATCTTCCGCAACCCGAAACAGGAACGCACGCAAAGTTTCCTGAAGAAGATCATCGCGGCCGGCCACCGGGTTTGACACCGGCTCTGACCGCGTGGCGCGGCTTGCCGTGCCGAATGCAGCAGAAACCGCAAGAGAAAACAGAAAAGGAACCGGGAACAATGAAAAAAATGGGAATTCTTGCAGGCGCCGCCGGGTTGGCTTTTGCTGCCTTTCTGGCCGCTTCTGCCACCGCAAAAGCCGATGACGCCAAACTGGAGCAGTTGAGGCAGCAGGGCTTTGCCCGTCTCGCCATCGCCAACGAACCGCCCTATACGGCCGTGGCTGCCGACGGCAAAGTGTCTGGCGCCGCTCCCGACGTGGCACGCGAAGTATTCAAGCGCCTCGGCGTCGATGACGTGGCCGCTTCGATCTCCGAATATGGGGCCATGATTCCGGGGCTTCAGGCCGGGCGGTTCGATGTCGTCACCGCCGGGCTGTTCATGAAGCCTGAACGCTGCGAGGCAGTCGCCTATTCCGAGCCGGTGTTGTGCGACGCCGAGGCGCTGCTGGTAAAAAAGGGCAACCCCAAGGGCTTCAAGAGCTATGAGGACATCGCCAAGGACACGACCGCGAAGATCGGCGCGCCGGGCGGCGGCACCGAGGAGAAGCTGGCGCTCAATGCCGGCGTGCCGCGTGACCGGGTGATCGTGGTGCCGGATGGCCAGAGCGGCCTCAAGATGGTGCAGGACGGCCGCATCGACGCCTATTCGCTGCCGGTTCTGTCTATCAACGATCTGGCCCAGAAGGCGAACGATCCAAACCTTGAAGTCATTGCTCCCGTCGAGGGTGCGCCGGTCTATTGCGACGGCGCCGCCTTCAACAAGAAGGACACCGCCCTGCGCGATGCCTTCGATGTCGAGCTGGCGAAACTCAAGGAGTCCGGCGAGTTCGCGAAGATTATCGAGCCGTACGGTTTCTCGGCGGCCGCCGCTATATCCACGACCCGCGAGAAGCAGTGCGCGGCGCAGTAAAAGCCGCTCGCTCATCCGCCTTTACCCGGCGGCTCTCCACGGTGGTCCTCTCCCCGCCGTGGAGGAAAGCTAAAGCCCGGCGCGGGCCTCTTCCCCTGTAACGGGACTGGGCGCGCCGGGGTGAAGACCGGGTGAGACATTCTTCGCAAACCGCATCCGAGCAAACCGAACTCGACAGGGTTTTATGATCGACTGGTCCGGATATGTCGGCCTGATGCTGCAAGGCGTTCTCGTCACCATCGAGCTGACGCTGATGGGATCGGCGCTGGCGCTTGTCATGGCTTTCGTGGCGGGCCTTGGCCGGCTGTCGCGCTTCTTCGCCGTCAGGGCGCTGGCCACTGCCTATATCGAATTCTTTCGCGGAACCTCGATCTTCGTGCAGCTGTTCTGGGCCTATTTCGTCCTGCCGCTGCTCGGCCTCGAACTCACCCCCCTGCAGGCGGGCGTGCTGGCACTCGGCCTCAATGTCGGCGCCTATGGCGCGGAGGTGGTGCGGGGCGCGGTGCAATCCATCGGCAAAGAGCAGTATGAGGCCTGCGTGGCGCTCAATCTCGGCCGCTGGCAGGCCATGCGCCATGTGATCCTGCCGCAGGCCTTCCTGCTCATGCTGCCGACCTTCGGCAACAATGCCATCGAGCTTCTGAAGGCGACGTCGATCGTGTCGCTGATCTCGCTGGCCGACCTCACCTTTCAGGCGCAGGTGGTGCGCGCCCAGACCGGCAACACGCTGGTGCCGTTCACCACCATCCTGATCGGTTATTTCGCGCTGGCGATGCTCATTTCCTGGGGCGTGCGCAGCCTGGAGCGGCGGCTGTCGCGCGGCATCGACGGGGTGCGTGTCTGATGGGATGGGCCTGATCATGGAATGGGACTGGGATTTCGTCCGGCAGATCATGCCCACCCTGCTCGAAGGGGTGAAGATCACCATTCTCGCCACCCTTCTCGGCTCGGTGCTGGCGGCTGTGGTGGGGCTGGTCATCGCGCTGCTGCGCCGTTCGCCGAACCGGCTTATATCGCGCCCGGTGGCTTTCATTGCCGAATTCATACGCGGCACGCCGCTTCTGGTGCAGCTCTATTTCATCTTCTACGTGCTGCCGGATTTCGGCATTCTCCTGCCGCCACTGCTGGCCGGTGTCATCGGGCTCGGCCTGCACTACGGCACCTATACGGCGGAGGTCTACCGCGCCGGCATCGACAATGTGCCGCGCGGCCAGTGGGAAGCGGCCAAGGCCTGCAATCTGGATGCCCGCCAGACATGGATGCACATCATCCTGCCGCAGGCGCTTCCGCCGATGATCCCGGCGCTCGCCAACTATTTCATCGCCATGTTCAAGGAAACGCCGCTGCTGTCGGCCATCACCGTTCTGGAACTGATGAACCAGGCCAAGAGCGTCGCCAACACCTACTACCGCTACATCGAACCGATGACGCTGGTGGGGGCCTTCTTCCTCATCATCAGCCTGTTCTCGGTGGTGCTGCTGCGCTGGCTGGAACGGCGCTACGGACGCGTGGAGAACTAGATAATGAACGCTTCGGTCGACATCCGCCTGCACGCGCCCCGTCCGCCGCTCGATGCACGCCCGCTGAAAAAGCGCGTCGGACTTGTCATTCTCGCCACCGACCACACCACGGAGCCGGATTTCCGGCGCATGGTGGCGAGCGAGCGCGTCGGCGTCTATGTGGCACGCATCGCCTATGCCAACCCGACCACGCCGGAAAACCTGCGCCGCATGCAGCCGGCGCTGACCGAGGGGGCATCGCTCATCCTGCCCGGCGAGCCGCTCGATGCCATCTGCTATTCCTGTACCTCCGCCTCCGTGGTGATCGGCGATGCGGAGATCGAGGCGGCAATCGGCACAGCCAAACCCGGCGTGCCGGTGGTGACGCCGACCATGGCCGCCATGCGCGGGCTGAAGGTGCTCGGCGCCCGCCGCATCAGCGTGCTGACCCCCTATGTGGTGGAAACCGGCCGGCCCATGGCCGACTATTTCCAGCGGCATGGGTTCGATCTGGCCAGCTTTACTTGTCTGGGATTCGATGACGACCGCGAGATGGCGCGTATCCGGCCATCGGCGCTGGTCGATCTGGCGCGCGAGGTGATGGCCGATGATGCCGAAGCCCTGTTCATCTCGTGCACCGCGCTGCGTTCGGCAGGCGTTGCAGCCGAAATCGAAGCGGCCATCGGCCGACCGGTGGTGACCTCCAATCAGGCGACGGCATGGAACTGCCTGCGCCTGTGCGGCGATGCCGGGCCGCGCCCGCACTGGGGCCGCCTGATGACCCTGCCGCTGGCCCGTGAATGATCGCCATGCAGACAGTCCCTCTCCATGACATCGAAGCCGCGCGCCAACGCATCGCCGCCCGCATCGTGGCGACGCCGACAGTGTTCTCCGTATCACTGAGCGAACGGTTCGGTTTGCCGGTGCATCTCAAGCTGGAACAGCGCCAGACCACCGGCAGCTTCAAGCTGCGTGGCGCGTCCAACGCGGTTGCCTCATTGAACGCCGCAGACAAGGCGCGGGGCGTTGTGGCCGCATCCACCGGCAATCATGGAAGGGCGCTGGCCCATGCGGCGCGGCTGGAAGGCGTGCGCGCCGTGATCTGCATGTCGAAACTGGTGCCGGCCAACAAGGTGGAGGAAATCCGCCGCCTCGGCGCTGAAATCTGCATTGTCGGCACCAGTCAGGATGATGCGCAGGTCGAGGCGGAGCGGCTTGTGGCTGACGAAGGACTGGTGATGGTTCCGCCTTTCGATGATCCCGCAATCATCGCGGGGCAGGGCACGCTCGGGTTGGAGATCGTGGAGGCGGTGCCGGATGTGGCGACGGTTCTCGTGCAGCTTTCCGGCGGCGGGCTGGCATCCGGCGTGGCGGCGGCGGTGAAGGGCATGAAGCCTTCAGCGAAAGTCATCGGCATCTCGATGGAGCGCGGGGCGGCGATGAAAGCCAGCCTCGCTGCCGGCCGCCCGGTGCAGGTGGAGGAACTGCCGACGCTGGCGGATTCGCTCGGCGGCGGCATCGGCCTCGACAACCGGCTGACCTTCTCCATGTGCCGCGATCTGCTCGACGATGTGGTGCTGCTGTCGGAGGAAGAGATCGCCGCCGGCATCGTCCATGCCTATCGGCAGGAACGCGAGATCGTGGAAGGAGCGGGTGCCGTCGGCATCGCGGCACTTCTGGCCGGCAAGGTGGAGCCGGCCGGCCCCACTATCCTCATCCTGTCCGGTCGCAACATCGATATGGGGCTGCACCGCGACATCGTATGCGGGATGGCGAAAGGGGAGCATGCGGCATGAGGTCGATGACCATTCTCACCGAAGCCGAGTTGCGGCGGATCGTGAAGCTCGATCCGGATGCCGTGGCCTGCGTGGAAAACGCATTTCGCGCGCTGGCGACACAGAAGGTGGCGATGCCCCCGATCCTGCGCCTCGACATTCCCGAGCACCGCGGCGAGGTCGACGTCAAGACTGCCTATGTGCCCGGCATCGATGGCTTCGCCATCAAGATCAGTCCCGGCTTCTTCGACAATCCGAAGCTTGGCCTGCCCAGCACCAACGGGCTGATGGTGCTGCTTTCCGCCACGACTGGGCTCACCGAAGCGCTGCTGCTCGACAATGGCTATCTCACCGATGTGCGCACCGCCGCCGCGGGGGCGGTGGCGGCGAAATATCTGGCGCGCGCCGATACCTCCGTCGCCGCCATTTTCGGCGCCGGCATGCAGGCGAAGATGCAGCTCGAAGCGCTGATGCTGGTGCGGCCGATCACGAAAGCCCGCATCTGGGCGCGTGATCCGGACAAGGCGGATCGTGTGGCCGGTGAGTTGCGCGATCAACTCGGCATCGAGGTGCGCGCCGAGCCGGACGCCGCAAAGGCTGCGACCGGGGCCGATGTGATCGTGACCACGACACCCGCGACGGAACCGCTCATTCATGCCGGCTTCGTTTCCGCCGGTCAGCACATCACCGCCATGGGGTCGGACGCCGAACACAAGAACGAGATCGGGCCTGCGATCATCCGCATGGCCGATCTCTATGTGGCCGACAGCGCCGCTCAGACGCGCCGGCTGGGCGAGTTGCACCACGCCATCGATGCGGGGCTGGTGGCGGCCGATGCCGAAGTGGCGGAACTCGGCCAGATCATAGCGGGCGCGCGGCCTGGCCGCCGTGCCGCCTCCGACATCACGCTGGCCGATCTGACCGGCACCGGCGTGCAGGACACGGCCATCGCCACGCTGGCGCGGGACCGGGCGCGCAACGCCGGGGCAGGAACCATTCTGGAAAGCTGAAGCCGGCCGCAAGGCCTTTTACGAGGAACATCGAGAATGCAGCCGAACCTGAAATTCAGCCGGGAGGAATATGCCAGCCGTCTGGAAAAGACGCGCCGGGCCATGGAGGCGAAAGGCATCGATCTCCTGATCTGCTCCGACCCGTCCAACATGGCCTGGCTGACGGGCTATGACGGCTGGTCGTTCTACGTCCATCAGGCCGTGGTCGTGCCGCCGGAAGGCGAACCGGTCTGGTTCGGGCGCGGGCAGGATGCCAACGGGGCGAGGCGAACCGCCTATCTGAAGCCGGAAAACATCATCGGCTACCCCGATCACTATGTGCAGTCCACCGAGCGTCATCCGATGGATTATCTGGCGGGTATCCTGAACGACAAGGGCTGGGGCGGCACACGCATCGGCGTGGAGATGGACAATTACTGGTTCTCGGCCAAAGCCTTCGCGTCCCTCCAACAGCACCTGCCCAATGCCCGTTTCAGCGACGCCACCGCGCTGGTGAACTGGCAGCGCGCGGTGAAGAGCCCGGCCGAGATTGGCTATATGCGCAACGCCGCCCGCATCGTCGAGGCCATGCATCAGCGCATCTTCGACACGATCGAGGTCGGCATGCGCAAATGCGATCTGGTCGCCGAAATCTACGATGCCGGCACGCGCGGCGTGGACGGTCCCGATGGCCGTATCGGCGGCGATTATCCGGCCATCGTGCCGCTCCTGCCGTCCGGGGCGGACGCGTCGGCGCCGCACCTGACATGGGATGACAAGCCGATGAAGGCGGGCGAGGGCACCTTCTTCGAGATTGCCGGCTGCTATCATCGCTATCACTGCCCGCTGTCGCGCACGGTCTTCCTTGGGCGTCCGACACAGGCCTTCCTCGATGCGGAGAAGGCGACGCTGGAGGGCATGGAGGCGGGGCTGGCGGCGGCAAAGCCCGGCAATGCCTGCGAGGACATCGCCAACGCCTTCTTCGCCGTCCTGAAGAAATACGGCATCGTCAAGGACAACCGCACCGGCTATCCGATCGGGCTTTCCTATCCGCCGGACTGGGGCGAGCGCACTATGAGCCTGCGTCCCGGCGACCGCACCGAGCTGAAGCCCGGCATGACCTTCCATTTCATGACCGGCCTGTGGCTGGAGGACATGGGGCTGGAGATCACCGAATCCATCCTCATCACCGAGACCGGCGTCGAATGCCTCGCCAATGTGCCGCGCCGGCTGGTGGTGAAGGACTAGGACATGCTCAAGCCTTCTCCCGTCGCCCCGACCGTCGATTTCGACCGCAACGGGGTGCAGCATGGTTTCCTGCGGCTGCCCTACAGCCGTGACGATTCCGCATGGGGCTCGGTAATGATCCCCGTCTGCGTCGTGCGCAATGGCAATGGCCCGACGGCGCTGCTGACCGGAGCCAATCATGGCGATGAATATGAAGGGCCGCTGGCGCTTTACGAACTGGCGCGCACGCTCGATCCCGACGCCGTTTCAGGCACCGTCATCATCGTGCCGGCCATGAATTATCCGGCCTTTCGCGCCGGCACGCGCACCTCGCCCATCGACAGGGGCAACATGAACCGCTCCTTCCCCGGCAGGCCGGACGGCACGGTGACGGAGAAGATCGCGGACTACTTTCAGCGCGAGCTGCTGCCGCGCGCCGATCTGGTCTTCGATTTCCATTCGGGCGGGCGCACGCTCGATTTCCTGCCCTATTGCGCGGCCCATATCCTGCCCGACAAGGCGCAGGAGGCGAAGGCGTTCGCGGCGGTCGAAGCCTTTGCCGCTCCCTATTCGATGAAGATGCTGGAGATCGATGCGGTGGGCATGTACGACACGGCCGCGGAAGACATGGGCAAGGTCTTCGTCACCACAGAGCTGGGCGGCGGCGGCACAGCGCGCGCCGAAACCGTGCGCATCGCGCGCCGTGGCATCGCCAATGTGCTGCGCCATGCCGGCATCGTGGAGGGTGCGACAGCGAAAAGCGAAACCAGATGGCTCGACATGCCCTCCGACGACTGTTTCATTTTCGCCGAGGATGACGGCCTGTTCGAGACCATGGTGGACCTTGGCGAGGACGTGCGCGAGGGCATGATCATCGCCCGCATCCACCCCATTGGCCGCACCGGTCTTGCGCCACAGGAGATCCGGGCGAAGATGTCCGGCATCCTCGTCGCCCGGCATTTCCCGGGCCTGATCAAGGCCGGCGACTGCATGAGCGTACTGGCACAATGACGGTGCTTCCGGCGCTTTTCTTACGCCGGTGAAGTTTTCTCTTCACCATCGAGCCAAAGGCGCAAACGGCAACCAGCCGAGCGGGATCCGGTAGACCGGTTGCAAGCAAGCGGGGCCGGTCCTGCACGTCTTGCCTGTCGGCACTCAAAACGTTGCAACGAACACCGGCGCGCGCCGTGCGATCTTTGGCGGAGATTTGTTTCCCCTGATTATTCGCACTCCTTATCGCCGGTTGCGAACAGGAAGCCGTGAAGCGGGCATGGCGGCACGCTCTGGTGCGTGATGTTTACGCTGCAAGTGCGCGACCGGTCTGCGTATCGAAGCAGCGCAGATGGGAGGTGTTGAAGGCGAGGCCGATACGCTCGCCTTTTCCTGCCGAAATCTGCGCCGGTCCGATAACGCAAACCTTACGCCCGCTGGCAAGCGTGCAGGTCAGGACGGTTTCCGCGCCGGTGTGCTCGACCAGCGCAACGGTAGCGGTGAAGGCGCTGTCGTCGGCCGGCACGATCGTCAGGTCATGTGGGCGCACGCCGATGGTGATTTGCGACGGAGCCGTGGCGGGCAGCGTCGCTCCAATCGAAACGACGCCATCCTCGCCGAGATCGATGCCGGATTCGCGGCGCGTTCCGGGCAAAAGGTTCATTTCCGGGCTGCCGAGGAAGGTCGCGACGAAAAGATTGGCCGGGTTCGAGTACAGATCCAGCGGGCGGCCGGCCTGCTCGATCCTGCCGTCGCGCATCACCACGATCTTGTCGGCCATGGTCATGGCTTCGATCTGGTCGTGCGTGACATAGATGGTGGTCGCCTTCAGCCTGTCGTGCAGGCCCCGGATTTCGGCGCGCATCTGCACGCGCAGCTTGGCGTCGAGATTGGACAGCGGTTCATCGAAGAGGAACACCGCCGGATCGCGCACGATGGCACGGCCCATCGCGACGCGCTGACGCTGGCCGCCGGAAAGCTGGCGTGGCAGCCTGTCGAGCAGCGGATCGAGGCCGAGGATCGCCGATGCCCTGGCGATCTGCTGGTCGATGGTGGCCTTGTCAGCCTTTGCCAGCCTCAGCGAGAACGCCATGTTCTCGCGCACGTTCATATGAGGATAAAGTGCGTAGTTCTGGAACACCATCGCGATGTTGCGCTCGCGCGGCGACAGTTCGTTGACGCGCCGGCCGGCGATCTTCAGTTCGCCGGCGCTGATGTCTTCGAGCCCGGCGATCATCCGCAGCAGCGTGGACTTGCCGCAGCCCGACGGCCCGACCAGAACGACGAATTCACCATCCTCGATCTCAAGGTCGAGACCGGGAATGATCTCCACCGGGCCATAACGTTTCCTGATGCCCGAAAGCCTGACCTCGGTCATGCAGTTCTCTCCGTTTCGTTCGTGATGGTGCGGTGCGCGGTCAGGGTGGTTGCCGCGTCTTCGCGCATGATCGCGGCCGCGCGCTCGCCGATCATGATGGCAGCGGCGTTGGTGTTACCAGAGACGAGGCGCGGCATGATCGAGCAGTCGGCGATGCGCAGCCCTGCCAGCCCGTGAACCGTCAACCGGGCATCGACGACGTCGCCGCGCCCGGGGGCCGGGCCCATGCGGCAGGTGCTGCTGGGATGATAGATCGAACTGCCGGTGGCGCGAATATAGCCGAGGATTTCGTCGTCGCTGTTCACCTCCCTGCCGGGCTTGTGCTCGCCGGCCACGATCTCTGCCAGAGCAGGCGCGGCGGCGATGCGGCGGGCGAAGCGGAATCCCTCGATCATCGTCTGCCTGTCGAGATCCGTCGCCAGATAGTTCGGACGGATTTCCGGTTGAACGGATGGATCGGGCGACGTGATGAAGATCGTCCCCTCGCTCTGCGGCCGAAGCTGGCACGCCGATATCGTCGCGCCGGGGAAGGGGTGCAGGCCGCCATCATAGCTGTCGAGACTGAGCGGCTGGAAATGGAATTGCACGTCAGGCCGGCCGCTGGCAAGCGGCGTGCAGCCGAAGCCGCCGGCCAGCGACGCGCCGAAGCTCAGGACGCCCTTGCGGCGGAACACGTAGTTCATGCCTATGAGGAGCTTGCGCCATGGGCCGCGGGTCAGATCGTTGAGGCTGAGCGGCTGGCTGAGTTTCAGCATCAGCCGCGATTGCAGATGATCCTGAAGATGCCGTCCAACTCCCGGCAGCGCATGGAGGGGCCTGACGCCTGCTGCCGCCAGTTGCGCAGGATCTCCGATGCCCGACAGCTGCAGGATCTGCGTCGAACCGATGGCGCCGGCTGTCAGCACGATTTCCCGGTTGCAGCGAAAATGGAGCCGGTCGCTGCCCCGCCGGCAATGGATGCCGTGCACCTGATTGCCGTCAAGTTCGAGGCGCTCGACCGAAATGTCCGTGAGGACGCGCAAATTCGGGCGGCGCATCGCCGGGCCGAGGAAGGCGCGCGCGCTGGAGGAGCGCCGGCCCCTGCGCGTGGTCAGCTGGAAGCGGCCCACGCCTTCCTGCGACGCCCCGTTGAAATCGGGATTGCGGGGAAGACCTGCCTGCACACCCGCCTCCACGAAGCGCGCCACAAGTTCGAGATCGACGGGCGGATCTTCCACGCCAAGGGTGCCCTGAGCGCCGTGAAATTCGCTCTCGCCACGTCCCTGCGCCTCGACGGCCTTGAAGGCCGGAAGCACGTCCGCCCAGCTCCAGCCGGGATTGC
Source organism: Aquamicrobium sp. NLF2-7 (assembly GCF_022359935.1). Classification (NCBI taxonomy): domain Bacteria; kingdom Pseudomonadati; phylum Pseudomonadota; class Alphaproteobacteria; order Hyphomicrobiales; family Phyllobacteriaceae; genus Aquamicrobium; species Aquamicrobium sp. NLF2-7. The sequence continues at coordinate 3,773 of NZ_JAKSED010000009.1, read as the reverse complement.
CGCGCTGCGCCCAGTCGTTGAAATCGTCCGCCTGTCCGCGAATATAGATCAGCCCGTTGATGGCGCTCGAACCGCCGAGCACCCGGCCGCGCGGCCAAGCGATGCGGCGGCCGTTGAGGGCAGGTTCCGGCTCCGTCTCGTAGCGCCAGTCGAAGCGCTGATTGTTGATCGTCCTGAAGAAGCCGGACGGAATGTGCAGCCACGGGTTGCGGTCCGCCGGTCCCGCCTCGACCAGCAGCACGGAAAGCCGCGGATCCTCGCTGAGCCGGGCGGCCAGCACGCAACCGGCGGAGCCGCCGCCGACCACGACGTAGTCGTATGTCTCTGGTTCTTTCATGCGTGTCATGATCCGTGCCGCGCGGCTCATCCTTTCACCGCGCCCGCCGTCAGCCCGGAGATCAGGTAGCGGCGCGCCAGCGTGACCAGCAACACCACCGGCACGAGCTGCAGGGTTACGCCGGCAAAAAGGACGCCCCATTCGGTGCCGTCCACCGCGCCCATCAGTTCGCTCAGGATCAGCGGTGCTGTCTTGGCCCGGTTGGTGGTGAAGATCATGGCGAAGAGATATTCGTTCCATGCGAAGACGAAGACGAAGATCGAGCCGGCGGCCATGCCTTGCAACGTCAGCCGGGCCAGGATCTTCGAGACGAGCTGCCACTCCGATGCGCCGTCGACATAGGCGGCCTCGTCGAGTTCATAGGGGATCTGGTCGAAGAAGTTCTTCATGATCATGGTGTTGAGCGACACCCAGAAGGTTGCGTAGAGCAGGATCAGCAACAGATGCGTATCGCCGAGCCCGAGCCGGTTCGCGACCGGGAACAGCGGCAGCGTGACGACGATCGGCGGCAGGACGCGCACCGCGATCATGTAGACCGCGCTCCACGCGGTGAAGCGGTTGCGGTAACGCGAATAGGCATAGCCGCCGAAGAAACTGACGAGGCCGGCAAGCACGGTCGCGCCGATCGCCACGATGAGGCTGTTGCCCATGGAAGTGAAGAAGTCCTGCCACTGGCTTACGAGCTTGATGTAGTTGTCGAAGGTAGGGGCAAAGACGACACGCGGCGGATAGACGAAGATGTCGACCTGCCGCTTGAATGACGACGAGACGATGAACAGGATCGGCGCCACCGACCAGATCAGGATGAAGACCAGCAGCAGTCCGCGTGCAAGGCGTTCGAGCGGGGAAAAGGCGTCGTTCATCATTCTCCCCCTTTCATGCTGCGCTGCATGGCGAACAGGAACACCGACGCAAGCAGCAGCGAGCCCAGCACCATCAGCCAGCCTGTCGCTGCGGCCATGCCGAAATCGCCGTAGCGGAAGCCGTGCTGGTAGAGATAGACCGCAAGCACCTCAGACAGGCGCGCTGGCCCGCCCTTGGTCAGGAGCCAGACCTCGGAGAACATGCGGAAGGCGAAGATCAGCCGGAATATCAGCGTGATCAGAAGCGTCGGGATGAGAAGCGGCAGGGTGATGCGCAGGAAACGCTGCCAGCGTGATGCGCCGTCGATGCGCGCTGCCTCGTAGAGCGAGCCGTCGATGGCGAGCAGCCCGGCATAGATCATCAGGAAGGTGAAGGGCAGGTGCGTCCATATGTTGATGACGCCGACCAGCACGAGGCCGGTGGTGGGAGACGCGCTCCAGTTGACGCGGCCAAGGCCCATCTCCTCGATGGTGCGGGCGATCGCGCCGATATTCGGGTCCATCATCATCTTCCAGACAAGAACCGCCACGACCTCGGAGATCGCATAGGGCATCAGGATGCAGGCGAACATCAGCCCGCGAAACGGCACGCCGGACATGAACAGCGCGGCGAGCGCCAGTCCGAACAGCAGCTCGACATAGACGACGCCGTTGACGACCAGAAAGGTGTTGAGTGCTGCCCGCCAGAAATAGGGATCGTCGAAGACGGCCCGGTAGTTTTCCAGACCCACCCATGTGAGGCCGGTGCCATAGCTGGATTCGTTCAGGCTCAGCCAGAAGACATAAAGGGACGGCACCGTCAGCATGGTCAGCAGCAAAAGGTGCAGGGGAGAAAGGTAGAGCCAGGTGGTCAGGCGAAGCCGACTGCGCATGTCATTTCCAGTTCGTCGTTTTTCGGACGGGCGGACTTCGTTTGCTCTCAAAGGCCGACAAGCAGATATTGCGGCTCGCAATAATCGAGGATGCCGGCATGCCCGCCCTCACGTCCGAGGCCGGACTGCTTGACGCCACCGATAGGAGCCATTTCCAGCCCGAGATGGATGGCGTTGATGCCGACCATGCCCAGATCGAGAGATTCGGCGGTTTTCAGTACGGTTGAAATGTCGCGTCCGAAAACATAGCCGGCAAGCCCGTATTGCGAGGCATTCACCGATCCCCTGACGTCGTCCACCTCGGTGAACTTCGTCAGCGCCGCGACGGGGCCGAACGTTTCCTCGCAGGATACGAGCATGTCCGGGCCGACATTTTCCAGAACCGTCGCCTCATACCATGTACGCCCGGCGGCGGCCCGCCGACCACCGCGCGTGAGTTTCGCACCCCGGGCGACGGCGTCGGCGACATGGCGCTCGACCTTGGCGAGCGCCGGCTCGTCGATCAGCGGCGCGAGCGTGCTCGCCGCATCGCGACCGTCGCCGGGAACAAGGCGGTCAACCTCGCGAAGAAAGCGGGTGAGGAAGTCGTCGTAGACGGCTTCATGGACGAAGAAGCGGTTGGGACACACGCAGGTCTGCCCGGCGTTGCGGAACTTTGCGGCAACCGCCAGCGTGGCGGCCTTGTCGAGATCCGCGTCGGGCAGGACGATGAACGGCGCGTGGCCGCCCAGTTCCAGACCCAGTTTCTTGATGGTGGACGCGCACTGGCCATAGAGGAGCCTCCCGGTTGCGGTCGAGCCGGTGAAGCTGAGGAAGGCGACGCGGGGATCCTGCGTGAGCACCGGGCCGATCGTTGCCGCATCTCCCGTGACGACATGGAGAACGCCGTCCGGCACGCCGGCCATGCGGCACAACGCTGCGAGGCCAAGCGCGCTGAGCGGCGTCTGCGGCGCGGGTTTCAGCACCACTGTGCAGCCGGCCGCAAGGGCGGGGGCCAGCTTCCGTGCCACCATGGAGATGGGAAAATTCCAGGGCGTGATCGCCGCCACCACGCCGACAGGCTTGTGCATCACAAGGATGCGGCTGTCGGTGCGTGGCGAGGCGATGATCTCGCCGTTCACCCGGCGCGCCTCTTCGGCAAAGAAGTCGAAATAGCCGGCCGCCGAGGCGACCTCGGCGCGCGCTTCTGCAAGCGGCTTGCCCTGTTCCGCCGTCAGCAGCGTGGCCAGATCTTCGGAGTTCTCTGAAATGAGCCCTGCCAGCCGGCGCAGGATCGCGCCCGCGCGCCTGTGGGCGCCTGACCGGACCAGTCCGCAAACGCTGCATGGGCGCGCTGCAACGGCCTCCCCTGCATCCTGTGCCGAACACATGCGCACATAGCCGACGGTCTTTGCCATTGGCCGGATCGTCAACCGGCGCGCCATCCCGCCATCTCCCTGCGCGCTGCCGCGCCGGCAAGGGTGAGCTTGCCCCACTCCATCCCGCTCCTCCTCTGCATATTTCCAACGTGCATATTGCATCATGGATCCAATATTGCAATAAACCACTTTCGAAAACACGAGACAGGGAGATCGATTGTGAACAGTCAGGATTACGACGTGGTCGTACTGGGAGGTGCAGTGCGGGCATCGCGGCGGCGGTCGCTGCGGCAGAAACGGGCGCTTCGCACCGCTCTGGTGGAGGCAGGTCCGATGCTGGGTG
>NZ_JAKSED010000008.1:0-46743 GCF_022359935.1 Aquamicrobium sp. NLF2-7 | reverse complement strand
TCGCCGGCGACGATGAAGACCGCATCCCGTTCTTCGTCAAGCCAAGACAGGGCGACCGCCGCGCGCCGATCTGTCTCGTCGCCTCCACAGCAACCTACCTCGCTTATGCCAACCTGAACCCGGTGCCGTTCCCGATCGCGGAGCTTCTCTCCAGCCGGGTGATCGTGCTGCACAAGGCTAATCTGCTGATCGATGAGCATCCCGAATGGGGTCCGTCGCTCTATGACGTCCATTCGGACGGCAGCGGGGTCTGCTATTCGTCGCGCCTGCGCCCCATTCTCAATTTCCGCCCCGGCTACATCAGTTCCTTCGGGGCGAAGGGCTCGAACCTGCGCGAATTCAATGCCGATACCCACATTACCGACTGGCTCGAAAGCCAGGGGCTCGACTACGACGTCGTCACCGACGATGATCTACATGCGGAAGGCTTCCGTCTTCTCAGCCAGTACGCCACGGTCGTCACCGGTTCCCATCCCGAATATTTCTCGGCCGAGATGTGGGAGGCGACCAAGAGTTATGTCGATGCCGGCGGACGGCTGGCCGTTCTCGGAGGCAACGGCTTCTACTGGCGCATCGCCTACCATCCGGTGCTGCCCGGGGTCATGGAAGTACGGCGCAATGGCCCGGCGATCCGCACCTGGGAGACGCAGCCCGGGGAGGAGTTCCATTCCTTCGACGGCAAGCGCGGCGGCCTGTGGAGGGCGCATGGACGGCCGCCGCAATCCATCGGCGGTGTCGGTTTCATCTCGGAAGGTTTCGACCTCTCCGCCTTTTATCGGCGGACCGCTGCCAGCGAAGACCCGCGCGCAGCCTTCATCTTCGACGGTGTCGACGACGAGATCATCGGCGATTTCGGCTTGCAGGGTGGCGGGGCGGCAGGCATCGAGATCGACCACGCCGACACCAGCCTTGGCACGCCGGTACATGCACTCATCCTCGCATCGTCCGAAGGCCACACCGAAGCCTTCCGCCTGGTCAACGAGGAAATGAGCATCACCGTTCCGACCGTTACGGCGCCTGTCGAAGCGCGGATTCAAGCCGACATGGTTTTTTTCGAAACGGCAGGCGGAGGCGCGGTCTTCAACGTCGGCTCGATCGCTTGGCCCGGCAGTTTAAGCCACAACAATTATGACAACAATATTTCGCGCATTACGGGCAACGTCCTGCGCCGGTTCGTCGACCCAACCCCCTTCGTCCACAATTGGCTAACTGCTGGAGATAACAAATGAAATCCGACATCGCCGAAGTCGAAGCCGTCGTCTGGCGCTACCTCCATGCCCTCCATGTGGGCGACGTCGATGCCCTGCGCCAGGCCTTTGCACCGGGTTCGGCGCTCTACGCGGCCATCAATGGAGAAGCGACCGCTCTTGCCGTCGAGCCTTGGCTCGAACGGGTTCAAAATCGCAAATCACCCGAGGCGAGCGGCTTCAAGAGCCAAAACCGAATCCTGTCGATCGAGGTGGAGGGCGACATGGCCATGGCGAAGGTGACGTCGGCCTTTCCGCCGAAAAGGTTCGTCGACTATCTGAGCCTGGTCAGAACCGTCTCCGCATGGCGCATTGCGGCCAAGACCTATCACGCCGAAGACATACCGGCCGCATAGAACACACGGCGGCCCCCGTCGAAATCTGCTTAAGACAAGGATACATGCGAATGTCACGAGCGGTTGGCCCGCGCCGATCCGTCCTCTATGTGCCGGCAGCCAATAAACGGGCCATGGCGAAGGCCGTGCGGCTTGCCTGCGATGTCGTCATTTACGACCTGGAGGATGCGGTCGCCGCGGATGCAAAAGCCGAGGCGAGAGCCAGTCTGCTGGCTCATTTCGGCGACACCGCGCGCCCACCGGCGCAGGAGCAGGTGATTCGGATCAATACGTTTTCCGGCAGGCCGGACGCGGAGGACATGCGCGCTGCGGTGCAATGCGAACCCGATGCGCTGCTTCTTCCCAAGGTGGAGGGGTCCGAGATATTGCTTGCCGCCCGGCGGTTTCTGGACGCTTCTGGAGGCCAGGACATACGCCTCTGGGCGATGGTCGAGACGCCCTTCGGCATCGTCAACCTGCGCGAAATCGCGCAGGTTGGAACAGCGGATGGAGTCGGACTTGATTGCCTCGTTGCCGGCGTCAACGACCTGGCGAAGGAGACAAACCTGCCTCTGCCGGACGGCCGCCCAACCATCGAGCACTGGCTGAGCCTGATCGTGATCCATGCGCGCGCTTTCGGCATGGATGTGCTCGACGGCGTCTACAATGACCTGCGCGACATGGACGGTTTTCTCGCCGAATGCCGGCAAGGCGTGCTGGGGGGCTTCGATGGCAAGACCCTTGTCCATCCCGACCAGATCGCTGCTGCAAATACCGCCTTTTCGCCGACGGAAGCCGCCCTTTCGGAAGCGCAGGCAATCGCCGCGGCCTTCGAGTGTCCCAGCAACGCCGGAAACGGGGTCTTGGTCGTCAACGGCAGAATGGTCGAGCGGCTTCACGCAGACATGGCGCGCAGGCTGATTGCGCGGGCGACGTGACGCGGGGGGGATGTTGTCACGGTATTGAAGCTTCCGATATATGACCCAGGAACTACAATATACTGGTTGACCAACATTAAGCGCCGAACGATGTCAGGCTCTGACGCTCCTGGCGGCCCGCCTTACCGCCGGCTCCGTCGATGAGGACATCGTTTCCAGTTCCACCATTTAGGAGACCTGTGCGGGGGACGCGTTTTGCGTTGATTTTGTTTGATGTTGTCGGCTATCGCGGCGATGGACGGGAAGATATCAGCGCCAACGTAGTTGGCTGTGGCTTTTAGCGCCCTTGTGTGAGCGCCGGTGGTGTTTTTGCCCGCTATCCAGCCATGGCGATGATCTTCAGACTGCGTTTCATATTGTAGGCGATGGCGGTGAGGCGAATTTGAACGCCTGCCTTGGCAAGCCCTCGCCATCGCATCCGACGAAGACCATAGCTTCGTTTCCATGTGCCGAAGATCTTCTCGATCCGACCACGAATGCGGTGGATCGGCCGGTTCCAGGCCTCAAGCCGCTTGAGCGTTTCAGCCTCGTTACGGCCCCACATGCCGGTGGCGACAATACGCGGCGTGCCGCCCTTGGCACGGACCGCATCGCCAAAATGATTACCGCGATGGGCGCTGTCGGCAAACACCTCGCCGGGATCGTCGGGCAGCGCATCAGGACCGGCCTTGCCATCGTTGATGTTGGCGGGCGTGATGGCAATCTCCTCAACCAGAGCCGTATCGGCGTCGGCACCCACATGGGCCTTGAAGCCATGAACCGCTGGTCGGCCCTTATGTTTGACCCAAGGGCCCTCTTCATCATCCTCACTGGCCGAAGCGATGATTGTCGCATCGACAAGCGTACCGGTCTTAACCTGGATCGCCTTGGCCTTAAGCTGACGGGTGACCTCGTCGAACAGGGTCTTGTCCATTCTATGTGCCACAAGGGCTTTTCGAAAACGCACGAAAGCCGTTCGCTCAGGTGTCGGCTCTGAAGCCGAGAAACCGCAGAACCGCCGGAACGATCCTCTGTCGTCCAGCGCTTCGGCAAGCTTCACGTCCGATAGGTCGTACCAGATCGACAGCAGCATTGCCTTGAACAAGGCCAGTGGCGGCCAGGCAGGCTCGCCCTTGGTTGCGCAGGAAATAACGGCCAGATGGCGCTCGATCGGTGCCCAGTCAATCAGTCCGGCAAGCTCGTCCAAAGACGAATGCTGGCCGCGATCAACGACAAAGCCAAACTTTTCCTGACCAATGCGCCAGCGTGACATCGCAGCCCTCTATCCATTGTCCAGATTGAGAGAATCACAGATCAACACGCTGGTCCAGGCACCCGCGCACACGTCTCTTTAGACCGGTTAGCATTTTGATTGAATCGGGATTGCCAACGGAAGGCAAATCAGATTCGATTCGCTGACCGTTGGAGGTCGAGCAGGATGTCGAAGCCGGGCTCTGAGTAGCAACGGAACAGAAAACTCACATAAGCGGCCGGGGTGAGCTTTCCGGCACGGCGTTAGCTCCAGCGATCCAACTCCTTGATCGTTGACCTGTGGCATTTGAGGTGATGCTTCATCAACCGGATATCGTGGGGGTAGTCCTGCTCCGGCCGGAATTCGTAATCCGGATCGATGTGGAAGTGGTTGCGGGTAAAGCAATCGATCAGATTGATGCCGTCCCAGGTGTCGATGACCTGTTCGAGGCTTTTCGCCAGATGATGCAAGGGTGAACCAGGCTCGTCCTCATCCCTCATCTTATGAAGGCGCATATGGATGTGCTGCAGCATGTCGGTTCGCATGTAGCTGTTCAGGAGCATGAGCGAGTGGGCCGGCGTCTTCGGCACGGCAAAGCCCATCTTGTCTTCCGGCGGCAGATCCGGAAAATTCGGGCAGTGGTCTGTGTCGATCATCGCAACAAACCTGAGTTTGATGTGAAAATGGGAGCACGTACCCGAACAACCGTTTTTGATCCAGAAAATTCACATAAACCCGTCCAACAATCTATCGACAGCTAACCCCCCGTGGGCAAACAAGCCTATGTGGGTTTTCTGTTCCGTTGCTACTCAAAGCCCGAAGATGAAGCGTTCGGGATTGGATTGGATGAAGATCTCGCCAGTGCGCTGGAATTCATCCAGGACATCAGTGACACCCGGTCCTTTGCAATCCTCGACGATCCAGATCGGGCGGGCGAATTTCGGGAGTTGCTTTCCCGCATCGACAGGCGAAACGCCCTTTTGGGCAGGACGTTCAAGCGGCAGAAGGTGAACGAGCGCCTGCGGCGAGATGAGACCAGCGAGCAGTTCCAGCGCCTGATGGAGAGCATGAGGATTTGTGTGGCGGTGCCGCCCTGGGGTAAAATCGGTATAGGGTGGGCGGTGATTTTCACCGAGGCCAGCCATCTTGAAACCACCGCGTCGATCGAGCCGGCGTTCGTCATCAAATTCCGAGGGTGCTCAGACGCCGGACACGATGCCGACGGTCCTGCAATTCCGCTTCTGGCTGAAGGGGCTGAGCCCGATGGTGTGGCGGCAGGTGCAGGTGCCGGCGACCATGACCTTGCGCGAGTTTCACGGCGTTCTTCAGGTCGCGATGGGCTGGGAAGGCATCCATCTCTACCAGTTTGTCGTGCACACGGTCCGCTATGGCTCATGGGAATTGAATGCTGAATCGCCGGACATCGGACTTGACGCATTGAAGCTGCGCACCGGAAGTCGGTTTCTGTATGAATACGATCTCAATGTTCCGTGGGACCATGAGGTACGGCTGGAAGAGCGGCGCGCTGCCAAACCGCAAATCCATTATCCCTGCTGCATCGGCGGTGCCGGCACTTGCCCGCCGGAGGATAGCGGCGGGCCTAATGCCTGGATCCGGCAGGAGGATGAAGCGTTCGGGATTGGATTGGATGAAGATCTCGCCAGTGCGCTGGAATTCATCCAGGACATCAATGACACCCGGTCCTTTGCAATCCTCGACGATCCGGATCGAGCGGACGAATTTCGGGAGCTGCTTTCCCGCATCGACAGGCGAAACGCCCTTTTGGGCAGGACGTTCAAGCGGCAGAAGGTGAACGAGTGCCTGCGGCGAGATGAGCATCTCACCCTCATGCATCAGCAGATGTGACTTCACCATTCGAACCGCGACCGCTTGCCAGCAAATCGGCGGCGAGAAGAGCGGCGGCTTCACCGCGGTCGTGCTGGATGCCGAAAAGCAACGATCGTGCCGCTGGTGCGGTAACCCGATCGAATTTCCGGCGCAGGGTCGCGGCAGTCGTTTCGGCGTAGTGCCGTGTCGTAGTGATGTTCTCGTGGCCGAGGAAGCGCTGCACGTCGGTAATATCCATGCCGAGCGCCAACAGTTTCGTCGCCATGGTATGGCGCAGCAGATGCGGATAGACCCGCTTGGTGATCCCGGCCTGATGGGCGACCTGCCGCACGATCTGGCCGATGCGCTGGCGACTGTAGGTATAGGGCAGCGGACCGTTGCCCCGTTCACGGCTCTGGAACAGGGGACCGGCACGTCTTGTGCCGATATGAAGCCTCAGCATCTGCGCCAGTTCCCGCCGGATCGGGACTTCGCGGCGTTTCGATCCCTTGCCGCGCATGACGATGATCACACGCTCCGCCAAGCTGACATCCTCGACGCGCAGGCGGGTGAATTCGGAAACGCGCAAGCCGGTTTCCAAAAGGGTCTGAAGCAGCAGGCCCGTCGCTCCACTCTCTTCGTAGGCATGGTCGATAAAGGTCAGTTCGTCCTCGATCGTCAGCCTGTTGATCGACGTTCGCTTTTCCGGCGGCGCCGACAGACCGGCTTGGGCGCGGGCGCGTTTGATGACCGCCTTGCTCTGCAGATAGTCGATCCCTTCACGGATCAGGATAGTGGCGATGGCATTGGCGGCACGATCGATCGAGGTCATGACGGTTTACCAGATGATTTCCGGATTGCTAACTGGTGAGAGTTATCACCGTTGCCGGCGAAAGCGGAGAGCAGAAATGCGCCGGTCGGGCGTGACGAGCTTTCCACTCCGCCCGTTCTGGAAAACCTGGCAAGGAGATGGCATGAAGGTTCGGATCATCATGGAAATCACCGGTGACGACGGCGAGGAGATCGGTCGGGAGATCATCGCCGACCTGACAAAGATCACAACGGGTGCGGAGGATCTCGGCCTGTCGCTCGCCGAGGGCAAAGCCCTGCTTGCCGGGCTTCAGCAGAAGATGGTGGAGACGCAGGTGGACCTATGGCTGACGGAAAACCGTGAGACGAACGGCCGCCGGTTGCGGCACAAGGGATACTATCCTGTCACCTTCCACACCCTGTTCGGCGACGTCCGGCTCAGAAGTCCGCGATACGCTCTGCCGGAAAGTGAAGGACGCAATGGGCCGGGCACGGTGTCGCCGTTGCGGCGACTGATCCCCGACCACATCGCGCCCGAGCGTCTGTATCTCGAAACGCGCTGGGCTTCGCTCGTGCCGTATGCAGCCGCGGCGGAGCTGCTGGCCGATGTGTTGCCGATCGCCTGCGGGATCAACGCCACAACGGTGCGGCAGCATGCGCTGAAAACGGCCGCCCGAATTGAGCAGGAGCTGACGGAAGAGCGCGTCTCTTTCATGCAGGATTCCTGTCCGCGCGACTGGATGAACCTGCCCATCCCCGACGGCCGCATCGTCATTGGTCTTGATGGCGGCTATATCCGGGATCGTGACGACCGGAAGAAGAATTTCGAGCTGATCGTCGGCCGCTCCCTGCCCGAGGACGGTGAGCCGCGCTATATCGGCTTCGTTCATGGTTACGACCGCAAGCCGCAGCGCCGAATCCTCGACCATCTTAAAAAGCAGGGCGTGCAGGCCAATCAGGATATCACCTTCATCACCGACGGCGGCGAGGAAGTTCGCTCGCTCGCCGAAATGATCGCCCCGGCCAGCGAGCATGTCCTGGACTGGTTCCACATCACAATGCGCATCACTGTGATTCGCCAGTTCGCCCAAGGCCTTCGCCATCATGACAAGGAAGCCGGCAACGGCCTGCTGGACATGCTGTCCCGGATCAAATGGTACCTGTGGCATGGCAACACCTACCGGGCGCGTGAGGAGATCGATTGGCTGCTCGACGATGCCGAAGCCACGGAAACCGACTACCCGAACATGAAAAAGTTTCTGACAGCGATCGGCGAATTCCGATTCTATATCGGATCAAACCACGCCAGCCTGATCAACTATGGCGAACGCTACCGGTCCGGAGAGCGGATATCATCCGCTTTCGTCGAGGCGACCGTCAACGCCGTCGTCAGCAAGCGTTTCGCCAAGAAGCAGCAAATGCAATGGAGCCGGACAGGCGCGCATCTTCTGCTGCAAACCCGAACGCAGACCCTCGACGGCTCACTGCGCTCGACCTTCGAGACGTGGTATCCGGGCATGGCAAACGATAATCACCGAAACACTGGCAACCAAGCAGCGGCGTAACTGCCACACGATTCCTCATGCTCTCCAAATCGCCCTCGCCGCCATCCTGCACCCGCTCCTTGCCAAGGTGTTTTATGACGGTTTCGCCTTCGGGCGCACGGAATCCGCCATCGAGGTCAGCGGGCAGCGCCGTGACCTTGCCCCCTCGATCAAGGAACCGGACGCCTGCCGCGCCCTTGTTGAATGGACCAACATCATGGAGACATGGGCCGATCATATCCCCGGCAATCCCGGCGATCTTTGGGAATGGCTGCTGGAACAGCCGACCGAACGGCTTACCGACCTTCTGGCCTTCGTCACGGCGGCGAACCTCAACGCGGTGCGGGCCAAGCACGACCATAGCCGCGAGCGGTTGCAACAGGCCGAGCAGATCGCCGTTGCCGTCAATCTCGACATGCGCCAGTTCTGGACCCCGGAAGCGGTGTTTCTCTCCCGGCTGTCCAAGGCGCAGATTGCCGAGGTGATGCAGGAGGCCGGTTGCTCGAAAGACGCTATCAAGGCGGTCGGGAAGGCACCGAAGGCCGAGGCGGTCGCACAGGCCGAGACTGCCTTGCAGGGAAAAACATGGCTCCCTGCCCTGCTGCGCGCGCAACATGACGATGAAGCCGACGACGCCGAGGCCATGGCGATCGCGGCGGAATAGACTGGAGCGGGCCGCAAGGTCCGCTCTCACCGATCGCTAGAAAACCCGGTGCGGTGACGCGCCGGGTTTTTTGCTGTTGATCGCGCTAACCTAGGATTCCGCCCCATGCTGCAATGGCCCTAGCTGGTTCCGGTCGGGATCGACCCACCCGAAACCAGACGAGGGGAGCCCCAGGCCCCTCCCCTCGAACTCCCCGCCCGCCCTGGCGCTGCGCGCTGGATCTCGCCGGAAATTGCAACACGGCATGGCCGATTCGTGGGTGAGTCGGAGCGATTTGCCTTCGCCGTTCCTGCAATGTGACAGGCAAAAGCACGATATTTCAGTGCCTTAACCATAAGGGGTTGCAGAATCGGACAAAACGCCGTTTCCTGTAACGATGACTCATGTAGAGAAAACAGCAACCCGCGACAGAGTTTCCGCTCATAGAGAGCGATTGCGAGCTGCTGGGCGTGTCTATGTGAATACGGATCTTCCTCACGATCTGATCGAGATGATTGATCAGACAAAGGAAGCAGAGGGAGTGCGGGGACGCACGCCCATCATCGAACAAGCCTTGAGGTTTTATTTCGAGAAGAAGCGCAAGGGCATAAAATGAAAAACCCCTAGCCGTTACCAGCGGCAAGGGGTTTTTGGATTTCGGAAACGACCGTGTTGGGCATCTCCCTAAAACTGATCCCAACATAGTCGAGTAGAGCCGGCCCCGCAAGAGTGAGTCTTGCGGGAAACGGCGAAGCTATGTCCGCCGTCCACAGGACATGCCCTCCCATGGACGGAGGACGAAAAGACCATGTTTGAATCTTTAGGGGCGGTGCTCGCAGGAGCGCCGACCGAACGGGAACGTACGCCCGTTCGAAGGCATAGCCGCGCCGCTGGACGGTGCGAAGGTGTATTCTGGCGGCGCACGGATCGAAAGCAGGTTCGCCAGATCGTGCTGGCGGCACGACGCTATGAACTGGCAAACAAACAACCAGGCGCTCGCAATGGACCTCTAGGCGGCGTGGCGATCGAGTTGGTCGAGCTGTTCGCCAACATGGTGAACTTCCGCACCGGACAACTCGACCCATCAATTGAAACCCTCATGCGCCATCTCAGGCGGTCGCGTGACGCAATCGTGCGCGCACTGAAGGCGTTACGGGCGCACGGCTTCCTCGACTGGCTCCGGCGCTATGTGCCGACCGGCAATGAGGGACGTGGCCCCCAGGTGCAGCAGACCAGTAATGCCTATCGCTTGTCCTTGCCGCAGCGGGCCTTGCAGTTTCTTGGCCGTTGGGGCGAAGCCCCTCCCCCACCGGATGATTACGCACAGGCCGAGGCCGAGCGCGTGGCCGAAGTGGAAGCGTATCGATCCAGCCTCCCCATGGACGAGCTGGCTTTGTTCGATGTTGGTGATAACCCGCTCGGACAGGCCCTCGCCAATCTTGCTCGTTCAATGAAACTACGTGAGTCCGCCAGACAGACTGAATCCCCATCTAGATCTCTTAAAGATAGAGAAAGATAACCGGACGTCGCCGTTCGGGCTGCTAACGCAGCCCTGCGACGGTGCCGGCCCGCGTAAAGTGCGGGCCGGTCCGGCACCCACAAAGAAAACCCCGCAACGTTCGCGCCCGCGGTCACCATCGCACGGCTTTTGAAAGAAAGCCTCGGCAAGAGCAGCACTAGAACTGATAGCAGATTACTAACATCTAGCTATTTATAAGCCGCTAGTAAGCGGATAATTAATGGCTTATAAAGCTCATGCAGCTAGCATGCTGCTGGTCATCAGATAAAAGGGGGGGACGTATGGCGGTCATATCATTTGTTTCGAGCAAAGGCGGGGTCGGGAAAACGACTTCGGCCGTTGTCCTCGCCGGCGAGTTGGTGGCAGCCGGCCGCAAGGTCGCGTTGATCGACGCGGACCCCAACAGGCCCCTTGAAGCCTGGTCGCGGCTTCGCCCGGTTCCCGAATTTCTGCGCCTCATTGTCGATGACTCAGCCGAAACCATCATAGACACGATCGAAGACGCCCGCGCCGAGGCGGATTTCGTCATTGTCGATCTGGAAGGGACTGCTACCGACCGCATCGGTTTCGCCGTTGCTAGGACGGATTTGGTCCTGATCCCGCTGCAAAGCTCAGTTCTGGACGCGGCCGAGGCCGCGAAATCGGTCAAGCTGGTGCGCCAAATGTGGAAGGTAGCGAACCGGGAAATCCCATATCGTGTGTTCTTTACCCGCGTACCGCCCGCGATCCGCGAGCGCACGGCGCGCGACATAGAACAGCAGTTTTCCGGCGCTGCGGTTCCGATGCTGCCGGCGACTTTGATCGATCGGGCGGCCTATCGGACTCTGTTTTCTCTGGGCGGCACACTGCACGAGCTGGAAAAAGCCGATGTGTCCGGGCTGGAAACCGCCAAGGAAAACGCCCGCGAATACGCGCAAGCCGTCATCAATGCCATCAGGGGAGGGGGTGCATGACCGCCGACGACAAGAAACGCGCCACGCTCGACTTTGGCGACGAGTTGGATAAGCCGCCAGTGCCGCCCGTCGATCCGAACGAGGTCAAGGCCGCCGCCCGCGCTGCGGGCTTCCGCGAGACGCCGAAAGCGCCTGAGCAGGTCCCGTCATCTCCTGGGCGGCCGGCTCGCCGTACACGGCGCAAGACAGGTCGCACGGAGCAGTTCGCAACCCGGCTGCGCGCCGACACCATCGAGGCGATCTATGCCTATGCCGACCGCCACGAGATCACCCTTGCCGAGACGATCGAGCGGGCAATAGCGGCTCTCGGGGGCGATGCGGAGTGAAACCCTTGAAGTGTAACGCTAGGTGTTATACATTGATAGGCGAGGAAGTCGCGTGAGGATTTTCAAAGCGAGCCGGTTTCACAAATTTGCCCGGAAAGAGAAAATCTCCGACGCGATGCTTTGTGAAGCTGTAGAGCGCGCCGAGCGTGGCCAGATAGATGCCGATCTAGGAGCCGGCCTCATCAAGCAGCGCGTGGCGCGGCCCGGCGCTGGCAAGTCTGGCGGGTTCCGAACGCTGGTTTTCTTCCGGACGCAGACGAGGGCGGTTTTCGCGTTTGGGTTCGCCAAGAGCGACATGGCGAACCTCGATGATACGGAAGAAGCCTACTTGAAGAAGGCTGCAAGGCTGGTGCTGGGATTTACAGATGCGCAGATGGACGCGGAAGTCTCTGCGGGTCGAATGCTAGAGGTGAATTGTGATGGCCAAGACTTACAAGAGTGAGGCTCTGGCAGCCGTCCATGAGATGATGGAAGGTTTCTATGAGTCCGGCGCGATCGACAAGCAGACGATGCGCGAATTTGACGAGGGGTGCCTGACAGCGGTTGAGCCGCTAACCCCCGAGGAAATCCGTTCCATTCGGGAGCGCGAGCATATCTCGCAGCCGGTTTTTGCCCGTTATCTCAACGTGAGCAAGGGGCTTGTGTCCGATTGGGAGCGGGGGGTGAAAAAGCCCGGAGGGCCGGCGCTGCGCCTACTGACCGTTGTTCAGAAAAGAGGGCTTGAGGCAATCGCTTGAGCCATTAGCTAGTAAAAAGATAGCTGCTTGTCAGCAGATTGTTTGCGCTCTGCATCCCGCCCCGGCCGGAAAATGGGCGCTCCATTGATGCCGTGGGCGCGGCGATCGCTGCGCCGGCCCAAAGGGGAACGCGCTCCCTCATTGCGCCGAAGTGAGCCGGAGGGCCGCCAGAGACAAAGCCCCGGCGCGTAGCGTCGGGACCGCCTTCATGTTGTGTGTAGTTCGCGGCCGTCGAGCCGTTCGGTGCTGATCGTGGCGACGGTTTCTTGCAGTACCTTCACGCGCTCGACCAGCCAAGCTAGTTCCTCGCCGGTGATTTCGTAATGGGGCGAGTAGCGCGCGCCGACATAGGCACGATCGAGGCGGGTAAAGGTCATCATCCACAATAGGCCCGCACGACGCGGCCGGTGGCCGGACTGGTTTCGATGGTGACGCGGGCGTCGGTGTAATCCTGCTGGACCGGCTGTCCCGGCGCGATCTGGCGCACGATGCTTGCGCCGGTCAGGCGCATGGCTTCGGCGTCGGTCATTTTCGCGTGGCCGGCCAGGCGCTCAGTGGCCGCCTGATCGCAGACGCCCGAGGCCGGCGCTTGCGCGGTTCCGCCTGTCGTGCAGCCGGCGAGTGCCAGCAGCGCGGCGAGCGCGGCGGCGGCAATGGTTAGGGTAGCAGATTTCTTAGGCTCATGGCGCATCGAAAAATCCTTTGAATTCCGGATCGGCATAATAGCGTAGCTTGCCGGCGACGATCGGGCGTTGTCCGGCGAGGAACAGAAGTTCGACGCCTTCGGGCAGGTTGCGGACCTCATCAGAGGTCATGAGGGGGCGGCCGACATGCTGTTCGCCGTAGGAGATCCCCGACTTGTCGGCATCGAGGGCGCGGCTCATGGTCTGGAACACAACGGTTTCCTGTCCGAGCAGATCGGAGACGAGGCGAGCGCTGTCGTGATCGTTGACGCCGAAGACCTGCAGGACGCCGGCATTCGACAGGAAGGTGCCGGCGCGCTGCCCGTAGGTGGCGCGGAGCTGGTGGACGTCCTGCAGGATCGGCCAGAGCTGGACGCCATAGCCGGCCATGAGGCCCATGGCGCGTTCGACGGGAGCCAGGTGGCCGAGGGCGGCGAATTCATCGAGCAGGTAGAGCACCGGCACGGCGGGTTTTTGTGGATCGCGGGCCATGTCTGTGAGGCTTTGGGAGACGAGCAGGCGCAGCCAGCGGGAATAGGCCGACAGCCGATCGGGCGGCAGGACGAGGAAGATGGAGACGTTGCGGCGCTTGAGATCGGCAAAGCGGAAATCGGAGCGACCGAGCACGGCGGTCATGCGGGGCGAGTCGAGGAAATGGGTATGGCGCTGCGCGGCCGACAAGACGCCGGCCGCCTCACGGTCGGATTTGCCGAGGTGGCGGTTTGCAGCGCGGGCGATCAGGCCGGAGGCGGCTGTTGACGCCTGCATGTCCTTCAGCAGCGCGGCGAAGGCTTCCGGGGCGAGCGTCAGGTTCTCGCGCAGGGTAGCGAGGTTTCGCCTGTCGCGCGGTTCCACGGCGGCGATATAGAGGATCAGGCCGCCAATCAGCGCCTTGGCTTCCTCGTTCCAATGGGCCTCGCCGGCCATGCCCGGTTCATCGAACACGAGAGCGTCGGCCAGGGTGCTTGCATCTTCCGCGATATCGAGGCCGGCCGGGTCGAGCTGGTCGAGCGGATTGAAGGCGGCCGAAGGCAGGCCGGTGACGCCGAAGGGATCGAGCACATAGACCGGCCCGAACTTTTCGCGGGCGCGGCCGGCGATTTTTGCATTCTCGCCTTTGGGGTCGATGCAGATCACGGAGCGGTCGGCGGTGAGCAGATTGGGGATGATGGTTCCCACGCCCTTGCCGGTTCTGGTCGGTGCCATCGTCAGCAGATGGGCCGGGCCGTCATAGCGCAGCAGCTTTTTTGACAGGCCGTCGCGACCGATCAGCAGGCCGGTATCGGCGCGGGTAAGGGGAGCCACTTCCTTCTTCGTAGCGAAACGGGCCGAGCCGTGGGTTTCGCCATCCATGTCCCCGAAATGGATAATCAGCGGATTGGTGATGAAGCGGAAGGCGAGCGCTGCCAGCACCAACAGCGTGACGAGATCGAGCGTGATGAACGGAATGCTGCCGGGGCCGAAGCCTTGTTGTTCAAGAAAAAAGCGGCCGCCGAACCCGATTAGGTAGAGCACGATAATGAGGATGAACAGAACTTTCAGTAGCGTTTGCCAGATGCGGAAGGGTAAGCCGATCAGGGCAACAATGGCCCATAGCGGATCGCGGGCGGCAGCGCGCAGCATGTTCTTGAAGGCGGCCCATGCAAGTGTCGCCTGGTTCACGATCCAGCCTCCCCGGTGCTCCCTTGCGTTTCTCCGGTTGCCGTCGCGCCGAGCAGATCGGCAAACAGTTCCTTGTCGCCGTCGCGTGTAAGGAAGCCGGGCAGTTCGCGCTTGAGCCATTCGCTCAGGCGTCGGGAAAATTCCTCATCCTTGCCATTTTCCAACCGATGGAGAACGAGCGCGCCAAGCAGCACCTTACGACGTGTATCGTTGGCGCGTTCTTGTTTTCCTAATCTAGCCTTGAGCGTGGCCCGCTGCGCATCCAGTTGGGCCAGCCGCTGTTCAATCGTTTTGCGCGCCATTGCTCAAATCCTCATTCCGGTTGCCGTAAAACTATCAGTTCAGGATGCTTTTGCCAGTTGTTTGCCTGCTTCGGTTGAAAACTCGCCCGATCTGTGCGCAAATATCGAAGCTCCTATTTGGCTTGAACAGCTCCACAAGCGCCACACCGAACGACGAAAGAGCGAAGCGATTGAGTTGTGAAGGGCGCACTTACGAGTTGCTGCGCAACTCAGCGCGTAATCGGCTGATAGGCCGGATGGATTTGCCGAAACGGTATCGGAGCAATTGCGTTGGCGATTTACCATTTGAGCATGAAGCCAGTTTCGCGGGCGAGCGGCCGTAGCGCTGTCGCCTCAATGGCTTATCGTGCCGGGGAGAGGCTGACCAACGAGCGCGACGGGATCACGCACGACTACACGGCCAAGCAGGGCGTGGAACATGCGGAGATCGTCTTGCCCAAAGGCGTTTCCGCCGATTGGGCGAGCGATCGTTCAACCTTGTGGAATGCAGCAGAGTTTGCCGAGAAGCGGAAAGACGCCCGCGTTGCCCGCGAATTCGAAATCGCCTTGCCGCATGAGCTTTCGGCCGAGCAGCGCCTAGAGGCAACGCGAGAGTTCGCGCAGGATGTGGCGAACCGCTATGGCGCTGCGGTGGACTTCGCCATTCATGCGCCGCACTCCGCCACTGGTGCGACCAGCCCGGGCGACGTTCGAAATCACCATACTCATGTGATGATGACGACGCGGCAGGTTGGCGAGAGCGGGCTAGGGGAGAAGACCTATCTTGAGCGCGAAAACAAATGGCTGTTGTCGAATGGGCTTGCGACGACCGACATGCAACTTCGCGACCTTCGCCAGAGGTGGGAGGGGATTGCCAACGAGCGCCTGGCAATGGCCGGGCTTGATATTCGGATCGACCATCGTTCGCACCTTGAGCGCGGGCTTGAGCTGACACCGACCGAGCATATGGGCGTCCATGCCACGCAGATGGACAGGCGCGGCCTCGACGTGTCGCGGGTACGGCTGGACGAGGACGCGGCGCGGCGCAATGCCAAGCTGATCCGCGAGAAGCCGGAGCAGGTGCTGACGCTCATCACCGGGGAAAAGAGCGTGTTCGATCGGCGCGATGTTGCGCGGACGCTGCATCGCTATATCAACGACGACCCGCAAGAGTTCCGGAACGCCTTTGCGACCGTGATGGCGTCGCCGGCCCTGGTCGAGTTGCAGCCCGAGCGCGCCCACGTAGTGGGGGACCAGGCCACGGGTGAGATCGAGCTTGCCCGGTATTCGACCCGCGAAATGGTCGAGATCGAATCCGGCATGGTCGAGTCAGCGCAGCGGATGCATGCGGCGTACAATCATGGTGTTGATCGGCGGCATGTCGAGCGGGCCATCGGCGCGCAGGATGCTGCCATTCAGCGGAGCAACGGCGATGTGTCTGCCGGATTATCGGCCGAGCAACGCAGCGCGATCGAGCATATCACCGGGCCGGAGCGGATCGCGGCCGTTGTCGGTTTCGCCGGCGCAGGCAAGAGCACGATGCTGGCGGCCGCGCGCGAGGCATGGGAGGCTGAAGGCTACACGGTCCACGGCGCGGCCTTGTCGGGCAAGGCGGCCGAGGGGTTGGAGGAAAGTTCCGGCATCCAGAGCCGCACGCTGGCGTCATGGTCCCGCAGTTGGGAAAACCCACGTAGTGGGGACCGCTACAAGCTCAACCGCGGCGACGTGTTCGTGATCGACGAGGCGGGCATGGTCGGGAGCCGGCAGCTCGCCCGCTTCGTTGGCGAGGCCGAGGCGCGCGGGGCGAAGATCGTGCTTGTCGGCGATCATGAGCAGCTACAGGCGATCGGGGCCGGTGCTCCGTTCCGAGCGATCACGGAGGAAATCGGCCATGCCGAGCTGTCCGAAATCCGCCGGCAGCGCGTGGACTGGCAGCGGGAGGCTTCCGTCGCGTTCGCCACGCACCGGACGGCCGAAGGCCTGGCCGCCTATCACGAGCATGGCGATATTCGGTTCAGCGAACGCCGGGAGGATGCGCGCGGCGAGATCGTGCGCGATTACCTTGCCGATCGTGACGAGCGGCCGGACGGCACGCGCGTTGCGATGGCGCATCGCCGGGCCGATGTTCGCGCCATCAATGACGCGATCCGGGCCGAGCTACAGGACCGGGGTGAGCTGGCGCGCGTCAAGGAAGCCGGCGACGTCGCCCCCGAGGTCGATCATTGGCGGGAAGGGCCGGGCCGAGCGCTGACCTTCCAAACCAATGACGGCAAGCGGGAGTTCGCCCCCGGCGACCGCATCGTGTTTTTGGAGAACAATCGCGACCTTGGCGTGAAAAACGGGATGCTCGCGACGGTCGATCATGTCGAGCCGGGGCGGATCGTCGCCACGCTCGACGGCCGAGGCGACAGCGTTTCCGTGTCGATGGGCGACTATCAGGCGATCGACCACGGCTATGCTACTACCATCCATAAAAATCAGGGAGCGACGGTCGATCGGAGTTTCGTGCTGGCGTCGGGCACGATGGACCGGCATCTGACCTATGTCGCTATGACGCGGCATCGGGACGGTGCGCAGCTCTATGCCGACAGGCAAGAGTTCGGCAATTCCGGTCCTGGCCGTCAAGCCGGCCAAACGTTGGCTTCGGGCCGCCTGGTCGAGCATGGGGCCGCGCCCTACGAGCATAGGGAAGGGAACAGCCAGAGCTATTTCGTGACGCTGGAAACCGACAAGGGGCAGCGGAGTACCATTTGGGGGGGCGATCTTGAGCGTGCCATAAAGGAGCGCGCGCCGGAGATCGGGCAGAAGATCGGCCTTGAGCATACCGGGTCGGAGCCGGTTCGGCTTCCGGACTGCCAGACGGTCGAGCGCCATTCGTGGAAGGTGCAGGACGCTGGCGAGCTGGCCTACGCTCAGCTTGAAAATCGGCTGTCGCGGTCGGGCGCGAAGGAAACGACGCTGGATTACCCGCGCGATTTTGCCGAGCGGCGCGGAATTGCCGAGCAGATGGGCATCCGCAGCGAGATCGAGCTGCGCCCGGAGCGGGAGGCGGTGCGCGAAAGTGTATCGCTTGGCGAAAGATCAGTCCCGGCCGCCGGGGGGACGTTGGGTGATGGCGACCGGGACCATGTTCATGCCCCCATGAACCTTGCCAAGGTGCGTCACGACGTAGCTGAAAACAAGGGCGAGGATCTCGCGCAGGATCTCCGTGTAGATCTTCGCAAGGATCTCGCCGCCGATCATGGTGAACGGCGCGTTAGCGAGCGTCAGCGTCGCAATCCATTCGAGGGCCTGAAACTGTCGCGGAGCGCGGCGGCCGAGGGGCCGCAGCAGGACCGCGCCGCCGAAAATGGTTCGCAGATCGAGCAGAAGCCGCCAGAGAAGGCCGAGCGCCAGGTTACCCGCAAAATGGGGCGCAGCATGTTCGACGGCTTGAAGCTCAACGCTGGTTCCGGGGCACGTCCCGAGCCTTCCCAGGATCGGGGCGAGGCATCGCGGATGCAGCGCCAGCCGGAAAGGGAAGGGAGCTTACGGCCGGCGCCGATGCAAGACCGGCTGACCGAGCGGGTGCGGCGTCAGTCGCCGCTTGAGATGGCCGTTGACCGCTATGCACGGGCCTATCAGTCGGCGGATCAGCACCAGCGCGGGGGCTTGCCGGTCCTCGACATGCAGCGGCAGGAAATGCGTGCGGCCGGGCAGCAGCTCGACCAGGTGCAGCCCGGCATGAAAGACCTGATGCGCTCGACGCTGCAAAACGATCCGGAGACAGCGCGCGCCATGACCGAGCTTACCGGCCGGGAGCGTGTCGCGCAGGTCATCGGAGGGATGAAGCACGAGAACGCGGCGCTGCAAGACCCCAATGTCAGGGCCGAGCGCTTCGTTGAACAGTGGCAGGATTTGAAAGCGCAGCGCCAGCAGCTACGCGGCTGGCAGCACGACGAGGCGCGCGGCAAGGTCGAAAGCCAGATGAATGGCCTCGCCAAGAGCCTCGAACGCGACCCGCAGGCGGGTTCCATCTTGCGCAACCGCCGTCAGGAACTCGGGATAGGCGAACATTTGCGCAAGGGGCAGAGCATCGCCCACGAGCTGCAAGAGGAATTGACACGCGGACAGCGCCTTAGCCGGGGCATCGGTATGGAAAGGTAGGCAGGGAGATCATGACGGAACTGGACGACGACAGGGAAGAATTCGCGCGGCAAGTATCGGCTGACGAGGCCGGCGATCCGGCCGCTGCCTTCGACGCGCTACGGCAGACGGTCGAAGGTCTTGCCAGCGACCTCGCGCGGGAAATGACCACGATCCGCAAGGGCGTGGAAGCCGCATTCGAGGAATTTGACCGGCAGGGACCGCCACAGGACTACAAGCCCGAACTGGCGCAACTCGTGCAGCAGCTCGCCCATGTCGGAGAGCGCCTGCAAGGGGTGGAGCAGTCGCCCATTCTCCGGCAGGGGGCGGAGCATTACGCACGCGCGCTCGAGCGGAGCGGCGAGAGCCTGGTGAGGACCGCCGCGCAGCAGTTCGAAAACGAGAGCCGGGATTTCCAGAGGGTCGCGCGCGATCTCGCCGAACACGTCGCCGGTGCACGCCAGCGTCATGTTCAGAACCGGTTCTTGTGGATCGTCGGCGGGGCCGGCGTCCTGGCCGGCATCATATTGACGCTGTTCCTGCCGGCGCTGCTGCCGTTTTCGGTTGCGCCCCGTGTTGCCAGCTTCATCATGGCGGAAAGGCCGTGGCAGGCCGGCATGATCTTGATGGAGTTCGCCGACCCGAAAGCCTGGAACCGGGTTGCTGATGCCGACCGGCTCATTGAGATCAACGCGGCCGAGGTGGCAGCCTGCCGTGAGGCAGCGGGCAGGACCAGCGAGGCGCAGAACTGCACGATCACCGTGGTAGCACCGGCGCAGCCGCCGCAATGATTGTTATTCGCTCCGGCCGATCACCCGGCAATGGATTCGACAAGGGCAACGATCTTTCTCCGCACGGTTAGGGAGCTGATCCGGGCAAAGGCAATGTTCAGGTCGCGACCTTCATCGCTAGCGCATTTCGCAATTAGGTTGACTTGTATCCGGCGTTTTCGACGTAGTTCCTGCGCTCTTTGGGGGACGGCGTGGAGGCCGTTTGCGGTGCTGTCAGATTGTTTAGCGATAGGGCGCAGAAGGATCGAGCTTTCAGGTTCAGGCAAGGAGCAAGGCCATGGCGTTCCATTCAGCCATGACTTTGCGTCGATGGGCTCGGATCTGGGCAGCGGACCTGATGGAATGGGCTGGAACAAAGAGGTTTCGGACGGCGGAGAAGATTGACACGAAATGCTGGAGTGAACCGGCAGAGCGGAATCCCTGGCGCGTTCGCTCCGCTTTCGAAACGGCAGGTGGGAATTCTCCGCCCGGTTGTTCAAGCCCTTATGCGAGCGGTGCTCGACACCTGGCATGACCTGGCGCTTGGCCACCCCATAGGAACGCAGCTTGTCGGTGACCATGCGCTTCGGCGCAAGCCCCCGCTTCTTCAGCAACCGGGTCTGCAAACGTCTGGCGGCCTTGGTGTTGCGGCGCGTCTGGACGATCTCATCATCGGAGCCGTATGTCCGGCACCAGCGGCGGATAGCCCCATAGTCTCGTGGGAAACGACGATGCCGCGTTCGAGCATCATTTCCTCGACCTCACGCAGGCTTACATTGAACCGAAAATAGAGCCAGACGGACCGAGCAACAATCTCGATTGGAAAGCGATGGTTCTTGTAGGGCGCAGCTGTGCCAGTCATGACGCCCTACTACCGCAAATCAATCGATAAAAACAATGTGACAGCACCTGAAGGATGCCTCCTTCTCATAGGTGTTTCTAACACCTACCTTGGCACGTAAATGCCGCCGGGGCGCGTCCACCCCATCAGACGACGGACACTCTTTTCAGGAGGACGGTACGGGCTGGCAAGATTGAATCAACGACGCTTTGCGTGATGCCGCGAATAAATAATCGGCAGAATTCGCACCTACCGCTGCGAAAGCGGGCGCGGATGACGCAAGCATTTAGATCATTGGGAAACCTCCGATGTTTCCCTCGGCTTTTTCGCAGTCCGTCATCCGATTGCGGCTCTACGTCCAGTGCGCGCTGGCCAAAGCCGTTTCTGCAAAGGCCATAGAGAAAATGGATGGCCTAGTCACATCTCTCTATTTCCAACATTACCCTTTGCCATTGTAAGCCGGTGGAACGAAAAGGTTGATCACATGACACAAACCGGCATTCTCATTGACAATCAATGGCGGGGTTCGCAGAGCGGTCGAATGATCGACGTTCTTGCGCCGGCCACCGGCCAGGTGTTCACGCGCATTGCAGCCGGCGTCGACGTCGATGTGGATGCGGCCGTGGCGGCAGCCAGGCGGGCAGTCGAGACCGGCGCCTGGGGGCGAATGAACGCCGCCGAGCGCGGCCGTCTCCTGTCGCGCATGGCCATCGTCGTAGCAGACAATGCCGAAGAGCTTGCCCAACTCGAGGCGTTGGATACCGGAAAGCCTATCAAGCAGGCGCGCAACGACATCGTGGCGGCGGCCCGCTACTTCGAATTCTACGGCGGCGGCGCCGACAAGGTCCACGGCCACACGGTTCCCTTCCTCAACGGGCATTTCGCGACGACGGAGCGGGTGGCGCACGGGGTAACCGCGCACATCATCCCGTGGAACTACCCGGCGCAGATGTTCCCCCGGTCCGTCGGCCCCGCCCTGGCGATGGGCAATGCCGTGGTCATGAAGCCGGCCGAGGACGCCTGCCAGACGCCGCTGCGCATGGCGGAGCTGATGGTGGAGAACGGCTTTCCCGAAGGGGCGATCAACATGGTCACCGGCTATGGCCACGAGGCCGGCGCCGCGCTCAGCAGCCATCCGGACATCGATTTCATCTCCTTCATCGGCAGCAATCAGACCGGCGTGCAGATCCAGACCGCCGCCGCCCGCAACCATATCGGCTGCACGCTCGAGCTCGGCGGCAAGTCCGCCCAGATCGTGTTCGCGGATGCCGATCTCGACGCGGCGCTGCCCTCCCTGGTCAACGCCATCGTCCAACATGCCGGCCAGACCTGCTCGGCCGGTTCCCGGCTGCTCGTCGAACGCTCGGCCTATGAGCGCATCGTGGAAAGGGTCGCCGAACGTTTCTCGACCGTCCGTGTGGGCACCCCGGAGATGGACCTCGACCTCGGTCCGGTCGTGAACAGCAAGCAACGGGACCGCGTGATCGGCTTTTGCGACCGCGCCGCAGCGGACGGCCTGCCGTTGATCGCCGAGGGTCGGATGGCTGCCGATCTTCCGGAAGGCGGCTTCTTCGTCCAGCCCAAGCTGTACGGACCTGTTCCGCGCACCAACAGCCTTGCCCATGACGAGGTCTTCGGGCCGGTCATGGCGGTGCTGCCGTTCGAGGACGAGGCTGATGCGATCGCGCTCGCCAACGGCACCGCCTATGGCCTGGTCGCCGGCATATGGACGCGCGACGGCAGCCGGGCGGTCCGGGTGGGTCGCAAGATGCAAGTCGGCCAGGTTTTCGTGAACTGCTACGGCGCCGGCGGCGGAATTGAACTGCCTTTCGGCGGCATGAAGAAATCCGGCCATGGCCGCGAAAAAGGCTTTGAGGCGCTCTACGAGTTCTCCGCCGTGCGCACGATGGTGATCAAGCACGACTGAGCGGCCGGTCCCTCGGCGCGCTCGCACAAGAAAAAGGCCCGGCCAGCTTCTTTCGGCGTTCAGCGCGCCACGGAAGCCTGCCGCGCCTCGATCATATCGGCCAGTTCGACGAGTTCCCGCACGCCGCGCACCGAGGCAATGTCGATCATGTTTCCCTCGAAATTGATGGCGCCTTCACCACGCTCGCGGGCCGCCGCATAGGCGTCGGCCATGGCGCGCGCCCTCACCACCGTGGCCGGGTCCGGGGAGAAGATCGTTTCCGCTAGCTCGATCTGCGAGGGATGTATCGCCCATTTGCCGGCGAATCCCAGAAGTGCCGCGCGGCGGGCTTCCTTCCGATATTTGGCCGGATTGCGGAAATCCGCATAGGGGCCGTCGACGGCGACGAGACCGTTTATCCGCGCCGCGATCGCCACGCGGTTTCGATGATAATGGAAGAGGTCGCCCGGATAGTCGTCGGTTTCGCCCACGCCGGACACGCGCATGCCCTGGCTGGCCGCGTAATCCCCCATGCCGAAGATGAGGCCCTCCAGCCGCGCCGATGCGCCTGCGATCGCCTCGACGCTGGCGATGGCCTCCACCTCCTCGATCAGCACCTCGATGCCGATGCGCCGGCCGATTTGGTGGCGGGCCTCCAACATGCCGAGCAAGCGGTCCACGAACTCGACATCCCGCGGTCCCATGACCTTGGGAACCACGATGACGTCAAGCGCCGCGCCACAGCCCTCCACGAGTGCGGTGAGGTCGTCATAGGCCCACGGGCTCGACAGGTCGTTGATGCGCACGGCGATCGTCGGCGCGCGGAAGCGGGTATGGCGGATCGCCTCTATCACGTTGGTGCGGGCTTCCGCCTTGCGATTCGGCGCAACCGCATCCTCGAGATCGAGGAAAATATAGTCGACCTCTATCGTGGCCGCCTTGGCCAGCATCTTGTCGCTGGAGCCCGGCACTGAAAGCTGGCAGCGGCGAAGGCGTTTTGGTTTCACCGGACCTCTCCTGTCGTTATTGCACTTTTCTTGGCGGTGCGGCGGGCGCTCTTGAATTGCGCGGCGACGAATTCCGGGATGCCTGCCAGCCCGCGCGGGAAGAAACGCAGGATGAGGACGATGAGGACAGCCGTCACGAGGTAGCGGCCCGGACCGAGCGGCGCCATCAGTTCCGACAGAACGGTGAACACGAAGGCGCCCGCGATCGGCCCCCAGATCGTGCCGGTGCCGCCCAGCAGCAACATCGACAGGGCAAGCGTCAGGAACGAGAAGCCGAACATGTCCGGGCTGGCGGAGCGGACATACTGCGCATAGACCGCGCCGATCGCGCCGGGGAAGATGGCGCTGAAGGCGAATGTGGCGAGGCGGGTCCTGGCAAGGGGCACGCCGCGGCTGACGGCATAGGGCTCGTTGTCGCGCAAGGCGAGCACTCGCCAGCCGAACCGCGAGCGCGCGAACCAGGAGACGGCGGCGACCGTGACCGCCAGGATCGCCAGCGCCAGGTAGTAATAGCCGGCGTTCTGGTAATCCCTGAAGGAGAACCCCCCGATCTCCAGCGGCGGGATCGAGACCAATCCGAAATTGCCGCCGGTCAGTTCACGCTGATTAAGCACGATTTGCAGGCACAACTGGCCGAAGGCGAAGGTGACGAGGATCACATAGATCCCCTTGAGCCTCAGCACCGGCAGACAGACGAGCACGCTGGCCGCCACCGATGCCGCAATGCCGATCGGCATGCCCCACCAGGCAGAGAAGCCGAATGTCTTGGTCAGGATGCCGGTAGCGTAGGCCCCGACGGCGAAGAAGGCCATGTGGGCAAAATTGAATACGCCGCCATAACCCAGCGAGATGTTCCAACTGGAAACCAGCACCGCGTACATAATGGCGATGATGCTGATATGGCGCACATAGGAATCGCCGTTGACCAGCGGCAACAGCAGCAGGACAAGGAAGAATAGGGTAACCGAGCCGTTTTTCATAGATCGCTCCATCGTCACTGCTTTCCCATCAATCCGTTGGGTCGCAGGACAAGGAATGCGATGAAAACCAGGAACAGGATCGTCTGCGTCCAATAAGCGCCAAGAAAATAAGTCGTGGTCGCCTCACCGAAGCCCACCACATAGGCCCCGAGCACGGTTCCGGGCATGCTGCCCAACCCGCCGAGAATGACGACGATCAGCGCCTTCAGCAGAGGCTCGCCGCCCAGGCCCGGCGTGATGAAGCGGATCGCACCCAGCATGATCCCGGCGAAGCCCGCCAGAGCGGCCGAGATGGCAAAGGCGATCGAGTACATGCGCTTGACGCGGATGCCGTTCAATTCGGCAAACTCCCGATTCTGCGCAACGGCGCGTATGGCGCTGCCGGTCCAGGTGAAGCGCAGGAAGGTCCACAGCCCGATCATCAGAAGGGGTGCGACGACGATGATGATCGCCTCGTGGCCTGAAATCGCAGTGCCTGCGATCCTGACATTGCCCTCGACGAACTTGTCCAACTGCTTGATGCGCGGCCCCCATAGCAGCAGCGCCGAGTTCTCGATGAAAAAAGCTCCCGAAAGCGTCGTCATCACCGCCAGGAGAACGATCTGCTTCTGGCCGAGGAAAGGCGTCACCAGCAACACGTTGATTAGATAGCCGATGGCGGCGGCGGCAAGCACCGCCACAACCACGCCGACGGCGAGCCCCAGGCCCAAGCCGCGCGGGTCGGCCACCGTCCATGCGATGTAGGCTGCGGCGGCCATCAGCGCGCCATGAGTGAAGTTGAAGATGCCGAGCGTGTTCCACACGAGTGCCAGGCCGGCGGCCATCAACACGTACAAGGAAGCCAGAACGAGCCCGCTGGCGAAGATTGCCTGGAAGGCAATGAGGAAAGAATCAAGCGTGGCCAAAATACATTTCCACGATACGTTGATGTTCAAGGCCGCCACTGTCGGCGATCTCGGCGCGAACGACGCCCTCGCTGACAAGGAGTAGGCGGGTCGTCAGTGTCTGCAAAAACTCCGGGTCCTGCTCCACGATCACCGTCTGGACGCCCGAGGCGACGATGGTCTCGATTGCGTCGCGCAACTCGGCCTTGAGCTTCGGTGACAGCCCCAGCGTCGGCTCGTCGAGTATGAGCATCTTCGGCAGCCCCATCAATCCGCAGCCTATCGTTACCATCTGGCGCTCGCCGCCACTTAGCGTACTGCAGCGCTGGCCGCGTCGCTCGGCGAGCCGGGGAAAGATCGAGAACACCTGCTCGATCGTCCGCTTGCGTTGCGCACGCGGCCCCTTCACGAAAGCGCCGAGCCACAGATTTTCCAGCACGGTAAAGTCGGGAAACAGCTTGTTGCCCTGAGGAGCATGGATCAGCCCGCGCTCGACGATCGAGGCCGGGGATTTTCTCGTTATATCCTCGCCGAGGAACCGTACCGAACCCGACCAGGCCGGGACCAGGCCGGACAGAGTCCGAAACAGCGTGGTCTTGCCGTGGCCATTGGGACCGATCAGACCGATATTTTCGCGCTCGGCGATGCTGAACGTGATGTCGTGCAGGACGGGGACACGACCATAACCCGATCTTAGCGCGGTGACGTCGAGAATGGGATCAGACATGGGCGGCCGCCGATCCTAGATACGCTTCGATGACGCGGCGATCGCGAATGACGTCCTGCGGCGTGCCTTCGCATAGCATTTCTCCG
This sequence comes from Aquamicrobium sp. NLF2-7, assembly GCF_022359935.1. Taxonomy (NCBI): domain Bacteria; kingdom Pseudomonadati; phylum Pseudomonadota; class Alphaproteobacteria; order Hyphomicrobiales; family Phyllobacteriaceae; genus Aquamicrobium; species Aquamicrobium sp. NLF2-7. The sequence goes on along the minus strand of NZ_JAKSED010000008.1, from coordinate 20,681 downwards.
AAATTCAGCACCAGCAGGCGGTTCGAGACGGAGACGAGCAGCGAAATGATATGCTCGATGACGACGATCGACACGCCGCCTGCGTTGATGCGCCGGATCAATTCGATCATTTCCGCCACCTCGGGGCGGGACAGGCCAGCCGCCGGTTCATCGAGAAGGAGTACTTTCGGCCGGGATGCGAGCGCTGTTGCAATCATCAGTTTCTTGCGGTCGTAGACGGTGATTTCCGAGGCGATCCGATCGCCCTGGCCTTGCAGGTCGACGGAAGCGAGCAGTTCCATGGCATGCGTTTCGGCCGCCTGCCTGCCGTCGCGGAAATCCCCATCCGGCATCGATACGAGGAGGTTTTCCAGTACAGTCAACGTTTCGAAGTCCGTCTCCGTCTGGAAGGTACGGGCCAGGCCGGCCTGGACGATCTGGCGGGGACTGGAACGGTCGAGCGACTGGCCATCCAGTGACATCTCTCCACGGTCCGGCCCGAACGGTATCCTTGTCAGGATGTTGAACAAGGTACTCTTGCCGCTGCCATTAGGGCCAGCGATCCCGAGAATTTCCCCGCTCCCCAGCGAGAAAGAAAGATCACGAATGGCGCGAAGAGCGCCGAAGCTCTTGCTCATCCCTTTGACGACCAAAATGTCTGCCATGCGTTTGTCCAGGAAAGTATGGGGCCGACCTCAAGCCGGCCCCTCCTCGATTTACTTGATCCAGGGCGGTGTTTGGCTTTTGCCAGTAGCGAATTCCTTCGGATAGACGGTAATCCGCTCGCCGTCCCAGATCTGGTAGAACTGGATCGGCAGATAGCCGTCTCCCTGTATGGAAAGGTGCGTGGCAGGGTCGAATTTGACGCGACCATGAACCATTTCCTTGTCGGTCGCGGCAAGTTCCGCCGAAGCCTTGGCGTAGTCCTTCGGGTCACCTGTCTTCTTCAGGATATCCGCATAGAGGTAGACCATCTCGTAGCAGATATAGCCGTAGATGCTCGAATCGTAGCCGTACTCAGCCTTGTATTTGTCACCGACTTCCTTGGTGCGCGGCCGCACCGCAGCGCTGATCGGACCACCGAGCATGTTGTAAAGAACCCCCGTCGAGTTCTTCTTCGACAGTTCCACGAATTCCGGCACCGACGGCGCGTATTGGATGAAAAGCAGCGAGTTGGTCGGATCTTCCATGAACTGGTTCATGAAGCTCGCGGCATTCGAGGAGGATGCCTCGGTATTGATGATGACCGCCGGCGGTTTCTGCCGGATCTTGTTGAGGATGACGCGCCAGTCGTTGATCTCGACAGCAGGGACAACGTCGTCGAACGTCATCGTCCAGCCCTTGGCGTCCATCGCCTCCTTCAATCCCGCATATATCGGCATGCTGTAGGGATTGTCGGATCCGATGATCGCGTAGGTCTTTTCGGCAGGCGTGAACGAGCCGTCAGCGATCATCTGGTCGATTACCACCGGCAATTCCGTCTTGTAGGCGTCATAGGAGGGAGCCAGCGACCAGACATTCTTGAACTTGTCGGGGTCGGGCTGGATGATGGAGCGATACTGGTTCGAGTTCGCGGCCACCATGTAGGGCACGCCGATATCGGCGACGTAGTCCATTTCGAAACCGGAGAGGCTGCCGAAAGGCGTCACGATCGCGCCGAGGTCGGGGGTTGCTTTAAGACGCTCCACCGCCGCCAGCACGGCGTCCGGCGTCATTTCCTTGGTGTCGAACTGCTCGACGTTGAACTTATATCCGTCAATCCCGCCGGCGGCGTTGATCTCCTTGGCGGCGAGCATGGCGCCGTTGTAACCCTCGACGGCGTCCGCCGCGAAAGGTCCTGCGAACGCGCCGAGTACGCCAAGCGTTACCGTCTTGTCCTGTGCGCTGGCCGACGTCGCGACAAGCGGCGTCAGGGCGATGCCGAGCGCCGCCGAAGCGGCCGTCAGCAAGCTGATTGTTGATCGCATGGGTCACCCTCTTTGTGCATTCTGAGCTTGTTTGTGGCATGAACACGCAATTCCACCACACGAAACCTACTGACCCAAGACGATGCGACAAGCGTCCAAATAAGCATAGCGCGATAAGTTTGCTTTATATCCCACTTTCCTTCAGGAGCTCTCCCCGCCAGCGGTCGTCAGCGACGAGCCCGCCGGCGACCTCGAAAAGCAACCCGGAGATAATTTCGGCAGCGCGCGAGCGGGGCCAGCCCCGGGCGGAAGCGAGATAGACCTTGCGCTTGATCTTCGGCTTCTCGATCCGAACCGCATGGAGGACGCCGGCTGCGCACTCACCCTGTATCGCGCCCCAGGGCAGGATGGAGTGGCCGTAGCCTGATGCGACCAGTTGTTTGATTGCCACCAGCGAGTCAATCTCCGTCTTCACGTCGAAGGCAATACCATTCTCATGACGGTCGATAGCATGCCTCAAGCCGTGGCTCGCGCCGGTCAATATCAGCGGCGTGCCGCTTATTTCATTCAGTTCGATGGATTCGCGTCCGTCGATGAAGCTTCCCGGCGCGGCAACAAAATAGAGATGCTCTTCCATCAGCGGCTTTAAATCGAATGGGGATGCCGGATCGATATCGAACAGAACCCCCATGTCCAGGCGCCCGGCAAGAATCCACTCCGACAGAAATCCGCTGTGGTTCTCAATGATCTTCAGAGTGATGGCCGGATAGCGTGCTTCCACCGCGTGCAACAGCGGTACGGTCAGGCCGATCGAAATGCTGGTCGGCAGGCCGATCGACACGGTGCCCGAGGGCTGCGCCGACGTTATTTTGACGTCGATAGCGGCCTTCGTCACCTGGCGGAGGATCGTTTCGGCATGACGCATGAGCGTTTCGCCGCATTCGGTCGGTGTCACCCCCTTGGTACTTCGCTCGAACAGCTTGACCCCGAGTTCAGCCTCGAGATTCGCAACATGGTGGCTCAGTGCGGGCTGAGCAATGTTCAGCTCGACGCCGGCGCGCGAGAAGCTCCGGCACTTGGCCACCGACAAGAAGTATCTCAACTGCCGTACGTCCATCCTACCCCTCCCGATGTCGTCGTTATCATACACCCTTAGCGCGGCATCCATAACTTTCCTGTCTAACTATAGAATAAGGTTGTTTTTGCTTCATCCGGGACCACCTGCGAGACTTTCGAAGGTAATCACACAGAAAGCAGACGATGCCAGATCACAAGCGTCCCCTCGAAGGACTCCGCGTTCTAGATATTGCGACCTTCATCGCTGCGCCGCTCGCCGCTTCCATTCTGGGCGAATTCGGCGCCGAGGTGATCAAGATCGAGCAGCCCCGCGAAGGAGATCCCCTTCGGCGTTTCGGCGTCGCCAGTGTTGAGACCCCCGATACATTTTGCTGGCTCAGCGAGGCCCGTAACAAGAAATCCGTGACGCTCGACCTGCGCAGCCCCGAGGGAGCAGGCATCCTGCGTGAGCTGGCGGCTCAGTCCGACATCATCTGCGAGAATTTTCGACCGGGGACGCTGGAGAAGTGGGGGCTCGGTTTCGACGAGCTTTGCAAGCTGAACCCTCGCCTCATCATGCTACGCATTTCAGGCTACGGTCAGAGCGGCCCCTACAAGGATCGCCCGGGCTTCGCCCGCATCGCCCACGCGTTCGGAGGACTGGCCCATCTGACCGGAATGGCCGACGGCCCGCCACTGACGCCGGGATCGACATCACTGGCGGACTACGCATCCGGCGTCTACGGGGCACTGGGCGTCATGCTTGCGTTGCGCGCGCGGGAGCGCGACGGGGTCGGCCAGTATATCGATCTGGCGCTCTACGAACCGATTATGCGGATGCTGGATGATCTCGTGCCCGCTTACGCGGCGCGCGGAATCGTGCGCGGACGGCAGGGCCTCGGCACGTCGAACGCCTGTCCTCACGGCCACTTCCAGACAACGGACGGCTGGATCGCCATTGCCTGCACGAACGACCGCATGTTTACGCGCCTCGCCAAGACGATGGGGCGTCCAGAATTGGCGTTGCCGGATAGATACGCCACCACCGCCGCGCGCCTGAGGGATTCAGCGATCGTCGACGGCATCGTCCAGGCATGGGTCGGAGAGATGACGACCAACGAAGCCGTGACGACCTGCGCCGAGAACGACGTCCCATGCGCGGCCGTCAACACGATCGCCGGCATCTTCGCGGACCCTCATATCGCCGAGCGACAGAATCAGATCGCCTTGCATCACGAGAGTCTGGGCGACGTTTTCATTCCTGCGGTCGTGCCGAAACTGTCGCGAACGCCCGGTCATGTCGATAGCCTCGGCCCGTCTCTCGGCGCATCCAACGCGGAGATTCTGGGTGGCCTTCTCGGCATGGATGAGGCCAAGATGCGCCAACTCAAGAACGCCGGCATTATCTGAGGAATGATCCACGTCCAATGACCGAATTCCATACCCTTCCTGATCTTCGCAGCCCGACGCGGGCCGTATGGGACGACATCCTCGCGCGCGGCGAGGAATTGTACCGGGAATATTGTCAAACCCCGATCGGCGCCCATAGTCCGAACCTCCAGTTCGTTCTCCAACATTTCCGAAAAGCGCCCTGCGCCGGAAAATACGTGCTGGTCGCGATCGAGCCGCATCGACGCTGGAAACTGGCGAAACTGACCGGCGTGCGCGGCGATCCCGTGCGCCTGGAAGACGTCGAATTCGATGATCTGGCGCAAGCCGAGCGAGAAGTGTTCCGCCTGCGCTGGAAAGCGTTTTTCGGCAAAGACCTCGGAGGCAAGTAACCGGATGGCGCTCCCCTACATCACCGGCTATCTCGACAAGATCAGCGTCACGCGCGGCGAGCAGCTGAAGGTCATGGTGAGTTGCACCGCCGCGTCGCAATTCCGTGCCAGCCTGGTGCGGACCATCTGCGGCGACCTCAATCCCGAAGGCCCCGGTTTCCGCGAAATCGAGATCCCGTCGGATGCCGACGGCGTCTATCCGGCGCGCGAGCAAGTCTGCAACGCCGGCTCCTGTGTTGTCGTAGCGCCCAACGAACGCTTCGACGCGTTGTCCAGCTTCTCGGTGCAGATGCATATATGGCCAACAACCCCCTTGAAGGGAGAGCAGGCGCTGCTTTGTATCTGGGATGAAGCCTCGAAAAGCGGTTTCCGCCTGGTCATCGATGCAAATGGCGCGCTGGCCGCGCATTGCAGCAAAGCGGGTGGCGACAGTGTTTCCATCGCAACCGACATGCCCCTCATGGAGCGCCAGTGGCATCTCGTCGCCGCATCCTATGATGCGCAGGAGGCGATCCTGTCGATCCGGCAGGAACCTTACTCCCGCACGGGAGCCGGCGAGCGTCCCGTCTTGGCGAGAACACCCGTCAGCTTCGATTTTGGCCTGCCGAAGGCCGCCGCCCTCACTCTTGCCGCCCGTATGACCGGCGGCACCCCGGATGCGCCGCGGACCGCCGACCATTTCAACGGCAAGATCGAGAAACCGCGCCTGCTGGACGGCGTCGCGTCGCGGCTGGACATGGAGAAATTTCGGGGCGAGGCGCTGCCGGCCGACGTGGCGGCGCAATGCGTCGCCTTCTGGGATTTTTCGGTCGGCATCGACGGCGAACGCGTCACCGACCGCTCTCGCCACCGCCTGCACGGAACCACGATAAACCTGCCGGCCCGTGGTATGACAGGCTCGAACTGGACCGGCGAAGACGTTTCCTGGCGGGCCGCGCCGGCACACTATGGCGCCATCCATTTCCACGACGACGACATCTACGACGCACGCTGGGAAGCCGACATCGCGTTCGATCTGCCTTCGGACATCAAGAGCGGCTTCTATGCGATCCGGCTCATCGCCGGCGACGATGAAGACCGCATCCCGTTCTTCGTCAAGCCAAGACAGGGCGACCGCCGCGCGCCGATCTGTCTCGTCGCCTCCACAGCAACCTACCTCGCTTATGCCAACCTGAACCCGGTGCCGTTCCCGATCGCGGAGCTTCTCTCCAGCCGGGTGATCGTGCTGCACAAGGCTAATCTGCTGATCGATGAGCATCCCGAATGGGGTCCGTCGCTCTATGACGTCCATTCGGACGGCAGCGGGGTCTGCTATTCGTCGCGCCTGCGCCCCATTCTCAATTTCCGCCCCGGCTACATCAGTTCCTTCGGGGCGAAGGGCTCGAACCTGCGCGAATTCAATGCCGATACCCACATTACCGACTGGCTCGAAAGCCAGGGGCTCGACTACGACGTCGTCACCGACGATGATCTACATGCGGAAGGCTTCCGTCTTCTCAGCCAGTACGCCACGGTCGTCACCGGTTCCCATCCCGAATATTTCTCGGCCGAGATGTGGGAGGCGACCAAGAGTTATGTCGATGCCGGCGGACGGCTGGCCGTTCTCGGAGGCAACGGCTTCTACTGGCGCATCGCCTACCATCCGGTGCTGCCCGGGGTCATGGAAGTACGGCGCAATGGCCCGGCGATCCGCACCTGGGAGACGCAGCCCGGGGAGGAGTTCCATTCCTTCGACGGCAAGCGCGGCGGCCTGTGGAGGGCGCATGGACGGCCGCCGCAATCCATCGGCGGTGTCGGTTTCATCTCGGAAGGTTTCGACCTCTCCGCCTTTTATCGGCGGACCGCTGCCAGCGAAGACCCGCGCGCAGCCTTCATCTTCGACGGTGTCGACGACGAGATCATCGGCGATTTCGGCTTGCAGGGTGGCGGGGCGGCAGGCATCGAGATCGACCACGCCGACACCAGCCTTGGCACGCCGGTACATGCACTCATCCTCGCATCGTCCGAAGGCCACACCGAAGCCTTCCGCCTGGTCAACGAGGAAATGAGCATCACCGTTCCGACCGTTACGGCGCCTGTCGAAGCGCGGATTCAAGCCGACATGGTTTTTTTCGAAACGGCAGGCGGAGGCGCGGTCTTCAACGTCGGCTCGATCGCTTGGCCCGGCAGTTTAAGCCACAACAATTATGACAACAATATTTCGCGCATTACGGGCAACGTCCTGCGCCGGTTCGTCGACCCAACCCCCTTCGTCCACAATTGGCTAACTGCTGGAGATAACAAATGAAATCCGACATCGCCGAAGTCGAAGCCGTCGTCTGGCGCTACCTCCATGCCCTCCATGTGGGCGACGTCGATGCCCTGCGCCAGGCCTTTGCACCGGGTTCGGCGCTCTACGCGGCCATCAATGGAGAAGCGACCGCTCTTGCCGTCGAGCCTTGGCTCGAACGGGTTCAAAATCGCAAATCACCCGAGGCGAGCGGCTTCAAGAGCCAAAACCGAATCCTGTCGATCGAGGTGGAGGGCGACATGGCCATGGCGAAGGTGACGTCGGCCTTTCCGCCGAAAAGGTTCGTCGACTATCTGAGCCTGGTCAGAACCGTCTCCGCATGGCGCATTGCGGCCAAGACCTATCACGCCGAAGACATACCGGCCGCATAGAACACACGGCGGCCCCCGTCGAAATCTGCTTAAGACAAGGATACATGCGAATGTCACGAGCGGTTGGCCCGCGCCGATCCGTCCTCTATGTGCCGGCAGCCAATAAACGGGCCATGGCGAAGGCCGTGCGGCTTGCCTGCGATGTCGTCATTTACGACCTGGAGGATGCGGTCGCCGCGGATGCAAAAGCCGAGGCGAGAGCCAGTCTGCTGGCTCATTTCGGCGACACCGCGCGCCCACCGGCGCAGGAGCAGGTGATTCGGATCAATACGTTTTCCGGCAGGCCGGACGCGGAGGACATGCGCGCTGCGGTGCAATGCGAACCCGATGCGCTGCTTCTTCCCAAGGTGGAGGGGTCCGAGATATTGCTTGCCGCCCGGCGGTTTCTGGACGCTTCTGGAGGCCAGGACATACGCCTCTGGGCGATGGTCGAGACGCCCTTCGGCATCGTCAACCTGCGCGAAATCGCGCAGGTTGGAACAGCGGATGGAGTCGGACTTGATTGCCTCGTTGCCGGCGTCAACGACCTGGCGAAGGAGACAAACCTGCCTCTGCCGGACGGCCGCCCAACCATCGAGCACTGGCTGAGCCTGATCGTGATCCATGCGCGCGCTTTCGGCATGGATGTGCTCGACGGCGTCTACAATGACCTGCGCGACATGGACGGTTTTCTCGCCGAATGCCGGCAAGGCGTGCTGGGGGGCTTCGATGGCAAGACCCTTGTCCATCCCGACCAGATCGCTGCTGCAAATACCGCCTTTTCGCCGACGGAAGCCGCCCTTTCGGAAGCGCAGGCAATCGCCGCGGCCTTCGAGTGTCCCAGCAACGCCGGAAACGGGGTCTTGGTCGTCAACGGCAGAATGGTCGAGCGGCTTCACGCAGACATGGCGCGCAGGCTGATTGCGCGGGCGACGTGACGCGGGGGGGATGTTGTCACGGTATTGAAGCTTCCGATATATGACCCAGGAACTACAATATACTGGTTGACCAACATTAAGCGCCGAACGATGTCAGGCTCTGACGCTCCTGGCGGCCCGCCTTACCGCCGGCTCCGTCGATGAGGACATCGTTTCCAGTTCCACCATTTAGGAGACCTGTGCGGGGGACGCGTTTTGCGTTGATTTTGTTTGATGTTGTCGGCTATCGCGGCGATGGACGGGAAGATATCAGCGCCAACGTAGTTGGCTGTGGCTTTTAGCGCCCTTGTGTGAGCGCCGGTGGTGTTTTTGCCCGCTATCCAGCCATGGCGATGATCTTCAGACTGCGTTTCATATTGTAGGCGATGGCGGTGAGGCGAATTTGAACGCCTGCCTTGGCAAGCCCTCGCCATCGCATCCGACGAAGACCATAGCTTCGTTTCCATGTGCCGAAGATCTTCTCGATCCGACCACGAATGCGGTGGATCGGCCGGTTCCAGGCCTCAAGCCGCTTGAGCGTTTCAGCCTCGTTACGGCCCCACATGCCGGTGGCGACAATACGCGGCGTGCCGCCCTTGGCACGGACCGCATCGCCAAAATGATTACCGCGATGGGCGCTGTCGGCAAACACCTCGCCGGGATCGTCGGGCAGCGCATCAGGACCGGCCTTGCCATCGTTGATGTTGGCGGGCGTGATGGCAATCTCCTCAACCAGAGCCGTATCGGCGTCGGCACCCACATGGGCCTTGAAGCCATGAACCGCTGGTCGGCCCTTATGTTTGACCCAAGGGCCCTCTTCATCATCCTCACTGGCCGAAGCGATGATTGTCGCATCGACAAGCGTACCGGTCTTAACCTGGATCGCCTTGGCCTTAAGCTGACGGGTGACCTCGTCGAACAGGGTCTTGTCCATTCTATGTGCCACAAGGGCTTTTCGAAAACGCACGAAAGCCGTTCGCTCAGGTGTCGGCTCTGAAGCCGAGAAACCGCAGAACCGCCGGAACGATCCTCTGTCGTCCAGCGCTTCGGCAAGCTTCACGTCCGATAGGTCGTACCAGATCGACAGCAGCATTGCCTTGAACAAGGCCAGTGGCGGCCAGGCAGGCTCGCCCTTGGTTGCGCAGGAAATAACGGCCAGATGGCGCTCGATCGGTGCCCAGTCAATCAGTCCGGCAAGCTCGTCCAAAGACGAATGCTGGCCGCGATCAACGACAAAGCCAAACTTTTCCTGACCAATGCGCCAGCGTGACATCGCAGCCCTCTATCCATTGTCCAGATTGAGAGAATCACAGATCAACACGCTGGTCCAGGCACCCGCGCACACGTCTCTTTAGACCGGTTAGCATTTTGATTGAATCGGGATTGCCAACGGAAGGCAAATCAGATTCGATTCGCTGACCGTTGGAGGTCGAGCAGGATGTCGAAGCCGGGCTCTGAGTAGCAACGGAACAGAAAACTCACATAAGCGGCCGGGGTGAGCTTTCCGGCACGGCGTTAGCTCCAGCGATCCAACTCCTTGATCGTTGACCTGTGGCATTTGAGGTGATGCTTCATCAACCGGATATCGTGGGGGTAGTCCTGCTCCGGCCGGAATTCGTAATCCGGATCGATGTGGAAGTGGTTGCGGGTAAAGCAATCGATCAGATTGATGCCGTCCCAGGTGTCGATGACCTGTTCGAGGCTTTTCGCCAGATGATGCAAGGGTGAACCAGGCTCGTCCTCATCCCTCATCTTATGAAGGCGCATATGGATGTGCTGCAGCATGTCGGTTCGCATGTAGCTGTTCAGGAGCATGAGCGAGTGGGCCGGCGTCTTCGGCACGGCAAAGCCCATCTTGTCTTCCGGCGGCAGATCCGGAAAATTCGGGCAGTGGTCTGTGTCGATCATCGCAACAAACCTGAGTTTGATGTGAAAATGGGAGCACGTACCCGAACAACCGTTTTTGATCCAGAAAATTCACATAAACCCGTCCAACAATCTATCGACAGCTAACCCCCCGTGGGCAAACAAGCCTATGTGGGTTTTCTGTTCCGTTGCTACTCAAAGCCCGAAGATGAAGCGTTCGGGATTGGATTGGATGAAGATCTCGCCAGTGCGCTGGAATTCATCCAGGACATCAGTGACACCCGGTCCTTTGCAATCCTCGACGATCCAGATCGGGCGGGCGAATTTCGGGAGTTGCTTTCCCGCATCGACAGGCGAAACGCCCTTTTGGGCAGGACGTTCAAGCGGCAGAAGGTGAACGAGCGCCTGCGGCGAGATGAGACCAGCGAGCAGTTCCAGCGCCTGATGGAGAGCATGAGGATTTGTGTGGCGGTGCCGCCCTGGGGTAAAATCGGTATAGGGTGGGCGGTGATTTTCACCGAGGCCAGCCATCTTGAAACCACCGCGTCGATCGAGCCGGCGTTCGTCATCAAATTCCGAGGGTGCTCAGACGCCGGACACGATGCCGACGGTCCTGCAATTCCGCTTCTGGCTGAAGGGGCTGAGCCCGATGGTGTGGCGGCAGGTGCAGGTGCCGGCGACCATGACCTTGCGCGAGTTTCACGGCGTTCTTCAGGTCGCGATGGGCTGGGAAGGCATCCATCTCTACCAGTTTGTCGTGCACACGGTCCGCTATGGCTCATGGGAATTGAATGCTGAATCGCCGGACATCGGACTTGACGCATTGAAGCTGCGCACCGGAAGTCGGTTTCTGTATGAATACGATCTCAATGTTCCGTGGGACCATGAGGTACGGCTGGAAGAGCGGCGCGCTGCCAAACCGCAAATCCATTATCCCTGCTGCATCGGCGGTGCCGGCACTTGCCCGCCGGAGGATAGCGGCGGGCCTAATGCCTGGATCCGGCAGGAGGATGAAGCGTTCGGGATTGGATTGGATGAAGATCTCGCCAGTGCGCTGGAATTCATCCAGGACATCAATGACACCCGGTCCTTTGCAATCCTCGACGATCCGGATCGAGCGGACGAATTTCGGGAGCTGCTTTCCCGCATCGACAGGCGAAACGCCCTTTTGGGCAGGACGTTCAAGCGGCAGAAGGTGAACGAGTGCCTGCGGCGAGATGAGCATCTCACCCTCATGCATCAGCAGATGTGACTTCACCATTCGAACCGCGACCGCTTGCCAGCAAATCGGCGGCGAGAAGAGCGGCGGCTTCACCGCGGTCGTGCTGGATGCCGAAAAGCAACGATCGTGCCGCTGGTGCGGTAACCCGATCGAATTTCCGGCGCAGGGTCGCGGCAGTCGTTTCGGCGTAGTGCCGTGTCGTAGTGATGTTCTCGTGGCCGAGGAAGCGCTGCACGTCGGTAATATCCATGCCGAGCGCCAACAGTTTCGTCGCCATGGTATGGCGCAGCAGATGCGGATAGACCCGCTTGGTGATCCCGGCCTGATGGGCGACCTGCCGCACGATCTGGCCGATGCGCTGGCGACTGTAGGTATAGGGCAGCGGACCGTTGCCCCGTTCACGGCTCTGGAACAGGGGACCGGCACGTCTTGTGCCGATATGAAGCCTCAGCATCTGCGCCAGTTCCCGCCGGATCGGGACTTCGCGGCGTTTCGATCCCTTGCCGCGCATGACGATGATCACACGCTCCGCCAAGCTGACATCCTCGACGCGCAGGCGGGTGAATTCGGAAACGCGCAAGCCGGTTTCCAAAAGGGTCTGAAGCAGCAGGCCCGTCGCTCCACTCTCTTCGTAGGCATGGTCGATAAAGGTCAGTTCGTCCTCGATCGTCAGCCTGTTGATCGACGTTCGCTTTTCCGGCGGCGCCGACAGACCGGCTTGGGCGCGGGCGCGTTTGATGACCGCCTTGCTCTGCAGATAGTCGATCCCTTCACGGATCAGGATAGTGGCGATGGCATTGGCGGCACGATCGATCGAGGTCATGACGGTTTACCAGATGATTTCCGGATTGCTAACTGGTGAGAGTTATCACCGTTGCCGGCGAAAGCGGAGAGCAGAAATGCGCCGGTCGGGCGTGACGAGCTTTCCACTCCGCCCGTTCTGGAAAACCTGGCAAGGAGATGGCATGAAGGTTCGGATCATCATGGAAATCACCGGTGACGACGGCGAGGAGATCGGTCGGGAGATCATCGCCGACCTGACAAAGATCACAACGGGTGCGGAGGATCTCGGCCTGTCGCTCGCCGAGGGCAAAGCCCTGCTTGCCGGGCTTCAGCAGAAGATGGTGGAGACGCAGGTGGACCTATGGCTGACGGAAAACCGTGAGACGAACGGCCGCCGGTTGCGGCACAAGGGATACTATCCTGTCACCTTCCACACCCTGTTCGGCGACGTCCGGCTCAGAAGTCCGCGATACGCTCTGCCGGAAAGTGAAGGACGCAATGGGCCGGGCACGGTGTCGCCGTTGCGGCGACTGATCCCCGACCACATCGCGCCCGAGCGTCTGTATCTCGAAACGCGCTGGGCTTCGCTCGTGCCGTATGCAGCCGCGGCGGAGCTGCTGGCCGATGTGTTGCCGATCGCCTGCGGGATCAACGCCACAACGGTGCGGCAGCATGCGCTGAAAACGGCCGCCCGAATTGAGCAGGAGCTGACGGAAGAGCGCGTCTCTTTCATGCAGGATTCCTGTCCGCGCGACTGGATGAACCTGCCCATCCCCGACGGCCGCATCGTCATTGGTCTTGATGGCGGCTATATCCGGGATCGTGACGACCGGAAGAAGAATTTCGAGCTGATCGTCGGCCGCTCCCTGCCCGAGGACGGTGAGCCGCGCTATATCGGCTTCGTTCATGGTTACGACCGCAAGCCGCAGCGCCGAATCCTCGACCATCTTAAAAAGCAGGGCGTGCAGGCCAATCAGGATATCACCTTCATCACCGACGGCGGCGAGGAAGTTCGCTCGCTCGCCGAAATGATCGCCCCGGCCAGCGAGCATGTCCTGGACTGGTTCCACATCACAATGCGCATCACTGTGATTCGCCAGTTCGCCCAAGGCCTTCGCCATCATGACAAGGAAGCCGGCAACGGCCTGCTGGACATGCTGTCCCGGATCAAATGGTACCTGTGGCATGGCAACACCTACCGGGCGCGTGAGGAGATCGATTGGCTGCTCGACGATGCCGAAGCCACGGAAACCGACTACCCGAACATGAAAAAGTTTCTGACAGCGATCGGCGAATTCCGATTCTATATCGGATCAAACCACGCCAGCCTGATCAACTATGGCGAACGCTACCGGTCCGGAGAGCGGATATCATCCGCTTTCGTCGAGGCGACCGTCAACGCCGTCGTCAGCAAGCGTTTCGCCAAGAAGCAGCAAATGCAATGGAGCCGGACAGGCGCGCATCTTCTGCTGCAAACCCGAACGCAGACCCTCGACGGCTCACTGCGCTCGACCTTCGAGACGTGGTATCCGGGCATGGCAAACGATAATCACCGAAACACTGGCAACCAAGCAGCGGCGTAACTGCCACACGATTCCTCATGCTCTCCAAATCGCCCTCGCCGCCATCCTGCACCCGCTCCTTGCCAAGGTGTTTTATGACGGTTTCGCCTTCGGGCGCACGGAATCCGCCATCGAGGTCAGCGGGCAGCGCCGTGACCTTGCCCCCTCGATCAAGGAACCGGACGCCTGCCGCGCCCTTGTTGAATGGACCAACATCATGGAGACATGGGCCGATCATATCCCCGGCAATCCCGGCGATCTTTGGGAATGGCTGCTGGAACAGCCGACCGAACGGCTTACCGACCTTCTGGCCTTCGTCACGGCGGCGAACCTCAACGCGGTGCGGGCCAAGCACGACCATAGCCGCGAGCGGTTGCAACAGGCCGAGCAGATCGCCGTTGCCGTCAATCTCGACATGCGCCAGTTCTGGACCCCGGAAGCGGTGTTTCTCTCCCGGCTGTCCAAGGCGCAGATTGCCGAGGTGATGCAGGAGGCCGGTTGCTCGAAAGACGCTATCAAGGCGGTCGGGAAGGCACCGAAGGCCGAGGCGGTCGCACAGGCCGAGACTGCCTTGCAGGGAAAAACATGGCTCCCTGCCCTGCTGCGCGCGCAACATGACGATGAAGCCGACGACGCCGAGGCCATGGCGATCGCGGCGGAATAGACTGGAGCGGGCCGCAAGGTCCGCTCTCACCGATCGCTAGAAAACCCGGTGCGGTGACGCGCCGGGTTTTTTGCTGTTGATCGCGCTAACCTAGGATTCCGCCCCATGCTGCAATGGCCCTAGCTGGTTCCGGTCGGGATCGACCCACCCGAAACCAGACGAGGGGAGCCCCAGGCCCCTCCCCTCGAACTCCCCGCCCGCCCTGGCGCTGCGCGCTGGATCTCGCCGGAAATTGCAACACGGCATGGCCGATTCGTGGGTGAGTCGGAGCGATTTGCCTTCGCCGTTCCTGCAATGTGACAGGCAAAAGCACGATATTTCAGTGCCTTAACCATAAGGGGTTGCAGAATCGGACAAAACGCCGTTTCCTGTAACGATGACTCATGTAGAGAAAACAGCAACCCGCGACAGAGTTTCCGCTCATAGAGAGCGATTGCGAGCTGCTGGGCGTGTCTATGTGAATACGGATCTTCCTCACGATCTGATCGAGATGATTGATCAGACAAAGGAAGCAGAGGGAGTGCGGGGACGCACGCCCATCATCGAACAAGCCTTGAGGTTTTATTTCGAGAAGAAGCGCAAGGGCATAAAATGAAAAACCCCTAGCCGTTACCAGCGGCAAGGGGTTTTTGGATTTCGGAAACGACCGTGTTGGGCATCTCCCTAAAACTGATCCCAACATAGTCGAGTAGAGCCGGCCCCGCAAGAGTGAGTCTTGCGGGAAACGGCGAAGCTATGTCCGCCGTCCACAGGACATGCCCTCCCATGGACGGAGGACGAAAAGACCATGTTTGAATCTTTAGGGGCGGTGCTCGCAGGAGCGCCGACCGAACGGGAACGTACGCCCGTTCGAAGGCATAGCCGCGCCGCTGGACGGTGCGAAGGTGTATTCTGGCGGCGCACGGATCGAAAGCAGGTTCGCCAGATCGTGCTGGCGGCACGACGCTATGAACTGGCAAACAAACAACCAGGCGCTCGCAATGGACCTCTAGGCGGCGTGGCGATCGAGTTGGTCGAGCTGTTCGCCAACATGGTGAACTTCCGCACCGGACAACTCGACCCATCAATTGAAACCCTCATGCGCCATCTCAGGCGGTCGCGTGACGCAATCGTGCGCGCACTGAAGGCGTTACGGGCGCACGGCTTCCTCGACTGGCTCCGGCGCTATGTGCCGACCGGCAATGAGGGACGTGGCCCCCAGGTGCAGCAGACCAGTAATGCCTATCGCTTGTCCTTGCCGCAGCGGGCCTTGCAGTTTCTTGGCCGTTGGGGCGAAGCCCCTCCCCCACCGGATGATTACGCACAGGCCGAGGCCGAGCGCGTGGCCGAAGTGGAAGCGTATCGATCCAGCCTCCCCATGGACGAGCTGGCTTTGTTCGATGTTGGTGATAACCCGCTCGGACAGGCCCTCGCCAATCTTGCTCGTTCAATGAAACTACGTGAGTCCGCCAGACAGACTGAATCCCCATCTAGATCTCTTAAAGATAGAGAAAGATAACCGGACGTCGCCGTTCGGGCTGCTAACGCAGCCCTGCGACGGTGCCGGCCCGCGTAAAGTGCGGGCCGGTCCGGCACCCACAAAGAAAACCCCGCAACGTTCGCGCCCGCGGTCACCATCGCACGGCTTTTGAAAGAAAGCCTCGGCAAGAGCAGCACTAGAACTGATAGCAGATTACTAACATCTAGCTATTTATAAGCCGCTAGTAAGCGGATAATTAATGGCTTATAAAGCTCATGCAGCTAGCATGCTGCTGGTCATCAGATAAAAGGGGGGGACGTATGGCGGTCATATCATTTGTTTCGAGCAAAGGCGGGGTCGGGAAAACGACTTCGGCCGTTGTCCTCGCCGGCGAGTTGGTGGCAGCCGGCCGCAAGGTCGCGTTGATCGACGCGGACCCCAACAGGCCCCTTGAAGCCTGGTCGCGGCTTCGCCCGGTTCCCGAATTTCTGCGCCTCATTGTCGATGACTCAGCCGAAACCATCATAGACACGATCGAAGACGCCCGCGCCGAGGCGGATTTCGTCATTGTCGATCTGGAAGGGACTGCTACCGACCGCATCGGTTTCGCCGTTGCTAGGACGGATTTGGTCCTGATCCCGCTGCAAAGCTCAGTTCTGGACGCGGCCGAGGCCGCGAAATCGGTCAAGCTGGTGCGCCAAATGTGGAAGGTAGCGAACCGGGAAATCCCATATCGTGTGTTCTTTACCCGCGTACCGCCCGCGATCCGCGAGCGCACGGCGCGCGACATAGAACAGCAGTTTTCCGGCGCTGCGGTTCCGATGCTGCCGGCGACTTTGATCGATCGGGCGGCCTATCGGACTCTGTTTTCTCTGGGCGGCACACTGCACGAGCTGGAAAAAGCCGATGTGTCCGGGCTGGAAACCGCCAAGGAAAACGCCCGCGAATACGCGCAAGCCGTCATCAATGCCATCAGGGGAGGGGGTGCATGACCGCCGACGACAAGAAACGCGCCACGCTCGACTTTGGCGACGAGTTGGATAAGCCGCCAGTGCCGCCCGTCGATCCGAACGAGGTCAAGGCCGCCGCCCGCGCTGCGGGCTTCCGCGAGACGCCGAAAGCGCCTGAGCAGGTCCCGTCATCTCCTGGGCGGCCGGCTCGCCGTACACGGCGCAAGACAGGTCGCACGGAGCAGTTCGCAACCCGGCTGCGCGCCGACACCATCGAGGCGATCTATGCCTATGCCGACCGCCACGAGATCACCCTTGCCGAGACGATCGAGCGGGCAATAGCGGCTCTCGGGGGCGATGCGGAGTGAAACCCTTGAAGTGTAACGCTAGGTGTTATACATTGATAGGCGAGGAAGTCGCGTGAGGATTTTCAAAGCGAGCCGGTTTCACAAATTTGCCCGGAAAGAGAAAATCTCCGACGCGATGCTTTGTGAAGCTGTAGAGCGCGCCGAGCGTGGCCAGATAGATGCCGATCTAGGAGCCGGCCTCATCAAGCAGCGCGTGGCGCGGCCCGGCGCTGGCAAGTCTGGCGGGTTCCGAACGCTGGTTTTCTTCCGGACGCAGACGAGGGCGGTTTTCGCGTTTGGGTTCGCCAAGAGCGACATGGCGAACCTCGATGATACGGAAGAAGCCTACTTGAAGAAGGCTGCAAGGCTGGTGCTGGGATTTACAGATGCGCAGATGGACGCGGAAGTCTCTGCGGGTCGAATGCTAGAGGTGAATTGTGATGGCCAAGACTTACAAGAGTGAGGCTCTGGCAGCCGTCCATGAGATGATGGAAGGTTTCTATGAGTCCGGCGCGATCGACAAGCAGACGATGCGCGAATTTGACGAGGGGTGCCTGACAGCGGTTGAGCCGCTAACCCCCGAGGAAATCCGTTCCATTCGGGAGCGCGAGCATATCTCGCAGCCGGTTTTTGCCCGTTATCTCAACGTGAGCAAGGGGCTTGTGTCCGATTGGGAGCGGGGGGTGAAAAAGCCCGGAGGGCCGGCGCTGCGCCTACTGACCGTTGTTCAGAAAAGAGGGCTTGAGGCAATCGCTTGAGCCATTAGCTAGTAAAAAGATAGCTGCTTGTCAGCAGATTGTTTGCGCTCTGCATCCCGCCCCGGCCGGAAAATGGGCGCTCCATTGATGCCGTGGGCGCGGCGATCGCTGCGCCGGCCCAAAGGGGAACGCGCTCCCTCATTGCGCCGAAGTGAGCCGGAGGGCCGCCAGAGACAAAGCCCCGGCGCGTAGCGTCGGGACCGCCTTCATGTTGTGTGTAGTTCGCGGCCGTCGAGCCGTTCGGTGCTGATCGTGGCGACGGTTTCTTGCAGTACCTTCACGCGCTCGACCAGCCAAGCTAGTTCCTCGCCGGTGATTTCGTAATGGGGCGAGTAGCGCGCGCCGACATAGGCACGATCGAGGCGGGTAAAGGTCATCATCCACAATAGGCCCGCACGACGCGGCCGGTGGCCGGACTGGTTTCGATGGTGACGCGGGCGTCGGTGTAATCCTGCTGGACCGGCTGTCCCGGCGCGATCTGGCGCACGATGCTTGCGCCGGTCAGGCGCATGGCTTCGGCGTCGGTCATTTTCGCGTGGCCGGCCAGGCGCTCAGTGGCCGCCTGATCGCAGACGCCCGAGGCCGGCGCTTGCGCGGTTCCGCCTGTCGTGCAGCCGGCGAGTGCCAGCAGCGCGGCGAGCGCGGCGGCGGCAATGGTTAGGGTAGCAGATTTCTTAGGCTCATGGCGCATCGAAAAATCCTTTGAATTCCGGATCGGCATAATAGCGTAGCTTGCCGGCGACGATCGGGCGTTGTCCGGCGAGGAACAGAAGTTCGACGCCTTCGGGCAGGTTGCGGACCTCATCAGAGGTCATGAGGGGGCGGCCGACATGCTGTTCGCCGTAGGAGATCCCCGACTTGTCGGCATCGAGGGCGCGGCTCATGGTCTGGAACACAACGGTTTCCTGTCCGAGCAGATCGGAGACGAGGCGAGCGCTGTCGTGATCGTTGACGCCGAAGACCTGCAGGACGCCGGCATTCGACAGGAAGGTGCCGGCGCGCTGCCCGTAGGTGGCGCGGAGCTGGTGGACGTCCTGCAGGATCGGCCAGAGCTGGACGCCATAGCCGGCCATGAGGCCCATGGCGCGTTCGACGGGAGCCAGGTGGCCGAGGGCGGCGAATTCATCGAGCAGGTAGAGCACCGGCACGGCGGGTTTTTGTGGATCGCGGGCCATGTCTGTGAGGCTTTGGGAGACGAGCAGGCGCAGCCAGCGGGAATAGGCCGACAGCCGATCGGGCGGCAGGACGAGGAAGATGGAGACGTTGCGGCGCTTGAGATCGGCAAAGCGGAAATCGGAGCGACCGAGCACGGCGGTCATGCGGGGCGAGTCGAGGAAATGGGTATGGCGCTGCGCGGCCGACAAGACGCCGGCCGCCTCACGGTCGGATTTGCCGAGGTGGCGGTTTGCAGCGCGGGCGATCAGGCCGGAGGCGGCTGTTGACGCCTGCATGTCCTTCAGCAGCGCGGCGAAGGCTTCCGGGGCGAGCGTCAGGTTCTCGCGCAGGGTAGCGAGGTTTCGCCTGTCGCGCGGTTCCACGGCGGCGATATAGAGGATCAGGCCGCCAATCAGCGCCTTGGCTTCCTCGTTCCAATGGGCCTCGCCGGCCATGCCCGGTTCATCGAACACGAGAGCGTCGGCCAGGGTGCTTGCATCTTCCGCGATATCGAGGCCGGCCGGGTCGAGCTGGTCGAGCGGATTGAAGGCGGCCGAAGGCAGGCCGGTGACGCCGAAGGGATCGAGCACATAGACCGGCCCGAACTTTTCGCGGGCGCGGCCGGCGATTTTTGCATTCTCGCCTTTGGGGTCGATGCAGATCACGGAGCGGTCGGCGGTGAGCAGATTGGGGATGATGGTTCCCACGCCCTTGCCGGTTCTGGTCGGTGCCATCGTCAGCAGATGGGCCGGGCCGTCATAGCGCAGCAGCTTTTTTGACAGGCCGTCGCGACCGATCAGCAGGCCGGTATCGGCGCGGGTAAGGGGAGCCACTTCCTTCTTCGTAGCGAAACGGGCCGAGCCGTGGGTTTCGCCATCCATGTCCCCGAAATGGATAATCAGCGGATTGGTGATGAAGCGGAAGGCGAGCGCTGCCAGCACCAACAGCGTGACGAGATCGAGCGTGATGAACGGAATGCTGCCGGGGCCGAAGCCTTGTTGTTCAAGAAAAAAGCGGCCGCCGAACCCGATTAGGTAGAGCACGATAATGAGGATGAACAGAACTTTCAGTAGCGTTTGCCAGATGCGGAAGGGTAAGCCGATCAGGGCAACAATGGCCCATAGCGGATCGCGGGCGGCAGCGCGCAGCATGTTCTTGAAGGCGGCCCATGCAAGTGTCGCCTGGTTCACGATCCAGCCTCCCCGGTGCTCCCTTGCGTTTCTCCGGTTGCCGTCGCGCCGAGCAGATCGGCAAACAGTTCCTTGTCGCCGTCGCGTGTAAGGAAGCCGGGCAGTTCGCGCTTGAGCCATTCGCTCAGGCGTCGGGAAAATTCCTCATCCTTGCCATTTTCCAACCGATGGAGAACGAGCGCGCCAAGCAGCACCTTACGACGTGTATCGTTGGCGCGTTCTTGTTTTCCTAATCTAGCCTTGAGCGTGGCCCGCTGCGCATCCAGTTGGGCCAGCCGCTGTTCAATCGTTTTGCGCGCCATTGCTCAAATCCTCATTCCGGTTGCCGTAAAACTATCAGTTCAGGATGCTTTTGCCAGTTGTTTGCCTGCTTCGGTTGAAAACTCGCCCGATCTGTGCGCAAATATCGAAGCTCCTATTTGGCTTGAACAGCTCCACAAGCGCC
>NZ_JAKSED010000007.1:0-285933 GCF_022359935.1 Aquamicrobium sp. NLF2-7 | reverse complement strand
CAAGCGCATCGCCCAGCTCCTGATTCATCGCGTTCATCTTGTCAGGGCGGTTCATGACCAGCGTGACGAATGCGTCCTGCGGGTCCTTGTTCCAGATAACGATATCTTCCGACATGAGCTTCTCCCCTCAGGCGATTTCGATGACGTAGCGGCCGCGCGTCCTGCCGTCCAGAATGGTGTTGGCCAGTTCGGGAACGTCGCCGAGCTTCGCCGTTGTCGTCAGCGACTTCAGCGTTTCGCGGTCGAGATGACGGACGAGATAGTCCCATGCGCGGGCGCGCTTGTCCTGCGGAGCCATGACCGAATCGATGCCGAGCAGCGCCACCCCGCGCAGGATATGCGGCATGACCGATGTGGGAAGGTCCGCACCCTGCGCGAGCCCGCAGGCCGCAACCGCCGCACCATAGCGTGTCTGGGCAAGGATGTTCGCCAGCGTATGGCTGCCCACCGCATCGACGGCACCGGACCAGCGCTCAGCCTGCAGCATCTTGCCGGGCGCGGAAAGCTCGTCGCGCGCGATGATGGAGCGCGCACCGAGACCGCGCAGGAAATCGTGCTCGCTTTCCCGGCCGGTCGATGCGGTGACGTTGTAGCCGCGGCGCGCCAGCAACGCGATGGCCACCGTGCCGACGCCGCCGGCCGCGCCCGTGACCAGCACCTCGCCATCGTCCGGGCTGATCACGCCCCAGTCCTCCAGTGCCAGCACGCACAGCGCCGCCGTATAGCCGGCGGTGCCGATCGCCATGGCCTCGGCAGGCGTGAAGCCCTCGGGCAGGCGCGTCAGATGACCGGCCCTGATGCTCTGGAAACGGGAGTAGCCGCCCCATTCCGTCTCGGAAAGGCCCCAGCCATTGACCACCACCCTGTCGCCGGTCTTCCATTCCGGTGCCCTCGACGACACCACCGTGCCGGCAAGGTCGACGCCGCCGACCATCGGCAGACGGCGCGCAATGCGGCCCCTGCCGCTGATGGCAAGGCCGTCCTTGTAGTTCAGGCTGGAATGGCTGATCTCGACGAGCACGTCGTTGTCCGGCAGGTCGGCAAGCGTCAGGTCCTCGAAGCCGGCCCTCGGCTTGCCGTCCGCGTCGCGGATGACGAGCGCCTGAAATTTCTGATCGGTCATGTCTTGCTGCTCCATCAGTCTGAAAGGGCCCGATGCGGCCTGAAAAATCCGTGCCGCCTTGCACGGCCAACCCCGGAAAGGAGCGCGGCCGGAGGCGATCTCTCTATTTTGTTATTAAAATATGTAATTGACTTCCTTTGCAACAGAAATATCCTGAATCACAGACGCGACCGGAAGAACCAGAAAAGCATAGAGAATTGTCGCGACGTGGGAACAGCGAGCATCCGGATGCAGCCAACCAGATTCTGCGGGCGCGGCCCCGCCTGCCAATCATCCCCATTCCCTTCCCGGGACGGCTGCCGCCATGACTGATCCCGTTGCCACGCAGGTCAAGGCGAAGCCGGCGCTGACCGACCGCTACAGCCAGACGCAGGGCCGGGTGCTGGTCTCCGGCACACAGGCGCTGATCCGCCTGATGATCGAGCAGGCAGCCGTGGACAGGGATGCCGGGCTGAATACGGCCGGCTATGTTTCCGGCTATCGCGGGTCGCCGCTGGCCGGCTTCGACACCGAAATCGCGCGGGCAAAGCCCTTCCTCGAAGGAAAGGTCGTGTTCCAGCCCGGCCTCAACGAGGATCTGGCCGCAACTGCGGTCTGGGGAACCCAGCAGATCGACCTGTCACCCGGCGCGCGGCACGACGGCGTATTCGCCATGTGGTATGGCAAGGGGCCGGGCGTCGATCGTTCGATGGATGCGATCCGCCACGCCAATGCCGCCGGCACGCATCCGCATGGCGGCGTGCTCCTTCTGATGGGAGACGACCACGGCGCGGTCTCCTCCACGCTGCCGCATCAGTCGGAACACAACATGATCTCGGCCATGGTGCCGGTGCTGTCGCCGGCCGGCGTGCAGGAATACATCCCATTCGGCCTGGCCGGTTTCGCCATGAGCCGCTTTTCGGGCGCATGGGTGGGTTTCAAGTGCCAGACCGAGATCGTCGAATGCAGTGCGACCGTCGATCTGCCGCCGCGCCAGCCTTTCCGGACGCCGGAGATGGAGTTGCCGCCGGGTGGACTGTCCATCCGCTGGCCGGACAACCAGCTCGATCAGGAAAGAAGGCTCGATACCAAGCTGCGCGCTGCTCAGGCTTTTGCCGCGGCCAACGGGCTGGATGTGATTTCGGGCAACCGGACGTCGGCCAGACGCGGCATCATCTCCACCGGCAAGAGCTGGCTCGACCTGACCGGCGCCCTGGAAAAGCTCGGGATCGATGCGGAAGCGGCGGGTCTGCGCCTCTGCAAGGTCGGGCTGTTGTGGCCGATGGTGCCGGAAACACTCGACCGGTTCGCCGACGGCCTCGACGAGATCCTCGTCGTGGAGGAAAAGCGCGCAATCATCGAAGATCAGCTGCGCGCGCATTTCTACAACCGGCCCGAAGCCGGCCGTCCGCGCCTTTCGGGCAAGACCACCCCGGATGGAAAATCTCTCATCTCCGCCACCGAAGAGCTCGATCCGGCAGGCCTTGCCAGCGTGGTGGCGAGGTTTCTGGGACTGGAGCCGCCCCGCCCGGCGCAGGTGCCACCGCCGCCCGACCTGACGATGCCGGCGCGAGAGCCCTACTTCTGCTCGGGCTGCCCGCATTCGGTTTCGACCGTGCTGCCCGATGGCAGCCGCGCCACGGCGGGCATCGGCTGCTCCATGCTTGCCGTGAACATGAACCGCCATGTGGAAACCTTCACCCAGATGGGTGGAGAAGGCGCGAACTGGATCGGCCACGCGCCCTTCACCGATGAGCGCCATCTCTTCGTCCATATGGGCGACGGCACCTATTTCCATTCCGGCCTGCTGGCGATACGGGCCGCCGTCGCGGCAAAGGTCAACGCCACCTATAAGATCCTCTTCAACGATGCCGTCGCCATGACCGGCGGACAGAAGCATGACGGCGAGCTGAGCGTTCCCGCTGTCGTCGACCAGCTTCTGGCGGAAGGATTGCGCGAGGTGGTCGTCGTTTCGGAAACGCCGGAAGTCTGGCAGGGCGCGTTGCCGCCCACGGTGAAGATTTCCGGCCGCGACAACCTCCTGCCCGAACAGAAGCGACTGCGTGCGATCGAAGGCGTCACCGCCATCATCTACGATCAGGTCTGCGCGGCCGAGAAGCGCCGCCGCCGCAAGCGCGGAAGCTTCCCGCAACCGAAGGCGCGCGTCGTCATCAATCCCGAAGTGTGCGAAGGCTGCGGCGATTGCTCGGTGCAGTCCAATTGCATATCGGTCGAACCGCTGGAGACCCCCCTCGGCCTCAAGCGGCAGATCAACCAGTCGGCCTGCAATGCCGACCAGAGCTGCCTGAAAGGGTTTTGCCCCAGTTTCGTGACGGTGGAAGGGGCAACGCCCCGCAAGACGATGAAGCCCCTGCCGCAAGAGATAGAGGACGAGCTTCCGGTTCCCGCAGCGGCAGAATTTTCCGGCAGCCATTCCATGCTGCTCACCGGCATAGGCGGCACCGGCGTGATCACCATCTCGGCCATCCTCACGCAGGCGGCCCATCTCGACGGGCTTTCGGTGCTCACCCTCGACCAGACGGGCCTTGCCCAGAAGAACGGCGCGGTCATGTCCCACATCCGCATCGGCAGCTCCGCGGCAGCGCTCAACGCCCCCCGCATCGGCACGGGAGAGGCAGACGTCATCCTCGGCTTCGACAATGTGGTGACCGTATCGCCCAAGGCCTTGCGGACGCTCGAGACCCGGCGCTCGCATGTCGTGGTCGACAGCCATTTCACCCCGACCGCAAGCTTCGTGAGAAATACGTCGGCAGCACTGCATGCGGACCTGCCGCTCGCCGAACTGCGCAGGAGGCTGGACGCGGAGCGCCTCGTCACCCTCGATGCCTCGCATCTGGCCGAAACCTATTTCGGCGACGCCATCGCTTCGAACATCCTGCTCACCGGCCACGCCTTCCAGCTTGGCCTGATCCCGATTTCGCTGGAATCGATCCTGACCGCAATCTCCCTCAATGGCGGGCCGGTCGCACAGAACCTGCGCGCCTTCAAGACAGGCCGGCTGGCTGCCCTGCGCCCCGAAACCTTGGCCGGCCCGGAGGCCATGGCGAGCGAAACGCCGGCCGAACTCAAGGCCCGGCTGGCCGACCGCCTGACCGCCTACCAGAGCCCGGAATATGCGCAGAGGTTCCTGAGGCTCATCCAACGCGCCGAAGCCAGGGTAGACGGCCATGAGGGCGCGGAGGCATTCCTCGACGCCCTGATGCGGGGCGCTTACCATGTCATGGCCTACAAGGACGAATACGAGGTGGCGCGGCTGCTCAGCGCTCCCGATTTCCTCGACTCCGTCCGAGCTCGTTTCGAGGGTGATCTGCGTCTCAATTTCCATCTCGCCCCTCCGCTTCTCAGCCGCAGGGACGCTCGCACGGGCCGCCCGGCCAAGCGCGCCTTCGGCGAGAAGATGCTTCCCGTGTTCCGCACGCTGGCGAAACTGAAGCGCCTGCGCGGCACGCCGTTTGATCCGTTCGGCTACACCCATGAGCGGCGGCAAGAACGCCAGTTCCGCGACGCTTATCTGCAAGGCATGTCCGACCTGATCGAGACCCTCGACCCCGCCGATCTTTCCGCGGCCACCCGCAAGGCCGCAGAAGTCATGGAGGTAAGAGGTTATGGCGACGTCAAGCTCAACCGCCTTGCGGCATTCAGGACGCGTAACGGGGAAATAGCCTCTGGCCCGACAGGAACCTAAATCGCGCGCCGATGCGGCAGGTTGCACGTCTCCATCTTTTCGTCCGTCACCACTACACCCGACAAAGTGACGGTGACTGCGGCGATGGCACTGTCCGGAACCACGGCCGGAGCTTACGTTCGGCAAAGATCGGTCAGGCGAAGGGCAAGTTCCACGTCGAAGCGTTTCGTCGCGGACTCGAGGTCCAGCCCGAACAGTTCCGCCATTCTCGCAAGGCGATAACGCAAGGTCGTGACATGGATTTCAAGCGCGTCGGCGCATTGCTGATTGCGGCAGCCGGACTCGAAGTAAGCCTTCAGCGTGGCAAGGAACCGGGTGTCATGAGCCACATCGTGTTCGATGATCGCCCCCAGCGAGCGATGCACGAAATCCCGGACATAATCTGCATTGGCGGTTGAAAGCAGTATGGGCAGGGGGCCGAAATCCTCCGCCGCAAGAATGCCCCGCTTGCCGAAAGACTCCGCGATTTCCAGAATGCTCCCGCAGCTCTTCCAGTGCCCGGGATAATCCTGCAGCGTGTTGCAGGCATCGCTCAGCACGATGATGGGCTCGACAGACGTGTAATGGCGCACTTCACGCTCCACCTTCGCCATGATCTCGCGGAAATGATCTTCCGAAGGCGTTTTCGCGGCGGGCACCAGAATGATCGTGCGGCCGCCATGTCCGATCACCACCGGCGTGGCGCCGTTTCTGTCGAAGAGCAGCGCAATGCCCTTCTGCACGTTCCGCAGGGTCGCGGCGGCGAGACTGTCGCTTGCGGCGAAGGAGACGACGATCATCCTGTGCGCGCGATTGAGACGGATCCCGAACTTCAGTGCGCGCTGCACAAGGTCGTTCTCATTGTTCCATGTGCCGTCGCAGATTTCTCCGAACAGCTCGTCCAGCGTGCGTCTTTCGAACTGGAAGCGGATCAGGTTTCGCATCAGCTGGACGCTGATGGCGAGCCTGATGCTGCCGATCAGAAGCTGGTCGTATTCGCTCAGCTCGTCGTCGCCGAAAACCATGAGCGCCCCGACGCTCAGGCCGTCGATGCGCAGGGCGTAGACACTGGCTGTCAGTGCAAAGCCGTGGCGTTCCACCGCAACCGGAAATTCGATGGCCGCGGCACCGTCCCCGCGCATCGTATCGAAAGGCAGCCGCCTGATGCGGGGGCGAAGCTGGGCTTCGACGATTTCATGCCACTCGACCTCATCGAAGAGCTGCGGCTTCGGGGATGCTCCGGTCAGAATGGCGTTGGTCGTCAGGTCGACGATCAGAACCGGCCGCTGAAGGATGGGACGAATGACGTCGGAGAGTTTCTGGACGGAATCGTCGGAAATCGCCTGCTGCATCAGCCGCGTATGGGTCGACAGCACCATTTCGCGCTGCAGCGCCGAATCTTTCTGCTCGGCAATTGCCTTCTGCTTCTCGACCGCGATCGATCCGAGCTGGACGATCAGCTTCATCAGGGCGAGGTCTGAGGGGCCGATATCCTTCACCCGCTCCGAATTCGCCGTCAGCACCATCGGCCTGCCAAGCAGGTCCGTGCAGCGCATGGGCATCACCAGGACGCTGCAATAGCCGCGCTCGCGCGATTCCTTGCGGAAGCCGGGAAACTCGTCCGATGCCTGCGCATCGGGGATGAACACGGGCTGATTGCTGCGCAGCGCCACGAGCGAGGGGCTGGTCGCCAGCACCCACTGGTCTTCGAGTCGGTCGAACTGCACCGTCGGATCATGCCGCACGGTGACGTAGCCATAGCCGCTGGCAAGGTCGATGCTCATGATCGAACCACGCAGCCAGTTGCCATGCCGGCACGCCGCGACCACCAGTTGCTCCAGGGTGGCATTCGTATCGCTGCCGCTGTTGATGAGATCGGCGACATCGCCGAGCGCCGTGATGAGCAGGTTTGTGTCCATGCCGTTTTACCGCGTCCTCAAAACCAAGAAAAGAACTCAAGCTTCTCCCTATTAAAGAGGGATGCGCGCGACGTCCAAAGACCGGATTCTGCATGTCTGCGAAACCCTGGAGGAAACAGCCCGCCAATGACACTTACAATACGAAAGATCTTCACCGTCACCGAAGAAGTGCTTGTGGAAGGCAGCAGGCCGGCTGATCGCCCGGTGACGGCCGTGGCGGTCGCAGCGGTGCTGACCAATCCCTGGGCCGATGGCGGCTTCACCGACGATCTGCGGCCGGTCATCAACGAATATGCGCCGGTGCTCGGCCAGATGATGACCGAGCGGCTGACCGGCCTGATGAAACCGGAACGCATCGAAGCCTACGGGAAATGCGCGGCCGTCGGTCTCGACGGCGAGATCGAGCATGGATCCGCCCTGATCCACACGCTGAAGTTCGGAAACCTGTTTCGCGAAGCCGCCGGTGGAACCGCATATCTGAGTTTCACCAACACGCGCAACACCGCCGGAAGCCTGCTGTCCCTGCCGATGACGCACAAGACGACGACCGGCACCCGCTCTCATTTCCTCACGCTCAGTTTTCAGATCGCCGATGCTCCCCGCGCCGACGAGATTCTGATCGCCATCGGAGCTTCCGACGGCGGACGTCCGCATGCCCGCATCGGCGACCGCTTCCAGGACATGGCAGAGATGGGCATTCGCCAGCCCTGACAGGGTCCGATGTGAAACGGCCCATGAGAAGTGGAACGGCGGCGCATTCCCTGCGCCGCCGTTCTTGCGTGCGCCGCCTTCAGGAAAGCCTGAGCACCGCGCCCAGTTCATCCGCATGCATCACCCAGCCATAATTGCGTTCAAAGGCTGCAAGCGTCGCCTCATGCTGCTGCGGCGCATTGGAGGAAAGCCCATCGGCAACGAGGACCGTGGGGTAGCCGTGATGCACGGCATGACGCGCGCTGTCTTCCACGCACATTTCGGTGATCGTGCCCACGACCGCCAGTCCGTCGACCTCATGGGCGCGCAGCCTGTCTTCCAGATCGGTGCGATGGAAGGCGCTGTAATAGATCTTGTCGACCACATCCTCGCCCGGGCGCGGCAGAAGTTCATCGATGACATCGATGACATCGCGCTCGGCGTCGAGATCGGCATAATGGCGGCGGAAGCCCGGCACACAGGCATTGACCGGCGGTTGCAAGCGCCCGATCCAGCCGAAGCGCGCCGCCAGAGGCCGGTAGAGGTCGTCGGCGATGTAGCGCGTATAGACGACCGGCAGACCCGCGCGGCGAAACTTCCCGATCAGATCGCCGATGACAGAAATCGTCTCCCGCGCCGACGGCACTTCAAGTGGCGCCTCCCGGCGGACAAAATCATTCTGCATGTCGACGACAAGAAGCGCGGGCCTCTTCAGATGTTCAAGCATCGGTACCGGGCTCCCCCTGGATGTCGTGAAAGCGGGGCCGGCCAGTCATGCGCCGCCGCCCCCGCCCGTCGCCAGACATGTGCCTTACTGCGCGGCCTCGGCAACCCAGCCGTCGAAGGTGGCCTGATTTTCCGCGATCCACGTTTCACCCAGCTTGCGCAGGGCGCGATCCGAGCTCTCCTTGTTGAGCTGTGTCTCCCATTCCGCCCACACCGAAGTCGGCCAGCGCATCACCTCGACGAACTTCTTAACGGCCGGGTTGGCATTGATGAAGTCCTTGTTCACCGCCATCATCCAGTTCCAGGACCCCGTGGTCATGCGGCACGGATCCTGACCGCCGGCGCAGCCGATGACACCGTTCACCAGATGGCCATTTGTGGCCGTGACATTCTCGGGCAGGGCATCGAAGGGAATGGGCAGCCAGACTGCATCCTCGCCCGGCTTCAGCGTGTCCGTGACCCAGGACGGCGACCACGTGTAGATCAGCATCGGTTCGCCGCGCTTGGCCCGTGCAAAGCTCTCGGCAAGCAGCACTTCGTATTTGGCGCGCACGGTCTGCACCGTGTCCTTCAGGCCGAATTTCTCGATCTGGTAGTCGACCACGTCACCACAGCGCCAGCCCGGATCGCAATTGACCATGTCGGCCTTGCCGTCGCCATTGGTGTCGAAGAGCGCCGCGATCTTGGGATCCTTGAGCTGCTCGACATTGGTGAGGTTGTAGGCCTCGGCGGTCTTCTTGTCGACGTAATAGCCATTGATGCCACCGCCGATGATGGAGCCCTCGCCGATCAGATCGAGCTTGTCCTTCAGCTTGACATAGGATGCCTCCTGCTGCGGCATGTTGATGTCGGAGACAAAGTCCATGTCGCCCTGAGACGCGGCCTGCATGGAGGCGGTGGAGCCGAGCGTGCTCATCTTGACGTCGTAACCGAGCTTTTTCAGCCCCTCGATCAGGATCACGTCCTGAACGTAGTTGGCTCCGAGGCTGTCGCTGCGGGCAAATCTGATCGTCTTGCCCTCACCCGGCTTGTCCTGTGCCGACACCGGCTGCCAGGCCATGGCCAGAACCGCCGCAATTGCAAAAATCTTGTGCCTTGCCGTTATTTTCATCGTCTTGCTCCCAGTTGAATGACGTTCCGTTTCTTGCCGCCCCCGGTCAGGCCGACCGGGTGACGGTCCCCTTTGATTTGATCGCCTCCGGATCCCGCGAAGAGATCAGTTTGCCGATGAAGCGGGAGGCGAAGGATGCGTTGCGCCCGGCATCGGGTTTGCGGGTGGCGAGCGCCTGCGTTATGCGATCGAGCACCATGGCCAGCAGCACGATCGCGATGCCGCCGACCGCTGCCCGGCCGACATCGAGCCTGCCGAGCCCCTGCAGCACCACGAGGCCGAGACCTTCCGCGCCGATCATGGCGACCACGACGGACATGACCATCGCGGTCAGCACCGTCTGGTTCAGGCCGCCCAGAATGGTGGGCACGGCCAGCGGAAGCTGGATTTCCCACAGGAGCTGGCGGCGGTCGGCGCCGAAGGCATGGCCCGCCTCGACCAGTTCCTTGTCCACCATGCGGATGCCGAGATTGGTGAAGCGGATCAGCGGCGGCGCCGCGGCAACGATGACGGCGACGCCGCCCGGAACCGTTCCAACCCCGAAAAGCATGACGACCGGCACCAGATAGACGAATGTCGGCGTTGTCTGCATGACATCCAGAATGGGCCGAACGACGCCCCAGACCCGATCGTTGCGCGCCGACCATACACCTATGGGAATGCCGATGACGGTGCAGATGAGGATCGCCGTGGTGATGAGAGACAATGTCGTCATCGCATCGGCCCACACGCCCAGCGCCGCCACCACGATCAGCGCGATGCCGCTGAAGCAGGCGACCGACAAGCTTGCCAGACGCCAGGCAAGCAGGAAAACCAGCACGACGAACAGCGGGAACGGCGTTGCCTGCAGCACTGCTTCATTGAAGCGCAGCAGGCTTTCCACCGGCCATTTTATCGCAATGAATAAGGGCCGGAAATTGTAGGCCAGCCACTCGACGCCGTTCTGAATCCAGGAATCGACCTCGAAGACGTTCAGATCATCGGCATCAAACATGGGGCGCTCCCGTCGAATTTGCACCGGGTTGTGAGGAAAGCGGGGCAATCGCCGCAAGCATCCTTTCGGGCGTGAGGCGCCCGACCAGACGGCGGGATCCATCGACGACGGCCAGCGGCCTGCCGCTTCTGTAAAGGCGGGCGGCGTCGATCAGCTTCATGTCCGAGGGCACGCAAACGACATCGTCGCACACGAGACCTTCCGGGGCGGCGCCTGCGCGTATGCTGTCGACATCGCCGGCCTTCACCGAGCCCAGCACCTGCATCTGCGCGTCGACGGCGATCATCTGCCCCGTCTGCCCGTCCGGCACGAGCCGCAGCGTCCCGAGTTCGACCGGGTGATCGGCCGCCGTCATGGCCATGCTCACATCGAAAAGCCGCGCCCGGTCGACGTCGCGGGTGAAGGATGCGACATAGTCGCTGCCCGGATCGAGCACGATCTCTTCCGGCGCGCCTTCGCGCACCACCTTGCCATCGGCCATGATGGCGATGCGGTTGCCCAGCTTGAGCGCCTCCTGAAAATCGTGGGTGATGAACAGGATCGTTTTCTGCAGGGTGCCCTGCAGGCGCAGAAGTTCGTCCTGCATCTCCGACCGGATGAGAGGGTCGAGCGCGCTGAAGGCCTCGTCCATGATCAGCACGTCGGCATCCGTGGCAAGCGCCCGCGCCAGTCCGACACGCTGGCGCATGCCACCGCTCAGCTCGTGCGGCTGATGATAGGCCCAGCGCGCCAGTCCCACCACGGCCAGCACCTCTTCGGCGCGCCGGCGGCGTTCGGCAGGCGGCACGCCGCGCAGCTTCAGGCCGAATTCCACATTGGCGATCACGTTCTTGTTGGGCAGCAGCGCGAAATGCTGGAACACCATCGAAATGCGCGTGCGGCGCACCTCGCGCAACTCGGCCTCGCCCAGAGGAACCAGGTCACGGCCATCGAGCAGGATGCGCCCGGCGCTCGGTTCGTTGAGCCGGTTGATGCAGCGCGCCAGCGTCGACTTGCCCGATCCCGACAGGCCCATGATCATGTAGATGGCGCCCGAAGGCACGGACAGCGACACGTCGTTGAGGCCAACGACCATGCGCAGCTCGGTCAGCACGCGATCCTTGTCCGCGCCGCTTTCAAGCATTGCCACCGCCTTTTGCGGCGCCTCGCCAAAGATCTTGTAAAGTCCTTCAACTCTAAGCCGTTCGCTCAAGATCGTTCGCCCTCATTTTCTCGTTCGCCTCCCTGCCGCCGGTCCCGCCCCTACTTCAAAGGCGAAAAATCGGCAGGCTTGAGGATCCGGTTTTCCATTGCCTCGATACAGGCCGACAACCGCGGCGTGAAAGCCTGCCAGCGTGGATCGTCGGCAAGTTCCTGCCGTCGCCGCGCGCGATCGGCAAGATCATCGTAGCCCCACATGTGCACCACATGATTGAGAGGTCCGATCTCGCTGACGAAATAGGCAATCAGATTGCCGAGGACCGGCTGCTGGATCGCCAGCCCCTCCTCCCGCACAAGCGCCAGATACTCTGTCATGCGCCCGGGCCGGATGCGATAGATACGCTCCTCGACGATCATGTTCCGGCCCCTTCGCGTGCCATCTCCTCGCGCACCTGCCGCGCGACACGGAAGGCCTCGACCCCCGCCGGCACCCCGCAATAGACGGCGACCTGCACCAGGGCTGCCTGCAATTCGCCATCGCTCAGGCCGTTACGCACGGCGCCGCGGAAATGAATGGCGAATTCGTGCATGCGGCCGAGGGCCGCCAGCATGCCGAGGTTCAGCAGGCTGCGCTGCCTCAGATCCAGCGCCTCGTCCGACCAGCAGGCGCCCCAGCAATATTCGTTGAGCATGGCCTGGAACGGCGCGCCGAACGCATCGGCATTGGCGAGCGCCCGGTCGACATAATCATCCCCGAGCACGCGCCGCCGGATTTTTTC
This sequence comes from Aquamicrobium sp. NLF2-7, assembly GCF_022359935.1. NCBI lineage: Bacteria > Pseudomonadati > Pseudomonadota > Alphaproteobacteria > Hyphomicrobiales > Phyllobacteriaceae > Aquamicrobium > Aquamicrobium sp. NLF2-7. The sequence continues at coordinate 273,787 of NZ_JAKSED010000007.1, read as the reverse complement.
GCCGGCCTGCTGAAGGTTCTTATCCATCCGCGGTCTCCTCATGCATCAGAAAATCATCGATCATCCCGGCCACCAGATCAGGTGCCTCATGCAGGATCGAATGACGAAGGCCCGGCAGGATCTTCAGTTTCGAGCCCGGAATGTTTTCATGCATGAAACGTGCCATGCGCGGATTGGAACCGATATCCTCCTCGCCTGTCGCGATCAGGGTCGGGCAGCGGATCCGGTCGAGAAGGCCCCCAAAATCCGTTTCGGCCAGAACGCGGTAGGCGGATGCATAGCAGGCGGGATCGTTTTCCGCATTCCTGCGCCGCAGATCCGCCATCAGCGCCGGGTTCGCCGCCTGAAACGCCTCGGAAAACCAGCGCGAGAGGGAGGCATCGTAATGAGAGCCGCGCTTCCCGCCGCGCAGGGCCTCCAGCCTCGACAGCACACGCTGGCGCTCCTCATCCGTACGTCCCGCGACAGTGGAGAGCAGGACGAGGCGGCGCAGACGGTCAAGATGCGTGAGCGCGATACGCTGGGCGATCAGCCCGCCGAGCGAAAAGCCCGCCAGATTGAAGGTATCGAAGCCCACCTCATCCACCAGCGCCAGCGTGTCACCGACGAAATCGTCGATCTCGTAGCGGCCGTTGATCTTGCCGGACCTGCCATGTCCGCGAAGATCGAAGGTCAGGACCGTATAACGCCCGGCGAGGCGGCTTATGACCCCTTCCCACGCCTCCAGCGATGCCCCCACGCCATGCACGCACACGAGCGGCTCCGGCCCGTTTCCCGTCAGGCGGTAGTTGAGGGCGACGTCGCCCGCCATGAACAGGCGGTCGCGGCTCATTGCGCAGCTTCGAGCGACAGGGCATCGCGCTCCCGTCTGGCGAAGACCGGGATGATTTCCTCGGCGAACAGTTCCAGCGTGCGCTTCTGCAGCTCGAACGGCAGATTGTAGTTCATCCCGAGGCAAAGCTGGTCGACTCCCGCCGCCTCATACGCCTCCAGCTTTTCGATCACTTCGTCCGGCGTTCCGAACAGCATGTTCGCGCGGATGTTCTGCGGATCGTAGTTTTCACGGCCGGCCACGGCTTCATAGGGAACGGCATCGGGGAATCCGTTCGTCACGGTGCCGATATTCTGGAACAGATTCTCGAAGTAGCGGCCATAGTCCATGCTGTATCGGACGAGCTTTTCCCAGTCTTCGGCCTTGTCGAACACACCGGCGCGGCGCTGCATCATGAACAGCGGGCGCGGAACCTCCGGGTGATCGGCAACCGCTTTCCTGAACTTCGAGGCCAGATTCTCAACCTCCGACATGGGCTGGGAAAGCGGCGTGGACATGATGCTTGCCCCCAATCCGACGGCCCAGTCGAAACTGGCGGGATCGCGCGCCGCGACCCAGATGCGCGGATGCGGCTGTTGCAGCGGCTTGGGAACGGAGGTTGCCGTCGGAAACTTCCAGATCTCGCCGTCATGGGCATAGTCGCCTTCCCACAGCTTCTTCACCGCAGGCACGATCTCCTTGAGGAAAGCGGCACCCTGCTGCTGCGGGATGCCGCCCGCCATGCGGTCGAACTCGTACTGATAGGCGCCCCGGGCAATGCCGAATTCCAGCCGGCCGCCGGTGAGGTGGTCGCAGAGCGCGGCCTCGCCCGCCAGCCGGATCGGGCTCCAGTAGGGCGCGACCACCGTCGCGGTACCGAGCCGGATGCGGTCCGTATGCTGCCCGAGCCATGTCAGCACCGAGAAGGGATTGGGCGCGATGGTGAACTCGATGGTGTGATGCTCCGCCGTCCACAGGGTCTCGAACCCGCCACGGTCGGCAATCCGGGCAAGCTCCAGCATGTTCCGGGTAACCTCGGTCATCGGGGTGTCCGGGGATGAGCGTTCCAGATGGAGGGAAACTGAGAACTTCATAGCACTCTCTTCAGCGTTATATCTTTCGGAAAAGGCGGGATTGGGCGGTCATTTCAGGCGGATGACGAAGGGGTCCTGCATGGCGCCGGAGTAGTCGAGCACGACGTTCTTGACGCGCGAGAATTCCCGCATCACGTCGAAGCCGCCCCGCCGTCCGTAGCCGCTCTCCTTGAAGCCCCCCATCGAAGACATGAAGGCGGCCGAGCGATAGGTGTTGATCCACACGGTTCCCGCATCGACCTTAGTGGCGAAGCGCATGGCGCGGTCGATGTCGCGGGTCCAGATGCCGGATGCCAGGCCGTAGCGCGTGTCGTTGGCCAGCGCGATCATCTCGTCTTCGCTGGAAAACGGCATGACGCCGACCACGGGACCGAAAAGCTCGTCGCGCATGAAGCCCATGTCGTTGCGCGCGCCGGTCAGCACCGTCGGCTCGTAATACCAGCCCTTCGCCAGATCGTCGCGCTGCGGCCTGCGGCCTCCGGCAGCGACGCTGGCGCCCTCCCTTATGCCCGATGCCACATAGCTCTCGACCTTCGACACCTGATCGAGAAGGGCAAGCGGACCGATATCGGAGGTTTCCAGCATCGGATGCCCGAGTGTGATCTTTCGGGTTCGCTCGACCAGGGCTTCGACAAAACGGTCATAGATCCCGGCTTCGACAAAACACCGAGATCCGGCAACGCAGGTTTGTCCGGCAGCCGCGAACACGCCCGCCACCACCCCGTTGACCGTGCGCTCGATATCGACGTCACCGAACACGACATGCGGCGACTTGCCGCCCAGTTCCATCTGGCAGGGAATGAGGTTGTCGGCCGCGTTGCGGGCAATCGTGCGCCCGGTCTGGGTGCTGCCGGTGAAGACGATCTTCGCCAGCCCCGGATGTCGTGCCAGCGCATCGCCGGCCGTGCGGCCGCTTCCCGTCACCACATTGACGACGCCGGGCGGAAAACCGGCCGCCGTGATCAGTTCCATCAGCGCCAGCGTCGAGGCCGTCGCGTGCTCGGAGGGCTTGATGACGACGGTGTTGCCGATCGCCAGACATGGCGCCAGCGTGCCCGTCAGCAGCATCAGCGGCGAGTTCCACGGCGTGATCATGCCAACCACACCGATCGGCTCGCGCAGGGTGAAGTTGATCATGTCGAGCTTGTTGACGGGGATGGTATCGCCCTGAAGCTTGTCCGCCATGCCGGCGAAATAGGTGTATGAATCAGGAAGGGCGCGCATCTGCGCGCGCATCTCCTTGATCAGCTTGCCATTGTCGCGGGTCTCGATTTCGGCAAGCTGGTCGGCATGCTCGAGCATGAGTTCGGCGAGCCGCCGGACCAGCTTGCCCCGGTCGGTCTGGGTCATGCGGCGCCAGGCCGGATCGGCGAATGCCTGCCTCGCCGCCCCAACAGCGGCATCGACGTCCTGCGCGCCCGCATCCGCAAACTCATACCAAGCTTCCCCCGTCGCCGGATCGTAGCTCTTCAGGTAGTTGCCGCTCTGCGGCTCGGTCGCCCTGCCCGCGATGAACAGGTTCTGACGGGATCCCTCAAGCGACGTTACGGTCGTTTTCATGCTTTCCTCGCGACTATTTCCGGTCAGGCGCCGTAAAGGCCTTCGCTTTCGATCATGGCGACGCGGCCGCCGTTGCGGCTGTCCATGTAGATCCCGAAGCGCCGCCCCTTGCGCTCGCGCGCATACCGCCGCAGCACCGCCTTCATCTCGCGGCTCGGTATGCGCTCGTAAGGCAGGTCGTCGATGGGAAAGAACTGCAGCCCTTCCGGCAGGTCCCGCGCCGCGTCGGCGGCAATCGAGGCCCGGTAGATAAGGTATCCCGGCGCGCTGTCGGCCACGTCGAACACCGAATAGAGAAAGGTCCTTTCAGGCTCGACGGAAACGGATTGCCCGCTCGCCAGCACCACCTGATTGTCGGCCTTGCGCGTCCTTGCCGTCGGCAGCGACAGATGCCCTTTTTCATCGCACCGCAGAAGGATGCTGTCGGACCCCTCGATCAGATAGCCGACGACCATGCTCTGCGAGGCAGACCAGCCGGTCGGCAGGGGATCGTTGACACTGACATAGCGCCCGCGACAAAAGCCGAGCGGCGTCGCGGGGCTGGTGCCGAACGCCCGCACATGCCCGATGAGGACGATATGATCGCCTGCGTCCACCCGGCTGTGAACGGTGCAGTCGAACCAGGTCAGGCTATCTGTCAGAACGGGCGCGCCGGTGTGGACGCTGTCGACATTGACGGCATCGAACTTGTTCAGGGACTTGGAGGCGAAAATCGCGGAGACGTCCACCTGTCCTTCATGCAGCAGATTGACCGCAAAGGACTGCGTTGTCGCAAACGCCGGAAAGCTCGACGCCGACTTGTTGACGCAAACCAGAAGCAGCGGCGGATCGAGCGACACCGATGTGAACGAGTTGGCCGTCATCCCCCGCAGCTCGCCGTCCTCATCCCGCGTCGTCACAACGGTCACGCCGGTGACAAAGGTGCCAAAGGCCCGCCGAAGCTCGATAGGATCGATGGCTCTGTTGTGACGGTCCATTCCCGCCCTTCCCAATTCATGAACATCTGCCAACGACGATATCCATGAATCCCGCAGCATCTTCCTCAGACAAAAGGATCGGATGACTTATGTTTTATCGATTCAGAGCATGATGCGGATGGATGCGGAACAGAGGCCGGCCAGCCTCCCCGACGTCGAGTGGGCCGGGACTGATAGTTAGGACGGCTCAACGATCGCAAGCGATCGTCACCCGTAGATGGAATGCCGATAAGAACACTGTGAAAGGTCGTGGTTGGTGGATGTATCTATACCGGGCCACAGACAGCTTGGGCGATACACCGGCCGAGAGGTTTTCGCGATGGCCGGCACGCGCTTCGAACCCGTCAAACTGACGGTAAAAGTGGGTGGGCGGCAAGATTGGACTGTTGAGCTTAGACGCTAGAAAGGAGGCGTTGGCGAGGCTGCCTGGAAGTGCTCGCGCAAAGTCTGCGTTTCGTATTCGTGGCGATACAGGCCGCGCTTTCGCAGGATCGGCACGAGTTCGTCGACGATTACCGCAAGCCCGTCGATCAGACGGTCCGGCTGCAGGTTGAAGCCATCGACGGCTCCCGCGTGGAACCAGTCTTCGATATGATTCGCAAGCTGCTCAGGCGTGCCGACAAAGCCGGCGTGTCCGGAGCCGGTGTAACGCGTCTGTTTGAGATATTCGCGAACCCTGGGGTTTGTCTTGCGGATCTGCGCGACGATCGACTCCCGGAAGCCGACGCTGCCGAGAAAAGTCTGCGTATCGTTGATGGGACCCAGCACCTCGTCGGGAAACGGCTCATCGAGTTCAAGCTTCGAGGCATCGTAGCCGATCGCCTGGGAGAGCCAGTTGATCGAATATGACGCCGGGCCTGCGTCGTGAATCTCGTCGCTGCGGCGCCGCGCCTCCTCCTCCGTGCTGCCGAGGCTCAGCAACAGGCCGGGCAGGATCTTGATGTCATCCGGCGAGCGGCCATGGTCGCGGGCAAATCCCTTCACCAGCCGGTAATGCTCGATGGCCTGGTTCTTGGTGAGTTCCGCCGCGAACACGCCTTCGGCTGCCCGTCCCGCCAGCGCGCGCCCCTGTGGCGAACCGCCTGCCTGGAAGATGACCGGCCGTCCCTGCTTCGATGGCGGAACGCGCAGGCGACCTTCGATATCGAAGAACTCCCCATGGTGGCGCACGTCCCTGCCCCAAAGCCGGCTGAAGAAAGCGACTACCGGGAGCCCTGTACGAGAATGTCGTGGCGGAGCGTTATACCTTCTCGATACGGATGCCCGTGCAACATCGACCAATTCGCTCGCAAGTTCGATGTTGCACGGGATGATATTTGAAATTCGTCTGGAATGACAATGATTTATAGAAACACCAGCCGCCCGCCAAATCTTGCCTGCTCTAATCATGTTTAGTTGTTGATTTTTATCCCGAAACCGGTTCCCACTTTCGGGCAGCCTGCTTCGGGAGCGGCCGGAAGAGCACTTGTCACGTCGCTAAGTTTACACCGGCAGACTCGCGCGCGAAAACCGGGCAGACAGATACCGCTGGGGTGAAACGGGTTGCCGCACGGGCGCGCACAGCGACATAGTCGTTTGTCGAAGAGGCTACTTGCGATCGTACTGCATTACCGAAGCGATTCCGCAGCAGGGATCGCGTCTGCTTTACCGATCCGGATCGTTGTCCGGAAAGTCCGGCAGTTGCTGGAAGGCGTTCCTGAGGGCCGAGGACCATCCTTCCGAGACGGTGCGATAGTAGTCGTCGTCCTGACCGATGCGCTTTTTCAGCCCGATTTTGAAGCTGTCCCTCTCATAGAACAGGAGGTCCAGCGGCAGGCCGACGGAGAGGTTCGATTTCAACGTCGAGTCAAACGAGACCAGCATCAGCTTGGCCGCTTCGGCAAAACTCATCTGCCGCTCATAGGCGCGAATGAGGATCGGCTTGCCATATTTCGTCTCGCCGATCTGGAAGAAAGGTGTGTCGTCGGTGGCCTCGATGAAATTGCCTTCCGGGTACACCATGAAAAGGCGCGGCTCCGAGCCCCGTATCTGACCGCCAAGGATGAAGGAGGCGTGGAAGGCATCCGCCTTCTGGCCGGCGGGCGCCGAGCCTGCGATCACTTCCTTGACCGTATCGCCGACCAACCGCGCGGTCTGGTACATGGAAGGGGTTTCCAGCACAGTGGAATGCCGGTCGGCCACGGCCTTGCTGCGCTCCTCGAGAAGGCTGATCACAGCCTGCGTGGTAGCGAGATTGCCAGCCGACATCAGGACGATCACCCGCTCGTCCGGCTGCTCCCATACATGCATCTTGCGGAAGCTTGAGATGGAATCCATTCCGGCGTTGGTGCGCGTGTCCGACATGAACACCAGCCCCTGATCAATCTGCAATCCCACGCAATAGGTCATGAATCTGTTCCGGCCCGAATCCCGATGGAATTACTGCTCCACGGTGATCGCGACCGCAAGTCGTTCTTCCGCCTGCCCAAGCCTTATGCCGGAGATGGGCATGGCATCCTGATAGTCGCGCCCCACGGCGATGCGCACATAGCGCTCGTCCGGGCAGATGCCGTTGGAAGCGTCGAAACCCACCCATCCAAGCTTCGGCACGAAGGCTTCGGCCCATGCATGGCTGGCCGTCTGCTCGACCGTTCCCTCCATCATCAGATAGCCGCTGACATAGCGCGCCGGATATCCCATGGCGCGCGCCGTGGCAGCGAAGATGTGGCTGTGGTCCTGGCAGACCCCTGCCCCAAGCGCCAGCGCATCCTCCGCGCTCGTGTCGGTGGAGGTCGCGCCGCTCACATAGCTGACGCGCTCGCGGATCAGGGCCATCAGCCGGTGAAGCCGGTCCAGATCGGCGCCCTCTCCGGCAAGGCCGGCAAGCTCGGCTATGCCCTCGCTGGGCTTCGTCAGGGCGGTTTCGCGGCAGAAAAGCCAGAGCGGGGCGAAGCCGCAGCGTGTGCCGTAAACGCCTGCGGTGTCCAGCGTGTCGACCTCGCCGCTGACCTGCACGACCATGCGGTGCGGCGCGCCCTCGACGCTGATCAGCCGCGTTTCGTTTTCGAACTGGTCGGTGAAGCACACCTCCTCGCGCCCGCCCTCTATATCCAGACCCCATGAGAGAACCTTCTGCGTCGGCCCGCTGGCGGGGTTGAGGCGCAGGCGCTGCAGGGCGTAGTGCAACGGAGTGTCATAGGCATATTCGGTCCGATGGGTAATTTTCAGCCGCATCAGGCACCTCAATGAAACCGGTAGTCGCTGGCGATCTCGTCGCCCAGCCGTGTGTTGTCCCGGATGAATTCGCTCAGGAATTCGTGCAGGCCGGCATCGAAAATATCCCTGATCGAGCCGGACCTGAGCAAGGATTGCGTCTTTTGCGCCGTCTCGTGGCAGCTATGACGCTGGCCGTAGTCTTGCGCGAGCAACTGAAGATGCTCGTTGATAAAGCGATAGCAGAAGGCCAGCGAGCGCGGCATGCGGCCATTGAGGATGAGATAGTCGGCTATGTTGGCCGGCCGATAGGTGACGTCGTAGCTCCAGCGATAGGAGCGGTGGGCCGACACGGAACGCAGGATGGATTCCCACTGGTAATTGTCCATGGTGGAGCCCACCCATGAGACGGATGGCAACAGCACGTAATATTTCACGTCGAGAATGCGCGCTGTGTTGTCGGCGCGTTCCACATAGGTCCCGAGCTGGGAAAAGTCGAAAATCTCATTGCGCAGCATGGTTCCGTAGAAAGCGCCGCGGATCAGGGCGGTCTCGCGCTTGATGCGGTCGAGCACCGCCGGCAGCTCGCGCTCGTCTATGGGGGCAGCCAGCACCCGCTTCAGCGTCATCCAAGCTTCGTTGATGCTTTCCCATGTCTCGCGTGTCAGCGCCGTGCGCACCATTCTGGCGTTGTTGCGCGCCGTTTCCATCGAGGACATGACCGAGGATGGGTTCGAGGTATCGCGCAGCAGGAAATCGGTGACGGTGGCCGCACTGTATTCCCTGTATTTGCCGGCGAAGGCAACGTCCGTGCCGGCGCTGAGAACGACCGAGGTCCATTCCTCGGACGCATCCTCCGTGCGCGTGAGCGCCATGCGCAGACCGGCATCGACCAGCCGCGCCATGTTCTCGGCCCGCTCGATGTAGCGGTTCATCCAGTAGAGCCCGTTCGCGGTGCGGCCAAGAAGCATGGGCTACCTGCAGCCGCACGGGATAGAACGGCAAAGGGGGCTGCCAGCCGGTTTGGGCCTTCCCTCTCTGATATCTGGCTGCATTGGCAGTGCCATCCTTTCCTCAGTCATCCAGCACCCATGTGTCCTTGGTGCCTCCTCCCTGGGATGAGTTGACCACGAGGGAGCCTTCCTTCAGCGCCACCCGCGTCAGCCCGCCGGGCACGATCCGGATGCGATCGGACACCAGAACGTAAGGCCGCAGGTCGACATGGCGCGGCGCGAACCCCTTCTCCGTCAGGACCGGACAGGTGGACAGCGCCAGCGTGGGCTGGGCGATGTAGTTGGCGGGATTGGCCGCGAGCTTGGCGGCGAAGGCCTCGCGCTCCGCTGCCGTGGCGGCCGGACCGACAAGCATGCCGTAGCCGCCGGAGCCGTGCACCTCCTTGATCACAAGCTCCCCGATATGCTCGAGCACGTATCTGAGGCTGTCCGCCTCCGAACAGCGCCATGTCGGGACATTGCCGAGGATTGCCTTGCGGCCGGTATAGAACTCGACGATCTCCGGCATGTAGGAATAGATCGCCTTGTCGTCGGCTATGCCGGTGCCGGGCGCGTTGGCGATGGTGATGTTGCCGGCCCGGTAGATGTCCATGATGCCGGCCACCCCGAGCACGGAACCGGGCTGGAAGGTCAGCGGGTCAAGGAAATCGTCGTCGACGCGGCGGTAGAGAACGTCGATGCGCTTGTAGCCTTCGGTGGTGCGCATGGCGACGTGCCCGTCCACGACGCGCAGATCCTGTCCCTCGACCAGTTGCACGCCCATCTGGTCGGCAAGGAAGGCATGCTCGAAATAGGCGGAATTGTAGCTGCCGGGCGTCAGCACCGCGATGGTCGGCTCGCCGCCCGCCCCTTGGGGCGCCACCGCAGCCAGCGACTGCCGCAGCAATTGGGGATAGTTCTCGACAGGACAAACCTTGATCTTCTGGAACAGCTCGGGAAAGAGCTGCATCATCGTCTCGCGGTTCTCCAGCATGTAGGACACGCCGGAGGGCGTGCGGGCATTGTCCTCCAGAACGTAGAACTCGTCCTCGGCGGTTCGCACGATGTCGACGCCGATGATGTGCGTGTAGACGCCGGCCGGAGGCCGCACGCCGATCATCTCCGGCAGGAAAGCGGCGTTGCGGGCGATCAGCTCTCGCGGTATGCGGCCGGCACGCAGGATTTCCTGCCGGTGATAGATGTCGTCCAGGAAAGCATTCAGCGCCTGCACGCGCTGTTCTATGCCCTGGGTAAGACGCCGCCATTCGTGCCCGGAGAGTATGCGCGGCACGATGTCGAACGGGATCAGCCGCTCGGATGCGTCCTGTTCCCCATAGACGGCGAAGGTAATGCCGGTCTTGCGGAACACACGCTCGGCATCCTGCATCTTTTCCGTCAGTCTTAAGGGATCCTGTTCCTTGAGCCAGCGCTCATAGGCCGTATATGGGCTCCTAGGTCCGGATGATGCATCCGGAAGCATTTCGTCGAATGCCGCCAACCGCGTTCTCCCCAATATGGTCATATGACATGGCCTTGGGGGAGAAAATCAAGTGCAATCGCAGTTTAGTCGGCAAGAGTAAGAAAAATAGGGAAGTCCTGCCTTTGCAAAAGGCAGCAGCGCGATTTTTCAGGCAGGATTTGCCGCATGATGTGCCAGATCAGAAAGCCGGGCCGAGGAGTGTGGAGAGGATGCGTCCCTGTGACAACTCCGTTTCGGTGTGGCCATGACGAGGCATGCCGACCTGCACCGACCGGCGGCCGCCCCCCCCAGCCAGCGCCTTCAGAAGCTACGGAACATGCCGAAGTCGAAAGTGCGGCTGGCGCCCACGACAACCGAGTACGCGGCCGCGCAGAAAATTCTCCAGGAAGCTGGTAGCTTACGTCGAAGTTTGCAGTGAAATCGGAATTGCGCACGCAGTTCCCCCCGCCTGCCCACCTAAGGTAGCAGTGTCGATCCGGCAATATCTCGGCTGGTACCTCAATCTCGAAGCCATAGGTCTGGCAGGCCTGATTGACGAACAAGAAGGTGACCGGCAAGCCTGCAATGTCGTAGCCCATGCTCACCACTTTGGCATATTTTTATGCGCGGAGTTTTTTACGATTCCCAAGCTGGATTTTCGATGAACCATAGGAAGTCAGTTTTTTGGAAGGCCGGCCATGGACGGGAACTGGTAAGCTGATCTGGAGTGCTGGCTCACGCCATTTTCGGCAACGCTGGGGCACAGAACGAGAGCATGGATGTGTCCGGCCTATATCGCCGATTGATCGCTCCTGATAATCACAAGAGCATTCAGCCGATGGTGGCACGCGACGGCGGCGTGATCTTCATCATTTCACCGGCAGTGGTGTTAGGATACGGCCCCGCTCGAAGCGGTACTGGTGGTGGGGCGGGACAAGTTGGCTGGCGGTGACAGTGCCTGGCTGATCATTGACAACACCGCATTGTCCAGGAAGGGGCGTCATTCGGTTGACATTGCGCCGCGATATGCTTCCGCACTTGGAAAGACCGCCAACTGCCAGTCTCTAGTCTCTATGACGCTGGCATCGTGCGAGGTGGCGGTAATGGTCGGTCTGCAGCTGTTTATGCCCGAGAGTTGGACGAACGATCCTGGGCGCATGACACGGGCCCATGTGCCGTGGGAAGCGAACTTCAGGTTCGCTCTTACCACAGGCGCTTCGGCCAAATTTTACTCCATCTCAAATGCCACACGCGGCGCAAATGGAATATCCCCCGAGTAATTGACGGTATTGGCTGCCCAGCGCATGTAGGATCGCCATGTGTCAGAATCAGACCACACCCGCCGCCAGTCTCCTTTTCGTCGCCGAAGACAGCGCCGATATTGATGTTTGCAATACCACAGTCGGATCCGTCCGCAAAAAGAAAGCGCTCCGGCTCTCGCATATCCAGTGTGAAAATCGAAGAAGCAAGGCGCGCTCCAACCGCAGCGTGATCCTTGATGAACGTCATCAAGGATCGAATATTTCATAACATACAGAATTGGCGCGAAAGTTTCTTGGAAAACCAGTCCAACTTGTGGCCTTCCCGCTGAGAAGAGGTCGGAGTCGAGTGTTGGAGTTTCGGCCATTCTGAGCTTGAAAGAAGCACAGAATGGCACGGAAGAATTATACGGCCGAGCATATCACCGGGACATTGCAGGAAGCGAAAGTCCGGCTTTCACAAGGCGACAAGACCGGTGCGATCTGCCGCAGCTTTGGCATGTCGGAGCAGAACTACTATCGCTGGCGTCGTGAGTATAGGGCCTGAAGGTGCCGCAGGCAGCGTGGCTGAGGGCTCTGGAGAAGGAGAGCCGGTTGAGGAACGCGGTATCCAGCCTGACACTGGATGCGCTAATCCTGAAGGAGGCCATTGTGAGAAAGTACTGAGCCCTTCGCGACGCCGTGATGGCGTTGTCCATGCTTGTGCTGCGCTCGGTGTCTCCGAGCGTCGTGCGTATCTGGTGATTGACCAGCACCGTTTGACCCGGCGCCGACGTTCACGGCCACGATCCGACGACAAGCGCCCGACGGCGGATATTGTCTGCATAGCCTCGGACTATGTCGCGCCATTGCTACCGTCGCATCACAACCCTTCTACTGCAGGAGGGCTGGACGCTGAATGCCCGGCGGATCGGGCGCATCTGGCATTGCGAGGGGCTGAAAGTGCCGCATCGACAGCCGAAACGAGGCCGCCTGTGGCTCAATGATGGATCGTGCATCCGGCTGCGTCAAAAACGGTCGCTGAACACGGTTGCGGCGTTTCACGCCCCGCTTCCGTCTTCGTCGTTTTCCAGCCCCAGATAGATTTGCCTGACACGAGGATCGGCGGCCAGTTCGGAGGAACTACCCTCGAGAGAGATCGCGCCATTCTCCATCACCAGCCCGCGGGTGGCAATGGGCAGCGCCACGTCGACATATTGCTCGACGATCAGAATGCCCGTGCCCTCCGAGGCCCACAGGCTCAACAGTTCGAAGATCGGCGGCAGGACAGCCTGTGCCAGTCCCAGAGACGGCTCATCGCACAGAAGAATGCGAGGTTTGGCGACAAAAGCCTGAGAAAGCGCCAGCATCTGCTGCTGACCGCCGCTGAGGTCGCGTGCCGGCTGGCGATATTTCTGCTTCAGCATGGGAAAGAGATCGAGCACGCGCCCGGACCGGGTCTCGAATTCCCCTTTCGTCGAGAGCATGCCTCCGAGCCGGATATTGTCCGCAACCGTGAGTTCCGGGAAAACGCGGTGCCCTTCAAAGACGAAGCGCAACCCTTTTTGCGCTATCTCCTCGGGCGCGCGACCCAGGATTTCGCGTCCGTCAAGACGAACCGATCCCGCTGAGGGCCGGATGAAGCCGGCAATCGACTTCAGCAGGGTCGTCTTGCCGACACCGTTCGGCCCCAATACTAGAACGATTTCCCCCGGAGCGAGGCTGAGGCTGACGTCACGCAGTATCGGCAGACGTCCATAGCCGGAAAACAAACCCTGCACGTCAAGCATCCCGCTCCCCCCAGAAAAGCTTCTGCACCGCGGGATTTTCCACGACCTTGTCCGGCACGCCGCTTTCTACTACACGCCCGGCATCGAGCACGGTGATCTCGTCCGCGAGACGCCAGACAAGCGCAAGGTCATGCTCGACCAGAACCACGGTCAGATCCAGTTCGTCGCGCAGGAGCCTAAGAAGTTCGGCAAAGCGCTTTCTTTCCTCTCCGGAGAGCCCGGCGGCCGGTTCGTCGAGAAACAACAGGCGCGGACCGGTGGCGATGCAGCGCAGCAACTCCAGCATCCGCCGCTGGGCATGCGGCAGTTCATCTGGCCGGCAATCCGCAAGTGGCTTCGTGATCGCCTCGAACGCGGCAATGAAGGCCTCATCCTTCGTCCCGCGGTTCGCATCGAGCCCCAGTTGCAGGTTTTCCCGGACAGTGAGGTCGTCGAATATGCGCGGCGTCTGGAAAGTGCGGGCAACGCCAAGTCTGGCGATGGCCGATGCATGCATGGCATCTGCCCTGACGCCGAACAGGCTGACCGTGCCGCTGTCCAGCCGACTGAGCCCGGACAACACATTCAGCAGCGTGGTCTTGCCGGAGCCGTTAGGGCCGACCAGCCCATGAATCGTGCCGGGCGCCACATCGAGATCGACTCCGTCCAACGCAATCACCTGACCGTATCGCCGTCTCGCGCCGATCACCTTAACCGCCGCTTCTGCCGCATCGTTCCCGTTTTCCTGCCAGGCAGCGCCCTGCCCTGGCCGCATTTCGAGCAAAGGCCCGGAACTCAGAAGAGCGGGTCTCGTCGAGGCGCTTTGCAGGCGGATCCGCCTGGCTATGGTACCCACCACCCCATCCGGGAACAGAAGCATGATGAGCAACGCGGTGACGCCGTATCCCACCAGCCGGTATTCCACCAGATCGACAAGCAGCACGTTGGGCACGAGATAAAGGATCGCGGTACCCACCAGCGGCCCCAGCAGACGACCGCTGCCGCCGACGATGACTGCAAAGAAGAAAAAGATCGACAGATCGAAATGGAATGCATCCGGGCTGAGGAACCCGAGCAGAGGCCCGTAAAGCACGCCAGCCAGAGAGGTGCCGACGGCGGCGATCAGGAACGCCAGAGAACGCACCACGCCGGGCCTGTGGCCGAGCGTCAGCGCCGTCTCCGGACTGGATGCGGCAACGCGCATAAGCCTTCCGACGGAGGTCCGCCGCAGAAAATCGTGGGCGAACAGGATACCGACGCCCAGCGTCATGATCGCCAGCACCAATGGGCTGAAGCCGAGGACCCAGGGTTGCTGCAGCCAGCGCACCCGCAGGCTGATGCCGTTGATGCCGTTGGTCACGTCGCTGAAAGCGTTGAGCATTTCCGGCATGACAGTGGCGGCCGCTATGGTGACGAAACCGAGATAGAAGCCTTTCACCCTGAGCGCCGGCAGGGCAAAAAGCAGGCCGAGAGCGATGCCCGCCACGAGCCCCGCGAGCAGGCCGAGCTCCAGCGGATACCCATTGAGGCCACTAACTATCCCAACCGTATAGGCAGCCACGCCGAAGACCGCGCCCTGCCCGAACGAAACCTGGCCAGCATCGGCCAGAAGCAGGTTCTGGCAGACCGCGACCACGACATAGAGATTGACCAGCAACAGGATATGCAACCAGTAGCTGCTGCCGGCAAATACCGGAACGACGATGCTTGCAATGATGAGCACGGCGCCCAGCCGCGTCTCGTTCGCCCAGCCGGGCAAGCCGCATGAAACCGTATCCCTCAAGGATTGCGACGCGCCGACCCGTTTAGCCACCATCATGAGCTGCCTCCTAGACCCGCCGCGCCGAGACGCGTCCGAAAAGACCTTGCGGACGCGCCATCAGTATGACCACGAGCAATGCCAGCGAGACCGCATTCTGGTACTCGCCGCCGACATTGTAGGCCGCCCACATGGACAATACGCCGACCATCGGACCTCCCACCAGCGCGCCTGCGTTGCTGCCGATGCCGCCGATCACCGCCGCCACGAAACCGTTGAGCACATAGTTGATCGGCGAACTGGGAGAGATGGCCAGAATTGCACCCACACCGAACCCGGCTGAGCCCACAATCAGACCGCTGATCGCAAACGACAGAATCTGGAGCCGGCGGACGCGGATGCCGGCAGCCCTTGCCGCCGCCAGATCCTGCGAGATCGCGCTCATTGCCAACCCGGTGAGGGTGTGACGGTGAAACCAACGCAAGCCGAGACAGGCCGCGACGGCAAGGATCGGCGCGATGGCGTAAGCGGCCGGCGTCTCGATGCCGAAGGCCCGAAAGGGCGGGAACGGGTCTCTCACCACCAGCGCGAAAGGCCCCTTGGTGATCAATATGAGGGCGCTGATGATCACGGACACGGCAAGCGTGGTGATCAGCCAGGAATGCTGTTCCACGGAGGACTTCAGAGGCAACAGGGTGATGTAGCCCTGCACGGCCATCAGCAACGCTATCGAGAACCCGGCCGCGACCAGAAGAGCCAGCCATGTCAGCATGCCCGCATCGGGCGGGAGAAACATCGACCCGAACACCCCGCCCAGAATAAGCATATGGCCCTGGGCGAAATTCAGTATGCCGCTCGACTGGTAGACCACATTGAAACTGACGGCTACCAGCGAATACACCGCGCCGATGCCGATACCTCTGATCGCTATGATGAAAAGTTCGTCCATGGTTCAGCCTCCGCAGGCGGCCATCGGGAGGCGGATCGCGACCGGCAGGACGCAATCCGCGTGAAACAAGGGTCCGTCAGGGTGCGACGCTCACTCGCAATCGACCCGTTTCTGCACACCGCCCTCGCCCGTCTCGGCAGGATGGACCATCGCGAGGTTGGCGGCACCGATCAGGAAGTGCGTATCCGCGGACGCGCTCAGGCCGGGATTGATGCCATCGAAGCTGCCGGAATTCTGCTCGATCCATTTTGCAAGGGTTGCGCCGTCCGTGCTTCCCTCATTCGCCTCGACGGCCTGCCTGAGTAGAAAAACACCGTCATACCAGAGCGAGACGTAGTTGAAGGGCAGACGCGCGGCCGCTGCCGGCCGGAATTCACGCACGCCCTCTATGAAAGCCGCCATCTTCGGATCGGTAGAGCCGTTGCCGCAACTGGTCCAGGAGCGATAGTTGATGCCGGCGACATTCTCGTAGGCTTCCTTGCCGGCAATGGCGATGCCCGGTCCTGCCAGCGCTACGCCGTAGCTGCCGGAAACCCCGATCTTCCAGCCGATTTCGCGCAGCCCTTTCAACACATGCCCGGTATCGTCTCCGGTGCTGGCAAACAGGATCAGCGCATCGGGGTTGCCACGTCTCAGATCGAGGAGCTGCGGCGTCATGTCGGATGCGCCATACTGGTACTCCTGCGTTCCCGTCACCGTCATTCCCGATGACTCGACCGCGGTCCGGATTTCGACGACAGCCGTTTTTGCCTGAGCGCCGCTGTCGGACAGGATGGCGACCGAAGAGGCCTTCAGCCGCTCCTTTGCATCGCGTGCCATCAGCTCGGCCTGAACCTTGCTGTTGACGAGCATGCTAAAACTGTAAGGCGCTTCCTCGGGTGTTAGAAGATCGGTGCCGCTGACATTGATGGACGCGATGTCGGCATCGATCAGCAGCGGCATCACGGCCAGCGTCACCTGGCTGTAGGTCGGCCCGATGACCAGATCGACCTGTTCGCGGTCGATCAGTCGCCGCGCCTCGCTGACGCCGACCGTGGGATTGGCCTGATAGTCGCCGATGACGAGCCGGATCTCGCGGCCGCCGATGCCCCCGGCTTCATTGATCACCTTGGTCGCGTATTCCACTCCCACTTGGGCGGACTCGCCAATCTGCGCGCCGGGCCCGGACAAGGGAGCCAGCAAACCGATCGTGATGGGTTCTGCGCCCGCCTGCGCCGGCAGGAGCCAGGCTGCCAGCAAGGCTCCTCCGGCGAACAGGGCGCTACGCCTGCGTGGTCCCGGAAGGTCGAGACGGGCAGAAGAGCCGCGGCAATGCTTTTCAGGTCCTGTCATTTTCCATCTCCCATTTGAGGCCGGGGACTAGTGTTGTTGATGGCTCCCCAGCCGATCCTCGATATTGCGCAAGGTTTCGGCGATCGTGTCTTCGGGCCATGGTGCGTCGCCCGCAGAAGTTAGCTGCGAATAGGCCTGCTCCTTGGCGAGGGCCCTCAGCCGCGCAGGCAGCTTCTGCAACCACGGCGAAATGAGTGCGCTCGCCTTTCCATGCGTCGCGTCCCAAGCGCGGAAGCCTTCCCCGCGATCAAACGCCGGTGGTGCAGCCACATTCACCGAAAGATGCCGGCTACGAAGCTCCGCGGTTTTCTCGCTGTCGAGCGAACCGTCGACGATCTCGACACCATAGACGCTGCGGGCCCGCCGGACGCTCACGAGCCCGTCCAGCACGTCATCGAGAACGCGCTGCGGCTCCCGATCCATGGCATTTCCATAACCACCGCCGCCTGCGCCCTCGATGACAAGCACGTCGCCCACCGCTGCGCGGTGGCTGGAGCGCTTGCCGATATCGATCAGGCTCCCGTCCGCCCGACGGACCATCGTGCGGCCAAGTGTTCCTGCCGAGCCGCCGGCAACTCCCCAGGGCTGGAAACGATAACGCTCCTTGCCGCGCATAATGATGGTGCTGTCGGGATGGCGCACTTCCAGCTCGTAGACAACGCCGGCGCCACCCCGCAGGCGACCGGCGCCCTCCGAGTCGGGAATGAGGCTGAACCGCCGCACCAGAACCGGCATTTCGGACTCCAAAACCTCGGCCGGCACATTGCGGAGGAAGGCCACCGGATAGTCGATGCCCGCCACGCCGTCGGCTGTCGGCCCGCCGCCGGTTCCACCCTGTATCGGATTGGCCACCGCGACGTGAACCTTGCCGTCGTCCAGCGAGTTGACAGTGACGAGCGTGACCGCGATCTCACCTGCGCCGGCGGCCGGAACCGCGCAGCCGGTGGCAAGAGCCAGTGCGCCAAGGACCGCATCATGCGCCCGCATCGCCGACAGATAACGCATTCCGCAGGCGGCCGGGAACGAGGCGTTGACGATGGAGCATTCCGGCAGGTCCAGCTCGATGCAACGCAGGATGCCGGCATTGAAATGGAGGCCTTCGCTGTGGGTGGCAATGTAGTTGACGATCGCCAGCGACAGAAAGGGATGGTGTTTCTGCCCGCCGGTGGGAAGGTTCAGCGCGGCCCGAACCTGCGGATCGGAACCGCCGTAGTCCAGCACGACCGTTCCATCCTCGCCGGATCGCAGCGTCACCTCGATGCGGACCGGGACATCGGAGACATAGTCATCCTCCAGATAGTCGACGAAGTTGTAGCTTCCTGGAGGAATTCGCCTCAGAACGGCGCGGGCTCGGCGTTCCGAGCCATCCAAAATCCGATCGATCGACTGGAGCAGCGGTTCACATCCATAGCGATCGATGAGCTGGCTGATACGCTTCTGGCCGGATTCGAGCGCACTAAGCAATGCTTCCAGATCGCCCTCGTTGAGACCGGGAATGCGCGAATTGTCGGCAATGAAATTCCAGACATCCTGATTGCGCTCACCGCCTCTGATCAGCTTCACCGGCCGCAGGCGGAAGCCCTCCTGAAAAAGTTCGTGGGCCAGCATGTCGGTGCTGCCGGGGACCATGCCACCAACATCCGAGCAATGCATGAATGCCCAGGCGAAGCACACCAGCCTTCCTTCGTGGAATACGGGCTTGAGCAAATGCAGGTCCGGCAGATGCATTACCATGCCCCGCGTGGCGTAGGGATCGTTGGTGATCATCACGTCTCCCGGCTGCCAGTCATCAAAAGAGGCGATGCCGGTCTGCACGGGTATGCCCATCAGGGAGGTGACGCCCGTCTTGTAGGGATAGGCGAATGCCTCGCCTTTCACCGTGATGAGCGCTGTCGCGTAGTCCTGCGTTTCCTTCACGAAAGTGGTGTGGGCGGCGCGCAGCACGAGATGCGACATCTCCTCGACCACCGCGCGAAAATGATTGGCGAGAACCTCGTCCAGAACCGACTGGATCATCATCAGGCCATCCCTCCCATGGCGGTCGTTGCGACACCCGGGCGTTCAAGAACCAGCACCCCCGACCGGGTTTGCCGGGTGACCCAGCCGGGGGGTACCAGCACCGTGGTATCCTGCTGCTCGATAACGGCCGGACCTTCAAAGGTATCGCCCGCTCCCAGATCGCTACGGCGATAGAGACGAGCCTCGTATGTGACGCCGGAGATGCGTACCCGGCGTGTTCCGAAGGATTTCGCGCCGGTGCCGGGAGCAACCTCGGCGCCGACCGGTTTCGGGGTGGTGCCGACGATGTGGGCGCGCACCTCCTTCAGCCAGATCGGATTGGGTTCCTTCGCATAGCCATATGTGCGCCGATGTGCTTCATGAAACGCGTCGGCGACCGCAGCGAGATCTCCCTGCGCCAACCAGCGGGCATCAAGCGCGACGCTCAAGTCGAAACCCTGCCCCTCATATCTCATGTCCGCGGCGTAGATGATCTCGCGCCCAGTGATCGGCAGTTCCTGGCTTTCCTCGCAGAAGCAGGCATCGGCCTCGGTTTCCATGTCTTGCATGATCACCTGCAGGTCACAGCCCTGTATCGCCGACAGGCGCGAATAGACCGGCCGGATCAGATCGATCTCCAGATCCGCGCTGACCGCACCGAGAGCGCTCAGAACGCCGGGTGCCTGTGGCAGGATTATCCGGTCGATATAGACGGCTTCCGCCAGCAATGCACCGATGAGAGGACCGGCCCCGCCATAAGCGACCAGCGTGAATTCCGGGGCATCCACGCCCCGCTGCGCAAGCACGCCGCTGGTTTCGGCGGCCATCACGGCGACGGCCAGCGCAATGGCTGCATCTGCCGCTGCCTCCACGGAAAGCCCAAGCCCTTCCGCAACCGATGCCATGGCCTTGCCGGCCCCTTCCAGATGCAGGGGAATGCGGCCCGCCAGCAATTGCCCGTCCGCAAGCCATCCGGCCAGAAGAAAGGCATCGGTAAGAGCAGGCGTCGTGCCGCGCCCATAGCAGGCCGGCCCCGGATCCGCGCCGACGCTGCGCGGCCCGACCTTCAGCGCTCCCAACTCGTCGAGCCAGATCATCGATCCGCCGCCCGCGCCCACGCTGGAAACGGCGATGCAGGGCGTGAGGACGGGAAAATCCGAAATGTGCTCCTCGGCACTGAGCAGCGGCTGGCCGGCCCGCACAATGCCGACATCGACACTTGTGCCCCCAACGTCGACTGTCACCAGATCAGCCCCTTCCATGCCGGCGGCGCGCGCCACCGCCGCTGCCGCGCTCACGCCCGCCGCCGGCCCCGACAGCAGCGAGGTGACGGGATTGCGCCGGATCGTCGATGCACGCTGCATGCCGCCATTGGAACGGATGACGCGCGGCTCGGCGGCGAGGCCAAGCTCCCTCGTGCCCGATACGAGGCGATCGAGATATCCGACCACGTTCGGCCGCACATAAGCGTTGATCGTCGTCAGGATCGCCCGTTCATATTCGCGCGCCTGCGGCCAGGTTTCGCAGGAAAGGTCGCACGGCAGGTCCGGCACATGTTGCGCAGCCAGTTCCGCCACCCGCCGCTCATGCGCAGGATTGCGATAGCTGTGCATGAGACAGACGACGAACGATTGGGCGCCCGCATCGCGCAACTCGTGCAGGGCGGCCACGACGGAGTTCTCGTCGAGCGGCTCCAGCTCGCGCCCCTGGGCATCCAGCCTTCCGCCCACCTCGCGGACGAGGCGCCTGGGGGTGAGCGGCGTTGCCCTGCGGGAATCGTAGCGCATGGGTTCCGGCAGCGCCAGGCGCCCGAGCTCATAGAGATCGCGATAACCATCGGTGGTGATCAGGGCGGTGGCCGCGCCGCGCCGCTCGATCAGCGTGTTGATGGCGATCGTGCTGCCATGTGTGTGATGCAGTCTTGCCAGATCTGAAGCGGTGAGGCCATGCAATCCGGCGATTTCACGGATGCCCTGAAGCGTGCTCATACCCGGTCGGTCGGGCGTGCTCGGCACCTTGTAGCTGTGCAGCACGCCGTCACCGTCGAAAAAGACGAGGTCGGTGAATGTGCCCCCGACATCGACGCCAAGGTAGAGGTCTTTCAGAGTCATGCACTCCTCCGTGACTTGCGTTCCCCTGAGATCCGGGCAGGCTTGCCATCCCGGTACTTTTTTTATTTTCACAAACGTATGGTCATTCTACCGAATGGTCAATAAGAATTCATCGCCGATGATGATTTCAGGTTTTGCCGCGAAAAGGCGCTGAAAATTCAGACAGCGCACCACCGGGGCCGGAGCCCCGGAGAACCAGCATGCCGCCCGAAGGCGGGTAGAAAAATATTGGGGCTCCGGATATGGACAGCCGGAAAGGAAATGCGATCAGGCCGCCGGCTGGAGCCTGAACAGGTCGACGAACGCCTGCGCAGCGGCGATGTCGCCCTGTGCGCCGATGACGCCCTTCGCGATCAGCAGCGACAGGGGCGCGGTGCCGTAGACGGCGACCGCCATGGCATTTCCATCCGCCTTGAGAACGAAGGGCGCATCGGGCTGCGAGACCGCCCTGACCAGCAGGCGGCCATCAGCGAGGCTGGCCTCGAACGCCTCCCTGCCGAAATCGAAGCCGGCCACCTCCGGGCGGTCGGGCGCCGGCCCGGGCTGAAGGTTCACGCCCATCGAGATCATCAGCGCGGTCGGGCTGATGAAGCGCGACGGATCGTGGCCCGGTATCGTCAGCGCCCATCGGCACAGAGCCTCCAGCACCGGCAGCAGGCCATGTCCGACCGGCGTCAGCGCATAGACGCTGAGGCGCACGTCATGACTGACGACGCCTGCCTCCTGCAACTGCGCCAGCCGTGACGTCAGCACGCCCGCAGTAATGCCGGGCATGCCGGCGCGGATCATCTGGAAGCGCTTGGGGGTGAACATCAGCTCACGCACCACGAGCAGCGCCCAGCGGTCGCCGATCTGGTTGAGGGCATGAACCGCCAGACAGCCCTCATCATAGCGCAGGCGGGCAGCTTCGATTTTTTTAGTCATGTTTTCATACTATCAGTTGCTTTTTCATACTTCAACTGCCATGCTGCACCTATTGGACCTGATGCCTTACCAGAGAGGAGACGTAATATGACCTTCTATACAGGCTGTATCGCAGCCGTCCCGACCATCAACAAACAGAAATATATCGACCATGTCAGCACCGCGTGGACCATGCTTCGCGGCCATGGGGCTGTCCGCATGGTGGAAAGCTGGGGCGTCGATGTCCCGAAGGGCAAGGTCAACGATCTTCATGGCGCGGTGCATGCGAAGGAGGATGAAACCATCGTCTTTTCCTGGATCGAGTGGGCGGACAAGGCCGCCGCCGACAGCGCCTGGCAAAAGATGCAGGAAGATCCGGCCATGCAGGAGATGCCGCAAATGCCGTTTGACGGCAGCCGCATGATCTTCGGCGGGTTCGATTCGGTTTTCGCGGACGGCACGGACGCAGGTGCCGGCTACATTCAGGGTTTCGCGCTCGCGGTTCCGGAAAAAAACAAGGGTGCCTATGTCGATATGGCCAGAACCGCATGGGAAAGCGCCTTCCGGCCCAATGGCTGTCTCGGCATCGTCGAGGCGTGGGGAACTGACGTGCCGCATGGCAAGCTGACCGACTTCCACCGCGCGACGAAGGCCGAAGCCGGTGAGGTCGTGGTGTTCAGCTGGACCGCATGGTCTGACAAGGCCACCTGCGATGCCGCCGCCAAGGCTATGGAAGCCAGCATGGAAGGGCAGGAGTTTCCCGAAATGCCTTTCGACGGCATGCGCATGATGTGGGGTGGCTTCGAGCTCATCTTCGATTCCGCGACGGCTGCATGAGCATCGTTTTCTACACCTATTGCCGACAAAGGCTACGATGGCGACGCCGTACGCCACAATCTGTTTGTTAATGCTCCACCGCCTGAAAGGCGGTGGCTTCCGGTTACGGCTTAAACCCGGATCAGTCCGCCGACGGGCGGACAGGAACGAACTCACGTCACGTTGAAGTTGTCGTCAGGCTCCGGCGGCGTCTGGTTGGCAATGTATTCAACCCACATCTCGCCCGTCACGTTGCCGCTTGTTGCAACCCAGTAATCCCTCGCCCACAGGTGCTGGCCCCAATAGCGTTTGCGCAATATCCCGAACTCGCTCAGCAGTTTGTGCGAACTGCGCCCTTTCAGG
The DNA here is from genome assembly GCF_022359935.1 of Aquamicrobium sp. NLF2-7. Lineage (NCBI taxonomy): Bacteria > Pseudomonadati > Pseudomonadota > Alphaproteobacteria > Hyphomicrobiales > Phyllobacteriaceae > Aquamicrobium > Aquamicrobium sp. NLF2-7. Next base: position 250,464 of record NZ_JAKSED010000007.1, on the reverse strand, counting down.
TGCTGCACGGCGCGCGATACCGAAAAGTTCGGCGAGATCGACACCTACATATCCACATGGTCCCGGTTAATCGATCCGGCATGCACAACCATCTCATGCGCCTGGGCCGTCTCGCGCAACAACTCCCGGCATCGGTTGCCAACGTCGCCGCCAAGCACCGCGTAACGATACTTCGTCACCCAAATCGGGTGCTATTTGCAATCCCAAACCATATGGCTGCCACGCTTGTATGCTTCCATCCAGCCAATCTACACCGGAACCGCCGCGATCACAGGCCGCCTAAAGGCGTGGGGTTTACACATCCCCTATCGGGGACTCTATCCGGTGATCCCACCCAGAGCCAATCCCAAGAACCCATCGCCTCGGGACTTCAAGGTCTACAATGACCGTCACCGCATCGAACGCATATTCAACCGGCTCAAGCAGTTTCGTCGTGCCGCCATGTCCTTTGACAAGACCGCAAAATCCTTCGCAGCTTTCCTCGCATTAGCACCTGCAAATTATGGATGCCAAACTTTGTCAACAGGACCCAGGTTTCGGCGGGCGAGCTTTCTGTACGCCACAAACACCTTTTCCCCTAGGCTGGGACCGTCGCCAGCTGCGGACGGCAGCACCGCGTCTCGCAGCGCTTTTTCGTCACCGTTCCGCCCTATCGTCCGGACGGCCGTCGCGGCAGATTTCAGGGCTCGGCGGACGCGCCAGCAGCCGGACCAAACGGGGTTGACACGAACAAGATCATCCAATGATTTCAGGGTGACACCGACGGCAAAGGTGGCGTCGGTATACGTCATCTCGCGGCTACGCAGCAAAGCCTACATCGGCAGGAGCGAGCGAATCCATGGATGCGAATCGACATCTGGCGTGCGAATTTTCTACTTTATGAAAAAAAACCGCACAGCTCATCTCTTTTTAAAATGCCTGATAATGTTGCCTTATCGTTCCTTATGCCGCTCAGTACCCAACCGGCGCCTGGGCTGGAAACACTGTTGGGGGACGGTTTTGCCGTTACGTTCAGCCATAGAGCCAGCTGTTTGAACAATCTGTCGAACCCGGATCCCTCTGACAATCTTCGGCAGATGCTGAAACGGGCCAAAGAACTCGCAAGAAGCTGATTAAATGTCCGAATGATCTGGTGTCTTGCACATGCCCCTAGCAGCAATAGCAATGTCCTCGAAACCACACGCATCGAAGCCGGTACGGCCCAGAATGACACCTGCGACGCAGTACCTTTGAGATCGAATGACCGAAAGGAATCTGGATAGAGTTAAGTCCAACGATGGTGTCTCACCGCGTGCTGTAGCTGGCGGCATTGGTCGCCGCGCTCTCCGGCATTGCCGGGCTGATCAGCGTGCCACTGCGGGCAGGCTGATGAGGGGATCATCAGCTCAACCGGCCGACGCTTTCCAGCGTCATGTAGCGGGCGCGGTGGACGGCCCACTCGTCGTTCTTTTCGAGCAGGATTGCGCCGACGAGGCGGACGATGGCGTCGTCGTTGGGGAAGATTCCGACCACATCGGTTCGCCGCTTTGATCTGGCCGTTGAGGCGCTCGATCGGATTCGTGCTGTGAAGCTTTGCCCGATGCTCTTTCGGGAAGGTCATGTAGGCGACCACGTCCGGCTCGGCATCATCGAGGACGGCGGCGAGCTTCGGCACCTTCGGCCGGATCTGGTCGGCGACGGTGCGCCACTGAGTACTTGCGGCCTCTGGCGTCTCCTGCGCGAAGGCGGTGGCGATGAAGGCGGAGACCACGCGCCGGCCGCTCTTGCCGGCATGGGCCAGCACGTTCCTCATGAAGTGGACGCGACAGCGCTGCCGTGTCGTCGACAGAACCCTGGTGGCGGCGCTCCTGAGGCCCTCGTGGGCATCGGAGACGACGAGCTTGACGCCGCGCCGGGTGAGCTTGCGCAGGAACTCGGTCCAGATCGGCTCGGCCTCCGAGATGCCGATCTACATACCCAGAACCTCGCGCCGGCCTTCTGTGTTGACGGCGACCGAGACGACGCGTCCGCCGCAGCGCACCTTGAGATAGGTGGCGTCGATCCACAGATACGGCCAGTCGCCTTCGATGGGGCGATCGAGGAAGGCTTTCACCTTGCCGTCGATCTCCTCGCACAGGCGGCTGATCTGGCTCTTCGAGATGCCCTGTACATAGGCCTCCTGGATAACTGCCGTCAGCGCCTTCTCGGCCATCCGGCGCGGGTCTCCCAGTCCCGTTCGCGATAGCCGCTGCGCTGGGCCGTTCGGAGCGGGCGCTTCTCGCCATAAGCGGCGCCGGTGGCCGCGCCCACCTCCATCTCCATCAGCCGCTCGGCCACGAAGCCGATCATCTCGGGCAAGAGATCAGCGTGAGGTGCTTCTCCACAAGCGCGCGCAGGTTCATCATGTCGTCGGTCATCGGTGGTCCTTCCGGAAAGGAGTTGGTGTCGACAACCAGACCCTATCGGAAAGCGCCGATGACCACCGCGCTAACCAGCTACACCACGTCCCGGGACGTCACCCGACCGAGCCGGGTGAGAACAGCCGGCAGCGTGGCCTTGTTGGTGTCTTTCAACTGAATTTCGCGCATTGGAACTTCCGGAACATGGCGTCCAGCTTGGTTTAGGTGGGAATGATGTAAGGAATCACCCTCCCCTACCCAGCTTGTTTTAACGGCGCGCTGTTGGAGCGCAGGGCAGCCATCAGCATCGGCCCGATGGTGAACTGCCCGCTACGCGCTTTTTCAGTCAGCGCCCGCAAATAGCCTCCGGCTGAAGTGATCTCGCCGGAACGCTCCAGCAGGCAGGCAATCACGGTAGCAGCCCCTTCCTGCCCCAGAATCTGCAGCGCATCAGCATAAGCCGACGGCGAAACACCCAGATAGCCGCGCACCTGAGCAGCCGTAGTGCAGAAATCGCGCCAGCTTTGGATGCCTTCAGGGGCATAAGCTTCCATTTGTGGGCACGCTCGCATGACAAGCCCCAATGGGTAACGTTCCTCATGTTCTCTGGGCTGCAGATTATCCTCGGCGGTCGCCGTGCTTTCTTCTGAAGCAGGTTCAAGTTCAGGTGAGTCTTGTGTTTTTGAAATAGATTGATGCCGCCCGATATGGGATTCATTGCCGCTCATATTTTGATCATTCAGATGCAATTCCAGCAACTTGTCGATATCCTGGCGAATGACCGCGAGCCTGTTGAGCAGCTGTGTGAGCATAGCCACATCAGCCCGGCGCGGAATAGCCTCTACGACAGATCGAAACCTCTGCCACTGCTCTCTCCAGTTGCCTCGTACACCTTCCTCAAACGCAACCTCAATCAACTTGCCAATGTCCCGGCGCAGCAGTGTGATCTTTTCCCGGGTCAGGCGCAGTGCCTGCGCATCCGCCCTTACCTTGGCTGCTGCCTGCGCAAACTCCTCAGCCCGGGCCAGCATCGGAGCAAGAGACAGTCCGAATGCATCTTCCAAGCCCCCTGCCCCATCTTTGCGGGCGTAGCGCTTCCCATTCGGCGAATCCCGGCGGACGATGACACCACTATCGACAAGCGCGGCCAGATGGCGCCGCAACGTCGTGTCGGACATGCCGTGTGCGCGCAAGGCCAGTTGCCGGTTAGAAGGGAAAACGACCAACCCCTCCTCTTCCGACAATTCATTCCCGGGATGGAACGACAACAGCGCCGAAAGGATCGCCAGGGAGCGATCACTCACGCCTATGATCGATTTGCCCTCGCACAGGTCGCGATAGACCTGCCACTTGTCGACAGTCTTACCCGTGGGAATGTCGGCGGCCTCCTTCTGGGCTGCAAACATGGCAAGCGACATCGGCCGCCGCCCAAAGGGCGTCGTTGCAATCTGCATTTCCATTTCCTTTCACCTGCAATCAGGCAAAAGAAATCTGCCCGCCAAAACGACGGCTAAGACTCTTGACAGTGATTCGTGGAAATGCGATTCTCTAGTTGCTACACACGAGAAGGGCTTCCACGACGCAAGTCGCCTTGGGGGCCTTTTTCTTTTGCGGATCAGTTCTCCTGTTTCGCCTTCCTGAATGCCTCGTAGAGGCTGTCCAGATTATCTGAAATCCACGTCCCGAAGGACTTTGCGTCCTTGTCCGACAGATCGATCGAGACGCCCTTGCCGCGTGGCCTGAGCGTGGCACGCACACTTCTGTCGGCAGCTGCCCACGATGGAGCCTGACGCGCAGGTGCCGGTTTCCGGCCCTGTTCCTTTTGCGGCTCAAGACGATCCACCAGAAGTGCCAGCCGCTCATCGCTGTCGGCGGAGACAAATTCATCTGTTCTGGTGATCTTGGCAGCTGCCTCCCTGGAAGATGCCTCTCTCAGGGCCTGCGCCAGCCTGTACCAGCGATCACGCCCACTGTTGCGAGCTGCACCGATTGAAGAAATCACCGCGTCGGGAATGTCTTTCACCACCGACAACATCTTAGAAACGACCGTCTTGTCGACGCTCAGCGCCTGCATGATCACTTCGCGCTCATAGCCACTCCTCTCGAGGTTTCCGGCGAAAGCCGCCTTTTCGATGAAGGAGAGATCGGCGCGGGCAGAGTTTTCCTGCCCCTGGGCAATGACGTGCTCACGGTCATCGAGCTCCTTGACCACGGCGCGAACCATACGGCCCAGCGCTTTTGCGACACGGTGGCGCCTGTGGCCGAAGACGATCATATAACGCGCGGCCTCAGAAGGATGCGGTCGCAACAGGATCGGTGAATCCTGCCCCTGCTCGCGAATGGCTTCGAGCAAAGCGTTGAACGCCTCCTCATCGTCTTCCATGCGGTCAGCGATGAAGGAGACGTCGATGGTTTGCGGATCCACCTCGATGATGGCCGCGCCCTCAAGCAGCCTTGCCTCGATGTCCCGCGCTGCCTGCGCCTTTTCCGCCAGCTCGTCGATGGAACGAGTTATAGCCCCGAAAGCGCCCCGGCTGCGGTTGCGCTCCAGCGCCGGTGAAGGTGTCACCTCATGCGCCGAAGCGGGCGGGTTGACCGCAGTCAACTTTCGCTCTGTCAGGGACATCAGAAGGTTTTTTCTCGACATCAGCGTCGTCTCCACGCCTTGTGAACGAGATCGACAATCTCACCATTGACGCGGTTCAGGGATTCCATCGCCCGATCATAGGTCGCCCGCGTGAACTGCGAACGATCCACCTCATACAGCGTCTGCTTGGTGATGCCCGCGTCGGAGATGGCTGTCGATTTCAGCATCTCGTTGACCAGTACATGCTGTTTGAAAATGGCGCGCATGAAGGCGACCATCTGGCTTTGCGGCCCGTCAGTAGGTTCGTAGCGGGTGACAAGATAGCGAAGCCAGTCAAGTCGCATATTGGCGCCTGCCCGCTTCAGCGTTCCCATCACCTCGCCCATCATGATCAGAAACTGGCACATCGACATCACATCCAGCATCTGGGGGTGAACCGTGATGAGCACTCCGGTGGACGAGGAAAGCGCGGTCAGCGTCAGATAGCCAAGCTGTGGTGGACAATCGATAACCACGACATCGTAATCGTCCGCGACATCGGCCAGAGCCTCGTCGAGACGGCCGAAGAAAATGCGGCCCATGGAGCCGTCGTTGCGGGCCAGCGCCAGCGGTGTGTCATACTCATACTCCTGCAATTCGAGATTTGCAGGAACGACATCGAGGCCAGGGAAGTTCGTCGTCTTCACCAGCGCCGAGAGCGGCTTGCGCTGATCGTCGTAGCGCAGCGCCTCGTAAAGAGATTCATTGTGGTCGATCTCAGGCTGATACCCGTAAAGCGCTGAAAGCGATGCCTGCGGATCAAGATCGATTGCCAGAACCCTGTGGCCTGTCAGCGCCATATGCTGGGCAAGATGAGCGGCCGTGGTCGTTTTCGCCGAACCTCCCTTGAAGTTCACAACCGCCACCACCTGAAGATGCTCACCTTCCTTGCGGTGTGGCACATAGCGGGTACCCCGGCCGTTACGGTCGAGGAAATGGCGCATCTCCAGCATCTGCTCAGCCGTATAGGAGCGGCGGCCGGTGGGCGTCACCATCGGCAAAGGGCCTTTGCCTTCCAGCGAAAGGTTCTTGAGATACCCGCTGGTCACCCCAAGATAGCCGGCAACCTCTGCCAGCTGAAAGGGCCGCAACGTCTTTTGCGCGTCAGGCGGAAACATCTCCAGACGGTGCTCGTGCAGCATGGCCGACAGTTCGTTCGCCTGCTGCGTCACCAGAAGATCGATCTCCTCGATCTCGTCCAGAATATCTGCTTTCATATTCATCGGAATTTTCCGCACATGCGCTTCAAACCCGGATGGAGCGCTAAAACCGCATCTTCGCGCGATTCTCTCGTAGCGGCAAGGAGTTTAAAGTTAATCAATGGTTAACGCGGATTTCCCGCCGTAAAAGTTGACCACAGTCAACTGCCATTCTGAGCACCGGCTCCAACCCCTCCTCGCCGAGCGCCATTCTGACGAGTCGGACCATGAGAACCACCGCGCCATCCTGCAAGGCAGTTTTTCCGTCATCAACAAAAGCCTGAGCGGGCAGATGAGACAAGCCGGGATGCCATCCCCCCGACATCCGGTCTCCGGACGGCCTTGCGGAGCCGACGTTCGCCTTGTCAGCTTCTCCGAAGCAATACTGCAAACAGGCTCACATGAACAGCGGGTTGTGCCCCTTCCCCGTATCTCCTACAAGAATGACGATCGTATCCGTCATTGTAAGGAGAGGTGCATCCTTTCCAGTGCACCCAGCCCGAGAAAATTCCGCGTCACGGCTTTATCGGTTCCATCATTTCGATGGATCAGCGAAGCTCACTCTCGCTCGCGAGACGGTTGCCATATCTCATCAATGTCAAAAGAGGACCTAGCAAAAAGCTTCAAGGCCAGCTGATCCTTCCTCATATGAAGGTCATTTCGAACTGTACGAACGTAGACTGCGTATTCAGGAAATGAAACTGTCAGATGATCGGAAATCAGCCGAATAATTCGGCGTCGCTCTTCCTGTTTAATTTCGTTTGACTCCCGAAATGCAGCCTCATAACCTCATTTTCCATAGGGTTTCATGAAGTCTGGCTCGGGAGAATAAATGAGCGGGGAGGTACTCTTGTCGGCCAGCGGCCTGACCAAGGAGTTCAAGGGCTTTCTTGCGGTTGATGGCGTTAACATTGAGGTCAGGCGTGGCACTGTCCACGCGCTGATCGGTCCCAACGGGGCTGGTAAGACCACCTGTTTCAATCTGCTCACGAAATTTCTGGCCCCGTCGCGCGGAACCATCACCTATAATGGCATCGACATCACTCACCGCAAACCAGCCGACATCGCCCGGATGGGGCTGATCCGCTCGTTCCAGATATCAGCCGTCTTCTCGCATATGACGGTGCTTGAAAACGTGCGCATTGCGCTACAGCGGAAACAGCCCGGTGCCTTCAGTTTCTGGACGTCCCAGAGCAAACTGTCCGTTCTTGATGCCGAAGCCGAACGCTTGGTCGAGGCCGTCGGGCTGTCGGAATTTATCGGCATCCCCGCCGGCGAATTGTCTTACGGTCGCAAACGGGCTCTTGAAATTGCGACCACCCTGGCGCTCGACCCGGAACTGATGCTGCTGGACGAGCCGATGGCCGGCATGGCCGCCAACGATGTGGAACGCATAACCGAGCTGATCCGGCGCGTGGCGCGCGACCGGACCGTGCTTATGGTGGAGCACAATCTTTCGGTCGTCGCGACACTGTGCGACGTCATCACCGTTCTGGCTCGCGGCAAGGTTCTGGCTGAAGGCGACTATGCCACGGTGTCCTCGGACCCAAGGGTTCTCGAAGCCTATATCGGTGCCGCCCATGTCTGACAGAACCGCCGCCACACCGCTTCTGTCCGTCAGCGATCTCCACGCATGGTATGGTGAATCCCATGTTCTTCACGGCATGCGCTTCGACGTTCATGCGGGCGAGGTGGTCACTCTTCTTGGGCGCAACGGCGCCGGCAAGACCACGACGCTCAAATCGATTATGGGCGTCATGGCCCGGCGCACCGGCTCCGTGCGCCTGCGTGGCGAAGAACTGATCGGCCTGTCGTCGCGTCATGTGGCGCGCCGCGGGATTGCCTGGTGCCCGGAGGAGCGCGGCATCTTCGCCAGCCTCGACGTCCGCGAAAACCTGCTTCTGCCACCTGTCGTGGGTGAGGGCGGCCTGACGGTGGAACAGATTTTCGGCCTTTTTCCCAATCTGCGCGAGCGGTTGCACAGTCAGGGCACCAAGCTGTCCGGTGGCGAGCAGCAGATGCTGGCCATCGGCCGCATCCTGCGCACAGGCGCGCGCGTGCTTCTGCTCGACGAGCCGACCGAAGGGCTGGCGCCGGTCATCGTCCAGCAGATCGGAGCGATGATCCATCGTCTCAAAGCGCTTGGTTTCACCATCGTTCTGGTCGAACAGAATTTCCACGCGGCAGCTTCCGTTGCCGATCGTCATTACATCGTCGAGCAGGGGAGGGTGGTCGACCAGATCGACAACAGCCAGCTCGACAACAGCATTGACAAGCTCCACCGCTATCTGGGGGTGTGAGGCCGGTTTGTTTCGAAAGGGAGTGAGGAAATGAAAGGCCTGAAGCTGGTACTCGCCGCAACTGTTGCGGCACTATGGTGTGGCAGCGCGCTCGCTCAGGACAGGATCAGCGTTAAGCTGGGTGTTCTCAACGACCGGTCCGGTACCTATTCGGACCTGTCGGGCGAGGGCTCCGTGGTCGCGGCCCGTATGGCGATCGAGGATTTCAAAGCCGCCGACAAAGGCATAGACGCGCAAGTGATCTCGGCCGACCATCAGAACAAGCCCGACATCGGTGCCAACATCGCCAGACAGTGGTATGATCAGGACGGCGTGGACATCATCCTCGATGTGCCAACATCTTCCGTTGCTCTGGCGGTCAGCGAGATCACCAAGGAGAAGAACAAGGTCTTCATGAACTCCGGCGCCGGCGCGTCCGACCTGACCGGCCCGGCCTGCTCGCCCAACACGGTGCACTGGACTTACGATACATGGGCCCTCGCCAACGGCACCGGCGGCGCCATGGTGCGGGCAGGGGGGGACAGCTGGTTTTTCCTGACTGCCGACTATGCCTTCGGCCATGCTCTCGAACGGGACACAGCAGCCGTGGTCGAGAAGGCGGGCGGCAAGGTTCTTGGCAATGTGCGCCATCCTTTCCCCGGGCAGGATTTCTCATCCTTCCTGCTGCAGGCTCAGGGGTCCGGCGCCAAGGTTATCGGTCTGGCCAATGCCGGTGCGGACACCACCAACGCCATCAAACAGGCCGCAGAATTCGGCATCGTGCAGGGTGGCCAGAAGCTAGCCGGCCTGCTCACCTTCGTCTCGGACGTCAAGGCGCTCGGCCTGCAGACGGCACAGGGGCTTGTGCTGACGGAGGCCTTCTACTGGGACCAGAACGACGGCACCCGGGAATTCTCGAAGCGGTTTGCTGAAAAGCACAGCGGCAACATGCCCACCATGGTTCATGCCGGCGTCTATGCCTCGGTCCTGCACTATCTCAAGGCAATCGAGGCCGCGAAGACGAAGGATGCGGCTGCCGTCATGGCCAAGATGAAGGAAATGCCGACCGATGATCCGCTGTTCGGCAAGGGTGAAGTCCGCGTCGACGGACGCCACATCCACGACATGTATCTGTTCGAGGTTAAGAAGCCGGAAGAGTCGACCGGTGAATGGGATCTGTACAAAACCGTGGCCACCATCCCTGCGGCAGAGGCTTTCCGGCCACTGGCCGATGGCGGTTGCAGCCTCGTGAAGTAAGCAGGGCAGGGGGCGGCCCGGGCTTTGTGCCCGCGCCGCCTCCGGCAGATCATCCTGACAGTTCAGCGCTTCAGCACTGGAAACCATCCTCGATGACTGAAATATTCGGCATTCCCGCCGCCGCCCTTTATGGCCAGCTTCTGCTCGGCTTCATCAACGGTGCATTTTATGCCACGCTCAGCCTTGGGCTTGCCATCATCTTCGGCCTGCTGAACATCATCAATTTCGCCCACGGCGCCCAGTACATGATGGGGGCCTTCGTGGCATGGATGCTGCTTACCTATCTGGGCATCGGCTACTGGCCAGCCCTGATCCTCGCGCCGCTGATCGTCGGCCTCACAGGCATCATCCTTGAGCGCACCATGATATCGCGCCTCTACAAACTCGATCATCTGTATGGTCTGCTGCTGACCTTCGGCCTCGCCCTCATAATAGAGGGCCTGTTCCGAAACGGTTACGGCGTTTCGGGTCTGGCTTACACCATCCCGTCGCAGCTGACGGGCGGCATCAATCTGGGCTTCATGTTCCTGCCACTCTATCGCGGCTGGGTGGTCATCGCCTCTCTGGTGGTTTGCCTCGCCACCTGGTTCATCATCGAGAAAACACGGCTCGGCGCCTATCTGCGCGCCGCCACCGAAAACCCCACGCTTGTTCAGGCGTTCGGCATCAATGTGCCGCTGCTGGTCACGCTCACCTACGGGTTCGGCGTCGCACTGGCTGGTTTTGCCGGCGTACTGGCAGCCCCGATCTACGCGGTCAACCCGATGATGGGGTCCAACCTGATCATCGTCGTCTTTGCCGTGGTCGTCATTGGTGGCATGGGATCCATCCTGGGTGCCATCGTTACCGGCTTCGCGCTTGGCCTCATCGAGGGCCTGACCAAAGTCTTCTATCCGGAAGCGGCCGCGACCATCATTTTCATCATCATGGCCATCGTCCTGCTGGTCAAACCAGCCGGCCTGTTCGGCAGGGAGGCCTGATATGAGCGCGGATGTTCCAGCTTCAGTTCCCGGCCCGCAGAGCGTCGAAAGAACCCGCAGCGACGGCCGCCTCCATGCGGCGATCTTCATCGTGCTGGGCGCATTCCTGCTGATCGCACCGGGTCTTTTCTATCCGTTTTTCCTGATGAAGCTTCTGTGCTTTGCCTTGTTTGCCTGCGCCTTCAACCTGCTTCTCGGCTATGGCGGGCTGCTGTCGTTCGGGCATGCCGCTTTCTTTGGCTCGGCCAGCTACGTCTCGGCCCATGCCGCCAAGATCTGGGGTCTGCCACCGGAACTGGCCATCCTGACGGGCACGCTTTCTGCCGGGGTGCTGGGGCTGGTGTTCGGCTCGCTGGCGATCCGCCGGCAGGGCATCTATTTCGCCATGGTCACGCTGGCTTTCGCCCAGATGATCTATTTCGTTGCCCTTCAGGCTCCGTTCACGGGTGGCGAAGACGGCATTCAGGCCGTGCCGCAGGGCCGCATGTTCGGCTTTATCGACCTGTCGAACATGACGACCCTCTATTACGTCGTCTGCGTCATCTTCATGCTGGGCGTGCTTGCCATCTATCGCATCGTCCATTCGCCCTTCGGTCAGGTGCTGAAGGCCATTCGTGACAATGAACCGCGTGCCATCTCGCTCGGCTATCGCACCGACCGCTACAAGCTGGCCGTCTTTGTACTGTCAGCTACCCTTGCCGGTCTGGCCGGGGCCACCAAGGCGATCGTCGTGCAGCTCGCCTCGCTGACGGATGTCTACTGGGCAATGTCGGGCGAAGTGGTGCTGATGACCCTGCTTGGCGGCATGGGCACAATTTTTGGGCCCATGGCCGGGGCTGCCATCATCATCACCATGCAGAATTATTTTGCCGGCTTCGGCGCATGGGTGACAGTTGCGCAAGGCGTGGTGTTTGTGATTGCGGTTCTGGCCTTTCGCGAGGGCATTGTCGGCATCATCGCCAAGTGGCTGCGCCGCCCGCTCTGAACAATCAGCCCAAGGCGGAACACGCTCGGGGCTATGGCCGCCTGGCTGTATTCCTAGCTTGCCATTTTGCTCGTGTTCTCTTCCGCACCCGATGTGCCGAACGTAATGGCAGTAATCGTGTTCCGGCCACTGGCCTTGCTGCGGTAAAGCTGCCGGTCAGCGTGGGCAATCCACTTGTCAGGCGTCACGCCCGGCTGGCAACGGCCGGTTGCGATACCTATGCTGATCGTTACATTGGGACTGACGGTTGAGCGGGCATGCGGAATGTTCAGCGCGCCCACCTGCACCTGAATCTCTTCCGCCATCGTCAGCGCAGCAGCGGCATCGGCGCCGGGCAGAACGCAGGCAAATTCCTCTCCGCCATAGCGGGCCGAAAGATCCGATGCGCGCGTCAGGGCCCGCTTGAGAGCCGAGGCGATCATGACGATGCAGCGATCACCGTTGAGGTGGCCATAGGTGTCGTTGAACTGCTTGAAGAAATCGATGTCGATGAGCAGGACGGACAGCCAGTCTTCCGATTGCGCAAGGCGCTCGGTTTCAGCATTCAGCTTCTGCTCCATGCGCCGGCGGTTGCTGAGGCCGGTAAGAGCGTCGGTCACCGCCATTTCCGCGAGCTGATCGCGCAGGCGCTTGAGTTCGATGTGATTGCTCACCCGCGCTCGCAGCACCACAGGCTGGATCGGCTTGGTGACGTAGTCGATGGCGCCGAGCGACAAACCGCGCACTTCGTCTTCCGTGTCGCCGAGGCCCGTTGTGAAGATCACCGGCACGTCAGCCAGCAATGCCTCGTTCTTCAGGCGCCGGCAGACTTCGAAGCCGTCCATTTCGGGCATCAGAATGTCGAGCAATATCAGGTCCGGCAGATTGGCGCGGGCGGTTTCCAGTGCCTGCGGTCCTGATGTCGCGAAACATATCTCATAATCGTCTTCCAGAATGGCGTTCATGATCTCGATGTTCGAGATCTCGTCATCCACAATCAGAATGGTCGGTCGGTCGGTCATAATATTGCCCGGACGCGCTCAGCAGTCGCAGCTGAAGGCTCCGTCTCCTTGTCAAGCAGGGCCAGTGCGCCCTCATAGTCCAGGCGATCGAGCGCCTGACGAACAGGGTGATTGTTGCCCGCCTCAGGCGCGAGCCCCATGGCGGCGGCATAGGCATCGAAGCTCGCCCGTGCCTTGAGATTGCGGCGCTGAAGCTGTTCCCGCAGCACCTCCCGTGCGGCGGAAACCTCCTTTTCATTGACCGTTGCGACAGGTCCTGCGGTCTCTGTGGCTGCCGTGCCGGACGTCAGCCGCGCGGCTGCGGCGATCGCCGGCGCAATCTCGTTCGCCAGAGCTTCGAGCCTGCCGGATATGCCCTCAAGCTCACCGCCGGCGATCAGCCGCTCGATGTCGGCAGCCAGTCTCTGAACGCCCGGCAGTTCGAGCGAACCGGCAACACCTTTGAGCGTATGCGCAACACGCCGGGCCTCGGCGATCTCACCATCGGCGATCATGCGGGACAGGTCCTGCGCGACGTCAGCATAGCTTCTGCCGAAATTGACGATCAGCTTCCGCAGCAGCGCAGTCTTTCCGTTGACACGGGCAAGTGCGGCTTCCAGTCCGAAAGGCGGCAGTTCGGCCGGCAGGTCCGTTTGCGGAGCGACAGCACTGGTCGACGGCTCAGGCACAACAACCGCCGTTTGCTCCTGTCGGGGCCTGAGCCAACGGTCCAGCGCGCGTACCAGCGCCGCGGGATCGACCGGCTTGGCAACGTGATCGTTCATGCCGGCAGCGAAACAGCGCTGTCGTTCTTCCTCATAGGCATGCGCAGTCATGGCGATGATGGGAAGATCTTCCGGCGTCCACTGCCTGCGAATGATTTTTGTGGCCTCGATGCCATCCAGTTCGGGCATCTGCACATCCATCAGCACGGCCGCATAGCTCGCCCCACGTTCCGCCACCAGATCGCAGGCGATCCTGCCGTTGCCGGCGGTATCGATCTGCAATCCCGCATCGCTGAGCAATTCGGTGGCGATTTCCAGGTTGATGTCGTTATCCTCGACCAGTAGCACCCGCAAACCACGCAGTGCCAGGGCGACCATCGGAGCCGCAACAGTGCTTTCTGCCGGAGCAGGCTCGGCGGAACCGGCACTGACAAAGAGCCCGGAGATCGTGTCGAGCAGGGCCCGGGGCTCCACCGGCTTGTTGAGGAAAGCGCCGATCTCGACCTCACCGACCTCCGTCGCGAACTTCTCGGTGCCATAGGCTGTCACCATCAGCGTGACCGGGAGCCGGGGCAGCAGCGGATTTGCACGCATCGCCCGTACGGTTTCCATGCCATCCATGCCAGGCATCTTCCAGTCCAGCAACAAAAGGTCATAAGGCTTGCCCTGACGGACCGCAGCTTCCACCGCACTGATTGCTTCCGCACCCGATGCCACCAGATCAACCGGCATTTCCCAATGGCGGAATATCTCCCCGATGATCTGCCGTGCCGCCGCGTTGTCGTCGGCGGCAAGGATGCGCAGGTTGCGCAGCTGCGGGGCAGGCACGGGCATGTTATCCTGATGATCGTCATGCAGCGGCATGCGAATGGTAAAGATGAAAGTGCTGCCGACTCCCGGCTCGCTTTGGGTGTGTATTTCGCCACCCATCAGCTCCACGATCTGCTTGCTGATGGCAAGCCCCAGTCCGGTGCCGCCGAAACGGCGTGTCGTGGAGCTGTCGGCCTGTGTGAAGGAACGGAACAGGGCTGCCTGCTGCTCGCTGGTCATGCCTATGCCGCTGTCCTTCACCGACAATTCCACCGTCGCTTCGCCGTCGGTCAGGGAAATCTGGCGGGCCGCCACCGTTACCTTTCCGGCATTGGTGAATTTCACGGCATTGCTGAGCAGATTGAGCAGAACCTGATTGAAACGCAGTTCGTCCCCCATCAGCATGCAGGGAACGGTGTCGGCAATCTGCATTTCAACAGCAACGCTCTTTGCGGCGGCATCGGCTTCGACAAGCTGGATCTGGCTTCGGATCGAGGCGCGCAGGTCGAATGGGCGCTGCTCAAGCTGAAGCTTGCCGGCCTCGTTCTTGGAAAAATCAAGAATGTCGTTGATCAGCCGCAGCAGCGAAACGCCTGCGCCATTGATCTTGGCGATATAGTCCTTCTGCCTCAGATCGAGATCGGTACGCTGGATGAGATGGCAGAAGCCCAGAATGGCGTTCATAGGGGTGCGTATTTCGTGGCTCACATTGGCCAGGAACATGCTTTTCGCTCGGTTGGCGTCTTCCGCTTCGCGGGTGCGCTCTTCAAGCGCTGCGTTCTTGGCAACGATCTCCGTGCCCATGCGGCTGATCCGCTCAAAGCTTTCCACAACCATGTTGGTCAGCCAGACCAGAACGGCTGTCTGAAAAGCGACGATGGCAGCGTGCAGCAGGACACGCGCCAGATTGCCTTCGCTAGGAAACACTGCATAGGGCAGCAAATAGAGCAGCACCAGATGGTGCAGCGCTATGGCCGTGGCCGCAACCAGCAGGGTGCGCCGGTCAAACCAGGCAATGGTCAACGCCAGCATGGCGAAGAAGTACATATGCATGTCCATCTGCCACGAATTGTCACGCAGCAGATAAAGGAACAGCGCCGGCTCGCCGACGAGCGCGACCGCGGACAGATAGCGGGTGGACGGCGCAGTGCCATACCGCCACCACATCAGGTGATAGGTGCCGGCAACCACGGCGCCGGCAGCCATGGCTCCCGCAACAGAAAACCCGGTCAGCCATGCCACAGCTCCCAGAACCGGCACATGCAGCCATAACAGCGCGACAAGAAACCGGCCGAAGCGGGCGCGCAGATTTTCCAGTTCGGTGCTCACTGTTCAGATGTCCTTGTCGACAAACCGAGGCAGCCGGCCAGCCTCGGTGACGGAAACACGAGCCATGCACCGGCATTGCGTGCATGCGTTTCGAAATCCGGATGTGACGAGGCGGCGATGGCGATGTTGCCGAAGCTGCCGGCCTCGATAAAGCTGCCCTCGGCAGCCATGATCAGTCTCATCGTCTGGCCAAAGCCGGACCACGGAGCTGCGATCACGAGATATTGACCGTTCCGCTCCCCTGCCGAGAGAGAGGCTACGATCAGACCGAGCAACCCGGCCACGAGCAGAACAGCGGCAGGGGCCAGATCGCGCAGGCCCGGATCATCCCGGATCGGCTTGCGAATTGGCTCTCTGTGCTGCCTGCACGGCTCAAAAAAACTTGTCAGCATGACCCCGGCCCTGTCTGTGAGAACCTTATGTGCCAGCGCTTATGTTTTGGTAAATTTTGGACAAGCGGTGATTGAAGCGAGAGACGAAGCAACCCGGACCTCCGGGGTTGCAAAAAGCGGATGGCTGTTTGATTTTTATGGAAAAATCACACAGGACAGCACAAGTCCGATTTCATTCAATCTGATCGTCGGTCCTCATGTGCAGCCACTCTCGCGCGAGGGTTTCATCCTCGCCTGACAGCTCATGCCCGGCACTGATGGTGCGCAGATCGAAGGCCGCTCCCGACCTCTCCAGCCATTGCGCCAGAGGCGCGCCGAAACCGGCGAAAGGGTCCCGCGCGCCGGCGATCATCAGCACTTCGCTTCCCCCCAGATCAGCTTCCGGCGGCTCTTCCAGCACCATCATGGGCCTGAGCAGGATCGCCTTGCGGATGTGTCCCGGCTGCAGGCCCATCACCGATGCCGCAAAATTCGCTCCGTTCGAAAGGCCCATGAAGAGCATGCGCGCGGGATCCAGTCCGTAAGCCGTGATGGCGCCTTCGACGAAGGCCGCAAAAGCCTCTGCCTCGGAACGGATGTCTGCCTGATCGAAGCTGAGCGGTCCGAGCCGGCGAAACCAGCGTGCATTGCCTTCCTCATGGGCACGGCCGCGTACACCGAGCAGGGTGGCGCGTGGCGCGATGCGGTGGGCGAGCGGCATCAGGTCCGCCTCGGTCCCACCGCTGCCATGGAGAAGCACAATTGTACCGCCATCGGGATCTTCGGGGGTGAAAAAGCGATGCACGAAGGGCAACTCGCGACGGGGCATGCGGGGCTCGCCCGGCATGGCGAACTGCGGCAGCATCACCCTGAGATCTGCAGCCCTGTCGCGATCACCGGGCGGCACCATCAGTCTCGTGCCGAGACGATCCGGCGTTTCATCAAGGGTGAATCCCGGTCCGTCGGTAGCCACTTCAAGCAGCGTTCCGGCCGGCTCGCGGACGTAGAGCGATGTGAAGTACTTCCGGTCATGCACAGTGGTCGGCGAAGAGTTCAGCGTCGAAAGCTGCTTTTCCAGAGCCTCGATGGCAGGAACGTCCGGCGCACGCAGGGCAACGTGATCGGCGGTTCCGGTTCCGGCCACGCCTTCCACGAAACCGGAGCCATCGCGGATATCAATGACATCCGTATCCGACACCATGCGGATGGTGCTGCCCTCGACCGGTCCCGGCCGATAGCCGAAGCGGGTCATGAAGGCAGCGGTTTCCTCCGGCGCTTCCGACAGGATCGTCACCGCGCGCAGGCGGGTCGGGCCGCGCAGCACATCGCCCCATGGGTCTACGGCGAGGGTGTCGACCGCAACCAGCTTGACGATGAAGCCATCGGGATCCCTGAGCCGCAGAACGGTTTCGCCGAATTCACGGGACGGCCCCTGAATGGCGATGCCATGCCGGAGACAACGCGTCATCCACTCGCCAAGGCTTGAGGGAGGCACGGCGAGCGCGATCTCGAACACCTGTCCGTGGCCAACCCGCCCCGTCGCGCCATCTTCCCAGACGAGAAAGGTGATGAGAGTACCCGGTGAGCCGACGGCATCGCCGTAAAACAGATGAAGCTGCTCCGCGTCTTCATATCCACCGGTGCGCTTGACCAGCCGAAGGCCGAGAAACCCCACATAGAAGTCGACATTGGCCTGCACATTGCGCGTGAGCAGTGTCACATGATGGATGCCGCTTTGCGGCTTTTCGGCCTGCTGTTGCATGAAGAATTCATTGCCTCGATGACCGGGCCCCGGCCGTTGAAAGAAAATCAGCCTCGTTGCCGTAACCTGCCATGGAAGTGGTGGTTCCGGCAGACATTTTTCCACGCGGCGCAAGATTTTTCGCGTTTATGCGAAGCGGTCGCGCAAAGCATGCCAGCTTTCGCAAACAGGTTCGGCAGCAAGCGAAGCCTGAAATGGCCGATATGCTTCGACACCTGCCGCCACACAGGGAAACATGAAGCTTGTTCTGTCGGGTCAGAGCCAGCTTTTCAGGCTGCCGAGATCGACGTTTCCGCCAGATACAACCAGAACAAGCGGCCCCGCATTCGCGGCACCGGCACGGCCATTCAGAACCGCCGCCAACCCTGCGCAGGCAGCCGGCTCAGGCATGATCTTCAGCCGGCTCATCAGAATTTTCATGGCTTCGACAATATTGGCGTCACTGACCACTGCAACACCTTCAAACCGCTCCTTCACCAGCGCGTAGCACAATTCGCCGGCCGAAGGCGCGGCAAGCCCGTCGGCAATCGTCGAGACAACCGGAAGCCGCACTGCGTGCCCCGCTTCCAGGCTCTGCGTCATGGCGGATGCCCCTTCGGGCTCTACGCCCCACAGGCGTGCCTTATGGCCGGTGGCGATCGCGGCTTTGGCGACGCCGCCTGCCATGCCGCCGCCACCGATGCCCAGAACGATGTCCGCCACGTCCGGCAGGTCCTCGAAGATTTCCTGCCCGAGAGAAGCATGACCGCTCATCAGGTCATCGTCATCATAGCTGGATATATAGGTCAGCCCTTCACGCGCAGCATAATCGAGGCAGAATTGCGCTGCCTCCTGCGGCGTGCCGTGCTGAATCACCTTTGCGCCATAGCCCTTCGTTGCAGCTACCTTGGTCGGATTGGCGCTCGCCGACATGACAACAGTGCTGGACACGTCAAGCATCTGTCCCGCATAGGCCAGCCCCTGAGCGGCATTCCCGGCCGAGAACGTAATGGTGCCGCGTGCCCTTGCTTCGGGAGCAAGCTGCATCATCGCCCACAGCATTCCGCGTGGCTTATATGAGCCGGTCCGCTGAAACAGTTCGGCCTTGATCCAGGTCTCGCGGCCCAGCAACCCGGACAGATAGCGCGAGTGCCACAGAGGCGTGCGGTGCAGATATGGAGAAATGGCTTTGCGGACTGCGTTGAGCTCGTTCAGGGAAGTCATCGGTCTCTTTCATGAATGTCCGGACAGGAGGAGGCGACCCTAGAAGTCGATACGTGAACCCAGATTCCCAGCCTGGGCCGCTTGCAGCAGATAATGGGCGCAAACCAGATCTTCTGACGAAATGCCAAGCGATTTATAGATCGTGACCTCTTCATTGCTCCGGCGTCCCGGATGTGATCCGCCCAGAACCTCACCAACTTCCGCAAGAATGTGACTGTCGTCCACCAGCCCGGCTGCTTTGGCCGCGAGAAATTCACCTGCCTGTAGCAATGCGGAGGGTCTGTAATCAACGAAGAAGCGGGCTCGCCGGACCAGCTCAGCGCCGATTTCGGCGGCCTGAACAACCGAGGAGCCTACGACATTCAGGTGCGCTCCATCGGCAACGTGAACGCTTTCCAGAATTGGCTCGGCGGCGGCGGATACGGTGCAGATCAGATCGGCGTCGCGTACGGCCTGTTCCACGCTTGTGCAGACCTCTATGGGAACGGGAGAGCGGGACGCGTTCGCGAGCGCAAATGCATGCGCACGTTCGACATCGCGCCCCCACACGCGCACTCGGCGCAACTCACGCACGCAGGACATCGCAACAAGATGCTCGCGTGCCTGCTCCCCGCATCCCAGAATGGCCAGATCGCCGGCTTCGGCATTGGCCAGCAGGCGCGTGGCCAGGCCGGAGGCAGCAGCGGTACGAATGGCCGTCACTTCACCGCCATGAACCACAGCCACAGGTGCCCCGATTTCCGCCTCGAAGAGAACGATGGTTCCCTGATGCGACTGAAATCCCCTGGCTCCGTTCTGCGGATATACGGCGGTGAGCTTCGCGCCGAAGATTTCAGGATCGACCATCGCGCCCGGCATAAGCCCGAAGCATTTTCCTTCTCCTGCCGGCAAATCGATGATCCATCGCGGCGGCTGGCATGTGGTGCCTGAAGCGGTCTGCAACATGGCCGTTTCCATAAGGCGAATGCAGGTTTCCATAGGGAGAAGTTTGCGAACCAGATCGCGATCGATAATCTGCAGTGCCATGTTGCCTTGTTTCTCCTCCCGAACTGAATAGGCCGTGGCGTGACAGGACATCACACCACGGTTGCCCCCTTCTACCGAAGCATCCGACGCCCGTCATCCTTGAAGACCAGATGAAAGAGCCCCGCGCACCTGAGAGCAGGGACGAGAGATGCTCCTGTCGTATCGGCGCGATCAACACGCACTCGGGAAATGTGCGCTCACGACCATCCCACGCAGTGCAAGGGATGAGAGACGCATAGCTGCAACCCTCCAGACGATGACATTATCACGGAGCAGAAATTCGCGAAAAGGATCTTGGAGTTTACAAGCTCCGCCCGCCGGGCAGGCCTTCTGAAGCATGTGGCCCGAAGCCGGGAACGGTTTCAGGCCACATGTAAAATCAGGAGCTTAAAGTGCCGGGAGCTATTCTGAGAGGTTGCAGCACGCTTGAAGTCTGAAGTGTTCAGAACGCTTCGCGGTAGAGCCGAAGCGCATCGGCCTCGGTGACTTCGACCGGGTTGTTGACCAGAAGACGGGTCTGCAACATGGCGTCGCGCGCCAGCATCGGCAGGCTGTCCTCCGGCACATCCACGTCGCGCAGGCGGCGCGGCGCGCCCGAGAGGTTCATCAGCTCTTCCATGAATGCGACGAAAGCCGCCGAGCGGGCCTGCACGCCTTCTTCCGAAGGACCGATGACCACGTCCGCGAGTTCCGCATAGAGCGGGGCGGCGGCTCTCATGTTGAAGCGCAGGACTGGTCCGAGCATCAGCGCATTGGTCAGGCCGTGCGGCAGGTGAAAATGGCCCCCCAGCGGATAGGCCAGCGCATGGACCGCTGCGACCGGGCTGTTGGAGAAGGCCTGGCCCGCGAAATTCGCGCCGATCAGCATGCCTTCGCGCGCGGCGCGGTCTGCGCCGTCGGTGCAGGCGGCAACGAGATGCGTCGCCAGAAGCCGAAGCGCCTCGCGGGCAAAAATATCGGAAAGCGGGTTCTTCCTGTGCCGGCTGGTGTAGGCCTCGATCGCATGGACCATAGCATCGATGCCGGTCGCGGCGGTCTGGACCGGGGGCAGGCCGACCGTCAGCTCCGCATCGAGCAGCACGCGGTCGGCATAGAGCTGATGCGAAACCACACCCATCTTCGTGGTTTCGCCGGTGGTCAGGATGGTGATGTTGGTGACTTCCGAACCGGTGCCCGCAGTGGTGGGAACCTGCACCAGCGGCACGCGCGCACCTTGCACCTTGCCGATTCCGTAGAGGTCGGCCAGCGGCTGTTCGCTGACCAGCATCACCGCGACCAGCTTGGCGATGTCCATGGACGATCCGCCGCCCAGCCCCATGACGATGTCGGCATTTGCCGCCTTGCCCTGTTCGACGCAGGCCATCAGCACGGCCTCCGGCGGATCGGCCACAACATCATCAAACACCGTCACGCTGAAACCCGCAGCCGCCAGAGAAGCCTTGGCGCGGTCAAGCACGCCGGCCTGATGCAGAAACTTGTCGGTGACGATGAGCAGGTTTCGCGCCCCGAACCAGCCGGAAAGCAGTTCGCCGATGCGTGCCGCACCGCCCCATTCCACAAGCATCGAGCCGGGGGTGTCGAAACTGAAGGGCTTGATCAGATCGGTCATGTCTTTCATCCGTATGTGCAGGATAAGGAAATCAGGTGCTTCGGAAGCTCAGAAGGCGCTGCAGACGTATTTCAGCTCGAGATAGTCCTCGATGCCGTATCGGGAGCCTTCACGACCGAGGCCCGATTGCTTGACGCCGCCGAAGGGCGCAACCTCGTTAGAGATCAGGCCGGTGTTGTGACCGACCATGCCGTATTCCAGCGCTTCAGAGACGCGGATCGCCCGGCCATGGTCACGGGTGAAGAAATAGGCGGCGAGACCGAAGATGGTGTCGTTGGCCATCGTAACGGCTTCATCCTCGGTGTCGAAGACGAAAACCGGCGCCATCGGCCCAAAGGTTTCCTCCTGCGCGACCGCCATGTCCGGCGTCACACCCGTCAGAAGCGCCGGCTCGAAATAGAGCCCGCCCAGCCGCTTGCCGCCGGTCACCAGCGTAGCGCCTTTGGCAACGGCATTGTTGATGTGGCTTTCAACCTTGTCGAGCGCTTTGGGCTCGATCATCGGGCCGATCTCGACGCCGGGTTCCATGCCGTTCCCGACCCTGAGGGCAGCGACACGCGCCGCCAGCTTTTCAACGAAAGCATCGTGAATGCCGCGCTGCACCAGCAAGCGGTTGGCGCAGACGCAGGTCTGGCCCGCATTGCGGTATTTCGACAGCATGGCCCCTTCGACCGCCGCATCCAGATCGGCGTCGTCGAAGACGATAAAGGGAGCGTTGCCGCCGAGTTCGAGGCTCAGCTTCTTGATGGTGGGCGCGCACTGCGCCATCAGCAGCCGGCCCACCTCGGTCGAGCCGGTGAAGGAGAGCTTGCGCACGACATCGCTCTGCGTCAGCACATGTCCGATCTGCTTTGCGGATCCCGTCACCACCTGAAACACGCCAGCCGGGATGCCGGCGCGTTGTCCGAGTTCAGCCAGCGCCAGTGCAGAAAGCGGGGTCAGATCGGCGGGACGCACGATCATGGAGCAGCCGGCAGCCAGCGCGGGAGCGGCCTTGCGGGTGATCATCGCCGCCGGAAAATTCCACGGCGTGATCGCCACCGTCACCCCGACGGGCTGGCGCAGCACGGTGATGCGCTGGTTGGCCTTCGGCGCCGGAATCGTGTCGCCATAGACGCGCTTGGCTTCTTCGGCGAACCATTCGATGAAGCTCGCCGCATAGGCGATTTCGCCTTTCGCTTCCGCCAGCGGCTTGCCCTGCTCGGCGGTCATGATGCGGGCGAGGTCGTCCTGATTGGCCATCATCAGCTCGAACCAGCGGCGCAGGATTTCGCTGCGCTCGCGCGCCGGGCGGGCAGCCCACAGCTTCTGCGCTGCCCCGGCGGCTGCAATCACCTCCGGAATTTCGGTTGGAGACAGCAGCGGAACCTCACCAACCCGCGAGCCATCGGCAGGGTTGAATACAGCGATCACCTCGCCGGAAGCGGCGTCAACCCATTCGCCGTTGACAAGGCAGGACGAGCGCAGAAGCGCCGGATCATTGAGATGAAGCACGATGTCGGTCTTTCCTGATTGGTCTGTGTGTGGTGGAGGGGGGAGAAGGTTGGTGGCGTCGGCCCTGACAAGCACACCGACGGAAGAAAGGGTCAGTCCCTGCCGCCCGGCGGGCTTTTCGCCGTCTGTGCCTGACTGGCGTTTTCGGCAATGATGCGCTCGGCCACCTTCTCGATCGAGGTGCGGCTGTCCATCGCCGCCTTCTGCAGGTAGCGATGTGTCTGGCTCATCTCCATCTTGTGCACGTGGCAAAGGATGATCTTGGCCACTTCGACGGTGGACAGGGCGAGATGGCGGTTCTCGGCCTCCACGATGCGCTCGATGTTTCTGCGCCGGCGCTGCCACACGTCGCGGCTGATCATCAGGTTGGTGAGCAGACCGAACGGCTTCACCGGCCGTTCGATGACGGCGGCGGCGCGCAGTTCCAGAACCAGTTGCAGCGTCGAGGGGTCCTCATAGCCGACCAGAACGATGACCGGCGGGCTGAGATCGGTGAGCTGGCCGATCAGGCCGCGCACATCGGCGCGCGCATCGGAATCGACGGTGACGATGATGACGTCGATGTCATCCGGCAGCGTCTGGGGAATGGGCCAGTAAAGCCGGGGCAGGCAGCCGATACGGATCAGGTGCGTCATCAGGCCTTCCGCCTCGCGTCCGGGAGGCAGAAGCACCAGCACTCTCGTGCCCTTCAGATCGCTGATCTTCGGTTTGCCGCTGGCTTTAGGCATTGTCGGTCATCACATCACCAAAGCTGTGCTGAACCATGTAGGGCTCTGGCTTGACCGGGTTTTTCTCCTCTTCGATCACCTCGAATTCATTGTCCGAACTGACGCGTCCGATCCGCGGCCAGAGCCATGTGTGATGCGTGACCGCATCCAGCTTCACCCGGCCTTCCGGCGCGTCGAAGCACGCCGTCCCCAGTCTGTCCAGAACCGCTTCCAGCGTCGCCTCTGCGGCCTCGCGCGCGGCGACCGCAAAGAGGTGAACCTGAAAATAAGCGGCTTCAGCCCCCGAGGTCACCGGCACCTGCGGCCCGAAGCGCGCGCGCATCCCCTGCAGGAACGCAAGGCTTTCCGGATTCTTCAGGGTGGCGAACCACGGCGCCGCCGCGAGAAAGCCTTCGGAAAGATCGGCGCTCATCTGCGAAAGATCGGCCTCGTTGGTGGCAAGACTTGTGATCAGCGCGCCCTCCGCGCGTGCGCGCGTTCGGGCAAAAGCCTCATGCAGGCGGATCGTGTCGCTGCCCACCACCGTCGAGTAGATGAAATCGGGGCGCAGGTCATCGACCCTTGCCATGACATCTGCGAGGTCCGCATCCGGCGCGTGGAAAGGCAGATAGTCTTCCCCCACGACGCTGCCTTCGCCCTGCTCGATGAGATCGCGCATGATGCGATTGGATTCATGGGCAAACACATAGTTGTTGCCGATGAAAAAGACCCGGCTGCCGGGCTCGCGCAACATGTGACGCGCGAGCTGCACCGAATTCTGGTTTGGCGCAGCACCCGTATAGATGCAGTTCTGCGAGAATTCGAACCCTTCGTAAAGCGTCGGATAAAACAGCAGCGCCTGCCGGCTTTCCATCAGCGGCAGCACCGCCTTGCGCGAATTGGACATGTGCGTGCCAAACAGCACCCGCACATCCTGCTCGTCGCAAAGCTTTTCCGCCGCAAGTCGATAGTCGTCGGGCTGCGGGCCGATATCGACCTGCCGCGGCACCAGCGGAACCCCGTTGATGCCACCGGCCGCATTCACCTCATCTATGGCCAGCAGCGTGGCGCAGGCCTGCGCATGCTCGACCGCCGCAGTCTGGCTTTGCCCCGAAAACAGCAGGCCGACCGGCCAGCCTTCACGATGGGTGTTGAGACGCAGCATCTAAAGCGTCTTCCAGTCGAAGGCCGCTTCATA
This sequence comes from Aquamicrobium sp. NLF2-7, assembly GCF_022359935.1. Lineage (NCBI taxonomy): Bacteria > Pseudomonadati > Pseudomonadota > Alphaproteobacteria > Hyphomicrobiales > Phyllobacteriaceae > Aquamicrobium > Aquamicrobium sp. NLF2-7. The sequence continues at coordinate 225,546 of NZ_JAKSED010000007.1, read as the reverse complement.
AGCGGCTGCGGCCCGGTAGAGCATGGCCTCGGAGAAATCCCGCCCGATCAGCATCATGCCGACCGGCAGGCCCTGCGCAAGGCCGCATGGCACGCTGATCGCCGGCAGGCCGGTTGCGTTGAACGGGGCTGTGTTGGCGTTCATTTCCAGCGCACGGCCCACCCACTCCAGCGGCCCGCAATCGGGGTCCGGCAGCTTCGGCGCCGTCAGCGGCACGGTGGGCATCAGCAGCATGTCATAGTCGGCAAGCACGCTCTCATAAGCCGCCTTAAGCCGGCGGACGAGGTTCTGGGCCTTTGCATAATACTGGCCGCGATATTGCCCGCGGAAATAATGCGCCGCAAGCAGGACAGACTTCACATCGGCAGGAAATTCGCTGGCTTGCGCCTGCCAGTCCTGCAATGCCCGCATCAGGCTGGTGACGTAAAGTCCCTTCCAGTTGGAACCGTAGTTCAGGCCATCCATCTGGTTCACCGTGCCTTCCACGGCGATCGGCGTCCAGATCGCATGCCCCTTGCGATGGAGCGGCAGGCTGACCTCGTCGACGGTCGCGCCAAGGCTGCGCAAGCGCTCGGTTGCGGCCAGCACCGCCGCGTCGACATCGGCTTCGGAGTTGTCCCAGCCAAATCCTTCCGGTATGGCGGCGATGCGCAGGCCTTTCGCGCCGGCATCGAGCTGCGAGGTATAGTCGAAGCTTTCCGGCAGGCGGCGCTGGCGCGGGTCCAGCCCGTCATAGCCGGCAATGGCTTCCAGCACCCTTGCATTGGTGCGCACGTCGCGCGTCATCACGCCGGCATGGTCGAGCGTCATCTCCACCGGCATCACGCCCGTATAAGGCACCACGCCATGCGTGGCCTTCATGCCAACGAACCCGGCATAGGCCGCCGGAATGCGCACCGAACCGCCCTGATCGGTGCCGATCGCCGCATCGACCAGCCCGGCGGATACCAGGGCCGAGCAGCCGGAGGACGAGCCGCCCACTGAACGGGTCTCGTCCCACGGATTGCGGACGGGTCCCTGCGCGCTGGTGTGGCTGCTGCCGGAAACGCAGAACCATTCGCACTGCGCCTTGCCGAGGATCGTCGCGCCTTCGTCGAGCAGGCGGGTTACCAGCGTGGCATCGATGTCGGGCATGTAGCCGCGCAGGCTCGATGAACCGTTCATCATCGGCACGCCGGCCAGCATGATGTTGTCCTTGAGCGCGAAGGAGAGGCCATCCAGCCTGCCGCCGGCGCGGCCCTTGACCTCGGATTTCACATGCCAGGCATTGAAGGGGTTCTCTTCCGAATCCGGATAGTGGCCGGGCGTGCGCGGATAGGTCACCTGCGGCAGTTCGGGGGTGAGCGCATCGACGATGGCGTAGTCATGGGAGACCCCGCCCATCAGTTCTGTGAAGGTCTGAAGATCGTCATGCGACAGCGCCAGACCCAGTTCCTGATCGGCGGCAAGCATGTCTTCAAAAAGCGGTTTGCGGATCGTCACGTTTCAGCCCTCGATACCTATGAATGCCTTGGCTTCCTCGGTCGAACCTTCGCCCTTCGGGTCGATGGTTTTGACCACGCTGCCCTTGTCGACCGCCAGGATGCGGTCGCAGATCGACCAGAGGAAATCGATGTCCTGCTCGACCAGAATGATCGACAGGTTGCGCTCCTTGCGCAGACGGATCAGCACTTCGATGATCTCGTCGCAGATCGAGGGCTGGATGCCCTCGGTCGGCTCATCAAGCAGGATGAGGTCGGGATCGCCGCACAGGCAGCGCCCGAGCGCCAGAAGCTGCTGCTCGCCGCCCGACAGCATGCCGGACTGCCGGTCGAGAAGCCGCACGAGGCGCGGAAAGAGTTCGAGAACCCCGGCGATCTTCGCCTTCGCGCCACGGAAATCCTTCACGCAGCCCATGCGCAGGTTTTCTTCGACCGTCAGCAGCTTGAAAAGCTGCTTGCCCTGCGGGACATAGCCGATGCCCGCCTTCGCGCGCGACTGCGTGTTCTTTCCGTTCAGCGACTGGCTGCCTTTGCGGATTTCGCCGCTCCATGTCGGCAGCTCGCCCATGATGGCGCGCAGCAGCGTGGTCTTGCCCATGCCGTTGCGGCCGAGAAGCCCTATGCATTCGCCATCAGCCAGCGAGAACTCAACGTTACGCAGCACCGGCACGCGGCCATAGCCGGACGACAGGCCCTTTACCTCAAGCATTGGCGGTTTCCTTTCGTCCCAGATAGGCCGCGCGCACCTGCGGGTCCTTCGCGATCTCCTCGAAGCTGCCCTCGGCAATCACCGCGCCGCGCTCGAAAACGGTGACGCGCTCCCCGATCAGCCGGATGAAATCCATGTCGTGCTCGACCACGATCACCGCGCTTTCGCGGGTGATGTCGCGGATGATCTGCACGGTCTTGAGGCTCTCGCTGTGGGTCATGCCCGCCGCCGGTTCGTCCAGCAGCGCCACGGCGGGCTTCGATGCCAGTATCTGGCCAAGCTCGACCCATTGCCTTTGCCCATGCGCAAGCTCGGCGCAGAGGCGATCGCGAAGGTCGCCGAGCCCGATATGCTCCAGCACATCGTCGACGATCGCCTTCACCGCCTTGCCGCTGGCCCGGCGGCGCGCCGCCATCTCGATGTTCTCGGCAATGCTCAGGCCCTCGAACAGGCTGGGCACCTGCGTCTTGATGCCGATGCCGAGCCGGGCGATCTGGTAGGGCTGCAGCGCGTTGAGCGACCTGCCCCGAAAGGTGATGGTGCCGCGCGTCGGTGTATGCTGGCCGCTCAGAAGGCGGAAGAAGGTCGTCTTGCCCGCGCCGTTCGGTCCGATCAGGCAACGCAACTCGCCCTGCCGCAGGTCGAAATCCACAGCCTTGACCGCATCGACGCCGCCGAAGCTGATGCCAAGGCCACGGGCCTGAAGAATGATCTCGCCGCTCATGGCCGGGTCTCCGTCGTCGTGGCTTCCGCGGCCGCGGAATCGGCCTTGCGTCCGAACAGCGTTGCGAGTGCCTTGGTGAACATCGGAACGATGCCCTGCGGCACCACCAGAACGAAGAAGGCCAGCACCACGCCCAGCACCAGATTGACCTGAACCACCTGCTGGGTGCCGAGTTTGGTCGTCGCCCATTGCAGCGCGATGCAGCCGAGGATCGGACCGATCAGCGTGCCTCTGCCGCCAACGATCACCCAGATGATGATCTGCGCCGACTGCACGAGGCTGAAGATGGTCGGGCTGACGAAGGCGCCCCAGTTGGCGAACAGGCAGCCGCCGAGCCCCGCCAGCGCGCCGCCCAGCGTGAAAGTGATCAGCTTCGACTGCGCCACGTTGTAGCCGAGCAGTTCGGCCCGGTACTCGTTCTCACGCACCGCGATCGTCACCTTGCCGGGCGTCGTCTTCAGATAGAGCGAGATGGCGACGACGCCGGCAACGAGCACGATCACCGTCAGTCGGAAGATGTCGCCCGGATCGAGCGGCATGCCGTTCGGCCATGCCAGCGTGGGAACGCCCGTCATGCCGTTGAAGCCGCCGAGCAGCGCGGTTCCGATCCGGTACTGCGGCCCGGAGGTGGAGTTGATCAGGTTGAACAGGATCAGCGTCACCGCAAGGGTGATGACGCCGATATAGATGTCGTTGATGCGGCCATAGAACATGAAATAGCCGAGCACCGCCGCAAACAGCGCCGGCACCGCGATGGAGATGGCCAACGCCGCAAGACCGGGGCCGAAATTGGTGGCCGCGACCGCCCAGGCATAGGCGCCGAGACCGAAGAACGCGGCCTGACCAAGGCACATGATGCCGCCCTTGCCCCACACGAAGGCAAGGCTGAGCGCCAGCACCGCCATGATCAGATAGATGGTGATTTCATAGACGGTGAACAGTTCCAGCCAGCCCGGCATGACCATGCCGAGCACCAGCACAGCCAGCAGGCCGGCGGATTGCAGATAACGCGCCATCAGATCGACCTCCGGAAAAAGCGCCCGGTAATGCCCTGAGGCAGGATGCGGATAAGCACGATCGCGGTCAGCAGCAGCGCCACTTCCCCGATAACCGGCGTGTAGAGATAGGTGAAAAGCTGGCCGACCGTGCCGAACAGCACGGATGCCGAGAGATTGCCGGCAATGACCGCCGAACCGCCCGAGATCACCGTGATGAACGCCTTGGCGATGTAGGCCGCGCCGATGGTCGGGATGACGCCGGTGAGCGGCGCCAGCGCCGCGCCACCAAGGCCCGCAAGGGCAGCACCCAGCCCGAAGGTCAGCGCATAGATGCGGCGCGGATTGCCGCCAAGCGCTGCCACCATGTCGGCATTCTGCGTGGTTGCCCGTGCCAGAAGGCCGAAGGTGGTCAGCTTGAACAGCACATAGAGCAGGCCGAAGATCGCAGCCGCCAGCGCAATCAGGAAGACGACGTAGCCGCTGACGGAAAACGCGCCGATGCTCAGGCTGGGCAGGGGCGTCGAAATCCCCGTGGTCGTGTTGCCTACCAGCATGGTCATGCCACCGACAAGGGCAAGGCTGATGCCCCAGGTGGCGAGCATGGTGTCGATCATGCGTCCGTAAAGGTGGCGGATGACCAGCCATTCCAGCGCAAGGCCGACCAGCCCCACGACGACGGGCGCAAGGATGAGCGCGCTCACCCAGAAGCTGAGGCCGCCATGATTGGTGCCATAGATGGTGACATAGCCGCCGAGCATGAGAAACTCGCCATGAGCCATGTTGATGACCTTCATCATCCCGAAGACCACCGCCAGACCGATGCTGATGAGCACCAGAATGGCAATGGACCCGAGGATTTCGATCATGAGGACCGACGCGAAATCCATCTGACTTCCTTTAGAAATCGATGACGTATTGCTGATTGTCGTCAGGGTTGGCGATCAGATCGCAAACCATGGCCGTATCAGCGGGGGGCTGCTGCTCGAAGGTCTCGACGGGGATCAGACCGCCGTTCTCGACCCGCGCGATGTGCACGTCCATCGTGGTGTGATGGGTCTTCGGATCGATGGTGACGCGGCCGCTCGGGGCATCGAGCGAAATGCCGGTTTCCAGCGCCTCGATCACCTTCATGCGGTCGACGCTGCCGGCCTTCTCCACCGCCGCGGCCCAGAGCCGGAAGCCCTGATAGGCGCCCATGCCAAGTTCGGTTATATAGGGATAGTCGGCGCCGAAGCGGGCGTGGAAATCGGCCACGAACTGCTTGTTGATCTCGTTGTCCAGTTCCTGAAGATAGTTCTGACATACCATGATGCCGTTCGACTCTTCCGGCGTCAGGATCACATGCTCGTTGCCGCCGGCGAAGGTGGTGGACGACATCGGGATCTTGCCGAGCATGCCGGCCGCCTTCCACTGGCGATAGAAGGAGATGTGGGCGCCGCCCACCAGAGCCGACCACACATAATCCGGCCGGGCCGCCTGGATCTTGGAGATCGAGGTCTTGAAGTCGGTCACGTCCATGGGAAAGAACTCGACGCCCAGAACCTCGCCGCCATTGTCGGCGGTGTACTTCTTCACCCAGTCGGTGATGATCTGGCCGTAATTGTAGTCGGCCGCAACGATATAGACCTTGCCGCCGTGCTTCTTCGCCGAATAGTTGACGAGCTTCTCGACCGTCTGGCCGGGCGTCACGCCGGTGGCGAACATGTTGCGGTCGCAGACGCCGCCTTCATACTGGTTGGCATAGAAGTAGAGCGTGTTGAACTGGCGCATGATCGGGCGCACCACTTCGCGCGAGGCCGACGTGATGCCGGCAAACACCACCGCCGGCTTGTCCGACAGCGCGGCCTGACGGGCGAACTGCGCGTAAAGCTGCATGTTCGTCTGCGGATCATAGACGTTGAGCTTGAGCTGGCGGTTCAGCAGGCCGCCCTTCGCATTCTGCTCATCGACGGCGAAGCGCAGCGCGTCGACAATCGGCTGACCGTAGGATTCCAGTCCGCCCGACTGGTCGTAAAGCGCCGAGATGGTGATCGGCCCTTCCTGCGCGGCGAGGCGGGATGCAAAGGTCATGGCGGAGGCAGCACCAATGGCGCCCAGCGCCTGTCGGCGGGTCAGTTTCATGTCATCTCCCTGAAGTTGAATGGCCATTGCGCGCACTGACCCTCAAGGGAACAGGCGACAACCCGGCGCGGGGCCGGAGCAGATGGCTGTGAATGTGGTTAAGATGAAACCGCGCCAACACCTTTGTCGACGTCTGAGGTGGAAGGCCTGATCCGCGGCATTCTTGGCGCGGGGCTGAAATTCCACATTGGTTCCAGTTAAGATGATAAATATGTCGTGACACGCTGTAAAGCTCACGACGTGATTTTCTCCACCGGTTCCTCAGCCTTCGATTATTCGGGAACCGCACTCCGACGCAGATTGGATCTGCGTAGAGATTAAATCTCCATGAATTCCAATGTCTTATGTCAAACACAAGCGCTCATGCACAAAGGCTTTCTACGGAAGCCGGATGTGTTCAGGGTTTCCATCTTAAGTCAGTTTCGTGCGAACGAATTGGATTGGCCGACGAGGAAACGGTTCCGATCGGCCCGCGGCCGGGGCCGTATTGGGAATCCGATATTCGGCGAGGTTCGGGATTCTCACTGAACCATCTGATGCGCAAAGCAGCCTGAATCTGCGATCGAACTGCTTCCCCCCTGACTGTATTGTCCGGTTGGATTGTCTACCCGACAAAATATCGGCCCTGTTCGCCGAACGGCAAAGATGCCTCGTAAGCCGCGCTTTCATGTGCGTGGCTGCGGGGCATTTTCTTTTTGGGGGATTGTTTGAAACGCCGCGTCGAAATCGGCATTCTGTACTCGCGTTCCGGCAACTATCGGCTCGTGTCCGATGCGTGTCGGGCGGGAGCCTTGGCGGCAATCGCGGACATCAATGGCGATCCGTCCATTCCGGCCCTGTTTTCGCCTATGAAATACGATCCGCAGGGCAATGCCGACGGCTATGCTTCCGGATGTGCGGAAATTCTGCAAGGCAGCAGCGCAAGGCACATCATTGGCTGCGTCACCTCGTGAAGCCGCAAGGAAGTGATTCCGGTTCTCGAACGCTTCGGCGGCACACTGTGGTATGCTTGTCCCTACGAGGGTTTTGAGACCAGCGATCATGTTGTCTACATGCACGCATGCCCCAATCAGCAATTGCTGCCTCTGTTTTCCCACGTCGTGCCTCGCTTCGGCGCCGACGTTTTCCTGCTCGGCTCCAACTACATCTGGGGATGGGAGATGAATCGCGTAGCGCGCGACCTGATCGCCGATGCCGGCGGGGACGTGCACGGTGAACGCTACCTGCCGCTCGGTGAGAAGGAGGTTACCCGGCTGATCGAAGAGATCCGCGCCACCCGGCCGGATTTCGTCTTCAACAACCTGATCGGCTCATCCTCCTATGCCTTTCTCAAGGCCTATGCGTCTCAGGGCCGATGCGGAGCCTGGACGCGAGGATGAGCATTTTCTACCGCATCATTGCCCGGTTGTTTCGTGCAACCTGACCGAATGCGAGCTGGAAGCGATCGGGGAGGCTGGCAACGGCCATCTTTTCAGCAGGTCCGTACTTTCACGAAGCCGGGTCCGGGCATCGGCACCGCAGTTCCTTCGCACCGGCTGTTCACATCCCAGTCCGCTGCGGAGTGGACCGGAGATAGCAGCCGGACGTTTCAGTCGTCTTCGAAGTCGCCGAACACGTCCTGCAGGCGGGTGAGCATTTCCACCCGCTGGTCCACCTTGTCGCCAAGCACCACGATAATGTTCGACAGCAGCAGGTCGATGACCGCCATGATCGTCGCCGAGCCGTCCCAGAGAGGCCCGTGAGGTCCGGGGATGATCAGCGCGATGTCGGAAGCCTCTTTCGCCCACGGACAGAACTCATCGGTGAGCAGGATTACCTTCACGCCGGAACTGCGCGCTTCCAGCGCCAGTGGCAGGGCCTTGGCGGCAAAACGCCGGGCTTCGATCAGGAACAGCACACGCCCTTCAACGGAGCCGTCCAGAACCTCCGAATAGGTACCGTTGAGACCGTCCACATAGCGCACCCGGGGGCGGGCGTAGGAGAGTTGCGCCGCCATGTATTCCGCAGTGCCACGGATGTTCTGATAGGCCGCGACATACACTTCGGAAGCTCCGATAAGCGTGTCCACACAGGCCTGCCAGTCGGGAGAAATGGTGACCTCATACACCTGACGCAGATTGTCGATCTGCTGATTGATCAGCCGCGCCAGCAGCTTGCCTTCGCGAATATCGGCCTGAAGAACATCGACCTCGCCCTTGACCTGCCAGGCAGGGTTGGAACGGGCGAGGCGCAATTCCTGCTTGAGGGGCTCCAGACCGTCGAAGCCGATGCGGCGCAGGAACCTGCCGACGGTCATCGGGCTGACACCGACCTTCGCCGCGATCGAGCGCGCCGTTTCGAACGGCAGCTCGGCCAGATGCCGTTCCAGATACTGGGCCAGAAGCTTGTCGGATTTCGACCGGCGCACGTCGTCGCTGGCCAGCAGTTCGAGGATCGCTTTGGACATGGTCCTCCGTCGGGATCTGCTGCCCCGCGAGTGCGGGGCAGGAAGCCGGTCCTGTTTACTGCGCGGTCTTGATCCGCGTCCAGAGCCGGTCATACTGGCGGATGTCCTTGCCGATATCCTCGAAGATCTGCAGACGCTTCATGGTTTCGGGCGGCGGATTGATTTCCTCGCTGTTCTTTATATTGTCCGGCGTCAAAGCCCGCGACTTCATGTTCGCCGTGCCGTTGGTCTGCTGGGCCATGTTGAGGGCGGGGATTTCCGGCTGGGTGTAGAACTGCATGAACTTAAGCGCATTTTCCTTGTTGGGCGCGGTTTTCAGAACGCAGATGTTCTCCTGATACATCGTCGCCCCTTCCTCGGGAATGACGTAGCCCAGATCCTTCGGATTGCCGAACACATCGATCATCGAGCCGATGAAATAATGTGCGGCGGCAACATCGCCGGAGCCCACCATGGGACGCGATTCATAGGTGAAGGCAGCCACATATGGCTTCATGGCAATGATCGTATCGGCAGCCTGCTGAAGCTCGGCCGGATCGGTGGAGTTGACGCTGTGCCCGTTGAGCATCAGCCCGACACCCATCACCTCGCGCACATCGTCGAGCAGAGCGAATTTCAGCCCTTTGGCCTTCACCGTTTCGATCAGGTCGTGCCAGCCGGTGATGTCCTTGCCGAGCACCTTGCGGTTGTACATGATGCCAACCGAACCCCATGCGTAGGGAAGGCAATATTCCCCGTTGGGATCGCTCTTCGCCCGCAGAAAGGCGGGATCAATGTTCGCGAACCCCTCATACTGGTTGATATCGGTCTTCTCCAGCAGATCCAGCTTGGACATGATCTCCTGCATATGGACCGAAGGAAACACGATGTCATAGCCGGTCGCGCCGCCCTGAATCTTGGCCAGCATTTCCTCGTTGGAAGCATAGGTGGACAGGTTCACCTTGATGCCCGTTTCATCCTCGAAACGCTTCAGAACGGCAGGATTGATATATTCGCCCCAATTGTAGATGTTCAGGTCCGCCGCCAGCGAACCAGCTGCCGATGCGGCAAGCACCGAACCGGCCAGCACCGTTGCGCGCAACGCCCTGCGCAGAATGTTTCCCATCTTGACCATGGATATTCTCCTCTTTGCCCTGCGGCTCCAGTGACTGGCTCCGCGATCTGTCCCTCTTGTTCAAAGTCCGGTTTCTTGCGCCCGTTGACTTCTGTCAAAAAAAGATATCCAAATCTCAGATCTAAGCAAGCGTTACTTCTATAACAAAAACGCAAGGGGAATGACTTATGTCGGAATCCATCGTCGAGCTTGTCGGCGCGCGGAAGGTCTTCACCTCTCCGGAAGGCGCGGAGGTGAAGGCACTCGACAGCATCGACATGCAGGTCTGCCGCAACGAATTTCTCACGCTGCTGGGGCCTTCGGGATGCGGTAAGACCACGATGCTGCAATCGATCGGCGGATTCGTGCGGCTGGATTCAGGAACCATCAGCATCGATGGGGTTGACGTGACGCAGACCCCGCCGCACCGGCGGCCGGTCAACACCGTGTTCCAGAGCTATGCCCTGTTCCCGCATATGTCTGTCGGGCAGAATGTCGGCTATGCGCTGGAAGTGCGCGGCGTTGCGCAGGCGGAACGCCGCCGGCAAGTTGGTGAAGCGCTGGCGATGGTCGGCCTCGGCGGGCTTGAACAGCGGCGCCCCAACCAGCTCTCCGGCGGCCAGCAGCAGCGTGTGGCGCTTGCCCGCGCAATCGTGGCGCGGCCGAAGCTCCTGCTTCTCGATGAGCCGCTTTCGGCGCTCGATCGCAATCTGCGCCATTCCATGCAGATCGAACTGAAGACGCTGCAGGCGGAACTCGGCATATCCTTCGTGTTCGTCACCCATGATCAGGAGGAGGCGCTCACCATGTCGGATCGCATCGCCGTTCTGCGCGATGGCCGCATCCAGCAGATCGCGCCGCCACGCCAGATATACGATCAGCCGGGCAATGCCTTTGTCGCCGGCTTCATCGGTGCCAGCAACCTCTTCGAAGGTCAGATCGGCGACAATGTGCTGGCGCTCGACGATGGCGAGGTGCTGCATCTGGCAGGGCAGGGCGTGGACCGGTCGGGCCGGGCAATAGCCATCATAAGGCCGGAACAGTTCACGCTTGCCTCCGCAACGGACGAACGCCCCACGCTGGAGGCGACCGTCGATCAGATCATCTTCGTCGGTGCTGGCTTCGAACTCTACCTGCGCACGAAGAGCGGTCGCCGCATCTCCGTCGCGGCCCCGGCATCGGCGCGCGAAGCCGTGGCAAGGGCAGAAACGCTGCGCCAGGCGCACCTTGCCTACGATCCTCTCCACCTGCATCTGATGCCTGCGGAAGGGGAGGGTTAGCCACATGTCCACCCCGCTTCGCGAACGTCTTCAGCTTGGACTTCTGCTCGGTCCCGCCTCCATTTTCCTCGCCATCTTCTTTCTTGTGCCGCTCGGCATCATGGTGGTCACCTCCTTCCTCGCCCCCGGCCTTTATGGCGGGGTCGAGTGGGAGTTCTATCCGCATAATTTCGGCCGCATACTGGGCTTCGCGGACCCCGCCTTCGAGGAATTTGACCCGGTCTATCTGGAGATTTTCCTGCGCTCGATGCGCATCGCGGCCATGACGGTTCTGGCCACATTGCTGGTCTGCTACCCGGCCGCCTTCTGCATCAGCATGATGTCGCAATGGTGGAAGAATTTCTGCCTGTTCCTGATCGCGCTGCCCTTCTTCACCAGCCTGATCGTGCGGCTTTTCGTGTGGGTTCTCATCCTGCGCCAGTCCGGTCCGATCAACGACGTGCTGCTGTCGCTCGGCCTGATCGAACGGCCGCTGGAGATGATCTACACCGAAGGGGCGATCATCCTCGGCCTGGTCTATATCTTCGTGCCGTTCATGTTCATGCCCGTCTACGCCAGCGTCGAGAAGCTGGACTGGTCGCTGGTGCGGGCGTCGCAGGATCTGGGCGCCGGTCCCATCCGCACATTCATGCGGGTCATCCTGCCGCTGACAGCGCCGGGCATCATCGGAGGCTCGGTCATCGTCTTCATTCCGGCTCTCGGAAATTTCGTGGTTCCGGCCATTCTCGGCGGCGCCAAGGTGATGATGCTGGGCAATCTCATCGAGCAGCAGTTCCTGTCGGCGCGCAACTGGCCCTTCGGCTCGGCGCTGGCGATGCTGGTGATGAGCGTCATGCTGATCGTGATGATGGGGTTCGTGCTGATTTCCGGACGCCGCAAGGGGAGGGGAGCATGAGCTTGTTTTCAAACCTGCTTAGGCCCGGCCTGATTTTCTACACCATGCTGTTCTTCGCCTTCATCTACCTGCCATTGGCGCTGATCACCGTCTACTCGTTCAACGCCAATCCGGTGGACATGATGACGTGGACCGGCTTCACCACCGAATGGTACTGGCAGGTGCTCGGCTTCCGCACCACCGTTTCCGAAACGTCGATGTACATCGAATCGACGGGACAACTGATCGCGGCCCTGCGCAACAGCCTGATCATCGCCGGCAGCACCACGCTTATCGCCACCATTCTGGGAACCGCGCTCGCTCTGGCGCTCTACCGCTATGATTTCTACGGCGCGCGGCTCTACCAGGTTCTGATGTTCATGCCGATGCTGGTTCCAGACATCGTGCTCGGCATCGCGCTGCTCATCTTCTTCGTCAATGCCGGCATTTCGCTGGGCGTTGCCACCATCATCATCGGCCAGTGCACCTTCCTCATCGCCTATGTCTTCATCGTGGTGTCCAGCCGTCTGGCCGGCATGGACCGCAGCCTCGAACATGCGTCCGCCGATCTCGGCGCCAACGAATGGACCACCCTGCGCAAGGTGGTGCTGCCACAGCTCATGCCCGGCGTCGCCGGCGGCGCCTTGCTCGCCTTCATCATCTCGATGGATGATCTCGTCATCACCTATTTCATCTCGGGCACCGACGTCACCACGCTCCCGGTCTTCATCTTCGGCATGCTGCGCCGGGGCATCAAGCCGGAGATCAACGCCATCGCGGTGATGATGCTCGCCTTTTCCTTCATCGTGGCCTCGCTCGGCCTTTATCTTCGCTCCCGGCAGAAATGATCATGACCACCAACAAAAACACGTCTCACAAACCGCGTGCCCGCGAGCTTGGCCTGCCTTTCACCGGTGTCACCGGGCCGCACAACGCCATCACCGATGTTGCGAACGTCGCCGTCGGGCTGCACTCCGTATGCGAGGATGCGCCCCGGCCGGGCCGGCCGCTGCCGGTGCGCACCGGCGTCACCACCATTGTTCCGCATCCGCAGGCGGATATTCCCGTGCCGGTCTTCGCAGGCGTGCACCGTTTCAACGGCAATGGCGAAATGACGGGAACCCACTGGATCGAGGATGGCGGTTATTTTCTGGGGCCGATCGCCATCACCAACACCCACAGCGTCGGCATGGCCCATCATGCCACGATCAAATGGATGCTTGAGCGTTACCGGTCGACCTATCACGGCAGCAGACCACGCTGGATCATGCCGGTGATCGCAGAAACCTTTGACGGCATCCTCAACGACATCAATGCGCTGGCGCTGACCGAAGCCGATGTGCGCGCAGCCCTCGACAAGGCCGCAACCGGTCCGGTGGCGGAAGGGAATACCGGCGGTGGAACCTCCATGATCGCCTACGGCTTCAAGGGCGGAACCGGCACCTCCTCGCGCTGCCTGACCATCGCAGACCGGAAATACACGCTGGGGGTTCTGGTGCAGGCGAACAACGGGCAGCGCGACTGGCTGACCGTGTGCGGCGTGCCCGTCGGCCGCCATATGACCGATATCGCACCCGGCGCGGACATGGCCGAGCGCGGGTCCATCATCGTCATCATCGCCACCGATATTCCGATGGCCCCGCACCAGCTCCAGCGTCTGGCCCGCCGGGGCACCATAGGCATCGGCCGCAACGGCACGCCTGGAGGCAACAATTCCGGCGATATCTTCCTTGCCTTCTCGACCGCCAATGCCGAGCCGCTGCGTGATACGCCACCTGCCTTGCGCTGCCTTGAAATGGTGGACAACGATCAGTTCGATCCGATCTACATGGCCGTCGTCGATGCCGTTGAGGAAGCCGTCATAAACGCCATGCTGGCTGCCGAAACCATGCCCGGCACGATCGATGGCCGCCTTGGCATTGAGGCCATCCCGCACGACCGGCTGGTAAAGATCATGCGGGATTATTCCCGGCTGGAGATTTCGGCATAACCGAACGCCGAAAGGCCCGGGTCATTGTTATGGGCTCCGCCGCGGCATCGATACAGGAGAGCCAGAAGCACTCTGAAATATCATTTCAGACGCCATCACCGTAGCATTCGTTAGCAGTTTGTTTACCGCGTTTGTTTACCACTCATTAGCCATAAGGCCGGGTAGCTGCGACTCCGTCGTCATCGGCAGTAGGCAGCCTGTGTTGGTGATGGAATGGCGAGGAAACTGCAAAACTGCTGGCGGATTGCGCCCCTCGTAATGCTTGCCATCGCATCCGTGGCGGTTGCCGGCTGCGCGGGCGGCCCGGGCCGGCACACTGCCGCCAGGACCAGTTGCGCGACAACGCCTACTGCCAGTTGCCCCCCCGGCAATGCCGGCGTCGATGCCGGTTCGGTGACAGGCAGCGTGCATGGCTTCGGAGCGGTTGCCACCGCACCGGAGGTCATGGCCGCAGAAGCCCGCCGCGACGCGGCCGCCGAAGAGATCGAGAAAGCGCGCGCCTCCGCCCGTCCGGATGCCGGCTTCGTCGCCAGCCTCGGCGGTGCCACGGAGCGCAACGAGGCCTATTCCGGCCAGAACTCCGGCGGCGCCTATTCCTATGCCCTGTCGGTGGACATTCCGCTCTATCAGGGCGGCCGTCCGCAGGCGGCGATAGAGGCCGCGCGCGCCGATCTGCGCGCCACCGAACATCTGACCGTGGACCGCCGCATCTCCACAACTTACGAGCTGGCTCTTTCGCTGTTGCGGATTCGCCAGCAGCGCGAGCTGATCGCGACACTGGATCGCCAGCGCTCCATGCTGTCCAGCTTGCGGAGCGAACTGCGGGCCGAACTCGCCGCCGGTCAGGCGAGCCGGGTCGACGTCGATGACACCGACCGCCAGATCGCCCGCATCGACGTGCTGCGCGAGACCGCACGGCTGGCGATTGCCGATGCAAGCCGCTCCACCGACCGGCTGGGCGTTTCCGGCACCGCCCAGCTTCCCGACATTTCCGGCCTCGGACTAGGCGAAAGCCAGCAGGCGCTGATCGATCTGGCGCTGCGCAACAATCCGCGCATCGGCGAAAGCTCGGCCCGGGTGGATGCCGCTGCCGCCCGCATCACCGAGGCAAAGGGCGAAATGCTGCCCACGGTTTCGGCGCGTTTGCAGGCTATCGGCGAGGATTCGGAACTGCCGAGCGTGGACCGCAGCCATGGTGGCAGGGCCGAAGTGCGGCTGTCCATGCCGTTCAATCTCAACGGCGCGGCATCGGCCACGGTTCGCCAGCGCTCAGATGAAAAGCGCGCCGCGCTGTTCGACAGCGATGCCGCGCGTCGCGGGGTTGCGGCCGCCGTCCGTTCCGCCTTCGAGCGCCGTCTCCAGGCAAGGCGCATGCTCACCGTCTCGCAGGCGGAACTGCGCAGCGCCAAATCGATGCTGAGCGGAGTGCGGGCGGAACGCAAGGTCGGCGAGCGTTCCACCTTCGACGAAATCCGGGCTATCGAGAACGTGACGTCTGCCGAAACAAACCTCAATGCGGCGAAATACGAACTTCAGGCCGCCGAATATACGCTGGCGGCGGAAACCGGCGTCATCGACCGCCTGTTCAGAAATCCTGCCGGACCGGCGGCGGTCGCCGCCAGATAGCCCTTACTCCGCAGCCAGCCGGGAAGACCCGGCTGCGGGTTCCGCCGCATCAAGCGCAGAGCGCATCCGGCTTGCAAGAACCCTCACGAACGGTTCCAGCACCATGCCGTCGTGGTCGCCCGCCACTTCCTGAACCTCAAGGTTGGCGACATAGGGCGTCCACCCGTTGTCGTCCATGGCCGCGTTGCGTCCCTCCTGCAATCGCCGCCCGCCGCTGAGATGATAGATGATGTTGAGCCTGGGGCGATACAGAACCACCTTTCCGTCATAGGGGCGCACCTCGTACCGGGGCAGAGCTTCACGGAAGGCCGCTTCGATCTTCATGTTGTGGAACTGCGCACCTGACGTCTCGGCTTCAGCCGCCTCGCGGCTGCGCTGCTGCGCTGCCTGCCAGTTTTTCCGGTTGCGGATCCACTCGCTCACGAAGGCGAGGCCGTCGCGCCGCAAATCCTGAAGCTTCATGTTGAGCCGGTCGAGGATACTGAGCGGCGGTTGTGTCGGCAGCGGCGTGTCGAGCATCACCAGAAGCGCGGTCTTTTCGCCTGCGGCCCTCAGTTGTTGCGCCATTTCGTAGGCGATCAGCCCGCCACCGGAAAACCCGCCGAGCAGATAGGGTCCATGTGGCTGAACGGTGCGGATTTCCGCAATGTAATCGCTGGCCGCTTCCCGGAAGTCACGATGCGGTTCCTGATCGCCATAGAGACCGCGCGCCTGCAGGCCGTAAACCGGGCGATCCTTGCCGATGTGCAGCGCAAGCTGCCGCAGGTTGAGGATATTGCCGAACATGCCCGCACACAGGAAGAACGGCGTGCGGCCGCCGCCGGCACCCGTGTTCATCGCAACGAGGTGGACATGCCGCTGTGCTGCCTCAGCACGGCTTGAATCAGACGCTTCGTCCGGCGTGGCATCCGTGCGGGCGGAAAGGAGTGCCGCGCAATCGGCGATGGTCGGTGCCTCGAACAGCACCGATATCGGCAGGTCGACCGCATAGGCCTTCCTGATCATGCGGAACAGGCGCACGGCAATGAGCGAGTGGCCGCCAAGATCAAAGAAGCTATCATTGACGCCGACCTTGTCGACGCCCAGCAATTCGGTCCAATAGCCGGCAAGCGTGCGCTCGATGTCGTTTCGCGGCGCCACATAATCGCTGTCGAGATCCGGCCGCTCAAAGCCTTCGCTGGATGCATCAGCCATGACAGGAGGCTGCGCCGCGCGCCGGCGCAGCGCAGCCAGATCCATGGAGCTTATGATCGGCTGGGCCTCGTCTGTCGCCAGAGCGCGCAGCATCGCCTCGAACCCTTCGGCCGGCAATATGCCCTGCCGTACCTGCTCCGCCAGTTGCAGGGCAGCGGGCGAAGTGGCCCGGCCGTCACCGGCTATGTCCGGTGCCACGGTGCTGCGTGCACCATCGGCGGCCGCGTGCGCGACGAGGCCATCATCCAGCCGCTTCATGACGAAGCGCTCGACCTCGACGACGACACGGCCGTCCATGTCGGCGATGGTGACATCGAAGGTCGCATAGCCCTGCGCGCTGCCGGCATCCTCGTGCAGGCGGACATGGCTGCGGATCGCGGCCGGAAGAGGTCCGTGAACCGCGATGCGCGCATAGGACATCGGCACCCACAGAACCTGCGACGCCACATAACCGGGAACCAGTTGCATGGCGAAGCCGGTTGCGATGTCGAGCAGGGCGGGGTTCACCAGCACGCCGGACTGCCGGTCGTCCCGGTGGTCCTGCGACAGGCTGAGTTCGGCAACGGCATCGCGTGCGCCGAATGCGGTGGAGCGCAGCACCTGCCAGCGTGGCCCGAACAGGATGCGTCCATCCTGTATGGCGCGGAGGGCGGCAGAGCCTTGCGCGGTTTCCACAAGGGGAAGCGTCGCCGCCAGCGCGGGCAGATCGGCCCGCCGCGCCGACCCTTCTTTCAGCGGGTGAAGCGAAGCTTCCGCATAGGTTTCAAATCCGGCATCGGCGCTGCCGGCACGGATTTCGAGATGATAGCCGGCACCATCCGGCTCCAGCCTGACGCGAAGCGAGATCGTTTCCCCGTCCGCAATGACGAGCGGGCGCAGGAAAACGAGGTTTTCAAGGGCAAAGGCATCCCCGAACCCGTATTCCCGGGCCGCCTGCGCGGCGATCTCGATATAGCCGGTTCCGGGCAGCACCGGCTGGCCGGAGGTCATCCTGTGCTCGTCGAGCATCCAGTGCGTGGCTGGCCCGATGCCCGCTTCCAGCCATGGAACGCCGTTCCCGTCCTCCACCCAACGGCCGAAGAGGGGGCCCTTCGCATCCCCTGTGACGGACTCCGTTCCCGCGGCGGGGGAGGGGGCGGTCATGGCGCGGGCGGCAAGCCCGACCTCGTTCCACACGCCCCAGTGAATGGCGACGGTGCGGCGGTCCGTCCGCCCGGCCTGCTGGTCGGCATAGGCGTTGAGATAGGCGTTGGCGGCCACATAGTCGGCCTGACCTGCGGGAGCCGTATCGGTGCTGGTCGAGGAGAACAGCACGAACAGGTCGAGCCGCACGTCGCGGAAGATGCGGTCGAGCACTTCCGTTCCATGCAGCTTCGGCGACAGCACGTTCTCGACCTGCGCCACCGTCTTCACGGCAATCAGATCGTCGTCGACAAGGCCGGCCGTGTGCAGAACGCCGTTGATCTCGCCAAATGCGGAACGCGCCGCTTCGACGACGCGCGCCATGTCCTCCGGGTTGGCGACATCGCCGCGCACATAAAGAACCTGATGCCCGGCCGCCTCCATTGCGGCGATAT
Source organism: Aquamicrobium sp. NLF2-7 (assembly GCF_022359935.1). Classification (NCBI taxonomy): domain Bacteria; kingdom Pseudomonadati; phylum Pseudomonadota; class Alphaproteobacteria; order Hyphomicrobiales; family Phyllobacteriaceae; genus Aquamicrobium; species Aquamicrobium sp. NLF2-7. Next base: position 207,433 of record NZ_JAKSED010000007.1, on the reverse strand, counting down.
GCTCGATGGCCCGGCGTCGGCGGTCGGTGCGCGCATGGGAGCGGATATAGAGCGGCCACTCAGTGCGCGGCGGCAGGGCCGACCTGCCGGTCAGCACGATGCGGGCCTCAAAACGCTCGGCCAGCCCGCGCGCCATCACCAGTGCCAGATCGCCGAGACCGCCCGTGATCAGGTACACGCCCTGCCGGCGCAGCTTGACGGACTGGCTTTCCGCCTCCGGCAGCGCCAGCGGCTGAGAGGTGCGGGACCAGCGGCGGCCGTCGCGATAGGCAACCACCTCCGAGCCGGCTTCCGCAAACAGATCCTCGACAAGCTGGGCCCGCAAGGCGGAGGCGGCATCCGGTTCCGGGGCGGCGGACCGGGCAAAAAGCGATGGCCGCGCGGCGGGTTTCGGCGTCAGCGGCAAATCGATCAGGCGCACATGGACGCCCGGCATTTCCTTCGGAATGGTCAGGCCCGGCCCCAGCACCGTCGACTTTTCGGGGTAGGGCAGGGGCTCCTCGCCAACTCGCTGCATTCCGTTGGTGACGACGGTGATGCGGGTTTCGCCATCACCACCGGCGTCTCCCAGCGCCTGCGCCAGGAAAAGCAGGCTGTAGAAGCCCTGCTCCTGATTGCGGTTGAAGAAGGTGGAACCCGGCCGATGGCTCTCGCCCTCCGTCACCAGCCACAAATGCAGGATGTTGGCTGGAAGCGGCCCCTCCTCCGAAAGCCCCGCCAGCAGCGCGTCATAGCCGGCGCGGCCGTCTTCCGGGCACACCACGTAATCGCCGGCCGCGCGCCGGGCAAAGGTGTCGCCCACCCGGACCGTGCACACCTGATGCCCGCCCGCCCGAAGCTCGCTGACCAGCCCGTTGCCGAAACCGGTTTCGTCCACGAACACGAGGAAAGAGGCCGGCGCCTTTTCCGCCCCGCTGACGTAGTCCGGCAGGCTCTGGCGCCATGCCGGCCTGTAGCCCCAGCCGGCAATATCGGGGATTTTCACCAGCGCATCCTGCGCCTTCTCATCCACGGAGGCAGCGGCACTGCGCTCGATGAAATAGCGCTGGTGCTGGAAGGGATAGGTCGGCAGCGAAACGCGCCGCGCGCCGCTTCCCTTCCACAGATCCGCCAGCGGAACATCGAGCCCCACCGCCCATGCGCGGCCAAGCGCCGCCAGCAGGTGAACACGGTCGTCCGTGTCGTCGTCGGCATGCGGCAGACTGTTGATGACCTGATTGGCGCTGATCGCCGAATGCAGCTTGACCAGCGAGGACAGCGCCCGGCCGGGGCCCACCTCGATGAAGACCCGGTTCGGCGTCTCGGCAAGCAGGGCGACGCCGCGCCCGAATTCGACAGTGGAACGCAGATGGCGCACCCAGTAGAGCGGATCGCGCGCATCGGCGGCGCTCAGCCATTCCCCGGTCAGGTTCGAGACGATCGGGATCGACGGCGCGTTGAGGCGGATGCCGCGCAGGAATTCCTCGAAGCGCGGCAGAATTGCGTCCAGCATGCGCGAATGGGCGGCGATGTCGATGGGCACGCGCGACGCGTCTATGCCTTTCCCGGTCAGCACCGCGCGGAATGCCTCCAGAGCGCCATTGCGGCCGGAAACCACGCAAAGCTCCGGCGCATTGACGGAAGCCAGATCGAGCTCGGCCGGCAAAATAGCTTTCAGAGCTTCGGCCGGCATCGGAATGCTGAGCATGCCACCCGGCTCGATCGTGTCGAACAGTTCACCACGCAGGCGCACAAGCCGCACCGCATCCTGAAGGCTCATCACACCTGAAATGCAGGCGGCCGCGTTCTCGCCCATGGAATGGCCGATAAGCGCTGCGGGCTGCACGCCATGCCGCATCCAGTGACGCGCCACGGCAACTTCGACGATGAGGATCGCCGGAAGCTGGACGGACGGGCGCAGGAAGGTGGCAGCGGCGGCATCTGGGTCCACACCTTCATCCAGCCAGACATGCCGGATCTCGGTCGCCGCCTGCGGCTCCAGAGCGCCCAGCGCCTCATCGACGGTGGCCCTGAAAGCGGCATCCTCTTCATAAAGACGGCGCGCCATGCCGACATGCTGGGCGCCGCCGCCTGGGAACAGGAAGACCGGCCCGCCCGCCATTTCCATGGCCGCGTGGGTGAAGGCGCGCCTGGTGTCCGGCGTGCGCAAAAGCGAAATCGCTTCCGCGCGGTCGCGCACGGCAATCACGCGCAGGTTCTCGAAATGCCTGCGGCCCACATGCAGCGTGTAGCTGGCATCGGTCAGCGAGAGGGCAGGGCTGTTGTCCAGCGCATCGCCCATCCGCACCATGGCCGGATCAAGTGCCTTGCGATGGCGGGCGGAGAACAGGAAGAGCTGCGGCCCGCCATCGCCGGCGCGCGCTCCTTCGGCTGCGGCCGGCGGCTGCTCGACGACGACATGGGCATTGGTGCCGCCGACCCCGAGCGAGTTCACGCCGGCGCGGCGTGGACCCGCGGTCTGCGGCCACGGTGTCAGCGCATCGTTGACGATGAAGGGGCTGTTCCTGAAATCGATGGCCGGGTTCGGCTTTTCGAAACCCAGCGTCGGCGGTATCTCGCCATTTCTCACGGCAAGCGTCGCCTTGATCAGGCTGACGACGCCAGCCGCCGTATCGAGATGGCCGATGTTCGACTTCACCGATCCGACGCGGCAGAAACCTGTCCGTGCCGTGCTCTGCCGGAATGCCTGCGTGAGCGCCTCGATCTCGATGGGATCGCCGAGATAGGTTCCCGTGCCATGGCATTCGACATACTCGATGTCGTCGGCCGACACGCCGGCCAGCCCCTGCGCCTCGATGACGGCTTCGGCCTGGCCGGTCACGCTGGGGGCCAGATAGGTGGCCTTGCTCGCCCCGTCATTGTTGATGGCCGTGCCCTTGACGATACCGTGGATGATGTCGCCATCGGCCAGCGCATCGGCAAGGCGGCGCAGCACGACGACGCCGACGCCGCTGCCGAAAACGGTGCCGCCGGCCCGGTGGTCGAAAGCGCGGCAATGGCCGTCCGGCGACAGGATTTCGCCTTCCTGATGCATATATCCACGCCGGTGCGGCAGCTCTATGGTCACGCCGCCGGCGATCGCCATTTCGCATTCGCCGGCAAGAAGGCTCTGACAGGCCATGTGCACGGCGACCAGCGAAGTCGAGCATGCCGTCTGCACATTGACGCTCGGCCCCCTCAGGTCGAAGGAGAAGGAGGCGCGGGTGGCCAGAAAGTCCTTGTCGTTGCCGGTATGGCGCAGCAGGAACATGCCGGTCTGCTCGACAAGCTGGCGGTTGCTGCAGACATTGAAGTAAAAATAGCTGCCCATTCCGCAGCCGGCAAAGACGCCGACCGGGCCTTCGCTGGAATCCGGCATACGCCCGGCATCTTCCAGTGCCTCCCATGCGCATTCCAGAAAATGGCGATGCTGCGGGTCCATGATCGCCGCTTCCTTGGGCGAAAGCCCGAAGAAATCGGCATCGAACATTTCCATGTCCGGCATTTCGGAGGTGCGGCGCACATAGTTGGGATGGTGTATGCGCGCCGGGGATTCACCGGCTGCCAGCAGTTCCTCTTCCGTCAGATCACGAATGGATTCGACGCCGTTGCGCAGATTGGACCAGAATTCATCCATATTGCGCGCGCCCGGAACCCGCAGCGCCATGCCCACAATGGCGATGTCATTCGGCGAATACTGGTCAGAATTGTCGATCATGCGGCTTGTTCCCGATCGATGAGCCAGCCCCTCAGCTGGTGCTGCATTGAGAGAATCTTCGCCACCTGAGCGCACATACCCTTCACCAATGCCTGTCTTGTAATAACATGATATGGCTTACTTGCCGCCGTAAGTTGAAAACCTCGTTAAAGCAGAAGCTGCACGACCTGAAATAAGGTGGCAGATGGTTGTCGACGATGCACCTCGTAGCAAACGGGCTTAACCAATGATTACGATACACGGCTTAAGTCGAAACATCCTGATCATGATGGTTTTACGCAGGCCAGTTAAAAGCACAGAGGCGAAATCGGTGCGGAGGGGAGCGTGATGGCGGCCAATTCCTTGGAGTGCGTTCTGGTTGGAGATGAATCGCTTCTCCTTCAGTGTGCACAGATTCTTCGCGACCACGGCCACTCGGTTGCTGCCATAGTCACCGAAAACCCCTCCATCGCAAGCCATGCCGCGAAGAACGGCATTCATGTTACCGGCTGGGGCGGAGACCTGGCTGCCAGCCTTGCGGATGTCGACTATGACTGGCTGTTCAGCGCCGCGAACCTGCGCATCATTCCCGAACCCGTCTGGCGCAAGGCAAGGGCCGGTGCCGCCAACTTCCACGACGGCCCGCTGCCGCGCTATGCCGGCCTCAATGCGCCTGCCTGGGCGATTTTGAACGGGGAAACCAGCCATGGTGTTACATGGCACGAGATTGCCGCCGGCGTGGACGAGGGCCTGATCTATGTTCAGGAAACATTCGACATCGCCCCCGATGAAACAGCGCTGACGCTGAACACCAAGTGCTTCGAGGCCGGCATTTCCACCTTCGCGACGCTGCTTCAGGAAATCGAGGCGGGCACGCTGGCCGGCAAGCCGCAGGATCTTGCCGCACGTTCATATTATGCGAAGGCGCTGCGTCCACAGGCGAGCGCAACCCTGCGCTTCGATCAGTCGGCTGAGGCGCTCATGCGTCTCGTGCGCGGGCTGGATTTCGGCAAGGGTTACGCCAACCCGCTGGGGGTCCCGAAACTGTACAGCGCCGATGGCGTCTATGCCGTCACCTCGATGATTGCGGACACCAACGCGGCGCACGGGGCTCCGGGAACCGTCCTGTCGGTTTCGAAAGAGGGCGTGGTCATCGCCGCTGCCGACCAGCCCGTCCGCATCACCGGCAGCCGCATCGGCGACGATGCCGACATGACAGCCGTGCTGACTGCGGGAACCATCCTGCCGCGCCTCGATGCGGCGGAGATGGAGAGCCTTTCGCAAGCAGTGGGAAATGCCGCCCGGCATGAGGATGCGCATCGCAGGCTTCTGTCGGCGCTGCACGATGTCGATCTGATGGATGTGCGCGCCTGTTCCTCGCAAAGCCGCCCCGATCCGTCCACCCTGCCGCTCGACCTGCCGGCCGGCCTTTCCCGCGAGGGCAAGCTCGCCGCGATTGCCGGTTTCATGCTGCGGCTGAGCGATCAGGATCGGATCTCTCTGGCCTACGCCGACGACGCGGTCAGGCAAGCCGCCACGCAGTATGCGGGCTATTTCCTTGAAAGCGTGCCGCTCGGCATCGACATGATCGATGGCGCTCCCATCGCCGCCTTCACAGCCGGCTTCAGCGAAAGGCTGGCCGAGGTGCGCAAGCATGGCCCGGTGCCGTCAGACCTGCCGCTTCGTTTCCCGAACCTGACTTCGCCGCACCTGACCGTGGGTCTGGTCGATGGCGGCGAGGCGAACGCCCTGCCGCACGCATGCGCGCTGGCTTTCGTTGCCGGCGACACGGACGACGCGCTTGTCTTCGACCGGAACAGGCTGAGCCAGGATCAGGCCGAAGCGCTGGCCGCGCATCTTTCCGTGTTTGCGGAAGCCTTCGCGGAAAATTCCGCACGGATGGCCGACCTGCCGCTGATGTCGGTGCAGGAAGAGCAAAAAGTCCTCCACGACTGGAACGACACCGAACGCGCCTACGATTCTGCCTGCATGCATGTGCTGTTCGAGCGTCAGGTGGACAGGACGCCGGATGCGGAAGCGGTGGCCAGCGGAGCCGTGGAGCTCAGCTACCGCCAGCTCGATGAACGTGCCAACCGCATCGCGCATGCGCTGATCGCGCAGGGCGTCGGGCCCGACGTGATGGTCGGCCTGCATGTCTCGCGCTCGGTCGATCTCGTCGCCGGCGCGCTCGGCATCCTGAAGGCCGGCGGCGCCTATGTGCCGCTCGACCCGCAGTTTCCGGCCGACCGACTCGAACTGATGATCGGCGACAGCGCAGCACCCGTCGTCCTGACCGAACGCGCGCTGAAATCGCGGCTCGCCGCGCCCGGCGCGACTGTCCTCGTCATCGAGGACATCGTGGAAGCCGCCGGCCGCAGCGATCGCCCCTCAGCCGTCGTCGCGCCTGAAAACCTCGCCTATGTCATCTACACGTCCGGTTCCACCGGGCGGCCCAAGGGCGTGATGCTCGAACACCGCAATGTCGCCAATTTCTTTGCCGGCATGGACGAGCGCATTCCCGTGCCCACCGGCGAACAGCCGGTGTGGCTCGCCGTCACCAGCCTGTCCTTCGACATCTCGGTGCTCGAACTGTTCTGGACGCTGGCGCGCGGCTTCAAGGTGGTGATCCATTCGGCGGAAGTCACCGCCCACAAGTCCGCCGGCTATTCCGGGCGGGCTCTGGATTTCGGCCTGTTCTACTGGGGCAATGACGACGGCGCCGGCCCGCAGAAATACCGTCTGCTGCTGGAAGGCGCGAAATTCGCCGATGATCACGGCTTTCAGGCCGTGTGGACGCCGGAGCGGCATTTCCATGCCTTTGGCGGGCCTTATCCGAACCCTTCCGTGACGGGTGCTGCCGTTGCCGCCGTCACGAAGAACCTGTCGATCCGCGCCGGAAGCTGCGTGCTGCCGCTGCACCATCCGGCCCGCGTGGCCGAGGAATGGGCCATCATCGACAACATCAGCAATGGCCGCGCCGGCCTTGCCTTCGCGTCTGGCTGGATGCCGGAGGATTTCGTGCTGCGGCCGGAGAATGCGCCGCCGCACAACAAGGCCGCCATGCTGCGCGACATCGAAACCGTGCGCCGGCTGTGGCGCGGGGACAAGGTCGAGTTCGATTTCGGTTCCGGCACCGTGGGTGTCGTCACCCAGCCGCGCCCTGTGCAGAAGGAACTGCCGGTGTGGGTGACCACCGCCGGCAACCCGGAAACATATCGCGATGCGGCAAGGCTGGGCGCCAATGTGCTGACCCATCTGCTCGGCCAGTCGATCCCGGAACTGGCGGAAAAGATCCGCATCTACCGCGAAACCCTTGTCGAGTGCGGGCGCGATCCCGCCGACCACAAGGTCACGCTGATGCTGCACACGCTGCTTGGCGAAGATCGCGAGGAGGTGCGCAATCTGGCCCGCGAGCCGATGAAGGATTATCTGCGCAGCGCCACCGCGCTCATCAAGCAATATGCCTGGGCCTTCCCGGCCTTCAAGAAGCCACAGGGCGTCGACAACCCGATGGAGATCGACCTTCAGGGCCTTGCCGACGACGAGCTTGACGCCATCCTTGAATTCGCCTTCCTGCGCTATTTCGACGACAGCGGATTGTTCGGTACGGTCGATGACGCCATGCGCCGCATCGAAGAGATCTCTGCCATCGGCGTCGACGAGGTGGCCTGCCTGATCGACTATGGCGTTGCCAGCGCAACCGTCATGGAGCGCCTGAAGCCGCTGGCCGAAGTCGTGGCCCGCACACGCGGTGCCGCTGACGAAATGCCGGCGCAGGCGCCGCGCTCGTTTGCGCAGGACATCGCGGAGCACCGCGTCACCCATCTGCAATGCACGCCATCCATGGCGCGCATGTTCATGGTCGATGAGGCGAGCCGGCAGGCGCTGCGCGATGTGCGGCACCTGTTCATCGGCGGCGAGGCGCTGTCGGCGACATTGGTGTCGGACCTGCGCAAGGCGACCCCGGCCAGCATCGAGAACATGTATGGTCCGACCGAAACGACGATCTGGTCCTCGACCATGACGGTGGAAAAGGTCGAAGGGGTGGTGCCGCTTGGCCGCCCCATCGCCAACACGCAGCTCTATGCGCTGGACCGCAACGGCCGGCCGGTTCCGCCCGGCATGCCGGGAGAGCTCTATATCGGCGGCGACGGCGTTGCGCGCGGCTATCACAACCGCCCCGACCTGACGGCCGAGCGTTTCTTCCCCAATCCGTATTGCAAGGGCCGCTTTTATCGCACCGGCGATCTGGTCCGCTTCCTTGACGACGGCACGCTTCAGTTCCTTGGCCGGGCCGACCATCAGGTCAAGGTGCGCGGCTACCGCATCGAGCTCGGGGAAATCGAAGCCCGCATCGCGGAGTTCCCCGGCATTGCGGAAGCCGTGGTCGTGGCGCGCGAAGACCGTGCCGACGATGTGCGCATCGTCGCCTATCTGCGCCTTGCGGGCGGCGCCATCGACGAGGAAGCCCTGCGTGCGCATCTCGCACAGTCCCTACCGCATTACATGATGCCGGCGCATTTCGTAACTCTCGACGCATTCCCGCTGACGCCCAATGCCAAGGTGGACCGCAAGGCGCTGCCGAGGCCTGACGTGAAGCCGCAGGTGGAGGCGGCGGCCTATGTGGCTCCGGTCGACAACATGCAGCGCGAGATCGCCGAAACCTTCCGGCGCATTCTCGGCGTGGAACGCGTCGGACTGTCGGACAGCTTCTTTGCGCTTGGCGGCCATTCCCTGCTTGCCGTGCAGGCGCATCGCGAACTCAAGGCGGGCGTTGCACCCGACATGGCCATCACCGACCTGTTCCGCTTCCCGACCGTTTCGGCACTGGCCGGGCATCTTTCGGATCGCGGCAAGTCCGACGAGCGGCTGAGCAAGGTGGCCAGCCGCGCGGCCGCGCGCCGTGCCGCACTTGGCGGCCGCATGGCCCGGAACCAGCCCGGCGGATGATCCTGTTCGACCAGATATTCGATCCGGAGATCCGGCCGGCCATCCGTGTCGTGACAGGCGATCCCCGCATCGAACGATCGCCCGGGCTGCCGGACGAGGAAACCGCGTTGAGGCGCGCCTCGGAGTGTCGGCGGCGCGAATTCAGGACGGGGCGGGCGCTGGCGCGGGAGGCCATGGGCGCGCTCGGCATTGCCCCGGCAGCGATACCTGCTGCCGATGATCGCTCGCCGATATGGCCGGAAGGGATCGTCGGCTCCGTCACCCACTGTGACGATCTCTGTGCAGCGGCGGTTGCGCGAAAGGCGGACAGCATTCTTTCGATCGGGCTCGATGTCGAGCCGGCCGAGCCGCTCGACCCGGACCTCATTCCTGAAATCTGTGTGGATGAGGAACGCCGGTGGCTCGCAACCCTGCCGGCTTCCCACTGCGGCCTTTTCGCCCGGACAATGTTCAGCGCCAAAGAATGCGCCTACAAATGCCAGTATCCGCTGTCACACACGCTACTGGATTTCCATGCGATGACAATCAGCATCGATATCAGCCGGGGAAGCTTCGAGGCGTGCTTCAACCGGGATGTGCCCCCATTTCGCACGGGCGACAGGTTGCCCGGCCGCTTCGCCATGGATAGCTGCCATATCGTGACCGCCACGGCGCTCACGGCGAACGCATTCGCTTTCGGCTATCTGCACAGGCAAGGAGAAAGGCATGACGCCCCCGTCCGGTACGTATAGAAAAGATAAACGGGACCATGGTGCCACGACGCACAGGCGCAAGGGCACCCTGCTTCTGGTGACGGCTGTGCGCCTGCGCAAGGGGCCCAATGGATTGCAGCTCGACGACCAGACCTGTGCCGGCGTGTGCCGCTGGGCGGAACGTTTCGCCAAGGTGGTTTATGCCGGCATCCTGCTGGATGAGGGGCAGGAGGAGCAGACCTCCACGACATGGGTGGACGTCGACACGCTGCCCTGCGCCGATCAGCTGAAATTCATCGCGCTTCCCATGGCCTACAATGTGAGCACTTTCGCACGAACCTATCGCGCCACGCGCAGCCTGCTGGCCGACGAGATCAGGCGGGCGAACAATCTGTGCTTCACCATCGGTTATGTGGCGGGAGACTGGGCGGCTGTCGCTGCGCGGGAAGCGATGGCACAGGGGCGAAAATATGCCGTGTGGTTCGACCGTGTCGAGCATCGGGTCCTGCGCAACATCGTCCCTACATTGCCTTTCAAGCGCCGGATCAAGGAACGTGCCATGCTCCTGGTCATGGAGCGCTATCACCATTACATAACGCGACGCAGTTCGCTGGCGCTGCTGCAGGGCATGGACACTTTCAACGCCTATGCACGGTCTTCCGCCAACCCCGCCTGCGTCTACGATGTGCACACCAGCCGCGAGGATTTTGCTCCGGCGCCGGATGTGGAGGCAAAGCTTACCAGCATCCGCAATGGGGAACCTTTGCGCATCGTCTATGTGGGCCGGGCCGACGAGATGAAAGGACCCATCGACTGGCTCGACGTGATCGCCCGCGCAATTCGCACCGGCGTTCCGCTGAAAGCCACATGGATCGGGGACGGCCCGCTGCTTTCGGCCAAGCGTGACCATGCAGGCAGGACTGGCATCACGGAGCATGTCACATTTGCCGGTCACGTCGGCGACCGTCGGCGCATCCTGTCGGAAATGCGGCAGGCGCACCTCTTCCTGTTCTGCCACAAGACGCCTGAATCGCCCCGCTGCCTGATCGAAGCGCTGGTGTCGGCATGTCCCATCGTCGGCTATGAGAGCGATTATGCCGCCGGCCTGATCAGGGAAGAAGGCGGCGGGCGCCTTTCGCCGCTGAACGACATCGACCAGCTGGCAGAACTGGTTGCCGACCTGAACGCGGACAGGGAAGGATTGGCGCAGCTTGTCGAGGAAGCAGCGAAGGCAGGACGCCGTTTCGACGAGGAGACGCTTTATCGTTACCGGGCAGGCCTGATCGCAGCCCATGCCTAGAGCAGGTCTGCGCCCGGACAAAAAAAGGAAGCGTTCTGGTCGCGGCTGCATCCGGCTTGTGCTGATGGTGCTGCTTGCCGGTGTCATGACGGACGGCGCGATTGCGCAGAAAAATGCCGTGCGGCTTTTCATTTCCGGCCACAGCCTCACCGACAGGCCGCTGCCCGACATGGTGGCCGCCATGGCGGATCACGATGGAATTCGGATCGACTGGGACAGGCAGCATATTGGCGGCTCGACCATCCGTCAGCGCACTTTCGGCAATGACGAAAAGCGGCCCGGTTCCGGCTATGCCGCCGGGGTGAACCGAGATGGCGACCCGGTGGACGTTCTGGCAACGCTGGCGTCTCCGCCGCCGCACGACCTCTTCGTCGTGACCGAGTGGCATCGCGTGCTCGATGCTCTCACATCACATGAGACGGTCCGGCACCTGCGCGATTTCCAGGCGCGGGCGGTGAGTGCAAACCCCGGTGCAAAGACCTATTTCTATGCGCCATGGGCCGATATTGCCGACCCCGGCAAGCCGGATGCATGGATTAGCTATGAGCGCAGCGCTTCGCCGGTCTGGCACTGCATAGCCGCGCGGGCAGGCGAGGGCACCAGCCCCGTGGACTTCATTCCCGCCTCACTGGCGCTGGCCGATCTCGTCGCCTATCTGAACAGTGAAAAGCCTCAGGGCTTCACCGGTGAAACGCCGGGCGAGATCACCTCGCACCTGTTCACAGACCATGTGCACCTGACCGATCTTGGCGTCTATTTCGTCGCGCTGATCACCTATGGGACGCTGTTTGGAGGAGACCTCTCACAGGCGTGGATGCCGGCGGGTGCCGATCCATTGCAGGCTGGCACGCTGCGCGCTTTCGCGGCCGGGTTCATGGAGAGATGGCGAGATCGCGAGGATGGCCAGACGGACTGCAAAACGCTGCCGTCAGGCTTCATCTCCACCTATACGAGCTACATGCAGACCGCCTACACGAATGCCGAAATGGGCGTGTTCCGCGCTTCTGTGAAGCGGATGCGCGATACGCTGCAGCTGTCGTGGCGCTTTCATGGCTGGGGTGACAATCCGCTCGACACCCGGTGAGACAGGGCAGCGTCAGGAATCCGAGCGCTTGCGGTCGGTGCGCACCCACCCTTTGCTGCGCCCGCCGGTCGCCATGGAGCCGTAGAGCTTCAGCTTGGAGAAAAGATAGGGCACCACCTTCATCAGCGCACGCGGCGACAGCACGTGCCGACCATAAGCGAACCACGCCACAAAAGCGGAAAGGCCGAACAGAAGCAGGCTTGCCATCGAGATATAGAGCGCAAGGCCCGGAAGGCCGAACAGCCACGTCACGGCGGCTGTGATGACGAAGGCACCGATGATCAGCAGGATGAGAAGTGTCAGCGGCGGAACGAGTATGTCCAGCGCAAGCGCCAGTGCCTTCAGGCTGTGCGCGGCGACTGCGGCCGGCAGGCTCCGCAGCGCCAGCGCAATCATGCCGACATGCCCTTCTTCCCAGCGGCTGCGCTGGGTGGCAGCACCTGCCGTCGTATAGGGGAAAAAACTGTCGATGCGCGCATTCCCGCAATAAAGGGGGGGCTGGCCGGACAGGGCGAGATCAAGCCCGAGCTTCATATCCTCGACCAGACTGGCATGCGCCAGATTGGCTGTCCTGATGGTCTCCCATGGAAAGGCCATGCCGCTTCCCGTCAGATGGCACGGCAGGCCAAGCCTGTGCAGGCCGGCCGGCCGCACACGGTTCTTGATCAGGAACGCGAACTCGGCCACCTGAAAATTCAGCCCCCCGTCAGGCGGCGCGGTCATCAGATACAGTCCCTGCACGGGCCGTCCACTGGCCGCGACCTCTCTTGCCAGCCTGTCCACGGAGCCCGGCGTCAGCGTGCAGTCGGCATCGACCACGATGACGACAGCAACCGGTGCCTGTTCGAGGTGACGCACGCCGAAGTCCAGCGCATAGCCTTTGCCGCGGCAGTCAGGGTCGTGTCGTTCCACCACCTCGGCGCCCGCGGCCCGCGCCAGGGCAGCTGTCCCGTCGGTGCAGTTGTCGGCAACGACCAGCAGCCGGTCGCCGGGGCGCAACTGGCCGCGCAGCGCCATAACCGTGGCTGCGATGCCGCTTTCTTCCTGATGCGCCGGAACGAGGATCGCCACATCCGGGCGATGGCCATCACTGACAATGGCCCTGTCTCGCGCCGGAAGCAGGCTTGCAAATATTTCGATGGCAAAGATCGCAACCGGAAAAAGCAACCACAGGTTGACGACCACAAGGAGAATGAGAAGAAAAATCATTTTTGCCTTCTGGCGACGGCCCTCAAGTCTGCCCACTATACAGAGATTCTGATATTAACTGTGTTCAGACCTTTCAACGTATCGCTGCTATCATCACTTGACGTTAAAGGATCGCTAATGCTGTGTGTTTCGGACAGCATGGCCGGCGGGCGCCCTGGGAGAAGTATTATTTCGGCAACCGTCGGAAAAATGTCAGAAGCCAATATGACAGTCACACCTTCCATCATGCCCGCTATCGAGCGACGGCATTTTCTTGGCGTGCCATTCGACAGGATTGCCTTCGACGATGTCATCAGGCTGATCGGGGATACGCGCGACGACCCCGCCTATCGCTACATCGTAACACCCAATGTCGATCACATCGTTCGCCTGGCGCAGCATCCCGAACTGCTCCCCTATTATGAGAATGCGTGGCTGACGCTGTGCGACAGCAAGCCGGTGTCGATGCTTGCAAAGGCCGTGCCGCTCACCCTGCCGCGGGTGACGGGCGCGGACCTGACTGCCTGCCTGTTCGGCCTCGTCATCAGGGATGGTGATCACATCACCATGATCGCTCCCAGCCAGAACGTCATCGATCAGATGCGGGCCAGATTTCCGCGCCTGAATATACGCGCCCACGTGCCCCCCTATGGCGTCCTGAACAATCCTGCCGAGTTGCAGCGCTGCGTGGATTTCGCGGTGCAGGAAAGGGCGGATTTCATTTTCGTGGCGATCGGATCTCCGCAATCGGAGAAGATCGCCTATGAGATTTCAAAGGACCCGGAGGCAACGGGCATATGCCTGTGCATCGGGGCGGCGCTGGAATTCATGACCGGCATGAAGAAGCGGGCTCCGCGCTGGATGAGCAGAACGGGTCTGGAATGGCTGCACAGGCTGGGTTCCGACCCCGGACGCCTTTGGCGGCGTTACCTGTTCTCCGTATTGCCGCTGTTGGGGCTGGCAGTGCGCGAGATTCCCCGGGGCTGGTGGGCGCGGCTGCGCGGCTGACCTCACTGTGCGTTGAGATAGAGCGCCAGCGCGGCCATTGGTCCGATCGACTGATGCACAGTATATTCCTGCTGCATGACCAGCGCCGGATGCTCCACCAGATATTCGAAATAGGGTATCGAGAAACGGGGCGGTTCAATGCGCCTGTGCATGGCGTTATCGGCCGTTCCGGCCTCGGGCAGCGGCGACCATGGCGGCCCGAAAATCCATCCATGCGCCGTCTGTGCCTGTGAGGCCCAGCCATAGATGGTGATGCCGGCGGGAGGTTTGACGCCCATCGCCAGATGGTCTTCATGCAGCGGATTTCCGACGCTGCGAACGCCGCCGCCCGTCACCAGGCTGAGCCCCAGCTGGTTGGCGCCGAGCATGACATGATGGGCGCGCTCCATGGCCTTGAGTATTTCCGGGTCGTGCCCGATCTGGTGGGCGCGCATGAGAAGCTGCAATTCGCTGTAGGCGGGTGCTCCGCCCTGTCCCCAGCCGGAGGGAGCGGCGGGGTGCTTGAGGCTCGGATAGGCAAACGGCTTCTGCGCATCCACCACCACTTGCGCCTCACGAAGAAAAGCCTCTTTTATCGCGGCCGCGATCGTCTCGTCCGGCTTGTCCGATCGCAGATAATGCCATGCCGCGTCGCCCTTGTGGGCGTAGAGGTCGAGCCCCTCCCGCCACCGGTCCTCGAAAATCGCGCCATAGGCGGCATCGCCGGTCAGACGCAGCAAGGCAGAGGCGGCTGCGATACGATATTCACCGGCCGTCCGCTGCAATTGCTGCCGGTGCTGCGACCATGGCACCTTCCCGAATATGCCGGCCTCATCGCCAGCCTTCAGCGCCTCCGCGTAATAGGCATCCGGGTCGGCAAAGCCGCGTTCGCCCGCAGCCCATGCCGCTACGGCGCTGTCTGAAAACAGGGCGGCGGCCTCACCGGCACCCAGATCCTTCAGGATTTTGGCAAGCCGGGCTGCAACCGCTGCATATTTATAGCTGGAGACATGATCGGGCGCGTAGGCGAACACCGTCTGATGTTCGAGAAAACTGGGCTCCCCGCGCAACGGGTGGCCGGCGCTTTCGATACCACCGCGAACACTGCCATCAGGCGCTTGCAGCCGTCTGAAGAAATCCAGCAGCCAGATCGCCTCATGAACGAGATCGGGCAGGGCATCGGTTTGCCGAAAAGCCGGTTCTTCGAGAACTTCGGAGGATTTCGGCAGGCCGCTCCCGCGCAACTGCCGCTTCTGCGGCGTGAATTCATAAGCGTCGAGCAAAAGCGACGACACCTCCACATGCTGGATACGGCGATCCCAGTCGCCGGCATCCATGTAGCCGCCCCAGTAGGTGTCAGGCGCTTGCGTGTCGGTGATCCACGCCGGCTTCGCCGCTTCCTCGAACGGCACGAAACCGCCGTCGAATTCCGATGACCACGCCAGCGGCAAGCGCGTTTCGAAAATGGTCAGGCCGGGGCCGGGACGAAAGGCGGCAGGCCGCGAATATCCGAAGCGGCCATCGAGCGGAATTCCGCTGCGATGATGATAAAGGCCGGCAAGCGAATTCCGCGCCGCCTTTTCCCAAACATCGTCGGCTATGGTGACGGCGTCCGAGACACCAATGCCCGGAATGCGCAGCCGGTAGGTTCCATTGTGTTCAGGCACCCATGCCGAATAATCGAGCTCGAACACGAAGGTGCCCGCCCGGCTGGCCCGTTGCGCCGCCGTTGCCGTGGCGCCCTGCTCGACCCGGCCGGGAAGCTCTCCTTCTACATCGTTGACGGTGAAGCTGGTCGACATCGCGGCTTCAACCGTGGCGAAAACCGCACCCGCATCCTGATCGCCGCCCATCCGTTCGAGCGCGATGCGCTGACCGGTCTGGAAGCCATGCGGCTGTCGGGTCGTGAACGTGCCGTCACGCAGACCGCTCAGCGCAATGCGCGGCGCGGAAGCGTCCGTGTATTCCATCAGCTCGTGGGCAAGTCCGTTGCCGGGTTCCGGCGTATCCGGGCCGGCGCGAAGTCGCAGGGGTCCGGCGAACACCTGCTGTCCGCTGACATCGATCACCTCGAAGCCATCAATGCCGTACTCACGAAAATCCACCGCGCCGTGATGCGGCCCACCCGGCAGCCACAGCGAAAGATAGGCTGTCTTTGCAAGATCGCCGCGCCGGTGGCCGTTCTGCGTCACATGAACGGACGAAGCGCGGATCTTGCGGTCGTCGAAGTCGAACGCCGTGTCCGGAAGCACAGCGCCGGGCCAGACGATGACATGGCTGCCGGAGGGCAGGGGACCGTCGAGTTTCAGGTAAATATCGTGGCGAAAGCTGGCGCCCGCGCGGGTGTCGCCATTGGAAGCCGGAAACAATCCGGAATCATAGGGCATGGATTTGCGATGAATGGAAACGACATTGCGGCCTCCAACCTGCCCGTAGCCCTGTGTCTCGTCGACGTGCGCACGGTCGAGAAAGGTGTCTGGTGGCGTATCGGCAAGGCGTAAATGATCGCGCGCAGGCCCGATCACCAGCCCCCGGCCGCCCGCATGACGAACCCATGTTCCGTTCGGCTCGGGCCGGGGACCATCCAGCTTTACGATGCCGCCACGCAGGAACTCCGGATCGCGGATTTCGACATGAACGATGTCGGGCGCGGCCATGGAGACTTCCATCACCTGCGCAGTACGCGTTCCGGCCACAGCAGCGCCGGCCGACAGCACAGCAAGCACGAGCAAGAAACCGCAACGAAGCCAGTTCAACATTATGCGTCCATTAACCTTTGGCGGACATCCCGCCTGCGTTAACCTGTTGTTCCGCCATGCCGTGCTACGGCTTATAGATTAAAAGCTCGGGATAGTCCGGTTGAAATTCGCTGCTCTGTTCATAGCATTTGCGTGCACAGTCCCAATCAGTCTGCTGCTGCGGAGCACGCCCGGATTCCCCCGCCTGTTCTGGACGGTGTTCGGCATCCTGCCGTTTATGGCCGCCTCCATGCCCCTGTTCGACGTGGGGTTGATCAGCTGGGCAGGTGAGTGGATCGGCTTCGTCTATGGCCTGGAACTCAGCCTTGTCGACATTCTGGCCGTCGCGGCGCTTCTGAGCTTCGGTCCCGGCCGCATACCGCTGTGGTGCAAGCTGCCGCTGCTGATCTATATCGGCGCTGCCGCGCTTTCGATGCTGCAGGCTTATGAGCCTCTGGCGGCAAGCTTCGGCGTCTGGCAATTCGCCCGCATGTTCCTGATCATGGTCGTCGTTGCCCGCGCCTGTCTGGAGCCGAAGACGGCCATCTACATCATGCAGGGCATGGCGCTCGGCATGGCCGCGCATCTCGTCGCCGTGCTCCACCAGCGTTTCGGTTTGGGCCTGTCGCAGGCGCACGGCCTGTTCATCCACCAGAACACGCTGGGCATGGCCGCGCATATGGTGCTGTTCCCGCATCTGGCGCTGCTGCTTTATGGATACAGGGGAACGCGCTGGCAGTTGCTGACCGTTATGGCGACACTGCTTGTCGTTATCTTCACCGCCTCACGCGCTTCCGTGGGCTTCAGCGCCTTGGGCATCATGCTGCTCTATGCCATACTGGCTCTGGCCGGCATGACCCAGCGCAAGATGCTGTTTGCATTGTCGGGCGCCGTCGCTCTGGCGATCATCGCGCCGGTGGCGATTTCGTCCTTTGATAAGCGCTTCGACGAGGCGCCGCTCACCGAGGACCAGTATGACGAGCGCGCGGCCTTCAACCGGGCTGCGTCGTTCATCGTCGATGACCATCCTCTGGGCGTGGGTACCAACCATTATGTCCATGTCGCCAAGAATTATGGCTATTCCGAGCGGGCCGGCGTTGCGCCGAGCGAGGTCAACCGCAACAACATCGTCCACAATGCCTACTGGCTGGCGATGGCGGAAACCGGATATCCGGGGATCGTGGCCTTCTGCCTGATGCTGATCGTGCCCATGATCACGGCTCTGCGCACAGGCTGGCGCGAGCGCCACAATGCGGAAGGCAATCTGCTGATCGGATGCGGCGTGGCGCTCCTGATCGCCTATATCCATTCCATGTACGAATGGGTGATCTTCGGCAAGGAGGTGCAATACCTGCTGTTCACCACCATGGGCATGATCTTCGGCATCTCGCTGCGGATGAATGCACTGCGTGACGCTGCGCTGCCAGTTCGCAACATCGCCATGCCATATCGGCGGCAGGCCGGCACCGCTGCAGCGCAGGGCAAGCTTGCCGGAGAAGGGACATGGTAACCATGGTTGGCGGAAATTGCGCCGGAAACACTGCCAAGGCCATCCCGCCGTCCTTTGTTCAGCAGCTGTTAGCGCAATGGCGTTATTGGCGGGGTCTGTCACTGGGAGTTATCGGTAAAATGGGCGATATCCCGAAATTCATGCAAGGTCTCGGCCGCACGCTCTGCGCCATGATCCTTGCCGCCTCATGCCTGAGCGCCGCGCAGGCGGAAGACTACAAGCTCGGCGTGCAGGATCGCCTGCGCATTCACGTCTCCGAATGGCCGGCCCTCAACGGAGAGGCGGTTGTTGGCGCCAATGGCGAGATTTCCCTGCCGGTGATCGGCCAGATACAGGCGGCCAGTCTCGACACCGCCGAGCTTGCCCGTTCAATCTCGCAGCGGCTGAAGGAAGTCAGCAGGCTTCCGGAGCTTCCCGACACGTCCGTCGACATCATCGCCTATCGTCCCTTCTACATTCTGGGCAGCGTTACCACGCCCGGCGAATATCAGTACCGGCCCGGCATGATGGTGCTGAATGCGCTCAGCATTGCCGGCGGCGCTTACCGGAGCGAACGTTTTTCCGCATGGGATGCGGAGCGCGTTTCCATCAGCAGCCGTGGAGAGATCGCTGTTCTGGCGCTGCGCCGCGAGGATCTGCGCGCCGAAAAGATGCGCCTGAGCGCACAGCAGGAGGGGCTGGAAGAGTTTCCGGCAGCTCCGGCCGATGCAGGGGCGCCGCTGCTGCGCGCTCTGGAAGAACAGCGTCGTATATTCAACAGCGCGCGCGAGCGTCAGGACCTGGAAAAAGCCTCGCTGACGCGGTCGATCGAAGCCCGCGAGAAGGAGATCGCCGCGCTCGGCCAGCAGATGGCGGATGTGGCGCGCAAGCGCGCGGCCACCGAAACCGAGCTGGAACAGGTGCGCAGTCTGGCAAAGCGCAATCTGGCCGTGCACCGGCTGTTCCCGCTCGAACGCACGCTGGCGGATGTGCTGCGCGAACAGCAGGAACTTGAAATCCGAAAGCTGACCGCAGAGCAGAGCCTTGCCGAGCAGCGCCGCGAACTCGGCAATTTCGACGACCGCCGCCGCAACGAGGTCGTTGCCGAAATCCAGCGCGTCAACGCGCAGATACGCGAAGTCGAGCAGCAGCAGCAGGCACTCCAGCGCCTGCTCGACGGGGCTGCCCAGTACTCGTCGCAGAGCGCTGAGGACGACGCGGAAAATGACGAGCCGCAACTGCGCTACGTGATCGTGCGCACTGAAGGCGACAAGGTTCAGGAGATCGAGGCTGCCGAGACAACAAGGGTGAAGCCCGGCGATATCGTCAAGGTATTCCGGGTTTCCGAAAGCACGGTCACGGGCGCGGTGAAGAGCGGCGCTGCGCCGGCGAGCGGGTTGACGGCACCGATTTGGGGGCTTCGCAAAGGTTCAGGATATGCTGGAGACGAATAGCACGCCGCAGGCCACCGCCATGCTTTACGACTGGAAGTGGATGCTCAAGACGCTGCTGCAGCGGCCGCTGGCCATCCTGATCCCGGCCATTCTGTGCGCGGTGCTGGCCATCGTCTATGTCGCCCTGCGGCCCTCGCACTACACGGCCTCGGCACTGCTCAACATCACCAATCTGCGGCTTTCCTCCAGCGATCAGAACACCTTCTATGCCGAGTCGCTCTACGATCCGACCTTTCTGGAAACACAGGTCCAGATCATCGCCTCGGAGCCGATAGCACGCGCAGTCATAGCAGGTGAAAACCTGACCGAAGCCGCCGGGGGCGACGAGCAAAAGGCTTTGAAGGCGTTTCGCGGCAGCCTTTCGGTGCAGCGTGTGGGACAGAGCAATCTGGCGCAGATCAGCTATGTCGCTTCCGATCCGGAAAAGGCCGCAGCGGTCGCTAATGCCGTTGCCGGCGCGTACATAAAGAAGCTGGTGAGCGACCGCGACGCAGCCGTCCAGACCGCAAGCGGCTGGCTGCGCGATCGCCTGCGCGGCGTCGGCGTGCAGGCGCAACTGGTCTCCGAAGCGACGCCTCCCGTCGACAAGAGCGACATGCGCGGCTTGCTGATCATCGCCGCTGCCGGCATTGTCGGCGCGGTCGCAGGCATGGTTCTCACGCTTATTCTCGGGTTCTTCGACCGGCGCATCCGCACGCCCGAACAGGCGCTTGCAGCCTGCGGGGCGGAATGCCTCGGCATAGTCTCTGTGCTGGAGGCGGGACCGGCGCCGGGAGGGCAAGGTGGTGTTCTTGCCCGCGCGCCGGCAATCCTGTCGCATGTCCTGCGCCATCCCTACACGCCACTGTGGCAGGCCCTGCGATACGCCGGCGTGGTGGCGGCGAAATCATCGCATGCCCAGCAGCGCATTGCGGTCACATCGACCTTCGACGATGAAGGCAAGACCACCATCGCCACCAATCTGGCGCTGATGGCGGCAAGCGGTGGCAAGCGCGTGCTGCTGGTCGACGCGCATCCCTACAGCCCCGCGCTTTCCCGGATGCTGGCACCACAGGCGGGCTACGGCATCATCGAGTTCCTCGCAGACGAGAAGCCCTCCCTGCCTGAATATGTCGTTTCGGACCCGCATCATGGCATCGACATCCTGCCTTTCAGCGCGGCGGGAATTTATGAGGGTGCTGCACAGCTCCTGTGGTCGCAGCATATGGAAACATTGTTCGAGCAGGCTGCCGGATATGACGTCATCGTCTTCGACCTGCCGCCGCTGATCGCCACCGGCGACATTCGCGCCGCATCGGCGTTCGTGGACAGCTTCCTGCTGGTGGTCGAATGGAACAAGGTGCCGGCCGATGAAATGCACGCCGCCCTGGCGCTTGTCGCGCCGGTTCGCGAAAAGCTGATCGGCACGCTTCTGAACAAGGCCAGCCTTGGCAGGATCGAGCGCTGGTTTTCACCGGAAGCGTCGGTCATAGCGCGGCAGGGATTGTATGCGCAGCCCGCGACTGCGAAGGATGCCGGCTAAGGCTTATCGCCCCTGCAACTGTCAAGGTGACGTGCTTCAGGGCAATCGGCCCGCCGCGAACGGATCAGCGATGAAGATTGCCTATCTCCTCAACACCTATCCCGCGCCGAGCGGCACCTTCATCCGCAACGAGATCGAAGCGCTTGAGGAACTCGGGCTCGACATCGACCGCATGGCGGTGCGCCGCTTCGCCGGCCCGCTGGTCGACCCGTCCGACATCCGCGAAAGCGGCGTCACCCGCTATCTGCTCGACGGCAACAAGGCAGGTCTGTGTCTCGCCGCCCTGCGGGAAGTCTTCACCAACCCCGTGGGAATAGCACGCGCCCTGCCAGTCTGGCGGACATTGCTGCGCAACGCCGGAGGCGGCTTCGTGCGGCATCTGGCCTATCTGATGGAGGCCGCGTTCCTGCGACAGGAAGCAAAGCGGCAGGGCGTCACCCACATCCATTCCCATTTCAGCAACAATGCACCGGCCGTTGCCATGCTGGCCCATCGCATGGGGGGGCCGGGCTTCAGCTTCACCGCCCATGGGCCGGATGAATTTGTGGAAGCTCCCTATCTGAGCTTCCCCACCAAGATGACGGAAGCTGATTTCGTCGTCGCCATTTCCGATTATTGCCGCAACATGTTGCTCGATCTTGCAGGTGACCGGCGCGACGAGGTCGATGTCCATATCGCGCGCTGCGGGCTCGATCTCGACCGCTTCGAGGTCGCGCCGCCCGTTGAGCCCTCCAACCACACGCTGGTGTGCGTGGGCAGGCTGTGTCCGCAAAAGGGGCAGGTGCATATTCCGGCAGCCGTGGCCGCCTTGCGGGCGACCTTCCCCGAGATCAGGGTCGTTCTCGTCGGCGATGGCGACAGCCGCGCCGAAATCGAAGCCGAAATCGCGAAACATGGCGTGGGGCAGGACGTGATCCTGCATGGCTGGGCTACCAATGACGAGGTCCGGCACATGATCGCCGCCAGCCGCGCTCTGCTGCTGCCGAGCTATGCGGAGGGCCTGCCGATCGTCATCATGGAGGCGCTGGCGCTTGGAAGACCGGCGATCTCCACCACCATCGCCGGTATTCCCGAACTCGTGGATTCGCAATGCGGCTGGCTTGTTTCGCCCGGCAATCATGATGAGCTTGTCGAAGCGATGCGGGCTGCCCTGTCGGCAAGTCCGGCCGAGATTGCACGGCTGGGCGGCGAAGGCCGCGCGCGGGTGGAACGCCTGCATGACCGGCGCCGGCTGGCGCGCGAGCTGCGCGATCTGTTCGTGAAAGCCGGTTCCGCAAAAGACGTCGGCTGAGCGCCGCGGCTGCTATTTGTATTCGATCAGCGTATTGGCGCGCTTCAGCACGCGATTGATGTAGAAGCGCGCGGCACCCTGCATCTCGGGAAACTTTGCCAGTACCGCGAAAGCTGCATATGTCCAGCTGTCCGGGTTTCGGGGGCCGGACCGGAGCGCCATCCTGACAACCTGAACGGGATAGATCAGGAAAAGCAGCAGCAGGGCCGG
This sequence comes from Aquamicrobium sp. NLF2-7, assembly GCF_022359935.1. Taxonomy (NCBI): domain Bacteria; kingdom Pseudomonadati; phylum Pseudomonadota; class Alphaproteobacteria; order Hyphomicrobiales; family Phyllobacteriaceae; genus Aquamicrobium; species Aquamicrobium sp. NLF2-7. Next base: position 184,852 of record NZ_JAKSED010000007.1, on the reverse strand, counting down.
GTGGATCAGGATTGCGGCCAGCAGGATGAGGGCCGGCAACACCCCACCCCACAACAGGGCCCGCCGCGCATTGCGCTTCCAGATGCCGAAGGGGGAGGCCGCATGGCGCGAGGACACCTGCGCGAAGGCATGGCCGGCCCGCATGGCGCGACGCCACCATTGACCGAAATGCAGCATGTTGGCGTCATGCAGGGTCATTTCCGCATCCAGACGCCAGATGCGCCAGCCCCTGGCCCGCAGCCGCACACACATTTCGGGTTCCTCGCCGGCGATCAGGTCGTCGGCATATCCGCCGACATCGCGGAAGGCGGCAATGCGGATGAGGGCGTCGCCGCCGCATTCCGTGGCCTCGCCAACGGGCGTGTCCCATTCGAGGTCGCACAGCCTGTTGTAAACCGATCGCTCCGGATGGCGTTCCCGTCGCCGTCCGCAGACTACGGCCATGTCCTCGTGCGCCTGCAAGAAGGCTTCGGCACGGCTCAGCCAGGCACTGTCCAGCGTACAGTCGCCATCCACGAACTGCACATAATCGGCATCCGGAAACGCGGTTTCCAGCGCGTCGAAACCGGCATTTCGCGCCCGTGCGGCCGTGAACGGCACCGACATGTCGAGCCGGACCGTGAGCGCGCCCATGGCCTGCGCCTTTTCCACGCTGTCATCGGTCGATCCTGAATCGACATAGACGGTGCGTGCCGACATGCCGCCGAGCGATGCAAGGCAGGCAACGAGACGCTCGCCCTCATTGCGGCCGATGACGACGATGCCGATGCGCGGGGACAGCGATGCGGTCATGAGAAACTCGCCCCATCGAACGGGGTGCCGAACCCGGCCTGCCAGCGCAGCAGGATGAATGCACCGAGCAGCACGAGCAGGAACAGCGTCACCGCAACGTCCTGAAGGAAGAAGGACAGACGTTCGCGGCGCTGGCCGATCAGCACGGGTATATAGCGGCAGAAATCGCTGAACGCCACGACGAGGATGGTGCCCAGCAGGCCCGTCGTCTTCAGCGCCAGCGGTATGCCGACAACCAGACACACGAGCTTGGTCATGTTGCCGGCAGCCCCATAGAAGGGCTTGCCGACACCCAGCAGCGCATATTCGTTCATGCTGCACAGGATCGCGCCCCAGACGCCGAGCAGCATCACCGGCAGCATCCAGCCCGCATCATGGTAACGGCTGTCATAGATGATCATGATGGCATAGTCGGCAAAGGCGGTGCCGAAGGCAACACAGGCCGCGCTGACCAGCAGCAGCTTCAGCCGTAGCGGCGACAGGCGCGCATGCAGCTCGGACCGCGACGACGACTGCTGGGAGGCGATCACCGGAAAGACCAGCGAATGTCCCAGACGCGCGAACAGTGCGGCCGGCAGATCGGCCACGTTGCGGGCAAGGCCATATATGCCAAGAAGCGCCAAAGGTATGGCCTGCCCGAGATAAAGCTTGTCGAAACTGGCGCACAGAAAGGCCAGCAGCGACGACAGATAGATCCACTTGCCGAATGACAGGATTTCGCGCGCGTGCTGCCTGTTCCAGGCGAACCACACTCGTGCGTCGGGCAGGAAATAGGTTGCGATGGTGCGTATGGCGGCGGTCAGGATGTTGGCGAGAATGAGCGACCAGATCGTCGGACTGGCGAAGGCAAGCCCGATCACCAGCGCAGCTCCCACGGCATCGACGCCGAGATCGAAAAGGTTCAGCCGCACGAACTGCAAACGCCGCTGCAAAAGATATCCCGAAACGGAAGCGCACCCCATCAGGGCAAGCGTCAGGGCGGAGAGCTGGATCGCGGAGCCGGGCAGCTGATAAAGCTGGCCAAGCGGTGCTGCGGCAAGAAACAGGAGGCTGAACAGGATCAGCCCGCGCACAAGCTGGATGGTCCACGCCACATCGCGGAAGGAACGGCTTTCGCCCTTCGGGTTCTGGACGATGTTCTGCCCGATACCGACATCGGAGAGCAGTTCGATGCCGTTGCGCAACGTATTGATGATCAGCATCACGCCGAATATTTCGGGGGCGACCAGACGCGACAGCACGACGTTGGTGCCGAAGCGCAGGCCAACCGATCCGCCATAGGCGCCGATCGTCCAGAATGCACCGCGCATGACAAGTTTTGACGATAGCGACATGGATTGGGAGCAGGGCCTCGGGTTCTTGCAGAAGCTGTATCGCGTCTTTGCTTAACGTTTCATAGCTGCCTGTGGAATGGATGTCGTCCAGGCAGCCCCGCTCAGGTGTGATTTTCAGGGCTCACGCACCCATGGGATGGGATGAGGCAATGCATGGTGCCAATGGCCGGGAAGAGTTTGCGCACCCGTGATCCGCATCATGCGAAAAGCTCGCCGCTGTCATTCAAGCATTCTGGGCACGAACTCCAAATGATGCGCAATGCGCATCAACCCAGTCTGATTTATCGCAATCTTTCCACCTAGGGATGAAGCATGATGCCTTTCCGGATTGAATGTGGCTTCTTCGGTTCAGAGCGAGCGCATCGTGGAAATGGCGGCTTGCCGCTGTCCTGTGCCGACAGAGCCCGTCAGCCAGGGGAATGCGGAAACATACGGATGATCAAAGTGTCGAACCCCCGGACAATCACGTCGCCATCACAGACAAGCAACGGCACCCCGGCCCGGCTGTCGGTAGCCCTGTTCACATCCAGTCCGATCCGCGTTTATCGCGCGTGTTTCCCCTGAACCGAACCTTTCGCTGTTTTCCACAGACAGGACCATAGAATGCTGAATGATTCCCGTTCCCATGGACTTTGGGAAGCCACCGCTCCCGAGGCTCCGGCAACATCCGCACTGGAACGGAATCTGTCAGCCGACGTGGTTATCGTTGGTGGCGGCTATACGGGCATGTCCTGTGCGCTTCATCTGGCTGAAGCAGGCCGGAAGGTGGTTCTGCTTGAAGCACATGAAATCGGTTTTGGCGGCGCGGGCCGCAATGTCGGTCTGATCAATGCCGGCCTTTGGGTCATGCCTGACGACCTTCCGGTCCGTCTCGGCCCCGTTTTTGGTGAACGCCTGCTAAAGCTGCTGGGAGACGGGCCGTCTCTGGTGATGGAGCTTATCGAGAAGCATAACATCGAATGTGAACTCCAGCGGAACGGCACGCTTCACTGTGCGGTGGGAAGAGCGGGCCTCGAAGAGATCAGAAAACGCGAGGCACAATGGCAAAAGCGCAGCGCGCCGGTGCAGGTCCTTGATGCAAAGGAAACGGCAAAGCGTGTGGGAACCGGCGTCTACACCGGCTCTCTGCTCGACCAGCGAGCGGGCACCCTGCAACCTCTGGCCTATGCGCGCGGGCTGGCGAAGGCCTGTATCCGGGCCGGAGTTGAACTCTATACTTCCAGTCCCGTTATCGACACCAGTGAAAGAGGTGGCAACAAGGTCGTCCACACCGCAGGCGGCTCCGTCGAAGCCGAATGGGTGGTGGTGGCCACCGATGCCTACAGCACCGGGCCCTGGAACAGTGTTCGCGAGGAACAGGTGCGCCTGCCCTATTTCAATCTGGCTACATCACCCCTCAGCCCGGAGAACCTGCAATCCATCCTGCCGGGTCGCGAAGGTGTCTGGGACACGAAGGCTGTGCTGTCGTCATTCAGGCTGGACGGGTCGGGACGGCTGGTGTTCGGCAGCGTGGGCGCGCTGCGGGGAACCGGCATATCCATACACAAGGACTGGGCACGCAGGGCGCTGGCCAGACTCTATCCTCAACTCGGCAAGGTGGAGTTCGAGCACGAGTGGTATGGGCAGATCGGCATGACACCCGATGCCTTGCCACGCTTCCATAAGTTCGGAAGAAACACCATCGGATTCGCAGGCTATAATGGTCGCGGGATTTCCCCGGGAACCGTTTTCGGACGTGAACTGGCGCTGCTGATTCTGGGGGAGAAAAAGGAGGAAGAGATGCCTCTTCCGGTTTCCGGCATCCTCCGGAATTCCTTTTTACAGTACCGGGAAGCTTATTATGAAGCAGGCTCCCAGATTGCCCATCTGGTTTCCGAACGCATCTGAGGTCTCAGGCCGCCGCGCCGGCATCCAGCCTTGCGACAGGAACCCCTCCTGAGCCAACAGCCGATCCGCTCGCTGATCTGCCCGGCCTTGCTTCATCGAATCGAAAGGTTCGATGTACTAGCGTAAGGTGACCTTTCCGTTCGTGGATCAGGGCGACAAGAGCGGGGATGACAGCAAAACAGAACACAGGCGGCATGCCGTTGGGCTACGTGGAGCCAGCCAGTGCACGCACGCACGGGCGCGGTCTTGTCGACCTGCTTGTTTTCCTAGGCGCGGTGGCGCTGTTTTCTCTTTCCGGTTTCGCGCTGGAGTTTTTCGGCATCCCCTACAATTCATCGGGTGGTTCGATCATCACCAAGATCCATCCTGCCACCTATCTGTTCGGGTGCGCCCTTGGTCTCGCGGTAATCGCCAATCCCAACCCGGTAGGCTATCTGTTCGACCTCATGACGCGATGCCTCGGCTCCGTCTTTCTGCTTGCAGGCTCAGTTCTTCTGTGGATCTTCATTTCGCGTTACAAGGGCGATCAACCGGCCTCGTTCCTCATCGACTCGATCATGGTCGCCGCGATCATCTGCATGTTGTTCGCTGATATGGCAGAGCATACGCGCCTCAATATCGCGCGCGCCATTCATGTCCTTATGGTTTTCAATTGCTGCCTGTCGATCTTTGAAGGCCTCTCAGGCTGGCGGCTGTTTCCTTTTGTCCTTGGCGACACCGAACAGGAATGGGAATATCGGGCCACCGCGCTTTTGGGGCATCCGCTGATCGGCGCGCTGACAACGGGTGTCTACACCATCGTCCTGATGACCGTGCGCGACGTGCGCGGCCTCGCGAACCGCTGGCGCTTACCGATAATCCTGCTGTGCATGGTGGCGATGCCGTTCATTGGCTCCCGGGTGTCGTTCACCATCGTCTATGCGACCGCAGCCGTGGTTGTCGCACTGTATTTTGTTCGCTTCCTGCACGGAAGCCCGGTCAGCCTGCGCAGATTGACGGCAGTGCTGTTGTTGCTGCCGCTTTCTGTCCTGACAGTGCTCGCCCTCTACCAGACGGGCATTTTCGACAACTTCATCAATCGCTTTGTCGATGACGGGGGCAGCGCCCGCACCCGGTTCGATCTGTTCAAGCTGTTCAGGGATCTCAGCCTGCCCAACCTGCTTACCGGCTACCGCATGGCCAATCTCGACACCCAGGTACGGCTTGGCGGCCTCTACGAAGGCATAGAGAACTCCTGGGCAGGCCATGCCGCACGGTACGGTATCGTGATAACGATTGTGCTCTGGTGCGGTGTTGCCGCGTGGTTTACCGACATGCTGCGGTCGGCGGGAAGAGGAGCGCTCCTGCCTCTGGCTTACATTTTTCTTATTCTGTCAACCACGGTGGGCATCAGCGGCAAGACCAACATGATGAGCCTGCCTGCCCTCATCCTGCTGGCGTTGATCGGCATGCCGCTCAGGCGGCTGCATATTGCCGGAACACAGCCTCGCATCACCAACGATGTGGTGTCACGGATAGGTCGTGCTCCGCTGACTGAAAGCAGAGGGAGCGCCAGTTCCCGATGACATGCCCGTCACCTCCGTGCTGCGGCGATCCGAAGCCGTGCTGTCAAGAAAGCCTCGTTGCCTTGATCGGTTCACAATGACCGCCCGCTTCCAGACCATTCCAACGCTGGACGGCATTCGCGCCGTAGCGGTGCTGATCGTCATGCTGTCCCATGCCGGTTTCGGCGAGCGCATACCGGGCGGTTTCGGTGTCACGATCTTCTTCTTTCTCAGCGGATATCTGATAACCAGCCTGCTGCTCCGCGAATTCGCGCACACGGAAACGATTGACGTCAGGAGTTTTTACATCCGGCGGTTTTTCCGGCTGGTGCCGCCGCTGATGCTCACGCTGGTCATCGCCTACGGGCTTGTCGCGGCTGGATTGTTACCGGGCGGAATAACGCTCTATGGCGCTCTTTCCCAGATCTTCTATTTCGCGAACTATTACGCGATCTACGAGGATTTCGTGAGCAATCTGCCCGCCGGTACCGTAATCCTGTGGTCACTGGCGATCGAAGAGCATTTCTACATTCTCTATCCGCTGGTCATGCTCGGCCTTCTGTCCGCCAATATCGGGCGGCGTCGAACCGGTCTCGTTTTTTTCGCAATCTGCATCGCCGTCCTGCTGTGGAGGACATATCTTGCCGTGCAGCCCGGCTTCGATCCGGCGCGCACCTATTTCGGCACGGATACGCGCATCGATTCCATCCTGTATGGTTCGTTGCTGGCCCTGTGGAGCAACCCGATGAATGACCTCGCTGACCGGGGTCGCATGTCCCCGCTTCGGTGGGCGATCGTCGCAGGCGCTCTTGGCGTGCTTTTGTTCACCTTCATCTATCGTGGCGAGCTGTTCAGGGAAACATTACGCTATTCGCTTCAGGGAATGGCACTTTATCCGCTCTTCTATTACGCGATCCGTTTCCACGACAATGTTCTGTTCCACCCCCTGAACTGGTCGTGGGTGAGCAGGATCGGCGTCTGGTCCTACTCCATCTATCTGGTGCACTTCATCATCATCAAACTGGTGGCCGCCCAGTGGGAGGCGGTCGCGGACAAGCCGTTCGTCCTGTTCGCCATCTCGGCGGTCGTGTCGGTTGTCTATGCGGTCTTCATCGACAGATGGATCGATCCGGTCTTCCGACGGCGCGGCAGGTCCGCCCCCGATACGAGCGCGCGCAAAACCACGCTTTCCGACCTTCCGCAGCAACGGTGAACGGGAGCGGGCAGATGGAGAGCCACCAGCGGATTTATCGGGACGGGAGGATCGCATGAATTTCAGTCGCCGCAGTTTTCTGTCTCTGTCGACGGCAGCCCTAATGCCGGTTGCAGCAGGCCCGGTTTCAGCCGGCAAGGCATCAGCGCCAACGCCTCAACGCCTGTTTCACCGTGGCGTCGGCATTCACAGCGCGATGAACTGGGGATCACTGAAATCCGGCAGCACCAGCCACTACGAACCGCGCCCTTTCGAAGAGCCGCGCAGCGCATTTCCTGAGGCGCTGGTGCAAGAGCTGGTCCCGTCGGGCTTCGACTTCGTGCGGCTTTCGCTCGATGTCGGCCCCTTCATCCAGTTGCAGGGTTCAGACCGCACGGCGCTTGAGCGGAAGCTGGTCTCCAATATCGAAAAGCTGCTGGCTCGTGGCCTCAATGTTCTGGTCGATTGCCACCCTGTCGAGCAGGTTCCGCTTTACTCGGTCCAGTCCATTCTCGGTGATCTGGAAAGCTCCCTGTTCGCCGACTATCGCGCAATGATCGTCAGGCTGGCCACAATATTGGCGGGGCTGCCCGCAAACCGGGTTGCGCTCGAACTGATGAATGAGCCGGCTCTGGCCAATGCCAGTCACCGTACACAGGTGATGGTATGGGGTGCTGCCCAGCTCTCCCTGCATGATGCCGCCCGGCGCGCTGCACCCGACCTGCCGCTGATGCTGACCGGTGCGAATTATGGCGGGATCAGCGGGCTGAACGATCTTGATCCCGATCCCTACACCGACAGCAATGTCCTGTTCTCATATCATTACTACTTCCCTATCGCGTTCACCCATCAGGGCGTGGACTACGGCTTTCCCGATGCCCCCAGCGCGGGCTATATTTCCGACCTTCCCTATCCCTCCGATGCCGTGCCACCAGCGGAAATCGAGGCGGCACTCGAAGCCCGCATCGCAGCCTTGAATCTGGAGCCTCGCGCCAGAGCCGCGGCAAGCGCGCACGCCCGCCGGGTACTCAAGGATTATCTGGCGGAAGACTGGAACCGCGACCGCATGGCAAATGACTTTGCCTTCGTTGCCCAGTGGGCCGATCGTCACGGAATAGCGCATGATCGCATCGTCATGGGCGAATTCGGGGTGACCAGACGTTCCGACAGGCTGGTTGGGGCGGCGGAAATCTATCGCAGAAGATGGATGGCGGATGCCACCGAACTTGCACAGGCAAACGGGTTCGGCTGGTCGATCTGGGATCTGAACAGCTATCAGATGGGCATCAGCCGTCTTAATGATGAGAACCGGCTGGACCGCGACCTTCTGGCCGGTCTGACCATGTCGGGATGACCATCCCACCAAAGCCTGAGAGTTCAAAGAAGTCCTCGACACCATTTCTTCCCGGATCACGAAAAGATAAATGAGCGGAACCCCAGGACAACTCTATTCATTGCAGCAGGGACGCGGGCTTGCTGCGATGGCGGTGGTTCTCTTTCATCTGTCGCTCATGATGGGATTGCCGCGCTACCTCGGCCATCCCCTGTTCAGCGAATACACGTGGCGCGGCAATCTCGGCGTCGATTTCTTCTTCGTCCTTTCGGGCTTCATCATCATTTTCGCCCACCATCGCGACATCGGCAGGCCGGACAGGCTCCGCAACTATGTGGAACGCCGCTTCGTCAGGCTTTTTCCCGTTTACTGGCTTTATGCCGGCATTTTCTGCGCACTGGTTGCACTGGGTTTCGGCAGCAATGCGACCCTGCCGGAAACGGCCACCCAGTGGCTGTCCACCATTTTCCTCATCCGGCTGGACAAGTTCACCTTTCCGATCGCGCCAGCCTGGACGCTGGTTCACGAACTTGCATTCTATCTGGTGTTCGCGCTTCTCATCATCAGGGGCAGGCTGGGCATGATGGTTTTCGGCCTGTGGATGCTGATGTGCCTGCTGCTGCACGAATATCCCGAGTATCACGACCAGACCCCCTGGACGACGTATTTTTCCCCGCTCAATCTCAATTTCCTGATTGGAATGCTGGCCTGGCTTGGCTGGTCGTATGGCAGGCCCGTCATCGTAAAGTGGGCATTGCCGGCAGGGCTGCTGCTGATCGCGCTTTTCTATGCATTGGAAAGCAGGGGAGCCTCCTACAGTCAGGTCCAGCCTGGCTATGCTGCGGGCTTTGGGCTGATCATAGCGGGGGCTGCGGCACTGGAAGCGGCAGGCCAGTGGCCGTCCCGAATGCGGCTTCTGAACCTCATCGGAGATGCATCCTATTCCATCTACCTCACGCATCTGGCGGTTCTGGGCGTCGTCGGCAGGCTTGTGTTCAGGATTGCGGAATATGTTCCGGCGCCACCTGTCTTGCTCTACCTGCTTATCTTCGCCGGCACCGTCGCCTGCGGATGCCTCGCCCATGTGTGGATAGAGCGTCCGCTGATAGCCGCGTGCCGCAAGCGCCTGTCCCGCCAGTCACCGCTCATGGTTCAAAGGGCGGAGTGAATGTCCGCGGACCCGGCTTTTTCGGCGCGTAGAAACGGATCCACGAAGCTCCCCACGACTTCCGTGTAATCCGACCGCAGATGGGATTGATCCGTATAGAGCGGCGCGCCGTCCCGGATCAGCGGACATATCAGCTTTTCACACAGGAGCGACGGGAGATCGATGACGGTGGCACCACGCTCAGCCAGCGTCAGGATGCCGGCATCCACCGGCTCCGATCGGGCAAGAACGCTGGAGAAATCGAAACTCCAGTCAGCCGGTGCCGGCCGGCCATGGAAGGCAAGGCGGCGCAGCTGCGAAGGAACATCGAAGTGCGGATAGGGGCCGGTGGTCAGTATGACCACCTTCTTGCCGCGTGCACGCAGGTCCTCCACTTCCTCGCCAAAGTTTGCAATGGCAAGAGAAAGGCCAGCGGGCGTACTGGCGGAAATGCAGTTCCCAATATGATTGCAGATGACGGCGTTGTGCGTTCCGGTCTGAAAGTAGGATGCCCACATGCCGATATAGATCACGGTACCGAACCGTTCGCTCTGCGCCAGTTCCATGCCCATCCTGTGAAAGGCTTCACAGCCGAAGCCGGCTGTTGTGCGCCGCAACCCCTTCAGCGGCGGGCACCCTCCCTTGGTGACGAACACCACTGCGCGGTCCGTGAGCCCGGGGGTGAGTTTTTCGACGCGGGCATGCCATGTTTCAGCGAAGGAATCACCGATGATGAGAACGTCATTGCCGGGCGAAGAGGCTCCCATTTCGCAGGGCCGCAGGCTCTTGCCGAACATCGTGGTGCCGCCGCACAGGTGGAAGGGAAAGCGGTAATCCGCATCCGCATCGATGCTTTGCTGGTAGACGGCGGCAACAGCCTCGCTGCGCTGCGGAAACCCGTTGGCGGCCATGACGACCGCGCTGGCCGCCATGGTCGCGACGGCGCATGCCGACAGACCTGCCATGGGCGCGAAACGCCTGCCGCGCGATGAGGGCTTTTGCGGCGGAACTTTCAGCGCCCGTCGGCAGGGCTGCTCGATGAAGCGGTAGGATGCCCAGCCGGCAAGAACCGAAAGGGCAAAGGCGGCAGCCTTCCACGCGCCCCCGGCTACGCCGAAATAGGCAAGGCCGGCAACAAGGGGCCAATGCCACAGATAAATCGAATATGACCAGTCACCGATGCGCTGGAGAGGAGCGAAGGCGATCACCGAGCGGGGATTGCGAGCCGCGAGAACCAGCATCGTGCCCGCCGCCGGCAGCAGCGCATTGTAGGAAGGCCATGTCGTTTCCCCGGAAAATATCACGACCCCGATCGCGACCAGCGCCAGCCCTGCGATCTCGGCGAGAACCGCCAGACGCGATGTTCCGGTTGCCTGCCGGACCGGCCACAAGGCCACGAGGCCGCCGGCGAGCATCTCCCATGCGCGCGTCGGCAGTGTGTAGAACCCGGCAGAAACGAGGCTGGTATTATCGAATGCCTCGCCCGCCAAAACAGACAAGGCCAGCGACAGCACAAAGCCTGCCGCGAGGAGGCCAAGGCGGACAGCGCGGCCGGGCAGCAGAGGAAACGCAATGACCAGAACGACCGGATAAATCAGATAGAACTGCCATTCAACCGACAGCGACCAGGTGTGCAGGAACCACATGGAATCAGCGGGAGCGCCGAAATAGCCTGCCTCCCGCCAAAACAGCATATTCGAGACAAACAGCAGCGCGGACACCCCGTCGCGCGCGATCTGTTTCAGGGCGCCGGGCTCGATCATGACAAGCCCGAACAGCAAGGTGGCCGCGACCACCGCCAGCAGTGCGGGATACAGGCGCGCCAGTCTTGCCCGGTAGAACCCGAAGATCGAAAAGCTGCCCTTGTCGATGCCGGCCGAGATGATGTTCGTCATCAGGAAGCCGGAGATGACAAAAAAGACATCCACCCCGATGAAGCCGCCTTCGAAACCGGGCGCTCCAAAATGAAACAGCAGCACCAGCAGCACGGCGATTGCCCGCAGGCCGTTGATGTCTTTGCGAAAATCCATGATGCCCCGCCATAAACACCGAGTGAGCTTTCGGCGCCTCTGGCTGCCATTATCGGCAATATTGTTTTTAAAGAGGTGAATGCCTGCGGAGAATGCACCGGTTGGGCTAGAAATGCCATGCCCAAGGCTTGGGCGATGATGAAAGGCTTCCACAGGAGAGCAGGGTAATGGTCCGATGGTCGGACCTTGGCCTGAACATCAAAGCGATGCCGTCTCCCCGTACCGCTCGACGTACAGCTCAACATGAGGCCGGTTTCCGGAGACAGCCCGGTCATTCCGGTATCCGGTCACGCTCTGGCGTCAAACACACCGCTTGCGGACGGCGCATTGAATGCGGGTCACATGCATCCTGATACTTTTTCATTGTGAGACTTGACGTTTACGGAAGCAGGCACATTTCCTGCGCGCGGGGCTATGCAACAGGCAACGGCGTCGCTGACACAGCGTTTTGTTTATCGTTTGAAAGGAAGAAAATGTCTGATCTCGTGGTTGTGGTTTATCCGTCCGAGGCCAAGGCTGAGGAGGTTCGCCAGAAGCTCTTCGATCTCCAGAAGGAGTATCTTCTCGAACTCGGTGACGCAGTGATCGCCACCAAGACCGAATCCGGCAAGGTCAAGCTCAATCAGGTGGTGAACACCACGGCAGCCGGGGCGGCAACGGGCAGTTTCTGGGGCCTGCTCATCGGCTTCCTGTTCCTCAATCCGCTGCTTGGCGTCGCGGCTGGCGCTGCTTCCGGCGCTCTGGCCGGCGCGCTCACCGACATTGGCATCGACGACAAGTTCATGAAGGATCTGGGCGATAATCTGCAGCCCGGTTCGGCTGCGCTGTTCGTGCTCATCCGCAAGATGACGGCCGACAAGGTTCTCAAGGCAGTCGAAGGTTTTGGCGGCACTGTCCTCAAGACATCCCTTGACGAGACCAGGGAAGATGCTCTGAGGGATGCGCTGAGGCAGGCCGGCAACCAGTAAGCCCGCGCTTCCGGTTTTTGTAACGGCTGCATACTGCCTGGGGCGGTTTGCAGCCGTTATGCTGTTGTCGCCGGCTCCGGCGTGGGGCATGGTCGGATGAGAGCGGTGTGAACAGGGGATCTGCCGATAATGACAGGCAATGCGGGGGTGCAATGAACCGTGCGACCAGCGCCAACGGTTCGATCCTGAACCCGATCGTCACTGTTATTCTCGTTCTGGCAGCGCTTTATGTGGCGCATTCCGTATTCATCCCGCTTACCTTCGCGCTGTTCGTCATTGCCCTGGTGTGGCCTCTTCAGGCAGCGCTGCAAAAGCGGATGCCAAAGCTGCTGGCGCTGTTCATAACGCTGGCGATCACCATCTTCGTGGTCCTGACCGTCAGTTCCGCCGTGCTGTGGGGGCTTTCGCGGCTGGTGCAGTGGCTGATTGCCAATGCCGGCCATTATCAGGCCGTGTTCAACGAGTGGAGCCAATGGCTGGATGAACAGGGCATAGCCGTTGCGGGGCCGCTGACGGAGCTGTTCAATGTGCGGTGGCTGTCCGGCTTCCTGCAGACGCTGATGAAGCAGTTCAACAGCATGGCGGGCTTCCTCACCCTGGTGTTCGTCTTCGTCATGCTGGGCTTGCTGGAGGTTGACGATTTCAACGAACGTCTGCGCCTGCCATCGGTACAGCCGATGGGCGCGACCATGCTGCGCGCCAACCGCATGATCGGCACCAAGCTGCGGCGCTTCATGGTGGTGCGCAGCTTCGCCAGCGTGCTGACGGGGCTTTTCGTGTGGAGCTTTTCGCTGCTGGCAGGGCTGGAACTGGCAGCGGCGTGGGGGGCGATCGCCTTTGCGCTCAATTACATCCCATTTCTGGGACCGCTGATTGCAACGATCTTTCCCACGCTTTTCGCCATCGTGCAGTTCGAATCCTGGCAGACGGCCGTCACAGTGTTCCTGTGCCTGAACGCGATCCAGTTCATCACCGGAAGCTACATCGAACCGCGGGTCACAGGTTCCACCCTCACCATATCGCCGTTCGCGGTGGTGTTCGTGGTGTTCTTCTTCAGCTTCCTGTGGGGCTTGCAGGGCGCGTTTATCGGCGTGCCGATCCTCATTGCGGTGGTGGTCTACTGTGCTCAGTTTCCCTCCACACGATGGCTGGCCGTGCTGGCGGCGGGAGGCGGCGCGCAGGCCGATCCGCCGCCGGAGAGCTGACGGGCAAAGTCGTGCCGTTTCCGAAACGCTCTTCCGGCAATCCGCCGCGGATGGCGCCGTGAGCAGCAAAGGCCTGCCGGCCGGTCCCGGGATGAGTTACTTTCCGGCAACACCGGAACATGTTTCCATGAACGCGAAAGGTTTCTGGCAGAACGCTGCAATTGCCATGCATTCGCCCGTCTGTTATCTGCAAACTTGACCCTGCCAATCATGAATTGGTGGCAAGTGGGATGGCAGCAAGAACATGACCATGAATGCCGCACACGACAGCAGAGGTGGCGATGCGGCGCCGGCTGGCCGGATGGGGGCAGCCTGACATGAACAGCGCTTCACTTCAGTCGCTTCACGATCGGGAGGAGAGCCGCATTCTGCGGTTTTTCCAGCGTCGGCTGAAGAACCGCGAGGACGCGGCAGACGCAACGCAGGAAACCTTCCTGCGCATGCTCACCGTTCCCCGCTCCACACTGATCGAGAACCCGCAAGCCTATCTTTTTCAGGTCGCCAGATCGGTCGCGAGGGTCGCGGTTGCCCGCTCCGCAAGGGAAAGCGAACTTTTTGCGGAGGAAGCGGCAGGTCTGGGCACGGCGGACGATGCGCCGGGACAGGAACGCATCATCGCTGCGCGGCAGTCGCTGGTTCTGATGGCGAAGGCTATCGCCGAACTGCCCAACCGTTGCCAGCAGGTGTTCATCCTGAGCCGGTTGCATGGGCTTTCCAACGGCGAGATTGCCGCCGAGCTTGGTATTTCCCGAAACATGGTCGAGAAGCACATCATCAGAGCACTGCTTCATTGCCGTAAACTGCGGGCGGAATTTTTTTTCTGAACCGACGTCAGGTATATGCTTCCGCAGGGCTCTTAATTGTCAGAAGGGCCATGCTAAGGCAGTGTCCCTTGCAGGATGCCGGCGCGGGACAGGATGCGGTTGGACCACAGTTCGCAGGAAGATGATCCGGTTGCCGGTGAGGCGGCCATGTGGGTTGCGCGCTTGCAATCCAGCGATGCGACGCCTGAAGACCACAGCCGTTTCCGGCAGTGGCTTGAGCAGGATCCTTCCCATGCCGTTGCCTATGATGAGCTTTGTGCGTTGTGGGGCGATCTCCGGCATGTTCCCATCCCGGCCGACCGCCTGAAGAAGCTGCGCCGCCGCCGCAGTGCAACCCTTGCCACGATCACCACGCTGGTTGTCGCCGCCGTCGTCTCGGCGGGCGCGTACCGGATGGGCGTCGTCGACCGCTGGCAATCCGACTACTATACAGTGGTCGGCGAGGTGCGATCGATCCGCCTTGAGGATGGAACGCTCGTCGATCTCAACACCGACAGCGCTATCGCCATTCGTTATTCGCAGGATGAAAGGCGCGTGGAACTGTTGCGGGGTGAGGCCTTCTTCAGCGTTGCGCGCAACCCGGAACGCCCCTTCATCGTCGATGACGGGGCGCTGACAGCGCGCGCCGTGGGAACGCGTTATTCCGTACGCACGGCGCATTCGCGGTTCCCGGCCGATGTGCAGGTGGAGGAAGGGCGGGTGGAGGTCGCCACGCCACAGGACCGCGCCCTGCTCGATACCGGTGACGCGGCGACGCTGACAGACAGCGGCGAACTGCAGGTCAGCCGCCGCGACGTTGACAGCCAGACCGCCTGGCGCGATGGAAAACTGGTGTTTTCCGAGAAGCCTCTGGGCGAGGTGCTGGCCACCCTGCAGCGCTACCGGCACGGCCGTATCGTCATTCTGGATGAGACGGCAGCGAGGCAGAAGGTTTCCGGCGTGTTCGACCTCAGCGACACCGACCGCGTTCTGGATGCGCTGTCAGAGAGCCTGCCGGTAAAGGTGACGCACGTTACCGACATGATGATCCTCGTCCGCTCCCGTTGAATTTTTTTCGCAGGAGACGTCAGGAGGCAGACCCGTTTCCCACTCTTAGTCTTCAGGAGGGTGCGCGGCAGCAGCGGCGAGCCTTCCCTGTAATCAGGAGACGGGGCAGTTCATGGCGCTTGCAGCTATTCGGGGCACTATACGTAACAGGATCGTGGCGGCAGGCCTTGCGGGCATATCGCTTGCCGCGCTCAGCACAGCGGCACACGCGCAGGCAGTTCCTGAAAACACGGCAGCGCCCGTAGCGGCTGCCGTCAGCCTCTCGGTTCCCGCTGGTCCCCTCGAAGCGGGCCTGATCAGCCTCGGTCGCCAGACCAGCCTTCGGCTCATCTATCCGAGCGAAGTCACCCGCGGCAAGCGCACAGGCGGTGTCAGCGGCACGCTTGCGCCGCGCGATGCGCTGGGCCGCCTTCTGGCGGGCACGGGCCTTGCCTACCGGTTCACCAACGCCAATACAGTCACCATCGTCGATCCCGCATCCGCGGCCGGCACAGCGCTTGGACGCGACGGTTCACTGGTGCTGGACACGATCAATGTCGAGGGACAGGCTGAAAGCGCATGGGGTCCCGTGGATGGCATCATCGCCCGCAATTCGGCAAGCGGGACCCGGACCGAGACGCCCATCATCGAAACCCCGCAGACGGTGAACGTGGTGGGCGGCACGCAGATGCAGGAGCAGGGCGTTTCCACCGTGGGCGAAGCGCTGCGTTATACGCCGGGCGTCGTCACCGGTACGGCAGGCGGCCAGGCTGACCGGCATGACGCTTATTTCGTGCGTGGCGAAGGCGGCTTTTCCGCAGCCGCCCAATATGCCAGCACGCTGGACGGCCTGCGCTGGCGTTTCAGTGACCGCACATCCGTTCAGATCGATCCATGGATGCTGGAGCGGGTCGAAGTGGTGAAGGGCCCGTCCTCGGTTCTGTTTGGCGCCGGTCGTCCCGGTGGCGAAGTGAACCTCGTTTCCAAGCGCCCTAGCTTCGAGAAGCGCAATCACGTCTTCGCCAGCATCGGCAATTATGACAGCGGCGGAGCCGGCTTCGATTTCACCGGCCCGATCAATGACCAGTTCGCCTATCGCCTGATCGGTCTTGGCCGCGTCGACGGCAATGGTGTGGACTTCCAGACAGGCGAGCGCCTGATGCTCGCGCCCTCTCTGACATGGGCGCCGACAGATGCCACCAGCCTGACCCTGAGCGCGCTCTACCAGCGCGACCCCAAGGCTGCCGATGCCGGCTTTGCTCCGGCCTATGGCTCGGTTCTGGCCATTCCCGGCTACGGCAAGGTGCCGGCCAGCTTCTGGCAGGGCGATCCGGACTGGAACGAATACAGCCGCACCCAGACAGCGGTGGGACTGGAACTCAATCACAGCTTCAGCGACAGCTGGAAAATCACCGGAAAGATGCGCTACGGCCGGCTGGAAAGCACGACACGCGCGATGGATTATACCGCCATGGTCGATCCGACCACGATGATGCGGACCATCTATCTGGCCGAACATGACAACAAGTCGTTCAGCGGCGACTTCTATACCGAAGGCAAATTCAGTACCGGGGCGGCCGAACATACTGTGGTTGCTGGTGTTGATCACCAGAAACTGACCGGGGGGCACAAGGATGGCTGGGATCGGTTCCAGTACCCCGTCATCGATATCTTTGACCCGGTCCGGGGCGTGACGCCGAATGCTTTTGATACGTTCCGCGTTTTCGAACAGCCTTTCCAGCAAACCGGCCTCTATGCGCAGGACCAGATCGCCATCGGAAACTGGCGGTTTCTGGGTGGGCTGCGCTATGACAGCGTCAAGGCTTCGACCTCGACGCTCGTGACATTGAACGGGGCTTCTTCCTATGCCGCGTCATCGGACTCCCAGATGACTGGCCGTATCGGTGCGGTCTATCTGTTCGACAACGGCTTCGCCCCGTTTGTCAGCTATTCGACCTCATTCAATCCGCAACCGTCGCTGAGGGACGATGGATCGCTGCTGAAGCCTTACACCGGCGAGATGTGGGAAGGCGGTGTCCGCTATCAGTCGCAGGACGGATCGCTGTTCTGGAGTGTTGCCGCGTTCAGCGGAAACAAGGATGGTGTCGGCGCGCAGACGACGTGCAACTTCCCCAATCCGGGTCCGCTGGACCGCTGCTTCACCGAAGATACGAAGGCCAGAAGCAGGGGCATCGAGCTTGAAGCCCGCGCGCAGCTGACCAATGGTCTCGATCTCATCGCGGCGGCCACATGGCAGAATGTGCGCTGGAAGGAGTATCTTGGGCAGAGTGTCGATTATCACGTGGTCGGCGTGCCCGATTACACTGCATCGCTGTGGCTGAACTACAGGATTCCGGAAGGCCAGACTGGTCATGGTTTCAGCATAGGCGGTGGCGTGCGCTATGTCGGCTCGACCTATGCGACAATGGATAATCTGTGGGGAACGACAGAGTACGCATATGCCGGCCAGCCATCGAAGGTTCCGTCCTTCACTCTGGTCGACGCTTCGATCGGCTATGATTTCGCAGCGCTCGGCAAGCAGTATGAAGGGCTGGAGGCGCGTCTCAACGTCGCCAACCTTTTCGACAAGCACTATGTTGCCGCCTGTAACGGCTACGGCACATGCTCCTATGGCAAGCGCCGTGAAATATCGCTCAAACTGAACTACAGCTGGTAAGTCCGGTTGGCGCCCAGGCACAAAACGGCGACGCCGAAACGTCGCCGTTTTTGCCGCTGCGGCACGGGCGGAAAGCGATCTGGAGCCGAAGGGATACATGGATCGTGGTTCGGGTTGCTTCGCAACTTCCATCCATGGTTCCTTCCGGAGTGAATGACGCAGCATGAAACCCCTGAAGGTTGTCCAATGATCCGCATTTTCATGTCTGTCGCTCTCATGCTGGCCGCATTCTGTGCGCCGGCGGCGCGAGCCGAAGTGTCGATCGTGGATGACGCCGGCCGAACGGTGACGCTGGCGGCACCGGCCAGCCATATCGTCCTGACAGACGGCATGGGCTTCGTCTCTCTTGCATTGCTTGATCCACGTCCCGAGACCCTGCTTGCGGGCTGGAACCGGGCGCGCATGGATGCGGACATACTGAAAGCATTCCGCACGTCACTGCCGGATCTCGATCAGGTTCCCGACATCGGTGAACCGGGCGCCAGCGGCGCATCTCTTGAACAGATGATCGCCCTTTCGCCAGATCTCGTGGTGCTCGATCCGTTCTATAACCAGTCCGCGGCCGCGATCCGGACAATGGAATCGGCCGGAATAGCTGTTGCCGTTCTGGCCCTGACGCCCTCCGTTCGCGATGAGCCGCCGACGGCCGGCCTTGACCGTCTCGGCGTGCTTTTGGGGCGGCAGGAACGGGCTCAGGCATACACCGCTTTCGTGCGTGAGCGGCTGGATCTCATCCGCAGACGCGTCATCAATCTTCCGGAAGCAAAGCGTCCGGCTGTATTGTTCGAAGCTCATGCCAGTCAGGAAAGCTGTTGCATGGCAACAGGCGCGGGCAGGGGGATCGGCGACTTCATCGGCCTGGCCGGCGGCACCAGCATCGGCGCGGAGGTCATTCCCGCGATGGCCGGGCCTTTGAGCCTCGAATACATTCTGGGAAAGGCACCCCAAGTCTATATAGGCACCGGCGGCGAATATATGGCTGCGCGTGGCGGGCTGGTGGTGGGCTCATCCGTAACCGATGTTCAGGCAGCTGCATCCCTGCAATCCGTTTTGTCGCGCAACGGGTTTGCCGAATTGCCGGCTGTCCGGGAAGGCAGGGCCCACGGCCTCTCGCACGGGCTTGCCATTTCAGGCATCAACATCGTTGCCATAGAAGCGATCGCCGCGTGGATCCACCCGGACCTGTTTTCCGATGTCGATCCGCAGGCGACACTGGACGAAATCGGCCGGCGTTTCCTGCCTGCACCGCTTACCGGCATCTGGTGGACCAGCGCGCCGGCAGCCGCAGACATCCGATAAGTGGATGAAAGGTGCTGGCGGCCGTCAGCACCCTATGTCTCAAAAAAGAATGAGCCCTGCCATCGCCGGCTTCTTTCTGACACCTGAGGTGGTCGCGACGCGCGAAGGACTGGCCGGAGCTTCTTCACTCCGGCCAATCGAGGCAGGATGTGGTCTGGACCGGGGTCGCCGCCCACAATCGCCAGAAACCGGCGCCCTTGTGAAGTTCTGTAAAACCTGATTAAAATGAGCATGTTTTGGCCGATGGTCGCCATATGATCCTGTCCGATCGCGCTCATGAGATGATGTCCAGCAGTTTCGCATGCACCTGCCCTTCGAGGGCACAGGCTCATTTGCGCCTTCGCTGCTGCGGAGGGGCGCGATGACGAACCTCAACCAGTGGCTTGGCGAGCTGTATCGCCGTCATCACCGCGATCTGGTTCGCTATGTGGCCCGTCTGGTGGGCGGACGCGACAATGGCGAAGAGGTCGTGCAGAACACCTATCTCAAGCTGGCCGGCCGTTCCGCGCAATCCTTCGCCATCGAACATCCGAAAGCCTATGTGTTTGCCGCAGCGCGCACCGCGGCCGTGGATTTCACTGCACAACAGAACAGGGAATGGCTGTATCGCGTCGATCTGGCGGATGTGGACCATCTCACCGGCGAGGACCCCACCAGCCTCCTTCACAGGCGCCAGCGCATCGTGCGCCTTGCCGTGCTCCTCAACGAGTTGTCGCCCGATTGCCAGACAGCGTTCATCATGAACAAGATCGAGGGCAGGAGCCATCGCGAGATCGCGGAACGGCTGGGCGTTTCGGTCTCCATGGTGGAAAAGCATATCATGCGCGCCCTCGTCCATTGCCGCGACCTGATGCGCGAGGAGGGCGGTTTCTGAAAATCGCGATGCGCCCTGGGTTTTCTGCATCCTTCCATTGAGGATTTTGGCCACACCGCCCGTCTTATGGGTTAGGAAGCCATTGGGCCAATATGCGGGACTTCATGACGTGACCTCCGAATCCGGGCGACATCGCTTTCCGCCGAAGCACCTGTCCGACCAGGCGCTCGCATGGATCGTGCGCCTGCATTCCGGGGATGCGCCGGACACGGACTGGGCCGCCTTCCGCAGCTGGCGCCGCCAGAGCGCCGATCACGAGGCGGCCGCACTGGAAGCGGAGATGCTGTGGAGCGACGCTTCCGAACTGCACCGCGACCCGGCAACGGGCCTCGTGCGGCCTGGCCGCGGCAGGGGCGGCCCGTCGCGCCGCGCCATCATCGGCGGCATCGCGGTTCTGGCCGGCGCCGGCGCCGCCGGCATGTGGATGAAAACCACGGGCCGGCTGTGGAGGGCGGACCATGCCACCGGCGTCGCGCAGACCCGCATCATCGATCTTGATGACGGTTCGCGCGTGACGCTCAACGCCATGTCAGCCATCGACATCGATTACGGCCCGAGGCTGCGCAGGATCGTTCTGGTCGGAGGAGAAGCCTTCTTCGAGGTGCGCAGCGATCGCGCCCGCCCCTTCGTGGTGGACATAGGCGCCAGCCGGGTGGAGGCGCTCGGCACCGCCTTCAACGTCAACGCAAATCTGCCCGGTGACAGCGTTGCCGTCGCGGTAACGCAGCACAGCGTCAGGGTCGATGCGCGAATGGCGCAAGCCCCGGCGTCTGCAAGCGGCGATGGCATCGTGATTTCGGAGGGCGAGCAGGTGGTCATTTCGCCGGATGGCCACCTCGGCAGTATCGTGCAGCAGGAGGCCTCGGCGGCCACGGCCTGGCGAAGCGGCATGTATGTCGCCGAGGACAAGCGGCTGGACGAGGTGATCGCCGCGTTCAATGCCTATCATGACGGCTGGATCGTCCTGCGGGGCGAGGCCGTTCAGGGTTTGCGTGTCAACGCGGTGCTCGATTTGCGCACGCCCGATGCCTCGCTCGATGCGCTGGCCAGCGGCCTGCCGATCAGGGTGCGGCATGTGTCGAGATATTTGACCGTAATAACAGGTGTTTAGAAGAGAATTCAATTTTTCTGGCGAGTTCCGTTGAGGATTCTTGCCGGAAACCCGGTCTAAGCTCGTGAGGGCAATCACGACCAGTGAAAGGCAGCGATCCCTCTTCAGACCAATCGAAGGCAGGGGATCCATGTCAGGGACACCGGGGTTTAATCGTTTTTTCAAGGCGGTGCTGATCGCTTCCACCGCCATGATGGCACCAGGCGGCATCGCGGTTGCGCAGGCGCAGTCGACGGCGCAGGCAGGGGCCGTCTCGTTCAACATTCCGTCGCAGTCGCTGACGGCATCGCTGACCGCCTTCGCGCGGCAGACGGGCATCAGAATCGCCTATCCCGCCGCCCTGACCAGCGGCAAGTCGGCTCCGGCCCTGCGCGGTTCCTTCACCAGCTCCGAAGCGCTCGGCCATATCCTGGCCGGCAGCGGGCTTTCCTATCGCTTCACAGGTGACCGGGCGGTGACGATCATCGATCCGAGCGCGGCGGATTCCGGTTCGGTGAATGCCAACGGCGCGCTGGTTCTCCAGACAATAGATGTGCACGGCAGCTCCGAGACCGGATGGGGACCGGTCGGAGGCCTCGTCGCGCAGACATCCGAGACCGGCACCAAGACCGACACGCCGCTGCTCGATGTGCCAGCATCCGTTTCGGTCGTCGGCGAGACGGAGATCGAACGGCGCGGGGTGAAGAGCCTCGATCAGGCGCTGAACTACACGTCCGGTGTCAACACGAACCTCTATGGCGCGGACAAGCGCTATGACTTCCTTGCCATCCGCGGCTTCGACGAAACCGGCATGGGCATATATCGCGACGGCCTGCAGAACCGCACCTACAATTTTACCGGCAGCCGCGTAGAGCCTTATGGCATGCAGCGGGTCGAGGTCATGAAAGGTTCGACCTCCACGTTGTATGGCCTGAATTCGCCCGGCGGCCTCGTCAACATGATCACCAAGCGGCCGCAGGATCAAAAGCACGGCGAGATCTACACGACCTTCGGCGAGGACCACATCGAGACGGGCACGGACTTCGGCGGACCAATCGACGCCAATGGCGATTGGAGCTATCGCATCACCGCCAAATGGCAGGACAGCAAGGACGGGCACGACTGGGCGCGTGACGACCGGTTCTATATCGCGCCGGCGCTGACATGGAAGCCGACTGACTTCACCACGCTGACGCTGCTGGCCGACTACAACAAGCGCAAGGGCGCAAACCGCTACGGCATTCCTCTCGGCTCCGGCCTCGACCCCGACACCTTCCTTGGCGAGAAACAGTTCGACCAGAATGACACGAAGGAATGGAACATCGGATATGTGTTCGACCATGACTTCGGCAATGGCCTGACGTTCCACTCGAACGCCCGCTACAACGAGCTCGACCTCTCCAACAAGAACACCTATGCCTCAAGCGCCCACCCGGTGACGAGCCGGCGCTATGCCATGATGGTCGAGGGCGAGCTCGAGCGCTTCTCGATCGACAATCATGTCCAGTACGATGCCAGCTTCGGCCGCTTCGACAGCCGCACCCTATTCGGCGTGGACTACTCCCGGACCAAGCAAAATGAGAGCGATACCCGCGGTCGCATTGCCGGTGTCGGAGACCTTTACACTCCGATCTATTGCAGCCCGAACTGTGTCCTCACGCCGGACCTTCTCATGCTTGGCCCCCCCTATACCGGTTCGGGAACGCAGACGGCGGCAGGCGTCTATCTCCAGGAGGAACTGACGCTGGACGACCGCTGGATCCTGACGCTCGGCACCCGATACGACCGTGTTGACAGCAAGGCCGACGCCGATTTCGACTTGTCGGGGTTACTCCTGTCCGACTCGCAGGACATCAAGGAGCATGCCCTGACGTCGCGGGCGGGCCTTACCTTCAAGGCGACCGAGGAGCTGTCGGTCTACGGCACCTATTCGGAATCGTTCCAGCCGGTTCCGCCCGTACCTTCCTTCTACGGCGCTTTCGGCCTTCCCTCGCTGTCGGGCGACAACAAGCCGGTCGAGGGCGTAATGTGGGAGGCCGGCGTCAAGTACCGGCCAACCGGCATGAACGCGCTGTTCACGGCGGCAGTCTTCAGCCTCGAACAGGAGAATGCTCCCTACTACGTAGGCCTGCAGAGATACCAGATCGGCAAGCTCAGGACCCGCGGGCTGGAACTCGAGGCGAAGGCTGCGATAAACGAGCGCCTGAATCTGACCCTCGCCTATTCATATCTGGATTCGGAAATTCTGGAAGACGGGCTGTCGGCGGTTCAGACCAACAAGGGCAACCGCTTCCAGTTTATTCCCGCGCAAACCGCATCGGCCTGGGTGGACTATACGATCCCCGGCAACGACACGTTCGGCGACCTGACGCTGGGGCTCGGCGCGCGTTTCGTCGGCACGCGCTACGCAGACAACGCGAACACGCTGAAGCTCAGTTCCTATACGGTGTTCGACGCGGCGCTGAACTACCAGATCACCGACAACGCGTCCCTTGCCGTCAACGTCACCAACCTGTTCGACAAGAAATATATCTCGCATGTCGAGACATGGAGCGCGCCCGATACGCTGTTCTACGGCGATCGCCGGTCCATAAAGGGTACGCTGAAATACACCTGGTGATGCAAGCGATGCCTGCGAACGGCGCTTCGAACATCGACGCGAACATATCCACCGACGCCTTCCATCTGGAAGGCGTCGGGCTCGTCATCGGACAGCAGCCGATCCTGAACGGCGTGTCGCTCGGCTTCGCGCAAGGTGGCGTGACCGGGCTTGTCGGGCACAACGGGTCCGGCAAGTCCACGCTTCTCAGGATCATGGCGCGCCAGCTTGCGCCGACGTCGGGCAGCGTCCTCTACGGCGGCAGGCACCTCTCCGCCTATGGCGAGCGCGCCTTCGCCCGCGAGGTGGCCTATCTGCCGCAGGACGTGGGCGCAGGCGCGGAGATGAGCGTGCGGGAACTGGTCGCCTGCGGGCGCTATCCGTGGCACGGACCGCTCGGCCGTTTCACCGACGAAGACCGCGAAAAAGTGGAGGCGGCGATCGCCGCCACCCATCTCGAACGCTTTGCCGAACGCATCGTCGGCACGCTTTCCGGCGGCGAGCGCCAAAGGGCGTGGCTGGCCATGCTGGTGGCGCAGGACAGCAAATGCCTGCTGCTCGACGAGCCGACGGCCGCGCTCGACATCGCCCACCAGATCGAGGTGCTGTCGCTCATCCGCACCCTGTCGCGCGACAAGGGTCTTGGCGTTGTCATCGTGCTGCACGACATCAACATGGCCGCGCGCTTTTGCGACCGCATCCACGCTCTAAAGGCGGGAGAGGTCGTTGCCAGCGGTACGCCCGGGGACATCGTCACCCCCGCCATGCTGAAGACCATCTACGGCATCGAGATGGGCATCCTGCCCGTTCCCGGCAGCAGTGCTCCGCTTGCCTATGCGTGCTGATTGCTTCCCGCCACTCGACCCGTCGCGCCGGGTGCTGCTGGGGGGACTGCTCGGCGGCTTGCCTGCGGCAGCTTTGCTGCGCGCGGTCCCGACCTGCGCGCAAGGGGCTCCGCGCGTTGTCAGCCTCGACTACGGCCTTGCCTCCACCCTGCTTGCGCTCGGCATCGTGCCGGCCGGCGTTTCCGACCTCGCCGGATGGGACAAGTGGGTCGTTTCGCCGTCGATGCCGGCCGGCGTCGTCGATCTCGGCACCTCGACCGAACCCTATCTGGAAATCCTCAAGGCACTGAAGCCGGATTTCATTCTCGCCACGCCCTATCTCGATGCGCAGATCCCGCTTCTGCAGGACTTCGGCCGGGTGCTGCGCCTGCAGACATTCCGTTATGAGGGAACGCCCATCCTGCAGGCGGTAACCGCCACCACCCGCAGCCTCGCCGGCGACCTTGGCCGTCTTCCGCAGGCGGAGCTTTTCCTGTCCGGCGCGGAAGCCTTCTTCGACGATTGCCGCGCACGGCTCGCGCCCATTTCCGCGCCGCCGGTGGCGCTCGTCAATTTCATGGATGCGCGCCATGTCCGCATCTACGGCAATCCCGGCCTGTTCCACGACGTTCTGGAACGCATCGGGCTCAGCAATGCATGGACGGAGCAGTCGAGCGACTGGGGTCTCCAGACCATCGCCATCGAGGAGCTGTCCCGCATCACCGATCCGCATGCGCGGCTTATCGCGTTTGATCCTGTGCCGCCCGACGTCTTGCAGAAGCTCGCGCGCAGCCCGCTGTGGCGGTCGCTGCCCGTCGCCCGCCCGGGCCATTTCCATGTGCTGCCGCCGGCGCTGATGTTCGGCATGGTCAACGAGGCAATGCGCTTTGCCGGGCTGGTTACGCAGGCGCTGGAGCGGGAGGCATGAGCGCGCCGACGCACAGCTTGCGGTTCAGGCCGGCGCTCGTCGCATGTGCCGGCCTTGCACTTGCCGCGGCGCTGGCATGGCTGCTGGTCGCGCCGAACTTCGCTGCCCCTGCCACGCCCGGTTACGATGCGACCCGGATGGTGCTCTTCTATTCGACGCTGCCGCGGCTGGCGACGGCGCTGATCGCGGGGGCGGCCCTGTCGCTTGCCGGCGCGCTGTTCCAGCTCGTGCTGCGCAATCCGCTTGCCTCGCCCACCACGCTCGGGATCTCGGCCGGCGCCAATCTGGCGCTGGTCATCACGCTGCTGGCTTTTCCCGCGCTGCTCGGCTTCGGCCGCGATCTCGTCGCGCTTGCCGGCAGCGCCGCTGCCGCAGCCACCGTCATGGGCCTTGGCGCGCGGCGCGGTTTCTCGCCCCTGTCGCTGGTGCTGTCGGGGCTGGTGATCAGCCTGTGGTGCGGCGCGCTGGCGGCGGTTCTCACCTTCCTCAACGACCGCTATCTCGTCAGCCTGTTCATCTGGGGCGCGGGCTCGCTGGCGCAGCAGAGCTGGGACATTCCCCTGTCGCTGCTGTGGAAGGTGGCGGTGCTGGCGCTGCTGTGCGCAGCGATCGTGCGGCCGCTCGCCCTGCTGGAGCTGGGCGACGGCAGTGCCGCGGCGCTCGGCGTGCGCCTTGCCCGGCTGCGGTTCTTCGCCATCGCCATCGCCGTCGCCCTGTCCGCGCTGGTCACCAGCGCGGTCGGCGTGATCGGCTTCATCGGCTTGGTCGCGCCCATCATCGCACGGCTTTCCGGCGCGCGGCGCGTGGGCGACATTCTGATCTGGTCGAGCCTGATCGGGGCGGCCCTGCTGTTGTGCGCCGACGTGTCGGTCCAACTCCTTGCCGGCGCCTTCAGCGATTTCCTGCCGACGGGCGCCGTCACCGCCATTTTCGGCACGCCGGTGCTGCTTTTCCTGCTGCGCAGGCTGAAGATGCGGCACCGGGTGATCGCGGCACCCCTCGGCAGCTTTCGCCGCCGGCTTCCGGCCGGCCGTGCAGCCGTGCTCGTGCTGGTCGCCGTTGTCGCTGCTATCGCCATCGCCATGCTGTGCGGGCGCGACCCTGACGGCACATGGCAATGGCTCGGCGGGCCGGCATTTGCCGACCTGCTGCCGCTGCGGCTGCCGAGGACGATGGCGGCCCTCTCTTCGGGCGCCATGCTGGCGGTGGCCGGCGTTCTGCTGCAGAGGCTGACCGGCAACGAGATGGCAAGCCCGGAGGTGCTGGGCATCAGCGCCGGCGCCACCTTCGGCCTTTCGATCAGCCTCTTCGCTGTCGCGGCTTCCGGCATCTGGGTGCAACTGGGGTTTGCCGCCGGCGGCGCCTTCGCCGTGCTGGCGGTCATTCTTGCCTTCGCCCTGCGCGCGCAGCTTGCACCGGAGCGGGTGCTTCTGGCCGGCATTGCGCTCAGCGCCATGGTCGATGCGCTGGTCGGCGTGCTGGCCTCGACGGGCGATCCGCGCGCGCTGACCCTGCTGCGCTGGATGAGCGGCTCGACCTATGGCGTCTCCGCCGGCACGGCCGTGGCGCTTGCGCTGGCTGCCCTGCTTTTGATCGCGCCGGCGCTGCTTTGGCGCCGATGGCTCGATCTGCTTCCACTCGGCCCTTCGTCCACCGCAGCGCTCGGCGTGCCGCTGAAATCCGCCCGGCTGGCGCTGTTTTGCCTGGCCGGACTGCTCAGCGCGGTGGCGACGCTGGGCGTGGGGCCGCTCAGCTTCGTCGGGCTGATGGCGCCGCATCTGGCCCGCGAGGCCGGCCTGACCCGCGCCCTGCCGCAGATGGCGGGAGCAGCCCTGCTGGGCGGCGCGCTGATGGTGCTGGCAGACTGGCTGGGGCGCACGGTGCTCTTCCCCTACCAGATCCCGGCCGGCCTGATGTCGGCGCTGGTGGGCGCGCCGTTCCTGATGCTGCTGCTTTTCCGCAAATCGCGAACCACACAGGTGCTTTGACAAATGTCCGAAACCTTCGGAGCCCAGACCTTCAGGGCCACGGCCGTCGTCACGCTGGACGAGATGGACCATGTGCTGGCAACGCTGCTCGATCATCTCGAGGAGCATGCCACCGTCATACGTTCCGCGACGGGCGCGCGCCTGACCAGCCCGTTCGCCACCGTCGACATCGTTCGCCAGCCGGAGGCGGTGCATCTGGACGTCACCTGCGGTTCGGCCGAAATCCTTGCGATGATCAAGGTGTTCGTTGCCGAGCATATCTTCGAATTCGCCACCGGCGTGCCGTCCATCGTCTGGTCGGGCGACGGCAGCGCCGATCCGTTTCCGCCCCACTTCCAGAAGCTGGTCGTGGCGGAAGCGTTCGACGTCACGCCGCGCATGCGCCGCGTCGTCTTCGCCTGCGAGACGGTTGCCTCCTATGGCGACGACGCCAGCTATCATGTGCGCCTGCTGCTGCCGCCGCGCGGGCGGGTGCCCGTCTGGCCGTCGCTGGCGGCGGACGGGCGCATGGTGTGGCCACGGGGCGAGGACGAGCTCGTCACCCGTGTCTACACGATCCGTTCCGTTGATGCCGACCGCAGCAGGATCGCCGTCGACTTCGTGCTGCATGAGGGAAATCACTCGCCCGGCGCGGGCTTCGCCCTGAACGCTGCCCCCGGCGATGTCATCGGCATTCTCGGGCCCGGCGGCGACGGCTGCCCCGATGCGCCGCGCCTGCTGCTGATGGGCGACGAGGCGGCGCTGCCGGCCATCTCACGCATGGTTGAAAGCCTGCCGCCCGGCTGCACGGCCGATGTGGTCGTGGAGGTGGAAGACGAAGGCGAGGAACAGGACATCGCATCGCAGGCGCAGGTGCGATGGACATGGCTGCACCGGCAGGGGACGCCCGCCGCGGTGTCGGATCTGCTGGAGAACGCTCTGGCCGCACGCCTCGACGACGGCGGTCTCGCCGACAGTTTCATCTGGGCAGGCTGCGAGCAGCGGCTGGCCGGGCGCCTGCGCGAAAGATTGCGCGCCCGCCTGCCGGACCGCAAGGGCAGCCACCGCATCTACGGATACTGGAACGCCGGATCCGGGCGGGAGCGGGATCAGACTTCGCCGACAGCATCGGATGAAAGCTGAGCATCAAGCCTCTCATCGCACAGGGTTGAAAGCTCTTTCATCTTGGGCCATGCAATCCGTCCACGAGCTTTTCAGCTATCCGAACCTGCGTGTGAAACCGGGAATGTCTGAGGCATCGTTGCCAGCCGCGATGTCACAGTTTGGTCCGCCCGATTGTCAGCGATTTCAGTGACTGCCGCTTCTTCAGGCAGACGAGACTGGGAGGCAAACCAACAGCCGGATGCTAGCGCAGCGTATATCCTCCGTCGCAGAACAGCGTGTTTCCGGTCATGTTTGTGTTGTCGAGGAGGAACAGGGCGGCATGGGCCTGCTCCTCCACGGTTGCCGGGCGCCGGACAAGGCAGAGTTCACGCCAGTAGGCATAGGCCGGTTCGCGAATCTCGGCCGGGCGGTCGCGCCACAGATCGCTGTCGGTGGTGCCCGGGGAGAGGCAATTGACCCTTATGGGGCTCAGTTCCAGAGCAAGCCCACGGGCCAGCCCCTCCAGCGCGGAATTGCAGGCGGCATAGGCGGGCGCCCCGATCGGGCGAATGGAGGCGGCTCCGGACATCAGCACGACGGACGCGTCAGCAGCGAGATGGGGAACTGCTGCATGTACGGCCCAATATTGCGACCAGAATTTTGCATCGAACAGATCTTCGCTCGTCTCGCGTGCACCGTCACGGAATGCGCCGGTCCGGTAGGAAGCTGCCGGCGTGAAAAGACCGGACAGCTCCGGCGCATCTGCGAAGAATGCACGGGTGGAGGCGCGGTCCGTCATGTCGACGGTGCCGCCAAAAGCTGATGATCCGAGGGCAGCGAGTGTGCTTTCCAGCCTGTCCAGCGAGCGGCCGCCGATCAGCACGCGGTCGCCGCGAGCGGTGAGTTTGCGGGCGAGGGCGAGGCCGATACCGGCCGTGCCGCCGATGATGGCGTAGGTGCGTGTGTTGCTCATGAAGGCAACCATATTCATGCTTCCGACGCCATTGAAGCGAAACAAATTCGCTTTATTCATGTACGAAATTCTCTAATCTCCAGCCATGCAGCATCATCCCGGCGACGACATCGGCGTTTTCATGACAGTTTGCGAGGCGGGAAGCTTCGTTGCCGCCTCGCAGCGGCTTGGCCTGTCTCCCTCCGCGGTGGCCAAGGCGATCGCGCGCTTAGAGGCCCGGCTGTCCGTTCGCCTTCTCCAGCGCACGACGCGCAGCCTTTCGGTGACGCAGGAGGGGCAGGCTTACCGGGATGTCTGCCGTTCTGCCCGGCAGGATGTCGAGCGGATCGAGATGGCCATGCGCAATCTCTCGGACGAACCCGCAGGCCTCGTTCGTGTCAGCCTGCCGCCTCTGTTCGGCGCGCAGGTCATAGCGCCCGCACTCTTTCAGCTAAGCCGCAACTGGCCTCATCTTCGCTATTCCATTTCCGCCTCGACCGCACCGTCCGCCCTACTCGACGGGGACGTCGATCTGGCTGTGCGCATTGGTGAGGTGCCGGACGTGGCCGGCCTGATGACCCGCTATCTTGGCCGGCAGGACATCGTTCTTTGCGGCTCCGAGGCATATTTTTCCCGGCATTCCAGACCGCGAACGACAGAGGACCTCAGGGGTCTCGCCCTCATCGGCACCGTCAGGAACGGCAAGGCATCACCATGGCATTTCCGGCAGGCGGACGGCACTGTCCTGTCATGGATCCCCGACGCGCGCCTGCTGCTGGATGGCAGTCTGCTTACACTTGCCGCGATACGGGAAGGCTACGGCCTTGGCCTCGTGCCGCGATGGCTGGTGGAGGAAGACCTGAGAGCCGGCCATGTGACGACCGTACTGGAAGAAAGCGTGTCGGGGCATCTGCCGGTCCACGTCCTGTGGCCGGCTTCGCCCGTCATGCTTTCCCGCATCCGGGTGACGATCGATGCAATCGTCGCAGCTGCCCGTTCCCGCCTCGCCTGAGGTGCGGCCGCACTTTGCATCATCGCAATCTTGCCGGCAAAGGATAGGCATCGCGCGAGTGGCTGAGCCCCGCAGCGACGATGGCATGAGCTTGACGAATGGTGGCGGGCAGGGGATCAATGACGAGCGCATCGTATCCGCGATCATTGAGACCACTGGCGACTTCTTCGGCAAGGCCGAGCAAACCGGTGCAGCCGAGGATAATAGTATCGGCCTTGTCCTCTTCGACAGCCTTGACGGCTTGCGCGAGCACGGCGGCGCGGACGCGATCCTGGCTGCCGGCAAGTTCACCGGCAGCCATGTCGATCCAGCGACAGCTGGCCATCGAGGCAGCCGTGCCATAGCTGGCGGCGGCGGTCCCGAACAGCACCCTGAGATGCCGCGCCAGCGTCACGACGGAAAACCGGTGGCCGAGGAGAGCGGCCAGATGCATGGCCGTCTGGCTCGGGCCGAGAACCGGGATCGCCACGCGCTCCCGCAAAGCCATGAGCCCCGGATCGGCCATGCAATCGATGACCAGCGCGTCGACACCTTCCTGTTCCGCCTCCACCGCCAGCCGTAGCAGTTCCGGGACCGACAGCGCCGAATCGTGAAGGCTTTCGATCGAACGCGTGCCGTGCGCCACATGCACCTTGCTCAACTGCACGCCCGAGGTGGCGAGAACGGCTTGCTCCGCCTCGAAGCTGCGGTTGGTGCTGACGACGGGCGAAAGGATGCGGATGTGAATGTCGTTCATGCCTGGCTCCCGGATCATTTGTCCGCACCAAAGCTGCGGATGGTGGCATTGGTGAAGGAGAACAGCGCATCGCCGGCAATCACGCCGCCGGCGAAAACCGGGATACGGCTGTCGAAACGCCCCGGCCAGAAGGTGGTGAGCGCAAGCCTCACGGCAATCCCAATAAGAACGGCGAAACCGGCTGCGACATTGCCCAGCAGCATGCCCGTTGCAAACAGCACGCCCATCTGCCGCTTCGATCCCCCGATGAACTGCAGAAGGGCGCCGGGAATGGCCCACAGGAAGAGATTGCGTGCGGCATCGCCGGTGACGCCGGCCTCGATTGCCGAGGCATAGACGAAATTGATGGGCGGAATGCGGCCCATGCCAAACAGGCTCTCCCAGCTGAAGGCAACAACCACGACGGCGACGCCAAAGGCGATCAGCGATGCGAACCATTGCTGGCGGCGCCCGTCCAGATCGAAGGCATGGCCTTCGCCCGCGCGCAGGATGGTGCCGGTCTTGAGATCGTAGCCCATATCGGCGAAGGCCGGGCCTGTCGCTGCGCTGAAGCCCGTCAGCAGGATGAGGCCCGTCAACGGCAGGCCAAGCAGGATGCCGAGGAGAAGGGTGATCAGCGCCACCGCAAAAGCCGGAAACCAGCCCGTATGCATGGCCGAAATGCCGACGATCAGTTCATGCACAAGGGCGGCGGCGGCGGCGAACACAATGAAGCCAACCAGACCCGTCAGGCTCATCTCCTCCATGAGCCCGCCCGTGACCGCGAGCAGGATGGCAATGAGGACATAGGCAATGGAACCGAAGCCGAGGATGCGGCGGGTCGTGCTGGGCCGGACTTCGGGCTCGGTTGCCTTCGTTACTTCTGTGGCCGGCTGCTTGCGCGCCAGCATGACGAAACCCATCTGGAGCAGGGCAACCAGACCCGCACCCACCATGAGGCCATGCGGCGCCAGAGCTTTCATCGGGCTGGCATCGGGAAAGATGCCATGGAAAACGGGGGCGGCAAAAAGGAAGGTGGAATAGCCGCTGATCAGAAGGCCGATCCCGAACATGCCGAGCGCCCAGACATTGCCGATGAAGGCCGTGCCGAAGGCGGACATCGGAATGCCGAACCAGGCGCCGGTGGCGCCAATGGCCGCGCCGGCACCCAGCACGACAGCATTCTGACCGCCCTTGTCGCCGGCGCGGATGGCTTCCGCCGCGGCGATGCCCTGCGGCCATGCCGCATTGGCGGGAAAGAGCGCGCTGCCATACATTCTGTAGAGCAGATAGCCGTCGAGGATCATGGCGAGCGACACCCCCGCAAACATCGGCAGGATGAGGTCGGGCCGGTTCAGCACATAGGGAATGCCGATCGGCAGCAGCAGGCCGTTTGCCGCGCCAAAAGTGGCCGTGGACATGGCGCTCTGGACGAGGTTCTGCACATGGGTCGAGCGGAAGGAGATGAAGAGCCGGTTCGGAATCCGGGCGATGATCATGGCGACGAGCGCGCCGATGATCGAGGTGTTGGGGGTCATGCCCAGCGTCGTCAGTATCTGCAGCCCGATGATGGCGCCAACAGCCGAGACAAGCAGGATGACGATCAGCGTCGCCGGCTCCCAGGCGCGCGGATGAGGCCGTGTTCCCGTCCCGCCGGCGGACGGAATCTCTTTGGCAAGGATGTTCAAGAGGCGTTTCTCCCAATGGCCCCCGCCCCGTTTTTATGGGGTTCTGACAAGGCGGCTTTCACGATCGGCCAACGCTAAGGAGATGCGCCTTTCGGCAAAATACGTGCGACTACCTATCCGCTTTCGCAGGTTAGTCAGTCATTTGGCGGCAGGCCGTGGGCCGAGAGCATGATGGCCCTGCGCATGAGGTCCGCCACCGATTTCGCACCGAGCTTGCTCATGCCGCGCGCCCGGTGGATATCAACCGTGCGATGCGAGATGTTGAGGCGCCGGGCTATGATCTTGTTGGAATCGCCCTCCAGAACCAGCGCCATCACATCGCATTCGCGCGGCGTCAAGGCATGGTCCACGGCGTTGAGGACCGCGACAAGGCTTGCACCATCGAGGTCGGTCTTGGGCAGAAAGGGTGCATCCTCCGCGCTGGCCTCCGCAAGGCTCGCCCGGAGCGCGCCGATGATGATGCGCGTGGCCGTGACCACGGGCCGGCCGCTGACGCGAGCAGCTTCCTTCGCCATTTCCTCGGTGTAGCCGACGGAATGCATGACGATGAGATCGGCATCCGCCATCGACTGGCTGGCCTCGGCGATATTCTGGCTGAGCCGCCCTCTGGCGATAGATCTGGCGGAATGCACCATGGTGCCGAAGCGGACATCCGCGAAATGGCTGTCCTGCTGCGGCAGCGGGTGGATGAGGCCGATCCGGCAATCGCCGAGCACCAGCGCGCCGATCCAGGCATCGACCGCTTTCTGGCCATGGATCAGCGGCGTGCGGGTTGAGAAGGAGCGGAAGATGCCGGTGGACAGCAGGACGAGCGCTGAAAATCCTTCAAGGTCGAGCCGTGCCAGCAGCACTTCCAGCCTTTTAGCGACATAGTCCGCCCGTACCGCAACGCTCTGGCCGCCGGCGATGCGGGTCAGCAGCGCAAGCTCGCCGCCAACAGGGCGGGCGGCGGCGATCTCGCTTGCCGTCAGCCCGTCAAGCGCGCCGAATTCCTCCATGACGCAGCCGTCGATCGGCTCGAAACGGATGTCCGGCCGCGGGGCCTGCCCGGCATAGATCAAGGCAACACGCGCTCCCATCGTTCCCCGATTCCGTTGTGGTGGCCAGATACGCAGCCGCACGTATATCCCTCTCCGGCGCGTCCCGCCTAGACTCAAGCAGCCTTGGGAAGAGTGGTGGAGTGTTCATGCGACAGACGTTGAAGATAGACGATATGCGATACCTTGCAACGGGGGCCTGGATACTGGGAACCGGTGGCGGCGGTTCGCCCTACGTGCCGCAGCTGACGATGCGCGCCTTCTGTGA
The DNA here is from genome assembly GCF_022359935.1 of Aquamicrobium sp. NLF2-7. Lineage (NCBI taxonomy): Bacteria > Pseudomonadati > Pseudomonadota > Alphaproteobacteria > Hyphomicrobiales > Phyllobacteriaceae > Aquamicrobium > Aquamicrobium sp. NLF2-7. The sequence continues at coordinate 150,536 of NZ_JAKSED010000007.1, read as the reverse complement.
AAAGGGCGGTTCGGTCGATCTCATCGATCCGCAGGATCTGGGCGACGATGATCTCGTGGCCGTCGTCTCGACGATGGGAGCGCCGCTCGTCTTCGTCGAGCGAATGACCGATCCGGACTTCGCCATGAAGCCGCTGCGGCTGATGGAGGCCTATCTCGGCAGGCGCTTTTCCGCCGTCATGGCCATCGAGGTGGGCGGCGCGAACTCGTTTCAGCCCCTGCTGATCGCCGCAGCCACTGGTCTTCCGGTCGTCGACGCCGATGCCATGGGCCGCGCCTATCCCATGTTGCAGATGACGAGTTTCGCCATCGCCGACCTTGTCAATTTTCCGCAGGTGGTGGCCGACGTGCGCGACAATGAAACGCTCATCGGCCGTGCCGAAAGCTGGACATGGATGGAGCAGATCCGGCGAAAGATCTGCGTCGAATTCGGCTCCATCGCCACCACCTGTCAGGCGCCGCGGACCGGAGCGGAGATCAAGGCCCATGCGATCCACGGCACCATCAGCAAGGCCATCGGCCTCGGACGCGAGGTTTTCCGGGCGCGTGCTGTCCACGGCGACGTGATTGACGCAATCATTGAGGAAACCGGCGCAAATGCGCTGTTTGCCGGCAAGGTCGTGGACGTGCAGCGGCGCACGGAGGGCGGCTATCTGCGCGGCACGGTGCGGATACAGGGCATGGGCGAGGATCGCGACAGCACTCTCGAAGTCGCCTTCCAGAACGAGTTCACCGTTGCCTGGCGCGACGGCGAGGTGCTCGTCACCACGCCCGACCTCATCTGCATTCTTGAGACGGAAAATGGCGAGGCCGTCGGCACCGAAAGCCTGCGCTACGGCCAGCGCGTCAGCGTGCTGGCGCTTCCGGCACCCGCCATTCACCGCACGCCGAAGGGGCTTCAGCATGTCGGCCCGCGCGCCTTCGGCCATGACCTCGATTTCAAAACCGTATTTCCCCTGCAAGGAGACGTGCAATGAGCCGGATTGGCCTTGATGTGGGCGGCACCAACACCGATGCCGTCTTCTTCCACAACGACAGGGTCGTTGCCGCACTGAAGACGCCAACCACGGCCGACGTGTTCGGCGGTGTCGAGAAAGCGCTCTCCACCGTTCTGGAAAAGGCGGAGGCGGCACTGGGCAGACCGCAGCGCGACACGGTCGAAGCCGTCATCATCAGCACGACCCATTTCACCAATGCGGTCATAGAGCGGCGTCATCTCGACAAGGTGGCGGCCGTACGTATCGGTCTGCCCGCCAATGCCGGCACACCGCCCTTCATCGACTGGCCGGACGACATCCGCGACGTTGTGCGCTCGCAGATCCACATGGTGGCCGGCGGACATGAATTCGATGGCCGTCGTATCGCCGTCCTCGACCGGGAACGCCTTGCCGATATCGCCCGCGAGATCGATGCCGCCGGTCTGCGTGCCGTCGCCATCACGTCGGTGTTCTCTCCGCTTGATGCCGGCGACGAGGAGGAGGCGCGCGACATTCTCTCCAGAGAAGCGCCGGATCTCGACATCACCCTCTCCCATGAACTTGGCAGGATCGGACTTCTGGAGCGGGAGAACGTCGCGCTCCTGAATGCCAGCCTGCGTGGTCTGGCGCGCAAGACGACCGATGCATTCCGCCGGGCGATTGCAGAAAGCGGGCTGACCGCGCCGCTCTATCTCAGCCAGAACGACGGCACGATCCTCCGCGAGGAGGCGGCAAGCCGCTTCCCCGTCTATTGCTTCGCTTCCGGGCCGACAAACAGCATGCGCGGCGCAGCCTTCCTTTCCGGCCTCAGGGACGCCATCGTCGTCGATGTCGGCGGCACCACCAGCGACATCGGGTGCCTGCGCGGCGGCTTTCCGCGCGAGGCCAACGCGGCGGTGGAGGTGGGCGGCGTGCGCACGCTTTTCCGCATGCCCGATCTTCTGGCGATCGGCCTCGGCGGCGGCACGATCATCGCGGACGAAGGGGCCCGCATTGGCCCGCAGAGCGTCGGCTACCGCCTTCTCGGCGAAGGCCGGGTGTTTGGCGGGCAGACGCTGACGGCGACCGACATCGCCGTCGCTTCCGGCCGGATCGGGCTCGGCGATGCGGACCGCCTCGCTGACCTGTCACCCGACGTCGTGGACCGGGCCGCGCGCAACATGTCCGCAATCATCGCCGATGGTGTCGATCGCATGAAGACGGAGGCCGCCGCACAGCCGCTTGTCGCGGTCGGGGGCGGCAGCTTCCTCGTGCCCGCCGATATTCCCGGCATATCCGAGGTCATCCGCGTCGAACATGCCGATGTCGCCAATGCCGTTGGTGCCGCGATCGCGCAGATCGGCGGCGAGGTCGACCAGATCTTTGTCGAGCAGCCGCGCGAGCAGGCGCTGGCCGAGGCGCAGGCGGAAGCCGTGCGCCGCGCCGTCGAGGCCGGTGCGGACCCGGATACCATCGACGTGCTCGAGATCGAGGACATTCCCCTGTCATACATGCCGGGAAATGCGCTTCGGGTCCGGGTGCGGGTCGTGGGCGACAGCCTGCGGCGGTCATCTGCGGCCGCTGCCTGAAAGAGAGGGCTGACATGACATTCCTGCCCTTTTCGGCGGATTTCGTCGCGGAACTGCGGGCGCTGTGGGAAGACCTTCACGCCCATCCGGAGCTCGGCTTTTCCGAACTGCGCACCTGTGCGCTCGTAGCTGAAAAGCTGCGGGCGTGGGGCGTGGACGAGGTGCATACCGGCCTTGCCGGAACCGGCGTCGTCGGCATCCTGCGCGGCGGGGTGCCCGGCGAACGCCGCATCGGCCTCAGAGCCGACATGGACGCCCTGCCGATCGCCGAGCACAGCGGCCTTGACTGTGCCTCTACGAATGCGGGTGTCATGCATGCCTGCGGCCATGACGGCCACACCACGATGTTGCTGGGGGCCGCGAGGCATCTTGCAGCCAACCGCCAATTCGCCGGCGAGGTCGTGCTGATCTTCCAGCCCGCTGAAGAGGGGCTTGGCGGCGCGCGACGGATGCTGGAGGAAGGCCTGTTCAGGCGATTTCCCTGTGACGAGATCTACGGTTTGCACAACCTGCCGCAGTCGGTGACCGGCAGGGCCTCAATCAGGCCGGGACCGATGATGGCCGGTGCGGCCTTCTTCGACATTCATCTGACAGGTCGCGGCGGCCATGCGGCCCGCCCGCATTCGACGACGGATGTGCTGATCGCCGCTGCCGATCTCGTCGGGCGGCTGCAGACCGTGGTGTCGCGCGCCGTCGATCCGCTGGAACCGTGCGTGCTTTCCTGCACGCGGCTTGAAGCCGGCAACACCTACAATGTGATCCCCGATAAAGCGCACGTCGCAGGGACGGTCCGCTACTTCAGCCGCGACGTGCTGGAGCGGGTGCGCAGCCGGATGGACCAGATTTGCAGGGGCATTGCGGAGAGCCATCAGGTGGAATTTTCCCTGGAACTGCGCGACACTTTTCGTCCGCTGGAAAACACACCCGCATTTGCCGAAGCCTTTGCGGACGCCGCCGCAGAGGTGCTTGGCAACAAGGTTGTCGACCGCAATGGTCCCATGTCGATGGGCAGCGAGGATTTCGCGGACATGCTTGCCGATGTTCCGGGTGCATTCCTCTATCTGCACCACTCCGGCCCGGAGACGCTGCACAGTCCGAAATTTCGCCTCGATCCCGCAGTCCTGCCGCTCGGCGCTGCAATCTTCGTCCAGCTTGTCAGCCAGCGGCTCCGGCCGGCGGGGTAAAATCCGGATCTGTTGCGTTTCGCCTCAGCCGAGGCACTGTCGCAACCCCGGACTTGGGCAGACCACCTGTGCCTGATCACCATGGGAAACGCAGCACCCATCCCGCTGCCGGCGCGGCAAAACGGAAATGGCGCGCCGGGTCCGGCGGTTGCCGCTGGACTACCCTTCCGCTGGTGCGACGCGCACGATGAGCTTGCCGAAATTGCGGCCTTCCAGCAGGCCGATGAATGCCTCGGGCGCGTTCTCCAGCCCGTCCACGAAATCTTCCTTGTAGCGAAGCTTGCCGGATGCGATCCATTCGCTGGCTTCCCGGTGGAAGTCCGGGAACTGGTCTGCGAATTCGCGCTGGATGAAGCCTCGTATGAGCAGGCTCTTGCTGAGCACGTCGCGCATGGTGGCCGGCAATCTGTCCGGGCCGGAGCGGGAACCGGGCTGGTCATTATACTGGGCGATCAGACCGCAGACGGGGACGCGGGCGAAATCATTGAGCAACGGAAATACCGCGTCCCACACCTTGCCGCCGACATTCTCGAAATAAACGTCGATCCCGTCCGAACAGGCAGCCGCCAGCTGTGCCGGGAAGTCCGGGGCATGGTGATCGACAACGGCGTCAAAGCCGAGTTCATTCCTGACGAAGGCGCATTTGGCGGCACCGCCGGCTATGCCGACGGCCCGGGCACCCCTGATCCGGGCTATCTGCCCCACAACGGAGCCGACGGCGCCGCTGGCCGCCGCCACGACGACCGTTTCGCCGGCTTTCGGCTTCCCGATCGTCAGAAGACCGGCATAGGCCGTGAAGCCCGGCATGCCCAGCACGCCGAGCGCAGTGCTGACCGGCGCGCGGGTGGCATCAAGCTTGCGCAATCCTCTGCCATCGGAAAGGGCAAAGCTTTGCCAGCCTGAATGCGAAAGGACGATGTCGCCTTCTGTGAAGCCGGGATGACGCGAGCGCACGACCTTCGCCACCGTTCCGCCTTCCATGACGTCGCCGATCCCGACCGGCTTCGCGTAAGACTTCGCCGCGCTCATGCGCCCGCGCATGTAGGGATCGAGCGAAAGATAGAGGATTTTCAGCAGCACCTCTCCTTCCGATGGCTCGGGAACGGGCGCGTTTTCTATGCGGAAATTATCCGCTGAAGGGCTGCCAACCGGCCGCGAAAGAAGAAGAATGCGTTTGTTTTCATCAGCTGTCGCCATTGTAATCCCAGTCTCCATCCTGTCTCGCCGGGCTCATGCCACGTAAGGCTTCACAGGTAAGTCTCAAGGTGCCGGGATACCAGAGGTGGGATCGGTTTTCCGGATGAATGGCGAAGGTTCAGAGCCGTTCCGGTTGGCCTGGGCGCGGGGGCGTGGCGCTTCCCTGAGTGATGAGGCGCGAGCTTCTCTGGTCGCGTGTATGAATCCACAGCCAGCTCAGCGCCACGCTCATCCTGTTGCGCACGCCGATCAGGAAATAGATGTGAGCAAGTCCCCAGATCCACCAGGCGAGCGCGCCGCGCAACCTGATCCGGCCGAAGTCGATCACCGCCAGACGCTTGCCGATCGTGGCCAGACTGCCCTGATGCCGGTAGCGGAACGGGCCGGCCGGAGCCTTTTGCGCAAGTCTGGCGCGGATGACATCGGCGACATATTTGCCCTGCTGCTTGGCGGCGGGCGCAATTCCCGGAACGGGCGAGCCATCGGGGGCTGTGACTGCGGCCGTATCGCCGATGACGAAGATCTCATCGTGGCCCTCTATGGTCAGGTCGGCCCGGACGCTGACGCGTCCGGCGCGGTCGGTGCGGGCGGCGAGCCATTTTCCGGCCGGTGATGCCTGAACGCCCGCGGCCCAGATGATTGTGGCAGCCGGCAGCTGTTTTCCTCCATAGGTGACACCTTCGGCCGAGCATTCGGTAACGGGGTTGCCGAGTTCCACTTCAACACCGAGCTTTTCCAGCGATCGCCGTGCGTAGTCGGAAAGCTCCTCAAGGAAGGACGGCAGCACGCGCGGCCCGCCTTCCACCAGCACGACGCGTGTGTCGCGCGTATCGATATTGCGGAAGTCGCCGACCAGCGTGGTGTGCGCCAGTTCGGCGATGGTTCCGGCCAGCTCGACGCCGGTCGGTCCCGCCCCGATGATGACGAATGTAAGCAGCGCCCGCCGAAGCGCGGGATCGGTCTCACGTTCCGCCTTTTCGAAGGCGAGTAGGATGCGCCGGCGGATGGTGGTCGCATCTTCGAGGGTCTTGAGGCCCGGCGCGAAGCGTTCCCAGTCGTCATGTCCGAAATAGGCGTGGCGGGCACCAGTGGCGAGCACGAGCGTATCGTAGGAGATCGTCGAGCCGCCATCGAGCTTCACATGTCTGGCAGCGGTATCGACGCTCTCGACAGTAGCAAGCAGCGTCGTGATCTCCGGTCGCCGGCGCAGGAGGTGGCGGATCGGCCAGGCGATTTCGGATGTCGCCAGCGAGGCGGTGGCTACCTGATAGAGCAGGGGCTGGAACAGATGATGGTTGCGGCGGTCGATCATGGTGATGCGCACCGGCGCACCACTCAGACGGTGAACGACCTCCAGTCCGCCAAAGCCCGCTCCCACCACAACGACATGGTGAGGGCTGTCAGAAGTCTCCGATTCCGTCATGGAAAACACCTTTCTGATCGGGGCGCCGGCCCGCATCACACCCGTATCACCCCGGCATCACCGTTGTGCCCGCCAGTGCAGGACGGTGGTCCGCATGATCAGGTTTCGGTGCCGACATCTGATATAGGACATGGCTCTGCCCTCGCCAGTGCCTTCAGTTCCATCAGCTAGCATTCCTTTGAAGCCTGCTTGCGGTCCGGAGCCCGGATGACGCTGTTGCGCCCTTTTGAAATTCCGTTGCCAAATCATAAAAGTTCGATATAAGCGAACTTAATTCGCAAAATGGTGAGCGGGAGGCATGTTTGCGCTATTGTCCGGATGATGCGGCTTCGCTTGTGCGCGAGCCTTACTGGTGGAGCGCGCGCGACCGTGGTGGAGATGATTTTCCCCCCGCGCAATCTTTCGATGTGGTGGTCGTCGGTTCCGGCTACACAGGTCTGAATGCGGCGCTGGCGCTGGCCGGGGCTGGCACCTCGGTTCTGGTCGTCGAGGCCGGCGATCTGGGCGAGGGCGGCAGCACCCGCAACGGCGGCATGGTGTCCGGCACCCTGAAGGTGTCGCACCCGGATCTGGAGAAAACCTTCGGAAAGGAGCGCGCCGACGCCATTTTCTTCGAGGCACAGAATTCGGTCCTGTTTCTGGAAGAGCTCATTGCCCGCCATGCCATCGACTGCGACTATCAGCGCAGCGGCATGTATTTCGCTGCTTATGCGCCCAGTCACTATGACGCTCTTGCCCGCGAAGCCGGGCAGCTCGACAAGCTTGGCGTCGAAACCCGCATGGTGCCGAAGCATCGCCAGCATATGGAGCTCGGCTCCGACATCTATCACGGGGGCCGCATCACCACTCTGGCCGGCGGTCTTCATCCGGCGCGCTACCATGCGGGGCTGGTGGCTGCGTGCCGCAGGGCTGGCGTTTGTTTCGCCACGCGCTGCCGTGTGCAGGCGCTGGAGCGACAGGGATCGGGCTATGTGCTGAAGACTGAAAAAGGGCTGGTGACGGCCGAAAGGGTGATCGTTGCCACCAATGCCTATACGGGCGCGGAACTGCAATGGTTTCGTCGGCGCGTCATTCCCATCGGCAGCTACATCGTCGCCACCGAGGAGCTCGATCCCGGCTTCCTCGCGGATCTCATACCCGGCCGGCGCATGATCCAGGACACCAAGCGCAATCTTTATTATTACCGGCTGTCGCCCGACGGAAAGCGGATGATCTTTGGCGGGCGCACCAGCTTTCGCAGGATCAGCGAGACGGAAAGCGCGCGGCGGCTGCATGCCTCGATGACGGATGTATTCCCGGCGTTGAGCGAGGCGCGGCTGACGCACAGCTGGACCGGCAATGTGGCCTTCACCTTCGATTCCCTGCCGCATCTGGGTTCCCATGACGGCGTGCATTATGCGCTGGGGTGCTGTGGGCAGGGCGTGGCGCTGATGAGCCATTTCGGCAACTGCATCGCCCGCGACATGCTGGGTTCGGGCGACAGGAGTGCCTTTGCGCTCAACCCCATCCCTACCGTGCCGGGCTACAGCGGCAATCCATGGTTCATACCGGTGGTGGGCGAGTACTACCGTTTTCGTGACTGGCTGGAACGGCCCGCACGATCCCCGGCCGCTTAACCCAGGAGAGGTTTTCCATGATCCGCTTTTCCAATCCCCCCGGCGCCGTGCAGCCGCCCAGCCGCTATTCGCAGATCGCCGTCGTGCCTGCGGGAGGTGACTATGTGTTTCTGTCCGGCCAGATCGGCATAAGAGAAGATGGAAGCATTCCTGCCGATGTCGTCGAGCAGATCGAGCTGACATGGCGCCACATCGAAACTCTGCTTGGCGCGGAAGGCCTGACACTGGCCAATGTGGTGAAGGTCAACGGCTTCCTGACGAGCCTCGATCATGTCGCAGCTTACAAGCAGGTGCGCGACAGGCTGTTGCCGGAGCCGCCGCCTGCTTCCACCGTGGTGCTCGTATCGGGCTTTGTGGCCCCCGGCCTTCTGGTGGAGATTGATGTGATAGCAGTTCGCCCCTGAACCGGAGCGCTCCCGGCGCACGGGGCAAACCCCTCCTGCGCCGGCACACGTGCTGACCGGCTCTGTGCCGGTCAGGACGGGCGCGGCGTGATGACGAATATTACATTCGTGCGTTCGGTTTCGGATGGATTGAAGAAAGTGTGCGGCAGGCGCGGGTCGAAGGTGATGGAATCTCCCGGCGCCAGCTGGAAATCCTGATCTTCGATGATAACGGTCAGGCTTCCCGACAGCACATGGATGAATTCCTCGTCCGCGCGCAGCGAATAGGGTTCGTCGCCATAGGTGCCGAGCGGCTCGATCTCGCTCCACAGCGCCTGAAGGCGGCTGCTGTTGCTGGCCGTGAGGAGATAGTCGCGCACGCCGGTTCCGCCGAAGCTGACCCGTGGCCGTTCATCGGCCCTCACAACCGTCGAGGCGGTGGAATTGAACAGATCGCCCACCGAAAGACCGAGCGCATCGCAAAGCCGTACCAGCGAAGCGACTGAGGGAGAGGTCTTGTCGTTCTCGATTTCGCTGAGAAAGCTCTTGGTGAGCTCAACCGTCTCCGCCAGGCTTTCCAAGGTGACGTTCAGCTGGCGTCGTCTTTCCTTGATGAGACGGCCGAATTTCGGGGCGGATTTGTGCCCGGATGCCTTTTCCGTTCCTGTCGTGCCTTTGCGCGTTGCCGTTGCGGCCATCGTACCTTTTTTCATGTGCATTCCCAAAAACGTCGACTTTTCAAATGGTTATTCAAAAGTTCGCTAATAGCGAATTTTGTTGACTATAAGCTATCTTTACAGCATATGATAGCGGGAAGGCAAAGGGAGCCTTGGGTTTCAGAAAAAAGGGGGAGCAGATCATGTCATCGTCGTTCAGGGTCGCAGTCATCACATCCGCAGTCTTCATGGCGGCAATGCCGGTTGCCGCGCAAGAGGCCGCGCCGTCCTTTATCGCCGACAAAGCTTTCACTGTCTGCACGGATGCGACATTTCCTCCGATGGAGTTTTTCGAGGGTGCGGGCAATGCCGAGCCGATTGGCTTCGACATCGATCTTGCGAAATCCCTCGCCGGGCACTGGGGCGCAGCCTCGCGCATTGTCGTCTCCGAATTCACCGGGCTGCTGCCCGGTCTGGATGCCGGCCGCTGTGATGCGGTTATAAGCGGAATTCCGCTGACGCCGGAGCGTGTCGCTTCCTATCCGGGCGTGCCCTATCTCTCGACGGCTGTGGTTGTATTCACCTCGTCGCGTTCGGACCTTGCCATCGACAATCCGAAGGATCTTTCCGGCAAGACCGTCGCCGTCCAGGCCGGCACCAGCTATCTGGCGCGCCTTGAGAAGGTGAATGAAGAGCTGGCGAAGGATGGGGCCGCGCCGATCAGCATCCAGACCTATCCCAAGCAGACCGACGTCATCCAGCAGGTTCTGGTTGGCCGCGCGGATGCCGCGGTGTCACAGGATACCGAGCTGGCCTATCGCAATCTGCAAAACCCCGGTCAGTTCAAGACCATTCATACATTCGCCGATACGAGCCAGTTCGCGGTCTTCGTTCGCCGTACCGGCGATGACGAAGCCGCCACGCAGGCTGCCGTCGCGGCGCTTCACGAAAACGGAACGCTGGCCGAAATCGCGGGCAAGTGGGGCTTCCCTGCCGAGAACCTCATTCCCGGCAAGACCGACTGAGCGCCGCACTTAAGGGGAGGGGAGGCGGATGGCCTTCGATACAGCAGTTTTTCTGGATGCCCTGCTTTCTCCAGCTTTTCTGAAGGGCGCGCTGGTCACGGTCGCACTGGCGCTGCTTTCACACGCTGTCGGGATCGCCATATCGATCCCGGCCGCGCTTTACATAAGCGGGCCACCCAGCCCGCTGCGCTGGGTGGTCAAGGGCATTCTGGGAATATTGCGCGGTGCGCCGACCCTTCTGCAATTGCTGTTCGTGTGGAACGCGCTTCCCCAGTTCTTCCCGGTTTTCAGGGAGCCGTGGTTTTCACCGTTCCTTGCGGCGTGGATTGCGCTGAGCTTCAACGAAGCGGCGTTCCAGACCGAGATCAACCGCGCCGCACTTGGCGCCATCGATCCCGGCCAGCGCGCCGCCGGCACCGCTCTTGGCATGACGCGCTTTCAGATCCTTCGCTATGTGCTTCTGCCACAGGCGGTTCGCGTGGCGCTGCCGCCGACTTCCAACGAATTCATCACGCTTCTGAAGATCACCTCGCTGGCGTCGGTCATCTCCCTGTCTGAGCTGATGAGCGTTACCTCGCGCGCCGTGGCGACCACGTTCCAGTTCACCGAGTACTATGCAGCGGCGCTCGTCTATTATCTGGTGATGGTCTACGCGCTGGTTCTGCTGCAGTCCCGGTTCGAGCGCCGTCTCGCATGGACCACGGCGATGGCAGCTGCGGATACTCCCGGTTTCGTTCAGAAGGCGCTGGCCTTCACGCGACGCTCCTGACCCTCAAGATCGAAGGCTCAGCCCATGTCCGAAATGATCCGTATCGAGAACGTCACAAAGAGCTACAACAATTTTGTGGTTCTCAGGAATATCAACCTGACGATCGAGGCAGGCTCGAAAGTCGTCATCTGCGGTCCGTCCGGCTCCGGCAAGTCGACCCTCATCAGGTGCATGAACTATCTGTCGCCCCATGACAGCGGCACCATCGCCATCAACGGCGTCGAGCCCCGGGGGCGCCGCAGCACTGAATTGCTGCGGCAGGAAGTCGGAATGGTGTTCCAGAGCTTCAACCTGTTTCCGCATCTCACCGTGCTTGAAAACTGTGTTCTGGCCCCGATGAAGGTGCGCAAGCTGTCCCATGAGCGGGCGGAGGCGCTGGCAAGGCAGTTCCTGTCGCGCGTCCACATCGCCGAGCAGGCGAACAAATATCCCTCGCAGCTTTCCGGCGGCCAGCAGCAGCGTGTCGCGATCGCGCGCGCCCTGTGCATGGAGCCGAAGGCCATGCTCTTCGACGAGCCGACCTCAGCCCTCGATCCCGAGATGGTGGGAGAAGTTCTGGACGTGATGGTGGAACTGGCCCGCGACGGCATCACCATGGTCTGCGTTACCCATGAGATGGCATTCGCGCGCAAGGTCGCCGACAGCATCGTGTTCATGGATCAGGGGCAGATCGTGGAAGTGGCGCCGCCGGAACAGTTCTTCACGTCTGCGGCCTCGCCGCGCGCGCGGGCCTTCCTGTCGCAACTTCAACACTGACCGTTTTCACCCGCCGCAGGCTCCCGCGCGTCAGGCGCCACGGCTTTGCTCACTCTGAAACTGGATCACCGGAAATGACAGATATCGATTTTGAAGCCGCGCGCGAAGAGATGGGGCGCTGGTACTGGTGGGGCATACCGACCTTCTTCCGCTGCGAATGGAAGGAAGCCCCCGCGGACAGTGACATCGCTCTGCTCGGCGTGCCGCACAGCTCCGGCAACGGCTCCACCGAACGCGATCAGCATCTGGGACCGCGCGCCGTGCGCCATGTGTCAGCCCAGTATCGCCGCAGCCATGGCCGCTTCGGCATCACGCCATGGGATATCTGCCGCATCAATGATGCCGGCGACGTTCCCCTGCCGGAGGCGATGGTGAACGATGTCAGCATACAGCATATCGAAGCCTATGCCCGGCGCTTCAACGACGCCGGCACGCGGCTGGTTTCGATGGGCGGCGATCACGGCATCACGGGGCCGCTGCTGAAGGCGGTTGGCGGCGCCCACTCGCGGCTGACGGGAGGGGAGAAGGTGGCGCTCGTCCACTTCGACGCGCACACCGACAGCTATCAGCATATACCGCACTGGCTCGGCAGCAAGCGCTCGGCTGCCCACTGGGCGAGCTATACGGTTGCCGAAGGACATGTCGATGCGCATCGCTCGACCCAGATCGGCATTCGTCCCAATGTCGGGACGCCGGGCTCGAAGAACACAAGCGAGGAACTGGGCTATCGCATCATCGGCATGGACGAGATTGAGGAGATCGGCGTCGGCGGTGTGATCGATGCGGTGCGCGCGCGTGTTGGCGACAGTCCCGTCTATGTCACCTTCGATCTGGATTCGCTGGATCCGGCCGATGCCCCCGGCGTTTCCAATCTGGAACCGGGCTATCCCGGCATCCGCATCGGCGATGCCATGCGCATGCTGCAGGGGTTGCGTGGGCTCAATGTCGTGGGCGCTGATGTTGTCTGCATCATGCCGACCAAGGACAATCCCAACAACATCACTGCCATGAACGCCATGGTCGTCATGTTCGAGCTGTTGTCCCTGATGGCGGACTACAGGCTCAACAATCCAGGAGCATAAAACCGAAGCAGGGGGGCGAGCGGTGCCGTCCGCTCGCCCCCTGACCACGACGCTATAAGCCTGCTGGCCAGATGCGCTGGCTGTCGCGCGCTATCCGCCCGGTGGTGCGTCTCTTCATCGTCTTATCTGCGCAGCCCTGCACACCTTTGCCGCAGCCGAACAGGCCTGCCTGTCGAAAGCGAGGCGAACGACCCGATATTGCCTATTCCTGATAGAAAAAGTAATGTTTATGTTCCGGACACAGTCCGGCATTCACAGGATCGGGAACGACACAATGGCTGGAAGCTCCAGACAGCAGACCCATGTGCTCTATGCCGAGCACCATGGCTGGCTGTTTGGCTGGCTGCGCGGCAAGATCGGAAATGCCAGCGATGCCGCCGATCTCGCTCATGATACGTTCGTGAGAATTCTGGCATCGCGGCATCTGCCCGATAACCTCGGGCAGGAGCCGAGGGCGCTTCTGGCGCATATCGCCAAAGGCCTCGTCATCGACCACTGGCGCCGGCAGGATGTCCAGCGCGTGGCTATGGAGGCGCTTCGGGATTTTCCCGAAAGCTTCATGCCTTCGCCTGAGGAACGGCTGGTGATGGTGGAGGCTCTGGTGCGGGTGGACGCCATGCTGGCAAGCCTTCCCGCCCGCACCCGGCAGGTGTTCCTGCTCGCCCAGCTGGAGGGGCTCACTCTGAAGCAGATCTCGGAACAGGCCGGCATGCCGGTGATCACGGTGCGCCGGCATATCCGCAAGGCGCTTCTGGCCTGCATGTCCACGCTGTAGAGGCCGGGGCAATGCCGCATCGGACCCTCGACGACAATCCTGCCGGTCTCCCGGACCAGAAGCTGCTTGAGGAGGCGGCGGACTGGGCCATCGCCTTTCAGTACGAGGCGCCCGATCCCCGGCGGGAGGCGCAATTCCGGAAATGGCATGGCCTCAGCGCAGCCCACGAACAGGCATGGGAGCGCGCCCGGCAGGTTTTCGCCACCTTCGGGCAGGTGCCGACACCGCTGACGCGCGAGGTGCTTGAGCGCTTGAACCATGCCTCGGCGCGTCGCCGGACCCTGCGCCTGCTGGCGGGCGGGGCCATGCTTCTCCCCGTCGGCTTGTCACTTGCCCGCCATCAGCCATGGCGGGAATGGTTGTCGGATGAACGCACCGCCGTCGGCGAACGCAGGACCATTGCCCTGCCGGACCAGTCGGAACTCGCGCTGAACACCGCAAGCGCGGTCAATATTTCCTTCACTTCGGCGCAGCGCCGGCTGCAACTTGTGGCCGGTGAAATCCTGATCGCCACGCAGCCCGACCTGCCGGGATTGAAAAGGCCGTTCCTTGTCGAAACGCCTTACGGAACAGTACGGGCACTGGGCACGCGTTTCGGCCTGCGCCTGCTGGAGGACGGGTCGTCGCTGGTGTCGGTGTTCCGCCATGCGGTCGAGATCACCCCGCAGCACGGCGCCTCCCGCATCCTGGAGGAAGGGCAGCAGGTCCACTTCACCGCGACGGAGGTGATGCAGCCGATGCCGATCGACGAGAATTCGGGGCTCTGGCAGCAGGGAATGCTGCTGGCGCAGGACATGCGGCTGGGTGATGTCGTGGCCGAGCTCGCGCGCTACCGGCGCGGCTTCCTGAACTGCGACCCTGCCATTGCCGGGCAGCGGGTCTCGGGCTCGATCTCGCTTTCCGATACCGACAGCGCCCTGGATCTTCTGGAGCGGACTCTTCCGGTGCGCATCGTGCGGCGCACATCCTATTGGGTCAGCGTTCAGCCGCGCGGATGAGACGGGGCACCAGCCCGAAAAAAATTCGCTGTGGCATGATCACTTTTTCGCTCTCGTCCGGTGAAGCAGGCAAAGGGTGCCCAGCCAACGTTTGTCGTAGCCCGCTGCCCTTCCTCCCTATCGATCAGGACGAAGCAGCATGAACACATTCCAGCGCCCGCGATCCCTCACGCTTCGCGCGCTTGCCTCCACCACCAGCAGGGCAACTCTTCTGAACTCAATGCGCCTCTTGGCGCTTGGTGCGGTGATTGGTGCCGGGCTTGCCGGACCAGCCATGGCGCAGGCGCGCGACTATACGATCGGGCCGGGCCGGCTGAGCGATGTTCTGGCCCGTTATGCGGCCGCCTCGGGCGTCCAGCTCGTCTATGATCCGGCCTCCCTGTCCGGTCTGAACAGTTCGGGGCTTTCCGGCAGCTACACGGTCGAGCAGGGTTTCACGAAGCTTCTTTCGGGCAGCGGGTATCAGTTGCAGCGGGCCGGGAACGGAAGCTATGTGCTGGCGCGGCCCGGAAGTGCCGCTTCGTCCCCCGTGCCAACGGACGGGGCAACGGTTCTCAGCACCATTCAGGTGACAGGCAAGGGCGGCAACCCCGCCGATGCCCCTTATGAGGCCTCGAATTCAGGCGCCTATATTTCCGCGGAGCAGATCGAGCGCTATCGCGGAACGAGCCCGGCGGACATTCTCAGGAGCGCGCCCGGCGTCTATTCCGGCCAGAGCCGCGCCAGCGGCGGCATCGATGCCAACATCCGCGGCCTGCAGGGGCAGGGACGCGTGCCGGTCACCGTCGATGGCGCCCAGAACGCGACCTCCATGTATCGCGGCTATCAGGGCATCGCCAATTCGACCTTCATCGATCCCGACTTCATCGGCGGCATCTCGATCGAGAAGGGGCCGAGCAACGGACCGGGGGGTGCCGGCGCCATCGGCGGCATGGTCTCCATGCGGACCCTGAACGCCGATGATCTCATTCCGGAGGGCGAAAGCTTCGGCGCCCGCATCAAGCTCGAAGGCAGCGGCAATACCACCTCGCCCTGGACGGAGCAGTCGAAGCGCCATGCAGCCAATTCGGGTGAGCGGGAGACGGCCGATTATCTCTGGAAGCTACCGGACACGAATGTCGAACGGCCCAACCCCTTCAATCTGAAATCCGGTTCTGCAAGTGTGGTTCTGGCCGGCCGCAGCGAGAATGTCGACCTCGTCGGCGGTTTTTCGCGCCGTCTGTCCGGCAACTATCATGCTGGCAAAAATGGCAGCGCCGCCCCGAAGCCTGCGGATTGCGACGATGCCACGGGACGCGACTGCGCGCTCGACTGGTACAGCAAGGGTCTTTCGATCTATCTGCCCGGCGAGGAAGTTCTCAACACGTCTCAGGACGTCTATTCCGGCCTGCTGAAAGGTACTTTCCGCTTCGGCGACGATCACACGCTGGAACTGGGCTACTCGCTCTATGACAGCACGTTCGGCGAACAATACGCCACCGAACTCGCCAGCGACCGCGATTCCACCTACCAGCGCAAGCCTTCCCACGTACGGGTCAACACCTATACCAGCCGTTATCACTGGAACCCCGACAGTGACCTGATCGATCTTAAATGGAATGTCTGGGGCACCTCCCTTGCGGAGGAGACTCAGGCCGTTTCCGATACCATCACCAAGTCCTCGCATATGAGGGGCTCGGACCTTTCCAACACCTCGCGCTTCAATACGGCGGTGGGGGATCTGTCGCTGCAATATGGCCTGTCCTATCTCTACGAGGATACGAAGCCCATCGAACTGAACGGCAATGTGCGTCCACGCGAAGGCGATCGCTGGGAAGCCTCCGCCTTTACCAATGCGAGCTGGCAGGCGCTGGACTGGCTCAGGCTGGATGGCGGCCTGCGCTATCACCGCTACCAGTCCCGCAACAAGGCGCCCGGCAACACCGATGCCGCGCAGAAGGACGATGCGCTCGACTATTCGGCCACGGTCACCGTCATGCCGGTTGAGGGCTGGCAGATCTACGGCAGCTACAAGAACGCCTCGCGCCTGCCTTCCATGCTGGAATCCGCCGGCGGCTTCGCGACCATCGTCGATCCCGATCTGCGTCCAGAAACCTCGAAGACATGGGAAGTGGGCACGAATGTCAGCAGGGACGGGGTCTTCGCCGCGGACGACAGCGTCAGATTCAAGCTCGGCTATTTCGACAGCACCGTTGACGACTACATAAACCGTACGCGCATCAGCTATTCCCAGATGCGCATCCGCAATATCGACCGGGCGAAATTCTCCGGCGTCGATCTTTCCGCGCGCTACGAACTGGGCGGCTTCAGCGCCGAGCTGGGCGGCTCCTATTACACCAATGTGGAATATTGCCCGGTATTGGCCGCATGCGTGAACTCGTCGCTGTCGGGCGACTATGCCACCAATTATGTGCCGCCGCGCTATTCGCTCAACCTCACGCTGACGCAGAAGCTGCTGGAAGACCGGCTGATGCTGAGCGGGCGGGTGACGCGCGTCGGTCCGCGCGCGGCGGATGCAGAGGCAGCCGGACAGGGCGGATCGGCCATCATCGCCCAGATTCCGTGGAAGCCCTATACGCTGGTCGACATTTCCGCCGCCTACAAGCTGACGGACTATGCCACCCTTAATCTGGCCGTCGAGAACCTGACCGATGTCTATTATGTCGAGCCGCTGAGCCTGACCCGCGTGCCGTCCCCGGGCCGCACGGTGCGCATCGGCCTGACGGCGGATTTGTCAGCCGCCACGCTCAATGGCGGCAATCGTGGCGATGCCCCGCCATCCTTCGACTGGACAGGCGCCTATGCGGGCTTGCATGCGGCTTCGGGTCTGTCCGGTTTCCAGATGGCTGATTTTTCGCAGGATGGCGGCCCCGAGCAAAACTACCGTTTTGAGGAAACGAACTTGCGGGCTGCCGGCTTGCAGGTTGGATACGATCATCAATTTGGCAACAACATCGTTCTGGGCGTCGGTGGTGAGTTTTCCTGGCTCAAGGCAGACAAGGAGATGCTGATCGTGGCGTCACAGAGGGGCGAGGCGCGTGCCAACTGGCTGGCCGGCGTGCATGGACGCATGGGCTATGCAATCGGCGACATCCTTATCTACGGTACCGCCGGCTATGCGGTTGCGGATGTGGACGGCAGCTATGCGACGAGGCGGCGTGTCTCTGGGGAATTCGTATGGTCCGGCACTTCCGAAACGAGCCGGTTCTCGGGCTGGACGGCCGGCAGCGGCGTGGAATACGCCTTGTCGAAGAACATCACCGTCAAGGGTGAGTACAGCTTTGCCAACCTCTCGAAAGGCAGCTTTAATCCGCCTGAACTCAATGGTGTGTCCTACAACTGGAAGATCAAGCCGCGCATCGACCAGCTTCGGCTCGGCGTGAACTACAGGTTCTGATCCTTCCTATACTGCCTTGTTGAACCAAACCGTTTCCGGCTGAAATTACGTCGTGCCGGAAACGGAGTTCCCATAAGGACATGGGAACCGGTACACATCATGAACCAGCGGCCAGCTCCTTGCCCTTTGGGAAACTGGCCGCAAGGAGCCAGGCAGAGCCCTGCACCGGCATACCGGCTCTGTTTTTGCGAGACGTGATGTTCAGGACGGGCATACCGTCTGCGATGCGGGCGCCAGAACGCTGAGCTTTTCTCAGAGCATCTTCGGCCCTGTGCCAACAGGTCTGGTCGCGCGCACCCAGTCTCATCCGTAGCTTTTGTGGTTATAAGCCGAATACCGGGTGTCCGCAGGCACCCGATGACGGTTTCTGTCATCCCGCATAAGCGAAACCGGAGAGGTGACCGCGGCTGGCGCTTGCGCGTCCGCCGCCGGCCTGCTTCCCACGCAAGGGAGGCACCCGCTTCATCTCCCGCCACACCTGAACCGATGCCTGCCGTTCACTACGCAAGATTCCAGATCTGGGATCTGCACACAAAAAACGTTTGACATGCTCATGCACACCAGTGGTATACCACTGATATGACAACAGAGCCCCTGAACAAAGATCTGGCCTATCACAGCCTTGTGGACCTCATCGTCCGTGGCGAGATCGATGAGTCTGAAACGCTGTCCGAACGCAGCCTCTCGGAGCGGCTCGGCTTTGGCCGCACCCCGATCCGCGAGGCAATCAAGGATCTGGTTCGCGAGGGTGTTCTGGAGAGCCACCCTGTCAGGGGAACAGTGCTGAAGGCTCTGGATCTGACAGACCTTCAGGATCTCTACGAAATTCGTTTCGCCATTGAAGGGCTGGCGGCTTTTCTTGCTGCCGAGCGCGGCCCGGTCGAGGAACTGCACCCCATCCGCGATCTCCTGACGGCGGCTCTCAGCCAGCCCGGCAGCGTTTCCGCAGAGGAGATTCACGCCGTTGGCGTCGAATGCCATTACGTCATCGTGCGCTTGTCCGGCAATGCCCGGCTGGTGGAAATGTATCGTCCGTTCCGCATCCGTTTTGGCGGACCCTTCGTGCTGACACCGCAAAGCAGCAGCGACAGGATTCTGGAGGCTGCACGCGAGCACCTCGACATCATCAGTGCGGTTATCGGCCGCCAGCCGGAAGAAGCCCGCAACCTGATGTGCAACCACCTGCGCGTCGGGCTCGAACACCGGACCAATCTGCTCCTGAAGCGGAGCAGATACCCACAAGTGGTCTCAACGATCCGCTGACTAACAACTAAAAAAGCTAAAACCCTGGAGGGACAATGGGATACAAGACGATTTTCGCCATCGCCATCAGCGCGGGAACTGTGTTGGGTGCGGCGGCGCCGGCACACGCCCAAAGCACACTTGAGACCGTTCGCAACCGCGACAAGGTGATTTGTGGTGCGAACGGCGGGCGCCCCGGTTTCTCCGGGCTCGATTCACGCGGCCAGTGGCAGGGTATTGATGCCGACATCTGCCGCGCGATCGCTGCTGCAACCCTTGGCGACGCATCCAAAGCCGAATTCCAGAAGGTTTCCAGCCAGACACGCTTCACCGCGCTTCAGACCTCGGAAGTGGACGTGCTGACCGCCAATGTGAGCTGGACGCTGACCCGCGATTCCAGCCTCGGGCTCGATTTCGTGGCACCCATTTTCTATGACGGGCAGGGCTTCATGGTGCCGAAGGAGCTGGGCGTCAGCACCGTCAGGGATCTGGATGGCGCAACCGTGTGCATCGAGCCCGGCTCGACGTCGGAAAAAGTCGTCTCCGATGTGTTTCGTGCCAATGGTATCAGCTACACGCCGGTGGTGATCGAAGACCGCAAGGAACTGAACAACGCCTTCTTCTCGGGGCGCTGCGACGTGCATGTGCAGTCGACTTCGGGCCTGAGTTCAGGACGGGCCACCGCAGCATCGAACCCCGATGACTATGTGATCCTACCGGAAGTGTTCGGCAAGGACCCGATGGGTCCGGTGGTGCGTCAGGGTGATGCGCAGTGGCGCGATATCGTCAACTGGACCATCTATGGCCTGGTCGCCGCCGAGGAATTTGGCGTGACTTCGTCCAATGTCGATGAAATGCTGAAATCCGACGAAGCCGACATCCGCCGGCTGCTCGGCGTGGAAGGGGAGCTTGGCGCGACCCTCGGCCTCAGCAATGACTGGGTTTACCAGATCGTGAAGCAGGTCGGCAATTACGGCGAAATGTTCGAGCGCAGCCTCGGCGCTGGCTCTCCTCTGAAGCTGGAGCGCGGGCTGAACGCACAGTGGAACCAGGGCGGACTGCTCTACGCTCCTCCTTTCAACTGATTGCAACCGGCGGCCTGACGCTGCTCCTGCCTGTTGGAGCGGCGGCAGGCTGAACTGCAGATCGGGTACATTTACATGTCCATGACATCAGGCCTTGCCGAAGCGCGCAAGCCGCCGAAGCCTGCGCCATTGAGCCTTCGCGGGTTCTGGCACAACAAGCGCAGCCGCGCCCTCCTCTATCAGGTTCTCGTGATCGGCCTGGTGCTCGCCGCCGGCGCTTATCTGTTTGCCAATGCGCAAGCTGCACTTGCCCGGCAGGGCATTCAGACGGGCTATGGGTTCCTCACCATGCCTGCCGGATTCGACATCGGCGACAGCATGATTGCTTTCAGCCCGTCAGACAGCTTCTTGCGGGCCTATGGCGTGGCTATTCTGAACACCCTGAAGATCTCCGTCGTATCCATTGCCGTCGCGACCGTTCTGGGGCTGTTCTTCGGTATCGGACGCCTGTCGCGGAATCTTCTGTTTCGCAAGCTTTCGACTGTCTATGTCGAGTTTTTTCGAAACACGCCGCAGCTGGTGCAGCTGATCTTCTGGTATACCATCATCACCAATCTGCCTCGGCCGCGGGATTCCTGGACGCTGGGCGACGCGGTTTTTGTCAGCAACCGCGGACTGGTCATGCCGTGGCCGTCACAATGGAGCGGCACGGCTGTCATTCTGGCGTCTCTCATCGCGGGTCTTCTGCTATCGGCGCTGATCCGGCGCATATGCAAAAAGTTGCCTCCGGCGCTCACCGCAACAACCTCGACGCTCGCACTGATCGCGCCGGCCATTCTTGCCGGATGGCTGGGCGTCGACTGGTCAGTTCCAACGCTGAAGGGCTTCAACTTTGTTGGAGGCATGTCCGTAACGCCGGAGTTCCTTGCCCTGCTTTTGGGACTTTCCCTCTACATCGGCGCTTTTCTGGCCGAAGTCGTCCGCTCCGGCATTCAGTCCGTCGGACGCGGACAGATCGAGGCGGCGCGAACGATAAGTCTGCGCCCGGCCCAGATCTACAGCCGGGTGGTCCTGCCGCAGGCGCTGCGGGTGATGGTGCCCCCGGCTGCGACCCAATATGTGTCGATCCTGAAGAACAGTTCGCTGGGCGTCGCCATCGGCTATCCCGAATTGTTCAGCGTCAACAACACGATAGCCACACTCAGCGGCCACGCAGTTGAGGCCATGTTCATCATGATGACCATCTATCTGGGAATTTCCTTCCTGATTGCCGGGCTGATGAACCTTTACAACCGCTTTGTTCAGATCAGGGAGCGCTGAGCGATGTCCGAAGCCTCCTTCGCCCTTACCCGAAACGACAGGCAGCGTCCGCCGCCTGCGGAAAGCACCGGCTGGAAACGTTGGCTGGTGCAGAATTTCTTCGACGGTCCCGTCAACACCGTCATGACACTGGCCTCGATCTGGTTCCTGCTGATGGTGCTGCCCCGTGCCGTGCGATGGGGCTTCATCGACGCCGTCTGGTTCACTACGGATGCCGATCTGTGCAAAGCCGCTGCCGGTGCCTGCTGGGCTGTGGTGCGCGAAAAATACCGGGTTATGCTGTTTGGCACGTTCCCTTATGACGAGCATTGGAGGGGGATGTTCGTCATCGCCCTCGTTGCGGTGATGAGCGTCGCATCCACGATCCGACGCTTGTGGTCATGGTGGCTGCTGGTCGCCTGGATTGCAGCCATGGCTGCGGTTCTGGTGCTTCTGCTGGGGGGCGTTTTCGGTCTGCGGCCCGTGGGCACGCATGAATGGGGCGGACTGCCGCTGACGCTTGTGATGTTCGTCATCACCGTTGCCACGGGTGTGCCCGGCGGCATTTTGCTTGCCCTTGGCAGACGTTCCGAAATGCCTGCCATCCGGGCGCTCTGCGTCGGCGTCGTCGAACTGGTGCGCGGATTGCCGCTGGTGACCGTTCTGTTCATGGCGTCGCTGATGCTGCCACTGTTCATGCCGGCCGGCGTTTCGATTGACAAGTTCGTTCGCGCGCAGATTGCGATGGCGCTGTTCTTCGCCACCTATGCTGCCGAAGTCATCCGTGGCGGCCTTCAAGCCGTGCCGCGCGGCCAGTATGAAGCGGCCGCGATCGTTGGCCTGAACTGGTTTCAGGCGACCACGCGCATCGTGCTGCCACAAGCGCTCCGCATCGCTCTGCCGTCCATGATCAACGAGATCATCAGAGCGTTCAAGAACACGACCTTCATTGGCATCATCGGCCTGTTCGATGTTCTGCGTGCGACCTCGACCGCTTTGCAGGACCCCGTCTGGGTGCAGTTCTCGATCGAAGCCTATCTGTCCATTTTCCTGCTCTACTTCGTGCTTTGCTATGCCATGTCGAAATATGGCCAGCGGCTGGAGCGTGACACCAACACGGGCCACAAATGACCATATCCCCGAAAACCGTAGCTGATGCCCCTGTCATCACGCTTGAAAACGTCAATAAGTGGTATGGCGACTTCCACGTGCTGCGCGATGTCAGCATGCAGGTCGCGCAAGGCGCGAAAATCGTCATCTGTGGCCCATCCGGCTCCGGTAAATCGACGGCCATCCGCTGCATTAATGGTCTGGAAGAGCATCAGGAAGGGCGCATCAGCGTCGACGGAATCGAACTCACAGACGATCTCCGCAGCGTCAACGCCATCCGCCGGCGGGTGGGCATGGTGTTTCAGAATTTCAACCTGTTTCCGCATCTGACGGTGCTCGACAATCTCACGCTTGGTCCGACGCTTGCGCAGGGCGTGCGCAAGGATGAAGCCGAAGCCGCAGCAATGGAGCTGCTGCGCCGGGTTCGCATTCCCGATCAGGCGCTCAAATATCCCGGTCAGCTATCCGGTGGCCAGCAACAGCGCGTCGCAATCGCCCGCTCGCTCATACTCAGGCCAAGAGTGATGCTGTTTGATGAACCCACATCGGCCCTCGACCCGGAAATGGTTCATGAGGTGCTCGATGTGATGACCGAACTCGCACAGGAAGGCATGACCATGCTGTGCGTCACCCATGAAATGGGGTTCGCCCGCAAGGTGGCGGATCTCGTCGTGTTCATGGATGCCGGCTGCATTGTCGAGGCGGCGCCGCCGGAAGAATTCTTCACAGCTCCCAAAAACGAACGCACGCGCAGCTTCCTCAGCCAAGTGCTGCATTAATTCATGTCAAGGATCGAATTCATGACCTCTGCGGTGGCCACCTCCATCGACTTTTCTACTTTCCGTGCCGGTTTTCCGGTGCTTCGTGAAAAGACCTATTTGTCGATTTGCGACAAGATGATCCTGCACGATCAGGTGCGGGCCTCCGTTGACCGCTTCCTCGATCACCTTGCGCATGCGACGGCAATCCGCACCGAGCATGAGGTGCTGGTCACCTCTTCCCGCGAAAAATTTGCCCGGCTGATGAATGTGCCGGCGGCCACCGTTGCCGCCGTGCGCAATGTTTCCGACGGCGTCAACGCGATCGCCTGGGCCTTCGACTGGAAGGAGGGTGACAATGTCGTCCTGACCGGCGACGCCGAGCACCCCAACAATATCTATCCATGGCTGCGGCTGCGTGAGCGGGGCGTTGAGGTACGGCTGGTTCCGGCCCATGCCGATGGAGGCGTGGACGCGGATGCGTTGATTTCGGCGATGACCCCGCGCACCCGCGTTCTCACGGCGGCTTCCGCCACCTTTGCGCCCGGGCAGCGCACCGATCTGGCGAAACTCGGAGAAGCATGCGCGAAGCATGGCGCGATGCTCCTCGTGGACGGGGTGCAGACAGCCGGCATTTTTGCCCATGACCTGATTGATCTTGGTGTCGGTGCCTTCGCCACCTCGACCTCGAAGGGCCTGCTTGGCCTCTACGGCTACGGTTTCCTCTATGTGGATGCGCGCTGGATCGACCGGCTGCGGCCGGCCTATCTGTCACGGGCCGGCATCCGGGCGCTGGCCGACGACCATTCGGCGATGGGCGGGCTGGACTGGAATTTCCAGCCCGATGCGCGCCGTTTCGAAGTCGGAAGCTTCAATCTCGCGGGCGCTTATGCGGCCGACGCATCGCTGGGACTGCTGCTTGATCTCGGCATCAACAACATCGAACGTCACGTTCTCGACCTCTCAACCCGATTTCACGAAGGCGTTGCAGCGGTAGGCCTGACGTGCGCTTCAAGCGGAAGTGGTCTGCGCCAGTCGCATATTCTCACGCTTGGCCAACTCGATGCCGGGGGCCATGGCTTCTCGTCGGATCCCGTCATCACACCGATTTCGGAAGCCCTTGTCGCCGCAAATGTCGCGCATACGATCAGACGCGGCCAGCTCCGCTTCGGCCTTCATGCTTACAACAATACGGACGATATCGACCGGACACTGGCGGTGATCCGCGAAGCGGTGAGGTGAGACGGCATGGCCGGAGCCGTTCAATTCGGCTCTTCCCTTGCCAACTGGCAGCGACTGCTGCCAGCAAAGTTTTTTGTACCTGCAAGACAGATGTCACCCCCCGAATGGCATCCCGGTGCAAACTGATATGTCCTGATTTGATGATGGGCACGATGGCCCGGCTTCTTCGGACGCTCAAAATCTCATTCAGGTAAGCGCAGGAAAAACCGTTTCCGCTCTCGATGGCGATCTCGCAGGTCGGGTAGTCGACCACTAAAGTCAAAACACAGACTATCGGGCGCGGCAGCCGTCCCGCTTCCCGCGAACGCCGTTTCATGATTGATCATGCTTTCCACATCGGAGAGCCGCCGGCATCGCCAGAGAGCCGATGAAAGCCGGGATGGCCCTCCGTGTGATGCGACGGTTCCTCTTCAGCAGTTTTGTCCTCCTTCACCCAGGCGGGACGGCACTGAGCCGCAGAATCTCGGGATAATAGGGTCGTGATCTGAGATCACAGATCATTGACATTGCCTATTTTGATATGTAGACCTGTATTTATGGAGTGGGCAGCTCGGGAGGAAACCGGACTGTTCACTCCCTGGGTCGCGCTTGGAGAGGGTGCGAATTCACTGCTCCGGTGCAGTTTGGGAGGAAGATCATGAATATCGCTGTGGCGCCCGGTCTGCTGGGTGCGGAGGCTGCTGCATTCCTTCGGGGAAAGCACCAGATGCTGATTGACGGAAAATGGGTCGACAGTCAGTCGGGGAAAGCCTTCGACGTATTTGACCCTGCCGACGGGCAAAAAATCACCAGCGTTCCGGAGGCCGGGCAAGCGGACGTCGACCTAGCGGTAGCAGCTGCACGCAAGGCCTTCGATCACGGGCCCTGGACCCGCATAACGCCGACCGAGCGCTCGGTCATTATCTGGCGACTGGCCGACCTTCTCGACAGGCACGGCGATGAGCTTTCGCAGATCGAGAGTGTGGACAACGGCAAATCCGCGAGCCAGGCTCGCGCCGTGGATGTAGGTTTCGGTGTCGATCTGCTGCGCTATATGGCCGGCTGGTGTACCAAGATCGGTGGCGATGTAATACCGATGTCCGTGCCGGGGGACTGGCATGCGTACACGCTTCGAGAGCCGGTAGGCGTATGTGCGCAGATTGTGCCGTGGAACTTCCCGCTCCTGATGGCGATCTGGAAGATTGCGCCGGCCTTCGCAGCCGGGTGCACGGTGGTTCTCAAGCCTGCCGAACAGACCCCTCTGTCCGCAATCCGTCTGGGCCAGATCATTCAGGAAGCGGGTTTTCCGGATGGTGTCTTCAACGTCGTAACGGGCGACGGTCGCGTCGGCGCCGCACTTGTCGATCATCCGGATGTCGACAAGGTGGCGTTCACCGGATCTACCGAAGTAGGAAAGCTCATTGTCAAAGGGTCCGCCGGAAATCTCAAGAAGGTTTCGGTCGAACTGGGAGGCAAGTCACCGCAGATCGTCTTTCCAGATGCTGACCTTGACCACACGATCAGCGGAACTGCTTCCGGCATCTTCTTCAACTCGGGGCAGTGTTGCACGGCCGGATCGCGCATCTACGCTCACAAGTCCATATTCGACAAGTTGATGGCCGGTCTCGCAGATGAGGCATCCAAGCTGAAAATCGGCCGAGGTCTTCTGCCCGATACGGACATCGGCCCGGTCATCTCGCAGGAGCAGTTCGACAAAGTCAGCGGCTATCTGGAGGCAGGAAAGCGCGATGGCGCCGAGGTCGTGACCGGTGGTGAACGCTGGGGAACGGAAGGTTACTTCATCAAGCCTACCGTTTTCGCCCACACCAATCCACAAATGTCGATCGTGAGGGAAGAAATCTTCGGGCCGGTGGTGTGTGCCATGCCCTTCGATGACGATCAGTTGGAAGCTATCGCGCTCGAAGCCAACAACACGCCCTTCGGGCTGGGTGCGTCGATCTGGACCCGGGATGCGGGCATAGCCCACAAGCTCGCGCGCAAGATCAAGGCAGGCACAGTCTGGGTCAACGCCCATCTGACGAACGATGTTGCCCTGCCGTTTGGCGGTTTCAAGCAATCGGGCTGGGGCCGCGAGATGGGACGCGAGGCGATCGATCTCTATACGCAGGTCAAATCTGTGGCCATGCGTCTCTAACCCGACATAGCCGACCAGAGATCATCAACGGGCCGCTGCCGCAGCGGCCCGCAGAAAAAGTGCACCCCATTGACAGGAGGATGTAATGGGAAAGATGAAAGCTTCGATCCTTGACGGCGTGCGCTCCATCGCACGCGTGGAACAGGTCGACATTCCGGAGATCGGACCTGATGACGCCCTGATCAAGGTAGTGGCTTCAGGCATTTGCCGCAGTGATTGGCATCTGTGGAATGGCGACTGGGCCTGGTTCGATCAGAAGCTGTTCGCAACCCTTGGCCACGAGATCGGCGGCGTGGTCGAGGCCGTCGGTTCGAATGTCAAGAACATCAAGACAGGCATGCGGGTTACTATCCCGTTCAATCTGGCTTGTGGTTCCTGCCCCTATTGCCGCAAGGGCCGACAAAATCTCTGTGACTACCAGCAGGTTCCACATTCATTGCCGGGGTCGGGTGGCTGGGCCGAATATATGCGTGCTCCGAATGCCGACATGAACTGCATCGAACTGCCCGAAGGCGTTGACGAACTCGCTGCGGCCGCGCTTGGCTGCCGGTTCATGACGGCGTGGCGCGCTGTTCAAAGTCAGGGCGCAGTGCGAGGCGGGGAGACGGTTGCAGTCTTCGGATGCGGAGGTGTCGGGCAGGCGGCGGTCGAGATTGCAGCAGTGCTTGGAGCCCGCGTCATCGCGGTCGATGTGGACGACCGCAAACTTGCCAAGATGAAGGATCTCGGTGCGGACGCCGTTGTGAATTCCAGAGGCCTCTCCGGCGAGGAAGCAGCCCAGAAGGTCAAGGCGATCACCGACGGTGGTGTCGGTGCAGACCTCGCCGTTGATGCGCTCGGCATCCGCAACACGATGATCGGTGCGCTTATGAGCCTTCGTAAGGGCGGGCGGTTGGCGCAGGTCGGCCTGACCTCTCAGGCAGAGCAGGGCATGGTCGCATTACCGACTGATCTGATCGTCGTCAACGAATGGGAAATCAGAGGCTCGCTCGGCAATCCGCAGGGTGGCTACCGCGACCTGCTTGCCATGGTGGCGCGCGGCAAGCTGAACCCCACGCGACTGGTGTCGGAGCAGGTCAGGCTTTCCGATGTCGCACGGGTGCTGGACGACATGGATAATTTCCGCACCGACGGCTACGTGGTCATCACCGACTTCAACTGACGCCGGCGTCTCTCTGCTTCTTGCAGATGACCGGCCCGCTCCGGCGGGCCGGACGGCAAGGCATTGCCCGGAGGAGGGCTGTCTCTGGCCGTGGTTCGAAAAGCCTGAATCAAAACAACGTCACCGATCAGAGGGATCGGAGGAGGAGAGCAGCATGACGAACGAAAACAATTTCCGTGAGACTTCCGAAACCGGCCTTTCCCGCCGGGCTTTCATGACTGCCGCAGCATTCACTACGGCAACAGTGGGCTCGATGACGCTTGGCGGACTTTCAACGCCGGCCCGGGCTGCCGGAAAAGACCCTCAGTCGCTGAAGTTAGCCGCAGCTCTCGGCTGGACCGCGTTCGATTCCGGCACGCATATGCTCAATGGTTATAAAGATGCAGTGGCAGCTATGGGTGGTGATCTGACCATCTCCGATGCCGGCTTCGATCCAAACAAGCAGAGCCAGCAGATCGATGCCCATATCGCCAACCGTCCCGACGCCCTGTTCATCACGCCGGCGGATGTCGTGGCTATTACCCCGGCCATCAAGCGCGCCACCGATGCCGGCATCCCTGTCTTCGTTGGCGACAGCCTAAGCATCGGTCCTGCCTTCACGAATACGGTCATGTCCAATCAGTTCGGCATGGGCGAATATACGATGGACTACATCGCAGCCCAGCTGGGCGGGAAGGGCAAGGTCGCAACCGTTCGTCTTCCGGCAAACGAGACCTGGGACCTGAGATCGCACGGAATGCGCGCATCGCTGGCACGCCACAAAGATCTGGAGCATGTGGCCGACTGGGCCTTCGCATTCAACGGTGGTTCCACACCCAGGCAGGCGGTTGACAACATTCTCACGGCAAACCCCGATATTGATGCGATCTGGTGTGCCTGGGACGGCGCGGCCGTTGAGGGTGCTCTCGCCGTGCGCGCAGCCGGCAAGCAGGATCAGGTCATCATCACCGGCATAGACGGCGGCAAGCAGGCATTCGAGTACATCAAGGCCGGCACTTCGCTGAAGCTCACCATGGGCCAGTCGCTCTATGAGGTGTCCTGGCTGAACGTGTTTTACGCCCATCAGTTCCTGGCTGGTCAGCCGGTGCCCCGCATCGTGATCAGCCCGGTTTATCCGGTGGGAGTTGAACAGCTGAAGGATATCGACATCCCCGACGACTTCGACAAGCCGGGTCGTGCCCAGGAACTTGGCTGGACGCGCGCGCTCTGACCGGAGTCTCGTTTCGGCGGCTGCCGCGTGTAGCCGCCGATGCCAGGAAAGGAGGATGAGGTGAGCACCCCCGTACTGCGGATGCAGGGCATCCAGAAACGCTTTGGTCCGGTAAAGGCGCTGGACAATGTTGAATTCGAACTCGAGCCGGGAGAGATCCACGCGCTGCTCGGCACCAACGGTGCCGGCAAGTCGACACTGGTGAAGATCATTTCAGGGCTTTACCAGAGGGACGGCGGTACGATCGAGATCGCTGGTTCCCCGGTTGATATTCTTTCTCCCGCAGACGCGATGTCCAAGGGAGTTGCCGCTGTCCAGCAACATCCGGAACTGCTTGACGATCTCACCGGCGTAGAGAACATCTTCTTCGGAAGCGAAAGCATCGGCCACGGTCGCGGGCTTTTCCGCCGTATCCGTTCGGCTTCGATGCGTGACCGTGCTCAGGTGCTGTTGAAGCGTTTCCCCATCGATATCGATCTAAACCGACCTGTCAGCGAAATGGGAGCGGTCGATCGCGAGATTGTCGCCGTACTTCAGGCGCTGACGGGCGAGCATACGCGAATTCTGATCCTGGATGAGCCGACCTCCACCCTGACCGAACGCGAGAAAGCCAGTCTGTACCAGTTGATGCGCGCGCTCAAAAGCGGCGGCATTTCCATCATCTACATCACGCATCGCCTTGAAGAGGTGTTCGAGATTGCGGATCGGCTGACCGTTTTCCGGGGTGGTCGCAATGTGCTGACGATGAGCGCCGGTGAGGCGCGCGCGAGTGCGACATCGCTGGTGGAGTATCTGCTTGGTGAAGCCCCCGGCGATCTCTATCCGGCGCTGGCGCAGGAACCTCCGGGAGAAACAATTCTGGATGTGCGTGACCTGTCATCTGACGGCGTGTTTCGCAAAATCTCCCTGCAGGCCAAGCGAGGCGAGATCCTCGGCATCTACGGGCTCATAGGGTCGGGTCTCGACGAATTGTCCAAGGCACTGTTCGGAGCACATCCGGTCACGTCCGGGCGCATCAGCTTCAAGGGCAGGGACCGGAAGTTCGCGCTTCCAGCCGAGGCACTTGAAGCAGGCATCTTCCTGGTTCCCGGCGACCGTCGCACCGAGGGACTTGCGATGGGCAACGACGTTGTCTTCAATACCGTACTGGCCAATCTCGGACGTGCGTCTCATGCCGGCGGCCTCATGCGGTGGTGGCACCCGCGCCAGATAGCCGCCCAACTGGCGCAGCGTCTGGTTCTGCACCCTCCTATCCTGTCCAAGCGGGCGCGCGAATTCAGTGGCGGCAATCAGCAGAAGATCGTGATTGCGAAAGGTCTGTACGCGCAGGCCGATCTCTACATCTTTGCCGAACCGACTGTCGGCGTGGATGTGGGTGCGAAGGCTAGGCTTTATTCGGTCATGCGTGAACTCGCAAAGGATGCCGCAGTCATCGTCATGTCCTCTGATGGAGACGAGGTCCATGGCCTCGCCGACCGTCTGATTGCCCTTTACCGCGGCTCCGTTGTCCTTGAGGCGGATAATGAACCGGGCTCACGCGAAAGACTTCTGGCTGCAGGCATCATGGGGAGTGAAGCGGCATGAAACGGCTCACCTTTCGAAATCCGCTGATGCTGAGGATTGCGGCTTTTGCCTTCATGGTGATTGTCGTGGGAGCAATATTCAGTGCTACCGCCCCCAATTTCCTGAGCCTTACCAATGTGCAGGCCATCTTCAGACACATGTCTGCATCGGGTGTTGCCGCGCTTGGGCTGACCTTCGTCATCGTCGTCAATCGTTTTGATCTGTCGTTTCCGGGTATAGCCTCGTTCGGTGCGATGACGCTCGGAATACTTATCTCGATGGGCTATCCTCTCTGGCTGGCCATCCTGCTTGGTGTAGGCGCAGGCACAGTCCTTGGGCTTATCAATGGACTGGCCATCGGTTACTTCAATCTGCCTGACATCGTGACAACGATAGCCGTCGGATCAGTCGCTTCAGGACTGTCCTTTCTCTACAGCGGCGGGATGACCCTCTCCGACAATTTCATGCTGTCGGGCATCCTTGATGTGAATGATCGCAAGATCATTGGAATCTCAGGCCCGGTCTTCGTGATGGTTCTGCTTTTTCTTGCAGCGGGCATTGTAATCCACGCCACACGATATGGTCGCGGGCTGTATGCAGTCGGCGAAAACGCTGTCGCGGCTCATTATTCGGGCGTCCGGGTACGTGCGCTGATCGCCTTTGCCTTTGTGATGTGCGGCGCTTTGGCATGCTGGGCAGCGGTCATGCTTTCGGCACAGTCAGGACGATCTGACGTGACGGCCGGCAGCGGTCTGATGATGCCGGCCTACGCCGCCGTGTTTCTGGGTGCGGCTTTGTTCGGCAAGGCATCTGCCCCTGCCACATTCGCCGGTGCATTGCTTATCTCGATTATCCTGAACGGCTGCACGCTGATGGCAATGCCATACTATTACAGCGACGCTATCATCAGTGCGATCCTGATCCTCGCCATCTCGATTTTCGATCCCCGGATTTCAGATTTTCTGCGACGGCTGACGTCTGGTCGCAACGCACCGACATCTCCAGGGCAGGAGGCCTGAAATGAGCGAGATCACCTACGCGTCCTCCCAGATAGCTGAAAACAGGGATTTGAAAGGACTTGTCGCACGATATGGCTTCATCATTTTCCTTGTCCTGCTGATCGCGGGTCTGTCGGCGGCGATGCCGAACTTCCTCGATGCTTCCAACATACGACTGATGTTGCGCGGCATTGCCATATCGGCACTGATGTTTCTCGGTCTGACCTGGGTCATAGCCTCCGGCAAAATCGACGTCAGCTTCATGGATTGCGCGGCACTGACAACGATGGTTTGCGCAACGATGGTGGTGAGCGGCCATGGCTGGCTTGTCGCCAGTCTGGCCGGGCTTTCGACCGGTATGGCGCTTGGAGCGATGAATGGCCTGCTCATCGGATATGTAGGACTTCCGCCGCTGATCACGACGATCGCGACCGGAAGCCTGGCAAGATCGCTTGCCTGGGTGCTCGGTTCTGGAGCTTCATTGCCGCTGACGGGGTCCGGAGGTTTCGTGCACAATTTCATTGGCACAAACATCGGCGTGGTGCCATTGCTGACAATCGTAACGCTTTGCATCTATGTCCTGGCGTGGTTCGCTCAGGATAAGCTGACCTTCGGCCGTTATCTCTATGCTCTTGAGCGTAACGAGCGTGCTGTGATCGAAGCTGGTATCTCTGCCAGAGGTTTGACACTGGGGCTGTTTATCTTCTCCGGTTTCTGCGCCAGCGTTGCGGGTATCCTGCTGACCGCCAATCTGAATTCCGGTCAGCCTGCCCTTGGCGCCTCCTATTTCCTCGATGGACTGACTGCCGTTTTGCTGGGCGCTATCGTAGCCAAAATCGGAAAACCGAACGTGATCGGCACCTTCACGGGTGTCACCTTTCTGGCTGTGCTTGTGAGCGCGGGGGCGATGCTCGGTTGGCAGAACTATGTGCGCGAGATCATCAAGGGCGTCGCTCTGCTGATTGGAATCATCGTCATTTTTTCCCTGAAGCGGAGGCAGAACCATGCATCGGCGCATTGAAACGGGTACGTCGTCTGTAGGGCACATAGCTGTCGTTGGGGCAGGCTTTATCGGCCAGTCCTGGGCCATCGTCTTCGCCCGCTCCGGGTATGATGTGGCACTCTATGATGCCGATCCCTCACAGTGCGCAAAGGCGGGCGTCTTCCTCGATCAGGCACTGTCGCAACTGGAAGAAGCCGGCTTGCTGAACGGGCTCACGCCGCAGGCGGTGCGCGAAAGGATAGTGCCCGCAGACGCCCTCAGCCATGCTCTGGATGGGGCATTTTATGTGCAGGAGAATGCGCCGGAGAAACTGGATCTCAAGCGGCAGATATTCGCCGAACTCGACGAACTCGCAGAGCCCGGCGTGATCCTCGCCAGCTCAACGTCCGCCCTTCTTCCTACAAGTTTCACAGAGGGTCTGAAGGGAGCGGCACGTTGCATCGTTGCCCATCCGATCAATCCTCCGCATCTCGTGCCGGCGGTGGAAGTCGTTCCGGGGCGCAGCACGTCGCAGGAGACGATTGAACGGACTGCGGCTCTGATGGACGCTGTTGGTCAGTCGACGGTGATAATGCGCAGGGAGATCGATGGCTTTATCATCAATCGTCTGCAGGGAGCGCTGCTTCATGAAGCGTTCCACCTCTTTGCGGAAGGCTATGCGGACACGGAATCCATCGATATCTGCGTGAGGGACGGGCTGGGATTGCGCTGGTCATTCATGGGACCCTTCGAGACCATCGACCTGAATGCCCCGGGCGGCATTTCAGACTATATCGAGCGCTACGGACCATTTTACCGCCAGCTGTGGCAGGAGAACGATCATCTCCCCGACTGGAAGGCGTGCGGGGCACGTCTGGAGAGCGAGCGAGGCCAGATCCTTGCACGCAGCGACATGCAGGCCCGTCAGGTCTGGCGCGACAGCGAGCTTATGAAAATTGCCTCCGCACGGCGAAGGCCGGAACAAGATTGTTGAACGGGATCATGCAATGTCGAAAGTTATCATCACCTGTGCCGTCACCGGTGCGATCCATACGCCATCCATGTCGCCGCATCTGCCCGTTACGCCCGATGAGATAGCGGCGGCAGCGATTGCCGCAGCTGAGGCCGGTGCGGCTGTCGTCCACTTGCACGCCCGCGATCCCGAAACTGGCAAACCCGATCAGACGCCCGGGGCATTTGCGCGATTTCTTCCGCGTATCAAGCAGGCGACGGATGCAGTAATCAATCTGACCAGCGGCGGGAGCCCGTTCATGAAGATTGAAGAACGCATTCGCCCTGGCACGCAGTTTCGCCCTGAGCTTGCATCGCTGAACATGGGATCGATGAACTTCGCATTCTTTCCGATGCTGGAGCGTTTCACGACTTTCCGGCACGAATGGGAACGAGATCATCTGGAAGGCAGTCGGGATCTGGTCTTCAGAAATAGTTTCAAGGATATCGAATACGCTCTGCGCGAGATGGGTAATTCCGGTACGCGCTTCGAGTTCGAATGCTATGATATCAGCCATCTCTACAATCTCGCCTACTTTGCCGAACGTGGCCTTGCAAAACCGCCGTTCTTCATCCAGAGCGTTTTCGGCCTGCTGGGTGGTATTGGCGCACATACGGAAGACATCATGCACATGCGCAGGACAGCTGACCGGCTGTTCGGCAAGGACTATGAATGGTCTGTTCTTGGTGCGGGGAGGAATCAGATGCGGGTCGCCACGATAGCGGCCGCGATGGGCAGCCACGTTCGAGTCGGTCTGGAAGACAGCCTCTGGATTTCAGCCGGCAAACTTGCCTCAAGCAATGCTGAACAGGTACGTAAAGTGCGCGCCATCGTTGAGGAGCTTGGCCACCAGATTGCTACACCTTCGGAAGCGCGCGAAATACTGGACCTCAAAGGCGGTGACCGGGTGAACTTCTGAAAGGGACCGATGCCCCGGTCACGTAAAAGCGGAAAAGAACTTATGATGGCAGGAAAATGTCAAAGAGTATGGGCATTCTTTCAGCTAAAGGCTATCAGGAGCTCATGATGCGACGTTTTACCAATCAGGGGCCCAATCCAAATAGCAGCGCGCTGCCGGTGGTGGATTCCCGCAGCGTGCATGAGCGGGTCTATGACGAAATCCGCATCGGCCTGTCACAAGGGGCATTCGCCGAGGGGCAGGCTTTGACGATACGCGGTCTTGCAACTGCTTTCGGAACCAGCGAAATGCCCGTTCGTGAAGCGATCAAACGTCTTGTGGCGGAAAAATACATCGTTCAGCTCGGAAACAGGGGCTTTCAGGTGCCCCAGCTCAGCTCTGAAGCATTCAGGGATGTCATTTCCGTCCGTGTGAAACTCGAAGGATTTGCAGCCGCACTGGCTGCCAGCAAATCCACCCCGCAGGTTATCCGGCGTCTTCATGACGTAAACGATCAGATGCGCGAAGCGGTGGAGGCTCGTGATACGCGGAACATCCTGCGTCTCAACGAAGAATTTCATTTCAAGGTCTATTCCATCACCGGCTCCGAGACCCTGCTGGACACGATCGAAATGCTCTGGAGCCGGTCAGGTCCCTATCTGGCAACAGTCATATCCATGGATGACCGGCTGTCCGTGTTCAGCAAGGCATCCGAGATGCACGATGCGATCATCTCGGCCATCGAGGCAAGCGACCCCACCGGAGCCGAGGAGACTCTGGTGGCGGATATTAATTTTGCCGTCGAATGGTATGAAAAACAAAGAAGTACCGTGACAGAAAAGCATTAAGGTCCGTACTCAATCATCGCTTTGATTAGGCGTTGGAATATGATTTTCTCCTGACAAAGGAGGGCATGATATGGCCAACGAGTTCTGGTTGAGCGACAAGCAGTGGGCTGCGATCGAGCCTTGCCTTCCCAGGAACCAGCCGGGCGCTCGGCGGGTTGATGACCGTCGGGTAGTCTCTGGCATTGTTCCCGTTCTGCGTTCGGGCTGCCGCTGGCGCGACTGCCCGCCTGTCTACGGCCCCTATACCACCGTCTACAATCGCTGGAACCGATGGTCTCGGCGCAAGGTCTGGCAGAAGCTCTTTGAAGCCTTGCGCTCGGTGTCGCCCGATGAGGACTTTCAGGCCATCGATTCCACGACCGCCAAGGCACACCGTTCGGCCGCAGGTGGAAAAGGGGGGGCGGATGCGCAGGCGATCGGCCGCTCGCGCGGTGGCAGAATGACCAAGATCCATGCGGTCTGTGACGGCGCCGGCAGGGCCATCGCGTTCGAAGTGACGCCCGGCCAACGCGGCGATGTCCGCGTGGCCGCCGCCCTGCCCGGCCCGCTGGCGCCACCAAAGGTCTGAGCCGCCGATACGGCATATGATGCCAATGGCTTGCGTCAGTTCATGATCGAGCGCGCTACAGTGCCGGTCATTCCCAACAACCCGACCCGTAAGCGCCATCATCCTTTCGACATCGTGCTCTACAAAACTGTTTGATCCCATGGTTTAATGGTGCGATCCTTTCTTTGGAATGGAAGGAAGCCCTATGGGACAAATTCATCATGGCAGCGCCACGACTACGCACGCTGTCCGAGCAGCAATACAGCGATCGCAAGCTTCGCTCGCGCAGCTGAGCAGAGAGCTGGGCATCAATCCCAAAACGGTTGCGAAGTGGCGCAAGCGCGCGACGGTCGAGGATATGAAGACCGGGCCATCGGTGCCGCGTTCGACGATCCTGACGGAGGCCGAAGAGGCGGCCGTCGTCGCGTTTCGACGCCATACGTTGCTGCCGCTGGACGACTGCCTTTATGCCTTGCAGCCGTCCATCCCGCACCTGACACGCTCGGCGCTGCATCGGTGCCTTCAGCGCCACGGCATCTCTCGACTGCCCGACGTGGGCGGTGACAAACCGAAACGGTCGAAGTTCAAGCGCTATCCTATCGGCTTCTTCCACATCGATATTGCTGAGGTGCAGACCGCTGAAGGAAAGCTCTACCTATTCGTCGGCATCGACCGCACAAGCAAGTTCGCCGTAACCCAGCTCGTCGACAAAGCCGACAGGAAGACGGCCTGGGAGTTCCTTCAGCACATGCTCGAGGCCGTGCCTTATCAGGTCCACACCGTCCTCACGGACAACGGCATCCAGTTCGCAGAACAGCCTCGGAACCGGAACACCATCACCTCCCGTCCGATGCGCTTCGACATGATCTGCGAGGCAAACGGGATCGAGCACAGGCTGACCAAACCCAATCACCCTTGGACCAATGGCCAGGTCGAGCGGATGAACCGCACGATCAAGGAGGCCACCGTCAAACGCTTCCATTACGACAGCCACGACCAGCTACGAACGCACCTCGCCGACTTCATGGCGGCCTATAACTTTGCGCGCAGGCTCAAGACCCTCGGCGGCCTCACTCCCTATGAATACATCTGTAAAATCTGGACTTCAGAGCCAGATCGATTCATCCTAAACCCGATCCACCAGATGCCGGGACTGAACACTTAGAGCCACCGCTGGTGGCTCGGAATGGGGTGAAGCTGCACATGCGCTTGTCCCTGGGCCCGCATGTGCAGCACGTTTTCCTCGTCCCTTGCAGGCAAGAGGCGGGTGATGAAATCAGCTTGCGCTTGCAGCACTCAGCACAGCCTTTACGGCGGCTGTCGCGACATCATTATCAATGCCGACGCCGAAGACCTGGCTGCCATCAGAGCGAAGGCAGTGAAGATAGGCGGCAGCTTTGGCATCTGATCCACGCCGCATCGCGTGCTCATTGTAGTCGACAATTGTAAGCTCGGCGCCAAACGCCTCCGCCAGGCTCGCCAGCACTGCCGAAACCAGACCGTTGCCGTGACCCGCCACAGCGACTTCCCTGCCGTCATGGCGAATTCGGCCCTTGAACCACCTCTCGCCTGCCGCGCCGCGCCGGAAGCCGCTGTCATATTCGACGAGTGCGAAGGTTCGGGTGTCGTCGAGATGATAGGCGCTTACGAACTCGGCCCAGATGTCGTCGGCTGAGATTTCCCGGCTGCTGCTGTCGGCAAGTTGCTGTACGCGCCGGCTGAGGTCAATCTGCAGCGCGCGCGGCAGTTTCAGGCCCCGGTCCTGCTCGATCATCCACGCTATTCCGCCCTTGCCGGACTGGCTGTTGACGCGGATCACAGCCTCGTAGCTTTCGCCGATGTCGGCCGGGTCAATCGGCAGGTAAGGCATCTCCCACACGCCGTCATTGCGCCGCTCATGGGCGGCAAAGCCTTTCCGGATCGCATCCTGATGCGAACCCGAAAAGGCAGTGTGGACCAGTTCACCCGCATAGGGATGGCGCGGATGCACGCCAATGCCGTTGCAATATTCGACGATGTTCACAACCTCGCGGATGTGCGGAAAGCTGAGCCCGGGA
Source organism: Aquamicrobium sp. NLF2-7 (assembly GCF_022359935.1). Taxonomy (NCBI): domain Bacteria; kingdom Pseudomonadati; phylum Pseudomonadota; class Alphaproteobacteria; order Hyphomicrobiales; family Phyllobacteriaceae; genus Aquamicrobium; species Aquamicrobium sp. NLF2-7. The sequence goes on along the minus strand of NZ_JAKSED010000007.1, from coordinate 112,644 downwards.
TCGATGCCCTGCGTGTAGAGGTTGAGCGCGAGCGTGACGAGATCGACATTGCCGGTGCGCTCGCCATTGCCGAACAGGCAGCCCTCGACACGGTCGGCGCCTGCCAGCAACGCCTGCTCGGCAGCAGCGACGGCAGTTCCCCTGTCATTATGCGGATGGACGCTGATGATCACCGAATCGCGGCGGGACACATGTCGGCAGAACCACTCGATCTGGTCGGCATAGACATTGGGCATTGCCACCTCGACCGTTGCCGGCAGATTGAGGATCACCGGGCGCTCCGGGGTGGGCTGCCATACGTCCAGTACACGCTCGCAGATTTCGAGAGCGAAATCCGGCTCGGTGAAGCAGAAGGTTTCCGGTGAATACTCGAACGTCCAGCGCGTCTGCGGTCGTTTCAGGCTTTCCTCCAGCATGGCCGTGACGCCGGCAATTGCGAGATCCACGATCTCATGCCGTTCCATGCCGAACACGACACGCCGGAAGAGAGGCGCTGTCGCATTGTAGAGATGGACGATGGCCCGCTCGCATCCGTCGAGGGAGTCAAACGTGCGGGTGATGAGGTCGGCGCGCGACTGGGTCAGCACCTGAATGGTCACATCATCGGGAATCCGCTCCTGCGTGATCAGGCTGCGCACGAAATCGAAATCTGTCTGCGAGGCGGAAGGAAACGCAACCTCGATCTCCCTGAAGCCGCAGCCGAGCAGCATGTCGTAGAAGCGCAGTTTGCGCTCGACATCCATGGGATTGGCAAGCGCCTGATTGCCGTCGCGCAGGTCGGTGGAAAGCCAGCGCGGTGCCGAGGTGAGCCGCTTCGAGGGCCAGCTGCGGTCAGGAATGTCGACGGGCGAAATGAAGGGGCGATACTTGATATCGGGATTGGTCAGCATGTCAGAATCCGTTGCGTCCGATGCACGAGAGGAAGAACGACGGCCATGTGCGGTCGGCGGGCCCGTCAGTCCCGGCGACCGCCACTAAGTCGACGTGCAACGGTCAGTGTTCCGTGGGCAGATGAAACGGCAGCCCTGAGCGCACAGGCAACGTCCCCGGTGGCTGCGGGAAGCAGCGGACGGGATGCGTTTACGAGCGGCGGCGGCAGGAACACGGGAGCAAGGTTTCCGGTTATCGGGAAGCCTATGCTAGCAATGATCGCTCTGATATTCTCACGCAGAAAGATCAAATGTCGTTGTAAAAGGATCATTATGCGGATGAAAAACGGTGTCCGTGTCACCGATGAAATCGCTGTCATGGCGCATGACGGGCATCGGTTCTCGGGACCAAAGCACAGCCATGCAGAGGGGCAGCTTCTATATGCGATTGCCGGTGTCGTGTCGGTCACGACGGATACCGGCACATGGGTCGTGCCGCCAAGCCGGGCTGTCTGGCTGCCGCCAATGGTGGAGCATGAAACGGCAAGCCGCGCCGGAGTCCAGTTCCGCTCGCTGCTGATCGATACGGCGGAAATGACAGGGCTGCCGGTCGCGTGCATGGTGGTGGAAGTGACGCCGCTTCTCAGGGAACTGATCCTGAAGCTTGCCGAACTTGCTGAGGGGCCGGCAAGCCCGGTCCTGGCGGAGGCTGTCAGCCGCCTGCTGATGCTGGAGCTTTCCTTTCAGCCGGTGCCGGCCCTCAGCCTGCCCATCCCGAAGCATGCCAGGCTGACGCAGCTGTGCAGGCAGATCCGCGCAGACATCGCCGGTGAATTTTCCATCGGGGAGGCCAGCGACCTTCTGCATATGAGCCGCGCCACATTCATGCGGCTGTTCCAGCGGGAAACCGGGATGAGTTTCGGGCGATGGCGTCAGCAGGCGCGCATGCTGCATGCGCTCTCATTGCTTGCGGAGGGAAACAGCATTCTTCAGGTGGCGCTTGAATGCGGCTACGACAGCCCGAGCGCCTTTTCCGCAGCATTTCGACGCTCGCTCGGCCAGCCCCCGAGCACCTATTTCCCATCTTCAGAATAGGATGTTCTCCCGAAAACAGTCAGGCGCAGGCTGGCGGGTTTTGCGGAAGATCTCCCGGAAATCCGGTGCGGGCCTGTGGCGGCCAAGTCAGCGTTGCAGCTTTCCATAGCCGCGCTGGTGCCACAGCAGCGGGGCGCGGAATGCAGCGATGTCGGCAGCAACGACCCGTCCGGCAAACAGCGTGTGATCGGCAATCGGCATGGCGCCTTCCAGCTCGCAATCGAGCGAAACGGCGGAGCCGAAGAGGCGCGGGCGGCCTGAAAGCCACCACTCCCACACACCCATGAGATAGCGCTTGTCCGGTGCCACCTTGCCGGCAAAGGCATCGGCGACCATCTCCTGTCCTTCCGCCAGCATGGCCAGCGAGAACCCCTTGCCGGCCATAATGGTATCGGCCAGCGCACAGCCTGTCTGGATGGAAACCAGTATCAGCGGCGGTTCCGCCGACAAGGACAGCATGGCGGTTACGGTTCGGCCGGGGCAAAAACCGGCGCATTCGGCGGTGACGACGCAGACCGTCGAGGCCATGTTGGCCATCGCCGAGGTGAACACCGGCTTTGCAACCTGGCGATATGGCTGGCCGTTCAGCGGCTCCAGCGTGGCGATGCCCATCAGTTGCCTCCTGTTGCCGGATGCGGGAGCGGCTCAGTCATGATGTTCACGCAGATAGGCGATGAGATCGAGCATGTCCCTGCGATTGCCGATGCCGGCAAAAGCCATCCATGTGCCCCTGACCATGGCCTGCGGCTTTTTCAGGAAGCGGGCAAGATGCTCTTCATCCCAGACCAGACCTTCTGCGCCTGCGGCGCGCATCGCGTCGGAGAAGGGATAGCCGGGTGCCGTTGCAGCGCGCCGGCCGACCACACCTTCCAGAAGAGGGCCGCGCCGGCTTTCGTCGGCATCCTCGCGGTGACAGACAGAACAGCGCTTGAAGATCTTTGCGCCAGCCACCGGATCGCCGGTCTCGCCGGCTTGTGCCGTACCGGAGCCGGAAAGGGCGGATGTGAGAAAAACAAGAACCGCAAGGGCAGGCGCGCGAAAGGAAAGAAACATGGCCGGGCTCCGATGGAAATTGGAAAGGCCACATTCCTATAATTCCTCAACCATAGTTGAGGTCAAGCGCATACGATGCTGTTTTTTGCTGTGCCGTCATTGCGAAAACCATCATGCATGACCAGCGGATTCCGCATGACAGGTGCCGCGATCAGATGCGTTCGGCCGGATCGTCGTGAAAACCAATGGCTTTCACATCCTGTCCGCTGGTTCCCGAACACCCTGCGTTCCGGAATCCTGATACAGGTTGCCTGTCCGCACTGCGGTACCGGAATTCTGGGCCTGTCCCGAATTTTCAGCGACCAGACCTACTGGCTGCACACGTCCTGCGCCGTCAGACCGGGCGGCGGGAGCGTTTCGGCATCGAAGCCGAAAGGTTCGATGAGTTCCGTAACCAGCCCGCTGGCCAGATTTCTGGCGAGCCATGCATTCCAGGCCTCGCGCAGTTCAGTGTCGTCCTGGCGAAACGCCATGGCTCCGTAACGCGTTGCCGGTTTTCCTGACTGCGTTTGCGGCTGCTCGGTCAGTGGCGCATACTCGATCGTCGGCGTAGCAGCGCGGGCGACGGCATTCCTGATCGTGATGGTGGAAGCCACGACTGCATCCACACGGCCAGCCTGCAATCCGGCCATCGCCGTCGTCAGATCCGGAAAAAGAACCTGACGCTCGGTGGGGATTTCGGCATGGGCGGCAAGGGCGATCTCGCCGGAGCCGGAAATCATACCAAGGCGCGCCGACGGAGATTCGGCGACCGAACGATAGCTCGTCAGCCCAAGCGGGTTGCCCTTGCCGACAGCAAAAGCATTGTCCGACCGATATTCGGGATTGCCGAACGCGACCACTTCGCACCGGTCGCGCTGGATCAGCATTCCCGTGCTGACGACGTCGAAATGGCCGGCCCGCAGGCCTCCGATCAGGGACCCGAACTCGGTGACGACAGGCACGACGTCGACATTCTGTTCCTTGAAGAACGCGCGCAGCAACTCCGCGGACTGGCCCGTTACGCGCCCTTCTCCATCGACATAGCCATATGGATTGATATTGGCGATCCCGACTTTGACGGTCCCGGCATTTCGGATCCGTTCAAGCGCCGTTTCAGAGGCAGCGGCCGCAGCCGTGCCGAGCCCCATCATCGTGACGAGCGGCAGCACCCAGAATAGGTTCCTCCCATGCTGCCTCCTGAAACACTCCCTCATTCGATTCCTCCCCGGTTATGTCTAGAGATCTTCGGAATGCATAGTTCTGTTGGCCTGCTCGTAAGCGGTCAATGCCAGCGCTTCAATCGTTGGCAACAGCAGATGCGTGTCGAACACATCATCTTCGGCCTCGACAACGACCTTGTGGTGGCCGATCGCGCCCGGATTGTAGGAGATGGCCTGGCATCCCCAGCTTTCCGTGAAATAGTGCAGGCCAAGATAGTGGGACCAGACGACGGCTTCGGGCTTCCTGTCGCCCGCCTCCTGAAGATTCCGCGAGAATGACTGGTAAAGCTCGCTGTCGGGGGCGGTATAGGAAGGCTCGACGGTGTGCGGGATCGAAAGCGAAACGTCAAAGCCGGTGTGCTTCCTGGCGTCTTCCACGAGCGTCTCAAGCTCCGCCCTGACCTGGGCGACGCTTTCTCCGGGATTGAGCCGCCGGTCGATGAAGAGGGCGCAGTCGGGTGCGACGAAGCTGCTGTCGAGATTGCCGGCTATGCGGCACATGGTGATCGACGGCGCGGAGGCTTCCGCGGGCCGGATGGGAACCGGGCTGAGGCGGGTGGCATAGTCCCGGCTCATCTCTAGGATGCGGTTCTGAACCCACATCATCGCTTCTATGGCGTTGCGGCCTTCATGCGCGCGCGCGCCATGTGCCGCCTTGCCCCGGATCGAGACCTTGGCCCACACCATGCCCTTATACCCGACGGTCACCAGATCGGGTCCGCTCAGCCCGCCCGCGATAACGCGGTCGGACCGGCCGATGCCCGCCGCCGCCACATAGCCGGCGCCCGACTCCCCGCCGATATAGGCGTCGGGCGTGGCAGAGAGAAACACCGATCTTTCGAGGCGGACGCCGCTCATGCGCAGCGCCTTCATGGCCATGATCTGGGCAACCGTGCCGGCGCGTTCCTTCCTGGGTCCCCAGTACAGATCATAATTGTTGGTGAAGTGTAGCCCTATGGAATCCGAATTGCCGTTCATCCGGGCGGCGACGATCCGCCGTGGGGCGAACGCCTCGACATCCAGATAATCCTTCGCATTTTCCAGATTCTCTCCCCAGCACTCGTGAAGATAGGAGGCGGGCACCGCCATCGTATCCACGGTGTCGGCAGTATCGGCGAGTGAGCTGGCAATATAGGCGACCGTCTGGTCGTAACCCTCTGCGTTCTGGGGGTTGGCCTGTATCTCGCTTAGCTCTGAATGGGTCCGGAGGACCTGTTCCTCCAGGCTCCTTACGGCTTTCAGAATGGCGGACTTTTCAGCTTGCGACATGTAATTTGCACCTCTTTTACATAAGACGTAACATATTACCTGTAAGACACAAGTTGGAGCCGACGATTTTTTTGATGCGAAGGCGATGCGCGCCGCCCGCTGAAAAAATCGAGGACGAAGAGAAAATTCGATTGACGCATAATGCGTAATATATTACATGTAACGCTCAACTAAGGGAGGTTACTGCATGCGTGAAACGCTCGTTCACAAAGACCATCCGGTCAAATTCTACTCCGACGTCGTGAAGGCAAAGGGTACGTTCCTGTTTCTTGCGGGGCAGGTGGCCCAGCATCCCGATGGCAGCTGGGCTCAGGGCTTCGAGGCGCAGACCGAACTTGCGCTGGCCAATCTGAAGCGGACGCTCGACCTTGCCGGAGCTACGATCAATGACGTCGTCAAGGTGACCGCGTTCCTGTCGGACACGCGCTATGGCGACGTGTTCAATGAGGTCTATGGCCGGGTGTTCCGCGAAGACCGGCCCGTCCGCACTCGCATCCAGTGCGGCCTGCTGGCGCCGGAGTGCCTTGTCGAGATCGACGTCATCGCCGTTGTCGGCGACGCGTGAGCCGGCGACATGGACAAGAGCATTCGCTGTGTCCTTGCGGCAGCAACCGCTTTGGCTGCCGTTCTCGCCCTGACGCCCGCGCAGGCTGATGCGCTCGATGATATCAGGGCTTCCGGGAAGGTGCGTATCGGCATTCCCAACATCAATCCCTACGGCTATGTCGACGGGGATGGAAAGGTAACGGGGCAGGCGCCTGAGCTCACCCGCGCGTTTTTTGCCGACATGGGCGTGGATCAGGTCGAGCCTGTGGTGACGGAATGGGGCGCGCTGATCGGCGGCCTGATGGCGGGACGCTTTGACATCATCGCCACCGGCATGCTGATCCAGCCCGAACGCTGCCGGCAGATTGCATTCGGCAATCCCGAATACCGCATCGTCAGCGCCTTCGCCGTCAGGAAAGGCAACCCGAAGGCGCTGACGAGCTATCAGGCCGTCGCGGCGAACGGCGAGGCGCGGATCGGCATGCTCACCGGAGCCGGCGATATCCGCTATGCCGAGCTGGCGGGCGTTCCGGCCGGGCGCCGGGTTCTGTTCCCGGACTTCACGGCTGCACTGGCCGGTTTGCAGGCCGGGCGCGTGGACGCGGTCGTGGCCTCCACCGTCACCATCCGCAACGCGCTGGCACGGCTGGGCGATCCGCAGCTTGAATATGCCGAGCTGACCGAGCAGCCGCGGGGCGAGGACGGGAATCCGGTCGTCAGCTATGGCGGCATGGGCTTCCGCAAGCAGGATGAGCCCTTGCGCGAGGCGTGGAACCAGTGGCTGGCTGCGCAACTGCAGTCCGGGCGGGCAACGCAGATAATGGAGCCTTTCGGCTTCGGCAGTGAATCGCTGCCGCCACCGGATGTGACGGCAGATCAGGTCTGCAAAGAAACAAAATAACAACGGGAGCGATCGCACATGACAAGAAGGTTCGCGCGTACCGGAATGATGGCGGTTCCGCTTCTTCTGGCTTTCCTGACCGGCAATGCCGGCGCCGATACCCTGAGCACGATAAAGGAGCAGGGTTTCGCACGGGTCGGCTTTTCCAATCTCACGCCATGGGGTTTCGTTGGCGAGAGCGGCGAGCTGGAAGGCGTCGAGGCGGCGCTGGTGGGCGCCTTCCTGGAATCGCAGGGCGTCAAATCGATGGACGGCGTTCTGACGCAATATGTCTCCCTGATCCCCGCGCTTCAGGCCGGTCGCTTCGATCTGATCGGCGCCGGCATGCAGATAAGGCCGGAGCGCTGCAAGCAGATCGCCTTCGGCGATCCGGAGTGGATCAGCCAGCAGGCCTTCGCAACGCTTGCGGGCAACCCAAAGCAGCTCTCCAGCCTTGACGACATCGTTGCGAAAAAAGCCCGTCTGGGGGTCGTCAGTGGCGGGGCCGAGCGCGAATATGCGGTCCTCAACGGGGTTCCGGACGATCAGATCGTGGTGTTTCCCGATCTGGCGACGGTCGCGTCCGGATTGCGGGCCGACCGCATCGACGCGGTCATGTTCGCGGCCATCTCGATCCGCGGCTTTGTAAAGACGCAGAGCCAGGGCGATCTGGACATGGTTTCGCTCACGAAACAGCCGGTCGGCAAAGATGGGAAGCCGGCCATCGGCTACGGGGCCATCGGTTTCCGAAAAGGGGACGATGCGCTGATCGCGGCATGGAATGGCTGGCTTCGCGAGGCCAGGAGCTCGGGCGAGCTGCTGCGTCTGCTTGAGCCCTACGGGCTGGAGGCCTCCGACATTCCGCCTGCGGACATCACCGCCGAAAGCCTGTGCGCTTCGAGATGAACGATTACAGCCTTGCAGAGTTTCTGATGCGGATCGCACCGGCCCTTGGCCGGGGCGCTCTGGTTTCGATCGAGGTTGCGCTCGTATCGGCGGTGGGTGCCCTGCTCATCGGCTTTGTTACCGGGCTCGCGCGCCTGTCGCCGCACTGGTATGTGCGCCTGCCTTTCGTCGCCTATGTCGAGCTGTTTCGCTCCACCTCTTCGCTGGTGCAGATCTTCTACTTTTTCTACGTGCTGCCTCTGGTCGGCATCAGGCTCGATGCGTTCCTGACCGGAACGCTGGTGCTGTCGCTGAATTTTGGCGCCTATGTCTCCGAGGTGGTGCGATCCGCCGTGCAGTCGGTCAGTCCGGGCCAGTGGCAGGCAGGCGTGGCCCTGAACATGCAGCGCGCGCAGATATTCCGCCGCATCATCCTGCCGCAGGCCTTTCCGGTGATGCTGCCGGCGCTCGGCAACTATGCGCTGGAACTTCTCAAGGCAACGTCGCTGGTGTCGCTCATCACCATCACCGAACTGACTTTCGCCGGATCGCAACTGGTGCAGTTCTATGGCCGGCCGACGACGATCTATCTGGCGGTGTTCATGATCTACCTTGTGATGGCGCTGCCGCTTGTGGCTCTCAACCACCACATCGAACGCCGTGCGGGCGGAGTCTGGCAGGGAAAGGTACGGGACAAGTGAATTTCGACCTGAACAGCATCAACGTCATTCTGCCGCTGCTGTTGCAGGGGCTGAAAGTCACCGTCATCGCCTCGACGGGCGCCGTGATCGTGGCGATCGCGCTCGGGCTGCTGATCGCCATCTTACGCCGCTCTGCGGGCCGGGTGCTTCGCCTCGCCATCGACAGCGTCGTGACGATCGTGCGCAGCACCCCGCTTCTGGTTCAGCTCTATCTGCTGTTTTACGTGCTGCCGCTCTATGGCCCGGCCATGTCGCCCATGACCACCGGCATCCTCGGGCTTGGAATTCACTATTGCGCCTATCTGTCGGAAGTGTTCCGCGCCGGCATAGACGCCGTTCCGAAAGGCCAGTGGGAGGCCGCCATCGCATTGCAGTTCAACCGGTTCCAGACCTGGCGGAGGCTGATCATTCCACAGGTGGTGAGGATCGTCCTGCCTCAGGTCGGGAATTATTTCATCTCAATCTACAAGCACAGCTCGCTGCTTGCGACGATCACCGTGGTGGAAATTCTCGGGACCACGCTGAACTACGCAGGCGAAACGTTCCGTTATTTCGAGGCCTTCACGCTCCTTGGCATAATCTACTTCATTGTCGGGTTCAGCCTGTCGCGAACGGTTGGCTATCTGGAACGGCGTCTGGCGTGAGCGAAGGAATTCTCAGCATGAACACCCAAACCACACCCGCCGCTGAATTCGTCGGCGTGACCAAGAGCTATGGCACGCTGGAGGTTCTGCAAAATCTCAGCTTCTCCATCGCTCCGGCCGAGCGCGTCTCGCTGATCGGACCGAGCGGATCGGGCAAGACGACCATCCTGAGAATGCTCATGACGCTGGAACAGCCCACGTCGGGCGATATCCGGGTGTTCGGCAAACCCCTCAGTTCCGGCACCGGCCCGCGCCTGCGGGAGCAGGATGTGCGCGCCGCCCGCGCCCATATCGGCATGGTGTTTCAGCAGTTCAACCTGTTCCCGCATATGTCTGCCATAGGCAATGTGATGGAGGCGCCGATGCAGGTGCTGGGCATGGCGAAGGAGGAGGCGCGTGCGATGGCGCAGGCCCTGCTGGACCGGGTCGGACTGGGGGCCAAGGCCGATTCCTACCCCTCCCAGCTTTCGGGTGGCCAGCAGCAACGCGTGGCCATCGCCCGCGCGCTGGCGATGAAGCCGCAGATCATGCTCCTCGATGAAATTACGTCAGCGCTGGATCCAGAGCTGATAGGGGAAGTGCTGGACGTCGTCCACTCGCTTGCCAGCGAGACGCGGATGGCCATGCTGGTGGTGACCCATGAGATGGGGTTCGCGCGCGACATTGCCGACCGTGTCATCTTCATGGAGAAGGGCAGAATCGTGGAGGAAGGCCTGCCCGATCAGGTCTTCGAAGACCCCGCGAGCGAGCGGACCCGGTCATTTTTGCGTTCCGTGCGGCGCTGACGCGGCAGCCCGGAGCAAACCTGTTGTGCAATGGTCTTCGCCAATACTCGGTGATAAGAGAAACAGGAATTTTTGAAAGTAATGACGGAACTGATGTTCAAGCCCGGTGCCATTCCCAAGCAGGTCACGCTGCGTGAATCTGCGGCTCAGATCCTTCTGGCGCAGATCATGTCGGGGGAACTGAAGGAGGGCGAGATCTATTCCGTGGCCATGGTCGCATCGAATCTCGGCATCTCGCCGACGCCGGTGCGCGAAGCGGTGCTGGAACTGGCCGATAAGGGACTGCTGACGGTTCACAAGAACCGGGGCTTTACGGTTCCGGTTCTGACCCGCTCCATGATGGAAGAGATCCACCATATCCGCTTTCTGCTTGAAGCGCCGTCGACGGTGCGGGCCGGGATGATGCTTGGCCACGCCGACGTCGCGGAGTTGCGCGAGATCGCGGAGATGACGGTCGAGGCGGCGAGAAGCGGCGAGCTGGTCAGCTATGTCGAGCTCGATCGCGAGTTCCATGGCCGCTTTCTCAGCGTTCTGGAAATGCCGATGCTCGTGCGCCTGATCATGGATTATCGCGACCGCGCGCGGCTGATCGGGCTGCGCGCCCGTCTCGGAAGCGACGAGATCATCGAAGCCGCCCGGGAGCACATCGCGCTTGTCGATGCCGCGGTGGCGCGGGATGAAGCAGCCTTGTCGCGCATCATCGCGAACCATCTGGAGATGACGCGCAGGCGGTCTCTGGAAGGTCTCTGACCTCTTTTCGGGCGCATCGCCACGATTGCTGCCGGGTGACGCCGTCATCCGGGCACCAACACGCACAGAACGGATAGCGGATATGTCTCTTTCGGGTTCACCCGTATCGATCGATACGGCTATGGCTGCACGTCTTCTTCCCATGAAGGAACTGATCGGCGCGCTGCGTGCTGCATTCGTCGACGGCTGTGTCGTGCCCGCCCGCCACCACCATACGATCACGGTGCCGGGCGAGGCGGACGCCACGCTTCTGCTGATGCCGTCCTGGCAGGAAAAGCGCGACGGAGAAAGTTTTCTCGGCGTCAAGCTGGTCAACGTGTTTCCGGGCAACGCCGCCAAAGGGCTTCCCGGCCTGACCTCCAGCTATCTGCTTTTCGACAGCGGCACCGGCGCGCATCTCGCCACCATCGACGGAAACGTCATCACCACCCGCCGCACCGCGGCCGTCTCCGCGCTGGCGGCCTCGTTCCTCTCCCGCGAGAATGCGACCAGGCTCTTCGTCGTGGGAGCGGGGCGGGTGGCTTCGCTGATACCCGATGCCTACCGCACGGTACGCGCCATCGCCGAGGTGCGGGTGTGGGACATCAACCCGGAAAATGCGGCAGGGCTTGCCACCCAACTTTGCCGCGAAGGCCTCGACGCCCGCCCCGAGACGGATCTCGAAGCCGGCACACGCTGGGCGGATATCGTATCCTGCGCGACGCTGGCGACAACGCCTCTGATCAGGGGCAGCTGGTTGCAGCCCGGCGTGCATGTTGACCTGATCGGCGCCTTCACGCCGGACATGCGCGAGTCGGATGGCGAGGCGATCGCCAGGTCCGATGTTTTCGTCGATGCGGACGAAGCGTTTCATGAGGCCGGCGACCTCGTGCAGCCCATCCGCTCCGGCGCCTTCAGGCAGGAAGACTGCAGGGCCAGGCTGCGCGATCTGTGCAGCGGAGCGGCGGCTGGAAGAACGGATCCGGCGCAGGTTACGCTCTTCAAGGCCGTTGGAACCGCACTGTCGGACCTCGCCGCAGGAACGCTGGCCTACAAGCTGTATCGCGACACATCTGCGCAATGATCAGGTAAGGACGCGACGGCAGGAGGCCGTCGCAAGTTCCCGGCTTTGATGGGCGCATGCAGGCAGATCCGGGGAGGGTGCCGGCCGTCTGTACGCCTTCAAGAGGCCAATCTTGAAGGACAGACAACGCATTGGCCAGCCGATTTGCGATCAAAGGCCCCACTTCGCGATCTGGCTGGTTGATCCACGCGCGCAGACAGCCTGTCATCCTTCCGGTGCCCCAGACCGTAATATTCCCGCTTTTCATCGAATCGCGGGACCTTTTCGGCTGCCTGTGTGATCCGCTTCCACGCATCAAATCGCTGCGGATTTTCGCCGGATTTGCTTTGCTGACTATTCGGGGAAACACCTGCAGGGACCGGGAATAAACTTCTCCGGGCGCCCTGAGCCGGGAAAATCCAGTGCCCCAAACCGGCTCGAAAACGCAATAGACAAAGTCTACCATATTTATAGACTATTCGGGTTGGAGGATGACATGAACCATCCATTGAACACTCGCAGGTCCGCAAGGCAGGTCACGCATGTGCTTGCCTATGCAAGTTTTGCACTTTCCTTCCTGTTCACATCCGCAGTCGTTCTCGGTCTTCTGGGCTGAGGGCTGAACATCGCGAAACGGGGGCTCAGCTTCCCGGCCAAGGAGGAGTTCAAATGTCGGTCGACTTTGTATTTGTTCCTCATTCCGACGCGCATTCGTCTTATGCCGTCAGTTCGTTGTTCTTCTTCGATCCTGTCTTTGCCCGGCGGCAACTGGCGGCTGCCGAGGAAGCAGGCTTCAGAACCGTTCTCATAGACGATGCGGCGGGTGCGCTCGCCAATCTCGACATCGTCGCCAGCGTGGCGCGGTGGAACAAGGTTCTCGACATCGCCGTCACACACTGGATCGATGTCACCAGCCCTCTGATCGCGGCATCCGATATTGCCGCTCTGGACCGTCATACGGGCGGACGGCTGGCGCTGCGCATCATCGGCTCCTCCGCAGAAGGGCCGGGCGCGCGGGGCTCTCTTGTGGCATGGCAGAAGACGGATGAATATCTTACGCTGCTGAAACGCCTGTGGTCGAATGATCTGCCGATCGATTACGAAGGCAGGTTCTATTCGCTGGCCGGCTCCGTCGTTCCGGACAAGGGGCCGCAGGGAGCATCCCTGCCGATCCGTATTGCGGGATATTCCGGCAAGGCGGTGGAGGTAGCCGGTCGCCACGCCAGCGTCTTCGAGCTTCCGGCGGTTCCATACAGCGACACGGTGGCGATCATCGACAGGGTTCGCAATGCGGCGAGCAAATTTGGCCGTGCGGAAAAAATCAGCTTTTCCCGCTGGGTTCATATGCAGGACGAATACCTCTCCAGCGACGCGGCGGCCCTGTCCCGGCTTGCCGAAGCGGGCGTGAGCGAATTCATGGTCTCGGGCCTTCATGATGCGGGCGCAATCGAGCGGTTCGGTGAGCGGATCATAAAGGCGCTCGGACCTGAGCAGATACAAACGCTACATCCGGCCTTTGCAGCGCTGATGGCACGAGGGGCACGGAATTGACCCCGCGCATTGGCCTCTACTCTTCTCTGTTCTGGCATTGGCCACGATCAGCGGTCAAAATATTCTGGGAGATAAATCGAACCGCGAGGAAATCAGCAGCTGAAAAATCTTCAGCCGCACAAGTGATTAAATAAATATTTGGAAAATATTTCCATCAATTATTGTAATTTAATCTATAATTTCTTTTGTTTTATGAGTTTTTACTTATGAATGATTCAATAAAATGTCTAGTTCTGAGGAAGTTAAATGAGCAGGTATAAGGTCCGGCCCGCAGCAGGCGAAACCGCAAAAGTGTCGCGCAGGGGAGCCTTGCGCACCTTTGGCGCCGTAGGCGCAGGAATTGCGGCGACCGCTGCCTTGATGAAGCCTGCCAGCTATGCCATCGCCGGTAACTCCACCAGACTGCGCCTTTCCTGGGACGAGATCGCGGCCTGCAATTCACCGGCTGCTTTCGCGGTCCAGACCGGTTTTTATGCCCGGCACAATCTCGATATCGAGCTTTTCTATCAGGGAGCGAGCGGGCAGACCCTCATCCAGTCCATCGCCACCGACAAGACGGATGCCGGCATCGGCCTGCTCTTCGACTGGGTGAAGCCGCTGGAACAGGGGCTTGATGTCAAGCTGTTCGTCGGTTCGCATGGTGGCTGCACCCGTCTGCTGGCCCCGAAGGATTCAGGCATCAAAACCCTTGCCGACCTGAAGGGCAAGTCGATCGCGTCATACGATGTCGCAAGTCCGCCCAAGCATTCCTTCCAGATTGCACTGGCGAAGGCAGGGCTTGATCCTGAAAACGACGTTGACTGGGTGAACCTGCCGTTTGACATCGTCGGCGAGGCGGTCTTGCGTGGTGACGCGGATGCCGTTGCACATCTCGACCCATGGGCTTTCGCGGCAAAGAAGAAGTTCGATTTCCACGAGGTCGCGAACACCCAGACCGGTTTCTTCGACGGCGCGGTCTGCTGTGTTCTTGGCGTGAATTCATCCTATCTCGCCGCCAACAAGCATGCGGTGCGCCGGCTCGCCGAAGCCAATATCGAGATCCACGAATATGCTGCCCGGCATCCGGGCGAGGTGGCGAAGTGGTTTATCGACAATCTCAACCCCGGAATCCCTGTTGCAGACCTTGAGGAACAGATCGCGTCGTGGACGCTTCATGTTCACCCAGTTGGCGCCGAACTGCGCGATCAGGTGAAATGGGCCGCCGATGATCTGGCGCTGATCAAGGTTCTCGATCCCACCACGGTCACCTCGGAATTCGCGGACAGGGTCACGGTCGATATCCTTGCCTGAAGGCGTATTGCCGGGTTTCATCAGGGCGGGATGGCCTCAGGCTGTCCCGCATCGTGCTGCTTTCAGCAAGCCCGTCTTCAAACTACCATGAGCATGCACCGCAGCAGCCACGGACCCGACAGGGCTGCTGGCCGGCTGCGCAACTGACCGGAGTGCCGTCATGACCTTTGGCTATTACGATCTCGGCCCTTATTCGCGGCCTGTCACCACGTCCTCCCCCGCAGCGCAGCTCTGGTTCGACAGGGGGCTGAACTGGTGTTACGGCTACCATCATGCCGAGGCCGAGACTTGCTTCAGGAATGCTCTTGCACATGATCCGGAATGTGCTCTGGCGTGGTGGGGCCTCGCCTATGTGAATGGCTGCAACTACAACAAGCCATGGGTAGCCTTCGATCCCGACGACGCCCGCAGATCGATCGAAGTCGCTTTCTCCGCCACCCGGTCCGCGCTGGCGCTCCAGGAGCGGGTCACACGCGAGGAAGCTCTTCTGATCGAGGCCCTGCCGCACCGCTACCAGCAAAGCGAACCGGCCGAAGATCTAGAGCGCTGGAACGACGATTTTGCCAGTGCGATGCGCACGGCCTACGAGGCTGCGCCGCACGACCTTGAAATCGCGGCCATCTTCGCCGAAGCGCTGATGAACCGCACGCCATGGCAATTGTGGGACATCGTTGCCGGGGCGCCGGCGCCGGGCGCCGACACCGGGGAGATTGTGGCGGTGCTGGAGGCAGGCCTCCGGTTGCCGGGCGGGCACGCCCATCCCGGTCTCCTGCATCTCTACATCCACGTACTGGAAATGTCGCCCTATCCCGAGCGGGCGCTCGCCGCAGCCAACGCATTGCGCGATCTCGTTCCCGATGCCGGCCACCTGCGCCACATGCCGACCCATATCGATGTCCTTGTTGGCGATTACGACGCCGTCATCCGCTCCAATTCGCGGGCCATCGAGGCTGACCGAAAGTTTCTGGAGCGCGCCGGACCGGCGAATTTCTATTCGCTTTACCGGTGCCATAATTATCACTTCAGGATTTATGGAGCGATGTTTGCCGGCCAGTACCAGACGGCCATCGAAACCGCCGACGAGATGGTGTCGACCTTGCCGGAAGAGGTGCTGCGCATCGAATCGCCCCCTCTGGCCAACTGGCTGGAGGGTTTCGTGTCCGTGCGCCAGCATGTTCTCGTGCGCTTCGGGAAATGGCATGACATCATCCGTCAGGAACTGCCTGCGAACCGAAAGCTCTTTGCCGTCACCACGGCGATGACCTGGTATGCGAAGGCAGTGGCCAATGGCGTGATCGGCGATGTTCGGGCGGCGCGGGAATGCGCCAGCCAGTTCGAGGCCGCCTATGCGGAGGTGCCGCCCAGCCGCTACATCTTCAACAATCGCTGTCTCGACATTCTCGACGTCGGCCGCCAGATGATGCTGGGCGAGATCGCCTATCGCGAGGCCGATTACGAGACTGCCTTCGCGCATCTGCGACGCTCGGTGGAGCTTGACGACAACCTGCCCTATGACGAGCCATGGGGCTGGATGCAGCCGGCGCGCCATGCACTCGGCGCGCTTCTGCTGGAACAGGGGCGCGTGGAAGAGGCTTTCGCCGTCTATCGGGCCGACCTTGGCCTCGATCCCGTGCTGCCGCGTCCGTGCCGGCATCCGGACAATATATGGAGCCTGAAGGGCTATCACGAGTGTCTTGCCCTTCTGGGCAGGCACGACGAGGCCAGCGGGATAGAGGAAAAGATCAAGCGGGTGGAAGGCCTTGCCGATGTCAGCGTCACGGTCTCCTGCTTCTGCCGGAAGTCGGTCGCCTGAATAAGGAGGTATGAGAAAACCTTCTCCTGTCCATCCGCACTGTCGGCGCCGATGCCGGCAAGCTGAATGTGATCGCCTTATAGCCTGTCGGAAACTGCAGACATTGATTGTCGCGCCTTAATATGAGAATATAACTCATGTTTTTGGGCGTTCCCTGATCTCGATGACCACATTCAACGCCTTTCATGTCCACTCGAACGAGCGTGGCGCTCTTCCCGAAGATGCGGATTGCGCGCATGAGATTCTGGCGTCCTCGACCGGAGTGACGTTGTCATCGAGCCTGATCTCCACCCGGGGAGCAGCAAGGTGGAGTGCGAGGGGAGAAGCAGGGCTTTCGATCGGCATTGTGCGCGGGCACATGCAATTTGCGCTCGACAGCCGGCAAGAGACCCGGATCAGCGGGGGCTTCGGCTTCTGTCTTTCGACAGCCGAGCCTCTGGTGACGAACCATATTATCGAGGCAGAAAGCCATTTGCGCGGCGTTTTCCTTCATGTGCCCGATGCCAGTTTCGAGAGGCTGGGAATCCCGGCCGAAGAAAGCGGTACAGGAGCTGCCCGCACGACGCGATTTGACAGCTGGTCTCCGGGCCGCTTTCTGGGCGCCATCGCGCAGCAGATTGCAGACTGCCCCTATGAGGGTGCATTGCGGAGTCTGTTTCTCGAAGCGAAATCACTGGAACTGCTCGTTGCAGTGCTGGCCTCACGCGCAGATGGCCGGCGCCCGTCGAGCCAGACCCGCCCCCTCACCAAAAGCGATACTGATCGTCTCGTGCATGGGCGCGAAATATTGCTGGCATCGCTTTCGTCACCGCCCTCCCTTGACGAGCTTGCCCGACGCATCGGCATGAGTACATCCCGGCTTACCGCCGGGTTTCGGCAATTGTTTTCCATGTCGGTCGTCGAGTTCATTCAGGAACAACGACTGGCTGTGGCAATGGCGGCCATCCGCGAGGGACACAGGTCCATCTCGCAGGCCGCTTTCGATGTCGGATACACGCCGGCGCACTTCTCCACCCTGTTCCGCAAACGATATGGCTATCCGCCGAGCCTGATCGCAAGGCGATAGCTGCGGCCGCTATCCGCACATAACCGGATGTCCGGCAGCGCGTTGCCGGCGCCAGCGAAACTTCTGGCGGATCGCTAAACAGTTCCGGCCGATCGCTAAACTCTGCGTCTGGCATAGCGCCTCCATGACCACTATTCGTCGATCAAAAGATGAATGAGGTATTCATGTTTCGACGGGGGCATTTCATGCGCCGGAAGGCGTTGCTTGCAGGCGGCACTGCCGTGCTGGGTCTGCTGGCGGGTGTGGCACAGGCGCAAACGCTGCTGGAGCCGATTATAGTCAGGGCCGAGAAGATCGATCAGGATGCACAGGAAGTTCCCGCCAGCCTGACGGCGATCCCTCGCAGGCAGATCGAAGACGCCGGCATCGACGACGTGCAGGACCTGTCGCGGTCCTCACCGAACATCGTCCTTTCGGATCAGGGATCGCAGCGTTTTTCGGTCAATGCGATCAGGGGCATCGGCAGCACCGTCCGTGACGACTATTTCAACAGTGCCATTGGCATCTATCTCGATGGTGTGCCCCTCACCAATGCCGAGTTCAACAGGCGCTTCGGCGACGTTGAGCAGATCGAGATCCTGCGCGGACCGCAAGGCACGCTCTATGGGCATAATACGCCTGCCGGCGTCATCAACCTCACCAGCCGGGCACCCACAGATGTGCTCAGGGCCGAGGCGACCGGAACGATTGGCGACAACGGGCGGCGGGAAGGCAGCCTGTGGCTGAGCGGCCCACTTGCCGGACCTGAACTGACGGGTCGTCTGTTCATCGACTACGCACATCGGAACGGGTTTACGGACTACCTCAGTTTCCCCGGCACGATAGACGGGCTGGAATCCCTGACTGCGTCCGGAGCGATCCGTTATGCGCCGGACGATCAGCTGACCGTAACGCTGAGCGGCGCGATCGAGCATGTCGATCAGGGAGCCTATGCCTATCAGCCCTTCGACACCTACAGGAACCGCGTCCTCGACATTGCGCCGCCGAATGAGGAGGTGCGCGACAGCCGCAGCCTTGGAGCAACGGTCACTTATGATTTCGGCGATGTCGAACTGACATCGATCTCCGGCTTCCGCAGCTACGATGTGAAGTCGGAACAGGATCTGAGCTACAATCCGTTCGTCGGCATGTATGGCGGCGGCCGGACGAATTCGGACGAGACCGGCCGCCAGCTCAGCCAGGAATTCCGCCTTGCAGGCAGGCATGGCAGCCTGACCTGGCTGGCCGGGGCGTTCGTGCAGGGCGACAAGGTCGATTTCGACTATGTATTCGATATGCCCGCATTCGGGCCTGCATCCCTGAGCGCGTCAAGCTATTCCCGCAGGGAAATTGCCGGCTTCGGCGAAGTGACATGGAACGTCGCCGAGGGACTGGACCTGACCGCGGGGCTGCGCCTTGCGCATGAGCGTCACGAACTGACCACCAACGCGCCCTTCGACGGGGTCGCCAGCTTCACGCTGCCCACACCGAAATTCCGGGCGGCATATCGTTTCGATGACGACAGGCTGATCTATGTCTCGGCAACGCGCGGAGCGAGGTCGGGAGGGTTCAACAGGCTCTCGGCAAACGATTCCTACAAGTCCGAATATCTGTGGAGCTACGAGGCAGGTTTCAAAAGCGAATGGCTGGACGATGCGCTGACCCTCAACGGCGCCGTCTTCTATATCGACTGGACCAGCCAGCAGATCAAATCGATGACCTCCCCCGGGGTCGTCGAGACGATCAATGCCGGCCGCTCCCACAGTCAGGGTATCGAACTGGAGGCCAGCTGGAGGCCTGTCGAAGGGCTCGACCTGTCGGGATATGTGGGCGCCATGCATGGTACCTATGACAGCTTCATCGGGCAGGAAGGCACCAGCCTTGCCGGAAACCGCCTCGTCAACATGCCGTCGATGACAGCCGGTCTTGCGGCTCAATACCGCTGGCAGCTGGAGGCCCTGCCGTACACCGCCTTCGTTCGCGGCGAATACCACTATGTCGGCGATCACTATTTCGATCCCGAGAACAGGCTGAAGCAGGCAGGTTACGGACTGGTCAATCTCAAGGCCGGGCTGGAGAACGAGAGGTTCTCAGCCACCGTCTTCGTGCGGAACCTGTTTGATCAGGACTATCGCGCCTATGGCTACCGCGACTTTCAGGGCAGCGCACTGGCAACCGACATCGCCGTCGCCGGTGAGCCGCGTATGATCGGGCTGACGCTCAAGGCGCGCTATTGATGGCACCTCCGCGCTCCGTCAGCCCGGCGCTGGCGTTCATCACGATCGGCGCGCTGTACATCACGCAGGGCCTGCCGATGGGCCTTGCTTTCATGGCACTGCCGGCCATGCTGCGCAGCCTCGGCTATTCGACCGAAGCCATCGGCATGGTGGGCGTGGTCATTCTGCCATGGGCGCTGAAGTTCCTATGGGCACCTCTGGTCGATCGGGCGCAAGGCGGGCGTCTCGGCAGGCGCCAGAGCTGGATCGTTCCGGCGCAGATCATCGTCGTGCTGCTCTATGCCCTGATTGCCTTGTCCGCCGCCGCGAACGCCTCCATCCTGATCGTCATCGGGCTTCTCCTGATCGCCAATACGGTGAGCGCGACGCAGGACATCGCGACCGACGGATGGGCGGTCGAACTCATGCGCGGCCCGGAGCTCGCATGGGCGAACGGCCTCCAGGTCGGTGGTTTCGCTCTCGGCATGCTCATCGGCGGTGCGGCAACACTGGCAGTGTTCGAGGAGGGCGGCTGGCTGAGCGCATTTGGCCTGCCGGGCCTTGTTACAGCCGCCAGCATCGTGCCGGTTCTCATGATCCCGCGCGAAGCGGGGCAGAAGGTCGTGGCACGGCCGCTCGCCAGACCGGGCCTGCTCAGAACAGTGCAGCGGCCCGGTGCGATGCTGATGCTGTCCGTCGCGGCCCTGTTTCATTTTGCCGAAAGCATGGCGGGATCGATGCTTGGCCCCTTTCTGATCGACAGTGGATTGTCACTTCGCGACGTCGGAATCGTCACAGGAACCGGCGTGACCTGCACCGCTGTGCTGGGCGCCGGCCTCGGCGGAGCGTTGACGCACAGGTTCGGCGCTGCCCGTACGGCGATCGTTTCGGGTACCCTGACCGCGCTCAGCCTGCTTTTCTGGGTCCTCCTGGCCATGGCGGGAAGCGTCTCGCTGGGCGGCGCCATTTCCGTCATGCTGGTCGGGGGGATTACGGGCGGCGTGGCCTATGTCGCCTTCTTCACGATCTTCATGCAATGGGCTTCGCCTGATCAGGCGGGAACCGACTTCACGGTGCTGCAATGCACGGAGAGCTGGACAAATATCGTGGCGGCCATGCTGGCCGGTCAGATGGCCGCGCTCATCGGCTTTCCGGGGCTGTTCCTTGCCGCATCGCTTGCCGGCATCATCGCCATGGCATGGATAGCCTTCGCGCTTGTGCGCCAGACCGGCACATCAGCCGCCAAACCGATCTGAACGCCACAGGAGAGTGCATGATGCCGGATCGCAAACGCGTCGAGAGCCTTGTTCATCACACGGTCGAGGGCCGGCTGGTCGAAGCGCTGGAGACCTTCTACCATGAAGACGTCGTGATGCAGGAGAACAATCTGCCCCCGCGCATTGGGCTTGCCGCCAGCATCGAGCGCCAGAAGATGGCGAAGGCCGCGGCGATGGAAATCCATGAGATCAAGGCGGCTTCGGTGCTGATTGATGGCGACCGCGCGGCGATCGAATGGCATGCGGAGTGGACGCTGCCCAACGGAACCCGCGTGCGCGTCGAAGAGGTTGCCCTACAGACGTGGAAGGGCGACCGCATCATTCACGAGCGCTTTTTCTACGACATGTCACCGCTCATCGGCGCAGGCATCGAACCGCAATAATGCGGTGACATTCCACACGCTCAACATCATCGGCGCGTTCACGCGGAACCGCCTCGTCGATCGGCATCGCCCGCAACCTTGACTCGGCTCACAGTGCTGATGCCCTGCCGCTATCCCTGCGCGTTGTGGGGTGGTTTCGGGTCCTGCGGCCTCGGCCCGAACGGCAAAAGACGCGGTGTTTGACTCAGATCAACACGTGTTGACCGTGGATGCCTTATCCATCCTGCATAGCGGATCGCCGATGCCTCGCGAAGGCGGCGTCCGCCTTTCGCAAGCATCGGAAACCCGATGTCCGGAAATGCCTGACAGGCGCTGCAGGGACGGAGTTGGCATGCGATTTCCGAAATGGCCGCGAGGCCTTTCGCTGATCTCAGGTCCGGTGGAGGCGACCGCGTCGCCGGGACCGCTCGGCTTTTTCGGAACCGATCTGTTGGCATTGAGGCCCGTGCTTTCGGTGGAGATCGGCCAGCGCGTGGCCGCCGGCAGTCCGCTGTTCCATGATCGCAAGCGGCCATGGATCGTCGCGGCATCCCCGGTTTCGGGCGTCGTTTCGCGGCTCGATCCCGGACCGCGCAGAAGCATCGCAGCACTTGAGATCACGCCGGAAGGTGAGGAGGCGGTCGGGTTCGATCTTGCCGGCGCCGGCACCCGCAAAGGCCTGATCGAACTCATGATTGGTTCCGGGCTCTGGCCCTTCATCCGGGCGCGGCCTTTCGGAAAAGTGGCAGACCCGGCAACGCATCCCGAGGCTCTCTTCATCACCGCGACCGAAGGTTTCAATGGGGCGCCCGATCCTGATGCGGTCATCGCCGACTGTGGCGACTGGTTCTGGCGCGGCGTGCGGGCATTGCCGGTTCTGACCGGCGGAGCCACGTATCTCTGTCATCGCCCCAGCCTCGACCTGCCGGCACTTCCCGATGTCACCGCCCGAGCCTTTGCCGGCGGGCTCGGGCTCGCGGGTGCGCATATTCATGAACTGCATCCGGTGGCTCATGGCGGCATGGTCTGGCAGATCGGCTGGCAGGAGGTGATCGCGCTCGGCCACCTGCTCGAAACCGGGCGGATATGGCAGCAGCGCGTCGTCGCCGTCTCCGGCCCGGCCGTCACGCGCCCCGGCCTCGTCGCCGTGACGCCAGGCAGCCGGCTGCACCACATTGCGGAGGGGCGGCTTGCCGATGTTCCCCTGCGGCTTCTCGCCGGAAGCCGGGAGACCGGGCTCGCCACGCCCTTTCTGGCTCCGGGCATGCGGCAGGTCACTGCACTTGCCCATCATGGCGCGTCCATGCGTGCGGGTAGGCTGCATCGGCTGCTTGCGCCTCTGGCAGCGCCCTTCATTCCGAATTTCTGGGACGAGCAGGCGAGCCCTCCCGGCGTCCTGCCGGTTCCGCTGCTGCGCGCACTGGGCTCCGGCGACACGGAGACGGCACGCGGCCTTGGCGTGCTGGGTCTGGTCGAGGAAGACATTGCGGGTTTGAACGCGCACCTCGGCAATGGCGAAAATGGCGGGCTCGATTACAGGACGCTGCTGCGCCAGACCCTCGATGAGCTGGAGGCCGTGGCATGAGACGCGGCATTCTGCGCGACGATCTGCCGGCGCTGGCCGGTTTGCTGGTGCCGGCGCTGTGGCTGGCGGGACAGGATTCGTGGTTTGCGCCCCGGCTGCTGTTCTGCGTGGGGCTTGTGCTGGCATGGCAGCTTGTCTTTGCCCTCGTGCGCGGACAGGGCATGGGGCTTCATGGCGTAGTATCGGGTGTTCTGATTGCCCTGTTCGTCCCGGCGGCCGCGCCTTTCTGGCAGCTGGCGATCGGCATCAGCTTCGGCCTCGTGCTGGGCGAGGCCGTGTTCGGCGGACGCGGGCGCAATTTCGTGCAGCCTGTGGTGCTGACGCTTGCCTTCCTTGCCTTTTCCTTTGCCGACCAGCCATGGCGCGACGGTGTCGAGCTGCCGCTGACAAGCGCTTTGCCGGCCCTCGGCTTGCTGGTGGTGACGGGGCAGGTGCGGCTGCCGGTTCTGCTCGGCCTTGCGGTTTCCATCGTGGCGCTGGCCCTGCCGATCGCACCCGACTTGCTGAAGCCCGGCCCTGCCAGCGGCGCGCTGCTGCTGGCGCTGCTGTTCCTCACCGCCGATCCGGTCACCTCCGGCGCCACGCCCGCCGGCCGCATTCTCTATGGCCTTCTCGCCGGCGCTCTGATGGTTCTGTTCTCCACCGGCGGACCGGCTTTCGGGGCGCTCGTCTTTGCAACGCTGCTGGCATCGATCTTCACGCCCCTCATCGATCACATGGTGACTGCCGTCCACACATGGCTGATGCAACGCCGCACGCGGAGGTTGCGCAATGTCTGACGCCAACCCGTTCCGCCGCTTCCTCGCCCGCCCTAACAGCGATCCGGTCAAGTCGATCGGCATGGCCGCGGCCGTCGCGGCGATCTGCGCGCTCATCGTCTCGGCCACCGCCGTCATGCTTCGCCCGACCATCGAGGAGAACCGCCTCGCCGCGCGCGCCGGCCAGATGAGCGCCATGCTGGAAAGCGTTCCGGGCATCGCCGAACTGCTCGACGGCGGCGGCATCGAGACCTTCGTGGTCGACCTCGTCACGGGCCGCATTTCCGATACCGACCCGGCGACGTTCGACCAGAATGCGGCGGCCGCCGACCCCGAGCGCAGCACGGCGCTTTCTCCCGCCGTCGACCTTGCCGCCATTTCGCGGCGCGAGAACGAATCGCTGGTGTGGATGGTGCGCGACGGAGCGGAGATAAAGCTCCTCGTGCTACCGGTGCGGGGCGCCGGCTATCAATCGACGATCCGCGCCTATCTGGCGCTCGAGGGCGACCTCAACACGGTCGCCGCCTTCACCGTCTACGAGCAGGGCGAGACACCCGGTCTTGGCTCGCGCGTGGCCGAGCGCGACTTTCTGAGCGGCTGGACCGGCAAGCAGATCGCGGATGAGGGCGACATCATGATCGATGCCGCAGCCGGCGCTTCCGGCCCGCATGAGGTCGAGATGATCTCGGGCGCCTCGGTCACCACCTACGGCACCATCGACATGGTGCATTTCTGGCTGGGCGAAAACGGCTTCGGGCCTTTCATCGAAAACCTGCGGGAGGGTACGGCATGGCCCTGAAACAGCTTTCCGATCCGCTGATCGACAAGAATCCGGTCGCGGTCCACATTCTCGGCATCTGCTCGGCGCTGGCGGTCACCACCTCCATGTCGACGGCGCTCACCATGTCGGTTGCCCTGACCGTGGTGGTGACGCTTGCCGCCGGGATCATCTCGGCGATCCGCGCCCACATCCCGAACCAGATCCGCATCATCCTGCAGCTCACCATCATTGCCACGCTGGTGATCGTGGCTGACCAGCTTCTGCAAGCCTTCGCCTTCGGCATGAGCCAGCGCCTGACCGTTTTCGTCTCGCTGATCGCGACGAACTGCATCGTGCTCGGCCGCACCGAGGCCTATGCCATGCACAATCCGCCATTGCCGGCCATGCTCGACGCCATGGGCAATGGTCTGGGCTACAGCCTCGTGCTGATGGTTGTCGCAGCCATCCGCGAGCTGTTCGGGGCGGGAACGCTGTTCGGATTTCAGGTGCTGGCCACCCAGGCGGAGGGGGGATGGTTCGTGCCGCTGCGCCTGATGTTGCTGGCGCCTTCGGCCTTCATCATCCTCGGCCTGCTGATCTGGGCGCTGCGCGCCTGGCGGCCCTGGCTGGCGGAAGCGCGCGAGTTCGCGCTGCGCGAAAGCAAGCCGGAGGCACGCCTATGATGGACCTGTTCCAGCGCTCGATCTTCGAGGAAAACCTCGCGCTGTCCTTCTTCCTCGGCATGTGCACCTTCCTTGCCGTTTCGCGGCAGGTGAAGACGGCCGTCGGCGTCGGCCTCTCGCTGATCGTCGTGCAGGGCATCAGCGTACCGATGAACCATCTGCTCTATGCATATATCCTCGGCCCCGGTGCGCTGGCATGGGCCGGCCTCGGCGATGTCGATCTCAACTTCCTGCGCCTCATCACCTTTCTCGGCATCGTCGCCGCCCTGGTGCAGGTGCTGGAAATGGTGCTGGAGCGCTATGCTCCGGCGCTGCATGCCGCCATGGGCATCTACCTGCCGCTTCTGGCCATCAACTGTGCCATCATCGGCGGCAGCCTGTTCATGGTCGAGCGCGACTATGACCTTGCGCAAAGCGCGGTCTACGGGCTCGGCACCGGCATCGGCTGGGCGCTCGCCATCACCGCCTTCGCCGCCATCCGCGAGCGCCTGCGCTATGCCGACATGCCCAGGGGGCTGGAAGGGCTGGGGGCCGCCTTCATCGTCGCCGGCATCATGTCGATGGGCTTTTCCGCCTTCGCGGGAGTGAGCCTGCCATGACCGAGATCGTCTTCGCACTGCTGTTCCTGACCGGGCTGACAGTCCTGCTGGCCCTGCTTTTGCAAAGCGTGCGCACACGGCTTTTGCCCTCCATGCCTGTCAGCCTGATCATCAACGGCCATCGCAGGATCGAGGGATGCAGCAACGAAAAACTTCTCGATGTGCTGAATGGCGCCGGCATTCCGGTGCCATCGGGATGCGCCGGGCAGGGCACATGCGGTCTCTGCCGCGTCTCCGACGTAACCGGCACGCAGGGGCCGCTGGCCACTGAGGCGGCGCGCCTCTCCGGCGCCGATCTGCGTGCCGGCGTGCGGCTGGCCTGTCAGGTCACGGTGCGCGGCGACATGGAGCTGAGCGTGCCCGAGGATGTGCTGGGCTCGGCCACCCATCCCTGCACCGTCGCCTCGATCAGCAGCGTAACACCGCTGATCCGCGAAATCGTGCTGGCGCTTCCGGATGGGGCGGAGTTCAATTTCCGCGCCGGGAATTTCGTGCAGGTCACGGCTCCCGCCTATCGCCGCGCCTATCGCGACATCGACCAGCCGGACGCCTTTCGTGCGGAGTGGCAGCGGCTCGGCATCCTCGATCTGGTCGCGGAAAGCCCGGAGCCGGTGTCGCGCGCCTATTCGGTGGCCAGCCGGCCGCAGGACAAGGGCCATGTGGTGCTCAATATCCGCCTCGCCACGCCACCGCCCGGCGTTCCCGATGCGCCGCCCGGCGTCGTGTCGTCGTGGCTGTTCGGCCTGAAGCCCGGCGAGACGGTCGAGATCGCCGGCCCCTATGGCGAGTTCAGGGTGCAGGATACGGACAAGGAAATGATCTTCATCGGCGGCGGGGTCGGCATGGCGCCGCTCAGGGCCATGATCCACGAGCAACTGGAACAGGCCGGTACCTCCCGCCGGATGAGCTTCTGGTATGGCGCGCGCTCGAAGGCCGAGCTGTTCTATTCGGACGAGTTCGAGGCGCTGGCCGCCCGCCATCCGAATTTCCGCTGGACCCCGGCGCTTTCGCAGCCGGCGAAGGCTGACGACTGGCAGGGCGCCACCGGCTTCATTCATGACGTGGTGTTCCGCAACTACCTCGCCGGTCATCAGGCGCCGGAAAACTGCGAATACTACCTGTGCGGCCCACCGCTCATGATCCAGGCCGTCTATGCCATGCTCGACGATTGCGGTGTCGATCCGCAGGACATCCACAATGACGACTTCGGAATCTAGCGCCATGAGGATCACCAGACGCGCTGCGCTGTTCGGTCTTGCTGCCATCGCCGGCCTTGGTCCGGTGCAAGCCTTCGCCGGGGATCGTGTGCGCCTTTCCGGGCGGGCTTTCGGGACGACGTGGAGCGTGATCGTCAGCGATCCCGGCGATCCGCAGGTGCTGGCCGAAAAGATCCGCGCCATGCTGGGCGGGATCGATGCCGAGATGAGCCCGTTTCGGCCCGACAGCGCGCTGACCCGTTTCAACACCGATACGCTCGAACTGCGTGTTTCCGGCGATTTCACCACGGTTGCCCGCGCTGCGCTGGATATGGCGCTCATATCGGACGGTGCCTTCGACCCGACGGTCGGGCCTGCTGTCGCCCGCTACGGCTTTGGTCCGATCCGGGGCCGGGCAGGGGAAGGAAGAGGAGACTGGCGGCGGATCGCCTGCGGAGATGGGCGTCTGTCGCGGCAGGGCAGCGTCACGCTCGACCTGTGCGGCATCGCCAAGGGCTTCGCCGTCGACCGGCTGGCGGAACTGGTCGGCGCGGCATCGGCGGATTTCATCGTCGAGATCGGCGGTGAGATCAAGGCGCAAGGCGACTGGCCGGTCGGCATCGCCGATCCCGACAAGGGCGGCGTCCACAGCCGCATCCGGCTCGGCTCCGCTGCCGTGGCCACGTCCGGCGATGCGGTGAACCGCTACGACATCGGCGGGCGCCGCTACTCCCACACCATCGATCCCGCCACCGGCGAGCCTGTGCCGGGCGATATCGCCTCGGTCTCGGTGATCGCCGAAAGCGCCATGCGCGCGGATGCTTTGGCGACCGCGCTTCTGGTCATGGGCGAGGAACGCGGACTTGCCTTCGCCGACAGCCAGAGTGTCGGCGTGCTCTACCTGATCCGCGACAACGGCGCCTTGCGGCCAGGCTTCAACGCCGGCTTTGCCGCGCGCCTGATCTGAAAGGCAGCCCCATGCAAACCATGATCCTGACCTTTACCGTGTTTGCCCTTGCCATGCTCGGCCTCGGCCTCGGCCTGCTCTTCCGGCGCGCGCCGCTGGAGGGATCATGCGGCGGAATCGCCTGCCAGAAAGCCTGTCATGCCTGCCCGCGCAAACACCAGGAGGAGCGCCGCGCATGACTGACGCCATCGCTACGGTCGCCGACTACATGCAGACCGATCTGGTCACGCTGACGGCCGACATGGAGATCATCCGCGCCGTCACCGTGTTGCTCGACGCGGGTGTATCGGGGGCCTGCGTGCTCGACGACGAAGGCAATCTCGTCGGCGTGCTGTCAAAGCGCGATTGCCTCAGGGCGGCTCTCAATGCCGCCTACTACAAGGAATGGGGAGGCTCGGTCGCCGACCTCATGTCGACGGAACTGGAAACGCTGGAAGCGGATCTCGATCTCGTATCCGCCGCGCAGCGCTTCGTGGACAGTTCCTTCCGCCGTTTCCCCGTTCTCAACGAAGGCAGGCTGGTCGGTCAGATCAGCCGCACCGACGTCCTGCGCGCCCTGTCGAAACAGTGGCGCTGAACCGTTCCGAAAGCAAAGGAGAAGCCCCATGAAAGACCTCAACCGACGCCTGTTCCTCACCGCTTCCGCCGCGGCTCCGGTTGCTCTGGCAGCCGCTCGTCCGGCTTCCGCGGCCCTCGGCGACATCAGCCTGAAGGCAGCCCTTGAGGGTCGCAAGTCGTCGCGCCGCTTCGCCACCACGCCGGTGCCGGAAGACGCACTTCTGCGCCTGCTGTGGGCCGCAAACGGCGGCAATCGTCCCGAAAGCGGCGGGCTTACCTCGCCCTCGTGGCGCTCTGCCAACGACACGGTGATCTATGTCGCCACCGCCGATGGCCTGTTTCGCCATGCCAACGACAAGAATACGCTTGAGAAGATCAGCGACACCGACATCCGCGCCGCATCGAGCGACAGCGCCTTTGTCGCGCGGGCGCCGGCGCTGCTGATCTTCGTTTCCGACGGCGAGGCGCTGCGCAAGGCAGCCGAAGGCGCTGATGAGCAGGCTCTGACAGTTGGCGCGCACGTCAATGCGGCCATCGCGGCGCAGAACGTCTATCTTGCCTGTGTCGCCGAAGGGCTCGGCACCTGCCTGATCGGCGGGGCCGCCAATCGCGAGGCCATCGCCACGGAGCTGAAGCTCCCCGAAGGCTCGATCGTGACCTACATCCAGCCCGTCGGCACGGCGCGCTGAGGCCGCCTGTCCTTCGCAAGACAATGATCGGCACGTTACAGGGGAGCAGCCGGGGAAGGCAGGCTCCCCCAAGAAGATGTCCGGTCACCGCTCCGGCGATATCGCTGAAGCGACGCCTTGTGGTGCGGCCGACATTACAAAGCGCGGCAAATGCAAATTGACCTTGCTTGCAGCCGGGCGGCTCGACTGTCTCCCGCGGGCGCCGGGTGCGACGGGATTCTTGCCGAACCCGACGCCGTTGCGCGGGATGACGGGGCTATAATGTACCCCGCCACAGGGGCGTCGTGCCCGGTGTTCGTCTATAGCCCGTGAGCATAAACGTGGTTACTGAAGGGGCTGCCACACGCGGCCGCTCCCTGTTTCTTGTCTGCGGCATCCGCCACAGCGACGCTTCAGGACGTCGTAGGCTCCGCTCAGGCAGATCAGCACATGGCAGCTTCAGGCGAACAGCAGCTGCCCAACGGTCCACAGAGCTTCTATTTCTGCCGCAAGCCGGCAAGTCCCATTTCCAGATCCGCAATGATGTCGGCGGTTTCCTCAAGGCCGATATGAAGGCGGAAGAATGGCCCCCGTCCGGTCCAATGCTTGCGGATTTTTTGCGGGGAGGACGGCATGATCAGGCTTTCAAAACCGCCCCAGGAAGCACCGATGCCAAACAGCCTGAGTGCTTCAGCAAGCGCTTCAACATCCTTTTCCGAATAATCATCCGTCAGTTCGACACTGAGCAGACCATTCGTGCCCGCGCAATCCCGCTTCCAGAGCTGATGGTTGGGATCATCAGGCAGAGCGGGGCAGTACACTCTGGAAACCTCCGGGCGCGCGCCGAGCCATTCGGCGACAGCGAGCGCGCTTTCGCCATGAGCCCTGAGGCGCAGCGGCAGAGAACGAATTCCCCGGGCCACCAGAAAAGCATCGTCTGCACTTGTGGTCTGGCCAAAGTTGACTGTTGCAGCATGCAGACGCGGCCACGCCGCTTCATTGGCCACGGCCACGCCCATGACGACATCGGCATGACCGCCGAGATACTTTGTGGCAGCTGTGATCGAGATATCCGCGCCGAGATCAAGCGGCCTGTAAAGAATGCCGGATCCCCAAGTGTTGTCGGCGACAACGACGATGCCCAGTTCATGCGCAAGCGCCGCAACAGCCGGCAAGTCGACGATGTCGTAGGTCATCGACCCCGGGCTCTCGACATAGATAAGTCTGGTATTGTCCCTGACTTTCTCGGCTATGTCGCTGCCGTCAGGGCTGTAGATCGTGTGTCCGATTCCCAGCCGGGTCAGTTCCTGCGTCACAAATCTTCTGACCGGTTCGTACACGGCATCGCTCAGCAGGATGTGATCGCCCGCGCTCAGGAAACCAGCCAGCACCACGGCGATGGCTGCCTGTCCGGTGGGGAACAGGTGACTGCGAAAACCGCCCTCCAGTGTCTCGACCAGCTCCTCAAGCGCCATGGTGCTGTCGGTGCCGCGGGCGCCATATGAAGCAACACGCTCGCTGTCGCGTCGCGCGCGGGCATCGTGCAGGTCTTCCATCGTTTCGAAGATGTAGGTGCTGGCGCGGCTGACAGGCGTGTTGACCCATCCCGTCTTCGGGCGTCCGGCATGGAGAAGGCTAGTCTGGCTGGGGCCGGATCTGGGCATGTCGATCATTCCATGTGTCAGCGGGATGGTGAGAGGGCTGTGCCGGTCAGCGCGTCAGAAAACGCTCGCGCGCCTGCTGGCCTTCAACGCTGTCGCGGCAGACGATCGCCTGATCCGCGTCCATGTAGATGCCCATATGGTGAAGAGGAGTGGCGCAGGCATTGATCGCCTCCTTGCTCATGCGCAACAGGGCGGGCGGTGAAACTTCGGCGCGGCTGAGCAGCGCCCTTGCCACGTCCGTAGCCTGTCCGGTTTCGGCGATCTCCTCGATGAGGCCCAGCGAAAGGGCAGCTTCCGGGGAAAGCTTTTCGGCAAGCAGGATAAGTTTCTTCGCCTGAGGCGCACCGACAAGCGAGACGATCCGTGGAATAGCGCCCCACCCCATGTTGAGCCCGACCTTGGTCTCCGGAAGATACAGGAAGGAGGAGCGGTCCATGATGCGCCAGTCGCAGGCAAGGGCCAGCGCCACGGAGCCTCCCACCGCCGGGCCGTTGACAGCGGCCACCGTC
Organism: Aquamicrobium sp. NLF2-7; assembly: GCF_022359935.1. Lineage (NCBI taxonomy): Bacteria > Pseudomonadati > Pseudomonadota > Alphaproteobacteria > Hyphomicrobiales > Phyllobacteriaceae > Aquamicrobium > Aquamicrobium sp. NLF2-7. The sequence continues at coordinate 81,422 of NZ_JAKSED010000007.1, read as the reverse complement.
AATTGTGGCAGGTCCTGCCACATGCGGCAAAGTTTAGCCCCGCGCTGGGCGACCTCACGTCTGGCAAGCAGAGATGTGTCCGTTTCCTGCCATTTGGCGGGATCCTTGAGGTCGATGCCCGCTGAAAATATGTCCTTCGCGCCTGTGAGGATCACCAGATGGATGTCGAGCGCGCCGGAAAGATCCCGGGCCGCTTCCGTCAGCGCCAGAATGGTGTCCTGATCGATAGCGTTGCGGTTGCGCCCGCGATCAAAACGCACGATTGCGGCTGCGCCATCGCGGGTAATCGTTACGCTGCTGCCGTAATTGTCTTTCATGCACATGCCTCTGATGTTCTTTTCACAGAACGATGCGGGTTGAATACTGGAACTCGTATGGCGGGTAATAAGAGACGGAGACTTCCAGAAGCTTGTTCGCGCTGTTGTAGAACCTGCGAATTACAAGAAGTGCCGGATCCTTGCTGTCGTACTTGAGTGTTTTGGCAATCGGTTCAGGGAAAGTGGAGGCGGATACTTCGACATCGACATATTTGACCGCCTCACCATACAGCTGGGTGATGAGCGCATAGGTGCCGCCCTGAACCTTTCCGACCATCTCAACGATGCCGCTATATTCCTTTCGGATATAGATGTAGGACCAGGAAATGGCCCGGTTTACACCCGGCACGCTGCGATATGTATTCAGCAGCATCCAGTTTTGAAGGTTTTCGTCCAGCGTCAGTTCAGGAGGCTGCGCGCGCAGATCTGCTTCAACGGAGACGAGTGACAGGTCAGTGTTGCGAAGGTAGCGGCCAAGACTGTCCGCAGCTTCGAAGTCGAGACCGTATCGGCCGCGTGAAAAGCGATTGATGACTTTGGTGCCGGCGCGCTTGCGGCGCTCCACCAGACCGCGCTCCTGAAGCAGCCTGATAGCTTCGCGCATCGTATAACGGCTGACATTGAACTCTTCGCACAATTCCAACTCGTTCGGAATCTTGTTACCGACCAGATACACACCGTCTTCAATTCTCGAAGACAGAATATCAACGATATTCCCGACCGTGTTTTTAATTCTCTCCAAGATTTTCTGTCCAGCTTATCAAGAGGAAAATTTGTTTTGCATGCTATTGGCTGAGAAGTGAGGAAATCTTTTCCTTCAGCATGAATTTCTGGATTTTTCCTGAAGAGGAATGAGGCAGGCTGTCAATGACGAATATGCGTTTCGGGACCTTGAATCCGGCGAGGTGCTGTCGGCAGAAAGCCTGCAATTCCCCTGCATCGAGCGCGCCGCCGGTAGCGGGAACCACAGCCGCGACAAGCTCTTCGCCCCAGTACTCATGCGGAAGGCCAAGCACCGCAGCTTCCATGACGCTTTCGTGGCGGGCAAGGCAATTCTCAACTTCAAGCGCCGCGACGTTCTCTCCGCCAGTCTTGATCATATCCTTGCTTCGCCCAAGGAAATAGGCGAACCCATCTTCGTCGATCCTGATGGTGTCGCCGGTATGGAGCCATCCGTCGGGTGTCAGGGTCTCGCGGGTAAGCTCCGGCTGGCGCCAGTAGCCGCGGAAAACCGTCGGCCCTTTGATTTCCAGGATTCCCGGACCTTTCTGATCTGGCAGAAGGCGACGGTCTTCATCGACAAACCGATATGAAAAATGCCGCCAGAAATACCCCGTGGAGCCGGGATGGGACATGATTTCATGAGTGTAGCGGTTCTTGATCGTGGTCACGCAGCTTTCCGTCTGGCCAAAGCCCCAGCTGAACTCGGCGTTATGAAAGACCTGACGGATCTGATCCTGCCGCCATTCGCCCAGCGGTGCGGCCGCCGTCTGCACGAAGCTCACCGATGGAATGCGATGGGTGGCGAAATCCTCCATGTCGGTCAGACCTACCCACATGGTTGACAGCAGAAACAGATGCGTCGGCTGAATCTCGGTCAGCGTGGCCATGGTCGACACGGGATCGAACCGGGGCAGGATATGCAGCGATCCGCCTGCATAAAGCACCGGGCCGTTGACGACACCAAATCCTCCGACATGGAACAGCGGCGTGGCGAGAATGGCGCGGGCTTTCTCGTTGATCCCCAGTTCCACCATATAGTTGATGGCATTCCACACAAGGTTGCCATGGGTGAGCATGGCGCCTTTGGGGCGCGATGTGGTGCCGGATGTGTACAGTATCAGCGATACGTCATCGTCCTCGACGTTACCAAAACGTGCCGTCAGGGCCGGAAGATCCGGCTCCGGGAGGCTCTCCGGCAGCGAATGCAGAACCGTGACCCGGCCAGACAGCTTGCATGCAACCGACTCCGAAATCTTCGACAGAGAAGCATCTATCAGCAGCACCTTCGGTTCACAGTCATCGATCAGGTAAAGCAGCTCATCGGCGCTGTAGCGTATATTGACCGGCACGAGGATGAAGCCGGTTATGGCTGTGGCATGCATCAGCGCCAGATAGTCGATGCTGTTGTCGCCCATGATTGCGACCCGCTCTCCTCTGGAAGCGCCAAGCCCTTCCAGATATTTCGCAAGGGCCCTGGCACGCTGGCAGAACTGGCTGAAATCAAGCCGGGCAGCCGCATCCGATACGGCGATCTTTCCCGGAAAGCGCTCGGCATTGAACATGGCTGACTGATAAATGTTCGGCATTGGCGGGCCTGCGTTCCAACTGTGCGAGAGGGGAGCTCTTGTTGGTCGCCGGTATAATATGTTCGACATATTATGTCTATCTTCTTCATATGTCAGTCCGGGGCTGCTGATCTGATAAGCGTGACGAAATTGGAAAAATTCAATAAAATCATTATAATTTGTTTCTGACCCGAGCTGTTTTACCGCTTCCCGGAAGCGGAGCCGGATCAGCTTGACGAGATTGTGTCATATATGTATGACATATTAATCGGGCCGGCAGAGCCATACTGTTCTGTCGACGGTGCGCAAAAAGGAGGATGCAGGGTGCGCTGGAATCTAAGAATTATTTCCGTGGTCGGGGGCCTTCTGGCGGCGAGCAGCGCCGTTACCATGTCGCATGCGGCCACGCTTGAGGAGATCAGGCAGAAGGGTGAACTTGTGTGCGCAACCCAGGATGCCGCGCCGCCCTACGGCTTCCGCGACACTCAGACCAATCGCTATGCCGGCTATGATGTGGAGATGTGCAAGGCGATTGCTGAACATATCGGCGTTAAGCTGGTTCACAAGCCGGTTTCCACCGAGGCGCGGATCGGCGAGCTGAAGATGGGGCGGGTCGACGTTCTGGCCGGCGCGGTGACATGGCTGCCGGAGCGCGCGGAGCAGTTTGACTTCTCCCACCAGTATCTTCAGGCTGCCGTGCGCATTCTGGTTCGCGACAATTCCGATGTCAGGACGCCGGCCGATATCGACGGGCGCAAGATCTGCGCGGCCAAGGGATCCAGCGGCGCTGCCATCGCGACGAAGACGTTCCGGAATTCCCAGCTCATCACGCTTCAGGGTCTCGGGCCTTGCTACCTCGCCCTGCAGGGCGAGAAGGTCGACGGCGTCATCGGCGGCGAGTTGACGACCAAGCGTTTCGAGATCGATTCCAGGGAGAGCGGCAAGGAACCCGTGCGGCTTCTCGATGAGGCTGTTGCACAGGAGCATATCGGCATCATCGTTCAGAAGGGCAACAGCGATCTGCTCGCTGCCGTGAACGAGACGCTGCTCGAACTGGACAAGTCCGGTCGTCTGGACGAGCTCTACGACGAGTGGTTCGGATCGAAGTCGATCTACAAGTTCGTCCGTAACTTCGCTGTCGAACCCATCGGGCAGTAAACCTGATGGGCATGGATTTCAGCTTCCTGGCGCAAGAAGAGTTTCTTCTTGCGCTGGTGGACGGACTTCTTGTCACCTGCAAGCTGTTCCTCGCCTCCTGGGTCTGCGGTTTCGCGATCGCATTGGTGATGGCGAACCTGCGCGACGTCAGGTTCGCGGCGGTACGCTTCGTGGTCTCTGCCTTTCTTGAGTACCATCGTAATGTTCCCACCGTCGTCCAGATGCTTGTGTGGTACTTTGCCATGCCCGAGCTTCTGCCGGACTCGCTGCGTTTGTGGATCAACCGCGGCAATACCGAATTCCTATTCGCGTGGGTCGCCCTGTCGCTGAACGTCAGCGCCTATTTTGCGGAGGATATCCGCTCCGGCATTCGCGCCATTCCCGCAACACAGTTCGAGGCGGCTCGTGCTATCGGGCTGAGCGCGCTGGGAGGGGTCATCTATGTCATTCTTCCGCAGGCGGTGCGGCTGACCATACCGACCATCCTCAATCGCACGCTGATCCTGTTCAAGGACACCAGCCTGGCGATGGCGATCGGCGTGTCGGAGCTGACCTATCAGGTCAGGAACATCGAGAACATCACCTTCCGCGCCTTTGAAGCCTACTTCATCGCAACGGTCATCTATCTCACCATATCGTTGCTCATCATGTTTGCCGGTGCCTGGTTCTCCAGACGGTTCACCGTGGCGTACAGGTGACGCACATGTTCGAATTCATCCAGAAATACGGGCTGTTCTATCTGCTTGGCGGCTGGCCCGAGACGGAAATGGGCGGCTTTGCCGGAACGCTCATACTTGCCGGCGTCGGCCTTGGTGTTTCGTTTCCTCTGGCGATCCTGATCGGCTTTGCGCGCACATCGCAGAACCCGGTGTTCTTTATTCCTGCCAGCATCTGGGTCTACACGCTGCGCGGCATCCCTCTGCTGATGATCCTGTTCTGGGCTTACTTTTTGATTCCGGAGCTTACCGGGCGCGCAATGACGCCGTTCTCAACCGCTCTGGCGGCGATCATCATCTATGAATCCGCTTTCATGGCGGAGATCGTCCGGGCAGGCATCATGGGGCTTCCCGCAGGTCAGACCGAAGCAGCGCGTTCGATCGGGCTGGGGTACTGGCAATCCATGCGCTACGTCGTCCTGCCTCAGGCGCTGGTCAATATGATTCCGTCCTTCGTGAACCAGTTCGTGTCCACGGTGAAGGCAACCTCGATCGTTTATATCATCGGGGTTTCGGAGCTCACTTTTGTAGCCCAGCAGGTGAATGCGATCGAGGTTACCAACCCTGTCCGTACATTCATCGTGCTTGCCTTCTTCTATTTCATTCCCTGTTGGGGACTGTCTGTCCTGTCGCGGAAAATTGAGCGTGACATCGGCGCCAGACGAAAAGCAGCAAACGTGCCAGGTAAGGAAATCCGCATATGACGGACACCATACGAGACACCATGGTGGAAATCCGTGAGCTGGAAAAATACTACTCCAGTTTCAAAGTGCTGGACGGCATTTCCGGCACCGTGAACAGGGGGGAGGTCATTGTGATCTGCGGGCCATCCGGGTCCGGCAAGTCCACGATGATTCGCACCATCAATCGTCTTGAGGAAATCAGCAGCGGCAAGATCATAGTCGACGGCCGCGATATCCATGACCGCGACTATGATATCAACGAGCTTCGCTCGAAGATCGGCTTTGTCTTCCAGCAGTTCAATCTCTTTCCGCATCTCTCGGTGAAAGACAATGTCACTCTGTCTCCCACAAAAGTGGCTGGCATGCCGGCCAGGGAGGCGTCGGAACTGGCTGAGCACCTTCTGGAGAAAGTGGGACTTTCCGAAAAGCTGAACGCCATGCCCGCGAGCCTCTCAGGTGGTCAGCAGCAGCGCGTGGCGATTGCCCGGGCGCTGGCGCAGAAAGCACCCCTGATGCTGTTTGACGAGCCTACCAGCGCGCTTGATCCGGAAATGGTCGGTGAGGTGCTGACGGTCATCCAGCAACTGGCCGAAGAAGGCCAGACCATGATGATAGTGACCCACGAAATGGGATTTGCGGGCAAGGTCGCAGATCGTATCTGGTTCATGGATCGGGGCTCCATTCTCACGCAGTCGCCACCGGATGAATTCTTCAACAATCCCGAGCATCCGCGTGTTCAGAAGTTTCTTTCTGATATGCTGCATTAGGTTTTTCCCGCTTTCGGGGGAGGGAAGCTTTCATTCGATGCTGTACCGGCCCGTACCGTTTTGAAGACGAGGTGCCCGGTCGGTCTCCGGCTGAACGCGTTATCAATTTTGAGGAAACGGGGAGAAGAATGTCCGTTATTGTGATCGAGCAGCTTTCCGACATTCTTGTGCTGAAGCTGGACAATTCCCCTGTTAACGCGCTTTCGCATGGTGTGCGTGTTGGACTTGAGGAGGCGTTTGGACGGGCTGAGGCGGATGCTGCGATCCGGGCCGTTGTGCTGGCGACGGCGGGCAAGGTGTTTTGTGCGGGCGCCGACATCACCGAGTTCGGTCAGCCGCCCCAGGCGCCGCTGCTGCCCAACCTGCTGTCCTTCATGGATAGGCTGTCGAAGCCGGTCGTGGCCGCCGTCGCTGGTGCGGCACTGGGCGGCGGCTGCGAACTGGCGCTGGCCTGCGATGCCCGCATCGCCACCCCCGCCGCCAGCTTCGGCCTGCCCGAAGTCAAACTCGGCCTGATGCCGGGGGCCGGCGGCACCCAGAGAATGCCGCGCCTGATCGGCCCGGTGGCCGCGCTGGAGATGATCGCCGGCGGTGAGCCCCGCAAGGCCGAAGCGGCCCTTGCGTCCGGCATCGCCGACCGCATTGTCGGAGATGAGGAACTGCTGAGCCAGGCCGCCGCCATGGCGCGGAACCTTGCCGCCGAAGGCAGGCGTCGCCTCAGTGACAAAGCCGTGCCTGTCACCGAACAGGCAGCCTTTGAGGAAGCTGCCGCTGCTCTTCTGAAGAAGCACGGACTGGCCGACGAGATCGCGGCCATCGTCGCCAGCATCCGCAACAGCTTTGACGCTGATTTTGCCTCTGCCTGCCGCGCGGAACAGGCGGCCTTCCAGAAGCTGCGGCAGGGCGCGCGCTCGGCGGCTCTGCGCCATGCCTTCCTCGCCGAGCGTCGCAGCGCCCATGTCGGCGGCATTCCCGCCAAACCGCAGAAGCCTGTCAGAACAGTGGCCGTCATCGGCGGCGGCACCATGGGCAGCGGCATCGCCATGTCGTTTGCCAATGCAGGCTTTCCCGTCACCCTGATCGAGACCGATGAGGACGGTGCCGCACGGGCTGAACAGCGCGTCGGCTCCACCTACGACATCTCCGTCAAACGCGGTAGCCTGAGCGCAGAAGACAAGACAAGGCGTATGGCGAACATCGCCTTCCGGGCCGGCCTTGCTCACGCTGCCGACGCCGACCTCATCATTGAAGCCGCTTTCGAGGACATGGGCGTCAAGCGCGATATTTTCGGGCAGCTCGACGCCATTGCGAAGCCGGACGCGGTGCTGGCCACCAACACCTCCTATCTGGATGTGGGCGAGATCGCCGGCTTCACCTCACGCCCTGAGCAGGTGGTGGGCATGCACTTCTTCAGCCCGGCCAATGTCATGAAGCTGGTCGAGGTGGTGCGCACCGGCGAGACCGCCGCCGAAGTGCTGGCGCAGACGCTGGCTGCTGCGCGGTCCATCGGCAAGCTGCCGGTGGTGGTGGGCGTGTGCCACGGCTTTGTCGGCAACCGCATGCTGGCAAGGCGCTCGCAACAGGTCGACCGCATGCTGCTCGAAGGTGCCACGCCCGCGCAGATCGATGCCGTGCTGATCCGCTTCGGCTTCCGCATGGGACCCTGCGCCATGGGCGACATGGCGGGCCTCGACATCAGCTGGCGCATGCGCAAGGCCACCGGCCGCCGTGCCCCGATAGCCGATGCGCTGTGCGAAGCCGGCCGCTTCGGGCAGAAGACCGGGGCCGGCTACTACGCCTATCCGCAGGGCGCACGTCAGGGCGAGGAAGATCCCGCAACGCTACGTCTGATGGAAGAGGTTTCCGCGCGCGAAGGGGTGGTGCGGCGTGTGCTGGACGATCAGGAGGTTCTGGAGCGCCTGATCTATCCGATGATCGACGAGGGTGCGCGCATTCTGGCCGAGGGCATCGCGGAACGCGCCTCCGACATCGACGTCATCTGGCTGCACGGCTATGGCTGGCCGCGCGGACTGGGCGGCCCCATGCACCACGGCACACAGATCGGCGCCGCAACCATCGCACAGCGGCTGGAGGATTACGCCAGACAGACCGGCGATGCCGCGCTCCAGCCGTTCGAACAGTTGCCGGAGATGATCGGATAAGCCGACAGTTCCGCCAGCCGCAGCAGCATCTTTGACCGTTCCGGAGCTCTGACATGCCTGAAGCCTATATCTGCGATTATATCCGCACGCCGATCGGGCGTTTTGGCGGTTCGCTTTCGTCGGTGCGCGCCGACGATCTTGGCGCGGTGCCGCTGAAGGCGCTGATGGAGCGCAATGCCTCCGTCGACTGGGAGGCGGTCGATGACGTGCTCTATGGCTGCGCCAATCAGGCCGGCGAGGACAACCGCAACGTGGCCCGCATGTCGCTTCTGCTGGCAGGCCTGCCCGATGTGGTGCCCGGCGCCACCATCAACCGCCTGTGCGGCTCGGGCATGGATGCGGTGATGAGTGCCGCCCGCGCCATCAGGGCCGGCGAGGCCGAACTGATGATCGCCGGCGGCGTGGAATCGATGAGCCGCGCGCCCTTCGTCATGCCCAAGGCTGAGACGGCATTCTCGCGCGCTGCCGAAATCCACGACACCACCATTGGCTGGCGCTTCATCAACCCGCTGATGAAGAAGCAGTATGGGGTGGATTCCATGCCGGAGACGGCCGAGAACGTGGCCGCCGATTTCGGCATCAGCCGCGCCGATCAGGACGCCTTTGCCGTGCGCAGTCAGGACAAGGCGGTTGCCGCACAGGAGAACGGGCGCCTCGCGCAGGAAATCGTGCCGGTGACGATCCCGCAGCGCAAGGGCGATGCAGTGGTGGTCTCGAAGGACGAGCATCCGCGCGCCGGCACCACGGTGGACACGCTGGCCAGGCTGGCGACACCGTTCAGGAAGGAAGGCGGCACGGTGACCGCAGGCAATGCCTCCGGCGTCAATGACGGTGCTGCCGCCCTCATCATCGCCTCGGAAGCGGCGGTGAAGAAATATGGCCTGACCCCCATCGCCCGGGTTCTGGGCGGGGCGAGCGCCGGCGTTGCACCACGCATCATGGGCATTGGCCCGGCACCTGCCACGCAGAAGCTGTGCGCACGCCTCGGCCTAGCACCCTCTGCCTTCGATGTGATCGAGCTCAACGAGGCGTTTGCGGCTCAGGGGCTTGCGGTTCTGCGCGAACTGGGCATCGCCGACGATGCCGCTCAGGTGAACCCCAATGGCGGGGCGATCGCGCTTGGCCATCCGCTTGGCATGTCTGGCGCGCGCATCACCGGCACGGCGGCACTTGAACTGAAGCTGCGCGGCGGCAAACGGGCACTCGCCACCATGTGCATTGGCGTCGGGCAGGGCATCGCCATCGCCGTCGAGGCCGTGTGAGGCGGAAGAAGAGCAGCGCTGTTTATGTCCGGTCCGCCGTGTTCAGTTGCGTGACCCGAATTCCGGTTCAGCTTCGTGAAATCAATGACTCGGCGCGGCCGTGAACAGCATGGAGGCGTCGCATCATCTTCATCCGTGAATCTCACGGATGATTGCGTCATAGACAGCGTGGAGTTGCGTCAGTTCACGGATTTCACACGCCTCGTCCGGCGCTCCGAGATTTTTCGGGGTAAGCCCAACGACCGCGCAGGGATAGCCGGCACGTCTCCACAGTCGCGCATCCGAGCCTCCGATCCGGTTGTCGACAAGGGCTGCCTCGCCAAAGATTTTTTCTGCACCGGCGAGGCACGCCATTGCAAGCGGGTTGTCTGAATCCGTCCAGCTTGGTTCGTATCGGCGCGTGATCGTCCAGCTTATCCCCGCACGCCCACCCAGTTGGCTCTCCACGGCTCTTGCGACGTCTGCCGTGGACAGTCCGAGGGGAATGCGAATATCGACGGCGGCGGAGGCATGGGCCGGCACGAGGTTCGGCGACGACCCTGCCGTCATCGTACCGACATTCACGGTGATACGCTGCAAGGTGTCCCGCAGGACTTTGGGCTCGCCGCTCCTGAGGGCAGCGGAGGCCATCACTCTGCCCGCATCCGCCGGCGGTTGTGGCGTCAGCTTCTCCACTTGGCGCAGAGCGACAAGGGCATCGACGAGACGGTCGGCAGCATTCGTCCCGGCATAGGTATGGGCGCTGTGAGCCTGCTTCCCTTCGGCTTCAATCTCCAGCCAGAGCATTCCCTTTTCACCGAGCCTGACCGTGAGAGGGCCACCCGCGTCGGCCACGAGAACTCCGTCGCCGCAGATTTCCGGGGCATGATCGATCAGCCACTGCGTACCTAATTCGCCCATCCTCTCCTCGTCACCGGCGAGCGCGAGAACCAGGCTTCCTGCAAACGGGCGTCGTCGGGCCCAGTCGGCCACCACTTCCATCAGCACCGCAACGCCGCCCTTCATGTCGGCCGCGCCGCGTCCATAGATGAACCCATCGTCGATTTCTCCCCCGAGCGGCTCAAAGGTCCAGCTCGAAACATCACCGACAGGATATGTGTCGACATGACCGCTCAGGATCGTCCGGGGGCCAAGCAGCCCCCCGTCGAGCACGGCGACCAGGTTTTCAACCGGCGCCTCGCTGACATATCTCTTCAGGGTCAGGCCCGGTATGGCCTCAAGGAAGCTCCGGACCGTTTGCAGGACGGCTCCGGTGTCGCTGGGCGGGGTTTGGCTGTCTTTTTGCACGAGCGCCCTGGTCATCGCCGTCAGGCGGGTTGCCAGATCCTCAGTCATGCGTCTGCACCCATCCAGCCGCGCCAGATCAGCAGCAAGATTTCATAAGTTACCGCTGCCGCCAGAAAGGCAGTCATTCCGTTGACATCATGCGGCGGGCTTACCGTGTTCACATCCGCGCCCACAATGTTCAGCCCTTCCAGCATGCGCAGAAGATCGATGCCTTCGCGCGAGGACAGGCCGCCCCATACCGGCGTGCACACTCCCGGTGCGCAGGAGGGATCGAAGACATCCATGTCAACCGACAGATAGACAGGGCGGCCTGCCAGCGTTTCCCTGAGGGCGTTCACGCAATCCTGCAGGCCACGGCTCTGCAATTCGCTCATCGACATGATGTTGTAGCCGAGCGATCGGGTATGGTCATACACGCCGGGCCGCATCGTGGAGCCGCGCAGGCCCACATGCCACGATGCACTGGCCAGAACCCGCTGCTCGAGCGCGGCATGGGTAAACTGCGATGCTGCGTCGTAGCGGTGGACCGGGTCTACAGGATAGGCATCCGTGTGGCTGTCGACATGCAGAACGGCAAGCCCGGGATGCACTTTCGCGGCAGCCCGGACAAGCGGCAGAGATACGCTGCCGTCCCCGCCGAAACCCACCGGAACCGCGCCGGCGGCAGCAATACGGTAAGCAGCTTCTTCAATCAGCGGGAAGGCTTCTTCAGCACGGGAAGGAACCATCTGTACGTCGCCGGCGTCGATGACGCCAAGTTCGGCCAGAGCATCGCAATCAGCGATTTCCGACTGGTAACGCCGCACGAGGCCGGACTGCGCCCGGATGGCGTGCGGGCCCTGTCGGGCACCAATCCGGAATTTATGCGTACCGCAGTCAAAGGGACATCCCAGTATGGCAGCGCCGGCACCACTGGCGTCGGTGCGGAAAGGAACGCCCATGAAAGTGGGAGGGGCTTCGTATAGTTCTTCGGATGAAAGCGTACTGAGCATTGACATGACCGGAATATCACTCGCTGGACGACAGAGGGCGGGCCGGGCTGATCCCGGGCCGCGGCGGTAAGTGGCGGGACAGGTAATTTCTCGTCTCAGCGTGACGAAAGTCTGCGCTCCCAAAGGCGGATGCCCATGGCCAGCGGCCAGCAGATCAGGAAGTAGACGATGGCGATGAAGGTGAAGATCTCAAGCGGGCGGAAGATCGACGATGACAACTCCATGCCGCGGCGGGTAATTTCGCTGACGGAGATCACAGCGCCCAGAGAGGAATATTTGATAAGCTGCACGAAATTTGCGGCGAGGGGCGGCAAAGTGAGCCGGATGGCCTGGGGCAGTATGATACGGGTGAATGTCTGGATCGGTGAAAGTCCCAGAACCTGAGCCGCTTCCCTGTGGCCTTTTGGAACGGCCTGAATGCCGGCCCGGTAGGCCTCAGCAATGAAGGCCGAGGAATAGATGCTGAGCCCCACGATGAGCGCTGTCCAGGAATCGAGATTGATCCCCATCGCGACCGGCAGCACGTAGTAAATCCACAGCAGCTGCACGAGGATTGGGGTGTTGCGGATGATTTCCCCGACTGCCAGAGCAAGAAAGCGCAGGGCAGCGAAACGGGACATGTCCATGACCGCAATCAGCAATCCGCCAAGCATTGCAAGGCACAAGGTGATTGCGGAGATAATGAGCGTCTGCTGAAGCCCGCTCAGAAGAAAATCCATGTTCTGGGGGATCACATCCCAGCGAAACTGATAACCACCCATCGGAATTTCCTTTCTCCAGGCTTCAGCAGGCCGTCAGGCAATAGTGAACAGAATTAAGGTGCGATGATCGGGCCGAGCTTGTTCTTTTCGGCATAGAACGCGAGACGGCCGTCACGCTTGATGGTGTCGATGAAAAGATTGATGTGGTTCAGCCAGATCTGATCGCCGTGCGGGACGACATATGCATATGGCGTGAGCAACAGCTTTTCTTCCGGTTCAACGGCGCGTGCCCAGTCGAATTCATCCGTCACTTTCACCGCCGTGGGAAAGTCCGTCATGATGACGTCGACACGGTTGGCGACAAGCTCGGCTTCGCGCGTCGCCGGGGGTGCCACAACGACCAGTTCGGCCTGCTTCAGATAATCGCGCATGAAGGGCTCGATATAGCTGCCCAGAGATACGGCTACGCGGCGCCCCGGCTGATCAATGTCATTCCAGTTGTTAACGGGGCCGCCCTCGCGCATGACCGCGTAAAGGCCTGAGATCAGGTATGGCTGGGTGAAGGCGACGGCTTCGCCACGCTTCATGGTCGCCCCGATTCCGAACATACCGATATCGCATTTGTCGGCCTGGAGATCTGCAATGAAGGTGCCGAAACTCGATTCCACGATCTGCAGTTCCGCACCGAGATCCTTCGCCAGTTCCTTGGCGAGGTCGGCATCGATGCCTTCGATCTCGCCGGATGCCGGGTTGCGGAATGAGATGGAGTAATAGAGCGGATACTGACACACCCGCAGCTTGCCGGTTCTGGTCACTTCGTAGAGGCGGGAGTTCACCTGCTGCGCTGACACGGGTGCCATCGCGGCTGCCATGGCGATGGCGGAAACAGCCAGCGCGGTGATGGATCTGACGATACTCATAGATGGGTTCCCTTCTGTGATGGATCAGTCTTGCATCTGGCGCAGGAACCGCTGCGCTCGGTCGGTTTTCGCATTGGCGAAGAAGGCAGCCGGCTCGGCGTCTTCCACCACCTTGCCCTGGTCCATGAAGACGACGCGCGAGCCGACATTGCGCGCAAACCCCATTTCATGGGTGACGACCAGCATGGTCATTCCCTCTTCGGCGAGGCTGCGCATCACGAGGAGGACCTCGTGCTTCAACTCGGGATCAAGGGCGGACGTTGCCTCGTCGAACAGCATTACGCTCGGCTTCATAGCCAGCGCACGTGCAATGGCCACACGCTGCTGCTGCCCGCCGGAAAGCCGGGAGGGATACTGGTCGCGCTTGTCGGCGAGGCCCACCTTTTCCAGCAGGCGCATGGCGTTCGTTTCGGCGGCCGCCCTCGCTTCGCCCTTCACCCGTACGGGCGCTTCGATGATGTTCTGCAACACTGTGAAATGCGGCCAGAGGTTGAAGTGCTGGAACACCATTCCGATGTCGCCGCGCGCCGCTTTCGCGTTCGTCCCGGTGGCGGCGGTCTCCTGCGGGGATGCGATGACCTGGTCGCGCAACGTTACCGCGCCCCCTGTCGGTTGCTCCAACAGCGCGAAGCACCGGAGCAGGGTGGTCTTGCCTGAACCGGAAGGCCCGATCACGCAAACGACCTCGCCTTCCTTCACCGTCAGATCGACGTTGCCGAGAACCTGAACCGCACCGAAACTCTTGCTCAGATCCCTCGCAGCGATCAGGCCGCTTGCGGGCTGCGTGCGAACACCCTTTGTATCCATTCCGGAATTCCTCCTAGGTATAACGGAAATTTATGAAGTCCGTATTTTCCCCTTGTTTTGGGAAAAAACTGGTTTAAACATTGCATAATGTCAATAAAGAAAATTTATGATAATGGACATCAAGCTTCTTGAGACGTTCCGCGCGGTGATAGAAACCCAGTCGATGACGGGTGCCGCGAAGCTGCTTGGGCTTACCCAGCCGGCCATCAGCACGCAGATTGCGCGGCTGGAAACCCAGATCGGTTTTCCGTTGTTCGAGCGCGTGAACGGACGCCTGAAAGCCAGCCGTCAAGGGCGGCTTTTTTACACCGAAGTCCGGCATGCTCTTGGAATGATCGAGCGCCTTGCACGGGATGCTGAAGGCATTCGTAAGGGCGTTACGGAAACCGTGACCATTGCCAGCCACCCGAGTGCCTCGATCTCTTTTCTGCCGGCTGTCGTGGCTGAGCTGCGCCGCCAAAGGCCGCTTGCCCGCGTGCGCATGATCAACCGCAGCTCGGAAGAGGTCAGAGCCATTTTCGAGGCCGGCGGAGCGGATGTCGCAATCGCCGAATGGCCAATACACATACCCGATATAGACCTGCGGCGGTACAAGGTTCCCTGTGTCGCGGTGTTGCCGATGGAACATCCGCTTACCCGTCTGTCGGAAATCTCCCCCACCGATCTTGCCGGTGAGAATATGATCGGAATGCAGGTTTCAAGACTGATCGGTCATCAGGTGCAGAACGCCTTTATCGAGCATGACGTGGAGTTCGATCCTGGGATCATCAACGAGTATTTCAGCTCAATCTGCGCGCTTGTCACCACCGGATGCGGGATCGGTATCGTCGATCAGTGGTCGGCGCAGATGTTCGAGCCTCTCGGTCTCGCCATAAGGCCTTTCAAGCCGACCATCATGTACGAGATCGGCGTTTTTGCCCGCCTGCATAGTTCGCTCATGCCGATCGTCGATGACGTGGTCGCCCTGATCGACCAGCGGCTTGCTTCGATTGAATCAATTAGCATTCGTGATGGAGACGCATAATGCTGGATGCCTCAGAAATATGGGCCAGTCTGGAAGCCATCTGCGACACGGGAGGCCGGCAGACCGGCACCGCCTCGGAGCAGCAGGCGACGGCGCTTCTGGCTCGTCTGGGCGAGGAAGCGACGGGTGTGCAACCGCTGCGTGAAGAATTTCCCTATGATGGCTGGGACGGTGGCGATGCTTCGGTGACGATCGACAGCGGGGAGCGCTTGCCGGCCAATCCATTGCTTCGTTCGGTTGCAACGCCCGCCGCCGGGCTCGAAGCAGAAGTCATCGATGTCGGGCGCGGCACTCCGGATGAATTTCTTGCTCATCGTGATGAGATTGCCGGTCGGATCGTCCTTGTCCGCCATGAGCTGATGTTTGCGGCGGGCACCGTCCATCGGCGTATGAAATACAATGCTGCGGTGGCGCATGGAGCGGTCGGGTTTCTGATTGCCGGGCCGGCTTCCGCAAAGCTTGTGGCAGGCTCTTCCGGGCGAGGCAGTGAGGCGGGCATTCCGGCTGCGGGGATTTCCCCGGAGACCGCCGCCAGATTGGCGCGTACGAGTGCGGGCTACGTCAGAATCAGGCTGGAAATCGATGGTGCTGACCGGCAGGGGACGGCGACAAATCTGATTTTCGATCTGAACGGGCAGACACCGCAACAGGTAGTGCTATCGGCACATATTGACGGTCACGGCCTAGGCGAAAGCGCTCTCGATAATGCTTCCGGCCTAGCGGTCGCGCTTGCAGTTGCCCGGGAATTGCGCCCGGAAATGACGGCGCGGAAACGAAAGCTTCGCCTTGCTTTCTTCAATGCCGAGGAATGGGCGTTGACCGGGTCGGAAATCCATCTCCAGCGCCTGAGTGAGAAGGCGCGGAGTGACATGCTCCTCAACGTCAATCTTGACACCGTGGCCGGCGGCAACCGCCTGACCGCCCTGACATCCGGCTACAGGGGCATAGAGCCATTTCTTCTGGAAAGCTCCGAGGCGGCGGGTGTTCCGCTTGGCCTGTACCGCCCACTTCAGGTGAACTCCGATCACGGCAATTTCGCGCAGGCCGGAATTCCTGCGTTCAGGCTGGTTTCCGGGTTCAACGATCACATGGCCAACACCCGTCACCTGCTGACGCCACTTGACCGGCGTGATCTTGCCACCCCCGAGGAACTGCTGCTTGCTGCAAGACTAACACTGGAAATCGTGCGGCGCGCGCTGGATGTCAGCGATGAAGACGCTGCGACATGGCGGCGGGCGTAACTTGCCCGCTCTCAGGCAACAGCATGAACAAGAATGACAAGTCAAAAGGTTGGCGGGGTGCAGACCCACAATATGCTGGCCGGGTCTTCGCCAAGATTGCGGTAGGAATGCGGGATATTGGAACGGAAGCAAAAACCGTCCCCCGTTTCCAGCCTGAATGAATCGCCATTCAGCGTGAGCTCGACCGTGCCGGTGAGCACATATCCGACTTCTTCGCCTTCATGCGTGATGGTTTCGCCGCTCTTGCCGCCCACTTCGAGATGATGAATGTTGCATTGAAGCAGGTGCCCGTCCTTGTAGGGGATTATGCGCTCAAGCATCAGGCCGCGCGACGTTCCCTTATGCTTGTCGAGCGTGATGAAAGGGCGTGCGCCCTTGCGGAAGATCACGCCTTCATTGTCGGCAGGCTCGTCGAACAGCCAGCTGATATTGGTTTCCAGAACCTGCACGATCCGGTGGATCATCGGCAGTGAGGGCAGCACCTTGCCATTTTCCACCTTCGATAGCAGGCTCTCCGAGCATCCGCTGCTTTCGGCGAGTTCTTTCAGCGTGAGGCCCTTCATCTGGCGGGCAAGCCGCAGCCGCAGCCCAAGGCTTTTTTTTGTGTCGCTGAGGCTGTCCTGCTGAGGGCTGCGGATCTTATCCGGCTTCATTCCGGTTCCTTCTCGGCAATCAGTTGTGCCGGACTGCTTATCGTTCAGGCTCAGTGGGCCATGCCACCGTCGACCATCATTTGCTTCGCGGTGATATAGCGGGATTCCTCCGAGGCCAGAAACACATAAATCGGCGCGACTTCCTCAGGCGTTCCCTGCCGACCAAGCGGCACGATCCGCCTGACGACCTCGCCATGCGCCTCGGCTCCTCCCATCAGAGCTATTGCGGGATTGTTGAACGGGGTATCGATCCAGCCAGGCAGAACGGAGTTCACGCGAATATTGTCCGGCGCCAGTTCCTGAGCCAGCGCGACGGTATAGGCGATAACCGCGCCCTTGGCGGCAGCATAGCCAGTCATGCCCGGCGCGCCACGCAGGCCCGCCAGCGAGGACGTGGTGATGATGCTGCCGCCCCCGGCCTTGCGGATCACAGGCACGACATGTTTCGTGGCAAGGAACGTGCCCCGCGCATTGACCTCGAAAACGGCATCCCAGTCATCACCGGAAAACTGTTCCGCATGACCGAGCCTCTGCAGCCCGGCAAAGAATACCAGCGTGTCGATGCCGCCCATCCGCCGCTCTGCCTGCGAGACTGCCTCCTGCACGTTCGCTTCATCGCGCACATCGCAGACAAGGGCCGACGCATGCTGGTCCGGTTTTGCCATGCTTTTCACGGCCTCTTCGGCGGCAGGCAGATTGATGTCTGCGATGACGAGGCTGGCGCCATTGTCGGCGAACTGCATTGCGGCGGCCCGCCCGATGCCCGTGGCGGCGCCGATCATCAGGGCTCTTTTTCCGGCAAGTCTCATCTTTCTTCTCCTCTGGACGGGTTCTTATTTGATGTGGGACTGACAGACCTGCGCGAGCGCGACCCAGTAATGCGCGCCAAGCGGCAGAATCTCGTCGTTGAAGTCAAATTCGGGGCTGTGCAGCGCGGTCGGGCAGCCGTTGCCGATCCACGCGTAGGCCCCCTTGCGGGCCGCCAGCATGAAAGCAAAATCCTCCGAGGCCATGCTCGGTGAGAACTGCGTGACCGCATCTCCACCGCAGGATGACAGGGAGGCGGCCTGCAGCATGATGGTCGCAGCCTCGGGATTGTTGGTGGTCACCGGGTATTGTGTACGGATATCGAGTTCTATCCGGACACCATGCGCTGTAGCGATGCCTTCGGCGATTTCCCGCATGCGCCGATGCGCGACCGATACGGTTGCGTCATCGAAATAGCGCAGGGTTCCGCGCAGCTCCACCTTGTCCGGAAGCGCGTTCAGAGAGTGGCCACCATGTATCTGGGTGATCGACAGGACCAACTGCCGGTGCGGATCGATGGCGCGGCTGACCACGGCCTGCAGCGCCTGCGTGAGAGCACCCGCCGCGACGATCGTATCGCTGCCGAGATGTGGCAAGGCGGCATGCACGCCTTCTCCGTTGATGGTGATCGTAAAAAGATCCATTGCGGCCATCATCGGCCCCGGCTGGACCGCTATCCTGCCTTTTTCAAGCGCCGGCCAGTTGTGAAGACCGAAAACCAGATCGCATGGCGCGTGGTCGAAAAGCCCGTCCTCGACCATCGCCTTGCCTCCGCCTGCGGCCTCTTCCGCAGGCTGGAAGATGAAATGCAGCGTACCTGCAAGATCATCCTGCCGGGAAAGATAGTCGGCGGCGGCAAGCAGCATGGTCATGTGCCCGTCATGGCCGCAGGCATGGGTGGCGCCCGGCCGGATGGAGCAGTAAGGGACAGAAGACTGCTCGGTAAGCGGCAATGCATCCATATCCGAGCGGAAACCGATGTCGGGGCCGGCCTTGTTTCCCTTAAGGCTCGCAACCAGACCCGTCCCGGCAAATCCCTCTTTCACGGGCAGGCCCATTTCCCTCAGGCGCGCCGCCAGAAAGGCGGCGGTGTCGCGCTCCTCGAAGGCGATCTCGGGGTTCTGATGCAGATGGCGGCGCCAGTCGCGATAGACAGGCGCGCGCCCGCCAAAGAATGCGGAAGCCTGTGCAAGAAGGGATGTCATAAGGTCTGTGTCCGTTGCAGGCGGTTAGCATCCTGTGCCCGGGCGCGGGTTGATGGCATGGGAAGATGCTCGATGCCGACGTGACACGCCGCCATGTTGCCGCCAGCTCTGATCGAAAGCGCAGGATCGATGCTGCGGCAGACCTCCTGCACGAAGGGGCAGCGGCTTTGGAACGAACACCCCTGCGGAATATGGATTGGGTCCGGTGGCTCGCCTTCAAGCAGGTAGTCTGCCGGCAGAAAGGGTTTTGCCTCTACCGTGCTCACCGAACTGAGCAATGCGCGGGTGTAAGGATGGGCAGGTGCATCGAAAATCGTCTCATTGTCTCCGATCTCGACGATCTTGCCGAGATACATGACCGCGATGCGCGCGCATGCGCGCCGCACCATGGCCAGATCATGGGAGATGTAGAGATAGGTGATACAATGCTTGCGCTGCAGGCTGTCGAACAGGTCGAGAAGTTTTGCCTGCTCCACCTGATCAAGCGCAGACAGCGTTTCATCGAGGATCAGGACATCCGGTTCGAGAACCATGGCGCGGGCAATGTTGACACGCTGGCGCTGGCCGGCACTCAGGCCGACCGGCAGGGCATCATAGAGATCCGGCAACAGGCCGACTTCCTGCATTACTGCACAGACCTTATTTCGTAGCTTCTTTCCCGAAGCGAGCCCATGAATGCGCAGCGGTTCGGCAATGGTTGAGCCGATGGCCACATGCGAGGGGATGGAATTATACGGGTCCTGCAAAAGAAGCTGGAAACGGCGGCGCATGGAAAGCAGAGCTGCTCCGCGCAGGGTGGAGACATCGATGCCATCTATGCCGATCACACCGCGATCCGGTGCCTCCAGCGACGAGAGCAGGCGTGACAGCGTGGATTTTCCACAGCCGGATTCGCCGATCAGTCCGAGGCTCTCGCCTCTGCGGACCTCGAAAGACACGCCCCGCACCGCCTGCACATGGTTCTTCCGGAACAGGGAGGTGCGGTCCTTCACCTCATATGTTTTGGCGACATCGCGCACGCTGAGAACGACAGGCTCCGCGTTGACCGCAGGAACGCCACTGACGTCGTGCCACAGACGCGGCACCTTGGCGAGCAACTCCCGGGTATAGGGATGAGCGGGGGCCTTCTGTATGGCGCCGGTATCCTGCGCCTCCACGATGGTTCCCTTGTCGAGCACGACGACTTCATCGGCGATGTCGACAATGGTGCCGAAAGAGGAAGACACGAAGACGATCGCCGTTCCGAAATCGCGTTGCAGGTCGCGCAGCAACCGCAGGATCTGCGCGGCGACGGTCACGTCCAGCGGTTGGGTGATGTTGTCGGCGACAAGCAGTTTCGGCCTGGAAATCAGCGCATCCACAATCATGGCGCGCTGCATCATTCCGCCCGAGAACTGGAATGGATACTCATTGAAGCGGCTGCGTGCCGAAGGAATGCGCACGGCGTCCAGCAGGTCTATCACACGCTGGCGCGCGGCCTGACGGGAGAGGCCCGGCTCAACCGCACGCAGCTTTTCCTCGATCTGATGGCCTACGGGCACGGTCGGATCAAGGGCCGTCGTGGGGTTGGCTCCGATATAGGCGATCTCGCGGCCACGCAGGCGCGCCATTTCCGTTTCGGGCAGGGCAAGAAGGTTGCGCCCCTGATAGGTAACCGTGCCGGACACGATATGAAGCGGCGGGCGCACCCAGTTGACCAGAGCGCGCGACAAAAGCGTCTTGCCCGAGCCGCTCTCGCCGATGATGCCCAGCACGGATTTTGGTTCCACCCTGAAGGCGATGTCGGACAGGAGCAGGCGCGCAGAGGCGCCGGAACCGAGAGAAATGCGGAGGTTCTCGACGCTGAGAAGGGGTTCCGTCGCCATCATGCCGCTCCCTGCAGAATAAGGTTCCGGCTTCTTTCCAGAACACCGCCCATGAGATTGAGACTGCCCAGCGCAAGGGCCAGCAGGCAGCCGGGCACGATAGTGATCCACCAGGCATTCAGAAGGTATTGGGTGCCCCCTGAAATGATGGTGCCGAAGGTGGGCGTGGGCGGCTGGATTCCGATTCCGATGAAACCGAAAATCGCCTCGAAAATCATCATGCGCGCGACATCGAGCACCGCGACGAAAGCAATGGGAGGCAGAATGGATGGCGCGATGTGGCGCAGCATGATGCGCAGGTCCGACGCGCCGATGATGCGCGCGGCGCGCACATATTCCTTCTGCCGCTCGGCAAGGGTTACGCTGCGGGCAACGCGGGCATAGATGGGCCAGCCCGAAAGCACGAGCACCGCAATGATGGTTACCGGGTTCGGCCGCGACATGCCCAGAATGGTGATGGCCAGAATGATGACCGGAATGGACATCTGGATGTCGGTGATGCGCATCAGAACGACATCGGTCCAGCCACCGCGATAGCCGGAAAAAATGCCGATAGCGCAACCCAGCACAAACATCAGCACCACGCTGATGATGCCTATGAGAAAGGCATTGCGCAGGCCGATAAGCGACCGCAGCAGGAGATCGCGACCAAGCTGATCGGTACCGAGAAAATGCGGAAGCCGGCCACCTTCCATGAACACCGGCGGCAGGAACTTGTCGGCGACGGAGATTTTCGTCGCCGAGGCATCGATGATGAAAGGCCCGAACAGGGTCAGCAGGCAGAGCACTGCGAAGAGGGTGGTCGCCACCTTCATTTCGGGCGAGCGCCAGGCAAGGCGCAGGATGCGGACGTTGACGCTCTGCCCGCGGGCAGGCGTTGCGAAGGACCCGGCAGCAGAGGATGCAATGGCCATGATACCCCTCAGAACTTCAGGCGCCGGTCGATCGTTGTGGACGCAAAGTCCACGGCGATGTTGATGAAGACGAGCACGGTGCTCGCGAAAATCGCAACTGTCTGGATCACGGGAAAATCTCGCTGGAAGACCGCATTGATGGTCAGAAGACCAATGCCGGGAAAGCTGAAGATATACTCCACGACGAACAGCCCGCCGAGCAGCATGCCGATCATCTGCGCGCCGAAGCTGTTGAGCAGGGGCACCGCGGCATTGCGCAACACATGACGAAACAGCATCGCTCTGGCGCTGAGCCCACGCACCTGCCCGATCTCGTAGAACGGTTCCTGCACATTGCCCGCCAGAGCCACAGAGATCGACCGGATCATCACCGGCGCAAGCTCCACCGCAACGACGATGGCGGGGATGATGACATAGCCGATATGCTGGTAGCCGATGGCGGGGAGCCAGCCTGTGCGTGCCGACAGCAGATAGATCAGAACGATGCCCACCCAGACGTTGGGCAGCGAAACGAAGAAGGATGAAAGATAGAGAGCGGTTTTCTGCGGCCATCCCCGGTTGCGTACGCCGGCCAGTATGCCGAGCGGTATCGAGACAAGGCATGCCAGCAGGAAGCCGCATGCGGCGAGCAGAAGGGTGTAAGGCAGCGCCCTTGCGATCAGTTCGATAACCGCTGCGCGTTCGACGGGCGCAGCACTTCCGGCGTCCTGCGATCCTCCGGTCGTGCCGCCCTGCTTGCCGCGGATGAAGGAGTTGCCGAAGTCGCCTTTGGCGATATCGCCCAGATAGCGCAGGAACTGCACCGGGATGGGATCACGCAGCCCGAGGCGCTGGGCCGTCTCTTCCATGGCGCTGGGGGTGGCCATCGGACCGAGAATGATGCGGGTCGGATCGCCCGGCGCAATGCGCAGCAGCGTGAAAATGACGAAGGCGACGGCCAGGACGATGAGAACACCCTGGCTGATGCGCCGCAGGAAGAATTCCAGGGCAAAAGCCATCTTGATTTTATCCGGCGATAGGAAAACGAGAGCCGGCGATGCGCTCGCGCGCATCGCCGACCTGCGGTCAGGACAAGGTTGCCTTCGACAGATCGATGGGGCCGTTGGGATAGAACTGGACGCCTTCCAGCTTTGCGCTCATCGCCCGCAGGAACACCGAGGAGAACAGCGAAATGCTGGGCGCCTTCTGGGCAATGAGCGGCAGCGTTTCTTCCTGCAGGATCTTCAGCCGGTCTTCCGTGGATGTCGCACTGCGTTCCTTGTCAAGCGACTCGTCGATCTGGGGATCGCTGATACCGTTCACCAGCGCGAACTGTGAGTGATAGTTCGGCCGCAGAACGAGATCGGGTTCAGGCGAGCCGGTGATCCAGCCGACATCGATGATATGGCCCGGCCCCTGACCGTCAGCGCGCCGATAGAGCTGTTCTTCCCACGCCGCTGGCTCCAGCGTCGTAAGCTTCACGGGGAAGCCCTGCTCCTGCAGCATGGCGGTGATGAGCTCCCCATATTCGCGGGTCTTCGGATAGAAGCCGACCGAGGTGATGTATTCGATCTCCGGCAGCCCCTGACCGTTCGGAAAGCCGGCCTCCGCCAGAAGCGCCTGCGCCTTTTCCGGATCGTATTCAGGATAGGTCTTTACGTCGGTAAAGCCGAATTTCACCGGGGACAGATGGCAATTCGAGGCCTGTCCGGCTTCGCCGACGATTTCGAGCACCTGAGAGCGGTCGATGGAGTGGCAGACCGCCAGACGGATGCGGGGATCATCGAAGGGTGGCTTGTTGCAGCGGAAGTGGAGATACTTGTTCTCACTGGACAGCGAACGATCGGTTTTCAGGCCCGCTTCCTTCTGCAGCGACAGATACTGTTCCGGCTCCAGCCGCTCGGTCAGGTGATACTGGCCATTGAGAAGACCGAGCACGCGGGTGTTCGCATCGGGAACGTAGGCCCAGATAACCTCTTCGATTGACGGTTTGCCTTCGTGGAACTTGTCGAAGGCAGCGAACCTGATCTGGTCGCCGGTCGTCTCGACATATCTGAACGGGCCGGTTCCGTTTGGCCGTTGCTTGAGCATGTCGGGACTGGCGATATCGGCGGCTGAAAGGATCGGCAGAAAGCTTGAAACATACCAGAAATTGAGCGCCGGATAGCCGTATTGCTTCGTATTCAGCCGCACCGTGTGATCGTCGACGATCTCCACGTCAACGCGTCCCGGATACCAGGCGGAGGCCGGACGATCAGGGTTTGACGCATATTCATACGTCGCCTTGACGTCTGCTGCGGTGAAAGGCTGCCCGTCGTGGAAAGTAACCCCCTGGCGCAGCTTGTACTCCAGCGTGTGCTCGTCGATGACCGACCATTCCGTTGCAAGGTCGGGCAGGATCTCACCTGGGTTGGCTTCGGTCATCGGGCATTTGGTGAGGTGGCCGAAGAGGAAGCCTTCGGCGGTGATCTGGGGCGCCACCGTATGCGAAGTCGGATCCCAGCTGCTGGTCACGGTACCGGCGGCAGCGAAAATCAGCGGACCGGATGCGGCAAATGCGCGGCTGGCGATAGCCGGAACGGAAAGCGCGGCGACACTGAGAGTGGTCGCCTTCATGAATTCACGTCGATTGATCGTCACGGTCAGGTTCCCTCTGGTTAGCAAAAAGCACACAAAAGGGGCGCCGGCAGTCAGCCGGAACATGCTCGTGAAATGTCACCCCTCAGGAAAGGCGAACTTCTGCGGGTTCGCTCGCTTCCACTTTTCATCATAAACACAGTCCCAATCGTATTCAAGTAACTTGAATGATGATGCCGTTATGTTTCTCAGTTCGTCTTGCAGGGAAAAGTGCGCCGTGACATGCCAGCGCTGATGGCGAGTGCCTGAGATGCACCGAGGCAGGCCCGCGATCTCATCGAACGGCGGAAAAGCTGATCATGGAAAGTAAACGGAGCTGAACCGCCCTGCGGAAGGTCAGGCCTTGCTGTAAACCGCGATCAGATCAGTGCTCTTGGCACGAACAACCGGGCTCCTGTTTGGCGGTCCTCCAGAAAATCTCCGCTGACGCCGAATGCGCGGGACGGCATCGTCGGTCGTGACTTCCGAGGGCGAGCCACGTTGGAGGATACTGCCGTCACAGATCACCACCATGTGATCGGAAAACACGGTCGCCAGCCGACAAAGCCGCTGCCGCCGACTGTGGTAACTGCTGTGCCTGCAACCCCACCATTATCACCAGAAGCAGCATGCGCGGTGGTCAAGCGGCAAACCAACGCTACGGGCAGTGTCATCACAACGTTCGGCCATCCCTTGACCAAGGCCTGCGTGAAATCACCTGTAACGTCGCGCCCGAGAGCGACAGGGCCAACCCGGCGAAAACAACCACGACGAGACGCGGAAGCCGGATGCCGAGCAGAACCAGTTCTTCCTGTGGAGTGCCGTGGTCCATTAGTACAGCAAGGATGGCAGAAGGACTGACCGGGTAGGAGCCCAGCTGCAGGCTGGCCACCATCGCGACGATCAGCATGCACAACGACAGCGTGGCCCCAACGATCGTCGGATCAAAGGAGAATATACAATAAAATCAAATATATATGCCTACATTTCAGCTGGCAGCAGGAGGAGCATAAAGATCTGCAAAGCCGGACTCAAGCTTCTCTGCGACTGCAAGCAGGCGGCTGTCCTGTCCCCATGGGGCGCAGAGTTGGATACCAAGCGGCGCTCCCTCGGCTGTTGCCCCGACTGGCATTGCGATGGCGCACAGGTCGAGCGTGTTGGCCATGCGAGTGTAGCGGGAGAGGGGAATTTCGTCCTGATCCACCGTTTCCAGCCCCGCAGCCGGGATCGGCGTTCCGGGCAGGAGGATTGCGTCGACGTCAGCCTGCGCCTGCGCGAAGGATTTCGTCATCTCCGCGATTTCCTCCAGCAATGCCCTGTATTTTGTCTCGTCGACATCACGGCCCGCGAGAACCCGTTTGCGAACATGGGGATCCATCGGGCTGGAGGGGTCGCTGGCTTGCTGATGGAAATGTTGCCATGCCTCGAATGCAACAATAGTGCCGTTAAGTTCCTGAAGCCTGAGCAGGCTGGCGGGCAGGGTGACGGGAACCACCCTGTGGCCAAGCGCCGACAGGCGCATCATCAGCCGTTCACGCATATCCAGAACTTCCGGCGCGCAGGGCGCAAGATCTTCCGCGCTGACAACCGCAATGGTGAGGTTCCGGGAGAGCGTCATATCGGGCGCGAATGATCGGCCCGCCATGACTTCGCAGGCGAGGCGCAGATCCGCGATCGAGTTTCCAAGCGGTCCGATTGTGTCGAATGTCGCGGCAAGCGGCGCGACGCCCTCTGTTGGAATGAGGCCACGGCTTGGCTTGAAGCCATGGACCCCGCAAATCGTTGCCGGAATGCGTATTGAGCCGCCTGTATCGGATCCGATGGCAAGGGGTACGAGGCCGGCCGCGACAGCGACGGCAGAGCCGCTGCTGGAGCCACCGGCATACCAGTCTTTCGTGCCGCCCCTTGGGTTGAGCGGGGTGCCGCGGGCTTCGTTGGTGCCCCAGCTGCCCATGGCAAATTCCACCATGTGCGTGGTGCCAAGTATGATGGCCCCGGCAGCCTCCAGACGCTGGACCAGCGGAGCACTGCGCACGGCAACCGATGCGCCATAGCAGCGCGAACCATGCAGCGTTTCCAGCCCGGCAATGTCGATCAGCTCCTTGATCAGCACGGGGATGCCGTGCAGGGGGCCATTTTTTCTTCCGTCGGCTCTTGCCGCGTCGGCGGCTTCAGCGCTGGCCAGCGCTTGCTCTTCCAGCAGCGTCTCCACAGCGTGAAGGCGCAGATTCCGTTCTTTTATGCGCGCCACGCAGAGGCGGGTCAGGTCAAGAGCGCTCAACTGTCCTGCGTCCATTTTCCGCGTGAGGGTCCCGACATCCATACCCAGTCCTCCAAGCAAACCAAGCCGGCAACCACCTTTTGTGCCGGCAGAAATCAGGCAGAGATTAATGGCATTCGGCGCGACAGGTGTAAGAATGAGCAGGCCGATCTGACGCTATCTGACGCTTCTATTGCTGCGAATAACATCAACGGGTGGCGAGTTGTGGCTGGCTCCGCCGGAAGATGGTCTTCATACTGAAACGCATTCGGGAGGACGGAGGACAGAATGACTTTTGCCGCCATCATTGAGCTGGCAGTGAACGGGCTGATTACCGGCATTCTTTACGCACTGGTCGCGCTTGGTATCGCGCTGATCTTCGGCGTGCTGAAGATCGTCAATTTCGCTCATGGTGAATTCTACATGCTCGGCGGGTATGCCGGATATGTTGCGGTTACCCTGCTCGGGCTGCATCCTGCCGCAGGTGTCGTGGCGGGCATGGCTGCCGTGTTCCTTGTGGGAGCTGCGGTGGAAAAGACGCTGATCAAGCCGATACATCTCGGCAAGGTTGAGCGCGCCGACGAATACGCCATCATGATCACCTTTGCCCTGTCCGTTCTGCTACTGAACCTGATGCTGTCGATCTTCGGCCCATGGCCGCAGCGGCCACAGGCGATCTTCTCAGGCGTGTTCGAGTTCGGTCCGGTTCTGCTTCCGGGCGACAGGCTGGCTGCAGCACTGGTGGGCGCGATCATTATCCTGGTGTTCATGGCTGTGTTGCGCTGGAGCTGGATTGGCATGGCCGTCCGCGCCGTCAGTCAGGATCGCGGTGCTGCTCAGGCGTTCGGGATCAACATCGACAGAGTATCGACATTCGCCTTTGCCATCGGCGCAGCCCTTGCTGGCGGGGCCGGGGCCCTGATTGGCCCGGTCTTCAACGTGGTGCCGCAGATGGGGCTTGTTCTGGTGATCAAGGCCTATGTGATCGTCGTTCTTGGCGGCATGGGCTCCATTCCCGGCGCTGTGCTGGGAGCCCTCATACTCGGGCAGGTCGAAAGCTTCGTTCCGATCCTCATCTCCGACCCCGCACGAGGCATGGCTTACCGCGACGCCTACGGCCTGGTGGTCCTTGTTCTGGTCCTGCTCGTCCGCCCGCAGGGTCTGTTCGGTCGCAAGGAGCGCCGCGCATGAAACTCACCGCTCCCTCAAGTTTCATCGCGGTCGCCTTTGTCGCGCTGTGCATGATGCTGCCATTCTTCGGCCTGCCGGAGTACTGGCTCTATGTCGTCAGCATCGGCTTCTACTACGCCCTTCTTGCTTCTTCCTGGTCGCTTCTGGTCGGCTATGTCGGACGCATCAGTTTCGCGCAGGCAGCCATGAGCGGTTTCGGTGCTTATGTGGCACTGCTGACCAGCGCCTATCTCGACCTGTCGCCACTGCCCGGCATCGTGATCGGAGCGCTGGCGGCGGGTGCCGTCGGCATCGTCGTCGGCGCACTGACCCTGCGGCTGCACGGCGCCTATCTCGGCCTCACCACCATTGCGCTGGCGGAAATCCTGCGTATCACCGCAACGGCCGAACACCAGCTCACGCGGGGCACGCGCGGCTATGCTGCACCACCCCTTTGGGAAGGCATCAGCCAGACGGAATATTACTATGTCTTCCTCGCCGTATTGCTGGTCTCGCTGGGACTGATGCTGTGGCTGCTGCACTCCCGTATCGGCCTGTTCTTTCAGGCTATCCGCGAGGATGAAGACGGCGCGGCAAGCCTCGGCGTGCGCGTGACGCTGTGGAAAGTTCTGGCTTTCGCGCTCTCTACAGCCTTCGCCGGGCTGGCTGGCGGGCTCTATGCCCATTTCATCCAACTGATTGCGCCTTCGATGATGTCGATGCAGGAGATGGGCTATGTCCTTTCCATGGCCGTGATTGGCGGATTTGCAAATGTCATTCATGCCGCGCTGGGAGGCGTGTTGCTGCAACTGCTTCTCGAATGGCTTCGTGAACTTGGAGAGTGGCGGCTGGTGTTCTTTGGCGCCGTGGCCATCCTCGTTCTGCGGTTCGCTCCGAACGGCATCTTCGGCACCCTCGACAACTGGGCTTCCAGGAGAGCACGGTAATGGCGTCACAGCTTGAAATCACCAAACTCACCAAGAATTTCGGCGGCCTGCGGGCACTGAAGGGTATCGACCTGTCTTTCGAAAAAGGCGAACTTGTGGGGCTGATCGGGCCGAACGGTTCAGGCAAGACCACTCTGCTGAACATAATCGGGGGCTATTATTCGGCCACCAGCGGACAGGTAAGCCTTGATGGCCAGCGTTGTGACGGCAAGAACCCGGTCGCGCTTTCGCGCATGGGCATCGGCCGATCCTTTCAGGTGACGAAGGTTTTCAAGCGCCTGACGGTGCTGGAAAACCTCATGGTCGGCGCGCTGGCCCATGCGGGAACCTCGCGCCGTGCTGCCGAAGCGCATGCCCGCGAGGTGCTTGAAAGGCTGAAGCTTTCGCGGCTGGCAAACGAGCCAGCGACAAATCTTTCAGGCGGCCAGGCAAAGTTGCTGGAGTTCGGCCGCATCATGATGCTGTCGTCGAAGGTGGTGCTTCTGGACGAGCCCTTCGGCGGTGTCCATCCGGACCTCAAGCGCTTCATGTACGACAAAATCCGCGAATGGAATGCGGGCGGCACGACGATCATCCTCGTCAGCCACGACATGGGTTCGATTTTCGGCCTTTGCCGTCGGGTCGTCACGCTCTCCTATGGCGAGATCATAGCCGACGGAAGCCCGGAAGCCGTGCGCAACGACCCTGCCGTTCTGGAAGCCTATCTGGGGGATCGCCATGCAGCTTGAGGTAAGCGGTGTCAGCGCCGGATATCAGAAGGATATCGATATTCTGCGCGATGTGTCGGTCACGGCGCGTGCGGGAAAACTCACAACGATCATCGGCGCCAACGGGGTTGGAAAATCCACGCTGCTGAAAACCATCATCGGGCAGGTGCGGCCGCATCAGGGCAGCATCCGGTTTGGCGAAACCGATCTGACGCGACTGGAGCCGCATGATCTGGTTGGTCTGGGCATTTCATATGTCGCCCAGCGCCACGCGCTTTTCCCGGACATGACCGTGGCGGAAAACATCGCCATGGCAACATGGTCGTTCCGCAAGGAACGCTCGCGGATGCAGGGGGCTTCTGAACGCGTTTATGAGCGCGCGCCTTTCCTTGCCGAGTTCTCCGGCAAGCGCGCCGGCCTCATGTCGGGGGGACAGCAGCGACTGCTGCAACTGGAACTGGCGTTGCTCGCCGATCCGAAGCTCATGCTGATCGATGAGCCCACCGTCGGCATCGACCCCAAGCGCGCAACCCAGATTTATGATCACCTGCGGCGCATCGTGGAAGAAGATGGACGCACCATTCTCATGGTCGACCAGAATGTGATCGCCGGCGTGGAGGTGGCGGATTACATCTATGTGCTGGAGCTGGGCAGCAACAAGATTGAAGGCGACCGCGCGAAATTTGACGCAGAGTATCGCGACAGCATCGCGGAATGGCTTTTCTGATCGGCCTTCATCATGCCGCCGGGCCACCGCGCTTCCGGCGGCGCGATCAGCTCGCTTCAGATCACGTGTTACAGGGGCGGCGCGTTGATGGGACGCGAGTCCGTGTCCGCACCCGAACGCGTGAGATAGTCACGCACGAACTTGCTGATCTCCCCGGAGTCGATTTCATAAAGGCCGCAGGCACGCAAGGCGCGTGAGCGCTGGACGCTGCGGCCCACATATTCAAGGCATACGCGCGTTGCCATCGGCTCGTGGCTGCTGGTTGCGGAGACGCCCATCGTCAGCCCCGCTAGCCGCGAGACACGGTTCGGATAGCTGATATAGAGCACGGTGTGCGTGAGTTCGCTGTTGGTGATGGTCTCGAAGTCGAGCAGATGCAGTCTGTCGCCGACAGGCATGATGAGCCCGTCATATTTGAACACCTCTGGAGGTCCCGATACGTTGTCCGGATCTTTCAGGCGCTCGATGCGCCGATAGAATGTATATCCGCGCCAGCCATAAATATGGGTGAATGAACGCAGCAGCCGCCCGGGCCGCGTGTAGGAATAGCGGTACTCGTAGTAATAACCGTGCAGGCGCCGCACCTCGGGCATAGATGACGCTGCCTGAGAAAGAAGCTCGCGTAGTCTCGGCGGAACGGCCAGATCCTCGAAAGCCGAATTGCGGCGAAGCGCGATAATGTTGCGGAACTGGTCCGGCGGCATCAGGACCTCGAACTCGTCGACGCCGATGAAATCGCAGATTCGCCGCATGGTGCCGGGCGTGGGGAACGTGGTGCCAGCAAGGTATTTGACGAATTGCTGCCGGTTGATGCCCAGCTTCCGGCACATCTGGGTCACGGAAGGATAATAGCTTGCCGCAAGCCGCAGATTGGTGGAGAGGTTGGCGGCGGCCTGACTATCCTGCATCTTTCTGACGCTTTCCCAGCTGCATGTTGCGTCAAACATAGCCGAGTAATTCATTGAAGGAAATGGGGCCGGTTGCGATGCTCTTGTCCATCCGAACCCTGACCCGAGCCACGCAAGGTCAGGGGTAAACACGGGACCGACAGAGGAGGAGAAAAGATGAGGAAGATCGGAACAATGGTGGCAGCCGCAATGCTGCTGACCGGCACGGCAGCAACGGCACAGGAAACGATCAAGATTGGCGGCCTCGCGCCACTGTCACCTCCGGGAGGCGTACAGACGGGCGAATCCCTGCGCGACGGCATGATACTTGCAGTTGAGCAACTCAATGCGGCGGGTGGACTTCTGGGCAAGAAAGTCGATCTGGTTGTCGAGGACACCTCAGGCGTTCCCGAAAAAGGCGTAGCCGCTTTTGAAAGACTGGCATCGAAGGAAAACGTCGTCGCCGTGACCGGTGAAGCGCATTCCGCCGTGTGCAGCGCGGTTGGGCCGGTGGCTGCGAAATACGACCTTACCTTCGTCGCCGGCGAATGCTGGTCGGATGAGGTGACTGCCGCGAAACGCCCGCAGGTGTTTCGACTGACAGTTGCCAACTCGCTGGTGTTCTCGGTGGCTTCGGACTGGGTCGAAGCAGCCGGCATGAAGAATGTGGTGGTGTTTGCAGAGAACTCCGACTGGGGTTTTGGCGTCATCGATATTTTCACGAAGAACCTTCAGGATAGCGGAATCAACGTCACTTCGTTCACCGGCGAGAACACGACGACCGATTTCACGCCGCAGCTTCTTCAGTTGCGTCGTGCGGATCCCAAGCCTGATCTTGTCGTTGCCGGCTTCACAGGTTCGGCCTTGCTTCTGCTGCTGAAACAGGCTGCCGATCTCGGCATTGCGCCATCTGCCGATACCGCGATCTTCTCAGCGGGTGCCGATGCTCTGGAACCGGAGTTCTGGCAGGTGATGGGTGACAAGGGCGTGCATGTGATCGCCAATCCGGCTGGCCTGCCGGGGCGCCCGGACACGGAAATTTCGCGCGCCTTCTCGGAAGCCTATCAGGCCCGTTTCAACCGTCCTGCCAATGCTGTGGCCATGGAAGGCTATGATGGCGTGATGGTTATCGCCGAAGCGATCCGTGCTAAGAATTCCACCTCTTCGCAGGATATTCAGGCCGGGCTTCGTGAACTGTCCTGGGAAGGTCCGCGCGGCACGATAACCTTCTCTGACAAAACCGATCCGGCGTGGGCCTACCAGCAGTGGATGGGCGTTCCGATCTATGTCATCCAGTACACTGAAGCCAATCAGACCCCAACCGCTGCCGCTGTACTGTGGCCAGAAGCCGAGCGCACGGCGGATGCTCTGTTGCTGAAGCCCTGATCTCATCAGGCCGGGCGGGAGGCGATTTGTGCATCACGCCCATCGTTCCGGAATGTGCCGGGTCAAATCCCGGCACATTCTTTTCTGTACTCCTGCGAGGGTCGCATGCCTGAGCTCTCTCAGCAGAAAGTTCTGAAGCTGGTGTCACCATAGTCTCAGGGGTTGCAGATGGCGGAGAAGGCCCGCCATCTGAATGCATGGGACGAAGACACGCCTGCTTCCTGCCTCGGCAACAGCCCCCCGAAAACAAGGAAGGTTCCGGCTGGACCGGAACCTTCAGAATTTCTAAAGCGCCGAAAACCGGCCTTTGGCACTGTGGACTTCAGAAGCTGCCACGAACGCCGACGCCGAACATGCGCGGCGGGGTCATGGCAGCTTCGAGGCCGCCAATGCCGCGGTTTTCCTTCAGATGGGTCGGCGCGCGTTCATCGAAGATGTTCTTGACGTATCCATAAACCTGAAACGCGTCGGTGAACTGGTAGCTTATACGCGCGTCGGCCAAGGTATACGATCCCACGACATTTATGGGCTTGTTCTCAATGTCGGAATAGTAACCGTCTGTGTGGCGGATTTGTCCGGAGATGGTGAGCTTCTCTGTGGCTTCCCAGCTAGCACCAAGGGTCAGCATGTAGCCGGGCGACTTGGGGAACTCGTTGCCTTTATAAGAAATTTGGGTATCGCCAGCCATTTCATCGATCTTGGTGCGCAGGATGCCCGCGCTTCCCTTGATGGTCAGATTATCGAGGAGAAGATAATCCGCGCCGATCTCGACGCCGTAGGAATGCGCCTTGTCCGCGTTGATCGTATAGGCTGAGTACACGTTCGGAGCTATCTCAGCCGATACGTTGTACTGCGCATTCTTGAAATCCATGTAGAAGAGATTTCCGCTCAGGGCGAGCCTGTTGTCCAGCAGGTTTGCACGCGTGAACAACTCATAATTCCAGATGGTTTCCTCGTTGAAATCGCGCCACTTTGGGACTCCGGGCGCCCGGGTTGCGAAATCCAGCGTCACGCCGCCGGGATTATATCCCCGGCTGATCAAGGCTCCGACGTTCCAGTCCGGCGTTGCAGCATAAGTCAAAGAAAGCTTGGGCAGAAACTCGGAAAACGTCTTGTCGTAGTCGACTGCATCCGCAGTATAGGTAGAAAGGCCAAGACGCTGCACACGATCCTGCTGAAAACGCAGGCCGCCGGTGACAGTCCACTGCTCCGCTAACTTCCAGTTGACTTCACTGAAGAGGCCGAGATTGTCCTTGGTATCGTCAAAGGTTGAGTAGCCGTTGCCCGCGCCCGGGAAAGCACCCGGCAGGTCGAGCTTTTCGTCGGTGCTCACATGCGCGTAATAGATGCCGGCGACGCCGCTGATGACGTCTTCCTGCTCGCCGAAGGTGACACGCGCTTCGTTGGAGAAGTTGGTCTGTTCCACATCGGCCGCGCCGATGCCAGCACGAGGCATCTTGCGGTGGACGGACGAGTCCGAATACTGGGTCTGGTTGTAGAACCTGTAGCCGTTGCCGAAATCATAGCTGATGTCGAGAATGCCGGTGTGTGTGTCCTGCTTCCAGGTCGGCATGGTCGCAGCATAGCTGTTGAGGTCTTCGAACGGCAGGTAGGCGGATTCCTGCGTCGGCCGGTTCGTCTTGTTGAGGGAGTAGGTGAGCTTGGCCTCGAAGCCGGGGATTTCCGACGGCTGCCACAAGAGCTTGCCGCGGGCGTTCAGGGCCTTGAATTCGAGGTCCGTGCCCTCGCCGCTGTAAGCGGAGCTGATGTAGTCGATGAAAGTGTCGCGCCCCGAATAGTCGATGGCGATGCGGCCGGCCAGTTCGTTCTCGACCAGCGGGCCGGAGAGCATGAAGGAGGCGCGCTTCTGGTTGTAGTTGCCGATCTCGGCCTGATAGGCGCCTTCGCGGGTGAAGGTCGGATCCTTGGTGTTGACGATGATGGCGCCGGCGATGGCGTTGGCGCCCTGCGAGGTGGTCTGCGGCCCGCGGAACACCTCGATCGAATCGAGATCCCACACCGAGGTCGCACCGAAATAGGACTCGTTGTAGTTCAGGTAGTGGCCATCGACATTGATGGTAGCGCGCGGCACGGTGCCGGCGAAGAACGCGCCCGCGCCCGTATTGGGGCCTTGCCCGTCCAGACCGCGGATCACCGGAATGCCGACCGTCTCGGTATAGATGACGTTCGGCACATCCGACACCACTTCGGTGACGGTCGCGTTGCCGGTCTTTTCCTTCTCGATTTCCCTGGCCGTCTTGATGGCGACGGAGGCGGCCGTGTCCTTCAGATCGCGCGTCACCTTTTCACCGGTGACGGTGACGGTATCGAGCACGATGACATTGCTGGAAGCCCCGGGGCCCGAAGCCACCGCGCCGGAAGCGGCAGCTTCCTGTGCGGCAGCCGACGAAACCGCGGCAAGAGACAAGATGGAAAGCGCGCTGGCGCCGTGCAGCAATTGTGCCACAAGCCTGGATGACATGAGACCCCCGATCCCGGAATGGAAATCGCTGGCTGGGCGTGAGGCGTGGCTGGCGATGATGTGAAGCGATGCGTTCCACAATGCATAGCGCATTCCGCCTGTCAACATAACGGGCCGGAGCGGATGGCTGCGCCGGCTCATTGCCAGCGCGGGTGTGGCACCCACGCCACGGATTGATTGCCGTGCGGAAGCGTCCTAACCTTGTCTGCGCCGCCGCCTCGGGAGGCCCTGTGGGGAGATGCCATGGGGAAGACGCCGAGGGCTGGACGCTGGCGCATTCGCATTCCTGAAACGGTTGACATGAACATCTTTTTTGCCGCCACCAAGCTTTCCAGGCCAGGCCGAGGCCCAATCCGTGAAGCCTGAAGACTTCGCGGACAGGGAGGAAGACAAGGCCCGCCGTTCGACCACGATCCAGTCCGTATCGATCGCCGCCCGCTTTCTCGACATTCTGGCGAAGGCCGAGGGCCCGATGCCGCTGGGCGAGATCGCGCGCTGCGCCGGCACCAGCACCTCCACCGCCCATCGCTATATGCAAAGCCTCGTTCTCGAAGGGCTGGCGGCGCAGGACAAGATCACGGCGCGCTACGATCTGGGGCCTTCGGCACTCCACATCGGCATCGGCGCGCTGCGCCGCATCCAGCCCGTGGACATCGCTTCGCGCCTGATGAAATCGCTGGCGGCGCGCATCGCGGCAAGCTGCGGCGTGGCGATCTGGACCGAGCGCGGCCCGACCATCGTGCGCTGGTATCGCAGCTCGGATTTCGCGGTGAGCACGGTTTCGCTGGGCGATGTGCTGCCGCTCGACAACACAGCAACAGGACTGGTCTTTCAGGCCTGGTTGCCGCCGGAGCGGATCGCGGCCGCACGCCGGATGCAGCCGCCTTCGTTTCGCGGCTCCCCGCCGGAGCCGGAGGTTCTGGAACAGGTACGCCGCGCGGCAGGCGCGGACCTGTCCGAACACCTGTTTTCGCTGCTTACCGGCAAGGCGGCTCCGGTCTTCGATGCCCAGAACGAGATCGCCTGCGTGGTGACCACCGTTTCCTTCATCGAAGCGGCGAAAGCCGAAGACCACCGCGCAGCCCTTTTCGATGCAGCGAAACAGGCTTCGCGCGAAGCTGGAGGCATCTGAGGAACCGGCTGGAACATCGGTAATTCAGATCGTTCTTTGTGCGTCCGGGCGGACGCAGGGCGATCTGACGCGCTACCGCATTCCCAGATGGTCGCGCAGCGTGGTGCCTTCATAGTCCGCGCGGAACAGGCCGCGCCTGACCAGCTCCGGCACCAGTTCGTCGAAGAACAGGTTCAGAGATCCGGTCGAGCCACCCGGCAGCGCGATGAAACCATCCATGGCGCCGGCCTCGAACCATTCCGCGATGTCGGCGACGACGTCTGCCACCGTGCCGACCGACACCCAGTGCGCGGAGCCGACCACTTCCGGGCGCGCCAGCACCTCTTCCAGGGTCGGGTCGTTCTCCTCGATGAAGCGCCGCAGGAGGTCGGCATGGGTGCGGCTGCGCACCGGCGCCTGCCGCTCGGGCAGCATGTCGGGCGTGATCCTGTCGGCGGGAGCGAGATGGGAGGCGTCGAGCCCGATCACCGTCCTGAGCTGTTCCAGACGCCGTTCCCTGGTGAGATAGGCATGGGCGCGCGCATGCAGCTCCCACGCTTCCTCGCGGGTCGGCGCAAGGAAGAAATAGAGCCCGGGCAGCACCCGCACGTCGTCGGTGCGGCGGCCGAGGCGTTCAGCGCGAATGCGCAGATCGGCGCGCAACTCGATGCTTGCGGCCATGTCGGGCGCCGCGGCAAAGGTGGCATCGGCCACCGAGGCCGAAAATTCCCGCCCGATCTCGGAGGCGCCGGCCTGAAACAGCGGCGGCGCTCCGGCCTCATGAGCGAGAACGTTGAGCGGACCCTTCACGCTGAAGAACTCGCCCTGATGGTCGATTGCCCGCGCGGCGGATTTGCCGCTGCCGTCGCCGGCCGGCGGATAGCTCTGCCAGAGCTGGCGCACCACATCGGTGAATTCGGCGGCCTTGCGGTAGCGCACTTCCGGCGACGGCATCGGCGCATCGCCGAAATTCTCCGCACCCTCGATGGAGGTGACGATGTTCAGCCCCGCGCGCCCCTGGCTCAGCCAGTGCAGCGACTGGAGCTGGCGGGCCACGACATAGGGCGGGTTGAAGGTGGTGGAAGCGGTGGTGACGAGGCCGATGCGGCTGGTTTCGCGCGCCATGGCGGCAAGCAGGATGTTCGGCTCGAAGCCGACGCTACCCGGAGAACCGCTGGCGAGAGCCGGGTTGAGATAGAGATAGTCGACCTTGAAGACGAAATCGAGTTTGGCCGCTTCGGCCCTCTTGGCGAGGTCGATATAGAAGGCGGCGGGGTCCTGCGCCGACGGCGCCTCGCCGGGTTCCGGGCGACGGCCCTTCAGCCATGTCGGTGCAACGCTGAAGCCGATGTGAAGCTTTTTTCCGCCGCTCAAGCTCGCTTCACTCATCAAGAAGCCTCCCGGGGCTGGTTGCCGTGCCGGCCCTTCGGCACGATCAGCGGCGTTTGCGACACCGGATCCGCGATGATGACGCAATCGAGACCGAACACGTCCCTGACGAGCTTCTCGCTGACGATCGCCGATGGCGCGCCTTCCGCCACGATGGCACCGTCCCGGACGGCGACGAGATGAGAGGCATAGCGGCAGGCATGGTTGAGATCGTGCAGCACCGCCACAACCGTGCGCCCCCTGCCGTTGAGATCGGCCAGAAGGTCGAGAAGCTCGATCTGATGGGCGATGTCGAGGAAGGTCGTCGGCTCGTCGAGCAGCAGGATCGGCGTTTCCTGCGCCAGCACCATGGCGATCCACACGCGCTGGCGCTGGCCGCCGGAAAGCTCGTCGACCAGCCGGTCGGCAAGGCCGTCAACCCGCGTCGCCTCCATGGCGCCGGCGACGGCCGCCTCGTCCGCCTTCGACCATTGCCTCAGGAACGACTGGTGCGGATAGCGTCCGCGCGCCACCAGATCGGAGACCGTGATGCCGTCGGGCGCGATTGAGCTTTGCGGCAGAAGGCCGAGCCGGCGGGCAACTTCCCTGGCCGGTAGATCGCCGATGCTCCTGCCGTCGAGAATCACCTGCCCGTGCGCCGGGGCCAGCAGGCGCGACAGGGCACGCAGCAGCGTCGACTTTCCACAGGCATTGGGGCCGACGATGACGGTGAACGATCCGTCGGGGATGGCGACGGTCAGCCCGGTCGAGATGGTGCGCTGATCATAGCGCAAGGTGACGTCTTCGGCATGGAGGCGGTGCGTCATGTTGGGAACCAACGGATTTTCAACTTTCCTGTACGCAGCGGAATAGCTGTATGCATGGGCTCTGTCACTGCCATTGCCGACACTGGCCTTCCAAACAGTATTGCATTGCGGAATGCAATCCGTAATGTGGAACAGGAAGCTCAACTTTGCTGGAGGCGTCCGGGCACCACCCGCCCGCATCGGCTGGTCCGGCATCCGGAAACAGCACATCCGGTCGTGACGCGGTCTCTCGCCGCCGCGCCGGCTTTACCTGCAGGACCGTCAGGAAAACATGCCATGAACGCCACATCGAAGGAAGTCGTCGAGGATCCGAATGCGCGCCTCGAACAGGACGATCACATGCGCGGCATGGAACATGCGAAGATGACGGTGGAAGGCATCACACGGCCCTTTGCCTCCGTTGCCCGCGTGGTTGCCCGCATCGATCCTTCCGATCCCGCACCATGGCGCCTGCCCAATCTCGCCCTGCGGCTTCAGGTGGAAACGCCTGCCGGCCAGCGTCCGGTGACACGCATCTACACGGTGCGCTCCTATGACGAGGCGAGCGGCCTGATCGAGATCGATTTCGTCATCCATGAGGATAAAAGCCCGGCCATGGACTGGCTGGCGAGGGCGCAGCCCGGCACCGTCATCGGCTACACCGGGCCGCGGCCGCATTTCGTGCCGGCCTGGGAAAGCGGGCGCAAGGTCGCCATCTTCGCCGACGAGACGGCGATACCGGCGGTCTATTCCATTTTGCAGAGCTGGCAGGCGGGCATCGAAGGCGTGGCCTATATCGAGACGGCCGACCGCGCCGCCTTCGACGAGCTGCCGGCGGTGGAAGGCGTTTCGCTCAACCTGCTGCTGCGCGGCGCCGACGAGGCGCCGGGAACCACCGGACGGCTGGTGGCGGCGGCGAAAGCAATCCCCGATCCGGCCGGCTGGACGGTGTGGGTCTCCGGCGAACGGCAGGAGACGCGCGCCATCCGTCGTCATTTCTCCGAAACCTGCGAACTGCCGAGGGAAGATGTGCGCGCCACCGGCTACTGGAGACGCGGCGTCAGCAGCTCGGAAGTGGACCGGATGCGCCTCAGGCACTATGAGGAGGTCATCTCGCAGGGTGGGGGCCTGCGCGAATTCGAGGATCTGGACGTCCAGATCTGAACGAAAAGCGGAAACGCTCTGGAAAACACCTGTGCCGCAGACCGAGAGAGTGCCGATGAACGCCGAGAAGATAGTCGCCGCCGCCGCTTTCGCGGGTTCCCTTTTGCTGTCCATGCCTTTCGTGCAGGCGCAGGAAGAAGGCTGGCCGCGCACGGTCAAACATGTGTCGGGAGAGCTGACGCTTGCGGCAAAACCTGTGCGCATCGTGTCGACCGCACCCAGCCTCACCGGCATATTGCTGGCCATGGATGCGCCGCTGATCGCCAGCGCCGCGACGACGCCGAGCTCCATGACCGACGACAAGGGCTTCTTCCTGCAATGGTCCGGCGTGGCGGACGAGCGTGGCGTCGACATTCTCTACCGGAACCTGAATTTCGACATCGAAGCGGTGATCGGCTGGGAGCCGGACCTGCTGATCGCCTCGTCCTCCGGCGCCGACAGCGTGATCCAGCACTATGGGGAGCTTGAGGCGCAGGGCATACCCACCTTCGTGATCAACTATTCCAACCAGAGCTGGCAGGACATGGCCATCCAGATCGGCGAAATCGCCGGACTGGAAAAGGAGGCAGCGGCGGCAATCGAGCGCTTCGACACCCATGTGGCGGAGGTGGCGGCTTCACTCACGAAGGAGAAGGGCACGGCCAGCATCGTGGGCTACAATATTGGCGCGACCTTTTCGATCGGCCGCCCGGAGAGCCCGCAGGCGCGGCTTCTGTCCTCGCTCGGCTTCGAGGTCGAGGGCATGCCGCAGGCCAACAGCGGCGACGTCACGCGCCGCTCCGATTTCGATTTCATCTCGCGCGAAAACCTGTCCGCCGCCATCACCGGCAATACGGTCTTCCTGCTGCGCGGCACCGATGCCGACGTCGAGGCATTTCTGGCCGACCCGGTTCTCGCCAACCTGCCGGCAGTCAGGAACAAGCGGGTTTACCCGCTGGGCCCGACCTCGTTCCGCATCGACTATTATTCGGGGCGGGAGATGGTCGACGCGGTTGCCCGGCACTTCAGGTAAATGACGTCTCCCACCCTGTCCCCGGCAGCGCGCAGGCGAAGAAGCCGCAGGCTCGGCCTTGTCGTCGGCTGCGCGCTGTTGATGTTTGTCATAGCGGCAAGCCTTGCCATCGGCTCGCGGCCGGTGCCGCTGGGGGTGGCGCTGGATGCACTGCGTTCGTTCGATCCGACGAACGACCTGCATCTGGTGGTGCGGGAACTGAGGATACCGCGCACCATCGTGGCGCTGCTGGCGGGAACCGCACTCGGCGTTGCAGGCGCCATCATGCAGGCGGTGACGCGCAACCCACTCGCCGAACCCGGCCTGCTCGGCATCAACGCCGGTGCAGCCGTTGCCGTGGCGGTGGGCGTTCTGGTGCTCGGCCTCACCTCCATGTCGCAATATGTTTGGCTTTCCTTCCTCGGCGCGGGACTTGCCGGCACGGCTGTCTTCATACTGGGGCAGGCGCATGAGACGGGCACCAATCCGGTGCGCCTCGTGCTTGCCGGGGCCGGCCTGTCGGTGATGCTGGCCTCCATCACCAGCATGATCATCCTCAACGCCCCGGTCACGGTTCTCGACGATTTCCGCAACTGGGCCGCCGGATCGGTCGCAGGGCGCGGCTATGATGTCGCCGCCATTCTGGCGCTGTCAGTGGGCGTCGGTCTGGTGACAGGTTTTTCCATTGCCGGCAATCTGAACGCCATGGCGCTGGGCGAAGATCTTGGCCGCTCTTTGGGCGTCAGCCGTCACCGCACATGGATCCTCGCCTGTATCTCGGTGATGCTGCTGGCCGGATCGGCAACGGCGGGCGCCGGCCCAATCGGCTTCGTCGGCCTCGTTGCGCCGCAGGTTGCGCGCGCCGTAACCGGACCCGACTATCGCCTCATATTGCCCTATTCTGCACTGTTCGCAGCCATTCTTCTGCTCGGCGCCGATGTCATCGGGCGCATGATCGTGCCGCCGGCGGAGATTGCCGCCGGCATCGTCGCCGCGCTGATCGGCGGGCCATTCTTCGTGCTCATCGTGCGCCGTTTCAGGCTGGCGCGGCTATGAGCGCCGCATCGTCCTCCGCGCTGCGTGTCGGGCCCCTGTCGGTGCTGCTGCGCCCGCGCGCCGTCGTGGTCTGCATCGTGCTTTTGCTTGTCGCGCTGGCGCTTGGCATCGTGCTGCTCGGCACGGGGACATTGCCATTCAGCGCCAGCGAGGTGATCGCCGGTCTCTTCGGCACCGGTGATAACGCAACCGCCGAACGCGTCATTCTGCGCGTGCGCCTGCCGCGCCTTGTCACTGCCATCTTCGTCGGCGCATCGCTCGGCATGGCCGGATCGATCTTCCAGTCCATCTCGCGCAATGCGCTGGGTTCGCCCGACGTCATCGGTTTCACCACGGGTGCGGCGACCGGAGCCATCGTGCAGATCATCCTGTTCAATGCCGGCCCGCTGCAGACCTCGCTGGCGGCGGTGGCGGCAGGGCTTGCGACGGCAGTCGTGGTCTTCCTTCTGTCGATGAAGTCTCGCGCCACGGGCGGCTACCGGCTGGTGCTGGTTGGCATCGGCGTCGGCGCCATCCTGTCCGGCTTCAATACCGTTCTGCTGGTGATGGGCGATCTCGAACAGGCGATGTCGGCGCAGATGTGGCTTGCCGGATCGCTCAACACCCGCACCTGGGCTCACGCCATACCGGCGGCACTCGGCTTCCTGATCGTCCTGCCTGTGGCCATCCTGCATGCCCGCCGCATCGACCTGCTGGAAATGGGCGACGATACCGCAAAACAGCTCGGCGTGCGGGTCGAGCCGACACGCCTTGCCATGGTCATGGCGGCCGTGGCGCTGACGGCGATTGCCACCGCCGCGGCCGGCCCCATCGCCTTCGTGGCACTGGCAGCCCCGCAGCTTGCGAGGCGGCTCACCGCCTCACCGCAGGTTCCGCTCCTGTCCGGGGCGATCATGGGCGTGGTGCTGTTGCTGGCCGCCGATCTTCTCAGCCAGCGCCTGCCGCTCAACGCGAACATGCCGATCGGCC
The DNA here is from genome assembly GCF_022359935.1 of Aquamicrobium sp. NLF2-7. Classification (NCBI taxonomy): domain Bacteria; kingdom Pseudomonadati; phylum Pseudomonadota; class Alphaproteobacteria; order Hyphomicrobiales; family Phyllobacteriaceae; genus Aquamicrobium; species Aquamicrobium sp. NLF2-7. The sequence goes on along the minus strand of NZ_JAKSED010000007.1, from coordinate 39,027 downwards.
TGACGACAGGCCTGCTCGGCGGGCTCTATCTGCTGTGGCTGCTTTCCCGCAGCCGCAGGATCTGATCTTTCGACCGATCCTGGGCGGAGGATTTATTCCGCGGGCTCGAAGGCGAAAGGCTTCGAATTCTCGAATTTCGCGGAAACCTCGCCGCTGAAAATATGGCTCTGGTTCTGGCCGAGATCGAGCTTGCGCACTTCAGCCCCTTCCGAGAAGTCCAGCTTTTTCAGGTCGACCCAGAACACGTTCGGCGAATAGACCGACTCGAAATAGTAGAGCATGTCCTTGTGGTCGGCCACGGTGCGCCAGCGCGTGGTGGACAGGTTCGGCTGGTCATCGATCGAAATGCCCCATGGTGCGGATGCATTGCGGATGACGCTGAACACCGCCGCTGCGGCCTCGCGCATGTCGCTTGTCTTCGGAATGGCGTTGATGAGGAAGGAAGCGCGGGCGAAGCGGTCCTCGGCGCGGCTGGTGCCGGGCATGAACACGTTGCCGGGCACCTTGCCCCAGTAGCGGGTGACGGCCAGCTGATCCTCGAAGCGCGGCTCGTTGGTCATCACCTGATAGTCGCGGCTGTGGTGGATATCGAGCTTGCCGTCGATCCATTCGAAGATGGCGCTGTCGCCACTGGCGTCGGAGAGCGACAGATGCAGCGTCGTCAGCTTGCCCGGACGGCCGGGGACTTCGCCGGTGGCGGGATAGAGTGGCGTGGTGCGGGCATGCTCGACCGCTTCGGCGACGGTGGCGAACTGATCGAGAAAATACTGCGCCCAGATCGACAGCGAGATGCGTGGCGTTTCGCCATCGTCCTTCGGATAATCCGCATTCACCAGCCAAAGCACATTGGCGACCAGCCCGGCCTCGTTCATGCCGTCCGTGGTGGAAATCTCATAGCCGGAAACGATGACGCTGCCATAGCGCGAGGTCCATTCGGCGGAGCGCGGACCGGCAACGCCATTGCGCTGCATGCCGCGCGGAAACACCCACAGGTTGGAAACGATCTGGTCGCGCCAGTCCATCGAGCGCGCGGTGAGATTGCGCCCGTCGAGCCCATGATAGACAATGCGCGTGCAGGCTTCGGCAAGATTTGCTGCCACAAGCGTGGCGGCGAGGAACGTGGTGGTGAAAAGCCTTGTCTTCACGATAGGAACTCCTGTCTGGAACCAGATCTTCAGGTTGAGAATCTGTTGCCAATACTGCCTGAAACCCGCCGGGCCGCAAGCGAGAGTGCTTGCCGCTCATCCGGGTTCATGATCGCAAGGTTAATCGCTGGCATAGGCCTCGTAGTGCGGGTCCGCAAGCTGAGGGGTAGCGCACCTTCACCGATCACCGCAATGAGGACCGTGTACTTTCTCGGGCCCTGCAGGATCATGATAGCCTCATTCGTTATCCGTTCAGCGGTTTCGGAAGCCGCGGTCTGGCTGCCATCATGGCCCGGCCTCTGATCACACTATACGCCCGCTTCCGTCTCCGCACGCCGATCCCGCAAGGGCAGCGGGCTGGAAGGCTCGGATTGGTTCAGAAATCAGCCATACCCCTGTCATCAACCTGTCACCCGAACGTGATGAACAGCGATGTGATGACAAGCACACAGGCAGGTGATCAGGTGGTGAGGTACACTGCATTGGCAGGATACGGCTATGGTCGCACGGAACGAACCTCCATAATCTGCCATCAGCATGTTCATTGCCGCCATGTTCCAGTGTTTGGTTACTGGAGTGTGCCATGATCCGGAGCGGACGGGTTCTGATTGTCACCGACGCATGGCATCCCCAGGTCAACGGGGTGGTGCGCACCCTTTCCAAGCTGGCCGAAGAACTTTCCGTGCTGGGCGTGGAAACCTGTTTTCTCACGCCCGAGCGCTTTCGTTCGTTTCCGATGCCCTTCTATCCGGACATCAGGCTGGCGCTGGCGACGCCTGGCCGGATCGCCCGGGAGATCGCCGAGACCGCGCCCGATTTCATTCACATCGCCACCGAGGGACCCCTCGGCCAGTTCGCGCGGCGCGCCTGCCGCAAGCAGGGACGTGTTTTCACGACCAGCTATCATACCAAGTTCCCCGAATATCTCAGCGCCCGGCTGCCGATTCCGGAAAGCTGGACCTACCGCAAGCTGCGCGAATTTCACAATTCCGGGCAGGGCTGTATGGTTGCGACGGCCTCGCTGGGCCGCGATCTCGAAGAGCGGGGATTCAACAATATCCGGTTGTGGACCCGCGGTATCGATGCCGAATTGTTCCATCCGGCACAACGTCGTGAGCCTGACCTGCCGCGTCCGGTTTTTCTGTATGTGGGCCGAGTCGCCGTAGAGAAGAACATTCCCGCTTTCCTCGATCTCGATCTTCCCGGCAGCAAAGTTGTGGTCGGCGACGGGCCGGAACGCGCTGCGCTGAAGAAGCGCTACCCGGACGTGCATTTTGCCGGGGTGCTGTCGGGCACGGAGCTTGCCGCCGCTTATGCCTCGGCAGATGTTTTCGTCTTTCCCAGCCGCACCGATACGTTCGGCAATGTGCTTCTGGAAGCGATGGCAAGCGGTTGCCCGGTCGCGGCTTATCCGGTCACTGGTCCTGTCGATATCGTCACGCAGGGAGGCGTTCTCGACGAAGATCTGCGTGTGGCGGCGATGCAGGCGCTGGATATTTCGCGAGAAGCGGCGCGCGCCAATGCCCTGACCTACAGCTGGCCTGCCTGCACCCGCCAGTTCCTCAGCCATCTCAGCCCGGTCACAGGTGACTGCGCGGCCACGCAGATGGTTGCAGCGGCGACCTGACCATTTCCGTGCCTTGCGGGAATGTTGTCCGATGCCGGGCGCGAAGACCAGAGCCAATAACAATGAGGGCGCCCGATGAACATCGCTGTCGTCGGATTGGGATATGTCGGTCTTTCAAATGCGGTGCTGCTTGCGCAAAAGCACTCCGTTGTCGCGCTGGATATCTCGGCTGAACGCGTGGCGCTTCTGAATTCCGGCATATGTCCGGTCAAAGATCCCCTGATAGACCAGTATCTGGAGGAGATGGCGCTTGATCTTCATGCGACTACCGACAGCCAGCGCGCCTATGCGAATGCCGGGATCGTGATCGTGGCCACCCCGACCAACTACGACCCCGTGACAAACCAGTTCGACACTTCGACCGTCGAGGCGGTGATCGATGACGTGAACAGGACCAACCCTGCGGCACTGATCGTTATCAAGTCGACCATACCGATCGGCTTCATGGAGCGCCTGCGCGCCAATACCGGTTTCGGCAATGTGATATTTTCACCGGAGTTTCTGCGCGAGGGACATGCGCTTTTCGACAATCTGCACCCGTCGCGCATCGTGGTGGGGGAGCGGTCGCAACGAGCTCAGGGTTTTGCCGATCTGCTGCGCGACTGCGCGCTAGACAATGAGGTGCCGGTTCTGCTGACAGGACCGGGCGAGGCCGAGGCGATCAAGCTTTTCGCAAACACCTATCTCGCCATGCGGGTGTCGTTCTTCAACGAGCTGGACAGCTTCGCTCTGGCTTCCGGTCTCGATTCCCGCCAGATCATCCATGGCGTGGGCCTCGATCCCCGCATCGGCAACCACTACAACAACCCTTCCTTCGGTTATGGCGGCTATTGTCTGCCCAAGGATACGCGGCAATTGCTGGCTAATTATTGCAACATACCCCAGAACCTTATCGGAGCGGTCGTCGACGCCAACACGACGCGCATGGATTACATGGCGCGTTGCATTCTGGATCGCCGCCCCCGCAGCGTCGGCATCTATCGGCTCGTCATGAAGACCAGCTCCGACAATTTCCGCAGCAGTTCCATTCACGGAATCATGGAGCGGCTTGAGGCAAGAGGTGTTGCCCTTACGGTCTACGAGCCCCTGCTGCCGGAAGGAAAGTTCTCCGGCTCAGTCGTCACGCACGATCTGGCAAGCTTCAAGAGTGACGTTGATCTGATCGTTGCCAATCGTCTTACGCAGGATCTGTCGGACGTTGCAGCGCGGGTGTTCAGCCGCGATCTTTTCGGGGCCGACTGAAAAGTTTCGGCGCGGGCTCCCTTGCCCTGTGTTCACACGAGGGAAAATGTGTCTGCGCCTGGCTCGATCAGGCGCGCCGGATCGTGGCTGATCTCTACCAGCGCGAACCCGTCTTCGCGCCGCCGCCGCAGGATCAGATCGCGCGCGAATTGCCAGCAGCGTGGATCGAGGCCGCTCAGCGCCTCATCCAGCAACAGGATTTCGGGGCGCACGATCAGGGCGCGGATCAGGGCGGCGCGCTGGGCCTGTCCCTTGGAGAGGCTGCCGGCGGGACTGTCGCCAAGGCTGCCCATGTCGAGCGCTTCAAGCATGGACCTTGATTCCTCTATTGCTTGCGGTGCGACGAACAGGAGGTTTTCCATCACCGAAAGGCGGGGCAGCAGGCGTGATTCCGCGAACGCCATGCCGATCCGGCCGGGCAGCACGGTGACACGCCCCAAGGTGGGCTGTTGCAGTCCGGCGATCACGCGCAGCAGGCTGGTCTTGCCCGCACCGCTCGGGCCGGTCAGGCGCAGGGCTTCACCCTTGCGGACCGTCAGCGACAGATCGCTGAAGGTCGGGGTCGGACGTCCGGGGTAATGCAGCCCGGCCTTTTCGGCGGCAAACAGGATCACGGCCGGCTCCTTTGCCGCAAAAGAAGGGTCAGCATCGCCTCGACCAGTCCGATGAGGACCAGAATGACGATGACCAGCGCGAAGAGGCGATCGGTCTGCAACCAGCTCTGCGCCCTCTGTACCGCGGCGCCGAGACCCTCGGCTCCGGAGAGGAGCTCGGTCAGCAGAACCACCCGAAGGGCATTGGCCGCCGCGATGCGCAGGGCCGGGCCGAGCGCTGTCCATACGGCAGGCAGGACGATGTGGTGCAGGCGCCGGCGCAGAGGCACGCGGAACACACGCGCCATCTCGGCCAGTTGCGGCTCGATGGCGCCCATGCCCTCGGTGATGGCGATCTGGAAGACCGGCAGCAGCAATATCGCCACGGTCAGCACCACGGTGACGCTGCCGCCATCGAACCAGAGAATGCACATGATGGCGAGGATCGGCGCCGGGATACCCATCATGATCAGCCGCATCGGCGCCAGCAGCGCCGAGACGACCGGCCAGTGCCAGCCGGCCAGACCCAGCGGCGCGCCAAGGGCGAAGGCCAGCGCCAGGCCGGCCACGGCACGGCCAAGGCTGGGTAGCAGCATGTCGGTCCAGAAGTCGCGGTCGCAAACCAGCAGCCAGAGCGCATCCGCAACCGCCACCGGGCCGGGAAGGATCGCCGGCAGGCTTCCTCTGGCCGCCAGCGCCCACAGCACGATCATGCCGGCAAGACCTGCCAGAAAAGCAAGCTGGCGGGTCATTGCCCGTAGAAATCCGGGCCCGGCATCTTGCCGCCGATCGCCGCCGGTTCGATAGCTAGGATTTCGGCATAGAAGGCGGCCAGTTCGGCTGCGTGATCCGGCATGGGCAGGTCCTGCGCTTCGATCCGGGCAAAGCCATCGCCGGCTTTGTCCATGCCGGGGAAATGCAGGGCAAGCAGGGCGGAAGCCTTGCCGGGATCGGCAGCGAGTGCTGCGAATGCGGCGCGGTAAGCCTCGCGGATTTCCGGCCGGTCCTGAAAAGCGGGATTTGCGATGACGACACCCGCCGGCGGGCAGACGGCAAGCTGCGTCGCCTTGCGCCAGAGCACGCACAGGTTGGCACGACGGCGCAGGTCGGGATCCTGCGCCAGCGCCAGCGTCGCCATCGGCTCCGCCAGCATGGCGGCATCGACACGGCCCGCCAGCAGAAGCTGCATGCCGGCAATGTGATCGCCGGTGTAATGCGGCTGCCAGCTTTCGGGGCCCGGCGCGCCGATGCGGCGCATCATGAGGTCCGGCAGATAGCCCTTGAAGGGAAGCGCCAGCTTTCCACCATGCAGATCGGCCAGCTGTGCAAGCGGTTCGCCCCGGCCGACGATCGCGATGCTGTTGCCGGTGGCGGTGGCCGACAGCACCCGCAGTCCGATGCCGTTCGCCGCGAAGATCGCCGCGCTGGGGGAGGGGGCCACCGCCATCAGGGGCTCGTCCGCCATGAGCGTCTTGCGCAATTCCTCGGGGCTCGCCCAGGGGCGGAAGGTGAAGGTCACCCCCTCGACCGGCTGGCTTTGCGCCAACGCGATCAGCGGCGCGCTCTCCCAGATCGGCGGCCCGGACAACAGGATGTCTTCGGCCAGCGCCGGCAATGGCAGGAGGGCGAACAGCAGGACAAGAAAGCGCATGTCAGGTCTCTTTGCGGGCGGCATCCAGCCGGAAGCGCCCGAAGGGAGTGGAAAGAGATTCATGTGTTGCGCCGCCGAGGCCGGCGGCAGCCATGGCAGTGGCGATCTCGCCTTCGGTGAAGGACACGTCGCCCTGACGCAGGGCTGGCAGAAGCCGACCGAGCACATGTTCGGGCTGGCCTGTGCGATCCGGCGTCAGCGCTTCATGGAAGCTGACCAGAACGCCGCCGGGAGCCAGCCTGTCGGCCAGCCGGGCCATCAGCGCCGCCAGCCCTTTGTCATGGAAATAGAGCGACATCGAACACCAGATGATGTCGAAAGGCCCGGCGGGCAGGCTGTCATTGTAGGTGCCCGGCACAACGGTGAGCGGCAGATCGTATGCTTCGTGTGCGATGCGCGAGGCCACCGGCGGCAGGTCGAACAGGGTGATCTCCAGATCGGGGCGAAGGGCAGTGAGCCGCCGCGCCAGAACCGCCGATCCGGGACCGACCTCAAGCAGGGTTCGGGCGTGCGGCCATTCGGGCAGGCCGGTCAGGCAGGGTTCCATCGTGTCGGCGGCGATGGCCCGGTGAAAGGCAGCCAGCGAACGGTGGCTCGCATCCCAGTGCGCATCGTCGAAAAGACGCTTTCCCGATATGGGCGCCTTGCCGGCGACAAGATCGGCGAATTGGTTCAGACCGGCGTGGCGCGTCCCGGCCATCGAACGCAGGGTCTCGTTCATGTTGCGCGCGCTGCCGCTCGCAACGAAAGGCAGGATGTCCGCAGCCGTGCGAAAGGCTGTGCCTTCGGCCTCCATGAAACCCGCCGCGACCAGCGCGCGCAACGCAAGCGCAAGCGTATCAGCGGGCAAGTTCATGCGTTCGCTCAGATGTTCCGGCGTCGCGGGATTTTGGCAGAGATCGAACACGCCGCTGTCGAGCGCCCACTTCAGCAACTCATAACGGATCGGGCCTTCCAGAGTTTCCAGAAGGCGGCCGACACCCGTCAGCCTTTGTGCGCTCACCATGTCTTGCGCCAGTTCAGGCCGATGGTGCGGGGGCTGCCGTCCTCGACCACCACGCCGCGCATCGTGCTTGCAGCCGCGCTGTAATATTCCTGATCCAGCAGGTTTCTTGCCCAGAGCGTCAGCTCTCCGAAGCCGAATTTGCGGGATATTTCGGCATCGACCGTAACAAACCCCTTTTGCTTCACGCTGTTGCCGGGATCGAACCAGTAGCTGCCCGAGCCATGCACACCGACACGACCGCGCCAGACCTCGCCCTGATGCGACAGCGCCAGACCCCAGGTGAATTCCGGCGCCATCGGCAGGGCATTGCCCGACCAGTCGACCGGAACCAGCGAGCCGGTACCGAGATTCATCGAGGTCGTCTGGAAGGAAGTCGCCCGCGCCCGCTGCCAGCCGGCATTGGCGGCGAATTCCCAGCCCTGTCCCAGCGGCGTGGTCAGCTCGGCTTCGATCCCGTAGCTCTTCGCCTTGCCCGCATTGGAAATGTATTGCGCGGCACCCGGAATGGTTTCGGTGATCTGCTTGTCCTTCACCGTGGTATGGAAGGCCGCGAGGCTGAAGAGCGCGCCGTTGGCGAATTCGTGCTTCAGCCCGATCTCCCCGTTCCAGCTGTATTCGGCCTCATAGGACAGGCTGTCGGCACTGTTGGCGAAGCCATAATTGTAGCCGGCCGGCATGTAGCCCCGCGCATAGCTCGCATGGAGCGTGGTTGTGTCGAACAGATCATAGGCAAAGGTCAGCTTCGGCAGCAGCGTCGTGGAGGAATCGTCACCCCCATAGCGAAGATTGGCCATTGGCGAACTGAACTGCTGCCACGCATCCGACGAGATGTGATCGACACGCATTCCCGCGCCGATGCGGGCCCGGTCGCTGAAGGCATATTCGGTGAACCCGTAGAGGGCCGCACCCTTCTGGTCGATTTCGGTATGCCGGTCGGTCGACATCGCCCCGAGATTGAAATCGGCTTTCGTGCTCTGGCTGAAGACATTGACGCCGAGCGTCCATTTCAGCGGGCTTTCGCCGGTCGATGTCAGGCGCACTTCCTGCGAAATAGTGCGGTCCCGGACATCCATCTCGGTGACGCCGAGCGGAAGCGGCGAGCCATCGAAGTCCAGCACGAATTCGCGGTCGAATGTGGTGAAGCCGGTGATCGTAGTCAGGTCGAACCCGTCGAAGCTGGTTCCATACTGAAGCGCGTTGATGGAGCTGCGACGGGTTTCCCATGACGGATCGGAATAAACGCTTTCATAGCGGCCGGTGGCGAGGGGGCCGGAAATGTAGCGGAACTGTTCCTTGTTGAATTTCTGGTCCTCGGCTACCGTCGTCAGCCTCAGATAGCCGCCGTCCGCCAGGTCCCATTCCACACCGCCAAAGCCCGTCACCCGGCGGTTCCTGCCGCCGTCATCCGCTCCGGTGACCGGATTGTGGATCACCCCGGGATCGCGGGCGAAGTCCACGCCGAGGGAGATTGCCGGGCCGCCCGGCACACGTCCCGACCACAGCACCGAGCCATTGCCGCCGAGCGGCGAGGCGCCGGCATCCGAACCGGACAGGCCGATGTTCACCTCGCCGCCCTCGCGGCTGCCGGGGGTAATGGTGTCGAAGCGCAGCAAACCCGCCTCCGAATTGCGGCCGAAGGTCGTGCCTTGCGGGCCTTTCAGCAGCGTCACCGATTCCGCGCCGAAGAAGTGCGGAAGCTGGATCGTGCCCATCGGCAGCGGCACACCGTTCACCAGATAGCCAACCGGATCGGACAGCGCATTGTCGAAGGCCGACATGCCGCGCACCACAAGGCGCTTCTGGGAGTTGGCGCGCTGGAATACGGTATTGGCCGAACGCGCTGCAACGGCATCGAGATCAGGGGAAGCGGGCTGCGCCAGCACTTCGGCGGGCAGGACGGTTGCCGTCGCCGTCGCCTTGCGAACCAGCTCTTCCCAGTAGGTTGCGAAAATCGTGATTTCACCAAGCTGGATGGGGTCTTCCTCGGCCGAAGCCTGAAACGGAAGCAGGGTCATTGCCAGAGCGGTGGTCAGGCTGAAGATTGCGACGCGGGAAAGATGATTGCAGGGCATGATGGGGGCTCCTTCTGCCGCAAGCCCTGCCATGAAGCGCCTCGGAAAACTTGTAACCGGCGAAAACCTTCTTGAATTCTTTGAAGAGATCAGAAGCGTTCTAAAATCAGCGGCGGAAAACGAAATCAGCTTGGGTAATTCAGCCTTCCCGGCGTCGCCACTCGCTTGCAGTGACGCCAAATCGCTTGCGAAACGCGTTGGACAGATGGCTCGCATCGGAAAACCCGCATTTCGCGGCGATCTCGGTAAAGCTGCGGTTGGTGTGCCTTATCATCCGCTCGGCAGCTTCGAGCCTCAGCATCCGCAGGCGCTCGAAAACCGTCATGCCGGTTTCGGCCCGAAAGATCAGGTTCAGCGTCACATGGCTCATGGCGGCGACGCGTTCCAGCTCGGCCATGGTGATGGTGGCGGACAGCCGCTCTGAAAGAAGGGCGGTGATCCGGGCCACCAGCAGGGAACGGTCGTCGGCCGACACGCCGGACATGGGATGGGTGGCGAGTTCCTCAAACGCATGGCCGACGAGGGCCAGACACAGGCCCTCCTTACGCAACAGCGCAGCCGCATCGCTGCGCCCGTCAAGCAGCGCATCCAGCTCCGCCCGGCCGGGAACCGGCAGGCGCAGGCGGCGCAGCGGAACCGGATCCGGCAGCGTCTGCTCCAGAAGTGCGGCAAGGGCCGGATCGAGGCGCGACATCGTCAGGGCGATGACGAGGTTCGAGCACCCGTCGCCCTTCTCCACGATCCTCTGCAAGCGCCGCCCGTCCGAGCGGATGATCCAGACCTGCCCGTCGCTGATCTTGTGAGATGACCCGTTGTGGTCGATGAGCAGCATCCTGCCCGAAAGATTGAACGCCAGGATCATCTGATCGTCCGGGCGACGGATGTCGTCGTCGTGGCGGATGGCCGCCGAAAAGTGGCTGTGCGCGAGAACAAGCCCCGGCGCGATCCGCAAGACGTCGACGCGATTGCTGCGAGGCAGCCCCGGCAATGTGACGGAAGCCGTTGCGCCGGCTTCAAACGGAGTAAACCGGTGCGGTTCGATGAGGTTCATGGGATCAGCCGTCAACGCAGTCACCGGATCGGAGCCTTCAGGAGCTCAACACTTCTGCGGCGAAATCCGGTGCATTCGGAAAGGAGGCTGGCTGTCAGGCTGGCCCTGGCAGTCTGGAGAATTTTCCCGCGCGTTGCAAGGGGAGGCCGCGAGCATCCCGCAACCTCTGCCGGCGCAGGGGCCCGGCTTCTACTTGTCTGGCAGCCCGGTCAGCTGCGAACGCGGGCGGCGAAGGCAGAAAGGCCTTTCCTTGCATCTTCGCTGGTGAAGGTTCGCTGACCTATGACGGCCTCGGCCGCGAAGGCCTCATCGAGAGGCAGGTCCTGCAGCGTCAGCACCGCCTCCTTGATCGTCTGCACCGCTGAAGAACTGAGGCGGGCAATTTCTTCCGCGACGGCAAAGGCGGTCTTTTCAACCTCCGCGGCGGGGACGATCTGGTTGATGACGCCGGCGGCTTTCATCTGCACGGCGGAAAAGCGGCGGGCGGTCAGCAATATCTCCATCGCCGGCGCATAGCCGATCTGCCGCACCAGCCGCACCAGCGTGCCGCCGGCGGGCACGAAACCCATTGAAGGTTCCGGCAGCTGGAATTGCGCGCCTTCCGCGGCGATGCGGATGTCGGTGGCGAGCATGATCTCGAAACCGGCACCGATGCACAGACCGTTTATCGCGCAGACGATCGGCTTGTAGAAAGCCACGCCCTTGAGATGGGCAGGATCCCATGCGCTGATGTCGAAGCGGTCGCTTGCCAGCGCCGGAATGGATTCCGTGAGATCCGCGCCTGCGCAGAAGGAGCGCTCGCCGGCCCCGGTCAGGACGACGACCCGGATTTCGGGATCATCGCGCAGTTCCACGAATGCCTGCCCGAGCGCATCGTACATTGCCAGCGTCATGGCGTTCAGCTTTTCCGGGCGGGCAATACGGATCGTTCCGATCGCCTTCTCGCGTGTGACCTCTATCGACATCAGATCACTCCTTTTTCCTTCAGGGCCGCCAGTTCTTCGGCTGTCAGCCCGGCTACACGCCCGTAAATGAAATCATTGTGCTCGCCCACGCGCGGCGGCCGCCCGGTCGCATCCCCCGGCGTGCGCGAAAGCTTGACCGGCAGGCCGAACATGCGCACCAGCTGGTTGCCGAGCGGCACGCTCACGATCATGTCGCGGGCGACGATGTGCGGATCGTGCACCACCTCGTCGATGGTCTTGATGGCGCTGAGAGGAACGATATCGCCGGCCATCGCCTCCAGTTCGGCCTTGGTGTGGCGCGCGAACCAGCGCTCCAGCAGGGGGGTGACGTGTTCGCGCGCAACCTGCGGATCGAACCTTTTTTCCATGGTGTCGATTGCCGGATGACGCGCCATTTCCGGTTCGCCGAAAAGCTCACAGGTGATGGCCCAGAACTTGTCGGTATAGCCTCCGAAGAAGACATAGCCGTCCTTGCACGGGAACTGGCCATAGGGCCGAACGAAAGGATGGTCATTGCCAAGTGGTGTCGGCACTTCATTGTTGACCGTGTAGCGCACGACCGCATTTTCGGTGAGGGAAAGCACCGAATCCTGCTGGGAGATATCGACCACCTGTCCAAGCCCGGTGCGGCTTACCTCATGCAGGGAGGCGAGAATCCCGATCACGGCATAAAGCGAGGCGGCAATGTCGCCGATGATGGTGCCAACCCGTACCGGCGGCAGATCGGGATAGCCATTCATGGCCCATAGTCCGCCTGTTGCCTGCCCGGTGTTGTCATAGGCCGGGCGTGCGGAATTCGGCCCGCTGCGCCCAAAGCCGCTGATACCGGCATAGACCAGACGTGGATTGATCTGAGAAAGCTCATCATAACCAAGACCGAGCTTTTCCATCGTTCCGGGGCGGAAATTTTCGACGAGAACATCGGCCCGTTCCACCAGCCTGCGCAGCAGCGCGCGACCCTCATCGTCCTTGAGGTTCAGGGTGATGCCGAGTTTGTTGCGATTATACTGCGCAAAGAAAGCGCTCAGGTCTTCCCCGTCACTGTGAACGAAGGGCGGAAAGGTTCTGGTGTAATCCGGGTCGCCGGGGTTCTCCACCTTGATGACCGTGGCACCCAGATCAGCCAGCAGCATCGAGCAGAAAGGTCCGGCCACGACACGCGTGATGTCCAGCACCGTTACGCCCCGCAAAGGCCCCGAGCCGGTCGTGTGGCTGCTGCCTTGCGAATTGTTTGTCATGACTGGAAACCTCCCACCTTTACTGTCCGGTTCAGGCCGCTGGCCGGCGATGCGGGCCTACTACATTCCGTTGAATCGCGGCTGCGTTTTCTTCAGGCGGCGCGGGCCGCGCGCCTGACACCATGAAGAGCCTTACCCACGCGTGAACCCGTCGGGCGTCCCAGTGCGCCGGAGATGAAATCACCGGCATCCGCCAGAAGATCGAGGTTTATGCCCGTCTCCATGCCAAGACCATCAAGCATATATACGAGATCCTCGCTGGCCAGATTGCCGGAAGCGCCCGGCGCATAGGGACAGCCGCCAAGCCCTGCCACCGAGCTGTCGAAGCTCCTTATTCCCATATCCAGACAAGCCAGAACATTTGCCAGCGCCTGCCCGCGGGTGTCATGGAAATGCCCCGCCACAAGATCATGGCCGAGCTCATCGCAGACGGCGCCGAAAATTCGCCGCGTCGATCCCGCAGTTCCGATCCCGATCGTGTCGCCAAGCGATATTTCATAGCAGCCCATGGCAGCCAGACGCTGCGAGGTGCCGACCACGCTGCCCAGCGCTATCTCACCCTCATAAGGACACCCCAGAACACAGGAGACATAGCCTCGCACGGCAATGCCATTGTCCCGCGCAATCGCCATGACCGGCTCGAAACGCGCAAAGCTTTCTTCAATGCTGCAGCCGATATTGCGCTGGGAGAAAGTCTCAGAAGCCGATGCAAAGACAGCCACTTCCCGGATGCCGGCGCTGACGGCGCTCTCCATTCCCCGGATGTTGGGAACAAGCACGGACAGGCTCACGCCGGGCAAGGGGCGCAGAGCGCGCAGCACCTCCGCGGTGCCAGCCATCTGCGGCACGGCTTTCGGCGACACGAAACTGCCCGCTTCGAGGCGGCGGATCCCGGCACCTGTCAGCCGCTCAATCAGGTCGACACGGGTTTGCGTGCCGACCGGCACGCTCTCGTTCTGAAGGCCGTCGCGTGGTCCGACCTCGAAGACCCGTACAATGTCCGACATGTCACCTGCCTTTTCAGGCAAACTGCCCAATTGGTCGCTTGATCGAAATATGGTCTTGCTACATCCGCTCTGGAGTTTTGTGGCATAAATATACATAACCTCTTGGCGGCAGGGCGCGTACCCTGCACACGGGACTTGTCGGAGGCCGTTCACAGGGAGGAACGAGGATGACGAATGGCATGGTTGCGCACGGTTCGCAGCCTCTTGCGGAAGATCCGGGCATCTTTCCGTCCCGGTTGCTTGAGCTTCTTTCGCGCGATGCGCCTCTCCAGCGCTATGAGGAAATGATCTCCGAAATCCGCGCCCGGAACTATCCGGCAGAAATCGAGGCCATGCTGATGAACGACGTCGGCACGGCGATCCGGGTGCGCGAGGAATTTGACAACAAACGCAAGCGTGAACGCGAACTTTCGGCCCTTTACGAGACGGCGCGCGATCTGTCCTCATTGCGCGATACGGATCATGTTCTCAGGGCCATCGTACGGCGCGCACGGCAACTGGTCGGGACCGACATCGCTTATCTTTCAGCCGCGGACGATGAGCGCGGCGATTTCTATGTGCGCGCAACCGAAGGCGTGGTTTCGCAGGATTTCGGGCAGATCCGCGTGGCGCGCAACATCGGAATCTGCGGCAATGTCGCGGCCACCCGCACGCCTTTCTACTCCAGCAATTATTCCAGAGACCTCACCTTCGACCACGAAGCCGACATCGACGTCTCCATCAGGGGCGAGGGCATCGTTTCCATTCTCGGCATTCCGCTGGAGGTGGAATCGAAGGTGATCGGGGTCCTGTTCGTGGGAGATCGCTACGAGCGCGCTTACGCCCCGCAGGAAATGGCCGTGCTCTCTTCGCTTGGCACCTTTGCGGCACTGGCTATTGAGAACGCGCGGCTGCTGGAGGAAGCGCGCCGTTCGCTGAGCCGCGCCCGCATCGCCAATGACGAGCTGCGCGCCAAGGCCCAGTCGATAGAGGATGCAGCCCTCGTCCATGAACAGCTGACGGAACTCATCGCCCGGGGCGGGTCCCTGGAAAGCCTGTCGGAGCGCGTCTCGAAATTTCTCGGGGGCGAGGTGTGCGTCGTCGACGAAACACGCAATTCGGTATGCGGCGCCTTGCCTGAGGGGTTCGGCGACGAGCAGTTGATAAAAGCCATGTGGGAGAGCGATCGTCTGGGCCGAAGCGTGCCGGTGATGCATGAGGACGGCAGCATTTCACAGGTGGCGGCAATCATCGGGGGGTCCATGCGGCTGGGCGCACTGATATTGCATCGCCATCAGGAATTGTCGGCGGCCGAAATGCGCACGCTGGAGCGCAGCGCCATCGTCACCGGAATCGTGCTTCTGACGACCGAGCGCATCGCGCAGGCTGCCTATCGCAACGTCGCCGATACTTTCGCTGCCTTGCTGCGCGGCAGCAGCGACCCTTTCGGTCCGGAAGGCGCAAGGCAGCTGCCTCCCAACATTTCCATGCAGTGGCCCCTCAGGATGCTTCTGGTCGAACTGGGCAGCGACCGGCCCAGCGCCGCCATTGCGGCCGTGCGCTCCCTCCTTGGCCGGCGTGATACGATGTATTCCGAGTACAATGGCGATCTGGTGATCGCCACCAATGCGCAGGATGTCGATGGCCTTGCGCGGCACGTGGGCGACAGGCTGGAACAGGTGCTCCACGAACGCCCGAGCGTCGCGGTGTCGCCCGCCATCGCCGGGGTGGCAGAGGTTCCCAAGCAATATCAGGCCCTTCGCCGTTGCCTGAAGCTGCTGCATGCGCTGGGCCAGTCCGGACGTCTGGTTCACGAGCGCTCGATGGCCACCTATGCGATCCTGTTTCGCGAGCAGGATGACGACGCACTGGCCGAATTCATCGGACACACCATCGGTGCGGTCATAAGTTACGATGAAAAACGCAAGACCCAGCTGGCGCCGACGATGCTGGCTTATCTGGACCACGGCCGCAGTCTCCAGAAGACAGCCGATGTGCTTGGCGTCCATGTGAACACGATCAGGCAGAGGCTTGAAACCATAGTGCAGATGAACCCGGATCTTGCCGATCCGGCGCTCGCGCTGGAACTGCATCTGGCACTTCGCCTGCGCAGCCTCGCCGGAACAAGCCTGACGTGAAGCTGTCGGAAACATACCTTCACACAGGCATCGGATGTGTTGCGGGCACATTGTGGATGCGGTGCCTGCAAATCTAGTCTCCGCTCATAAATGCAAGCGGAGTACCTGCACACATGACGGTCAACAGCCGGATTCCCGGATTTTACAAGCTCTCGCCTGCCACTCGCTTCGACAGGGTCGTCAGCCTTACGGGTGTCGGGCGGCAGGGGCTGGAAAGCCTGCTGCCGGCAGATGCCGATTTCCTCCCCATGGCCGACCGCATGATCGAAAACGTGGTGGGAGCGCTGACTTTGCCGGTCGGCGTGGCTGCGAACTTCACCATCAACGGTCGCGATTACCTCATTCCCATGGCGACAGAGGAGCCGTCGGTCGTAGCCGCCGCCAGCCATATGGCCGCGGTTGCGCGCGAGCATGGCGGTTTTCACACGTCCAGCAGCGATCCCATCATGGTGGCGCAGGTGCAGGTGGTTGGAGCCTGCGATCCGAACGGCGCCCGGTTCCGGCTGTTCGAGCGCCGTCAGGAACTGCTCGACCTCGCCAATGAGCAGGACCCCTTCCTCGTTTCGCTGGGCGGCGGGGCGAAGGACATCGAGGTGCGCCTCGTGGAAGGCGACAGCGAGACCTTCGTTGTGCTGCATCTCGTGGTGGATGTGCGCGATGCCATGGGCGCCAATGCCGTCAACACCATGGCCGAAGCTCTCGCACCGATGGTGGAAAGCATTACCGGGGGCAGGGTGCGCCTGCGCATCCTGTCCAACAAGGCTGACCGGAGACTGGCGCGCGTGCGCGCGACCTTCGGTGCCGATGCCCTTGGCGGCGCGGACGTGGCCGCGGGCATCATTCAGGCCTATGAGTTCGCGGCAGCGGACCCTTATCGCGCCGCAACGCACAACAAGGGCATCATGAACGGCATTACCGCCGTGGTGATGGCTACGGGCAACGACACCAGAGCCGTCGAGGCCGGCGCGCATTCGCATGCCGTCCGCAATGGCCGTTACACTTCGCTCTCCCACTTCGAGCAGGACGCACAGGGCAATGTCGTTGGCACACTGGAGCTGCCGATGGCGGTCGGCCTTGTCGGCGGCGCAACCAAAACCCATCCCGCGGCGCAGGCGGCGGTTCGGATGCTTGGCGTGTCATCGGCGCAGGAACTTGCCGAAATCATCGTCTCGGTCGGACTGTCCCAGAACATCGGGGCGCTGAGAGCGCTGGCGGCGGAAGGCATTCAGAAAGGCCACATGGGTCTTCATGCGCGCAATGTCGCCGTTGCTGCCGGCGCTGAAGGCGACGAGATCGATCGCGTCGCCAGCCAGCTCAAGGCAGAAGGTAAAGTGCGCAGCGACAGGGCCAAAGCCATTCTGGACGGCATTCGCGCGAGCTGTTCCTGACCGCACCTCTTAGGGGCCTCCGGTTTCATGACGGGAACATGGCAACCGGACGCCATGGATATCCGCATGGTCCGGCGACAGATCGACAGGCAGTGGTGTTCAGCTTCCATTCCAACGATAAGCCTGTCGATCATCGACATTACCGGCCCCTTCAAATGTATCTTTGAGACATTGATTGGAACCATTCATCGTACCTAAGGTGTAGCTGCATAACAGGGCATCGCATGCAGATTTCAGTGCGGGGCGCGCCACATAAAGACATGAGGGAGAACGAAGATGACCGTTTGCGCTCAGGAGATCGTTGCCGGAGCAGATTGCCCCAAGATCCCAACTGGTCCTGAAACGGCAGCGCCCGCGACGCAGCAACCGAAAAGCCAGGCTGAGGGGTGATGGCGCAGTTCGCGCGATAACGAAAAAGTCACGGCGCTCGGCCACGGATCGCCCGATCGAGAAGCTCAAGGGCTTCGGGAATTGTCCCGGTCCACACTGAAGCGCGGGCCTGCGCCCTGTCTGCCCGGCCAATATCGGTCTCTTCAATTTTTCAGGCCTGTGGCGGCAACAGGAAAACGCCGCCCTTGTCCCTACTTCCGGAACTTTTCATCGACAGAGGATAGATGACATGAATCGGCGCGAATTCAATCTTTTGATGGCGGCAACCCTCGGCAGTGCCGCTTCCGGCGGTCTGGCTTTTGCTCAGGAGAACGGTGGGACCCTGACGTCGGTCGTATATCCCGAGCCCCCGATCCTCAATCTTGGCCTGAACCAGCAGACGCCCACCGGCGTCGTGGCCGGAAAGCTTTATGAAGGCCTGCTTTCCTATGCGAGGGACCTCTCGCCCCAGCCGCTGCTTGCCGATTCCTGGGAGGTCTCGCCGGATGGCCTCACCTACACTTTTCATCTGGTGAAGAATGCCAGATGGCATGACGGCCAGCCTTTCACCGCCGCGGATGTGGTTTTTTCCTGCAAGACTTTTTTGCCCGAAGTTCATCCGCGTGCGCGGGATGTCTTCAGCCGCTGCGAGAGCATCGAGGCGCCCGACGATTACACCGTTGTCTTCACCCTGAAGCAGCCGTTTCCGGCGTTTCTCATGGCGTTCGAGACGGCATCCGCGCCGATGCTGCCACGCCACCTTCTCGAAGGGGCGGACTACCAGAAGGTTGGCGCGGAACAGCCGCCGATCGGCACCGGCCCCTTCCACTTCTCCGAATGGGTTCGCGGATCGCATATCCACCTCACTGCGAACGAGGATTACTACCGCGAGGGCCAGCCGAAGCTGCGTGAGATTTACTATCGCGTGATCCCTGATGCCGCTTCGCGCAGCGTCTCGCTGGAGCAAGGCGATGCCCAGCTCACCCAGTGGCAGGATATCGAGCCTTTCGACGTCGCGCGCCTTGCGGCCCTGCCTCACCTCGAAATGACCACCGAAGGCTACGAATATTTTTCGCCCATGCTGTGGATCGAGCTGAACTGCCGTCGTCCGCCGATGAACGACAAGCGTTTCCGTCAGGCGCTTATGCATCTGATCGACCGCAATTTCGTACGCGACCGCATTCTGTTCGGACTTGCAAAGGCGGCGACCGGGCCGATCGCATCCTCGATGCGTTTCTACACGTCAGACGTGCGCACTTATGAGCAGTCGGTGGAAAAGGCTGTCGCTTTGCTCGACGAGATGGGCCTGAAGCCGGATGCAGGTGGTGTGCGCGCGACGCTGAAATTCTCCATGGTGCCGGCCGGAGATACATGGACGCGCATTGCCGAGTATGTTCGCCAGGCCCTTGCAGCGGCAGGCATCAATGTCGAATTGCAAAGCAACGACCTTGCCGGCTGGGTCGAAAGCGTGAGCAATGGCGACTTCGATATCAGCGGCAATCAGCTGTATCAGAACGGCGACCCCGCGCTCGGCGTGGCACGCACCTATATCTCCTCCAACATCCGCAAGGGGGTCATGTTCTCCAATACCTCCGGCTATTCGAACCCGAAAGTCGATGAGCTTTTCGAGGCGGCAGCAGGCGAAATCGATGTAGAAAAGCGGCAGGCGCTCTATACGGAAGTTCAGCAGCTTCTCGTGGAGGAAGTGCCGGTGTTGTGGCTGGCTGAGCAGCAATATCCGACGATCCATGACAACCGGCTGAAGGAGATCACGACCTCCGCCACTGGCGTCAACTCCAACTTCGGCACGGTCCACTTCGCTTAAGGTCTGGTGGTGCGCGGCGCAGCAGCAGTGGTTACCTCCCTGCTGGTCACAAGTCCGCGCACCGCACCCCCTCAATATTACGTGGCTTCCGGTCACACCATAGAAGGCTGTTGGCAACATGATTGCATATATCAACGATCAGGAAGTCGCGGTTCTGCGGGACTGGCGACACAAGCTGCACCAGTTTCCCGAGATTTCAGGCGAAGAGGCCGAAACGGCGCGCGAGGTCGTTTCCTTCCTGTCGGACACGAGGCCCGATCAGGTCGTCACCGAACTGGGCGGACATGGCGTTTCCCTGATCTACGAAGGCGGGGAAGCCGGACCGAGCGTCATGCTGCGCTGCGAGCTGGACGCATTGCAGATACAGGAGATCTCCGATCTTCCCTACCGCTCCCGCACGGATGGGAAGGCGCATATGTGCGGCCATGATGGCCACATGGCGATGATGGCCGGCGTGGCGCGGCATCTGGGCCAGAGGCGTCCCGCACGCGGCAGGGCGATCCTGCTATTCCAGCCGGCGGAAGAGACGGCGCATGGCGCGGAAGCCGTCATCGCCGACCCGAAGTTTGCGTCGATCCGGCCGGATTATGCTTTCGCCATCCACAACATGCCGGGTCTTCCGCTTGCTCATGTAGCTATTGCCGAAGGGCAGATCACCTGCGCATCCATGGGCCTGTGCATCAGGCTGGAAGGCAAGACCGCCCACGCCTCCATGCCGGAGACCGGCATCTCGCCGGCCATGGCGGTATCACGCATCATCGCCACATTGAAGACGCTGGAGGCCGGCGATGCCGTCGGCCCCGGCTTCCGCCGTCTGACGGTAACGGGCGTCCATATGGGAAAGAAAGTGTTCGGCATCACGCCGGGCGACGCTGAAATCCGCATGACGCTGCGCACCCCGGAAAGCGACGCCATCGAAGTTCTGGCCGACACGGTGATGGAGATGGTTCGCGCCATCGCGGCCGAAGAAGGGCTGATGGTCGGGCATTCCACCCATAATTTCTTCCGCGCCTGCATCAACCATCCGGAATCCGCTGCCATCTTCGGCAATGCAGCCGATGAAATGGGCCTGTCGCGGGTAGCCGGCTACGTGCCGATCAGAGGAGCAGAGGATTTCGGTCTGTTCGGCTCGTGCTCGAAAGCCGCACTGCTTTTCATCGGCTCGGGCATGGACCGTCCCATGGTTCACAATCCCGACTATGACTTTCCCGACGAGCTGATCCCGAAGGGCGCGCAGTTGTTCCTGAACGTTCTCGACCAGTTGCTGGGTGTGACCCCGCAGAACCAGCCGCAATCCTGAAAACGCTGATGTCCGTAATCTCCCGCCTGTTCGCAAAGCTTGCGGGGATCGTTTTCACGATCCTCGTCATCGCGACGATCAACTTCATCATCATCCACTCCGCACCAGGTGACCCGGCTATGGTCATTGCCGGCCAGTCGGGGGCGGCAGACGCCAAGTTCATCGCACAGATCCGCGCGGAGTATGGTCTCGATCAGCCATTCCTCACGCAGCTCGGCACTTATATCGGCAAGGTGCTGCAATTCGACCTCGGCTATTCGTACCGGCAACGTGCCAGCGTCTGGCAGCTCATTCTCGAACGGCTTGGACCAACGCTGCTTCTGACCCTTTCCGCCTTCTTCCTGTCACTTATCGGCGGTGTGCTTCTGGGAGCTTTTGCCGGCCGGAGACAGGGAAGCTGGGGCGATTTCGCCATCATGCTGGTGTCGCTTTTGCTCTACGCCACGCCGGTTTTCTGGCTCGGCCTGATGCTGGTGCTTGTGTTCTCGATCCAGCTCGAATGGCTGCCGGCCTTCGGCTATGCTGACATGCGCGCGTCAAGCTTCGGCGCACTCGAATATGCGCTGGACGTGGCGCGCCATCTGGTCCTGCCGGTTGTCACGCTGGCGGCCATATATATGGCCGTCTACACACGGCTGATGCGCTCCTCATTGATCGAAGTGTCGCATGAGGATCATGTTCGCACGGCCCGCGCCAAGGGGCTGACCGAGAATCAGATCCTGTACCGCCACATGCTGCGCAATGCCGCCGTCCCGGTGGTGACTTTCGCCGGCCTGCAGGCGGGCGCCCTGATCGGCGGATCGGTCGTGGTGGAAACGGTGTTCTCGTGGCCCGGCCTCGGCAGGCTCACCTACGATTCCGTGACCGCGCGGGACTATCCCGTTCTGCTCGGCCTGTTTCTGATCATGTCGCTCCTTGTCATCGCAACCAACCTGCTGACCGACTTCCTGCACCGGGTTGTCGATCCCCGCGTCACGACCTGATAGGAGAAGCAAAAATGCGGGAGTTCACGCGCGCATTCCTGAGCCGGCCTGCCGGCGTGGTCGGCCTGGTGCTGATCGGCCTCATCTGCCTTCTCGCCATCGTGGCGCCGCTGCTCTATCCGGCGTCGCCATGGGACATGGCGGGCATTCCCTTCAGCGCGCCGGGTGAGAACGGCATGCTTCTCGGTTCAGACACGCTGGGGCGCGACATAGCAGCGGGCATCGTTCATGGTGCCCGTGTCTCGATCCTGATCGGTCTGGCATCGACGCTGACGGCTTTGTGCATCGGCGTGCTGCTTGGCTGCATCGCGGGCTATGCGGGTGGCGTGACCGACACGATCATCGTGCGCTTCACCGAAGTGTTCCAGACCATTCCGAGCTTTGTGCTGGCCATCCTGTTTGTCGCGATCCTCACGCCCTCGATCTATACCATCATCCTGGCGATCGGGCTCGTCAGCTGGCCTCCGCTTTCGAGATTGACGAGAGCACAGGTCAAGACGATCTCCCAGCGCGAATTCGTGCAGGCTGCACGCTGTCAGGGCCAGTCCACGCTTTCCGTGGTGGTGCGCCATGTGCTGCCCAATGCCGTATCACCCATCATCGTGGCCGGATCCCTGACGGTTGCAGCTGCGATCCTCATCGAGGCGGCTCTGTCCTTCATGGGCCTCGGGGATCCCAATCTGATGAGCTGGGGCTACATGATCGGGGCCGGCCGCACCGTCATCCGTCAGGCCTGGTGGATGAGCGTTTTCCCCGGCATCGCCATTCTGCTGACGGTCGTCGCGATTAATCTCGCCGGAGAAGCGCTGAATGATACCCTGAACCCAAGGATATCCAGAGCATGACCGAACCACTACTTGCTATCAGGAATCTTGTGGTTGGCCTGCCTGTGGGCGGCGACCGCAACCGCGCCGTCGACGGCGTCAGCATCGAGGTCAACTCCAACGAGATCGTCTGTCTGGTTGGTGAAAGCGGCTCGGGAAAGTCGATGACCGCGCATGCCATCCTCGGTCTTCTTCCTTCCAAGGTTGCCGCGCTCGATGGAGAGATCAGGTTCGGCGGGCGCAACCTTCTGGACATGCCGCCACGCGAAATGCGCGCCCTGCGTGGCCGCGACATCGCCATGGTCTTTCAGGAGCCGCTGACGGCGCTCAACCCGCTGGCGCGCGTAGGCAGGCAGGTTGCCGAGGCCATCCGCACCCATGCCGGCATTCCCGACAAGCATGTCGATGCGCGCGTGCAGGAGTTGTTCGAGCAGGTGGGGCTGCCGGATCCGGCCTCTCTGGCTTCAGCCTATCCGTTCCAGCTTTCCGGCGGACAGCGACAGCGCGTGATGATTGCCATGGCGCTCGCCAATGATCCCAGGCTGCTGATAGCAGATGAGCCGACCACAGCGCTGGACGTGACAACGCAGCGGCAGATTCTCGATCTGATCGCCAGCCTGCAGAAAAAACGCGACATGGGCGTGCTGTTCATCACCCACGACATCGGTGTCGTCGCCGACATTGCCGATCGTGTCGTGGTGCTGCGGCAGGGCAAGGTTGTCGAACAGGGCGCGGCCGCCAGTGTCCTCAACAATCCGGCCGACGATTACACCCGCAATCTTCTCGAAGCCGTGCCGGGGCGCGGATCGGTCCGGGCCGACGAAAGCAAGAACGCGCCCCTGCTTGAAATCCGGAACCTGAACAAGGTTTTTACCACCAGGCAGCGGTTCTTCTCGCCTCGCCGGCGTGTCGTCGCAGCGGAAAACCTCGATCTGGTGCTGAACCGCGGCGATACGCTGGCTGTTGTCGGTGAAAGCGGTTCGGGCAAGTCCACGCTTGCGCGCATGGTCTTGCGGCTGATCGAGCCCGACAGCGGACAGATCATGTTTGACGGAACCCCTGTTCATGCCCTGAAAGGGGAGGCCCTTCGTCAGTTCAGACGCAAGGTGCAGATCGTCTTCCAGGACCCCTATGCGTCTCTCGACCCGCGGCTCAAGGTCGGGGAAAGCATCGTGCGCGGGCCGATGGCATTCGGCGCATCACGGGCCGAGGCGGTTGCGACCGCCAGCCGCTGGCTGGAAAAGGTCGGGCTGGGCGCGCAGGCACTGGATCGCTTTCCGCATGAGTTTTCCGGAGGCCAGCGCCAGCGGATCTGCATTGCACGCGCACTCGCCCTTGATCCGGTCTGCCTGATCGCCGACGAGGCCGTCTCCGCGCTTGACGTTTCCGTACAGGCACAGGTGTTGAAGCTGCTGTCTGAACTGAAGGCCGAAATGGGACTGAGCATGCTGTTCATCACCCACGATCTCCGGGTGGCGCGAGAGATCGCCGACCGGATCGTGGTGATGCAGAAGGGCCATATCGTCGAGGAGGCACGATCAGCCGACCTGTTCGGGAATCCGGGCGCCGACTATACGCGCCGGCTTCTGGAGGCCGTGCCCGGTCGCGCTTTCTTCGAACGACGCGCCGTGGCTGCCGCGACCTCCTAGCCGGGGAAAACACGCTGCATGGAAACAGATGCAGCCGAACAGCGAATGTGGGCGAAGATCATGGATGACCTTACGCGTTTCTTTATCGAACGGACCACACTGCTCTTTATCGCCTCCCGCAGTGCAGAGGGAGGGATGGACGTTTCGCCTCGCGGCGGCCAGCCGTCGGTGGTGCGGCTGGGTGCCGATGGCAGCCTGCTGCTGCCCGACTATGTCGGCAACAAGCGGCTGGATACGATCGGCAACATACTGAGCAATCCGGACGTGGCGCTTCTTCTTCTGAACCGTCACGCCGATACTTATCTGCGCATCGCAGCGCGGGCGACAGTCTCGCAGAACGAGCAGGATATCGCCGCCTTTCCGGCAGACGACAACCGCCCTCTCTCCGTGATGGTACTGACCCCGACGAAGATGGAATTCGTGAAGAGCGAGGCATTTCGCAAGAGCGGATTCTGGATCGACCCTTCCGAAAGAAAGCCGCCGCTGGATGTTCTGGACATCTATGCGAAAGACATCGCCTGGCAGTCCGAAACCGGCAACCAGCCCGTCTATCGGGATGCGCCTTCCGAAGCCCGGCTGGTGCGGGCGGGTCTGCGCGAATTCTACGGCACCCCGAGCCCCCTCGTGCAGGCCAAGGCTTACAACGTGGCCGGCCCCGGCTTCATGGGTTTCATCGATCAGGCCCGGTTCATCGTCTTTGCCCGTGAGACGAAAGCCGGCGAAATCGCTATCGGGCTCGTGGGCGGCGAGCCGCTGCGGCCCGATCCCGGCACCAACCAGCAATCCTTCCTGCTGGATCTCGGGCCCCATAGTGAGAACACCCACGATTTCCCGCATGCGGCCGAATGCGCCTTGCTGGCTGCCGAACCCGGCTGCTGCGACATCATCAGGCTGAACGGGCTCTATCGTGAGGTCGGCCGCGATGACGGCTGGCCGCACCAGATCAGCATGCGTCCCGAGGAGATTTATTTTCACTGTTCGGCGGCGTTCAACCGCTCGCGCATATGGGCGGACAAGCGGCCCGCCGCCTGGATCGGGCGGCGCAGTTTTTCCTGCACCGAGCGCAGGCGGGAGAGCCCGGACGTGATGTCCTTTGTGCTCAGACCGCGCGACGATGCGCCTGTCGGTGAAGCGCTGCCGGGGCAGTTCGTCACGGTCTCGCTTCCCGGTGACAATCGTCAGGTGCCACGGCACCGCTGCTACTCCATTTCGGGAACGCCGGACCGATATTCTCTGCGCATCACCGTGCGCAGGATCGGCAATGAGGGCGTCTCCGATCTGCTGCACGATCATATCGGGGTTGGCGATGAGGTGATGCTGGGGCCCCCTGCAGGCCACTTCGTTCTGGACAGCGCACCGGGGCGCCCTGTGGTTCTCATCAGCGCGGGGGTGGGCATAACCCCGCTGCTGCCGATGGCACAACATCTGGCACGCGAGAAACCCGGACGGGAAGTGTGGTTCATGCATGCCGCACGTGACGCCAGGCATCACCTGTTCGGAGAGGAACTCGGGCGTCTGGCGGCAGCCTGTCCCTCAATCCGCTTGTTTACCGCCTATTCGCAACCGCAGTACGATGATGTGTGCCATCATCGCGGGCGGCTGAATGCCACTGTCATCGCCGGTCAGACCCCGGTTGACGAGGCAGATTTCTACATCTGCGGGCCGGCCGACTTCATGTCATCGCTGAAAGAAGGGCTGATCGCTCTCGGTGCAGCTCCTGAAAGTGTGCGGATGGAAGCATTCGAACAGAGCAGTGGCGGATCCGGCCCGGCTGCATCAGGCCTGGTTGCGGGGAGGGCGCCACGCAAGGTTACATTCGCCCAGACCGGCAGGCATGTGACATGGACCTCTGAAAGCGGCACCCTGCTTGACCTCGCGCTCGCCCATGACGTGGAGGTTGCCTATTCCTGCCGCAACGGGGAGTGCCAGTCCTGCGTGCAGCGCATCATCAGCGGAAAGGTCGACTATCCCACTGGCGAGGAACCGCTTCTGGCGCGTGGAAGGGTCATGCTGTGCCAGGCATTTCCTCTCGAAGACATCGTCATAGATTGCTGATGCAGACATCGGGGCAGGTAAGGGGGGACCCGGCTTGGCGCACATGCTGACGACACATGAGATGCTGGAACGGCTGATTGCGTTTCCGACCGTATCGTCGCAGACCAATCTGCCGCTGATCGGGTTCGTTCGCGAATATCTGGCCAGCTTCGGTATCGAGTCCACGTTGATCTGTGACCGGGACCAGCTGAAAGCGAACCTGTTTGCGACGATCGGGCCATCAACTGCGGGCGGGATCGTCCTGTCCGGCCATACCGATGTCGTTCCCGCCCTTGAAGAAGGGTGGATCAGCAGCCCATGGACCCTGACCGGGCGCGGTGGCCGCCTTTTCGGGCGCGGAACCTGCGACATGAAGGGATTCGTGGCTATCGTTCTCGCCGCTGTTCCGCAGATGCTGGCGGCGAAACTGAAGACTCCCATTCACATCGCCCTTTCATATGATGAGGAAGTGGGATGCATGGGTGCCATCTCTCTCGTCGATGCGATGAAGGAGGCGGTGCCGCCTCCACGTGCGGTGTTTGTGGGCGAACCGACACGGATGCAGGTCGTCAACGGCCATAAAAGCCTGCTGGCATTCAGGACCCGTGTGAGAGGGCATGCGGTTCATTCCAGCCGCATGGATCTCGGCGTCAGCGCGGTCATGAAGGCTGCCCGGCTGGTGACATGGCTGGATGAAACCATGGCCTGCAATCGCGAGGGCCCGTCAGCCACGGGTTTCCTGCCCCCTTACACCACGCTCCACTGTGGTGTCATCGAAGGTGGCTCCGCCGGCAATATCGTGGCCGAAGCGTGCAGCTTCATCACCGACATAAGGGCTGTACCGCAGGAAGACGCGCGCGAGTTTCGCGCCCGCTTCGAGCGCTATATCCGCAGCGAAATCGAGCCGGCGATGCAGGCGGTCCATGCTTCATCCGGTGTCGATATCGAAGACCTTTCATTCATACCCGCACTTGCACCAGAACCTTCAAGCGTGGCGGAAGATCTCGCATGCCTGCTGACCGGAAACACGGAAACCGCTGTCGTAGCTTTTGGAACGGAAGCCGGAATTTTCCAGAAAGCGGGCTGGTCGACGGTGGTCGTCGGACCAGGAGATATCGCGCAGGCGCATAGGGTAAACGAGTTCATCGAACAGGAACAGATCGCCGCCGGCGAAGCCTTCATCCGCCGACTGATAGCCCACCTGTCAGCGTAATGGCCGACCGCCGGGGCGATCCCCTGTGCGGCACCCATCTGCCCGGCAAGCATCATCGGCTGAACCCAGGAACACTGCGTCTCGTTCCCATCGTGAGCACGCCGGCTATGACAATCCGGTGCTCAAGACAGGGCAGGTCGGAGATGCATCCCTTTGCATGATTGTCCCGCCTTCATTACCTGCACCGGCGCATTCACGGGGATCCCCAACCGGGATGATCGCATTGGCATCATGGACGACGATTTCCACAATACAGGCGTGGCAGTGGCAATGGTCAGCCGTCGCCATGCCCGCACCGCAGACGACCATCTAGGCGACATTCCTACGTCACGGAATCAAGACATCTTCCCTTCTCGACAATGGATGAAAGTCGCAGAATCTATCTTATGGAACTCTTATCCACATTTGAGATTTTGCGGCTTTCCTTGAGCGTGACCGGCAGCTCATCGAAGCACGTTGTAAAGCGTGGAGATTGCGGTTCAAACTCTGCCAAGGCGTTCCGGCAGATAGGTAATTTTTACCTCCTGCCGTTTTGCACTCAGCAGAAGCGCATTGGTTGAGGCTGCACTGGCCGATGCAGGTGATCTGACGTCCATCTATCTGTCGCCGTATGCAACCAAGAATATCAAAAATCATAGCGCCGTAAGAAGGGCAAGTGGCGTTTTCTGTTTCGTTCGGACAGCGTCGCCCTCAATTTCGCCGCGACTGTCGCTGGCTCCAAGGACCGCGGAAAGGAAAACGACAGATTGTCGGAGCCGGAATTGCTGGAACGCTGGTTCTGCGAGGCGGAATTGCCGCCTCTTGCCGGTCACGTCGATGAATTGGATCTGGAGCGAGCGAAGTCCCTGCGTGAAGCGATTTTCAAGCTGGTCGACAATCGTCTGACCGGGCGTGAAATCGCCCCATCGGACATAGCCCTTCTCAAAAGCCATGCTCGTGCCGTCATGCCCAGTACACGCATTGCATGTGACGGATGCAACACCGAGCCGCCCGACGCAGCAGAGGTGAACGAATTGCTCGGCATCATTTCGCGCGATGCCATCGATGTCTCACCGGCCCATACCGTAACATAATTCGCCAATGCGCCTCGCCGCGCTGCGCTGTCATCTTCGTGGACCGCTCCCGGGCGGGAAATCGGCGATTGTGCGCAATGTCCCCTGTGGCGACCAGGCCAGCGCACGCGCCTATCGCCAACGCAAAAAGACCGCGCTTTGACGCTTTCTTCCCGGAGAATTTTGTGACCAACGGTTAGCTGCGCATTCCTCCCGGCGTCGCAGCGAGCTGCTTCTGCGTGTAGGCATGCTGTGGTTTGGAGAAGATGTCCCGCGTCGTCACGCGTGTCCGTCGTCAGGTATTTTGAGACGATTGACGGTCTGAGCTAACGGAGGCTCTGGCCCATCAGGGTTATCATTTTAGGCCGCCGCTTCTTTGTGAAGCAAGTGGCGCTGTCTGATGATTTCGCGTTTGGTGCTGTTCCTTTCCAGCATGATGATGTCGCCGCGCCCAAAGTAGACGTCGGCGGGTGTGAGGTTGCCGAAGCTCTCATGGTAGCGGCGGTGGTTGTCATGATCGGCGAAGCCGGCAATCTGCGGCTCGAGATCACCTGGCAGGAAGTAGTTTTCGAGCAGGATGCGGTTCTTCAACGTCTGGTGCCATCGCTCGATCTTACGCTGGGTCTGGGGATGGCAGGGCGCTCCGCGGGTGTGGTCCATGCCCTTGTTGGATAGCCAGGCGGCGAGATCTGACGACACGTATGACGGGCCGTTGTCGGACAGGAGCCGCGGCCGGTGGGCGACCCTGGCGCTGTCGCAGCCGGACGCTTGCAGCGCCATGGTCAGCGTGTCAGCGACATCCCCGGCCTTCATCGTGGTGCTCAGCTTCCAGGCGATGATGTAGCGCGAGAAGTCATCGAGCACGGTCGACAGATAAAACCATCCCCAGCCGATGACCTTCAGACAGGTGAAGTCGGTTTGCCAGAGCTGTTAGGCGCTGTGGTCTTGTGGTGGAACTCGTCAGCGGCCTTGATGATGATGAAGGCCGGGCTGGTGATCAGGTCGTGGGCCTTGAGCAGGCGGTAGACCGAGGATTCCGAGACGAAGTAGCCCTTCGTGTCGGTGAAGGTGACTGCCAATTCCCGCGGCGACAGCTCCGGTTCGTTCAGCGCCAGCTCGATGATCTGGTCGCGGACCTCATCGCGGATGCGGTTCCATCGAGCAGATTCCATCCGTGGGTGCGGCCACCGATCTCAGCTTCTCCGTCGAAAAGGCCATCAGCCTTGAACCCGATCTCGTGGTGTTCAGCCTGTTCACCCGGGAAGCGACGAGCGCCGGGATGCTTCAGGGCATAACCTCCAGCTTCGAGAAGGCAGGCATTCCGGTGGTGTTCGTGGATTTCTTCGTCAAGCCGATGCAGAATACCCTGCCCAGCATGGACATCCTTGGAAAGCTCATCGGCCGCGAGGAACAGGCCGCCGCGTTTTCCGAGTTCTATTCAGCCCGCCTCAGGCACATCACGGAGCGGATCGGACCTGAAACGAAAAGGCCGAAGGTGTTCATGCAGGTTCACGCCGCACCCGGCGATTGCTGCAATTCTCCCGGGCGCGGCATCTTCGACGATTTCATCGTCGCGGCCGGAGGCCATAACATAGGCGCCGACATCATTCCGGGTCTGGCCGGCCGGGTCAGCGTCGAGCATATTATCAACGTCGATCCCGACATCTACCTCGCCACCGGCGGGCCGCATATGGCGGCGCTGAGAGGTCTGGTGCTCGGCACCGGCGTCGACGAGGAAGCGGCCCGCGAAAGCCTCGACCGCCTCGTCAACTCCAGCCCGATATCGAACCTCTCGGCAATCGCGAACCATCGCGCCTATGGCGTGTGGCACCTGTTCAACGACTCGCCCACCCATATCCTGCTGATCGAGGCGATGGCCAGGTGGTTCCACCCGGACCTGTTTGCCGATGTCGATCCCGACGCGACGCTGCGCGAACTGAACAGCCGCTTTCTGGCTCTTCCACTGCAAGGCACGTACTGGATCACCCCGCAATAGGCAGGTTCATCCCATCGTCGCACCGACTGTAATCTCGTTTGCGCTCACTGTCGGGCCGGAACCCGGTTCACAAAGGATACCGGCAGGAGGACCGACCGTTACGCTTGAGAGGGATCACGATCGCGCTGGAGTTCGATAGAGGATGATTCTCCCGGCCGGCAGAACCTGGGTGAGGAAATCGAAGTCACGGACATTTCCGGTCAGAACGCTCGCGCCCAGCTGAAGTGCCTGCAGGAACACGAGGGCGTCATTGACGAAGCGGCGTTCGTGCCCTTCCCCTCTGGGCAGATTGCTTAGTCGAAACAGCAGGCCCGCCAACACACCGGCCTGCCCCCAGATAGCAGCATCCGGTGCATGAAGGCGGTGCTGCGGGATGTCTTCTATCGTCGCCTTGAGCGTTTCGAGGACTGTCTTCGTCGAGCCATGCTTTGGGTCGAGCCGACCAAAGGCATGAGTCAGTTCGGACAGGCAGACAGAGGAATGATGGCACAGCCGATAGGTAAGAAGCCTGTCGACCTCAGCGGGCGATCGCCCTTGCAGCACATCCAGATAGACGCTGGTATCCAGAAACAGCGCCCTTCCGATCGCGGGCTCGTCGGCAACCCACGGAAGATCCTCATCGTCACGGCGCTCAAGTGTGCCCGTATGCTTTTGGGGCTTCAGCGATCGCAGCGCCCCGGAAAGATCAAATCCCAAGATCGATATCCGTCGGGATGCTGCCCTTCCTGCCGACCAGGCGGACGCCGAAGTCATCTTCGATAGCCAGACGCGACAGCGCCAGTTCCAGCAGCTCCGTGTCGGAGGTGACATGGGCACGCTTCTTGGCCGCCTCGATCAACTCCGAGGGCACCCGCCCTGAAAGACGAGTGTTCTTCGCAGCGCCGAGGAGCCCCGCAGCCTTCGCCTGCTCAAGCACGAGTTTGTTGCGCGCCGATGCGACCTTTGCTTCGCTTTCCGCGGCAGTCCTTGTTTGCACAGCCATCATAATCTCCTGTGTTGAACAGAATATAGATTGCGTTGAACGCGCGGGCAAGGCCTTGCTGGCCGCCAACCTGCTTAAGTCAGCGCGGCCGATGCCGGTTTATCATGGTGATCGCTTGCGGCGATTTATGGTTTCGATGCGAACCGAGATCGCACGCCTCGTTGCGGGAAACAATTATCGCTTCCCGGTTCGTCTGGCCGACGCCGATGCGATGGGCGTCTATCCACCACGACGTTCATCTCTTCATGGAAGATGACGCCGGTGGACCCAAGGCGGGAAGATATGGTGGCGATTACCGGAAACGGTCGATACGCAATTCTGCAGTGGTTCCGGGCAGCGATGTCGGCTGCCCGGAACCCCAGCTGCCTCAATCCACAAGTCGTTCGATGCGTGCCTGCATCGCGGCTGCGGCGTCTTCGGCGGATTTCAGGCCCAGCACCGCGGCCTGCGATTCTTCACGGAAGATCGCGGCCGCCTCGATCGAGCGGTCGAAAGAGGACGGAATGACCTGCGCGATCCTGAGCGCCCTGGCTTCGGCCTCCGTGTAGGGCAGCTTCTCCTGCAGGCGGGCATCCGAATAGGCGGTCGGATCCACCGGCCCGTTGGCATTGAGCGCGATGCGGATCGTCGCCTCCCTGCCGGAAAGCGCCCGCATCAGCGAATAGGCAAGATCCTTGTTCTTCGCGTTGCGCGGGATTGCCATCGACCAGATTTCGGTGATCGCCGTTCCCTCCGGGTTAACCGTCGAGGGTGTCACCACGACATCGATCTGACCCGGAAACTTGGAGCTTTCCGGATTATTGTAGACCGCATAGCGGGCAAACGGATCGATCGCCATCGCAGCCTGCCCATTCTGGACGGCGGTAATGACGTCGTCGATGGTCATGGTCGCATAATTCTGCGCCAGTACGCCTTCCTTATAGAGTTCGGCCATCGTCGACAGGCCCCTGATCATCTCAGGTGTGTTGGCGACGACTTTGCCTTCGTCGTCGAACAGGCGCGCGCCGAAAGCTGAAAGCAGCGTCAGGACAGCGACATGCTCGTCGCCCGAATTCATGATGAGACCGGCAACCCGTGTTCCGTCTGAGCGCGTGTAGCTCATCTTGCGGGCATATTCGAGCAGTTCGTCCAGCGTCCGCGGCGCATGGTCGAGGCCCTGCTCGGCGAAAAGCGTCTTGTTCCAGTGCAGCCCGGTCGTGGCATGGCGGAACGGAATCGCCGTCAGCTTGCCGTCATGCATCAGCGCCTTCTTCAGCGGCTCCGGGATCGAATCGAGGATCTCGATCGGCTCGGCAGCGATTCGTTCGTCCAGCGGCTCCAGCAGCGCCGCTATGCGCGGCGTGTGAAACTTGTTGATGACGAAGGCAAGATCGACCGAACTTTCGGACAGCGACAGTTCACGGCCCAGCCGGTCGTGGATCGGATCGATGTTGCCAGTGACCCAGTTCAGCGTGACGTTGTTGGCCTTGGCCCATTCACCCGCCACATCGCCGCCGGTGGTCCCTGCAACAAGGCCGCGCGCCACGTTCTCGTGCACCTTGTGCGACAGCACCGTTACGGTCGTCTGCGCATTCGCGGGCAAAGCCGCGCCGAGAGATAACGCGACCCCGGCAGCCAGCAGTCCCTGTTTTATGAATTTCATGGTCTTTCCTCCCTGGAAACATCTCTGCAATAAAATTGGATCCATTGGATTGGATCCAAACAGGAAACCGGAGTGCGGTCAACTGGCAAGCATGACAACCACCTCATTTCGAAGAATTTCCGCGCCAGCGTCTGGACGGACACGAGCCGGCTGTTCTGGACAAGAGCGGCCGGCCGGCCTAGCATTATTGGATCCATAATGGCGGGTGACTGGCGTCCGCGCAGAAACGGGAGAACCCTGGTGGCACGGACAGTTCGGTTCAAAAGCACGGCGGATTACGCCACTTCCGAGATCCAGCGCATGATTCTGGCCGGCGAACTGCCTGCGGGCGAACGGCTCGATCAGGTCCGGCTCGCCGAGCAGCTCGACGTCAGCCGCCATCCCGTCCGGCAGGCGATCGAGCGGCTGGCCGAGCGCGGCTTCGTCCTCCTCAGCCCGCATCGCAGCGCGGTCGTCACCGCCCATTCGATCAGCGATCTCGT
Organism: Aquamicrobium sp. NLF2-7; assembly: GCF_022359935.1. Classification (NCBI taxonomy): domain Bacteria; kingdom Pseudomonadati; phylum Pseudomonadota; class Alphaproteobacteria; order Hyphomicrobiales; family Phyllobacteriaceae; genus Aquamicrobium; species Aquamicrobium sp. NLF2-7. Next base: position 5,574 of record NZ_JAKSED010000007.1, on the reverse strand, counting down.
CGAGCTTTATTCGCTGCGCGAAAGCCTGGAGGATATGGCGCTGCGCGCAAGCTGGCCGAGCCTTTCTAGCGGCGGCATTGCGGAAATGGAGGCGATCCACGCCCGCCTCGCAGCGCAGGATTCGGAAGCCGACATTGAGGGCTACATGCGGGAGAACCGCGCCTTTCACCTCGCCTTCTACGGTGATTGCGGCAACCGGCATTTGCTGCGCACCATCACGACACTGTTCGACTTGTCGGAACGCTACCAGCGCACGGCGCTGAATTCGGCGCAGCGCCAGTCCAGATCGCGCGACGAGCATACCGCGATGATGGAAGCGTTGCGCGCGCGCGATCTGGAGCTTCTGAGCCAGCGGCTCAAGGCGCATAACCGCGGCACGCAGGAACAGGTATGCGCCATTCTCTCCGCCCCGGAAATGGCAGCCTCCGAGGCCTGACCCCCTCCCCCGGCGGATATCGGGATGCCGGGCCCAATGCCCGTGCATCACCGTGTCCCTTCGAGAACCGCGCCCTGATCCTTCAGGGTCTGGCGGAGCCGGGCAACGGGAACATCGCGCAGACTGGCGTGGTTGCTCTGGGTCGCGGCCATCGCCGTAAGGCTTCCGGCCGCCTGGCCCATCGCCATGCAACTGCCCATGACGCGCGCCGAGCCCTGCGCCTCGCGGCTCGCCGACAGGCAGCGGCCCGCGATCACCACGTTTTCCAGCCCCTTGGGCAGCAGGCTGCCAAGCGGGATGTCGTATGATCCGCCATCGGCGACCGGAATGCGGATCTGCCCGGTTCCATCCTGATGGATATCGACGTGATGACAGCCCTTCGCCACGCCGTCATCACGCTTCCTTGCCTCAAGCACATCTTCCCCGGTGAGGATGTAATCGCCGACCACACGACGGGTTTCGCGGATGCCGATTCGCGGCGACATGCCGGAAATGCTCGCCTCGCCGAAACCCGGCACGGATTTGCGCAGAAATTCGGCGCACTGAAACACCTGCGCGGTGAGAACGCGCAGTGCGGTTGCCACGTTGTCGGGCCTTGTCGGCTCGTCGACGGTGATCCGCGTCGCGTTGATGCAGACCTCCCGGCGGACATCGGACGTAGGCTGGATCATCACCAGCGCCGTGGGGAACATCTCGCTGCGCGCGATCGCGCTGCCGAGCAGCGGGCCATCGCCCTTGAAGAAGACGCAAGGCTCGCCCTGCCGATAAATCTCCTCGGTAATCTCGCGGTCGGTCCGGCCACCGCGGATCGCGTCGCTCTCGCCGACCGCGACACATTCGGGATGCTCGCGCACATAAGAGAGAAGGCCGGCCGAATCGACATTCGCCATGCGGAACATCATCGACATGGGCTGGGGCTTTTCATCGCCGCCCACGCTCAGCATCTCCGCCCCGGCCATGGCGCACAGGTCGCCATCCCCTGAAGCATCGACGAAAGCGCGCGCCGTCAGCAATTGCCGGCCGCCCTTGTTGCGCACCACAAGACCCGAAATCCTGCCGCCGTCCTGAGCCACCTCCTCCGCGAAAGTCTGGAGATAAACAGTGACGCCGGCCCCGAACACGAATTGCGGGATCGCGATCTTCATGATCTCCGGATCGTAGGCGACATACCGGATCAGCCGCCAGTCGTTCAGCTTGGCGACGAAGCCGCCCATGTCGCGGCAAAGCTGGAGAAGATCGTTCAGCACGCCGCCGACCGTATCCTCTCCGCGTCCGTTGATGGCGCCATCGACGGTCATGCCCGTCAGCAGCTCTCCACCCAGCATCGGACCTGCCTCCACCAGAGCGGTGCGAGCGCCGTTTCTGGCCGCAGCGACCGCCGCCGCGATGCCCGCACTGCCACCTCCCAGTACGACCACGTCGTAATCCTGACTGTTCACAATCGATCTCCCTGTCTCGTGTTTTCGAAAGTGGTTATTGCAATATTGGATCCATGATGCAATATGCAGTTGGAAATATGCAGAGGAGGAGCGGGATGGAGTGGGGCAAGCTCACCCTTGCCGGCGCGGCAGCGACGCAGGGAGATGGCGGATGGGCGCCGGTTGACGATCCGGCCAATGGCAAGACCGTCGGCTATGTGCGCATGTGTTCGGCACAGGATGCAGGGGAGGCCGTTGCAGCGGCCCATGCAGCGTTTGCGGACTGGTCCGGTCAGGCGCCACAGGCGCGCGGCGCGATCCTGCGCCGGCTGGCAGGGCTCATTTCAGAGAACTCCGAAGATCTGGCCACGCTGCTGACGGCGGAACAGGGCAAGCCGCTTGCAGAAGCGCGCGCCGAGGTCGCCTCGGCGGCCGGCTATTTCGACTTCTTTGCCGAAGAGGCGCGCCGGGTGAACGGCGAGATCATCGCCTCGCCACGCACCGACAGCCGCATCCTTGTGATGCACAAGCCTGTCGGCGTGGTGGCGGCGATCACGCCCTGGAATTTTCCCATCTCCATGGTGGCACGGAAGCTGGCCCCCGCCCTTGCGGCCGGCTGCACAGTGGTGCTGAAACCCGCGCCGCAGACGCCGCTCAGCGCGCTTGGCCTCGCAGCGTTGTGCCGCATGGCCGGCGTGCCGGACGGCGTTCTCCATGTCGTCACGGGAGATGCGGCAACGATCGGCCCGGTGCTCACGCAGGATCCCCGCGTCGCCTTCCTCAGCTTCACCGGCTCGACCGCAACCGGGAGGCTCCTCTATGGCCAGTGCGCGTCCACCATCAAGAAACTGGGTCTGGAACTGGGCGGCCACGCGCCGTTCATCGTCCTGCCCGACGCGGATCTCGACAAGGCCGCCACGCTGGCGGTTGCCGCAAAGTTCCGCAACGCCGGGCAGACCTGCGTGTGTCCCAACCGCTTCTTCGTCCATGAAGCCGTCTACGACGACTTCCTCACCCGCTTTCTTCGCGAGGTTGACCGCCTTGTTCCCGGCGACGGTCGCGATGCGGCGAGCACGCTCGCGCCGCTGATCGACGAGCCGGCGCTCGCCAAGGTCGAGCGCCATGTCGCCGACGCCGTCGCCCCGGGGTGCGAAACTCACGCGCGGTGGTCGGCGGGCCGCCGCCGGGCGTACATGGTATGAGGCGACGGTTCTGGAAAATGTCGGCCCGGACATGCTCGTATCCTGCGAGGAAACGTTCGGCCCCGTCGCGGCGCTGACGAAGTTCACCGAGGTGGACGACGTCAGGGGATCGGTGAATGCCTCGCAATACGGGCTTGCCGGCTATGTTTTCGGACGCGACATTTCAACCGTACTGAAAACCGCCGAATCTCTCGATCTGGGCATGGTCGGCATCAACGCCATCCATCTCGGGCTGGAAATGGCTCCTATCGGTGGCGTCAAGCAGTCCGGCCTCGGACGTGAGGGCGGGCATGCCGGCATCCTCGATTATTGCGAGCCGCAATATCTGCTTGTCGGCCTTTGAGAGCAAACGAAGTCCGCCCGTCCGAAAAACGACGAACTGGAAATGACATGCGCAGTCGGCTTCGCCTGACCACCTGGCTCTACCTTTCTCCCCTGCACCTTTTGCTGCTGACCATGCTGACGGTGCCGTCCCTTTATGTCTTCTGGCTGAGCCTGAACGAATCCAGCTATGGCACCGGCCTCACATGGGTGGGTCTGGAAAACTACCGGGCCGTCTTCGACGATCCCTATTTCTGGCGGGCAGCACTCAACACCTTTCTGGTCGTCAACGGCGTCGTCTATGTCGAGCTGCTGTTCGGACTGGCGCTCGCCGCGCTGTTCATGTCCGGCGTGCCGTTTCGCGGGCTGATGTTCGCCTGCATCCTGATGCCCTATGCGATCTCCGAGGTCGTGGCGGTTCTTGTCTGGAAGATGATGATGGACCCGAATATCGGCGCGATCGCCCGCACCATCGAGGAGATGGGCCTTGGCCGCGTCAACTGGAGCGCGTCTCCCACCACCGGCCTCGTGCTGGTCGGCGTCATCAACATATGGACGCACCTGCCCTTCACCTTCCTGATGATCTATGCCGGGCTGCTCGCCATCGACGGCTCGCTCTACGAGGCAGCGCGCATCGACGGCGCATCACGCTGGCAGCGTTTCCTGCGCACCCACCCTGCCGCTTCTCATCCCGACGCTTCTGATCACGCTGATATTCCGGCTGATCTTCGCCTTCCGCATGTTCTCCGAGGTCTGGCTCTGACCAAGGGCGGGCCAGCGCGCCTGTCTGAGGTGCTTGCGGTCTATCTCTATACCAGCACGGCTTCCGCTACGGCGATTTCGGCATGGCCGCAGCGACAGGCTGGCTGATGGTGCTGGGCTCGCTGCTGCTTGCGTCGGTGTTCCTGTTCGCCATGCAGCGCAGCATGAAAGGGGGAGAATGATGAACGACGCCTTTTCCCCGCTCGAACGCCTTGCACGCGGACTGCTGCTGGTCTTCATCCTGATCTGGTCGGTGGCGCCGATCCTGTTCATCGTCTCGTCGTCATTCAAGCGGCAGGTCGACATCTTCGTCTATCCGCCGCGTGTCGTCTTTGCCCCTACCTTCGACAACTACATCAAGCTCGTAAGCCAGTGGCAGGACTTCTTCACTTCCATGGGCAACAGCCTCATCGTGGCGATCGGCGCGACCGTGCTTGCCGGCCTCGTCAGTTTCTTCGGCGGGCTATGCCTATTCGCGTTACCGCAACCGCTTCACCGCGTGGAGCGCGGTCTACATGATCGCGGTGCGCGTCCTGCCGCCGATCGTTCGTCACGCTGCCGCTGTTCCCGGTCGCGAACCGGCTCGGGCTCGGCGATACGCATCTGTTGCTGATCCTGCTCTACGCAACCTTCTGGGTGTCGCTCAACACCATGATCATGAAGAACTTCTTCGACCAGATCCCCTATGAACTCGACGAGGCCGCCTATGTCGACGGCGCTCGGAGTGGCAGCTCGTCTCGAAGATCCTGGCCCGGCTGACGTTGCAAGGCATGGCCGCCGGCTCGATCTTCGTCTTCGTCTTCGCATGGAACGAATATCCCTTCGCCATGATCTTCACCACCAACCGGGCCAAGACAGCACCGCTGATCCTGAGCGAACTGATGGGCCGCCGGTGGACGGCACCGAATGGGGCGTCCTTTTTGCCGGCGTAACCCTGCCGCTCGTGCCGGGGTGTTGCTGGTCACGCTGGCGCGCCGCTACCTGATCTCCGGGCTGACGGCGGGCGCGGTGAAAGGATGAGCCGCGCGGCACGGATCATGACACGCATGAAAGAAACCAGAGACATACGACTACGTCGTGGTCGGCGGCGGCTCCGCCGGTTGCGTGCTGGCCGCCCGGCTCAGCGAGGATCCGCGGCTTTCCGTGCTGCTGGTCGAGGCGGGACGGCGGGACCGCAACCCGTGGCTGCACATTCCGTCCGGCTTCTTCAGGACGATCAACAATCAGCGCTTCGACTGGGCGCTACGAGACGGAGCCGGAAACCTGCCCTCAACGGCCGCCGCATCGCTTGGCCCGCGCGCCGGGTGCTCGGCGGTTCGAGCGCCATCAACGGGCTGATCTATATTGCGGACAGGCGGACGATTTCAACGACGGGCGCAGCGCGGCAATCCCGGCTGGAGCTGGGCGGACGTGCTTCCGGCCTTCAAGGCCGTCG
>NZ_JAKSED010000006.1:0-142953 GCF_022359935.1 Aquamicrobium sp. NLF2-7 | reverse complement strand
CGCCGACGATGATACGATCAGGTCGTAACCGCATGGTGCTCTTCAGCAGCCGGGCCATATCGACCGTATCGGTGGTATGAAGCTGAACCGCATTCTCTGCTGCGCATTGGATTTCAGCCGTATCTTCCAGGATCACCAGCCGGTGTTCCGGCGCTGTCCGTACCATCTCGGCGATGACGGCATTGGCGAGCGTCGTCTTGCCCGAGCCTGTGCCGCCGGAAATGACAATGTTGAGGCGCGCCTTGATAGCTTTTTGGATCAAAACTGCCTGTGCCGTCGTCATGATGGCGCTGCGAACGTAATCCTCCAGCGGGATCAGGCGTGACGCACGTTTGCGGATGGTGAAGCTTGGACCTGCCACCACCGGCGGCAGCAGCCCTTCAAAACGGTGGCCACCGATCGGCAGTTCACCTGAGATAATCGGCTGGTCTTCATCTGCTTCCGTTTGCAGTGCATGCGCGACGCTGCCGATGATGATTTCGGCGGCCCCTGGCTGCAGGGTACCCATGCTGTCGATCCCCTGCCCCAGCCGCTCGACGAACAGCCTTCCATCCGGGTTCAGCATGATCTCGACCACGGATGTGTCCTCGAGTGCTGAACAAATGGTCTCGCCAAGCGCATCCTGCAGCTTGCGCACCAGACGGAGGTGGGAGCGCGAGGCGGTCATGCAAAACGCCTGCCTGCGCACAGCAAAAACTGCCGCATACGCCCGAACGTGGAATGAGTAAGTTGATGCTGCCGCATGTGAAATCGCTGCCCCCTTGTGATGGGGCTACATCAACATCAGATCGGCAGATGCGTCAGCCCGGCATAAATGCCGGGTCCGTGCCACAGTGAGTCGCGATGATTCTTTGCCGAACGATTGGCCGGGACAAGAAATCAGCTTGGAGTGAACGCTGTTGCCCCTGGCATTTATGCCGGGTCCCAAAACGATGGGGGTTTCAAGGAGAGAGGGTAGGAAGTAGTTGAAAATACGTCATAATGTGAACTTGAGCGCCGCCTACTAACGCTTCACTCGTAGCGGGCGTTAACTCCTCATTAACCATTAAACTCTTGCGCCATAATGGTTCAGTGGTATCGTCACGGAAAAGGAGCGGTTTCGCTCGAAATTCCGTGATGAGAGATATTAATGTGAGCGTAGCGGTTCAGCCTACCCGAGAACTTCTGCCCAATGTCGACGAGACGATCGGCAATCAAGCTGAGCTGCTAAGTACGCATCTCCAGTCGATGAGTGAAGCACTCTTCGCACCTGATACGCTGAAGGTGCTTCGGCGCTTCACGTCCGGGGAAGCCGCCCGGTTAATTGGCGTCTCGGACTCTACGCTCAGGAAAATGACCTTGGCAGGTGAAGGACCGCAGCCAGAAACGACGAGCAATGGGCGCCGTTTATACACTTTGGCGGATATAAACGAGATCAGGAAGTTACTCTCTCACTCGCCGCGTGGTCGTGAAGCTATCGATTTTGTTCCCCACCGGCGTCCCGACGAGCATCTTCAGGTACTTGCCGTCACTAATTTTAAGGGAGGGAGTGGTAAAACAACTACCTCTGCTCACCTTGCGCAGCACCTCGCATTGCAGGGTTATCGCGTTCTTGCCATCGATCTTGATCCGCAGGCAAGCTTGTCGGCGTTGCTCGGTGTTCTGCCGGAAGTTGACGTCGTCTCCAACCAGACTCTCTATGCCGCCATACGCTACGATGACAACAAACGCCCACTCTCAGATGTAATCCGCCGAACCTACTTCGACGGACTCGATTTGGTGCCCGGCAATCTGGAACTTATGGAGTTTGAGCATACGACGCCAAAGGCTCTGACTACGGTAGGTCGTACTGGTGAAATGCTGTTCTTCGCCAGGGTAGCCGCGGCCCTCGACGATGTTGCGGATAAGTACGACGTGGTAGTGATCGACTGCCCTCCCCAACTAGGCTTTCTGACGCTGAGTGGGCTCTGCGCAGCGACTGCCATGATTGTGACAGTTCATCCGCAGATGCTTGATGTCTCTTCCATGAGCCAGTTCCTTCTTATGACTCGCGACCTGCTTGGTGTCGTTCGCGATGCCGGAGGCGAACTCAAGTATGATTTTGTCCGTTACCTCCTGACTCGTTTCGAGCCGCAGGATGCGCCGCAAACAAAAGTAGCGGCGCTGTTGCGCAACCTCTTCGATGATTTTGTTTTGACTAATCCAATGGTGAAATCAGCGGCCATTTCGGATGCGGGCCTCACGAAGCAGACGCTTTACGAGATCGGACGCGAGAACCTTACGCGTGCCACCTATGACCGAGCCATGGAATCCCTCAACGCCGTCAATACGGAAATCGAAGGGCTAATTAAGAAGGCGTGGGGTCGGCAATGACGAAGATGGGCGAAATGGACAGGCTGCCGACGTTGAAGTTGGACGTGTTGGGAGCTCCCAACATGCCGGCCGTGGACCTTATGCCGCTTAACAGATGGCATCTGTTGGGAGCTCCCAACAAATACAAAACTCTCCAAACCGATCTGATGCGGGAGGGGCTGAAGTGAGCAGAAAAGACGCCATCAACAATCTGTTCCTCAAACGCCCGGACACCGTTCCCACGGCGTCTAGACCCCCTGCCCTAAAGGATGGCGAACGCGTGCGGACGGGGGCGATTTCTGCGATGGGCGCTTCGCTGCAGGAGCTGGCCGATAGCGCCAAGCAAGCGTCGCTTCTTAGACAACAGATCGCCGACGGTGAAATTTGGCTTGAGACTAGCAAGATCGTTGGCTCGCGTATCACCGATCGGATTTCGATCGACGTCGATCCCAAATTCGATGAGCTCGTAGAAAGCGTCAGAGAAAACGGCCAACAGATTCCGATCCTCGTCCGCCCTCACCCGGATACTCCCGGTATGTTTGAGATCGCTTACGGGCGGCGGCGAATGCGGGCGGCAGATATACTAGGGCGGCCGGTCCTAGCAATTATCCGCGACCTAGCTGATCGAGAACTAATAATCGCGCAAGGGCGGGAAAACTCCGAACGTACGGACCTGTCATTTATCGAGAAGGCATTTTTTGCGAAAAACTTGGAAGAGGATGGCTGTGACCGTACGACGATCGTCGCGGCGTTAGCGACCGACAAGGCTGATATCAGCCGATACATTACAGTAGCACGCCGTGTCCCAGAAGAGCTCGTCAGACGCATTGGACCAGCGCCGAAGATGGGGCGAGCTCGATGGCTCGCGCTCGCTGACCTGCTAGAAGCGCGATCTGCCTTGGTAGTCGCCGAGCAGGCGCTAGAAGCTCCTTCAGTTCAGAAAGCCGATAGCGATACGCGGTTCCAGGCAGTGCTACGCGCCCTTCAGGCTAAGCCCAAGCGGCGTAGTACCGACCATGCACAGATATGGAAGACTCCGCAGGGGAAGGGTGCTGCGCGCATCGAGACTCGCGGTAGCAAGACCGCGCTTGTATTCGAAGAGAAGATAGTACCGGCATTCGCTACATTCGTATCCGCGCGGCTGGATAATCTCTACCGTGAGTTTCAGCAAGAAACGGAGAATGGAGGAGGAGAGAGATGATGTGAGTGCCGCCGTATGGCGGCATTGAACGTGGAAATCGGCAAAGAAAAAGGCCCCCGAAATTAGTTCCGGAAGCCCTTCTCATAGGTTAGCAGCTAGAGAATCGCATTTCCGAGAATCGCAGTCAAGAGCCCATGAGGCTCAACGTCGTTTTGGCGGGTTGATTTCTTTTGCCTAGCGATAGGTGAAGGACAATGCAGACGCATATCTCAACGACGCCCTTTGGGCGGCGAACGATGACGCTTGGCCAGATTGCAAATCAGGCGAGAGCAAAGGCGATGCCGAAAGAGGCGGTCGCCAATAAATGGCGGGTGTTCCAGGACATCCGTGAAGCCCGCGAACTGCTTGGCGCAACGGATCGCTCACTGGCGATCCTCAATGCCTTGCTGTCTTTCCATAGAGAAACCGAACTCTCGGCCGAGGGGGAGCTTATCGTCTGGCCATCGAATGAGCATCTGATCGCCCGCGCTAACGGCATCTCGCCGGCAACGCTGCGACGGCATCTTGCCGTTCTGGTCGAATGTGGCTTGATCATCCGCAGAGATAGCCCGAATGGCAAGCGCTTTGCACGCAGGAGCAGGGCAGGGGAGATTGAGCAGGCCTATGGCTTTGATCTGTCGCCGATCGTCGCCCGTGCCGAAGAGTTCAGGGATCTCGCAGAGGCTGTCCACGCCGAGAAGAAGGCATTTCGGGTAGCCCGGGAGCGCCTGACGCTGCTACGGCGCGATATCGTCAAGATGATCGATGCAGGGATCGAGGAGGGAGTGCCAGGGAACTGGGGCAGGGTGCTTCAGAGCTACCAGGCCGTCATCGCCAGACTTCCCCGCACGGCATCAAGGCAACTCATTGAAGACATTTGCGCCGAGCTTCACGATCTGCACGCTGAAATCCGGGATGTATTGGAATCCTTTACAAAAACACAGAATCTGAACGCCAATGAGTCTCAATCTGAACGCCACATACAGAATTCAAACCCAGACTCCATTTCTGAATATGAAAGCGGCTATAGAAAAAAGAAAGAAGCAGGCGGCAGCGTTGCGGAAACCGACAATGTACGGAGTTTGCCGAAACGGGATCTCCCCTTGAGCATCGTGCTGGATGCCTGCCCGAACATGCGGGAAGCTGGTCAAGCGGGCGAAATCCGACACTGGCGCGACTTTCTGGCGGCAGCGGAGTTGGTGCGAACGATGCTGGGGGTCAGTCCGAGTGCCTGGGCAGAGGCTCGCGAGGCCATGGGCGAGGTTCAGGCAGCAATTGCGCTTGCAGCGATCTATCAACGGGCGGACCAGATCAACAGTGCCGGTGGCTATCTGCGCAGCCTGACAGACAAGGCGCGAGACGGGAAATTCTCAACCTGGCCGATGGTGATGGCCCTGCTGCGTGCCAAACTGGACGAGGGAAAGCACCGACAAACCCTGGAAAACGTGACATCGGAACCCGGGCCACGGCTCGAAGTGTCGGCGTCGCTTCTCAACAGCCTGCGAAAGCGGAACCGGTGAGCCCGTTGCGTTCGTCACCTGACAGAAGGCGCCGGATCAATTGGGTGGAATTGGATGGAAGAATAGAACGCCGTTGAATGCCTCGACGCTTCATATCACCCCTGAGGTTCGGCACCTGTGAAGTGATTTCCCTCACGGAGCTTTATGACACAGCTTGAAGAACGGTCTGGATGCAGCTATATGACTACTGTGGTTATAAAGGAGAGTGCGATGCGCGAGATCCAGCTCAAGGATGCCAAGGCAACCTTATCTGCAGTCGTTGATGCTGCTGTTCGTGGCACACCTGCCGTCATCACACGTCATGGGCGAAAGGAAGCCGTGGTGCTTTCCTTCGAAGACTATGAGCGTCTGTCTCATGTTCCCACATTTGGACAGTTCCTGACGTCGTTTCCGGGTGACGAGGGGGATATTCCGGAGCGCAATCGCTCGCCAGCCCGAGACGTGGATCTCTGATGTATCTGGTAGACACGAACGTCATTTCTGCACTCGCGCCCTCGAAGGTCGAGCGGAATGACGAACTGGTTGCATGGTTCAATCGGGCGAGCTCTGTCCTCTATCTGTCAGTGATTACGGGTGCTGAGGTCATGTCGGGGATTTCCAAGGCTGATCGGGAGGGCACGACTACAAAGGCGCAACGACTTCGAGACTGGTGGGGAGCCATAGAGCATCTCTATTCTGACCGGATTTTGCCGTTCGACCTGGCTTGCGCGCACCGGGCCGGCAGGATTCTCGATGAATCGAGGGCACACAGACCGGGCTTTGAAGATATTGCTATTGCAGCAACCGCACAGGTTCATGGACTCACGGTGTTGAGCCGCAATTTGCGACATTTCCTGCCACTGGGCGTGGCTGTCCAAAACCCGTTTGAGGCAATTCCCACTCTGCCATGAGGATGAGCGCACTCCTGCTGTATCCGTTCAAGAGCTGGTTTCAAGAAGCCCGGAGCGCCGAGCGCGATCGAGCAGGTTTTTGACCGAGGAAGGCGACCATTTTGTCCCGCCGCGCGGTGTGCGCTCATGCAATCGCTCAAGCTGGCTGGCGATTTCGCGCAATGTCAGGCCGGGATTGGATGAATGAATGCCGGCAACCAGCGTCATCAGGCGATCTTCCGGCAGGCGAGGTGGCGACTTGCGGAGCAGGGCTTCATCCGCCATGCCCTCGGCAACCATCCATTTGACCGCGCGACGAAGGCGCTCCGGTGTCCAGTTAAGGCCGCGTTGCTTCAGGACATGGGCAATATCATCCCATGTGTGATCTGGCCGCAGACGCCTCACGGTCGGAAGCCACTGGTTTGCTGTCGCCTGGATGCGTGCACCGTAGGCCGCTTTCTGCGCAGCCGTCATTTTTGCCAGCGCTTCCGGCCGGCGTTCGCGTATTCCCGGATTGCCTGGCAACCGCCCTTTGGCCTTGGCTGCCTTTATCCCGGCCTTGGTGCGTTCGGAGATCAATGAACGCTCCAGCTGCGCCACGGCGCCGAGCACCTGCAGCGAAAACATGCCCTGTGGTGTCGTGGTGTCGATTGGATCGCGCAGAGACCGGAAATGCACGCCTTTTTCTGTCAGACCCTCGATAACCTCAAGAAGATGGCTAACGGAGCGTGCCAGGCGGTCGATCCGGACGACGACGAGGGTATCGCCGCTGCTGATATCGCGAAGGAGCCTGGACAGGGCCGGGCGCGCGCGCGATGCGCCGGATCCATGTTCCTGAACGACAGTCTCGCAGCCGGCCGCACGCAGTTCCATTTCCTGCGCTTCGGTCGCCTGCTCGTCCGTGGACACTCGGGCATAGCCGATAAGCCGGCCCTGTGGTCGACGAGAAGCACGTTCTTGCATGTCAGCGGCCATTTGCAGCGCCTGAGAGAGTGGGGGAGGCGGATTTCCAAATACAGAAGATAACGATAAAGGATCGTTTGTAAACGTCTCTTGTGAAGGCTTTCCGATATCGGACGCCGGTGAAAGCCCGAGAAAACGGGCATTCTCGTCGTTCTCAGGCTCGATCGTTGCTCGCCTGTTCAATCCCGAAGGCCCGTCGCGTCTACATAGTACGCGCGCGGAAATGGCCGTCGCTATGACGGAAGCGAAAGACATGATAGCTTCTGTTACGCTGACAAGCCCACGCGAGAACAATGGTTTACACAATCGAGAACTTGCCTCTCCAGACCCTACTTCCGGTTATCGGGAGAGCTGAAGATCACCTTGCGCGGCTTGACGAGCAGGTCCGACGAAATCCGGTCGGCGAGGGCTTCATCGAGCGTAGCCATTTCTTCGACGCGGCGGCCAGCATGTGGGTGGGAGGTGAGCTTGTCCATATAGACGACCTGGTTCTCCACGATGAGAGGATGGACGTTAGGGCGCCGACGCACGAATTGACGATCGCTCACGGAATCCTGCGAGCCCGACGACGCATCGCCGGTGCAAAAGCGGATTGGGCGATGAGCGACGCGGGGATCGGTGCGCTGACCGGATATGGAGATCGTCACTATGAAGCTGGGGCAGGGGAGGGGACGCCCGCGAGCGAAGGGCCGGCGGACCTTGAGCCGATGGTTGTGGAAGACGATCCACTGGCTCGCGAGCTCGCAAATATCGACGCGGTCCTCGAACAGTCACAGCGTCTCCTCGACAGGGTATCTGACGCTAAGAGAGGCAGCCGCCAAGAACTCGTTGTCGGCGATCTTGTCGTTCGTGATCCCGACTGGGATGAAGAGGATCGGTTGGCGCAGTGGAAGCGTGTCCTGCGCGATACCGATGATCTGCCGCCGACGCTTGGCGCCGCACTCATCTGGGATGCGTGGGAGTCGCTCGAACCGATGCAACGCCAGCATTGGCTCGGCGCGCTGTTGGTCGCTGCATATCTCCGCGCCCGGGGAAAGGTGGCGTCACACCTGTTTGGCTTCAATGTCGGGCTGAAGGCGGTGCCGAGGGAGCGGCGCCGGTCCCACAACCGCGTGACCCGACTGCTCGCTTTCCTCGATGCAATGTCGGCCTCGGCCGAAGCCGGTACGAAGGATATTGCTCGGCTGGCGCAGGCGCGGGAACAGATGACGCGACGCCTGAACGGCCGCCGTTCGTCGAGCAGCCTGCCGACGACCATCGAGCTCGTCCTGTCTCGGCCGGTCGTGTCGGCGCCGATGATCGCCAAACGCGCCAAGGTGACGCAGCGCGCCGCCCTCAATCTCATCAGCGAGCTCGGCGTGCGCGAGGTTACTGGGAGAGGGCGGTATCGCGCCTGGGGAATTGTCTGAGCCTTTCGCGGCTCGTCGATAGACCGAACATTACTCGGCGCGCCAAGTTACGCATGTGGGGGATCGAAAATGCCGTCGTTAAAATCAAACCTCGTCAAAAGAATTGATCGGCTTCCTAAGCCCAGCAATGCTGCTGATGCCATGCGCCCTCTTTTTTTGAAGCGGTCAGGAATTCGATTCATAGCACTTAGGACCGGTACAAGGAAAACGTTGCAATCAAAGGGAAAATTATTGTCACCCTCACGATGGCGCGCCAGCAGGCACCCGCGGACATCGTGGTCGAAGACATCTATGTGACTTTGTCTCGCCACCATATGATGCTACCGGATAGTCCAGTATCGATGAACGCCGTCAGGCTTCGTGTTTCAGGGAAGGCCAGATGGGCTTGCTAAGTCTAAGTGATCGCGAGAAGCAGGCCATCAGATCAATCGACAGCGGCGTGCTGCGCGACCTGGTTGACCAAGCCATTACGTCAGAACATTTGGGAGGTCTCAGCAAACTGCCACTCGACGACTGCGGAGACTATGTGGCCAACAAGCTCCGTCACCTGGATAGTGCGCTTGCGGCATACAGGATCGCGAAGTCAGCGAAGAAGCGCGAAGAGACGCTATACTCTGCGCACAAGGCGGGTAGTGATCTGACTTTTGCATTTGGCCAGATGAAGCAGCGCTTGGAGGTCGAGGAACGCGAGAGCCAGTTGTTCGTCATTTACGAACCAACGATGGCTCCCTTGCGTGTCGCCCAAGTCATGCAAGTTCGGGTTAGCTACAGGTTTCGCCGAACGATCGAGGAAGAATGGACATCCGGCTCCATCGTCTTCAAACACACGTCGCGACCGCGTTTCGATTTTCATGCGCTCGCTCAGCCGAAGCCTGAGCGCAAGCCGAGCGCCAGGAAGCTTGCGGAGGAGCGTGAGAGTGAGTTGTTGCGCGAATGGGAGCACCTCGAGCGACTGGCCCACTGGTCGGTGCGCGACTATTTTCGGGCGGGTCATGACGGATCGGATATCCCCCATGAGTTTGAGGTCAGGCTCGGCGCAGGTGGCCATCTGAATAACTTCAGCGCGGATTTCTGGCGGTGCAACAGCAACGCATGAAGCCTGGTCAGCCCTCCATTGCCTTTTCCGCCGCAAATTTGCCCGCTCTCCATGTGCTGTGAACGAGCCAATCTTCGGCGAGAAAGAACTCCCCACCCAGCACCTTGGCTCCCTCGGTTACGAGGCGCCGCTTCATGGCATCCTCACCGACGATAGCCACTCTGGCGTTCGAATACGGTGCGGAATCTGGAATAGGATGCGGGTATTTTATCACCCATTTGTATTGACCGTCCGGGTAGGCGCTTTGGATCTGGTCGCGCCGGGCCGATGGGCTTCTGGAGAAGCCAACCTTAATGATGGTCCGGCCATCAACTTCGGCGGCTGAACGCCCGAGATAGGAAGGTGTATCGCCACTGAGTTCCAGAATGTAGAGGTGCTTGGGACCGTCGGTTTCGCCAACCCAATATGGTTCGGTCGCCGGCGGTATCGCGCGGCTTGGTGATAAGGCGGACTCAAGGGTCTGAATGGTGCCGATGACACCGTTCTGCTGGCCATAGACAGGCACTTCGTAAACATCGAGTTGCAGGAGGAGCTCTTCCTCGGATGTCCCGACCTGGACGCCACTGGATCCAATATATTCGGCGTGCGCGCTCCCATACGCGTCGGGAAACAACTGCTCGACAGGCTTCCAATCCTCCTCAACGACCCGCCACGCGCGCGTCGCCTGCACCGCATATAGCCACTTGCCTCTCGAGGCAGGGTCCAATTCTTTCTCGGCCCAGCGATCGCCAGCGATGAACTGACTGGCGTGGCCGGCGTTGTGCGACACCTCCAGAACACCGACGACCTTGCCCCGCATATGCTCGGGACCCTTGCCCTTGGTGACGTAGATCGCCACCAAGGCATTGGGGCTGGAGAGACGCAGATACCGGTTGCGCTTGGCCTCGTCGGCGAAACCGATGCAGCCCCAGCTTGCTGGGTCGAACCCCCAGAAAGAGGTCAGCCAAAGATCCCTGCCGGCTGGAAGTCTGTCTCCATCGGGGGCCAGGTCCGGGACCGCGCCCCAATCGAACGAGAACACTTCGCGCTGGGCGGCCTCGATGTCGATATCGCCCAGCGCTCCACGTATGTACGACATGGCATCAGGCGCCGGATGTCTCTCACCTCGCTTGACCAGAATTGTCGTGAGTGGAGGCAGTCCGCGATCATGCAGAGCGTGAAGGATGACTTCGAGGTTCTTGCCCAAGCCGCGACCTGTCGGGTGGTTCCAGCCAACAGCGTCCCCCACCTGTTGATATGTGGCACGCGTTTGCCGCATCGCTTTTTCCGCGAGGAAACGCGCGATCTCGGTTTGCATGGAATCCATCTATCTCCCCCATTCGATCACTTTGATAGGTTCGCGCGACTGCCCGGTGTCCCGCAGCTAATTGGCCTTGCCCATGCGTTCAACGCAATCTATATTCTGTTCAACACAGGAGATTCTGATGGCTGCGCAAACAAGGAATGCCGTGGAGAGCGAAGCAAAGGTCGCGTCGATGCGCAATAGGCTCGTGCTCGAGCAAGCGAAAGCTGCCGGTCTCCTCGGCGCCGCGAAGAATACCCGTCTTTCAGGGCGGGTGCCCTCTGAGCTGATCGAGGCGGCCAAGAAGCGCGCCCATGTCACCTCCGATACGGAGTTGTTGGAGTTGGCGCTGTCGCGCCTGGCCATCGAAGATGACTTCGGCGCCCGCCTGGTCGGCCGGAAGGGCAGCATCCCGGCGGACATAGATCTTGGGATTTGATCTTTCCGAGACCCTCCGATCTCTAAAGCCCCAAAAGCACACCGGAACACTCGAGCGCAGGGTAGATGAGGATCTCCCGTGGGTTGGTGACGAACCCGCGATCGGGGGGGCGCTGTTTCTGGATACCAGCGTCTATCTGGATGTCCTGCAAGGACGGTCGCCGGTGGAAGTCGACAGGCTGCTTACCTATCGGCTATGCCACCATTCCTCGGTCTGCTTGTCCGAGTTGACGCACGCCTTTGGTCGGCTGGACCCAAAGCATGGTTCGACGAAGGCGGTCCTCGAGACGGTCGGTGCGACGGTGGACGACATACCAGCGCACCGGCTCCATGCGCCTGACGTTGCGATCTGGGGGCAAGCCGGCGTGTTGGCTGGCCTGCTTTTCCGGTTGAGCAATCTACCCAAGGGGGAGGGACACGAGCGCCGGTTCGTCAATGACGCTCTCGTGTTTTTGCAGGCGCGCCAGCTGGGTGCGAGCGTGTTGACCGGCAACGTCCGTGATTTTGATTTCCTCACCCAGATCCTGCCAACTGGGCGGGTCATTTTCTATCGAACTCCAGCGCGGACGCGGTCATCGTGAGCGTCACGGTTGGCTTTACTGACGGCATCCTCCATGTTCTGGAGAAATTGGCCCGGGCGCCGGCGACTGACGTCAATCACCTGCAAAACCTGCCGGATTTTCAGCGTTTTGTGGAGCTTTGTCAGACACGATATCCCCACATCAGATCGGGCTCCATGTTGCGGTTTTCGTTGGCCTCGGCGCTCCGGCAGCTCGGCTTGGCCTGTCTCGTCGGTGGCCAGGATTCTGGCCTCGCAGCAAGTCCAGACGAGATTGCAGACAGGCTCGACAAGGCGATTAGCAGCACGACGTCGAGGCGGCTGCACCTGTGTCCGCTAGATCTGGCATCGGATCTTCCGGCGATTTCCTTCGGTCCGAACCAGGTGCGGCGCTTTTCTGCGGCCGAGCTTGAGGAGTTGTTTGACGTTCAAGGTCTCCACCGCGCCAACAAAGATTGGTCTTTGGATAGCGCACGGTTCTCGGAGTTTAACTGGCTCGTCGTCGAGGAGCAGGTGACGCACGACGACAACGGCCCTGAGGGGAGACGCCTGCCTGGCCTGTTCGTAAATCTTGGGCAGGATTTTGGGCGAATCGAACCGCACCAAACGGGCCTCCCTTCAGCCGTCGAGGCCGCGCTTTTCGGCCTTCTCACGATCCCGTGGGAGCGAATTGGCGGGTTGAGGGAAATGGAGTGGAGAGGTTTCGGAATCCCGTGGATTTACACCCTCGATTCCGACGTCTTTGCACGCCGGGTTCCGCCGCCGTCTCCGGACAGCCTAAGCTGGGAGCCAGCGTGGCACATCGATGTCTATGGCGATGAACATGAGTACGAAAGGCCAGTCACC
This sequence comes from Aquamicrobium sp. NLF2-7, assembly GCF_022359935.1. Lineage (NCBI taxonomy): Bacteria > Pseudomonadati > Pseudomonadota > Alphaproteobacteria > Hyphomicrobiales > Phyllobacteriaceae > Aquamicrobium > Aquamicrobium sp. NLF2-7. The sequence goes on along the minus strand of NZ_JAKSED010000006.1, from coordinate 130,460 downwards.
TTTCCGCTCGATGATGGCAGCGACGACGAAATTACTTGGCTGAACCACAGTGCTTGGAGTGATATCTTATCAGCTCGCGAGACCACGTTGTTCGCTCGTCCAGTGGCGCACTTCTTTGTTCGTGGTTTTCGAACCGACGGCATTGATGAGTTTCTGGCCCATATTTCGACGATCGAGGCCGCGCTCGGCCTGCCGCTGGATCATGACCCACGTGCCCGCAGGACGATTGCAGGGAAGAACCCCGGTGCGACGTATCGGATCACGCTCCGAATTTCCGGACTGCTCAAGGATAGTTCGTTCGGTAACACCTATTCCAGGCTTTTCGGGCTGCGGAGCGACTTTCTGCACGGCAAGACGATGGCGGACATTTCCGGGGACGATAGGCGGAGTGCCAGAGAGCTTGCCCGCGAGGTTGTATGCGCGCTCATCGGAATTGCATCAGCTAACCCTACGGTGAACCGTGAGCAGCTTCTGAACGGGCTACTGGACAGCGGGAGCCAATTGAACCAGCACGGTGAACGACGCGGAAGTGAGGTTGCGGATGGCCATTAGCGTGCTTCCACCGAGCCGTCAGGGCGTGCAGAGCTTTGCAACGAAATTCGCACTCCAGCAGGATCGATGGAACGATTTCTCCTTCATGACCCTGTATCACCTCTATTATCAGGGCGAGGGAAGCTCCCCGACGTTGATTGGTCCGGTCAAGATCCTGCGGCGAGGCCAGACCACCCAAGATGGCATCCTGATCACGGAACCGTTCGACCGGCTTCCAGCAGACTTCGGCTCCGTCGGCAGCTCACTCGACTACTACCAGCGGCTCAATGAGATTGCTGGGGCGGATCGAGACGAAATCCTGGCTTCGTTGAACGACGTTGTCGCCAATTCCCAGCTGGAACCGATGTTCAATCAGGAGGAGGGCTGGCGAATATCCCTGTTCCGCGACAATCCGGAACCCGAGGGGTTCCTCGCTGATGCCAGACAGATTCACTCCCGCAACGCCAGCGAAGTTCCCGACCTCCATCTGGCGTTCACGTTCCAGCCGGCCGGATGGACGGCTCCCATCCAACTCTATTTCGATGCGCCGAGTCCGATGCTCTACTACGGGCCTACGCGCGAAATTGGACCCAGTAAGCGCAAGGTTTTGCTTCCACGACGAGCAGTGGTGCTGATCGGACGCAACGGATCAGGGAAGAGCACTCTCTTGTCACGCATAGCCCGGGTCGCTTTTGCGTCACCGTCCGACAGAGCGTGGCCTCAGTTAACCGCGGTAGGCGTCTTTGATCCACCGTCGATCGGCTTTATGCGCATTATCGCGATCTCCTACAGCGCGTTCGAGAATTTCTCAGTTCCGGGCCTATACGAGACCGAACTTGAACAGATCGCATCCGATATGGAAAAGGGCGGCGGCCGCTACGTTTACGCCGGTCTGCGCGACGTGGTCGCCGAGGTGCGCGAGCAATTGTCATCTGCCAGGTCGAGACCAACGGATGTTGACGAACGAACCGTTCTGAACGCTGAAGATCGGCGTCCGAGTACGAAGTTGAAACCGCTCGAGCAACTCGCCGATGAGTTCGTTCGTCTCATCGCGCAGATTGCGGAGCATGGCGATGACGCGCTGTTTGACGCTGCTCTCGCGCCGATTCTCGCCGACGCCTCGTTCGCTGATGTCGCCGGGAGTGATCGACAGGCGCTTCTTGGTGTTGATCCTCGCGGTAATTTCCTGGGATGGAGTACAGGACACAAGATCGCGCTTCACGCCATCGCGTCGCTGGTCGCACATACGACCAGAAAGTCACTGGTCCTCTATGATGAACCCGAGACGCACCTTCATCCTCCGCTCATTGCGGCAGTCATGCATGCATTGAGGCTGGTGCTGGAAGAAAAGAATGCTTTTGCGGTCATCGCAACACACTCGCCAGTCATCCTTCAGGAGACGCTGGCGCAGCACGTCAGGGTAATCAGGCGAATCGGCTCAGAGTTTGAGGTTTTGGTGCCGGAGAAAGAGACATTCGGCGAGAATGTTGGAACCTTAACGCAGGATACTTTTGGTTTGACTTCGGCTGCGACGGATTACCACGAGGTTCTCGATCTTCTCATTCAGGCGCACGACACGGTTGAGGAAGTCGGTCAGCATTTTCGAACCGGCCTTAGCGGGCAGGCGCTCGCATATGTCCTTTCTGGGCTCGCCCGGAAGGCTCGCCAATGAGGACGCTACCATGTCCGTCGCGCGATGAGGCTCAAGCGCATCTTCTACGCGCTATCGAGACTTACGTTCACGCCGGAATTTCGAAGGGTTATGCTGCGAGCCAAGCTGAGATCGACAATGTGATCGCCATCTATGACGCATATGACGCGGGCTTGGGAGTCCCGTCCGAAGCACTGAAGGGTGGCGAGCTTCTCCAGCAGTTGAGGGACGCGATATACAGCGGGTACGACTTCACCCAAACGGGCGGCAAGTTAGCATCGATTCGATCGACGCTAATGGCGGGCGTTGAGTTGTGCCCCATCTGTGGCATCGCACCGCCTCGACAACTGGACCACCATCTTCCGCGCTCGGACTACCGTCCGCTGGCTGTGTATTCACGCAATTTGGTTCCTCTTTGCCAGGAATGCAATCAATCCAAGAGCAAATCGGCCGCGGACGAGCCGGCCCAACAGTTCTTTCATCCCTATTTGGAGAATATCCCTGATGCGCTGTTTTTGCGAGCTGGCGTTGCAATTGAGGGAGGTGGATTGATTGCGACCTTTGACATCGATCCAGCCGCTCCTATCCAGCCTCTCGTTCGCGAACGCCTCTCATTTGTGCTACAGCGTCTGAAGCTGAATGAGCGCTATGCTCGAGAGATCAATATCTATCTGACAAGTCAGGCGACGGCTGTAAGAATGGTGTTCGGCAGTGCCGGCGCCGATGGCGTCCGTGGCTATCTTCTAGCCCAGGCAGATGTGGAAAGCCGCCAGTTCCATCTCAATCACTGGCGCCCTGTTATGCTGCGAGCGCTCGCCGCGCATGCCGGGTTCTGCAACGGAGAGTTTGCCGCCGTCTTGCCGGCGTGATCGAGCCTGCTCACCCTTCAATCTTGTCCCGAGAACAGCGCCAATTGAGGCGCTGCGGAAGTACCTCCCAGGCTCTCCAGGGACGATAACGTCACCCCGAGCAGACGTATACCTTTCGTTACCGGAAAGAGGTCCGTCAGCAAGGCGCGGGCTACGCCCAACATTTCGTCATGACCTGTCACGACCATGGATAAAGTTCGACTACGGGTAATTTGCTGGAAGACCGCGCACCAGTCCGCCCTGATGTCGACCAGCGCAAAGCGGTATTTCCCGACAAGCGCGGTGAGCGCCCGGTGATATGAAGCGACATCTCTCACCATCCCCCGCGCAGCGGCCGGCACTGGAGACGCCAGCAGCACAGCCGGCGCGCCAAGGCCGCCGGCCAGAAGCGCTCGTCGCGTCAATCGCGCTCGCTTTTCTTCCCTTGTTTGCGCTGTTTCGGGCTGCACCTTCCTGTCTCCTGTGGCTTTCGTCCTGCTAAAGCGGGCCGAACAGCTCCTCGAGCGCCGCCCCGCGAGGAACACCGCTCTGGAATTTCAGCGATCCGTCGTCACTTTTGGCAATCAGACCCGGAGTGCCGCCGAAACCGAGCTGACGCATCAGCTCGACATTGGCGTTGAGCCGGGCATTACTTTCGTCGGAAATGGTTTCGAGCGGAACGATCCCGCCTTCGGAATGATGGACTTCGTTGAAGGCAAGGGCGGCTTCCGGATCCTCTGCCTCGAGGATCGCCGCCGCTTTCGCGGCCGAGTCCGCCCGGATCACGCCCACCATGACATGGCGCAGCTGCACCATGCCGGCTTCGACCCAGGGTCGCGCCGAGGTCCATAGCTGATTGCAGAACGGGCAATTGGCGTCAGTGAAGACATAGACGATACGCTCGGCATCGGGCCTGCCATCACCAACCCAGCCGGCGGCTTCCAGGGAGTCCCACGCACCCTGTTCCAGCGGCTCGCTGACGATGCGACGCAACTCTTCGTCAGCAACCGGATTGCCCGCTTCGTCGATCAGCGTCCCGATCAGAGCATAGCCGGAGTCAGGCATGACGTAGACGGCGAGCGCCTGCGTACCGGCGCTGGCTGCGAATGCATCGAGACCGCCGGGCACGTCGAGCGGGCCGTGGATGGTGAGCCCCTGGGCTTTCAAGGCGTCGAGCACTGGCGCGTCGGTGTTGCTGGCAAGACTGCCCCTGGGCTCATTGCTATCGCTGCACGCGGAAAGCGCGGAGGCAAGGACCGCGGTGAGTAGGAGCTTCTTCATGCTTTTTGGTTCAGCCTGGTACGTGGAGTTCATGGTCGGCCGATCGCTCGCCCTCGATCCTTAAGGCAGCCTTAAGGCCCGAACTCTCGCACTCGCGCCCGGTGCCTTTATGTCAGACCATCCGTTTCAGTATTGGGCTTTTCAGGATCAGATGATGGAAAATGACCGCAAGTACGTGGAGCCCGATCAGCGCGATAAGCAGGATTTTCAGCGGACCATGAGCGGCTGCGGCCGCCTCGACGCCACCGAACCAGGCCGCCATTCCGGACATCGACATGGCGGCGAGCAGGCCGTAGAGGCTCCAATGCGCCACCTGCGCCGCTAGCCGGAGCAGGGCTGGTTCGTTGTCCAGCAGCGGAGGCGCGGCCTTTTGCGATTTCAGGACGAGTCGCCAAGCGACTAGTGCCAGGATCAGCACGCCGCCGGCGACATGCGCCAGAATCAGCGGGTTGAACGAAACCGGCAAGCCATCTGAGGCAGCGTTCCGGGCCCGGGCAATCGGCTCGTTGAACAAATATTGGCCGACGACCAGAACCGCCACGGTCCAGTGGAGCGCAATCCGCGTATTTGAATAGCGCATCTTTTTGGTCATTTAGAGCAATCCGGCGAGCACAAGCAGGGAAGAAGTCAGGATCACGCCCCAGGTGCCGAGGACGCCGAAACCGCGAAATGGCTTCTGCAGCGGCGAACCTTCAGACGCGGCCATGCCGATCGGATGAGCGATGCGTGCGAGCACAAGGACTGCGCCAAGTGCGTGAATGCCCCAGGAATCCAGTCCGGCCATTTCGTTGAATGCGATCAGAATCAGCCCCAAGGGCACGTATTCCGCGAAGTTGGCATGGCTCCGGATGCGCACGATCAGCGAGAATTGCCCGCCATCCCCCATTGCGACCTTGTGGTGCGCACGAGCCTTGACCACCCAGAACGATAGGCCTGTGAAAACCAGACCAAGCAGAGCGGCATAGAACGCCGTCACCTGTGGGAAGACCATCAGAATACCTTAGCTGAGCATGAATGATTTGTTTTTCGACCGACGATGGCCCGCCAGGCGGGCCATCGGAAATGCTGCCTCGGCCCCTGTCAGGCGATCGCCGCTACCCGGCGCGTGGAAGCAAACGCCATGATGGCGAACACGGCTGATCCAACCACGCCGCCCGGCACAAGGGCAAAGAGAGCCGCGAACACGACGTCGATGGGTGCGGCGAGAGCGCCGGCTCCAGCCAAGGTCCAGATTGGAACGAGGAAGGTGAAGATAATCGTGGTCACCAGGCCGGCCACAAGCGCGGCAACAAGTGGGCGCCGGGCCGTCGTGCCGTTCATCCGAAGCGTCATGATGCCGGCCACGATCGCGGCGAGAAGCAGGAGGGCGAGGGTGACGAACCCCCAGAGCCAGCCGCCCATGCTCTCCGAGAGGATAAAATAGATTGTCGTGAGATCGAAATCGCTCATGGTCTCTTCTCCCTATGCACGCCCGCGCAGCATGGCGCGATAGGCCCCGAGCAGGCCCTTTTCCTCGATCAGCCAGGACACCCACAATTCCTTCAGCGGATCGATGAACGGGAAGGAGGGGACCAGATTGCCGTCATAGTCGAACTCGATCAGCATCGCCTTGCCGATGCCGGTGACCATCGGGCAGGACGTGTAGCCGTTATAGATCGCCTGCGGCGCGCGCCCCGCCGTTTCGGCGACGAGATTGTCGACGACGACCGGAACCTGCCATTTGACGCTGGCCGCGGTCTTGCCGCGCGGCACGCCGGCAATGTCGCCGACGGCAAAGACGTTCGGATAGCGCGGATGGCGCAATGTCGCCTTGTCGGCCTCGATCCAGCCATCGGCGGCAAGCGCGCCGTCCTGCCAGGGCAGGGGGCTTGCCAGCACGGCGTCCGGCGCGCGCATCGGCGGGACGACATGGATGAAATCGTAATCGAGCGTGACGTCTCCGCCTTCGGTGGCGTAGGTCGCCTGCTTTGCGCCCGGATCGATTGCCTTCAGCACATGGCTGTAATTGACGGCGATGTCGCGGCCGGCGAACATTTCCGCGACCTTGTCATTGACCGGCGCAACGGAAAAGACGGCGTGGTTGTGGGCGTTGTAGATCAGTTCGACCGAACCCCGGCGACCGCGGCTGCGGGCCTTGTCGTCGGTGATGAAGGTGATCTTGAGGGGCGCACCGGCGCATTTCATCTCACCGGCAGGACGCCCGAACAGTCCGACGCCACCAGCATCGATAAAACTGTCGATCGCGGCTGCCGAAGCTCTGGCCTGGTCGGGACCGGCATAGATCGAGGCGATGCCGTCACGGCCGATCAGGGAAACATCCATGCCCTCGATGGCTTCGTAATTGAGCTTGAGCCCGGTTGCGACCAGCAGGAAATCATAATCGATCCGCTGCCCGGTGGTGGTTATCACGGCGTTGGCCTCAGGATCGAATTCAGCGACAGCGGCCTCGATCCATTCGACGCCGCGCGGCATGTAATCTTCATTGCGCTCCGTTACCTGGGTGGGGGACCAGATGCCGGCACCGACCAGAGTGAAGCCGGGCTGGAAGTGATGCTCCTTCTTGGCGTCGATGATGGTGATAGTCGCATTGGGCATGGCGCGTCGCAGGCGCGAGGCAAGCGCCAGCCCCGCCGCACCTGCACCCGCTATGACGACGCGGGCTCGGGAATTGGACGTCTGGGCCTGTGCGGCTTGCGTGGCTAAACCAACTGAGGCAAGAGCAGCCGCTCCCACCAGAAATTGCCGTCTTTCCATTTCTCTCTCCCTCGGGGTTAAGATGCTTTGTGCGCGGCGGGAGCCCGTGAGAGCTGGTCTTTGGCCCATCCGACGATTTGCTGGGTATTCATGGCACCGGATACGCGCCCGATTTCGCGGCCATTCGCATAAAGCAGCATGGTCGGGATGCCCCTGATGCCGAGGTGGCCGGCGACGCCTTGGTGCGCCTCGGAATTGAGCTTGAGCAGGCGCATGTCCGGTTCGAGAATGGCCGAGGCGGCTTCGAAGGCAGGCGCCATCATGCGGCAGGGGCCACACCAGGGCGCCCAGACATCGACGAGAACCGGAACGTCGGAACGGGTGGTTTGACGCGCAAACATCTCGGCATCGGCGTCGAGCGGCTTACCGCTAAACAGCGCATTGCCGCATTTTCCGCACTTGCCCGCCCCCGCGGGCTTGTTCGCGGGTACGCGATTGACCGCGCCGCATCCGGGACAGACGATCTGGCGGTTACCAGACATATGATCGATACTCCGTTGACGGCCTGCCTCCGGCTTGATGGAGGAGGATTTCTATTGACTAGATATACGCAATAACGTAGATACGCAAGAATGAATAGTAAAGTCACTATCAACCCAGATGAAATGCGCGCCGCCGTCGATCCGGCGAGCGAGTTGATGAAGGCGTTGTCTAGCCAGCACCGCCTGCTGATTCTGTGTCACCTGATCGACGGAGAGAAGTCCGTCGGCCAGCTCGCGGAGTTCCTCGGTATTCGCGATTCAACGGTGTCGCAGCATCTGGCCTTGCTGCGTCGCGACGGCATCATCGCCAATCGTCGCGATGGGCAAACGATCTGGTATCGTATCGACGCCGATATCGCCCGCGAGGTCGTGAGCGTGCTCTACGCTCACTACTGCGCACCCGGCACCTGACCCCCTTACGGCCACCATCCCTCGCGATGCTCTTCGCCAGGGCAAAGCGAGAATGGACATGACCCCGGACAATCAGGCGTTTGCCCGACGCAATATCTATGTGCTCACCGCCGCCCAGGCGCTTGGTGCCGCAAGCCCGCCGATCATCATTTCCCTTGGCGGCCTCGTCGGGCAGCAGCTCTCGTCCGACCCGGCTTTGGTGACGCTGCCGGTCAGCCTGTTCAATCTCGGCCTTGCCGTCGGCACGCTGCCCGCTGCCTTCGTCATGCGGCAGATCGGGCGGCGCAACGGCTATCTGCTCGGGACCGGGTTTGGCATGGCGGCCGGGCTCGTGGCGGCCTGGGGCATCTTTGCCGCTTCATTCGTGATCTTCTGCATCGGCACTTTCATCGCCGGCTTCTATGCCGCCTATGTGCAGAGCTACCGCTTCGCGGCGACCGATGCCGCCACCGGCGCGCTGAAGGCCAAGGCGATTTCCTGGGTGATGATCGGTGGCCTGATCGCCGCGATCATCGGACCGCAACTCGTCATCTGGACCCGCGATGCGGTTCCCGGCACGCCCTATGTCGGCAGCTTTCTCAGCCAGGCGGCGCTCGCGTTGATGGCGGTTCCCGTCCTGTTGCTGCTGCGCACGCCAAAGGCTGCGACAGCCGGGAAAGGCCGGGAGGATACCGGACGGCCGTTGATGCAGATCCTGCTGATGCCGCGCTACATGCTGGCGGTCGCAGCCGGTGTGGTCGCCTACGGGCTGATGGTATTCGTGATGACGGCGGCCCCGATCGCCATGGTCGGCCATGGTCATTCGGTCGATCACGCCGCGCTCGGCATCCAGTGGCATGTGCTGGCGATGTTTGCGCCGAGCTTCGTCACCGGCCATCTGATGGCCCGCTTCGGCAAGGAGCGGGTGACGGCGCTCGGTCTCCTGCTGATCGCGGTTTCGGCGATCTTCGCCCTCTCCGGGCTGCAACTCGTACATTTCTACGTGTCGCTGATCCTGCTTGGCGTGGGCTGGAATTTCGGCTTCATCGGCGCGACCGCCATGGTCACCGACTGCCATACCGATGCCGAGCGCGGTAAGGCGCAAGGGGCCAACGACTTCCTGATCTTCGGTACGGTGGCGGCGGCGTCCTTCTTCGCCGGCGCGCTGCTGCACGCCTCGGGCTGGCAGACGATCAACTGGCTGATCTTCCCGGCCGTCGCGCTGATCCTTGTGCCGCTGCTTTGGCAGAGCGCGCGTACCGTGCCGGTGACGCCAGCGGAATAGGCGTCGTCAAAAAATGCCTTCAATCAGAAAATAACGCTTGTAAAGAAATGCAAGCAAACTTATCTAATTGTCAGCCGCGCAGCGGTTGCCAGAAAAGAGCAAGAGGAACATTCCATGACAGCCAAGCCCGAAGTCACCGGCTTCTTCGATCCACGAACCTGGTCGATCCAGTATGTGGTCGCCGACCCGGAGACGAAGAAGTGCGCCATCGTCGATCCGGTGCTGGACTATGACGAGAAGTCGGCGGCGACCGCGACCACCCATGCCGACAACATTCTCCAGTTCATCGCCGACAAGGGCTACGCGGTCGAATGGATCCTCGACACCCACCCACATGCCGATCACTTTACCGCCGCCGCCTATCTCAAGGATAAGACCGGCGCGCCCACTGCCATCGGGGAGAAGGTCGTCGACGTCCAGAAGCTGTGGAAGGGCTTTTACAACTGGCCTGATTTCCCGGCCGATGGCTCGCAATGGGACAAGCTCTTTGCCGATGGCGAGACATTCAGGGTCGGCAATATCGATGCGAAGGTGATGTTCTCGCCTGGCCATACGCTGGCCTCGATCACCTATGTGATTGGCGACGCCGCCTTCGTGCACGACACCCTGTTCATGCCGGATTCCGGCACCGCCCGCGCCGACTTCCCCGGCGGTAGCGCGCAGCAATTGTGGAAATCGATCCAGGATATTCTGGCCTTGCCCGACGAGACCCGCATCTTCACCGGTCATGACTATCAGCCGGGCGGCCGCGAGCCCTTGTGGGAATCGACCGTAGCCGAGCAGAAGGCCAAGAACATCCATATGTCGGTTCACAAGACGGAAAGCGAGTTCGTCGCTGCCCGTGACGCGCGGGACAAGACGCTGGCTATGCCCAAGCTGATCCTGCCCGCCTTGCAGATCAACACCAATGCGGGGCGGCTGCCCGTGCCGGAGGATAATGGCAGGCGCTATCTCAAGATTCCGATGAACCTGCTCGAAGGCGCCGCCTGGGACGACTGATGGAAATGATGCTGATTTCGGATGAAGCGCGTGAGTTGAAGGGGAAGGTCGGTGAAGCCACCGTCTTTCTCAAAAAGCTCGCCAATCCCGATCGCTTGCTGGTCGCATGTGCTCTCGTTGAGGGCGAGCGGTCGGTGCGCGAGCTTGAGGACGGGCTCGGGATTCGTCAGCCAGGTCTTTCACAACAGCTCGCCGAGCTGCGCGAGGCAGGGCTGATCGTGGGACGCAAGGAAGGCAAGCAGGTGTTCTACCGGCTCGCAGATCCTCGCATCGAAAGCTTCATCCACACCATGCATCAGCTGTTCTGCAAGTAAGCGGGCGGCGCAGTATCCGGGGTTTTCATTTACTCATTATATTCGTTATTGCGTAGATACAGAAATCCGACTATTCTGATTGTTCCATCCCTCACCAGAGAAAGAGAATAGCCATGCAATTCAATGTCGGAACCCCGGACCGCATCGCCCGCCTCATCATTGGCGTCCTCTTGCTGGCCGCCCCATTCGTTACCGGCTGGGCGCTATTTGCCAACCCGGTCTGGACCTGGGTCTTCGTCATCGTCGGGCTGGTGCTCGCGGTGACAGGCCTCGTCCGCTTCTGCCCAGCCTATGCGATCTTTAATCTCTCGACATCAAGGACCAAGGATTAATGACAGAGTTCACTCCATGGCTGTCGCTATTCGGCGGCAGCCTGATCGGCCTTGCCGCCGTGCTGCTGATGGCGTTTCACGGCCGCATCGCCGGCATGACCGGCATCCTTTCCGGCCTCGTTCCGCCGTTTTCCAACGATTGGGGCTGGCGGGCGGCGTTCCTTGCCGGCGCCATCGGCGCGCCGGCGCTAATCGTGGCCATGACGGGCTACACCATCCCCTTTGAAAGCCCCACATCCGCGCCCTGGCTGGTAGTCGGCGGGCTGATCGTCGGAGGCGGTGTCTATTTCGGCTCGGGCTGCACCTCCGGCCATGGCGTCTGCGGCATGGCGCGCGTCTCGCCGCGCTCGATCGCCGCAACGCTCACCTTCATGGCGTCGACCGCCATTACCGTCTTTGTTGTCCGTCACCTCATCGGAGGCTTGTAATGGCCCGTATTCTTTCCGCTCTCATCATCGGACTGATCTTCGGGGCCGGCATCGCGCTTTCCGGCATGGCCAACCCGGCCAAGGTCCTGAACTTCTTCGATTTCGCCGGAACCTGGGATCCGTCGCTCGCCTTCGTCATGGGCGGGGCGCTGATCGTCACTGCGATCGGCTATGCAGTTGTTCTCAAGCGTGATGCTCCTGTCTTTGATCGCTTGTTCCATTTGCCGACGCGCCGGGATCTTGATTTCCCACTCATCGCCGGTTCGGCCGTCTTCGGGGTCGGCTGGGGCATCACCGGCTTCTGCCCAGGCGGCGCTATCCCTGCGCTTGGCCTTGGCCATGCAGATGCCTGGCTCTTCGTTGGCTCGATGGTTGGCGGAATCGCGGCAGCGCGACTCGCCCGGCACACACTGGCCACGCGCGTGACGGCGAAGGCAACGTGATTATGTGGCCGTTCAATCTCTTTTGGAAATCTGGAAAAATGAACATCAGGAAGATCGACGACCGGTTTGCCACAACGGGCCAGGTCCGTCCTGAAGACGTCGCGCAGCTCGCGCAGGACGGCTATGTCGCCATCGTGTGCGCAAGGCCCGACAATGAGGAGCCCGGGCAGCCCGCCTTCGCGGCGATCGCCCGCGAAGCTGAAAAGCACGGCATGAAGGCGGTCCACATCCCCATCACAGGCGCGCCATCAGCGGCACAGGTCGACCGTTTCGAAGAAGCGATGGAGACTATCGACGGGCCGGTTTTGGGCTATTGTCGTTCCGGCGCCCGGTCGGCTGCACTTTATTCGTCTATCGGACAGTAACCCCCACTGTCCGACCGGGCGCTGTCACACCCCCCTCTACCTGACAGCGCCCGCCCCCTCTCCTCTTGCCGGCGCAATCGTTCATGCTCAAAGCCTCCCAATATTTCCCGTTCCTCCAATGGACCAAGACCTACGACGGGACGGTGCTCACCAGCGACCTGCTGGCGGCGGTGATCGTCACGATCATGCTGATACCGCAATCGCTCGCCTATGCGATGCTTGCTGGTCTGCCACCGGAAGTTGGTCTCTACGCCTCGATCCTGCCGCTGGTAGCCTATGCCATCTTCGGCACCAGCCGCACGCTGGCCGTCGGGCCGGTAGCTGTCGTCTCGCTGATGACGGCGTCCGCGGTTGGGCAGATTGCGGCAGAGGGTACGCTGGACTATCTCACCGCCGCCATCGTCCTGGCGCTGCTTTCGGGCGGCATGCTCATGGTCATGGGGATCTTTAGGCTCGGCTTCCTCGCCAATTTTCTGTCGCATCCGGTGATCTCGGGCTTCATAACCGCCTCGGGCCTGCTGATTGCTGCCGGCCAGTTGCGCCACATCTTTGGCGTTTCGGGCGGGGGAGATACCTTTCCCAAAATTCTTCTTTCCCTGCTAGGTCAGCTTGGCGCCGTCAATCCGACGACGCTTGCCATCGGCATCGGCGTTCTGGCTTTCCTCTACTTCGCCCGCAAATATCTCAAATCCCTGCTGGTCGCGATCCGCGTGCCTGCGCGTCTTGCCGACATGATGGCCAAGGCCGCACCAATCCTTGCCGTCGCCGTGACGGTCGTTCTTGCCACCGGCCTCGATCTCGGCGCGCGCGGCGTAGCGTTGGTCGGCGAAATCCCGCAGGGCTTGCCGGCCTTCGGCGCGCCCGCCCTGTCACTCGACCTCATCTCGGCGCTGCTTGTGCCGGCCTTTCTGATTTCCGTGGTGGGCTTCGTTGAATCGGTCTCCGTCGGCCAGACCCTGGCAGCCAAGCGCCGCCAGCGCATCGATCCCGACCAGGAGCTGATCGGGCTCGGAGCGGCCAATATCGCGGCCGGTCTGTCGTCCGGCTATCCGGTCACCGGCGGCTTCGCCCGCTCGGTGGTCAATTTCGACGCCGGGGCGCAGACGCCGGCCGCTGGCGTGTTCACAGCCGTCGGCATCGCGCTCGCAGCGATGTTCCTCACCCCGTTGCTGGCCAGCCTGCCGCAGGCGACGCTTGCTGCCACGATCATCGTCGCGGTGCTGTCGCTGGTGGATTTCGGCACGGTGCGCCGGGTCTTCGCCTATTCGAAATCCGACTTTGCGGCCATGGCCGCCACCATCCTCGTCACGCTTGGCTGGGGCGTCGAACTAGGGATCGTTGCGGGCGTCCTGCTCTCGCTTTTGCTGCACCTTTACCGCACCAGCAAGCCGCACACTGCTATCGTCGGACAGGTGCCTGGCACCGAGCATTACCGCAATGTGGAACGGCACTCCGTCCTCACCAGCCCGCAAATCCTGTCGATCCGCATTGATGAAAGCCTATACTTCGCCAATTCGCGGTTTCTCGAGGATACCATCGCTGCTGAGGTTGCCGAACGGCCGGACCTTGAGCACGTCATTCTGATGTGTTCCGCGGTTAACGCCATCGATGCCTCGGCGCTCGAAAGCCTCGAGGAAATCAACCGCCGCCTTGCCGATGCAGGTCTTGGGTTTCATCTGTCCGAGGTGAAGGGCCCGGTCATGGACCGGCTCAATGACACCGAGTTCCTCAAGCACCTTAATGGCAAGGTGTTCCTCAGCCATCACGAAGCCGTCTGCTCGCTTGATCGAAACTACCAAGGTAAGAATAAGTGGTCGGGCCAAAGCGTAACGAAAATCAAATAACTCCAAATGGCAAGATTAAAATTGCGACACACAGTTTAAACCCAGCCAGATATTTCCTTTCGAACGATGTGTTCAATGACATTCATCCCAATGTCGCTGTCGTTCAAGCATGGGACGTGCGTAAATTTTTCACCGCCGTTATCAAGAAAAATCTCTTTTGCCTCTACACCCATTTCCTCGAGTGTTTCGAGACAATCTGAAACGAAACCTGGATTGACTACGGCAATTTTCCGGCTCCCATTTTTGGCCAGAGCTTCTACGGTTTTGTCGGTATATGGCTGGAGCCATTCCTCTGGGCCGAATCTAGATTGAAATGTCACCATGATGCGATCGTTGGCCCAGCCGAGACGTTCTCTCAGCAGTCTCGATGTTTTGTAACATTGGCAGTGATAGGGATCTCCCTTCTTGAAATAAGACATGGGTATGCCGTGGTAGGACGTCAGCAGGAGGTCAGGTTCCCAGTCCAGGGTCGAAAAGTGACTTTCAATTGAACGCGCAAGTGCTTCGATATAGACCGGATCATCATGATATCTGGGCACTGTACGTATTGCGGGTTGCCATCTGAGTTCTGTCAGAGCTCTGAAACTTTCGTCATTGACGGTCGCCGTTGTCGCCGCTGCGTATTGGGGATAGAGAGGATAGAGGAGGATTTTTTCGCATCCGCTTTGCTGGAGTTCAGAGATCTTGTCGCGTATCGAAGGCTGACCGTACCGCATCGCCCAATCGACACGCAGCGAAGGGACATCAGAAAACCTTTTGCTCAGAAGTAAAGCCTGATTTCGGGTGTAAGTCCGCAAGAAACTTTCGTCTTCGTCTTTGTTCCAAATGGCCTCATAGGCCTTCCCGACTTTTTTCGGCCGCGTGTTTAGAACGATGCCGTATAGTATCGGATACCAGAGCCAGCGAGGCCATTCGATAACGCGGCGATCTGTCAGAAATTCCGCCAGATATCGGCGGAGGGAAGCAGAGTCCGTTGCGTCAGGCGTGCCCAAATTTATAAGCAAGACGCCAATCTTCCCAAACTCCACATCTGGATGATCGGTTGGGGTCCTCTCAATACAATGCGATGATCCATCGTTCATCAATTTATCCATCCAATCGCCATCTGCACGCTCCGTGACATTACGGGCGACGAAACGAAACGGATCAGAAATTCCCATCGATTTTCGGGTGATAGCCCTCGGTGGCTGCATCATGGTGCTTCGAAAAGGACTTTTTCGAGGGTGCTGAATCTGATCCAATGGATCATTTAAGGCGTAAGGGAAACCAAGACATCAAACGACCTGTGCCATGCGACCTCTGACGCTTGATATCGGGCACCTAAACGATTTGGGACGAGGTATTCCCTGTGACTCAAGCTTTCCTTTTGTACGGGCTGACTGCCGCCATCTTTCTGGTGCTGGACTTTGTCGGAATCCAGTTCCTGATCCGCCCGGTGTTTGAACGTAATGTTGGCCATCTGCTTGCCGAGCCGTTACGGCTTGGTCCGGCTGCGCTGTTTTATCTGGGATATGTAGCCGGGCTTGTATGGCTGGTTTCGTGGCCGGCGCTGAAAGCGCAGGATCCCGTGCAGGCCCTGATCGGTGGCTTGGTCATTGGCGTTATGTGCTATGGCACCTACGAGATGACCAACTACGCCACGCTTGCCGACTGGTCATGGGAGCAGGTGATTGTCGACGGACTGTGGGGGACGCTGCTGACCGGTTTTTCGGCTTGGGTCTGCGTTGTCGCGCTCTCGGGGCGATTCAACTGAGGGATTTAGCGCAACCGTCGTATCAGGCGAAGTGACAGCACATATGGCAGGACCCTGACCAGCTTCATCACAAATGTGAAGCGGCGTGGGAAATGAATTTCGAACCCGCGCTTTTGCATGCCGCGCAGGACAGCCTTCGCAGCCTCATCCGGGGTGACGATCGCAGGCATGGGAAAATCGTTTCTTTCCGTCAATCGGGTCTCGACGAAACCCGGACAAACCAGTCGCACATCAACCCGCGGTGCCAATTCCACTGCAAGCGTTTCGGCGAGGTTGTTGACTGCGGCTTTGGTTGCCGAATAGGGCTGCCCTTTCGGCAGCCCGATATAGCCCGCCACCGAGCCAAACAGCACCAATTGACCCCCATCGCGCAGCAAAGACGGACAACGGCGCGCAACATCGATCGTGCCCAGTATGTTTACGCGCACCATCGCCTCGGCGTTTACCGGGTCGATATCGACAACCCGGCCTGGATCGTATAGCGCAGCCGTGCAGATGATCGCGTCCAGAGATGTTCCTTTGAGGGAAAGCGCCTTTACCGCCTCTGCCAGGGTTTTGGGTCGCGCCAGATCCAGCGGCAGGATCTGCGAGCCGTTGCAATCTTTCGCCAGTGCCGCCAAAGCTTCCTCATTCCTGGCGGAAAGGATCAGATGTGCGCCATGTCCAGCCAGCATTCGTGCCAGCGCCTCGCCGATTCCAGCGCTGGCCCCGATTATCCAGATGCGGCGACCTTTATAGTCCATGCTTCAGATCCGGAATATCGGCTGCAAAAGCCGTGGGATCATAGCGTGGAATCGCAAGGGCGCATCGGTGGCAGCCAGGCAGATGCAGGGCAGGCCGGGTCCGGCCACCGGTTGGTGGTCGATCTGTTCATGCGCTGTCTCAACATCGCCGCGATGAAAGCTGCCCTCGCTGTCGGAAAAGCTGCCTTGCAGCACAAGCGTCAGCTCCTGTCCACGATGACCATGTTCGGGAACCGCCTTGCCCGGCGGAATGTACAGTAACCGCAAGGATCCTTCGCGATCGGCGAACAAGATCTGCTGGCGGATGCCGCCGCCCAGCATGCGCCAACGCGGCGGCCTTCCGCCCAGTTCCTGCATGACGGGAGCCGGGAATACTCCCGACGCGCGCCGGAGGGGCGGGGGAGGGGGACTGTCCAGCGCAACCATCATCCGGTCGCGCGCGCCGGGGCGCAGGGCAGCGCCTTCTTCCTGATGCAAGAGCGCACCGCCGACCATATCGCCTGCTTCATGGCTGGCCCGGCATTGGTCGCAAAGCGACAGGTGCGTGGCGACCACAACGGCAAAGACGTGCGGCAAAGAGCCGGCGCGATATGCGTCAAGAATATGGTTGGGGATATGATGTCTGATGTCGGTCATGGTGCGATATTCCTCAGTTCATGTCTGAGGCGTTCAAGGCCAAGGCGGATCCGGGATTTAATCGTGCCAAGAGGCAAGCCCGTCATCTCACTGATGCGGCTGTGGGGAATGTCGTCGAAATAGGCCGCGCGCAACGCCTCGGCCTGTTCGGGAGCGAGACGAGAAAGCGCTTCGGTCAGGTGACGCGCTTCCTGTTGCAATGCGAGGATATGGGTGGCGTCAGGTTCAAGACTCTCGATCTCAGGCATCTCGTCAGGTTGAGCCAGAGGGCGACGGCGGGCCATGTCAATGCGCCGATTCCTGGCGATGGCATATATCCATCCGGCCGCGTCTGCCCGGTGCGGATCGAATTGGCTGGCCTTGTGCCAGACAGCCAACATGACGTCCTGGACGACATCGTCTGCCGTTCCGTCGCGCAACCCGCCGCGCAGCATCATTGACTTAAGACGCGGGGCGAAGTGGTCAAAAAGCCGCCCAAAAGCCTCGCGGTCGCGTTGGTCGCGGACGGCAATCAGGTCTCGACTCAGTTCGGAAAGATCCTCCATTGGTTGTTGATCCACCCTTGTGAAGCGCAAAGCCTCTCCATCGACTAATGGTTCGGCCATTGGTCGAAAAATTTCGCGGACCTGTGGTTTGGCAGACGCAAATGCAACGTTCATGTTGTGCATTACGGACGACGAAGTGATTCAGATCATTTTGATCCGAAGGCAGGTTCCGAGCGTAGCTTATCAGATCAAAAACCGAGGACCAAATGCCTTTTGACCTTGCCAAAGGCTGCCCGCAGCGCATTGCCATCGTAGGTGGAGGAATTTCGGGCCTCGCCTGCGCATGGCTGTTGTCGCTTCAT
This sequence comes from Aquamicrobium sp. NLF2-7, assembly GCF_022359935.1. Classification (NCBI taxonomy): domain Bacteria; kingdom Pseudomonadati; phylum Pseudomonadota; class Alphaproteobacteria; order Hyphomicrobiales; family Phyllobacteriaceae; genus Aquamicrobium; species Aquamicrobium sp. NLF2-7. The sequence goes on along the minus strand of NZ_JAKSED010000006.1, from coordinate 112,534 downwards.
CATCAGGTGACGCTATTTGAGGGCGAGCCCCGATTGGGCGGCCATGCCCGCACTGTTCTTGCAGGCAAGCGGGGGGACCGGCCGGTCGATACGGGATTTATCGTCTTCAATCACGTCAATTATCCTCATCTTACGGCGATGTTTCGCGATCTCGATGTGCCGCTGGCCAGAAGCGACATGAGTTTCGGCGTATCGCTGGATGGGGGGCGGGTGGAATATGCGTTGCGGTCCGGCAATGCGCTTTACGGGCAGCGACGCAATATGCTCGATCCGCGCTTTCATCTGATGATCCGGGACATTCTGCGTTTCAACGCCGGCGCCGAAGCCGAGGTCGCCAGAACGCCCGACATGACCCTTGCTATGCTGATCGAGAATATGGGGTTGGGCGCGCGGTTCCGCGACCATTACCTTTATCCGTTTTGCGGGGCGATCTGGTCCACGCCCGATCACGATATCGGGGCATTCCCAGCCAGCGCGCTCGTGCGGTTCATGCGCAACCACGGTCTTTTATCGCGTGGCGAGCATCATCAGTGGTGGACAGTGGACGGCGGCTCGGTCCGCTATGTCGACAGATTAGCCGGGGTGCTCGACCGGGCCGGCGTCGTTCTGCGCCCGGGAACGCCGGTGCGATCGGTGGCGCGATCAGACCGTTCCGTGACCGTGCGCGGAAAGGGGATGGAAGTGGAGGAATTTGATCACGTCATTCTGGCCACCCACCCCGATCAGGCATTGGCAATGTTGACCGACGCCGACGCATCGGAACGGTCGGCCCTTTCGGCGATCCGCTTCCAGCCCAACCATGCCATACTGCATGCCGACCAGTCGGTGATGCCGCGGCGCCGCCGCTGCTGGAGCTCGTGGATCAGTCGCAGCGGTCCGGGATCTGCTGGTGTCGGGGTCAGCTACTGGATGAACCGGCTGCAGAACATTCCCGAAGATGATCTGCTGTTTGTCACGCTCAACCAGCAGGACGGCATCGATCCGCGGCTGATCTACGATCAGGTGACGTTCCGCCATCCGGTTTTCGATCTGTCGGCGGTCGAGGCGCAGGCGCGGATTGCCGCGATGCAGGGCAGGCGCAACACATGGTTTGCCGGAGCTTGGCTGCGCAACGGTTTCCACGAAGACGGTTTCGCCAGCGCCATGCGCATCGCGCGCCTTCTGCTGCCCACGACAGTGCTGCAATGACACTCGCCGCGCGCCTTGAGGCAGGCGAAGTGCTGGCTATGGCTGCACTGGTCACCCATGCCCGACGCGGTGAATTGCGTCACACATTCCGCACCCATGCAGATCATGTGCTGCTGGCGCCCGAACATTTTCGTCCTCCAAGGCTTATGGGACACAACGAGTTCAACATGATTGCCTTTCATGATGCCGACCATGGCGGACCGCGCGGCGCGGGCGCCGGGGCGGTGTGGGCGTGGCGACGCTTTGTCGAGGCGGGAATTATGCGCCGTTCGGGGCTGGTGCTGGCGCTGCTGACGCAGCCGCGCTTTCTGGGCTACTGGTTCAACCCGGTCAGTTTCTGGATGCTGATCGAGGGTGATGCGCTGATCGCGGTGATCGCCGAGGTCAATAACACCTTTGGTCAACGTCACAGCTACCTGCTGGCCCGGCCCGACCTTACCCCGATCACGGCCCAAACGGCGCTGACCGCACGCAAGGTCTTTCACGTCTCCCCGTTCCAGGAGGTTGCGGGCCAGTATCATTTCAGGTTCGCGCTCCACTCCGATCGTATCGCCATCCGCATCGCCCAAGAGGAGGACAGTGCCGGCATCGACACCTCAATGTCGGGCCGGCTGTCCCCGCTTACCCCGGCCAGGATTCTTGCAACCACCTTTCGCCGGCCCGGCGGCGCGCTGCGCGTGATCGCACAAATCTATTGGCACGCGCTGCGGCTGAAGCTGAAAGGCGCAGCCTATCGCCGCCTCCCCAGTCCCCCCGATCAGGAAATCAGTTGATGAGCCTTGCAACCCACTCCCTCAGATCCCGCTTCTTGTCAGCCCTCGAAGGGATCGACGACGGCATACTGATCCTGACGACGCCCGAAGGCACGCGCCATCGCTTTGGCACCACCGGTCCCGAGGTTGATTTCCAGATACGCGACTGGCGGCTGCTGCCACGCTTGGCGCTTCGTGGCGATGTGGGATTGGGTGAAGGCTGGATCGCCGGCGACTGGCACAGCGAAACGCTGGAGGATACGCTGGCGCTCGCGCTGCGCAACCTGAGCCTTCGCGCCGGGTGGGGCGAGCCGCGGCGGTTTCATGCGATGCGGATGCGGCTGGTTGACCGGTTAGTGCGGCTGAATAGCTTGCGCGGATCGCAGCGCAACATTCGAGCACATTACGATGTCGGTAATGAGTTCTACCAGCTTTGGCTCGACCCCGGCATGACCTATTCCTCGGCGCTGTTTGCGGAGGGCGATGACCTGCCCCGTGCCCAGGCCCGAAAGAACGGGCGCATCCTGTCCCGCCTCGCATCCGGCCAAAGCCTGTTGGAAATTGGCTGCGGCTGGGGTGGGTTTGCCGAAGCCGCCGCCGAGCGGGGCCACGACGTAACCGCAATCACGATTTCACCGTCGCAAAAAGGCTATGCTGACGCTCGGCTTGATGGACGCGCCGAGGTTCGGCTTCAGGATTACCGGCAGGTGAGGGGCCGGTTTGACAACATCGTGTCGATCGAGATGATTGAAGCGGTAGGCGAACGCTATTGGCCAACCTATTTTGCCACCCTCAAGGCGTGCCTGGCGCCGGGTGGGCGCGCCGTCTTGCAGGCGATCACCGTGCCGGACGCCGAGTTTTCGGTCTATCGAGGCCGGTCAGATTTCATCCGCCAGTATGTCTTTCCGGGCGGTATGCTTCCCTGTTCCGCCATTATCGCCCATGAGGCGGCAAAGGCCGGGTTGCGTGTGCGGGACAGTCACTCCTTTGGGCACGATTATGCCCGCACCTGCCGGATCTGGTGCGAGACGATGATGCAACGAAGCGCGCGCATCCAGCAACTGGGCTATGACAAGACTTTCCTGCGCGGCTGGCAGTTCTATCTGGAAGGCTGCGCGGCCGCGTTCGCTACATCGCGCTGCGACGTGGTCCAGGTAACGCTCGGCCACGCGGACGAGACTGTTTGAATGACTGTGCCCGGCATCATTTGGCTGACACGCGACTTCCGCCTGCACGACAACCCTGCGCTTCTCGCGGCGATTGCCGATGGACCGCTGGTGCCAGTTTTTTTCATTGATCAGCTGACCATGGCCCAAGGTGCGGCCAGCCGCTGGCGGCTGGTGCGGGCGCTGAAAGCTTTTGACAGGTCGCTGCGCGCTCGCACCGGCGGCAAGGGCATCACCGTTCTGCGCGGCGAGGCGGATGAAATCCTGCCGGGGCTGATGGAATTGCTCGGGGCACGCAGGCTGCACCAGACGGACTGGCCCACACCGGAAATGCGAACGCTGCAGGATCGGGTTCGCGAGCGCTTGCGTCCTTTGGACGCTAGGCTGATCCAGCATCGAGGCCATCTTCTGGTCGACCCCGGTAAAATCCGCACCGGCAATGGCGACCCTTACCGGGTCTATTCACCCTTCGCACGCGCTGTGCGGCGGCTTGGGCCCGATCGGCCTGCACCTGATGCTCCCGCGCGCATCTCAGCGTTCCCCCAGCCGCCAGAAGGGCTTGACCTGAACACGCTGAATCTGGCCCCAGATCTCCATCGCGGTCGTGCCGCACTGGAGAAATTCGCTACGCCCGCGGGCGAGGACGCCGCACTTGCCCGGCTCGACGAGTTCCTCGATCGTGCTCGTGATTATCCGGGTGGGCGTGACCGTCCAGATCTCGAAGCTACCTCGGGCCTCTCCGAACATCTGGCGCTGGGCGAAATTAGCCCTCGCACGCTGTGGGCGCGGGCCATGTTACGGGCTGAAATGTCACCCGAACAGGACGCCGGTATCTGCAAGTTCCTGTCGGAAGTGATCTGGCGCGAATTTTCTTGGTATCTGCTGGTCGAATTTCCAAACTTGCCTTCCGCATGCTGGCGGCGCGAATGGGAAGAGTTTCCATGGCGCAAGGATGGCGCTGATCTCATCCGCTGGCAGCGAGCGCAAACCGGGGTCGCTCTTGTCGATGCCGGACTGCGACAGATGTGGTTGACAGGACGGATGCACAATCGCGTTCGCATGGTGGTGGCAAGCTGGCTGACCAAGCACCTTCTGATCGACTGGCGCGCAGGGCTCGCCCATTTTGCCGATTGCCTGACCGACTGGGATCCGGCCGCCAATGCGATGAACTGGCAATGGGTGGCGGGATGCGGCCCCGACGCTGCGCCTTATTTCCGCATCTTCAACCCCGACAAGCAGGCTGAGCAATACGATCCGCAAGGCGAGTATCGTCGACGCTGGCTGGCCGGGTTCGATGTTTCCGCCAACCCAGATGCGGCCGCATGGATGGAAAGTACCCCCCGTGCATGGCACGCAGGACGATGGCGCGCTGGGCCACCCTCCATGCTGACAGAGGGGCGTGAGGCTGCGTTAGCTGCACTGGCACATTTCCGCGCCGCAACATCGGAGAACTGAAAATGAGTGACCGAATGGCCAGACTTATCGTTCTGCTCCTCGCTGTGGCGTTTGCGGTATCGCCTTTCCTTTCGAGCGGATTTGGCGGTTTTTACCCTGAGAGCTTCCCTGTACAAGTGGATCGCTGGCCTGCACAGCCGGTCGGATGGGCATTTTCCATCTGGGGCGTGATCTATCTGGGGCTGATCATCGCCGCGGCATGGGCCCTGTGGCGTCCGGCAACCATGCCCCAATGGGGTCGCGTGGGCTGGCCGCTCGGCGTCAGCCTGTCCATCGGTGTCTTGTGGATCGAGATGGCCATGCGCTCCCCGCCAATAGCCACAGCGATGATTCTGGCGATGTTGGCGGCCGCGACCATGGCCATGTTGCGGGCGGGTCGCGGCTGGCGCGAATGGGCGTCAATCGGTCTTTATGCTGGCTGGCTGACCGCTGCATCAGGGGTGGCGGTGTCCGTCATGGCAACAGGTTATGGGACTCTGTCGCCGCGAACAGCCGCCATCGCGCTGATTGTTTGTGTTCTAATCGCGGCGATTGCGGTAGCTGCGGCGCGGCCGCGAATTTGGACCTATCGCGCCGGTGTGATCTGGGCCCTGATCGGCGTCATCGTGGCGAACGCCGCCGCCGGCGACTGGCTGATTGTCACCATCTGCGGCGTGGGTATTTTGGTGCTCGCGCTGTTCGACAGCGTGGTCATATTGCGTCATCGTTGATCTTCAAAAAATAACGACCCTGGGCATTCGGCCAGGGTCGTTCATTATTGGCACCTGTCGAAGCGGTACTTCGTATCAATTGGCAGGCGGCATAATCACCGTGTCGATGACATGGATCACGCCGTTGGATGTCGCGATATCAGCCGTGGTGATGTTGGCGCCATTGACCTTGGCGCCGCCATCGAGCGTGAAAGTCACGTTGGCGCCCTGAACGGTGGCTGCCGTCATGCCTTTGGTCAGGTCCGAGGACATGACCGCGCCGGGAACCACATGGTAGGTCAGGATCGACACCAGCTGATCCTTATTCTCGGGCTTCAAAAGAGTATCCACTGTCCCTTCGGGCAGGGCAGCAAATGCCGCATCGGTGGGAGCGAAAACCGTGAACGGACCCTCACCCTTGAGCGTATCTACCAACCCCGCAGCTTGAACCGCCGCGACCAGCGTCGTGAAATCGCCCGCAGCAACGGCAGTATCGACAATATCCGAGGTCGCGTCTTGCGCCATTGCAGCGCCTGCCAGCACAGCCGTAGCGGCCGTCGTGATTAGAAACTTGCGCAGCATTCGAGTTCTCCCGTGTTTGATCAATCTGTTTGGCGAAGAGGCGTTTTTTCGTCTCTCCAACAGGGTTACGAAAGCTGCAAACCTCCGGATCAAATTTGCTTTCAGCGGAATTTTTGACCACGAATTGGGTCCGTTGGCTGGTGTTATCACCGTTTGGCCATGCGGTTTGTTGAGGTCTCACGCCATCGCGGATCAGGAGGTGATGTGCAAGGCCAGAGCGTGGCGGCCTGAATGCTAAGGTTTCCATTATCGGCGTGTGTCACGCATGGCCGTGGTCCGCGCACGGATCATCCAGAGGACGTGGCTTGCCGCCAACAGCGCCAAGGCGACTACCGGAATCAGCGGATGCGGCCCAATGGACAGCCCGCCGATCGCAGCTGAAGCCAAGGTATGTACGAGCAGCAGGCTATTGGCCGCGACGAACAGCCAGGTGATGCTCCTCTCCGGCGCCTGCCGTTAGGTAAGCGCCATAGCGGCGACGAAGGCGCCGCCCACCAGCATGCCGGCAGCAATGACGTCGAGGACGAGGCTCGCCGTAAGGGGCGCCCCGGCGTTGAACGCGGACAGCCGCTCGTGGAAACCGGTCAGGGAGTTTGCCCAGAGGAGCACGATCGCGGCCAGCGCGATGGAGACGATGAGATAGGGCCCATGCGTCAGCCGGCGCACCACGTCGCGAAACCAGGGCGTGCGCGAAAGAACGAACAGCACGGCATAGGCCGCAATGAGCGGTGGCACGAGAAAGAGCATGCCGGGAAGACCGGCAATGAAGCTCGGCACGAGCACCGCGACGAAGGTGATGCCGGCCAGGGCATAGGCCGCGACAAATCGACGTGTGGTGGTCTGTCCGGTGGCGCGCACCCTTCGCTCTCCACTATCCGTTTACGCTCAATTGCCCTCCGGTCTTGGAAGAGGGCAATCAATCGCATTCGAACAGCAGCGTAGCCTATTTCAAAGCTGTCGGTCGGATCAACACCGGCGTTCATTCGCGCGACGTGCTATGACGCCTCGCGGCACGTTGCCCCTCGTTCAATTTTTCCAGATACGCCGCACTCAGCTTCGTTCGCCTCGTATCCATATGCGAATCAATGACAATCGTCAGTTGCTGCGTCGTTGATTGCCGCCAAGTCCCCATCCGCACCAGAAGGACTCCCATGGAAGCTCGATTGACTCATTCTTGGAAACGGAACAAATAATGAACATAACGGCGCCCCGGCGCATTGAAAAGCCATTTGGAGACCCTTTTCGCCATGCAAAGCCGCGTGGACAGGCCTGCTATTGCCGAACTTCGGGAGCGCATCGCGCATCTCGAGCGCGGTTCCGGCCGTGTACGCGAAATTCTGCCTTTCGGCGTCCCCGAGATCGACCGAAGACTGCCGGGAGGAGGGTTGGGGCTAGGGGCGCTGCATGAGGTGGCCGGCGGCGGCAATGGCGCCATTGATGGTGCGGCGGCGGCGCTCTTTGCTGCCGGGATCGCCGCCCGGACAAAAGGGAAAGTGCTCTGGATCGTGACGCGGGCGGACCTTTTTGCGCCGGCGCTCGCGCAGGCGGGTCTTGCGCCTGATCGCGTCCTACATGCCGAAGTCAGCGACGAGAAATCGGTATTGGCCTGTTTCGAGGAAGGCCTGCGTTATCGCGGTCTCGGCGCCGTAGTCGCCGAAACGGCGCATCTGTCGATGACGGCCTCGCGGCGCTTGCAGCTCGCCGCCGAAGGCGCCGGAACCATCGGTCTCGCCATACGCCGCTGGCGGCGGCAGAGCGAAGCGGGCGATTTCGGGCAGCCGACGGCAAGTTCCACGCGCTGGCGCGTATCGGTATTGCCCTCCGATCCCCTGCCGGTTCCCGGTCTTGGCCGCGCACGCTGGCTGCTTGAGCTGATCCGGGCCAGGGCTGGAGAAAGTGCGGATTTTGAAGTGGAGGCTTGCGATGCCAAGGGTCATATCGCTCTTCCTTCCGAGGTGGCCTACCGACCGCCTCAGAAGGAAGTCGGGCGACGCATCGCCTCCGCCTGAGGCGCCGCTCGTCCTTGCCGGCCGGCTGGGCCGGCGTAGATCGGTCACTGCGCTCGACGCTAATGCTCAGACGCTTGGTGTCAGCATCGGCATGGCCGTCGCCAAGGCCCAGGCGCTCGTGCCGGGGCTCGTGGTGCTCGACGCCGATCCCGCAGCCGACAGGGAAGGGCTCGACAGGCTGGCGCTCTGGGCGCTGCAGCGGATCTCGCCGGTTGTCGCCGCTGATCCGCCGGACGGGCTCGTAATCGACACCACCGGCGCCGATCATCTTCATGGCGGTGAAGCGGCGATGCTCGAAACGATGGTGAAAAAATTTGCGCAGTCGGGTGTCGAGGCCCGCGCCGCCATGGCCGATACATGGGGCGCGGCGCATGCCGTGGCGCGCTTCCTGCGTCGGGGCACGGCGATTGTTCCCGCCGGCGGAAGCGAAGTTGCCCTGCGCCCCCTTCCGCTCGCCGCCTTGCAGCTTGAAACAGAAACCGTCGGCGGCCTGCACACGCTTGGTTTCGAGACTGTCGGCGACCTGATCGACCAGCCGCGGGCGCCGCTTGCCCTGCGCTTTGGCCCAGAGATCGGGCGACGCCTCGACCAGGCGCTCGGTGTCGTCGCCGAACCCGTCGACCCGATCCGCTCACCGGAACTGGTCGAGGTGCGCCGTGTCTTCGGCGAGCCGATCGGGGCGGCCGAAACCATCGCCCGCTATACGGGCAAGCTGGCCGATGCCTTGTGCCGCGAGCTCGAGCAGCGCGGGCTCGGCGCGCGCCGGCTCGATCTTCTGTTTCATCGCGTCGACAACACCATGCAGTTCATCCGGGTCGGGATGGGCCAGCCGGTGCGCGACCCCAAACGGCTGACACGCCTGCTCTGCGACAAGATCGAAACCGTCGATCCGGGCTACGGCATCGAGATCATGGTGCTGGTCGCGATCGAAGCCGAGCCGTTGCGCGAGAAACAGGCCATCTCTTCGCTGGTCGAGGCTCCCGAGGCGGATGTCTCGGACCTGATCGACGTGCTCGCCAACCGGATCGGCGAGAACCGGATCTGTCGCTTCGTTCCCGTTCAGAGCGACGTGCCCGAGCGCTCTGTTGCGCGCGTGCCGGCGCTCGCGCCCGAGACCGGCGCTACATGGGAGGGCGACTGGCCGCGCCCGCCGCGGTTGCTGCCCCGGCCCGAACCGATCGAGACCATGGCGCTGTTACCCGACCATCCCCCGGCCTGGTTCACCTGGCGCGGCGTGCGCCGGCGCGTGCGTCGCGCCGACGGTCCCGAACGTATTCGGGGAGAATGGTGGAAGCGCGATGCCGAACTGAAGACGGTGAGGGATTATTTCCGGGTTGAGGATGAGGCCGGCGAGCGCTATTGGCTGTTCCGGTCCGGCGACGGTGAACATGCGGAATCCGGCAGCCAGCGCTGGTTCCTGCACGGGATCTTCGGATGAGCGGGGCCCGCTACGCCGAACTGCAGGTGACCTCGCACTTTTCGTTCCTGCGCGGGGCGAGCTGCTGTGAGGAACTGTTCGCGCAAGCCACCACGATGGGCATCGAGGCGCTCGGCATCGTCGATCGCAATTCTCTGGCCGGTATCGTCCGGGCCCATGAAGCGGCCAGGACCGCCGGTATCCGCCTTGTGGTGGGTTGCCGGCTCGACCTGGCCGACGGCATGTCGATCCTCGTCTATCCGACCGATCGTCCCGCCTATGCCAGGCTTTGCCGTCTGCTCTCGCTCGGCAAGAAGCGGGCGGGCAAGGGTAAATGCCAACTCGAATGGCCCGATATCGTCGCCTATGGCGAAGGACTTCTCGCTATTCTCATCCCCGATCGGGCCGACGAGACCTGCGCCTTGCAGTTGCGCCGCCTGCGGGAGACGTTCGGCGACCGCGCCTATATGGCGCTCACCTTGCGCCGGCGGCCCAATGACCAGCTTCGGCTTTGGGAGCTCTCGACAATGGCGGCAGCGGCCCGCGTGCTGACCGTGGTCACCAATGACGTGCTTTTCCACGAACCGGACCGCCAGCTGATGCAGGATGTGGTGACCGCCATCAGACACAACGTCACGATCGACGAGCTCGGGCACCGCCGTGAGCGGTTCGCCGACCGCTATCTCAAAGCTCCTGAAGAAATGCACCGGCTGTTTGGCCGCTATCCCGAAGCACTGGCTCGCTCGGTCGAGATCATGGAGCGCTGCAGGTTTTCGCTCGATGAGCTCGCCTATCAATATCCGGAAGAAAAGCTCTTCCCTGAACTGACGCCGCAACAGGCGCTTGAAAAATTCACCTGGGAAGGAGCTGATGAACGGTATCCCGAAGGCCTGCCGGACAAGGTCCGGGGCAATCTCGAGCACGAGCTTGCGCTGATCGGGAAGCTCGACTACGCCCCCTATTTCCTGACCGTCAACGCCATTGTCCGCTTTGCGCGCTCCAGGGACATCTTGTGCCAGGGTAGGGGCTCGGCGGCCAACTCGGCCGTGTGCTTCGTGCTCGGGATCACCTCGGTCGATCCGGATCGCAACGATCTTCTGTTTGAGCGCTTCGTCTCCGAAGAACGCCGCGAGCCCCCCGATATCGACGTCGATTTCGAACACGAGCGGCGCGAAGAGGTGATCCAGTGGGTGTACGAGACCTATGGCCGTGAGCGAGCGGCGTTATGCGCGACCATCATCCGCTATCGCGCCAAGGGTGCGCTACGTGATGTTGGCAAGGCGCTCGGCCTGCCTGAGGACCTGACGAAAACCCTGTCGTCACAGGTATGGGGCTGGTCGGAGGGCGTTGAGCAAAAACACGCCGAAGACCTCAACTTCAATATGGGTGACCGACGCCTGCGGCTGGCGCTTGAGATCGCACATCAACTCGTCGGCACCCCTCGCCATATTTCTCAGCACCCCGGCGGCTTCGTCCTGACCCGTGACCGGCTCGATGAGCTCGTGCCGATCGAACCTGCCGCCATGGAAGACCGCCAGGTGATCGAATGGGACAAGGACGACATCGACGCCCTCAAATTCATGAAGGTCGACGTCCTGGCGCTCGGCATGCTGTCTTGCATGCGGCGCGCTTTCGATCTTCTCGCCGAGCACAAGGATACCAGACTCGATCTGGCCTCCATCCCGGCCGAGGATCCGCGCACCTATGCCATGATCCGCAAGGCCGATACGCTCGGCACGTTCCAGATCGAATCTCGCGCCCAGATGGCGATGCTGCCGCGCCTGAAGCCGCGAACCTTCTACGATCTCGTCATTCAGGTCGCGATCGTTCGTCCCGGTCCGATCCAGGGCGACATGGTCCATCCCTATCTGCGCCGGCGCGAGGGCAAGGAAGATGTCAGCTACCCATCGCTCGAGCTTGAAGCGGTGCTCGGCAAGACCCTTGGCGTACCGTTGTTTCAGGAGCAGGCGATGCGGGTTGCGATTACCTGCGCCGGCTTTTCAGCCGGTGAGGCGGATCAGCTGCGTCGCGCCATGGCCACCTTTAAGCATACGGGCACGATCTCGAGTTTCGGGCAGAAACTAATCTCCGGCATGGTCACCAATGGCTACACGGCCGAATTCGCCGAACAGATCTTTCGTCAGCTCGAAGGTTTCGGCTCCTATGGCTTTCCCGAAAGTCATGCCGCGAGCTTCGCACTGATTGCTTACGCATCCGCCTGGATGAAATGTTGGCATCCTGATGCCTTCTGCTGTGCATTGCTCAACGCCCAGCCGATGGGCTTTTATGCTCCGGCGCAGATCGTGCGCGACGCGCGTGAGCATGGAGTCGAGGTCCGGCCGGTCTGCGTCAACGCCTCACGATGGGATTGCACACTCGAGCCGATCGAGCACGATGACGGCCGCTTTGCCGTGCGGCTCGGCCTGCGAATGATCAAGGGGATTGGGAACGCTGAGGCGGCGTGGCTTGTGTCGTGCCGCGGAGACCGTTCCTTTGCCTCGCTCGACGACCTCTGGCGCCGTGCTGGCATCCCCGCCGCCGCATCGGTGGCACTCGCCGAGGCCGATGCCTTCCGGCCTGCGCTTGGTCTCGCGCGGCGTGAGGCGCTCTGGGCAATCAAGGCACTCAGGGATGAGCCCTTGCCTCTTTTTGCGGCTGCGGCGCAGCGGGAGACCGAGGTCCTGCCCGAGCAGAATGAACCAGTAATATCGCTCCGGCCGATGACCGCAGGCAGCGAGGTGGTTGAAGACTATGGCCATGTCGGCCTGACTCTGCGCCAGCATCCTGTTTCCTTCCTCCGGGCGAACCTTTCACGCACGCGTATCCTGACCTGTGCGGAAGCCGTCAGGTCACGAGATCGGCACTGGGTCGAAGTCGCGGGCCTCGTTCTTGTCCGTCAGAGACCCGGCTCGGCAAAAGGCGTCATGTTTATGACGATCGAGGACGAGACCTCTGTCGCCAATATCATCATCTGGGAGAAGGTGTTCGAGAAATTCCGTCGAACCGTCCTTGGCTCCGGTATGATCGGCATCAAGGGTAGGGTTCAGCGCGAGGGCGAGGTGATCCACATCGTGGCCCATCATCTCACAGATCTGTCGGCCGAACTCGCCAGCATTGGCGCGCGTGAATTGCTATTTCCGCTGTCGCAGGATCTCGGCGACGGCCTTCAGCACGGTTCCTCAGAATCTGATCCGCATGACCTGCCAATGCCAGCGAACCTGGGCGATGATCACGGCCGCCCAGACGAAATCAAAGTGAAGACGCGAGATTTTCGATAACGACATTGAGCAGCATCCGAAATAGGCTTGCCCACTTACAGGTTTGGTAGTGTGTCGTGACCAACACGCAAAGGTACCATGCCGAGCGCACGCAGGTCGAACAAGCTAGCTGTTTGATCCCGGCTTCTTTGGGTAGAGAGGGAGAGGCCGGGACCAGGCTCGCGAAGCCGCGAGTGCAGACAGATTGCGTTTGCCGGCCGAGAAAAACAAGGGGCGTGCTTCTGTAAAAAATCTCTGCCTGAATTCCCGGAGAACCGGCGCCAAATGGTCGGCAGCAAGTTTAGATCGTTCCGGCCTGACAATTCATCATATTGCGACACTGGTCGTAGCGAATACCGGCCGGCATGCAGCGCAGTCGCGGGGAGATACAATTATGGCCGGCGAGCCTTTATCGAAACTGTCGCGATAGCAATCCAGACGCCGAGCCGCAGGGTCATGGCGGCCATCGTGCGGTTTTCGTAGGCCCCGCCGCGCCATACATGCCAGAGGAAGAAAGCAAAGACCACGGCCGTGGTCGCTGCTATAATGATGGACAGGGCAGGCGCCCAGGCGGTACCGCGCCAAAGGCCGGTCCCTGCCAGCAGATAGGCGAAGCCGGCCACGAAGTTGAACCACAGCACGAAGGGAACCGTCGCGCCCATATCGACCCCGCCGAAAAGCGCGCGGCCGCCCGAAATGACGGTGGCCAGGCCAAACACCACTGCCACGCCGGAAGCGATGGAATGAGAGAGGGGTCTTGCGGTCATAACAATCCTCCGGTGTCACGCGCTGACCAGGCTGCCGTCACGCAGGTGGATCAGGCGGTCGAAACGGTCAAAAATCTTCTCGTCATGAGTGACGGTGACGATGCAGGCTTCCTGCTCGGCGGCAAGCTTGCGCAACAGGTCCATCACCAGTCCGGCCCGCTTGCTGTCGAGCGCGGCGGTCGGTTCGTCGGCGAGGATGATGCGGGGGCGGTTGGCCAGCGCCCGTGCGATGGCCACACGCTGCGCCTCGCCGCCTGACAGGAGAGCCGGCTTGGCCGCGGCGCGGCGGCCGACCTCAAGATAATCGAGCAGTTCGCGTGCCCGCGCCCGGCCGGTCTCCGCCGACCAGCCGGCAAGGTCGAGGACCACCGCCACATTCTCTTCCGCCGTCAGGAAGGGCAGAAGATTATGCGTCTGGAAGATGAAGCCGATCTTGTCGAGCCTGAGGCGCCGCAGGTCGCGCCGCAGCCATCGCCCGTCGAACACCGTCTCGCCGTCCAGCGTCACCTTTCCCGACGATGGCGCAAGGATGCAGCCGATGACGTTGAGCAATGTCGTCTTGCCCGAGCCGGAGGGGCCGAGCAGCGCGATCACCTCGCCGGCGCGGACCTGAAGGTCGACGTCGCGCAGCGCATCGACGCGGGTTTCGCCCTCGCCGAAATGCTTGGCCACGCCCTTTACATCGATCAGGATTTCGCCAAGCGCCATATCAGCTTCCCAGAGCCGTCGCCGGATCGACCTTCATTGCCGCCCGCACGCCAAGGCCCGAGGCGGCGATGCAGACGGCGAAGATGATCCCGGCCAGCACCATGGCGTTGAACGGTTCCAGCACCACCCGGCGCGGGAAATAGTCCTTCACCGTCAGGATCAGCGCGAGTCCGATCCCCCAACCCGACGCGCCGAGGATCAGCGCCTGCTGGACGATCAGCCCGACGATGGTGCGATCGGGCGCGCCGATCAGCTTCAGCGTCGCGATCTGCTTCAGCTTCTCCATCGTCATCGTGTAGATGATCAGCGCGATCACCACCGCCGAGACGCTGAGCAGGATGCCGAGAAACAGGCCGATCTGCCGCCGCGCCAGATCGACCACCGAGGAAACCAGAATGTCCTCCTGCTCGGCTTGCGTCAGCGCCGCCAGATGCTTCCACTGCCGCACGGTCGCGGTCAGAAGCTCGACATCCGCGCCGGGGGCCACCCGCGCGATCACAGCCGCGACCGAGGCGGACTTGACCGAAACGGCCCCCCGCGCCGCCTGAACGCGCTGGGCTGCGGGGTCAAGCTCGGTCTGCAGCGCCATCGCGTCGGCCAGCGTGATATAGACCGCCGGATCGCCGCCCGCGTTCATTGCCCCTTCGACCAGCCCGACCACGGTGAACCGGTTGCGCCCGAGACGGATCGTCTCGCCGGGCAGAAGACCGGTCTTGCGGTCGGCCACCAGTTCGAAATGGCTTGTGCCGATGCCGCGCCCCTCGGCGATGCGTGACGGGCCGCCTGGATGTCCCGGCTCGTAGCCGATGACGTAGAGCCGCAGCGAAGCGCCGGCATGGGCGGATTCGATATTCTGGAAATTGATCGCGCCAGCCTCGGCCACGCCTTGCATCCGCGCCACGGCATCGCGCGTGGTCAGCGGGATGTTCGAGGCTTCGGCGAACGGCCCCTTGGTGCCGCTCTCGACCACCCAGACATCCGCCGCCGGAGCTTTCACGACCGCCAGGGCATCGGCGACAAGGCCGTTATAGATGCCGATCATCGACAGCACGACCGTCATCAACAGCCCCAGCCCGAAACAGGTGAGGACGAAGCGGAACAGTCCGTGGCGTATATCCTTGAGGGCAAGGTTCATGGCGTGGTCCCGATCCGGGCCCGCCGCCCCTCGGTCGCGCCTTTCGGTATCCGGGCGACGATTGAGGCGCCTTCCGACAGGCCGCCGGTGACCTCGACCCGGCCACGATCGTCGCGCGCGCCAAAAGTCAGTTCGGCCTGCTCCAGCCGTCCGTCCCGCACCAGCCAGACAAGGCCGCGATGCCCGTCGAAACCGGCGATCGCCACCTCCGGCACCATCAGCGCACTGTCACGGTTGCCGGTGGTGACGCGCACCTCAGCCTGTTCGCCGAGATACATCGGCTCGGGACAGTCCGTGCAGGTCAGCCAGATCCGGCGCTCCTCGTTCACCCGGTCGCTTTCAAGCCCGATGCGGGCGATGGTGCCCTGGAATTCTGCCTGCGGCTGCGAGCGCAGCCGGATCGTGCCGGGTTGGCCAAGCGCAAGCTGGCCGGCGCGCTCCTCATCGACATAGGCCTGTATCCAGACCGTTTCGGGAGCGATCAGCGTGAAGATCGGATCGCCGGCCCGCACCACCGTTCCCGCTTCGGCGTGGCGCGTGACGATCACCGCGTCATAAGGCGCTGTCAGCCGATGGCGGGCAAGAAGGACCTTTTCCTGTTCCAGTGCGGCGGCCGTGTCGGCGCCCTGAGCACGGATCACCGCAACATCCGCTTCGGCAACCGCAAGATCGGCACGGGCGACGTCCTCGTCGCGCTGCGCTTCCTCGGCGCGCTGGATCGAGGTCACATCGCGCTGTGCCAGACCTTGCAACCGTCGATTCGCTGCCTCGCGCTGTACCAGTACGCTGCGGGCGCGGACCACCGTTGCCTCGGCGCGGGCGAGGGCGGCGACGTTGGCCTCGACCGCAGCACGGGCGCGGGCGGTGCGTGCTTCCTGTTCGGCCGGATCGAGGGTCGCCAGTTCCTGCCCCTTGGCCACCCGGTCACCGGCGTCGGCAGCCAGCGCGGTGAGGGCAGCGCCAGCCTCGAACCCCACCCGGCTGAGGATCCGCGCCTCGACCGAGCCGAGGCCGTAGATGCGCAGGGACACATCCTGTTCGGGCTGCACCACGCTGACGGTGAGTGGCCGTTCGGTGAGGAACAGCACACCCGCGCCCAGCACCACAACTGCCGCCACCGCACCGTAGATCCATCGAAGCCGCATGGTCTAATCCTCCTTCGCGGCCAGAAGCCGCAGCTGCACGTCGAGGAGCCGCTTTCCTTCCCCGATCAGCGAGAAGTTGCGCGCCCCGAGCGACCAGCGGATCGCCATGCCCTGCACCAGCGAGGTCAGCAGCACGGCAGCATCCGCCGGGGCGACTTCGCGGCGCACGGAGCCGGCGTCCTGACCGCGCGCCAGTTCGGTGACGATCAGCGCCTGAAACTTCATCAGCAGATTCCGAAAGGCGGCGCGCAGATCCTCGTTGCCAACATTCAGCTCCCGCGAGAACAGCAGCATCGGCAGAGCCGGTGTGGCCACGATCTGCCCCAGTTGCGCGCCCATCAACGCCTTGACGCGATCGATAGGCTCGTCGGTCTCATTGAGAGCCTGCTCCCATTTCATAGCCAGTTCCCCGGCCACGTGGTCCGCCACGGCAAGCCACAGCATGTCCTTGGTCGAGAAATGCCGGAACAGGGCGGCCTGGCTCACGCCAACGGCGGCTGCCGCAGCGCCTGTCGTCACCCGGTCCGGGCCGATCCGATCGGCCAGGTCGAGGACTGCCGCGACGATTTCGGCCTTGCGCAATTCCGCGGGTTTTCGCATAAAGTACCTAGTAAGTGAGCAGTCACATACTTACGTGAGGCAATGATCGTGGTCAAGCTTTTGACGGGGCAAAGCGAACGTGCGGTATTGCCGGCAGGATGGCGGTGTGCTGCCGGCAATGGGAGCAGGCTTGCAAGGGGTGATCCTTCATGGATGCACAGAACCAGAACTGGGACGATCTGCGCTTCTTCCTCGCTGTGGCCCGGGCGGGCACGCTGTCAGGCGCGGCACGCAGCCTTGGCGTGACACACTCGACGGTATTTCGCCGTCTCGGCGCCTTCGAGGAACGTCTGGGTGTGCGGCTCTTCGAGCGGTTGCCGGACGGCTATGCGCTGACCGGCGCCGGCGAGGCCATGCAGGAGACCGCCATACGGATCGACGAGGAAATTATCGCCCTGTCGCGTCAGGTGACCGGACAGGACCAGCGCCTGAGCGGGCTTATCCGCATCACCGCCATCGACATGCTGGCGACCGGGTTGTTGCCGCCACATCTGGCGGCATTCCATGCAGCGCAACCGGGGATCGAATTGGAGGTGATCGTTTCGGACACTCCGCTGGACCTGACCCGACGCGAGGCCGATGTCGCTCTGCGCATCGGCAACACGCCGCAGGAAACGCTCGTCGGCCGGCGTGTCGGCCGGCTCGCATTCGGAGCCTATGCCTCTACACAACGCGCAGCTCAGGGGCTCGACGACGATCTTGCCAACAACGACTGGATCGGCTTCGGCCGGTCGCATGGAGCGATCAGCCATCGGCTGGCGGGTTGGCTGCCGACGGTGCGGCCGATCTACCGCACCAATTCGATCTCCGCCGCGATTGCCGCGGCAAGGGCCGGAATCGGCCTTGCGCCGCTGCCCTGCGCCGTGGCCGACCGCGCGCCCGACCTCGTCCGCATCGCCATGTTCCCGGAAGATTTCCGGCTGGACCTGTGGCTGCTGACCCATGAGGATCTGCGCAGCACCGCCCGCATCCGCGCCTTCATGGATTTCATGGCCGACGCGCTCGCTGCCGACGCCGATCTTCTGGAGGGCCGCCGAGCGCAGGCGGGCCGTCTCGGGACAGGCATGTCATGATGCTGATGGAGCGACAAGGGGTGGGCTTCGGCAGTCACCAGCCTGTTCCATTGCTCCAATACAGGGGCAATGCCGAATGCGTCGTCTCGTGGCGCCCGGCTGGCCCCGAAATCGCGAGCATCACGGAGAGATCATGCCCGCCAACGACACGCCGAATGTTGTGACCCAGCGCCGACGACAGGGAACGCCCGGCGAGGTTCTGGCCGCCTTCCTGAAACTGGGCCTCACCTCCTTCGGCGGACCGATCGCGCATCTGGGCTATTTCCGCGAGGAATTCGTCGCCCGGCGCGGCTGGATCGATGATCGTGGCTATGCCGATCTGGTCGCGCTGTGCCAATTCCTTCCGGGACCGGCTTCCAGCCAGGTCGGCTTCGCATTGGGCTTGCAGCGTGCCGGGCCGATGGGCGCGCTCGCTGCCTGGGCGGCCTTTACCTTGCCTTCCGCCCTGCTGCTGATGCTGTTCGCGCTCGGTGCGGCCGCGTTTTCAGGCCCGCTTGGCAGCGGGGTATTGCACGGGCTGAAACTCGTCGCGGTGGCCATCGTGGCGCAGGCGGTCTGGGGCATGGCGCGCACGCTCTGTCCCGACCGTTCACGCCAGACGATCGCGCTCGCCGCCGTCCTGATGGTGGTGCTGATCGGAGGCGCGACGGGCCAGTTGGGTGCGATCCTGCTCGGTGGGCTCGCCGGGCTCTGGCTTTGCCGGGACACAGCCGGAACACCGGGTGAAGCGCTGCATTTCCCGGTTTCGCGGCAGGCGGGAACAATTGCACTGGCCCTGTTCTTCATCCTGATCTTCGGCCTGCCGCTGGCGGTGGCGCTGTTTCCCGCGCAGGGTCTGGCGGTGATCGACGCCTTCTATCGCGCCGGTGCGCTGGTGTTCGGCGGCGGCCATGTGGTCTTGCCTTTGCTGGAAGCCGAAGTGGTTCGCACGGGCTGGGTCACGTCTGACACGTTCCTGGCCGGCTATGGCGCGGCCCAGGCGGTGCCGGGGCCGCTGTTCACCTTCGCCGCCTATCTCGGCATGCTGCTCGAACCCGGTCCGAACGGGATCGCCGGCGCGACGCTTGCCCTTTTTGCGATCTTCCTGCCGGGCTTCCTGCTGCTTGTCGGCGCGCTGCCGTTCTGGAACACGCTGCGCGCACGCTCCGGCGTGCGGGCGCCGATGGCAGGCGCGAACGCCGCGGTGGTCGGCATTCTGGGCGCTGCGCTCTACGATCCGCTCTGGGCCAGCGCAGTCGGCTCACCCTTCGACTTTGCGCTGGCGCTGACCTGCTTTGTGGCCCTGATGAGCTGGAAATTCCCGCCCTGGCTCGTGGTGTTGATCGCGGCTGCCGGCGGCGCGATCCTGGGGGTAAGCTCGATGTCGTGATGGAAAAGGAATAACGGAACCTGATCGACCGGGCGTGTCACGCCAGCCCATCCGGCGCGTCATCGCCGGTCTCCCCAGCCACTGCCGCCGTCGCGGCACAGCCAGGAACATGATTTGCAAATCGACCTCTCTTCCGACCGCTTCATGACAGCATTGACCGGCATCACGCTTGCCGGGATGGCGCTTGCGACTGTCGATGCCTTTTTGAGCCCCGGTCTATGGGGACCTGTCGGCCTGGTACTGGTCTATCTGGCCGGTGGTGTGCCGACCGGGGTCCGGGCCCTGACGTCGCTCTGGCGCGAGCGGGTGCTCGACATCGACCTTCTGATGATCGTGGCCGCCCTTGCCGCCGCGGCCGTGGGCGCGGCGCTCGAAGGGGCGGTGCTGCTGACTCTGTTCAGCCTCTCGACCACGTTGGAGCAACGGGCAATGGGCCGGGCGCGCCATGCGGTCGAGGCGCTGATGGCGTTGCGCCCCGACACTGCGCTCAGGCGCACTCCTGACGGCGCCGTCACGGAAGTTCCGGTCGGCGATCTCGTGGCTGGCGACCTGGTGGTGCTGCGCCCCGGTGCGCGCGTGCCGGCCGATGGCGAAGTGGTGGAAGGGGAAGGGTCGCTCGATGAGGCGACGATCACCGGCGAATCGATGCCGGTCGGCAAAAGCCGCGGTGCAAAGGTGTTCGAGGCCACGGTGAACCTTAATGCCGTGCTGGTGGTCCGCGTCACCCGCCCGGTCGCGGAAAGCACCGTGGCACGGATGATCGAGCTGGTGACCGAGGCACAGGCCGCGCGCGCTCCGTCCGAACGGTTCAGCGCCTGGTTCGGCCAGCGCTATACCATCGCGGTGCTGGTGGGCGCGGTGCTGGCTTTGGCGATATTCCTCGCACTCGGCTGGACAATGCAGGATGCGCTTTATCGCGCCGCGACGCTGCTGGTCGCGGCCAGCCCCTGCGCGGTGGTGATCTCGGTCCCGGCCGCAATCCTCTCGGCGCTGGCGGCGGCCGCGCGCGGCGGCGTGCTGTTCAAGGGCGGCGCGGCGCTGGAGACGCTGGCCGATGTCGATATCTTCGCCTTCGACAAGACCGGTACGCTGACCACTGGCAAGGCCGAGGTGACGCAGGTTGTGACGCGGGAACCCGAAGAGCGGTTCCTGTCATTGATCGCCGGTCTTGAGGTGCATTCCGAGCACCCGATTGCCGATGCGATCCGCCGCCACATCGACGAAAAAGGCATAACCGCCGCCGAGGTGCGCGATGTGGAAACCGTGCCCAGTGAGGGGATCACCGGGGAGGATGCCGTGGGCCCGCTTTGGGCCGGCAATCCGCGCATGGCCGCGCGCATGGGTGCATCGCTCGACGCGCCCGAATATGCGCAGCTGACGGACGGGAGCCAGACCGTGGTGTGGCTGGGGCGGGGAGATCGGGTCTATGGTGCGCTCACAGTCGCCGACCGCCCGCGCGAGACCTCGGCCACCGGACTGGCCGCGCTCAGGGCGGCTGGGGTGGACACTATCGCCATGATGACCGGCGACCGACGCCCTGTCGGCTTGCGGATCGCCGCGGAACTCGGACTGGAGGCAAAGGATGTCCATGCGGATCTGTTGCCCGAGGACAAGGTCCGGCTGGTGGGTGAGCTTGCAACAAGTGGAAAGGTGGCGTTTGTCGGCGACGGGGTGAACGACGCCGCCGCACTGGCGCGGGCCGATATTGGCATCGCCATGGGCGCGGCGGGCAGCGACGTCGCCTTGCAGGCGGCCGATGTCGCGCTGTTGTCGGAGGACATGGCCCGCCTTGCCGCCGCGCATCTTCTGGCGCGGCGCACGCGCCGGATCATCCGCCAGAACCTCGCCTTCGCCATCGGCATGATGCTGCTTCTGGTCGCATCGAGCCTGTTCTTCGCCCTGCCGCTGCCGCTCGCGGTCGTCGGACACGAAGGCGGCACGGTACTGGTGGTGATGAACGGTCTCAGGCTGCTCGCCGACCCGATCCGGGCGCGCAGTGCGACCTCACTGCGACGCCAACCCGCCGCCGGTCCTGTAGAGCCTTCATACCAGTCAGGGGTTTGGCCGGATGACGGCAATCCCGCTCGAAACGCGCGTAGATGAGGAAACCGATCGAGCTTCAGCAGGCGTCGAATGCCGGTCAAGAACCTGTGGTGCGAATGGCGGCCGAAGGCGGCGATGATCATGCCAAGCAACAAGAGGACAATTCTCACGACAAAAAGCGGCTCTTCCAGACGGAACCATTCCGCTGGAGGGAGAAATTCTCACAAGGCCGTTTCCCGGTGCGGGCGCTTCTGAACGTTCGCGATTTGGCAGGCGGGCTTATCGATAGACGATACCGCCATCGGTCAGGATCGACTGTCCCGTGATGTAGTCGGAATCGGCGCCCGCAAGGAAGGCGACCAATGCTGCGACGTCCTCCGGTGTCTGCGCGCGGCCCAAAGCGATCCCTTCGACATATTTCTTGTAGGTTTCGCCCTTCGGCGTTCCGGTGATCTCGGAAAAGCGCTCGTCGATCTCCACCCACATGTCGGTGCCGACGATGCCGGGGCAGTAGGCGTTCACCGTGATGCCCGCGCTGGCATATTCCTTGGCGGCGGCTTGCGTCAGCGCCCGCACGGCGAACTTGGTTGCCGAATAGACGCCAAGCATGGCGAAGCCATCATGTCCGGCAATCGAGCAGGCATTGATGATCTTGCCCTTCTGACCTCGATCCTTGAATTTCTTCGCAGCCGCCTGGATACCCCAGAGCACGCCGTCGACATTGATGCGGAAAATCAGGTCCATGTCCTCGGGCGTGACGTCGGCGATCGGCTTGACCTGCGCGATGCCGGCATTGTTGACGATGACGTCGAACCCGCCGAGTTCCTTTTCCGCATGGTCGATGGCGGCGTAGACTTCGCCGCGCTTGCTGACATCGGCGACGACGATGGTGGCCTTGCGTCCGAGTGCTTCGACTTCCTTGCGAACGGAGTCGAGCTTGTCAGCCTTGACATCGGCCAGCGCGAGGTCGGCGCCTTCCTTTGCAAGCCGCAGCGCAATGCCTCGTCCGATCCCCTGGCCAGCGCCGGTTACCAAAATGACTTTGCCATTCAACGACATGATTCTCTCCTACAGAAAGTTGGTCAATCCCGTGCAGCCGGCATGTTCCCTTTCGGGCAATACAGCCGGAGCAGAACCGACTACACTCGATGATCCCGGTCCATTTCAAGGCCGTGGCCCGGAAATGATGCGACGGCGCCGAAACCGGCAGTAAGGCCACCTCAAGGGGCCGCCCGCAACAGCAACAGTAATTGTTCGACCCCGCAAGAGTATGACATGATCCCGCATATATGGCCGAGCGCCATATTTTCATCGCGCGGATAGGGTCGCTGTTGCAGAAGGATGATAGTTGATGACGGAAGCGGAACGCTACGACGCTGTCGTGATCGGCAGTGGCGAGGGCAGGAGATACCTCGCCTGGCACCTGGCGCAAGCCGGCCAGAAGGTAGCCGTTGCCCTATTGCATATTCATCGACCCGCCGCTTGCCCGCATCGGCATGAGCGAAGCGGAAGCGCGGGCCAATGGAATGGATATGCGCGTTGCGAAACTGCCGATGAAGGCGGTGCTGCGGACGCGGACGACCTCGCAAACCGCAGGCTTCATGAAGGCGCTGGTCGATCCGCAGGATCGGATCGCAGGCTTTACCATGATCGGTTCGGAGGCCGGGGAAGTGATGGCTGTGGTACAGGCGGCCATGCTCGGCGGCTTGCCCTACAGCGTCCTGCGCGACGCCGTTCTTGCGCACCCGACGATGGCCGAGGGCCTGAACGCGCTGTTTGGTAATGTCGCGAAAAGATAAGGTTTTCAGATTCAGGTGAGGCGGCGGGTTAGAGAATGAACGGACACGAGCATCAGCATCATTCCCATAGCCACGCCCATTCGGGTCATGCGCATCTTGTGAAAGACCCCGTCTGCGGCATGGAGGTCGACCCGCAAACGGCGGAACATCATCTGACCCATGAGGGGCATACCCATTATTTCTGCTCGGCTTCCTGCAAGGCGAAGTTCGAGGCGGACACGGCCCGGTATCTGGCAGGGGACGCGGTACCCGCTCCGGACACGCCCGAGGGCGCGATCTGGACCTGTCCGATGCATCCCGAGATCCGGCAGGAGGGGCCGGGAAGCTGCCCGATCTGCGGCATGGCGCTGGAGCCGCTTGTGGTGACGGCCGACAGCGGACCCAGCCCCGAACTCGCCGACATGACGCGGCGCTTCTGGATCGGGCTGGTCCTCGCCGCCCCGGTGTTCGTGCTCGAAATGGGCGGTCATCTTTTCCCGGCCCTGCACCATCTGGTGCCGATGCGGATATCGATCTGGATTCAGCTCGTTCTGGCGACGCCGGTGGTTTTGTGGTGCGGATGGCCGTTCTTCGAGCGCGCCTTGGCATCGCTGGTCAATCGCAGCCTCAACATGTTCACCCTGATCGCCATGGGCACCGGCGTCGCCTGGGCCTACAGCATCGTCGCCGCCCTTGCGCCCGGCATTTTCCCCGCCGCCTTTCGCACGGAAGATGGCACGGTCGCGGTCTATTTCGAGGCGGCGGCCGTCATCACCGTTCTGGTGCTGCTTGGCCAGGTGTTGGAGCTGCGCGCCCGCGAGCAGACATCGGGCGCGATCAGGGCGCTGCTCGATCTGGCGCCGAAAACGGCGCGGCGCATCGGCGATGATGGCGTGGAAGAAGACGTACCAGTGGAGCATGTCGTCCTCGGCGACAGGCTGCGCGTGCGGCCCGGCGAGACCGTGCCGGTCGACGGCGTGGTGGAGGACGGACGCTCCTCGCTCGACGAGGCGATGGTCACCGGCGAATCCATGCCTGTCACCCGCACTGTGGGAGACCAGGTCATCGGCGGTACGCTGAACCAGACCGGAGCGCTGGTGATCCGCGCCGAAAAGGTCGGCCGCGATACCATGCTATCGCGCATCGTCCAGATGGTCGCCGATGCGCAGCGTTCGCGCGCACCGATCCAGCGCATGGCCGATCAGGTTTCGGGCTGGTTCGTGCCGCTGGTCATCGTCATCGCGATTCTGGCTTTTATCGTCTGGGGTATCTGGGGGCCGGAGCCACGCTTTGCCTATGGGCTGGTCGTGGCCGTTTCGGTGCTGATCATCGCCTGTCCCTGCGCGCTCGGGCTGGCGACGCCGATGTCGATCATGGTCGGCGTCGGCAAGGGCGCCAGCGCCGGCGTCCTGATCAAGAACGCCGAGGCGCTCGAACATATGGAGAAGATCGACACGCTGGTGGTCGACAAGACCGGCACGCTCACCGAAGGCAGGCCGTCGGTGACGGCAATCGTCGCGGCAGGCGGCTTCGACGAAACGGAAATCCTGCGGCTGGCCGCTGGCGTCGAGAAAGCGTCGGAACATCCGCTGGCATTGGCGATCGTGGAGGCGGCGGAGAAGAAGGGCATCGCCATCCCGCCCGTAGTGGATTTCGATTCTCCGCTTGGTAAGGGTGCGCTCGGTGCCGTTGAGGGCAAGGTGATCGTGCTCGGCAATGCGGCGTTCCTCAAGGAGCACGGCGTCGACGCTTCGTCCCTTGCCGA
The DNA here is from genome assembly GCF_022359935.1 of Aquamicrobium sp. NLF2-7. NCBI lineage: Bacteria > Pseudomonadati > Pseudomonadota > Alphaproteobacteria > Hyphomicrobiales > Phyllobacteriaceae > Aquamicrobium > Aquamicrobium sp. NLF2-7. Next base: position 87,636 of record NZ_JAKSED010000006.1, on the reverse strand, counting down.
ACAGGCGGACGCCTTGCGCCATGACGGCGCCACCGCGATCTATATCAGCGTCGATGGCAAGGCGGGCGGCATCTTCGCTATCGCCGATCCGGTCAAGGAGACGACGCAGGAGGCGCTGAACGCGCTGCATGGCGAGGGCATCCGCATTGTCATGCTGACCGGCGACAACAAAACGACGGCCGAAGCCGTCGCCCGCCAGTTGGGCATAGACGAGGTCGAGGCCGACGTGCTGCCGGACGCAAAGAGCGCCGTTGTGAGCCGTCTCAAGGCGGAAGGCCGGGTGGTGGCGATGGCGGGCGACGGCGTCAACGACGCGCCGGCGCTGGCGGCTGCCGATGTCGGCATCGCCATGGGATCGGGCACCGATGTTGCGATTGAAAGCGCCGGCGTCACCCTGCTCAAGGGAGACCTTATGGGGATCGTCAAGGCGCGGCGGCTATCCGAGGCGACGATGGCGAATATCCGCCAGAACCTGTTCTTCGCCTTCATCTACAATGCCGCCGGCATCCCGGTTGCCGCAGGCGTGCTTTACCCTTCTTTCGGTCTTCTCCTGTCGCCGATCATCGCGGCGGCCGCCATGTCGCTGTCGTCGGTCAGCGTCATCGCCAACGCGCTGCGGTTGCGGGGGCTGAAACTTTGACTGGAACGCCGGCGCGGCTGCTCTAGTCGCGCCAGTAATCGTTGGCCGCCGCGACCGTCTGGAAATGGATGGCTATCACCTGCGAGGAAGCGATCAGTTGGGTCGTGTCCTGATCGTAGGCCGCGCGCAGCTTGTCGCGGATCTCGGCGGAAGGCTGGGTGATCTTGACGCCGACCCGGGCCATTTTGGTGGCAAGATCGAACCCCTCCTGCGGGGTCGCTGTCTTGAGCGAGGGAAGCCAGGTGTCAGCCATGATGTTTCCTTCCAGAGAACATGAACACGTAACAAACGTAGTTTACGTGAACCGCCGGCGAAAGCATCCCCTGTGACCAGGCCCGTCGGACGTCATGCTTGAAACGCTTTCTCGTGCGGGAAATCCCCTTCAACGATGTAAGCTTCTTCCGCCTGCGTCGATGCTCGGCCGAGGACCCGGTTGCGGTGCGGGTGACGGCCGAAAGCGGCGATGACCTTGCGCACGTCACCGGCCTGTTTCACCAGTGACTGGTAGATCGGCTGAAGGGAAGCAGGCGCTTCCGCGGCGATCTCTTCGCGAAGCCTGATGAGCAGGTCGATGCGCGCGAGGTGATCCGGGCCTTCGCAATGGCCAAGCGGCTGGCTGTAGACGATTTTGGACCATGGCACGTGCAGCGATGAGTAATGGCCGTTCGAGAACCCCTCCTTCGCCAGCGACAGCGCGGCTGGGTCCTGCGCGAAAGCGCGCGGCGTTCCGCGCCACAGCGAGCGCGAGAACTGGTCAAGCATGATGATGAGCGCCAGCCTGCCTTCGGGATCGCTGGCCCAGCCGTCGAGATCGCCTGAGGCTGCGCGGCTTGTGAGGTCGGCGAAGCGCGCGACGATCGCGTCATCTGCTCCGCCGTGCAGCCGCCACGACCAGTGATCCCGATGCGTTTCAGCCTCTATCTGTGAGGAGCGACCTTCGGGAAACCAGAAGTCGAGAACGTCGTTCCACGGGGCGGTGCTGGTATCCATGTCGATCCTTTCCGGCAGTTGCCAGCGATGAGACGGGGCTGGCGCGGCAAGAACAACAGACCCCGCATCGGAGCGGGGTCTGCGATGAGGCTTCAGCCGCGCGCGGCCTCGGTCGCGGGAAGGGCGGCGGCTTTTGCGGTCCTCCCGCCGGGCGCGGTGGCCTTCGGTACGCGCAGCAGGCGCATGCCGTTGGCGATGACGATCAGCACCGAAAGCTGGTGGACCAGCATGCCGCCGGCCATGTGGACGTTGCCTGAGAACACGCCCGCCAGCAATCCCGCCACCGTCACCAGCGCGATGACGAGGTTCTGGCGCATATTGCCCAGCGTGGCGCGCGAGATCGCCATCGCTTCAGGGATCTTGCCGAGATCGTCCTTCAGCAGCGCGATGTCGGCGGTCTCGATGGCGACGTCGCTGCCGGCTGCGCCCATGGCGATCGAGGTGTCGGCGGCGGCAAGGGCAGGGGCATCGTTGATGCCGTCGCCGACCATGGCGACATGCGCGCCGTCCGCCTTCATCTTGCGGATCAGTTCCAGCTTGTCCTCGGGCATCAGCCCGGCATGGACCTCGTCAATGCCGACCTCGCGGGCGATGGCCTCGGCCGCGCCATGCTGGTCGCCGGTCAGCATGACCACGCGGCCTATGCCGATCTCGCGCAGCCGGGCGATGGCTTGCGCCGCGCCTTCGCGGGCCATGTCGGACATGCCCAAGAGCCCGATCAGCTGCCCGTCGCGCGCCACGAGGATCGGCGTCTGGCCGTTGGAGAGCAGACGCTCCAGTGCGGCTTCGCCCTCCTGGCCCAGCGGGATGCCGAGCGTATCCATCAAGCGGCGGTTGCCAGCGGCAACGGTCCGGCCGTCGATGCGGGCGGTGAGGCCCATGCCGGCATGTTCCTCCAGCGCCTCGGGCGTGGAAAGCGGGCCCTGCCTGCGGCCAGCCTCGACGATGGGACGGCCAAGCGGATGGGTCGATCCGGTCTCAGCGGTCGCTGCCAGATGCAGCAACTCGGCCTCAGCAATGCCGCCCAGCGCAACGATAGAGGCAAGCTGCGGTTTACCTTCCGTCAGCGTGCCGGTCTTGTCGAGCGCCAGCGTATCGATCCGGCTGGCGCTTTCCAGATGCTGGCCACCCTTGATCAGGATGCCGCTGCGTGCTGCCCGGCCGATGCCGGCAACGATCGAGACCGGCGTCGAGATCACCAAAGCGCCGGGGCAGCCGACGACCAACAACGTCAGTGCCAGGCGGATATCCTGCGTCACCGCAAAGGCGACGATCGCCAGGCCGATGATCGATGGTGTATACCATTGCGCGAAGTGCTCGATCATGCGCTGGCTCGGGGCTTTTTCCTCCTGCGCTTCCTCGACGCGCTGAATGATGCGGGCAAGGGTTGTGTCGGCGCCAACGCCGGTGGCGCGGATGCGCAGCAACCCGTTTTCGGCGATCGTTCCTGCATGGACATGGCTGCCTTGCGCCTTTTCGGCCGGCATCGGTTCGCCGGTGATGGCTGCTTCGCTGACCGCGGCGGTGCCTTCGGTCACCTCGCCATCCACGGGAATGCGCTGGCCGGCCCTGACCAGCACGATCTCGCCGATCTGGACCATATGCGCTGCCACTTCGACGGGATTGTCGTCGCGCAGCACGGTTGCCGTGGCAGGTGCGGCGTCAAGCAACGCCTTCAGCGCGCCACGGGTCTGGCCCATGGTGCGCGCCTCAAGCCAGCCGCCAAACATGAACAGGAAGGTGACGGCCGCCGATTCCCAGACCTCGCCAATAAAGAGAGCGCCGACCGCTGCGACGGTGACAAGCAGCTCGATGCTGAAATGCCTGACCAGCAGCGAGCGCCAGGCGCGGATGGCAATGTCGGTGCCGGCAAGGAAAGCCGCCGCGACCATCAGCACCGTCCATGCCTCGACCATGCCAAAGCCGTAACGCGCTAAAAAGCCGGCGGCGATCAACGTGCCGCTGCCGAGCGTCAGCCAGAAGCGCCGCCGGGCCGGGTGTACGATGGCGCTTCTGATACTGGTGACGAGACTGGTCATCTCATTCTCCTTCATCTTGATGTCTGCGAACGGCTGCCGCGCCGACTCGCGGCGCGGCGAAACAAGCGGAGTCCCGATCAGAAGGCGGCAGGTTGCGCCTCGTAGCCGGTTCCGCGCACCGCCTCGACCAGCGCCTCGATACTCGATTGCGCGGGGTCGTGCTCGACCTCGATCTTGCCGGTGTTGAAGCGCACCTCGGCCTTTGCGACGCCCGGAAGGGCGTTGAGCGCCTTTTCGATCTTCGGCACGCAGGAGGGGCAGGAAAGCTCATCGCTGCGCAGGATGGTTTTCTGGGTCATGATCGGGCTCCTTTCGATAATGGGGGAGAGTGTCCCCTGCCTCATTGATCTAAGGGTTTGATCCCGCATTGCGATTGGCGAACCCGGCAAGCCAGGCTTGCATGAATGCACAGGCCGCTGCCTTGGGTCTGGTCCAGCGGGAGACCACATTGGGAGTGGAATCGTCGCCTAAAATAGAGGAATTCTCGTGCGTGGATGCACAGGTCAACAATTCTCGACTTCCTGGCGCATGCTTTGATGTGGACGTGCCGCTGCCGGGGAGACAGATTGAAGATACCGATTCCGAAGTCGTATCGGCGACATGACCATATGCGAAGATCTCATGGGCGGAGTTGAGTGAGATCAACGAAACGGGTCAGCATTTGTGCAAAGAACTACAGAGATGGAGCATATCATGCGTGGATTTGTTGATGACATCGAGGAACTGACCGAAGGAAACACGGATTTTCGCCGTGTTGTTTATACGGCAAAGAATATGCAGCTCGTCCTGATGGCGCTTCAGCCCGGCGAGGAGATCGGCGAAGAGGTTCACGACGACGGCGACCAGTTCTTCCGCGTCGAGGATGGCGAAGGAGAAATCCTGATCGACGGCAACGTGAGCAGGATCGGGGCCGATATGGCCATGATCGTACCCGCTGGGGCGCGGCATAATGTCAAGAATACCGGCAATGAGCCGCTGAAGCTTTATACGATCTACAGCCCGCCCGAGCATGTCGACGGTGTCGTTCAACCAACCAAGGCTGAAGCCGACGCCGCTCATGAACATTTCGACGGCAAGACCAGCGAATAACGCCGTTGCGCAAGCAGTGGCTTGCGGAGACAAGCCATGAATGGTGTTGCTGCTTGCCCTCCCGCACCGAACCGCGAGAGGGCAAGATGACAATTCTTTGCCCGGAGATGAGGTGAAGACTCCGATGCGCTCGACTTTCCCGCCGCACGGCAGCGATCATCCGCAAAATCTGACATTCGCCATCGGCGTCATGGTAGTGCTATCGGCGATCTGTTCTTCGAACTGCGGTTGCAGCTGATCGCCGTTCACAACGGAGAGCGCCGGTGCATGCCGGACGGCATCTGACGGCATCTATTGAATCGCGCAAATGGGGCGGCGCGGTGTTCCGATGCAACCTGGTGAACGGTCGAAGGAGGCCCTATGAGAATTTGAGGCCGAGTCTCTTGCGCCTGGCAGGAGCCGCTGGCGGTTCTTCGACGGGCCTTGGCTTGCGTCCTAATCCCATCGATTTTGCCAGTGCGGAACGCGCTGCGGCGTAATCTGGCGCGACCAGCGGATAGTCTGCTGGCAGACTCCATTTCGCACGATAGTCGTCCGGTGTGAGGCCATGATGGGTCGACAAGTGGCGCGTCAGGGATTTGAACTGTTTTCCGTCTTCGAGACAGACAATGTAGTCCGGTGTCACCGACTTTTTGATTGCGACTGCGGGCTTTTGGGATTCTGATACGACTTCCGCAGGCGCATTAGCCTGCTGCAGCAGGCTCGAATACACCCTGGAGATCAAGCCGGGCAGTTCTGCGACGGGTACAGGGTTGTTCGACACATAGGCCGAAACGACATCTGCGGTCAGTTCGATGAGCCTGTCAGATCTATCGATCAGGGTTTCGTTCACGCTTAATACCTCTTTTCGTCGATACTATTCTTGCGTAGCCACTTAATGGATTGCAGCGTCGTATTACAATGGGGGAATATGCGTTGCCTTGCGGACCCGGCTGTTGGCTGAGTCGACGCCTTGGCGATCTTCGCCATGCCGGCTTCCATCCGTGACGCCAGAAAGGATAGACGACCCATGCTCGCGGTAATCACAAGCTGGATCGATCGTCGTCGCGCACTTCGGCACCGCTGGAAGGAGGATGCGCTTCGGCTTCTGACGACGGAGGAAACCAACGCCTATTATGAGGCGCAACGCCGGGCGACGCGTTATCGTGTGCGCGGTGACAGAGCGGAGTTCTACCACTGGGCCAAGGTCGCGGCCGAGATCGCCCGCCTTTCGCCTCGCGTGGAAATGGATTTGGGCATGCTGCGCAGGATCGTTGCGGAGGAAGAACGGCGAAGATCCTGACGCCGATGCACCGTGCCGCTTGCGCGCCGCGGCCGGCAAGGGAAGCTTCGCCGCAGCGGTCACGTCGATGCCGACCCGGCAAATCTGCCGGGTTGCCCGCCGCGCCCTTGCCCGCCTTGCTCTTCGCGGCCTCCGGTATCTGCCCCGAAAGGATCGGGAGCGGGAATCGGGTAAGAGGAGCATGGGACGTGCAGGCGCGAAGAATGGAAAAAGCAGATCTGGAAGAGTTGAGAGGGAAGGTGCTCTGCAGCGCGGTGCTGGAAGAGGCAGGGTTTGCACTCGACCTCAAGGAAAGTACACGAAAGGCGATGAAATATCGCCGGGATTCCGAGATCATCATCGTCATCCATGACGGCAAGGGCTGGTTCGACCCCCTCGGCGAAGGCAAAGGCGACGTCTTTAACCTCGTCGAACATTTGCAAGGCGTACGCTTCGTTGAGGCCATGTACGAAGTTGCAGGCCTCGTTGGGTTCGTTCCGACCTCACCCGTCTGGGTGCGGGAGTCGCGCGATCGAAAGCCGGATCTCTCCGTTTCCGAGCGATGGCGCACACGGCGCAAGCCCTGGAAGGGATCGGCAACCTGGCGCTATCTGACAGACGAGCGCGGCCTTAGCGAACGGATCGTGCGCATTGCGATTTCCACCAATCTGCTGCGCGAGGGTCCCCATGCGACCATGTGGGCCGCCCATACCGATAAAGACGGCGCCATAACGGGATGGGAAGAGCGCGGTCCGGACTGGCGAGGCTTCGCATCCGGGGGCGCCAAGGTGCTGTTTCGCCTTGGGCGGCCGGACGCTCTGCGCCTGTGTGTGACGGAGGCCGCGATCGACGCCATGAGCCTGGCGGCGATCGAGGAGATGGGCGCCGGAACGCTCTATCTCAGCGCCGGGGGCGGCTGGTCTCCCGCGACGTCCGAAGCTCTGAGCCTGCTGGCCGAGCGTCCCGGCGCCGAACTTGTCGCGGCCACCGACGCCAATGCGCAGGGCGAGGTTTTTGCCGAACGGCTCCGCGAGATCGCTGAACAGACAGGCTCTGCCTGGTCGCGTCTCCTGCCTCCGCATGACGACTGGAACGATGCTCTCCGTGTCCGCAACAAGGAGCGAGAAACAAAGGAGAGGGAAGAAGGATAAGGCCTGCCGCATGCCCGCCGGCCGCATCAAGGGTGAAGCTTCGCCCGGCCAAAGCCGGCCCTTGACCCGGCCGGACGGAGAGGCGGCCGCGGGGGAAGGGTCCGGAAGGGCTGATGATGATGGTGATCCACGAGGGATCAGCGCACTTCGGCCCGAAAAAGGCCAGGAGCCTCCCCATGACCCATCAAACCTCCCCCAGAAAGATCTATTTCGGCGTCGCAGACCGTCGGCAGATGTTTCGTCTGTTCGACCGTCATGCCCAGCGGCCGAACCGCGTTGAGGGTGACAGCGATCACCTTTACGCCGGCGAATATTTCGAGATCGCGCGGGCAGAGCATGATTACATGCTGAACATCCTGCCGCCGCTCTGGATGCGCGGGGAGATGTTCGCCATGCGCGAATTCCTCACCGACCGCGTCACTAGCATTTTCTACCACCTCAGGATCGATGGAAAGGTCCGCTATTTCCATGGCTATTGCGACCTGACGCGAGCCCGCTCCCCGGTCGAGATGCGCGACGCCATCGTCGAGCGCGAGTCCTGGCCGGTCAGGGCGATGACGCATGAGGAGCGGCTCGAGCATATCTGGAGCGCCACCTACGACGAATATCGCGGCTATGCCGGTGAACGCTGGCTGCCGGAGTTTCGCGGACAGCGCACCGTGCTGGTCTATGGTCGGCGCGGCGGCACGACGCTGAAGCTGTTGAGCGAACTCACCGAGGAGGAGATCCAGGCCAAGCTTCCCGTGCATCTGCGTCATCTGCCCGAGCGGCAGGCGGCATGAAGGGGAACGCGGCCATGTTCACCTTTCCGATTCTCGCGGTCCGCAAGGTCATCGCTCGGGGTATCGAAGACGCCGCCGCCAATGGCGGTTTTCGCAATCCCTATTACGGCACGCGTCCGGGCGAGGGTGAACTGCCCGGCCTGTGGCTGGTCGGAGACGAAGGCGTCTACATCATGTCCAATGGCAGACTCGTCGACGGACAGAAGCCGCTCGTCGTTTTCGCCGAGCAGTGCCACCCCAAGGGCGACATCGACTGGTGGGATTACAAGCGCCGCCATTTCGGCGCCGATGACGGCATCGAGTTCATCGACGCCAAGCGGCTGACCCCGCTTTTTGACCGCAATGTGGGCGCCACGCACCTCAATGTGCAGCTCACCGAGGCCGAAATCGCGCTCTCGCTGATTTCTCGCTGACGTTTTCAACAATCGCAACGCCGATCGCCTGGCCGTCATCAGCGGCCGGGGGATCGCGCATGCCATCATCGCAGGAGAAATACCAATGTCGCATGACGACCTGTTCACGATCTCGTCTTCAGCCATCACGTCCCAATCGTCCGGGCTCGGCCTTGGCATTGCAGGGTTTGGCGCAGATCTCGCCGCCAACGATTTCGATGACGATCCGCCACTGAGCGAGCCTGCTCCGGCGATGCCTGCACCGTCTGGTGTCTCGGCGCGCACGTCGTCATCGGCGGAACGCGCCAACTTCTATCTTTCCGGAAGCCGCAATCTCGCGCGCGGCTGGAAGCAGCGAGCGCTCGACAACCTCGCCGCCATCCGTCTCGCTTCCGAAATCGAGGTGGCCGATCGCGCCGCGACGGCGGACGAACAGGCGCAGCTGATCCGCTTTACCGGGTTCGGTGCATCCGAGCTCGCCAATGCCGTGTTTCGCCGTCCCGGCGATGACAGTTTTCGGCCGGGTTGGGATGAAATCGGCAGCGACCTTGAGGGCACAGTTTCATCGGGCGAGTATGCGTCGCTGGCGCGTTGTACCCAATATGCGCATTTCACACCGGAGTTTATCGTTCGTGCGATCTGGTCCGGACTGCAACGGCTCGGCTGGAGTGGGGGCAGGGTGCTCGAGCCCGGCATCGGAACGGGCCTGTTCCCGGCCACGATGCCTGAAGCGCTGCGAGACGTTACCCACGTCACGGGCATCGAGATCGATCCCGTCACCGCTCGCATTGCCCGGCTGCTGCAACCAGGTGCGCATATCGTCACCGCCGACTTTGCCCGCGCCGACCTTCCTGCCAGTTTCGATTTGGCTATCGGGAACCCGCCATTTTCCGATCGCACTGTCCGGTCGGATCGCGCCTATCGCGCGATGGGACTGCGTCTCCACGACTACTTTATCGCCCGCTCCATCGATCTGCTGAAGCCCGGCGGGCTTGCGGCCTTCGTCACCAGCTCGGGAACGATGGACAAGGCGGATTGCTCGGCGCGGGAGTACATCGCGAAATCGGCCGACCTCCTCGCCGCCATCCGGTTGCCCGAAGGCAGCTTTCGCGCCGATGCCGGCACGGACGTCGTGGTCGATGTGCTGTTTTTCCGCAAGCGCAAGATCGGTGAGCCCGAGGGCGACCAATATTGGCTCGACACCGAGGAGATCAGGCCGGCGACGGTCGATGAGGCGACGATCCGCGTCAATCGCTGGTTCGCCCGCCACCCCGATTTTGTCCTTGGCGATCACGCCATGGCGTCCGGGCCATTTGGCGAAACCTATACCTGCAAGCCGCATCCTGGCATCGATCTCGAACAGGCGCTCGCAGATGCAATCTCCTTTCTTCCGGAAGCGATCTATGACGGCGATCCCGAGCTGGTCGATCTCGAATCTGACGACAGCGCAGTTTCGCTGGTCGCCCGGTCGGGAAGCGACGGCGTGCGCGAGGGCAGCTTTTTCGTCAGCGACAATGCCAAGCTCAAACAGATGATCGATGGCATTCCTGTCGCGATCACCATTCGCAAAGGCAGGTCGACCGAGGGCGTGCCGGAAAAGCATTCACGCATCATCAGCAAGCTGATCCCGATCCGTGATGCCGTGCGGGAGGTTTTGAAGGCCCAGGAGTTCGACAAGCCCTGGAAGCCAGCGCAGGTGAAGCTGCGCATCGCCTGGTCGAATTTTGTCCGAGAGTTCGGCCCGATCAATTTCACCACGGTCTCGGTTTCCGAGGACGCAGAGACCGGCGAGGTCCGTGAGACGCATCGGCGGCCGAACCTGCAACCCTTCCTCGACGATCCCGATTGCTGGTTAGTGGCTTCGATCGAGGACTATGATCTTGAGACCAATACCGCGCGTCCCGGCCCGATCTTTTCCGAACGGGTCATTGCGCCGCCTTCCGTACCCGTCATCGCCTCGCCAGCCGATGCCCTTGCCGTGGTGCTGAACGAGCGGGGCTATGTGGACATCGATCACATCGCCGAGCTGCTGCACAGTGACCCCGAGGTCGTGATTGCCGCGTTGGGCGACGCCGTCTTTCGCGATCCGGAGTCCGGCGCCTGGCAGACCGACGACGCCTATCTCTCAGGTCAGGTCCGCGACAAGCTCAAGGCGGCAGAGGCCGCCGCCGCGCTCGATCCGGCGTTCGAGCGCAATGTTCGCGCCCTGGTCGAAGTGCAACCTGCCGATCTTGGACCGTCGGATATCACCGCCCGTCTGGGCGCACCGTGGATTCCGGCCGCCGATGTCGTCCTCTTCGTCAAGGAAACGATGAACGCCGACATCAAGATCCACCACATGCCCGAACTGGCATCGTGGACGGTGCAGGCGCGCCAGCTCGGGTGGTTGGCCGCCGGCACATCCGAATGGGGCACCGATCGCCGCCACGCTGGCGAGCTGATCGCCGACGCTCTCAACAGCCGCGTGCCGCAGATCTTCGACATTGCGAAGGAGGGCGATAGCGAAAAGCGGGTGCTCAATGTCGTCGACACCGAGGCGGCCAAGGAGAAGCTCACAAAGATCAAGACAGCATTCCAGTCCTGGATCTGGTCCGATCCTGACCGCACCGACCGGCTGGCGCGGGTCTATAATGACCGTTTCAACAACATCGCCCCGCGAAAATTCAACGGGGATCATCTCCAGCTTCCAGGCGCCTCGGGCGCCTTTTCTCTTTATGGACACCAGAAACGCGGCATCTGGCGCATCATCTCGGCCGGCTCGACCTATCTTGCCCATGCCGTCGGCGCGGGCAAGACGATGACCATGGCGGCTGCGGTCATGGAGCAAAAGCGCCTTGGCCTGATCGCCAAGGCGATGCTGGTCGTCCCCGGACATTGTCTGGCGCAGGCCGCACGCGAGTTTCTGGCGCTCTATCCGACCGCCCGCATCCTCGTCGCTGACGAGACCAATTTTTCGAAGGAAAAGCGGCATCGGTTCCTGTCGCGGGCCGCGACCGCGGCCTGGGACGCCATCATCATCACGCACTCGGCATTCCGCTTCATCGGCATCCCGTCCGCGTTCGAACAACAGATGATCCAGGATGAGCTGGAGCTCTACGAGGTCCTGCTCACCAAGGTCGAAAGCGATGATCGGGTCTCGCGCAAGCGGCTCGAGCGGCTGAAGGAAGGCCTCAAGGAGCGCCTGGAAAACCTCGCCACCAGAAAGGACGATCTTCTCAGCATATCCGAGATCGGCATCGACCAGATCATCGTCGACGAGGCGCAGGAGTTCCGGAAACTCTCCTTCGCCACCAACATGTCGACCCTGAAAGGGATCGATCCAAACGGTTCGCAGCGCGCCTGGGATCTTTATGTGAAGTCGCGTTTCGTTGAGGCGAAGAACCCCGGCCGGGCGCTGATACTGGCCTCCGGCACGCCGATCACCAACACGCTGGGCGAGATGTTCTCGGTGCAGCGTTATCTCGGCCTCGCTGCGCTGCATCAGCGCGGGCTGCACGAGTTCGATGCCTGGGCGTCGACCTTCGGCGACGTCACCACCGAGCTCGAATTGCAGCCGAACGGCAAATACAAGCCGGTGACCCGGTTCGCGACCTTCGTCAATGTTCCCGAGCTTATCGCCATGTTCCGCACCTTCGCGGACGTGGTGATGCCCGAGGATTTGCGGGCCTACGTCAAGATTCCAGCGCTTTCGACGGGCGCGCGCCAAATCAGGACCTCAAAGCCCTCGGCGGCGTTCAAACGCTATCAGATGGTGCTCGATGCCCGGATCAAGGCGATTGAGGCGCGCGAGGGTCCTCCGCAGCCAGGCGACGACATCCTGCTCTCCGTCATCACAGATGGCCGCCACGCCGCGATCGACCTACGCCTGGTCGACGCCGACAACGACAATGAGCCGGACAACAAACTCAACGACCTTGTCGGCAACGCCTTCCGCATCTGGCGGGAAACGGCAGACCACGACTACGTCCGGCCCGACGGCAAGCCCTTCGAGCTGACCGGCGCGGCCCAGATGATCTTTTCCGATCTCGGAACGATCTCGGTGGAAAAGACGCGCGGTTTCTCAGCCTATCGCTGGATCCGTGACGAGCTCATTCGCCTTGGCGTGCCGCCGTCGGAAATCGCCTTCATGCAGGACTACAAGAAATCCGAGGCCAAGCAGCGGCTGTTCGGCGACGTGCGCGCCGGCAAGGTCCGCTTCCTGATCGGGTCGTCGGAAACAATGGGCACGGGCGTCAACGCCCAGCTCCGCCTGAAAGCCCTGCATCACCTCGACGTTCCCTGGCTGCCGTCGCAGATCGAGCAGCGCGAGGGCCGCATTCAGCGGCAGGGCAATCAACACGATGTCGTCGACATCTTCGCCTACGCCACGGAAGGCTCGATGGACGCGCAGATGTGGCAGAACAATGAGCGCAAGGCCCGGTTCATCGCGGCCGCCCTTTCAGGCGACACCTCGATCCGTCGGCTGGAGGATATGGGCGAGGGGCAGGCGAACCAGTTCGCCATGGCCAAGGCGATTGCCTCAGGCGATCCGCGGCTGATGCAGAAGGCTGGGCTCGAAGCCGATATCGCCCGGCTTGAACGACTCCGCGCGGCACATCAGGACGATCAATTCGCCATTCGCCGGCAGATCCGCGATGCAGAGCGGGATATCGAATACGCCACGCGTCGCATCAGCGAGATCGGGCAGGACATCGACAGGCTGGTGCCGACCGCCGGCCCGGCCTTCCGCATGGACGTAGGTGATGAAGTCTTCGTCGATCGCAAGCTCGCTGGTCGCGCGCTGATGAAGGAAATCCTCACCCTCGTCCAACTTCAGCAGGATGGTGATGTCGTAGTTGCGTCGCTCGGCGGCTTCGATCTCGAATATTGTGGGGAGCGGTTCGGCAAAGACGGATACCGCTATACCACCATGCTGATGCGCACCGGCGCTGACTATGAGATCGAAATGCCCGTAACCACCACGCCGCTCGGTGCGGCCTCTCGTCTCGAGCATGCAGTGTCTGGCTTTGACGACGAGCAGGAGCGCTATCGCCGACGTCTCGCCGATGCCCGGAATCGCCTCTCTTCCTATCGCTCGCGGCAGGGCGGGGAATTCTCCTTCTCGGACGAATTGTCCGAAAAGAGAAGGCAATTGGCCGATGTGGAAACGGCGCTGGCGGAGGATGTTGAGCACATTGGTGAAGTTGCATCAGTTGCCGCCTGACAAACGTGTCGCGGGCTTCGGGATGTTAGCGGCAAGATCGCTGGCGCTCCGAGCGGGTCCCCCGATATCTTCATGGTTCTTGTGCGGCACGGCTGTCCGAGGGAGCTTGATTGCGATCGGACAAGCCATAATCGCGCATGACGTGCGCGATGCGTAGGCGGTATCCGGCGAAAACGCCGCCGCGCCCCATCGCCTGCGCGCGCCTATGTTCGGCCGTGTTGCGCCAGCGGGCCACGGCGTCCTCGCTCTCGAAGAAGGACAGCGAGAGAACCTTGCTCGGATTGGTGAGGCTTTTGAACCGCTCGACCGAGATGAACCCTTCGATCCCATCCAGTAGCGGCCGCAACTCGGCGGCGGTATCGAGATAGAGGGTTTCCTGTCCTTCGGCCGGTTCGACCTCGAAAATGACCGCAATCATGGCTTGCTCCCGTGAGGTGCGGAGGCCAGCTTGAGGAAGGTTCGATCCTCGCGCAGCAGGAAACCCTCACGCATCGCGAACTCGTAGTTCTCGCGGCCGAGTGGATCGGCGGCCAGCCGTGCGCGATAGGCTTCGTAGTCGGAAAGGCTGGCGATGTTATAGATGCCGTAGGCCAGCGTGGTCGACCCTTCATGCGGCGCAAAATAGCCGATCAGGTCCGCCCCACAACGCGGGATCGCTTGCCCCCAGTTGCGGGCATATTGGGCGAACTGTTCCTTCTTGGTCGGGTCGATGTGATAGCGAATGATGCAAGTCAGCATGGTAGCTTTCTCCGATTGCTTTGGACCAGCCATAGAGGGTGGCGCGCCGCACATGCTTCGGTTATGATCGAACTATGAAGGAAGGCCCTGACATCGCCCGCATTGCCGCCCTGATCGGTGATCCTGGTCGCGCGAACATGCTGGTCGCGTTGATGAGCGGCAAGGCGCTCACCGCGACGGAACTGGCCGCCGAAGCCGGGATCACGGCGCAGACGGCGAGTTCGCATCTTGCCCGGCTGCACGAGGGCGGTCTCTTGCGGGCGCGCAAGCAAGGGCGGCACAAATATTTCGCGCTCGCCTCGACCGATGTGGCTGGTGTGCTGGAGGCGCTGATGGGCCTCGCCGCCGATGCCGGGCAACTCCGCAGCCGCACAGGCCCGAAAGACAAGGCGCTGCGACAAGCCCGCATCTGCTACAACCATCTGGCCGGCAACATGGGTGTCCAGATGTTCGACAGCCTGTTGGCGCGAAACTATCTTGAGCTGGGCGATGGCCATTTGCGGCTGACCGAGCCGGGCCGGGACTTTGCCGCCGGATTGGGCATCGACGTGGATAAGCTCGCCGCCGGCCGCGCCGAGCTATGCCGGGAATGTCTCGACTGGAGCGAACGCCGCTCGCATCTGGCGGGCAGTCTCGGACGGGCGATGCTCGCACGATTTGTCGAGCTTGGTTGGGCGCGCCTGGATGAACCGACGCGCATCGTCACATTCACACCGCCCGGCTTGCGCCAATTCCGCTCGATGTTCGACAAGCAGGTCGCTGCATAGCGTCGCGAAATTCCTGAACTACGCAAAGGACGCCGCATGGGATATGCTCACGAGATGGCGGACCGGCTGCCGGCGACTATGCCGTTGCCCCAAGAGTTCCGCGACCTGTTCGACTGGATGGAGGCCAACGGTTATTTTATGGCGAGCGGAGCCTATCCGGGCGATAGGCTCGGTTTGCTTGGCACGGAAGACGAGCTGCAATCGGGCCTGGTGACAGCGATCCTTTTCCGTGTCGCAACGCCCGAACAGGCACGCGAGCATGGACAGGCTTGGTTTGGCGAAACTGTTCCGAACATAGAAGATCGGTTGGTTCTCTTCGCGCGGACGGGTGGCGACGGCTCCCATGTCGGTTTCTGGCTGGATGATGAAGGGCGCACGCAGATCGCGCATCTTGGTTCCGAAGGGCTGGCCTGCCTGCTCGGTCAGACGCCGCTCGACTTCCTGCGGCTTCTGGCCATTGGCTACAAGGAGATCAGCGGGGATTGCCTATACGCACCGGACCAGCCACCGGGCGAGGGCGGCCTTAACGCAATCTATCGGGCTTGGCTGGTCGAGCGCTACGGCATCACGATTCCTGAAACGGCCTTGGACCTGCTGGGCGAGATACCTGACGCTTTTGCCGAAGCGTCCGATGATCCATTCTGGCGCTGGGTGCGCAAGGCCCAGGACGAGCGTGATCGCGGAGCCTGATCCTTGTCGCATAAATCCTGAAACCTGCTCGACGCGTCGACAAAGTCAGTCGCGCAAGTCGGACTTGCGCACACGATTTTCGCGACAGAAACTCCCCTGCAAAATCAGTGCCGGCGTTTTTGCCGCGAAACTTAGGAGTTCCGCCACAGCTTCGGCCACTAATGGCGGGCAGGCGCTAGAAGCAGTCGCCGTACATCAGGACTGACGATCGCAACGCTTCGGGCGTTGAGCAAAGGCCACCGTTAAAGGGTAGTCGACCTCGGAAGTGCGCTGGACTTGCGTGTATAATCACTTCGGATTCTGCCATAAGTATCGTTACCAGCTACGGGACGTCTAGCTCTATGACCACGACGAAAGAGATCGCACAGCCGTTTTTTGATTTGGTCGCGGCCGCTCCCTTCAGGATTGCCCCGGAACGTGCGGACGAACTAACTCGGGAGATATTTAGGGGCGACGAGTGGACACTTCGACCGAGCGAAACTGAGGCCAATTTCTACGCCATCCCTGAGGACAAAACGATCTTTGCCTCCTACGCTGGGCTAGCCAGCCTTTGGTGTCTAGCGCACGCGGCCTTTCACACGATCGATATCACCTCGCATCGTCAGCGCTCGTCAGGGGCTGGTGAGGAACAAATCGATATTGGGGATTATTGGAAGGCGCTTCGGCTAGGCGAGTACGTTGCATACGCGCGGTCCTTGTTCCGCGCTGATACCGATTGGCCCGATACGCTACCGCAGCCCAGCTTGGACGTCGGGTTTGATACTCCAGAAGGTCGCGTCAATAACATTTTCTTCGGAGCGCTATCGTGGATAATCCTTCACGAGATCGCCCACATCCACAATGCCGACGAGGTCCATGTTCCACACAATCAGCGGGTTCAACAGGAATATTTGGCAGATGACTTCGCCACGAGGTGGGTATTGAAAGATGCTGTAAGTGAGATGCGCGAGTTCCGCGTCCTCATGATCTGTTTAGCGCTTACGTGGTTGTTCTTGCACGAAGACACCGTCCGAACCGGATCCACGCATCCGCAAGCCTTTTTACGCTTCCGTGAGGCTGCGGCGATTTTCGAGATGGACGACGAGCTGAGCCCGGGATTGGAGAACGCGGCATACCTCTTCAAGGCCGTCCTGGATCCGTCGACGGAAGGCCCTACATTCGAGACACCCCAGGAGTATTTTGATTGGATTTCTGAGCGCTTAGAGGCTCTCTTTCGGGAGTAGAGGGGGCCACCTGGAGCACGGACAACAACAGCCTATCGACCAACCATCGGTGAGGATCGTCAAAGTGCTTAGCCTTGCCGAACTGACTGGCGGTAGGACCTGCGTCCGCTTTGAGCCAGAAGCGGCCATTGTCATAGCGATGTGCTAATGGGGGAAATGGGGTCGCGAGCCGGCATTCCCGCGATGCCCTTTCAAGATCCGCCGAACTCGGCTCGCTCGACCTTAATGACCACCTCGGTCATTTTTGCAGCCGCGTCTCCCGGTGCCCGGGTGCGTTCCTCCCTGTTGGACAGCATTATTTCTACGCGCCCCGCAGCATGAGCGGCCTCCTTGTGGGTCGCACGCAGCCCATCGGCGATCCTCCACGCTGCGGAAGCCACTCGTCGGCAAGTCAGGCTTTCAGTGATCGCTCCGCCGCCGGAGCGCGGACGTTTGATGAAGTTTGGAGAAGAAAAAAATGAGGAGGGAAATTCCGCTCGCAGACCTGGCGGGCCGCTGACGCTGATGCTCAATCGCCGCCTGCGCGATCCCGGCCCGTCGTCCCGCGCAGGGCTGTAAGCCCTGCTTGGCCAGCCGGACAGGGATGCTCGCCCGCAATTGCTCCGGCCCGCCCGCTCCGCGGGTCGGGGGGTGTCTTCGGAAAGAAGACGGGAAAAGGCCGGCGCGGTGCCGGCACCAAAAAGGAGCATCCTCATGGAAATCAAGCTGATCGATCCACGCTCGCTCGTGGAAAACCCCGACAGGGCCCGGCGGAGCAAATCCAGCCCGCAATCCGACGCGCTGCTCTTGGCCACCATTAAGGCCGTCGGCATCGTGCAGCCGCCGGTTGTCGCGCCGCAGGCTGATGGCGGCAACGGTTTTGTCATCCATTCCGGGCATCGCCGCGTCAAGCAGGCCATAGCGGCGGGTCTGGAGGAAATTGCCGTTCTTGTCGGTGAGCCCACTGATGACGGTGGCGCCATGCGGTCGATGGTCGAGAACATCGCCCGCGAAAATCTTAATCCCGTCGATCAGTGGCGGGCCATCGAGCGGCTTGTAGCGCTCGGCTGGACCGAGGAGGCGATCGCCGTCGCCCTCGCGCTGCCGATCCGGCAGATCAAGAAACTTCGCCTTCTCGCCAATGTCCTGCCGGTGATGCTCGATCATATGGCGAAGGGCGACATGCCCGACGAGCGCCAGCTGCGCACCATCGCGGCCGCTTCGCTCGATGAGCAAAAGGAAGTCTGGAAGGCGCACAAGCCCTCCAAGGGCGATCCGCAGGTGTCATGGTGGAGCGTCGCCAATGGTTTGGCAAAAACCCGCATGTATGCGCGCGATGCCAGCTTCGGCGATGAACTGGCGCAAGCCTACGGCATTGCCTGGATGGAGGATCTGTTCGCCCCGGCCGACCAGGACAGCCGCTACACGGTCGATGTCGAGGCGTTTCTCGGTGCGCAGCAGGAGTGGATGAGCCAGAATCTCCCAAAAAAGGGCGTCATCACGGAGGCGAACAGCTATGGCGAGGTCAAGCTGCCGCCCAAGGCAAGCCGGGTCTACGGCACGCCCAAGAAATCGGACCACACCGCCATGTACCTCGATCGCGAAGGCAAGGTGAAAACGGTCCACTTCCGCATGCCGGAGGCGAAAAAGACCAAAGGCAATGGCGCAGGCGCGGACGCCGCCGATGAGCCGATCGTTGTCTCCAGGCCCCGACCGGACGTGACGCGCAAGGGGGTCGAGATGATTGGCGACCTGCGCACCGATGCTCTGCACGAGGCGTTGTCACGTGCGCCCATCGAGGACGATACGCTGATGGCGCTGATGGTTCTGGCTTTCGCCGGACAGAACGTCCGGGTGGATTCCGGCGCCGGTGGCGACTATCGGTTCGGCAATCGTTTCGGTCGGCACGCCGCGATCCTGTTCGACGCCGACGGCAAGCTTGCCTTCGATATGGATACGCTGCGGGTCGCCATGCGCAGCGTGCTGATCGACGTGCTGTCGTGCCGGGAGAACATGACCAAATCCGGCATTCTGGCGCTTGTCGCTGGGCAGATTGTCGGTGCGGACGGCTTTCTGGCCACTATGGGAACGGAGGATTTCCTGTCCTGCCTGTCCCGTCCGGCACTCGAGGCTTCGTGCAAGGATACGCCGGTGCTCCCGCGCCAGCGGGTCAAGGATACCCGTGCCGCGCTTGTCGAGCATTTCTCGGATGGCCATTTCGTCCACCCTTCCGCGCTGTTCGCACCCGATGCGCTCGCGCTTGGGGAATGGCTGACGAGCAACGCTCTCGTCGACGACGAGGACGATCCCGTCTCCGCCGTCGATCCGGCCGGGCACGATGGCGACGCTCCGGTCGAACCGACCGACGACGCCACCGGCTTGGTCGACGACGATTATGCCCAGGGCTTCCGCGAGGCTGCCGAGTAGCCCTCTTTCCTCTTTCGAATGCACCTTCCCGCCGCCGGTCACCCCGGCGGCGGTTTCGTTTCCACAGTCATAATCTGGAGGACACCATGTCCGCACTTTCCATTTTCGAAGATGCTCCAATTGGCTCGATGGTGGCCTGGTCTGACAATACGCCGCGCCCGCCGGAGCGACACCGAAAGAAGCTTTCGGCCTGGCAGAACAACAACAGCAAGGGTCGCCTGATCGCCCGGCAGGGCGAGCGGAACAGCGGCAATGTGGCCCTGGCCGCGTACTTTACCCTGCACGAGGCCGATTTCGGCGCTGGTGGCGTCATTACCATTCGCGTGCATCGCACCTTCTCGGTCGACTCGGCCCTGCGGTTCACGATCGAGGAACGGCCGACACCGGGCTCGGTGCGCGTCTTCGACCGTCCGGGCGAAAATGCTGAGCTGGTTCATCTCGCCTCGCATCGGGCTGCGGCCGAGGAATGGCTGTCGAGGCATGGCTATCCCAATGCAGTGCTTGAGGAGGTCAGCGCTGACGAGGTCGCCGCCGATATTGTCGAAGGGAGGGCTGCATGAACACGACCGCCTCCCAGTTGGACAGCGACATCACCCCCGGATTTCCGGGGGTTTCTTTTGGCCACAGCGCCGACGGCCTGCCGGTCGCGCTCGTCGGTGATACGGCATTCGCCATGGTGCCGGGCCGTGATGGCAAGCACTTCCTCGCCAGTGGCTGGCGTATCACCCGGCCGATCGAGAAGTGGCGTCGCGACGATTTCTTCGGACATTCCGGAGGTCTCGCCGATGAAGCCGAGTTCCGGGCGAGGGTCGTGGAGAACGCCGAGCATCAGCGGGAGAAGCGCGCGCTTGGTCGCCGTGACGTTCATTCGTCGGCCTATACGCCCTGGGGGCCATCGCAGGGCGCAACGATCTATGCCGAAGGCGTCACCGCACATTCGACGGCGGGCCATGGTGGCTTCCATCTCGCGGCTGAACGCAATCGTAAGGTCCATCGCATGCTTCGCGCTCCGGGCGGATGGTATGAAGAGGATGAATGCTGGGCGATCGTCGCGCTCACCTATCCCCATCTCTTTACCACCTTCGAGCGGGGCTGCGCGGACCGCACGATCAAGGATTCCTTCCCCGACGCCTTTGAGGCGATATCTGGCACGATCCTGCTGCCAGGCGAATCCCGCGCCAAGGACCAGCGTGCGTTCGAGCTGGACCATGCCGAGGACTGGATCGTGATCTCGGCGATCACCTCAGAACAGGAGGAGGGCTTTGTCGAGTGTGTCGCTACACGAGGTGGGCGGCGCGGCACCGATGCAGAAGAACAGCGTTTCCTAGTCCCCGCCGATGAGTACGAGGTCGGCCGCTTCGGCTTCGTCATCGATCCGAAACGCCATGCCGTCTATGACGGCCCCTCCAGTTTCGTCGGCTGGCGGGGGAGGGGGCGCCATGGCCCTCGCTCATGAGCATCGTCGCCAACTCTCCCGCATGGAAGAAGAGCGGCGCCAGACCCAGCGGCAACTGGATCGGATCGAGCGGCAGATCATGCGGCGCATGACGGCGTTGATCCCGACGCTCTTGCCGAAAAAGACCCACTATCGCCGCGGCCAGGCGCCCGACCCGGGCGCGTTCTTCGAGCGCTATCGTTCTCAGCTTGCGGCTCTGACGGCAGAACACCAGGCCGAAATCGACGCCTTGGCGGGAAAGCTGGCGCGTCAGGATCAGGCGATTGGGGCGCTGCATGGGAGGGAAGGCCAGTGGCGATAGTGCACGGTCTTTTTTGCGCAGGTTCCCGACGACGCGCCAATCTGCCATAGTGGCGATAGCAGAGGATACGGAAATGGATGATTGGACGCGCGCTGCATTCGAGAGACTGCTGAACCTGGCGCAGAGCGATACAGGACAATCTCGGCGCGCGGCCAACTTCCTGTTAGCGTAGTGGAATGCCGATAGCCTGGGCGGCTTTGACATAGCCGATATCTTCGGCGTCGACACCGGCATTGCCGCCGATATGGCCACAGTGTTCACCTGGCTCGCCGGACGGAACAACGCGACCTATCCCACCGAGTACCGTGCTTCGATCGAAATGCTGATCGAGGAATGGCGCCCCGACGTCTGGGCGAAATCCAGGGCGTCGAGCTAAAGCCCGCGCTGTCGCTCCGTCGGTCCTGGACTTCGCCGTGCAACATCGCGCCTAACCGAAGCCCGCTTCTCAAACGGATTCGGTCCCGGTTCGTAGAACCGCCTCCGGAGCACAGCCGAAACCCGTCCCCTGCCTCACAAGCAAGCAGGCGGGACCTGGGCAAACGTTCTGTTGTTCGATCGGCATCGCGCATCAGCAGCGAGCGGGTCCGGCGAGGATGCTGTTTGTCCGGGGGGCGGTGCCGGATGGACCTACGCGGACGGCCGCATTCAAGGGTGGCGGCGATGATCCTGTTGGTGATCATGGCGACGGCCAACGAGAGATGGGTATGATACCGGCAGCATTGGTGGTCGCCATCTGCCTTAGGCGTTCCCGTGTCGATATCGAGGCCCGCGCCGGTCCCCCCTCGGTCTGGCTGCGGTTCTGAATCGGCGGCCGTTCACTTCAAGGTCGCGTTCCGCGCCGCGGGGCGGCCGGATCAGCCTGGTCTCGCCATGGCAGGTCCGCGACCTGCGCGAGGGCTCACAAGCCCTGCTTGTCCGCAAACCTGCCACGCTCGCCTTCGGTCCGCCCGGACCCTGAAGCGCCCGTCATTCCGCCGGTTCCTTTGACCCGCGCCCGAGGGAGGGCCGGCACGGCGCCGGTTCGAGCCACGGGAAACCGAAGAAAGGACATTCCATGGCCAACCCATCTGCCAATTCTCGCGCATCCGCCCGTGTCGTTCCGCTGCGCAAGGGCACCACACTGGAAATGATCAGGCTCGCCTGCCCAGATGCCTCCCAAAGCGCCCTCATTTCCGAAAGCTTCGGCCTACCCGTCCTTGACAGCGACGGTATCCGCGAGCTGCACGAAAAGCTCATCGTAGAGACGGCATCCGCCCTCGATGAAGGACTTGGCGAGCGCGCCATGCAAATCCACTTGCAACGGATTGTCGGGGCATTCGTCGGCTCGGCCTATGGCGCTGGCCAGTTCTACAGCCGGGCGGTGACCGAAGCGCGCGACGCGACGGCCAAGGCCGCCTGCGAGGAGCGCGATGAAGACGTCGGTGGACCCGTTGGGTTCGACGGCGCCGCCCAGCGCAAGCGCGAGTTCGCGGCCGACATGGCGCTCCAAGCCCACGCGCTGCGCATGGCCGCCGAGGGCACAGTCGCGGCCTACGAGCACGTCATCGGCGAGAAGTGGAAGCCCTTCGAGCGGGCCGTCGAGAACCCTGGCCGCACCGTCGACCGCAAGGCGGCCGAACTCCAAATGTCGGCCCTTGGATAATCCACCTCGGGCGGGGCCTCGGCTCCGCCCATTACCGCCGCCAAAATTATCCTGACGACACGTGAAAGCCCGATGTACCATCGATAGAAAGTAGAAGCGTCGTTCAGGCTGGAGATGGAAAATGGAAATGCCGTGATGTCGAAGCCCGACCCGTCACTTGCTCCGGAACTCGCCGTCAGCACCTGGCTGAACACGCCAGAACCGCTGATGCTTGAGGCGCTTCGCGATCGCGTGGTGTTGCTGCATGCCTTCCAGCTTCTGTGTCCGGGATGCGTTGCGCAATCCATCCCACAGATGCAACGTATCGAACGCGTCTTTGCCAGCACTGACCTGCAAATCATGGGCCTTCACACCGTCTTCGAGCATCACGACGCCATGTCACCGGTGACACTGCGCGCATTCTTGCATGAATATCGCATCGTTTCCCCGGTCGGCGTCGACATGGCCGATGAACAATCTCCTATCCCCGTCACCATGCGGCGCTATGGGTTTCGCGGCACCCCATCCTCGGTGCTGATCGGGCGCGATGGAACGATCCTGCATGAGACATTCGGCGTCGAGGAGGATCTCGTCATGGGTGCGCGGATTGCCATGGCGCTGGCGAGCGCAAGAACTTCACAATGACCATCATTCCATTACAGGCCTTGCTCGTCGGCGATGTCCGTCCTCTCGGACCGCGGGGCATTCCGAGCGGGATCGCCAAGTTGCCTGTCGATCGACCACTGATGCTCGGCGCGCTGGGCCTTGCCGGTGATTCGCAGGGCGACACCCGGCACCACGGCGGCGCTGAGAAAGCCCTCCACCACTACGCGCTCGATCATTATCCCGCATGGGTTGCGGAAATCGGTCAGCGCGATGTGCTCGCCACCGCCGGTGCCTTTGGCGAAAACCTCGCCACTTCGGGACTGGTGGAGAGCGACGTGGCCGTCGGCGACGTCTTCGCCATCGGCAGCGCCGTCATCGAGGTGAGCCAGGGCCGCCAGCCCTGCTGGAAACTCAATGAGCGCTTCGCTCAACCGGATATGGCGCGGCGCGTACAGGCCAGTGGTCGCACCGGCTGGTATTATCGGGTGCTGGAGCCGGGTGAAATCGCGCCAGACAGTCGGCTCGAACGCATTCACCGTTCCGCCCCGACCTGGACCATCAGCCGCATATGGCGGGTATTTTATGTCGACACGCTCAATCGCGCTGAACTCGAGGCGCTTGCCGAGCTGCCACAGCTGGCCGAAAGCTGGAGGCGCTATGCGCGGCGGCGACTGGAAACCGGACGGGTTGAAGACTGGACATCGAGGCTGGCCGGCGACGCACGCGCCGACTGACCTCTGACCGCGCCCCTACGTCGTGCTCTTTGATCCCGGCATCGTCATTCTCCGACCTTTGGGCTGGGCGGTCGACACATAGGTGGCCACCGGAAGCCGGCAAATCCCGCTCTCTCGTGATGGCGTCCTGACCCGGCCCCGGATCTTCTGCGATCAACCCGCAAGGGGTCCGCTACGCAAAGCGTGCGGCCGCTCTGGCTTCGCCTGACGCGGTGATCGCGCCCGGGGCCGGGCCTTTCGAGGAGCCATCGAGCGGGAATTGGCCCGCTCCCAAGATGGAGCCCTCAAATGTCGCACAACCTCGAACTCGCCCAAAAGCACGCCTGGAACCTCGCCCACACCCTCATGACCACCGTGATCCTCTTCCGGTCCGACAACGAGTACGGCGTTTATCTGAACAGTCAAGCTGTCTCACTGGCATTTCGCTGAGCTCGCCGGCTCCCGGAACAGCGTCTCGATCAGCGGACATTCCCGCCGATTGCCTTCTGTGCATTGGGCCACCACGTCCTTCAGCACTCGCTCCATGCGTTTCAGGTCGGCGATCTTTTCACGCACGTCGTCGAGATGCGCGGCGGCAACGGCGCTTGCCTCGGCGCAGGGCTGGTCGCGCTCGTCGACGAGGCGCAGCAGTTCACGGACTTCATCGAGGGAGAAGCCGAGCTCGCGCGCCCGCAAGACGAAGCGAAGCCGTCGCTCGTGGGTGCTGTCGTAGCTGCGATAGCCGCTCGCCGTGCGCGGCGGCTCCGGCAGGAGGCCGACCTTCTCGTAATAGCGGACCGTCTCCAGATTGCACCCTGTGCGCTGTGCGAGTTCGGCGCGCTTGAGGCCTTTCACGCCAGCGTGATCGCGCATCCAAAAATACCCCTTGACCCTGTAGTTGCTACAGACCGCACATTAGCGCCTGGATAGGTTTTCGACAAGAAGAGCGAGGTCGAACATGAATGCATCCCGACACGGACCAGCAGACGTTGCACCGACTGCGGCAAACCTGACGACGCCAGAGCGAAGCGAGGCCGGGCGACAGCGCCTGGTCGCCGTCGGCGGCATACTCGGCGCCATCGCCGCCTCGTCCTGTTGCATCATTCCGCTCGTCCTGTTCAGCCTCGGCATCGGCGGCGCCTGGATCGGCAATCTGACGGCGCTTGCGCCCTACAAGCCACTGTTTGTCGCCGCAACGGCGGGCATGCTCGGCTACGGCTTCTACCTTGTCTACTGGAAGCCGCGACAGGCCTGTGCCGATGGGGCTGCCTGCACGCGCGCCGTCCCCAGCCGCCTCGTTCAGATCGCGCTCTGGTTCGCGACCGTACTCGTCGCCGCTGCTTTCGCCTTCGACTACGTCGCGCCGCTGCTGCTTTCCGCCTGACACCAAGAGGAGACTACCCCATGAGGAAGAGTTTGAGCGCTTTCACTTTGATCGCGTCGGTGATGACTGCGCCTGCCGCCTTCGCCGCCGAACGCACTGTGACGTTTGCCGTCGACAACATGACCTGCGCCTCGTGCCCCTACATCGTGAAGACCACGATGGCGGCAATCCCCGGTGTCGCGAAGGTGACCGTCTCCTTCGAGGCGAAGTCCGCGACCGTGACCTTCGACGACGCTAAGACGAGCACCGATGCCATCGCAGCCGCCAGCATGAATGCTGGTTATCCGGCCCACCCGACGCAGCAAGGCAGCTAGATGACTGATCGCGCCGTAATCCGCGCAGGTGCCGTTGGCGCCGTCCTCGCCGCGATCTGCTGCGCGGCGCCGCTCCTCGCCGTCGGCCTGTCTCTGGCGGGTCTTGGCACGTGGCTGACAGGTGTGGGTGCAGTGGTGCTTCCCCTGATCGTCGCGGGCTTCGGCTTCGGCGCGTGGGGGCCCCATCATCGCCGGGCAAGAGCCACGGCCTATGAGACGAAGATTCGCAAGGAAGGCGTGAAGCCATGAACGATTGCTGTGCAACCTCCTCCCGGGACAACCCGGCCGTTTCTCAGCCCGCGACACTGGCGAGCTTTGCCGTTCGACCGGGCGTAACGTTTCCGGATTGGTCGGCGGTCACGTCACCTGTGGTCAAGAACGCTCTGCAGGCGATGGTCGGGTCCGACCACGTGCTCAATCGCTGGAGCGGTTACGATCCCGCCACCGACAGGGTGCGTGTTGCGTTGCTCCGACTCTACGCCGACCACGGGGGTGCCCCGACCATAAGCGCGCTTGCGGAGCGTACAAAACTCAGTGAGATGGTCATCCGGCCACTGCTCGACGAGCTCCGCCGGCGCGACCTCGTCGTTCTCGATGGCGAGCTGATCGTCGGCGCCTATCCGTTCAGCGATCATAACACCGGCCATCGGGTCACTCTGGACGGACGCACGCTGAATGCAATGTGCGCGGTCGACGCGCTGGGCATCGGTGCCATGACCGATCGCGACACCGCGATCGCCTCGCCCTGCGGCCATTGCGGCGCACTGATCCGGATCACCACGCAGGACCGAGGGCGGGCACTCGCCGACGTCGAGCCACAGTCGGCCGTCATGTGGCAGAGCGTCCGTTATGAAGGCGGCTGCGCCGCGAGCTCGCTCTGCGCGACGACCGCTTTTTTCTGCTCGGACGAGCATCTTTCCGCCTGGCGCGACGAACGTTCCACCGACGAGCCAGGTTCCCGGCTGTCGATCGAGGAAGGACTGGAAGCCGGCCGTGCTCTGTTCGGGCCGAGCCTCGCTGGTCTCGATGTGGCGTCGAAGAGCCTGGTGGTCGCCAACCGACCCTTGCGCACAAACGGTCGCAATGGAGGCGCTTACGATCTCGTCGTCATCGGCGCCGGCTCGGCCGGCTTCTCGGCCTCGATCACGGCCGCCGATCAGGGCGCACAGGTGGCGCTCATCGGCAGTGGCACCATCGGCGGCACCTGCGTCAATGTCGGCTGCGTGCCGTCGAAGACCCTGATCCGCGCGGCCGAGACGCTTCATAACGCTCGCGTGGCGGCACGTTTTGCCGGCATTACTGCTGAAGCCGAACTGACAGACTGGCGCGGAACCGTTCGTCAGAAGGACACGCTCGTGTCTGGGCTGCGCCAGGCCAAATACGCGGACCTGCTCCCCGCGTACAATGGTATCGCCTATCGCGACGGGCCGGCTCGCCTCCTCGACGGCGGTGTCGAAGTTGACGGCGCGCGTATTGCCGCTGGCAAGATCATTATCGCAACCGGCGCGCGGCCGGCAGTTCCTGCTATTCCTGGCCTCGAGACCGTACCGTATCTCACCAGTACGACGGCGCTCGACCTCGAGGAACTGCCGCGATCGCTGCTGGTGATCGGCGGCGGTTATATCGGCGCGGAGCTCGCCCAGATGTTCGCCCGTGCCGGCGTCAAGGTGACCCTCGTCTGCCGGTCCCGACTGCTCCCCGAGGCCGAGCCCGAGATCGGCGCGGCGCTCACGGGGTATTTCGAGGATGAAGGCATCACCGTTATCTCCGGCATCGCTTACCGCGCGATCCGCAAAACCGAGGGCCGAGCGTCACTGACCGTCACGCGTGACGGTCACGATGTCCAGATCGACGCCGATCAGGTGCTGATCACCACGGGCCGCACGCCCAACATCGAAGGCCTTGGGCTGGCCGAGCACGGGATCACCGTCTCGGCGAAGGGCGGCATCGTGGTCGACGACCGCATGCGCACGACCAAGGCTGGCGTCTATGCCGCCGGCGACGTCACCGGCCGCGACCAGTTCGTCTACATGGCCGCCTATGGCGCCAAGCTCGCCGCCAAGAACGCCCTCAATGGCGACAGCCTGCGCTACGATAACAGCGCCATGCCCGCTATCGTCTTCACCGATCCGCAGGTCGCAAGCGTAGGTCTCACCGAGGCGGCGGCGCGTGCGGCCGGGCATGAGATCCGCGTTTCGACGATCGGTCTCGATCAGGTGCCGCGCGCACTCGCCGCCCGCGACACTCGTGGGCTTATCAAGCTCGTGGCCGATGCTGCTGGCGGTCGTTTGCTCGGCGCCCACATCCTCGCGCCGGAAGGTGCCGACAGCATTCAGACCGCGGCTCTCGCGATCCGCCAGGGTCTCACCGTCGATGACCTCGCGGACACGATCTTTCCTTACCTCACCACGGTCGAGGGGCTGAAGCTCGCAGCACTTTCGTTCGGCAAGGACATCGCCAAACTCTCCTGCTGCGCCGGGTGAGCACAATCGGCGTCAAGGGCGTTTCCTGCCGATGATCGGTATGACGTCGGCGGTGCGGTTATCGCGCCGCCGTTCCATAAGCTGGCACAGCGCGCGGACTTGACGATGCTGGGCGAGCACGGTTTCGACGGCGCGCCGCTCCTGTTCGGCCCGGGCCGTCCCCGCCGGCCGATCCGTCGCGTTGCGCCGGGCTCTCGACTCGGCAACTGCATGGCGGAAGGCTTCCAGCACCTCGGAAGCGCGGTTCGCGGTCGCGCGACTGACACCTGCCTCGATGGCCAGATTCACAACCGTCAGCCTGCCATCAGCCACGCGGGGGCACCCATAAAGGAGGCGCGCCATCGCCTCACGAAGCGCCTGTTCCGTGGCTGCACTGACCGGCTTCATGATGTGCGTTCCTTCAACGGCGCGATGAGCCTGCGTTTTCTGTCGTTGTCCAGGCGCAGCGCTTCGCGTTGCAGCGGGGAGAGACGCTTGTCGGCGAGAAGATCCTCCGCCTGTGCAATGGAGGCTTCCCATGGCGGGAGATGTCGCTCGACGAGGCAGGCGTTGGGACATCGGTCGGGCGCGCATCGCGACAGGACCGGCACCGAGGCTGAAGGTTTCTCAGACTCCCGCAGGCAGAGCGCCGTCAATGGGTCGAAGAAGCAGTCGTTCAGATATCCGACATGCAGCGTGCGCGCCAGATGCGCCAGCATCGCCTTCAGGCGCTTGCGATCGGCCAGTTGCCCCGGAAGCGGGCCGAGTTCGCGGCCGACCCGCTCCAGTTCCACGCCGACGCGCTTACCGGCGGGTCCGCCTGGACCGTGACCGCGTCGATGGTTTTCGAAGTAGTCGATGATGTCGTCGAGTTGTCCGAGCGCCAGTTCCTGTTCGACCTCCTGCCTGAAGCCGGATGCGGACGAGCCGGCATAGCCGTTGAACATGGCCACGGAGGCGTGCTTGTACTGGATTTTGCCGGCGACAACCCCGAAGGGCCGGTTCGCGATGTACCAGGCCAGCGTTCGCCTGAACTGACGGGTGTTGAAGCGCCAGACGTCTTCTCCCACTCGGGGGATCACAGGACTATCGTCCGCGCCATATCGCTCATCGAGATGTTCTCGGAATTGGTTGATCTTCTTGGCGATGAGTATCGGCGTCTCGGCATTGTTCGTCTCGCGGTCGTCAAGGGCAAGCCATAGCCGCTCTGTCCCCGCATTCCGGCGGAATCGTTCCGAAAGACGCTCGGCAACCCGGATCGCCTGGACGGCGGCCTCGATGGTGATCCATTCGACCTGTTCGCCGCGAGCGCCGCGATCCTTCCAGGTCACGCCCTCGATCGCCAGCCTTTCTGTTCGCCCGTCCCGGTCGAGATTCCGTTTCAGGCAGCCGGATCGCAGCGACTGCACCTCACCGTCGCGCATGCCCGTCAGATAGCAACACACGATATAGGCGGCCGTCTGCAGGTGCCGTTCTTCCCGCGCCAGGCTGATGGCATCGAAGCGCTCCCGCCACGGTCGCCCCGTGTCGGGATCCGGGGAGATCGGCGTGTCCATCCCGCCCACCTCGAACCCAAGCTCGTCGACAGCATCATGAACCATCGACAACAGGGCCGGATCTTTGTGGACGGTGGTGAGATGCAGCCCGCATTGCATCGTCAGGAGCTTCAGATTGATGACCTCGCCATCAAACCTGCCGCCCCGCGACAATCTGCCGGTCAGCCCCCCGATCGAAAGAGGTCTTTCCCAGACAGGAATGCCTCTTCCTTCCTCGCGACGCTTGTCGATCCAGGAGGCCAGCATTACCGCGGGCCGCGTGTGGCGGGCGCGCGAGCGTGCTGCGAACCGGCTGTTCAGTGCATCGGCTTCAGCCCGGGCAGTGAAGATGTCGTCGCAGAGGTGCTCGACATATTTCAAGGCCCATCGCAGCATTGCGCCGATGACCGGCTCCGGGATGCGCGCGGTCCGGTTTTCCGAACAGCGCGTTCCCTGGCCGGTTGCCCGATAGACCGGTCGGCCGCGCCACGGGGTGAAGGTGATGCCACCGCACGTCAGATAGGGCGCCAGGCGATGAAGCTGGACGATGGGCCTGAGGCACACACCCACGCGCCCCGGCGTGATCGGCCGCGCCCGGTGATGGGTCGCGTATGCATCGATCAAATCCTGATCGACGTTTGCCAGATCGAGCTTGCCGATCCGCGAGCGCACGAAGTCCAGGAACCGGCGCAGCGTCGCAAGCGCAGTATGGCCGGAGACTGGCCGCAACCGCGGCTCACCGTCGGCGCGCCGTTCATTCATCCAGGCATAGATGTATTCCTTCGCAAGCAACCGCTCTGCCGCGCAGGGGATCACGCCGAAGTCGACCGTTCGAAAGGCCTTTCTGGCCATGTTGAACATCGCCGGCGCCATATCCCAGACATCATCGCCGAACCGCGAGAGCGCCGCTCGGTCGGTACCATCCCTGAGAGGCATCGAAGCCAAAACGATGTCGTCATCGACCCTGAGGCGTGAGACGGCACGCTCATCGTTCAAAGGAGAGGTAGTGGTCATGAGCCGTAAGCCTCCGGCGGAAGATAGAGCAACCGCGCCGAGGATTCTGCCGCCTCAACCCGTGCGCCTCCGACGACGGAGGACGGGAACATCGGCAGAATTTGCTCCGTGATCCTGCGGTATGGCCGATCGAATTTCTCGTTCCAGTCGCCAGAAGGCAACGCCTCCCGCAGCTCGTCCATGAACGCCTGGAACGCGATCAGCGCCGGTAGTTTCCGTGCGGTAATGACCGCGTTGGAGCATTCCAGGCACCCCCAGAACGGCGTCGGACAGGCTTCGCCTTCCCGACCGAAAGGGCTGACGCGGAAGTTGCTGCACGCCGCCAGCCAAAGATCCTGCTCTCCGTCCAGGAGCGGGCCGATCTTTTCCGACGGCACCGGCAGCCCGGTCGCGTCGGCTGAGGTTCGCAGCCGGGCTTCATCCGCGGGCACAACGATCCAAGGTCGCAGAGCCGGCGCCATCGCGTCGGTCAGTGCCTCGACTATCGTCTGCTCATGCAGATGCCGAAGGGCGGGGATGTCGGCATAATGGTTGGCCGCCACCGCTACCGTGTGGCCGACGGCAAAGTTCTCCAACTGCCCTCCGGTCCGCTTATACCAGTCAGCCTTCTGGGTCTTGCGCAGCCTGGAGAGATTGAGCGCCAGCGATTTTCCGGCGTCATCGACGATTCCGTACTTCTCGACAAACGCGGCCACGCAGGTCCCCAGCTTTTTCGGCGACGACAGGCGCCCCGGCTTCCAGGTGATCCAGAGCTTGCTCGATCCAGTGTGCTGCCGAGCCTTTTCCGTCAGCTTGATCGCCAGCCGCAGGACGGCTCCGGGCGTCTCCCGTCCGCCATCGCGGACACGCAAGCGCTTCCACTGGGCATGATGCGCGCGCCGCTTTCGATACTCGATCTCGACATAACCCCGGTTGGGATTGCGCAAGCAGTCAGCCTCAAGCCCACGCAGCGCTTCGATCTCCATGCCGGTCGTCAAGGACAGCCAGACGAGGAAGCCGACGACATCGTACCGGGTCAGATGGAAGCCGGCATGCAGTTCCTCGACCGGAGGCGGCTCGAGCCCGCATCTATGAGCGTGGTAGCGCAGATTGTCGAACAGCGCGCCTTCCCCGGCGACTACTCCCGCCGTCACAATCTGTTCGACCACTAGGTCATAGCGACGGCGCAATTCTGGATCACGGCCTACATCCAGAAGTGGGGGAGGCAGAGCCTCGCCCGTCGCTATCCGGTCGCGAGCCTCGATGATCTGGCGCATCGCTGCCTGCAGCAACGTCGAGGCAATCCTCCCACTGTAGGCATCGCGCGGCTTTGAGACGCCGTGCTCGCCGTGACCGATGTATTTCAGGCGCAACAGTGTTTCGGGCGGAAGCCTTTCAGGATTGAGCTCGGCGGCGACGCGCAGCACCCCGATCAGAGCACCGAGCACATTGCGCTGATTGGGTCGCTCGCCGCCGTTCTGCTCCAGCCAGTCCTCATAGGCATTGATTACCGCCGGAGTTAAGTCGTCGAGACGACGAGGTTTTACCGACGCCCCTTCCAGGAACAGCCAGAACCGCCGCAGACGGCGGATAAAGGTGCCTGCGGTTTTCCAGAGTGGTGCCGGCCCCATCCGGTGGAGATACTCCTGCAGGAATGGCGCAACCTCATGGGTCAGCGCCGTCAGCGGCCAGGAAGACAGATTGACGTCGATCCTCCCGGCATCTTCCGTCCGAAGGACGAAGACGAGCGGATTTTGCGGATTTTCCTCTTGAGTGTCGAACAATTCGATTCCAACTGGGAAGGTGGCACGACGACCGCGTTTCATCACAGGGGTCCACCAGCATTAACGCGCAGTTCCCAGGCCTCGACCGCAGCGTCGATCATTTCCTGGCTTTCTTCCATGCAATCCAGGTAGATGTGAGTGCTTTCGATGCGGCTATGGCCCAGCAAACGCTGCAACTTCAGAAGAGGATCGCCAATCAAGCGGCGGTACGCCGCGCCGATATGGGATCGGCGTTCGTCGAGTACCCATCCGATCTGTTCACGCACGAGCAGCGACAGCATATGAACCGCAAAGGTGTGGCGCATCATGTGCGGAGTGACGTCGAGGTCGATCCCGAACCGCCTGCACCGTACGCTTGCCCTCCGGAAGACCACCTCCCAAGCGGCCGGGGGCATGGGCCGCGCCCCTTCCGCCAGCCAAAGACACAATGGTTCGGATGTTTCCGCCCATACCAAGCGGCTGCGTTCGCGCGGCGCCAGCACGTCGACACTGGCTCGAACTGTGTCCTTTTCCAGAAGGAGCCTTCCCCGATCGTGGCTGACGACACGGATCGGATGTTCGATTGACCTATTGCGCGGTTGCGAAAGGCGCATGAGGACATTGGTCCGTTCCAACGCCGCGTATTCATGCAGACGCTTCAGCACGCGCTCGGGCAAGCGGATCTCGCGCCCCTTGCTACCCTTGGCAATGGCCGGCGCCAGTCGGAAAGATCGGCTCCTCAATGCACCGACCGGCTCCGTCCTCGGGAACTCGATCCAGAGCAGACTTGCCGCTTCCTGGAGCCGCAGGCCCGTCGTGACGAGCAATTCGGCGAACAACGCATTGCGCTCGCTGTTGCGGCCCTGCCAGGTGGGATCCTCGCTCCCGTCTGGAAGACGACCACGCAAGCCGATCTCGCGAAACAGGAGATACCGATCCAGGGAAAGGAACCGGATATCGCGTGTCCGTGCGCCGCGCTCGGTGGCAACATTGGCAGCGACCGCTATGGCCCCGCCGCCGTTCGTCCGTCGCCATGATTGCCGATAGGTGAAAGGCGATTTGGCGATCATTCCCTCTTCAAGAGCCCATCGGTAAAGCTTGTCGAGCGCTGCTACCGACCGGTTCCAGCTCGCGGCCGAGATGCGCGCCGGAGGAAGCGCCAGACGTCGCGCCGCATGGAAGGCTGCGACATCGTGCCGATCAGCCGCCCAGAGGGCTCTGTTGTCTCGGCGCTCGGCAAGAAAGCGCATCCAGATCAGGATATCCCAACCATAGGCGCGCAAGCTGTTGGGCGAACGAACCCCCAACGTGGGGCAAGCTCGAAAGAACCGGTTCAGGTCGTGATCGTAGCTGTCGTCATCGCCAAGAATGAACGGCATGCCGTCCACGAGGTTCAGCTTCTCGGCGGCTGCGACTTCATCCACCGACAGCCTGTGGACGACGCCATCAACCGTAACAGACTGCCGCAGCGTCGAAAGATCCGTGAAGAAGAGCTGGGGCATCCTGTTCTCCTCGGCCGCGATTTTCCCGCCGGGACGGGCTCGAGCCCGTCCCGGCGGGAAAATCGCATCGCCTCACCTCAAGCGAAGGGGAATGTCGTCAACGTTGATCGTGTGCTGCGAACGTCACAGCGGTAAGACAGAACACAGAGTCAGGATAACGGCGTCCTGCCCGCCGATGAGCTCGAGGACGCCGAAGTCGAGGCTCTTTACGAGTACGATCCTCACACGGGTAGCCGCTCGGTTCATTGAACCGAGCCGTCCCCGGCATCCCAACAGGGCGGCGCAATGCGCCGCCCATCTTCTTCCTGTCGCCCGAATGCAGCCCCGTCCGGTCGCGGTCCTGGCGGAGCCGGACAGGCTGCGCAACAGCTGCGCCGTCCGCCGCTTCGCTCCGGCCCTGCGGGTGCGCCGCCTGCCGTGGTGCCCC
The DNA here is from genome assembly GCF_022359935.1 of Aquamicrobium sp. NLF2-7. Lineage (NCBI taxonomy): Bacteria > Pseudomonadati > Pseudomonadota > Alphaproteobacteria > Hyphomicrobiales > Phyllobacteriaceae > Aquamicrobium > Aquamicrobium sp. NLF2-7. Next base: position 53,188 of record NZ_JAKSED010000006.1, on the reverse strand, counting down.
GCCCTTTTCGGACCTCGTGACGGGGCCGCGATCGGCGCGGCCTCCAAAATGGAGGTTCATGAAAATGAGCAGGAAAGAAAAGAGCGCAGCCCGGGTCGATATCTATGCGCGGATCACGGAGCGGATCGTCGCGCAGCTGGAAGAAGGTGTTCGCCCATGGGTGCAGCCCTGGCGCGCCGGCAATGCAGCAGGGCGCATCACGCGGCCGCTGCGCCACAATGGCGAGCCTTATTCCGGCATGAACGTGCTGCTGCTGTGGTCCGAAGCCATGGCGCGCGGCTACGCCGCGCCGATCTGGATGACGTTCAAGCAGGCAAGCGAGCTGGGCGCGCATGTCCGCAAGGGCGAAACGAGCAGCACCGTCATCTATGCCAGCCGGTTCACCAAGACCGAAACCGACGCGGAGGGTGGCGAGACCGACAGGGATATCCCGTTCCTCAAAGCCTATGGCGTGTTCAACGTGGAGCAGATCGACGGCCTGCCGGACCATTATTACCATGTGCCGAAGCCGATCGAAGATCCGATCAAGCGTATTGAACATGCCGACCGTTTCTTCGCCAATACCGGGTCCGAAATACGACATGGCGGTTCGCAGGCGTTCTTCTCGCCTTCCTCCGGCCATATCCAGATGCCGCCGTTCGAGACGTTCAGGGATGCTGAATCCTACGTCGCTGTCCTCGCTCATGAGCATATCCACTGGACGGCGGCGGCGCATCGCGTGAACCGCGATCTATCTCGCTATGGGAAGGATCGGAGCGAACGCGCGCGCGAAGAACTAATAGCGGAAATTGGGTCATCGCTGATCTGCGCCGATCTCGGCATCGTGCCGGAGCTCGAGCCTCGCCCCGATCACGCCAGCTACGTTCAGTCGTGGTTGCGTGTCCTTCAAGGTGACAAACGGGCGGTGTTTCAGGCTGCTGCCCATGCCCAGCGGGCCGTCAATTTCCTGCATGCGTTGCAGCCGACCGCGGTCGAAGAGCGTGAGGCGGCCTGATGTTCAACGCACCAAATGTCGCGGGGGAGGGCATCGGCCCTTCCCCTATCCGGTTGCGTGCGCTTTCGCTCGGCGCCGGCGTGCAATCCACCACCATGGCATTGATGGCCGCACATGAGCCTGAACGCCCTTGCCTTACTGCCGGCGTTGGAGAGCCAGCTCGCTTTTCCTTATCTATCGGAGAGCGTTGAACAGTTGCGCAGGCTGCTCCGGTCGATGCAGCACCGATCAGGCAGAAGCAGTCTCCAACTGGTGCGGTTCCGCCAATGACCGGACAGCGCACAGCCGCCGACCCAGGTTGCTGTCGAGCGAACGGGCAAGGATGTCGTTGGTCGCCAATACCGAAGGTGCTGGCTGCGATGAGACGGTCGAGCTGCTGGTTTCGAGGTGGATTTCATCGGCGTGCCCCAAGGCAGGTGTGCGGATACCATGACTGTGCGTCCTTTCCTCGAACGCGTGGCCGGCCCTTTTTGCGGCTCGATTTGGCATGTCTGACCTGAAACCGGCTTCGCCTCGATCGTTCTCCCGCAACGGCCGTCCGCGACTTTCTTCCCCTGGCGCTGCGCGCCATTCCTCGCGGTCCAAGAAAGCCGCCTCCGGCCGCCCTCCATTGCATTGCGGCCTCTTCGAGGTGCGGTCCGATCGTCTCCGGTCTTTCGACGGCCATCGAGGCCGCGAAGGGCGCGGCCCGAACAAAGCGAAAAGGAACACCACCATGGCTACCATCGGCACCTTCACCAGCACCGCCAACGGCTTCACCGGCACGATCAAGACCCTCAACCTCAACGTCAAGGCGCGCATCGAGCGGGTCGAGAACCCCTCCGACAAGGGCCCGCACTTCCGCCTCTACTCCGGCGCAGTGGAACTGGGCGCCGCCTGGCAGAAGACCGCCCGGGAGAGCGAGCGCGACTATCTCTCGGTCAAGCTGGACGATCCGAGCTTCCCGGCTCCCATCTACGCCACCCTGATCGAGGTGGACGGACAGGATGGTCTCCAGCTGATCTGGTCCCGGCCGAACCGGGACTGAGTTCCCGGCCCAATCGGCCCCGCCACCAGGCGGGGCCTTCCTCGCAGGAGGCACAACCGTTGCAGCAAAGACAGCAATGATGTATATAACGACTATAACAGCAAGCTGGAGTTGCCGATGTCCGGATCAAACAGCACATTCACGACCAGCGACTTTTCCCGAAAGTCGGGCGACATCATCGCCGAGGCGCTGCGCCGCCCGGTGACGATCACCCAGCGCAACAAGCCGCGCCTGGTGATCCTCAATATCGAAGATTACGAACGCATGCGCCGCCAGGCCGACACCAGAATGGTGGGCACGCTCGAAACCATGCCCGACGCGCTTCTTGATGAAATGTCAGAAGCGATCGAAGCCTATGCCGACGACAATGAAGGCGGCCGGTCTTGAGCTTCGAGGAAATCCAGACCGCCAGCGTTGTCCGTTACCCCTATCTGTGGGTTCGTGAAGCCGGCCACGGTGAAACCGAAGGCCGCAAGAACAGGCCCGTTGCAGTCGGAATCAGGCTTAAGCGGCCAGATGGTGACCTCCTCCTCCTGTTCCCGATCACCACGAAACAGCCGGAACCGGCCCGCTTTGCGGCAGAGATCCCGGCAACCGAAAAGCGACGGGCCGGCCTCGATGCGGATCTTCGTCTCTGGTTGATCCTCGACGAGTACAATACCGACATCATCGGGCAGTCATATTACCTGGAGCCGGAACCGCCGATGGGGCGCTTCAGCAAGGCGTTTTTCCTGCCGCTCGTGCGCGAGTTCATCGCACGACGCCAATCGCTGCGCGGTATCAGCCGCAACCGATGAGATGGATTTCGGTCTTGCTTCTGGCGGTCCCAGGTGCACGATGCGTCTGGCGGCTCGCTCTTGCCTCGGCAGCACGAAGAAGCTGCCTGCAAACTCGTTCGTGTAATCCGTTTTTCCGGGCGGCACACTCCGAGGCGTCAGGCGGTTGAGGCTCTTCCATCGAGAGTTATCTGGTTGCGAGCTCGCCATGCACAGCAGTTCGTATGTGCCTGCCTCGCGGGTCGGACAGCTTCCTGGCTCCACCACAGCTGATCGTCCTAACCACCAGCAACCAGCAGATGGCGTATCCGGGCGCGAGCCTATTGTAGGATGTTCGGCGAGCCAAGCAGTCGGGCCGACACAGGTCAGGCTCCTTGCAGGCGAGGATCGCGACGTTTCCAGTGCCGAGTCCCGACGGATGGATCGTTTCCATCCCTTTCGCCCCTGAGCCTTGGCGGCTCTTTCTGCGGCTCGATTTGGCATGTCTGACCTGAAACCGGCTTCGCCTCGATCGTTCTCCCGCAACGGCCTACTGCGACTTTCTTCCCCTGGCGCTGCACGCCATTCCTCGCGGTCCAAGAAAGCCGCCTCCGGCCGCGCCCTCCATTGCATTGCGGCCTCTTCGAGGTGCGGTCCGATCGTCTCCGGTCTTTCGACGGCCATCGAGGCCGCGAAGGGCGCGGCCCGAACAAAGCGAAAAGGAACACCACCATGGCTACCATCGGCACCTTCACCAGCACCGCCAACGGCTTCACCGGCACGATCAAGACCCTCAACCTCAACGTCAAGGCGCGCATCGAGCGGGTCGAGAACCCCTCCGACAAGGGCCCGCACTTCCGCCTCTACTCCGGCGCAGTGGAACTGGGCGCCGCCTGGCAGAAGACCGCCCGGGAGAGCGAGCGCGACTATCTCTCGGTCAAGCTGGACGATCCGAGCTTCCCGGCTCCCATCTACGCCACCCTGATCGAGGTGGACGGACAGGATGGTCTCCAGCTGATCTGGTCCCGGCCGAACCGGGACTGAGTTCCCGGCCCAATCGGCCCCGCCACCAGGCGGGGCCATTTCCGCGTCAAGGTGGAGATCTCGCGCAGGTGCCACAGGTCAAATTCCAGCCTCGCCACGGGCATCGAGCCCGTGGCGGGGTGGTTTCTGGCGTCAGGCCGAACCGTGGTGGAACAGTCTGCTCAGTACGTCCGAGGATGCCATGACGGCTCGAAGGCCTCAAGGACGAGCGGTTCCCCCAAATTTCAGCCCCGGCCTCCGGGCCGGGTCAGAAATCCGGCTCCCCCACTCGCCGGCTCCGCCGGTCGCGTGCCGCGATCCCTGACCCCTCCGCTCCGTCATGACCGTGATCGCCGTCTTTCACAAACAATGGCGGAGATGAACAATGTCGATCGATCAGCACATCGAGGAATTGCGCGCCGAGCTCAGGAACGCCGTCTATCGGGACGAGCGTCGCTGGATCAAGGAGGAGCTGGTGATGGCGCTGGCCGAGCGCGAGGCGATCTGGGCCGAGCAGGACGGGCTCATCAGCAGCGAGCCTCCCCACTAGGGAGGCTTTGCCCTTCGGCCGTGCTTGACGGTGCCGGCCGTCGAGCGCGTTCATTGCCCGAGTCTCGCCTCGTTGGGAAGCGGCGTTCAGGGGGCCGGCTGGCCGCCGGACATGGACACGCACGCGGGCCGCGCGCGTGATACTCTCTCTCAATGACGTCCCAGCCTATCGTCTCTCCTTCCGCGTCAAGGATGAGCGGTTCCCCCGATTTTCCGCCGATGCCGATAGAGGCATCGCCAGAAAATCGGCACCCCCACTCCCCGCCTCTGGCGGCCGCTTCGCGGTCCCTGACCCGCTCGTCGGGAATCGATAAGCCGCCTTCGTCATTGAATCGAAGGAGCAGATCATGCGTACCAAAAACCATTTGGACATCGATGAAGCCATCGAACGCCGCCGCAAGGCGCTTGAACGCGCAGGCAACGACCTTGACCGCCACCTGTTCAAAGGGCTGCTTGCCGAAGCAATTGTCGAGCGCGAAGCCGCAATGGCCGAAATGCGCACAAGCCCGGATTGGGACCGGGTGCCGTTCTAGCAACGGTGCCATCCCCGGCGTGCGGGAACGGATCGGTGGTCCCGCACGCCATTGGGGAACATTGCCATGGTTCGGCGCGCTCGATCATGCGAAAGTGGCCCCTTGCGGGATCGGCCGCGCCAGCAAACTCTTGTTTCTGGCGCTGCTGGGCGGAATCGACGCTCCGCACATAGCTATGATCGAAGTCAGCTGTTCCGGGCCGTTCCAGATGCGGTGTAGCCCCGCCGCCGCTTAGCGCGTTCGAGACGCAGTGAGACGGCTGTGGCCTCATCCTCGCTGTCGAAGGTCTCCATCATCGACTGGCCATTGGTTCCGATGCGGCCCCAGTTGCGGATGACCGACGCGCCGCCGAACAGGGTCGGCTGGATCGCGAGCGTATAAAACCGACGCATGTTCTGCGTCGGGTCGATGCGTTGGAGATGAACCGGGCCCGCGTCCTCTTTTTCCATAGAAGGAGTCTCGCCTCCGGCGGAATCGGCGTCAAACAACTTTCCTGAATCGAACCGGATCGACCGATTCATTGCCGTGATGGGTCAACCGCACCAGCTCCGCCGCGCGCCATCCCACCGACGCGCCAAACCCTCGCCCACCAAAATCTCACCAATCGAGCGCCCGTCGCGCACCACGGTGCGCAACTTGCGACCATACTGATCTTCGTCGCGCGTCCCCACGATAAGCGAGAACGGCCCGGCGTTCAGAAGTTCGTACAGCCGGCGTTTGGCGGCTTCGCCTTTGACGCGTTCTTCCTCGCAGCGCGGCGGGTTGATCTCCGGTGTGTCGATATCGGCGATCCGGATCCTTTCTCCCGAGAGCCAGAATGTGTCGCCATCGACAATGCATGTCACACGGCGGCCCTCGCCACAGAACGAGAACGTCGCGCGTAGCAAGTCGGCTTGGGAGATGGCGGCGGCAGGCGCGGGTTGACCACCTTCCTGATAAAGATGTGCGCCATATATCCCCGCGGCAATGAGGACGACAATCGCCCAGGCCCATTTCAGATTGAAACCGCGCCCGCTCGAGCGACTGCCCCGATAATGCCTGGTGGGGCCGGTTGATCTTTTCCTGCCGTAGTGCTGGTTTCGCTTCTTCCCACCGCCTTCGATACGGATGTTTCTGTTCAAACGGTTCGATGCCTCGTCCTGCCTGCTGCGCAATGATAGCGGTGATGCGTTACGATCAGCTTCCGGGCCTCGTGACACTTACTGCTTCCGGAAGAAATGGGCTGGGCGAGACCCCCTCGGGGCACGGCTCTATTCGCTGCGCTCACCGAACCCGCTGGCGCGGTTTCAGCCCATGCGGGTGACGATCCTCTCGCAGTGCGGTGCTGGTGACACGTCGCGGCGCAGGTCGAGGATCCACGAAGGGGTTGAGCCGGCTGGTCGCCGGAAACGGACACGGCCCCTGGCGGGGCCGTGATTGCACTCACTCTGCCGGCCAATGATACGGGCCGCGCCCATCGCCCCAAGGACGAGCGGTCCCCCCGATTTTGTTGTCGGCCGCTGAAGCGCCCGACAACAAAACCGGCTCCCCCACTCGCCGCTTCGCGGCCGCAGGAGCAGTCCTTGACCCGATGCCCGACTTGCCCGGGTCGGTCTCCGTCATCGCAATGAAAGGAGACCAGCATGACAAATTTCCTCACTGCCTATCTCGTGGAAGTCGAGCGTCGGACAATCCGGATCGTCACGATCGATCCTGGCAACATCCTTGCCGAAATCCGTCGCCATGTCGGATGTGATCTGATCGACATGGTTCGCATCGACCGGAACCATTGCATCGTCGTTGATGACAATGGCCTCACCGACGAGCTGCCCTGCTTCACCGAGTTGAAGGGCTACGGTAGCCCCCTCGCAGGAAACCTGCTGATCATCGGCACCGATGCAGCTGGCGAGACGGTATCGCCAAGCCATGCGATCGAAGATGTCGCGGCGATGTTGATGATCCGGTATCCGGTTCTGTCGCCGGAATTCGAGATGCTCACCGGTTCGACCGTCTTTGGAAGCCGCGTAAGCGGGCTTTCCGTCAAGCTGATCGGGGTGGTCCCAACCGTCCTCACTGAGGAGCGTGCATACTGATGCACGAAAGCGGCAGGCGGCTTCGGCCGTCTGTCGCATTTCTTTCTTTCGGATGCGAAACTGAGGTTTCGGGCATCCGCACTTTTCGCTGGCCAGCATATTGCGCAACCCTGAACTGCCAGGACGTCAAGGGGCAGTGCCAGCGCGCATAGCCTCATGCCTCTCCCCCTTCCGATGGAATCTGTTCTCGCCGACGACCGACTTCATGTCGTTTCGCCGGAACCAGATCGCGCGGCCGCATCGCAGCGGCGCATTCCCGGCGGTGAAGATGATCTGTTCGTCACTACGCATGCGCAGGACCTCCTCGGGAAGGACCAGCGGGCGCGATGCCAGTTGCTTTGATCGCGTGCGCGATGATCCCGACATCTGCGATGATCGGCTGAGCTGGTCGACCTCGACGGTCGTGTTGCCACAGCGGCGCGAGATATAGTCGGCGGTTTCCGGATCGTTGATCGCCGCGAACGATACCCATGATGCGCTTTCGAACCATTTGCTTGTCGCGTCGCGCCCGCCATAGGCTTCGCGCATCTGGCCGATCGACTGGAACAGCAGCACCAGGCTGATGCCGTATTTGCGTCCAGCGTCACGAGCGGTTTCGAGAATCCGCAGATAGCCGAGCCGCGCCACCTCATCGAGAAGGAACAGCGCGCGTCCGTTCATTTCTCCATTCCGGTTGTAAATCGCATTGAGCAGCGCGCCGATGATCGTGCGCGCCAGACCCGGATGCGTCTCCAGCGTCTTGAGATCGAGATTGACGAAAATGTCGGTCTTGCCCTCGGCGATGGCGTCGGTCGAGAAACTCGATCCGGAGACGAGCGCGGCATAGTTCGGATAGGAAAGCCAATGGGTTTCCTTGACCGCATTGGCATAGACGCCGGAGAAGGTTTCGGGCGTCATGGCGATGAAGGGGGCGACGTTCTCCTTGACGAACTCGGATTCGGAGTTGTCGTAGATCCTCTGAAGCCGCTCGCGAAGCTTGGGCTCCGGCTCGGAAAGGTTCGCCCGCATCTGCCGCAGATGCTGGCTTTCTTTTTTCGTATGCCCCGAGAGGCAGACATCGGCGATCAGCGCGGTGATGAGCTGCAGCGCCGAAGCGCGGAAGAAGTCGTCGCGGATCGACGTCGACCGCCCGGTGTCGGTCACCACCCAACTGGCGACCGCGACCACATCCTCTTCTCTTGTAGCGCCGAACCGCCCGATCCAGTCCAGCACATTGAATCCGGTAGCCGGATCCGTGGGATCGAGGATGAAGACGTCCCGGCCGGCCTTGCGCCGATGCGCAATCACCATCGGGGCGACTTCGTTTGACGGGTCGAGGGCAACAAGGCCGCCACCCCATTTCAGCGCAGTCGGCACGGTCACCGATGTCGTCTTGAACCCGCCCGATCCGGCAAAGACCAGCCCGTGTGTCGAGCCGAAGGACGCATCAAAGCACAGGAGCGGCGATCGACCGCCCGCGCCCCATGTCTCAGCGTCGTCGGAGCGGAATCCGCGATCGGCGACGACGTCCTTGTCAACGCGGTAGGCCTCCCCGACGACAACACCCCCGGCATGGGGAAAGAGACGCTTCGCATCGTTGACGCCCATCCATGCGGCTTCGCCATGGATCGCACGTTTCCCGCGGATGCGGCGCGGCGCGGCGGCGGCGAAGGCCGCATTTCCACGAAGGGCGACCCGCAGCGCGAACACGCCGGCGACCATGGCCAGCATCCCGCCGATGGCAGTTGCCGGGTCGACATAGTTGGCGATCGTGCTTCCCGCCGGCACATCGCCCGCGAAGGTCGCCAGCCTGACACCTTCCCGGATCGCCGCGAGGGAAACGACGATGACCGTCGCGAGCAGCACGCCTGCTCCTGCGAAGCGGATGGCGGCCGCACCCTTCGCGGCGAACAGGAATATGATGCCGCTCCCTGCCGCTGCGACGTAGGGCAGGGCAATGCCCACCCGGCCCAAGGCGAGCCGGGCGTCCGCCGTCGTGCCGAAGCTCGCGGTCCACTGCTCGATGCCGGTGAGCAGGATGACCGCCATCACCATGATCACGCCCGGCGCGACCAGCAGCGCGATCCTAGTCGGGGTCATGGGTAAACGCCCTTTCCCCGATGGCGAGCAGCCGGGCGCGCTCATTTCCATCGGCCTTGATCCGGCTCGCGCCGTCAATCAACAGGCCCAGTAGCAGAGCGCGCTTCTCGTATCGCAACCCGGCCTTGGCGATGAGGCCGCCAAGCTGAATCTTCTCCCGCGTGTCCTTCTTCCGATCCTCGGACTGGTTGGCTTGTCGCATGCGCTCAAGCCTCCCCACCCGACCCCGCAGTCGCGCCAGATGCGACCGGCGCAACGGCAGGCTTGCCTGCGCGAGGCCCTCCTTTGCGAAACCTGGCGGCGACCTCCTCGAGCGCGGTGATGAGATCGTTATCCTCGATCTCGATGTCACCCAGCCCAGCTCTCAGCGCCAGCTGGCCGATGCGCTCGGCCTCGCGTGTCTCGGCGGCTTTGAGCTGGTCCTGCAGACGTGCGATTTCTTCCCTGATCTTCGATGACGGTTTTCTCATTCCGGTGGCTCCATTCTTGCTCGACTGCCGTTTGGCAGGGACAAGAATCGGCCGGGATCGCGCTTTGCGCGACCCGGCATAAATGCCGGGTCGGCGGAGCCGACACTTCTTGAGATGATCCCGGCGATCCGAAGGATTGCCTCCAAGGGCGCAATTATACGTCGCTGGCGCGACGCGTCGCTTGCCTGGCCCGGATGCCGGGCGCTGGCGATCCTTCTGGACAGGTCGTGTCAACGGCAAGAAGGAGCCTGCCGCCGGTGGCTATCGCGCATTTTTCAGCCAGCATCATCAGCCGGGGTGACGGCCGCAGCGCAGTGCTGTCGGCGGCCTACCGGCATTGCGCGAAAATGGAGTTCGAACGCGAGGCGAGGACGGTCGACTACACACGCAAGATCGGCCTGCTGCACGAGGAGTTCATGGCTCCCGAAGACGCGCCGGACTGGCTGTGCACCATGATCGCCGATCGCTCTGTTGCGGGGGCTGCCGAAGCGTTCTGGAACAGGGTTGAGGCGTTCGAGAAACGCGCCGATGCCCAGCTTGCCAAGGACTTGACCATTGCCCTGCCACTCGAACTGACGCCCGAGCAGAATATCTCGCTCGTTCGTGACTTCGTTGAAAGAGAGATCCTGTCGCGCGGCATGGTGGCTGACTGGGTCTTTCACGATAATCCCGGCAATCCGCATGTGCATCTGATGATGACGCTGCGGCCACTGACCGATGACGGTTTCGGCGCAAAGAAGATCGCGGTGCCTGGTGAGGATGGCCAGCCTATCAGAACAAAGGCCGGAAAGATCGTGTATGAGCTTTGGGCCGGCGGCCTGGATGAGTTCAATGCTTTTCGCGATGCATGGTTCGAGCGGCTCAATCACCATCTGGCGCTCAACGGCATTGATTTGCGCGTCGATGGCCGCTCCTACGAAAAGCAGGGCATCGATCTGGTGCCGACCATTCATCTCGGTGTCGGCGCAGCAGCTATGGATCGCAAGGCGCAAGCGGCAGGCGCGGCGATAGAGCTGGAGCGGATCGAACTCTTCGAAGCGCGACGCGCCGAGAATGCCCGGCGTATCCAGCTCAATCCGGAACTGGTGCTTGATCTTATCAGCCGCGAGAAAAGCGTCTTCAATGAACGCGATATCGCGAAAGTGCTGCATCGCTATGTCGATGATGCGGGGCTCTTCCAGAACCTGCTGTCGCGGATCTTGCAGAGCGCGGACATCCTGCGGCTGGAGCGCGAACAGGTCTCGCTGGCGACCGGCAGACGCGAGCCTGCAAAGCTGACAACGCGGGAACTGATCCGGATCGAGGCTGGCATGGCGTCGCGGGCGATCTGGCTTTCCCGCCGCTCCTCGCATGGCGTGCATAATGCTGTTCTGGAAAACACCTTCGCGCGCCATGAGCACCTGTCGGCCGAGCAGCGTGCGGCGATCGAGCATGTTGCCGGGGCCAGCAGGATTGCGGCCATCGTCGGGCGTGCCGGTGCCGGCAAGACCACCATGATGAAAGCTGCGCGCGAGGCATCGGAATCTGCCGGCTATCGTGTGGTCGGAGGCGCGTTGGCGGGCAAGGCCGCTGAAGGACTGGAAAAGGAAGCGGGCATTGCGTCCCGGACGCTGTCGTCATGGGAGTTGCGCTGGCGACAAGACCGGGACCAGCTTGATGAGAAAACCATCTTCGTTCTCGACGAAGCCGGCATGGTGTCATCACGGCAGATGGCGCTCTTCGTCGAAGCCGTCACAAAGGCCGGCGCCAAGCTTGTCCTCGTCGGCGATCCCGATCAGCTCCAGCCGATCGAAGCGGGTGCGGCATTCCGGGCGATTACTGAGCGTATCGGCTATGCCGAGCTCGGGCTCATCTACCGCCAGCGCGAGGCATGGATGCGGCAGGCATCGACTGATCTTGCCGGTGGCCGGATCGGTGCGGCACTTGCTGCCTATGATGATGCCGGCATGGTCAGGACGCAATGGAGCCGCGATGAGGCCATCGCCTCGCTGATCAGCGACTGGAACCACGATTACGATCCAACGAGGACTGCGCTCATTCTTGCACATCGCCGTGCCGATGTGCGCATGCTCAACGAACGCGCGCGAGAAAAACTCGTCGAACGCGGGATCGTCGAAGAAGGTTTTGCTTTTCGCACCGAGGATGGAAGTCGCAACTTTGCCGCCGGCGACCAGATCGTGTTCCTCAAGAACGAAGGGTCGCTCGGCGTCAAGAACGGCATGTTGGCCAAAGTCATTGACGCCTCGGCCGGCCGCATCGTGGCTGCGATCGGTGAGGGTGACAATCGCCATGAAGTCGTGGTCGAACAGCGTTTCTATGCCAATGTCGATCACGGCTATGCGACGACGGTGCACAAAAGCCAGGGCGCCACCGTCGATAGCGTGAAAGTGCTGGCGTCACGCACGCTTGATCGCCACCTGACCTATGTCGCGCTTACCCGCCATCGCGATGATGCAAAACTCTATGTCAGCTTGAGCGAATACACGCAGCGCGGCGGTATTCTCGTCGATCATGGTGTCGCGCCCTATGAGAACAAGCCGGACAACCGCGATAGCTACTTCGTGACGCTGGAAACCGGCGAGGGCAAACAATCAACGATCTGGGGCGTCGATCTCGAACGTGCCATGAAAAAGGCTGCGCCAGAAATCGGTGATCGCATCGGCGTCGAACATAAAGGATCAGAGCCGATTGTGCTGCCAGATGGAAAGACTGTCCAGCGCCACGTCTGGGACGTTGTCGATGTGCGAGAGCTTGCCATGTCGCGGCTCGTCGAGCGCTTGTCGCGTGACGGTTCCAAGGAAACCACGCTCGACTATGAAGGCGCGTCCGCCTATCGCGCTGCGCTGCGTTTTGCCGAAAACCGCGGGCTCAATCTCATCAATGTGGCCCGCACCATCATCCGCGACCGGCTCGACTGGACCGTGCGGCAAAAGCAGCGTCTTGGCCGTATCGGTTCCCGTCTGATCGCTCTGGCGGGCCGGCTGGGGCTTGTTGCCGGCGCAAAGCAACATATCCCTTCCAGCCAGATCAGGGAGTTCGAACCCATGGTTGCCGGCATCACCATCTTCCCGAAATCAGTCGAACAGGCCGCCGAGGACAAGCTTGCGGCTGACCATGCGCTGAAAGCGCAGTGGGAGGAAGTCTCGACGCGCTTTCGCCTGGTCTATGCACAGCCGGAAGCAGCGTTCAGCGCTATCAATGTCAATGCCATGCTCAAGGATCCGGCGCTGGCCAAAGCCACGGTCGAGAAAATTGTCACTGACCCGGAAGGTTTCGGGGCCCTCAAGGGGAAGACCGGGCTGCTCGCCAGCCGGACCGACAAGCAGGATCGTGAGACTGCCCGGATCAATGTCCCGGCACTCGCCCGCAACCTCGAGAATTACCTGCGCCAGCGTGCCGAAGCCGAACGCAAGCACGAGGCCGAAGAGCGCGCCCGTCGTCTGAAGGTCTCGGTCGACATTCCTGCGCTTTCCGACAATGCACGAAACGTGCTCGAGCGCGTCCGCGACGCCATCGATCGCAACGATCTGCCGGCGGCTTTGGGCTTTGCGCTGGCTGACAGGATGGCCAGGGCGGAGATTGACGCGTTCAACAAAGCGGTGTCCGAGCGCTTCGGCGAGCGCAGCCTTCTCTCCAACGCTGCGAAAGATGCGACTGGTTCTGCATTCGAAAAGCAGGCCTTCGGCATGTCGCCGGGTGAGCGCCAGAAACTGGCAACGGCATGGCCGATGATGCGGGCCGGTCAGCAAATTGCCGCCCATGAACGAACGACCCAGGCTCTCAAGGAGGCTGAAGCACTCCGTCAAACACAGCGCCAGTCGCAGGTGCTGAAATGACAATTCAGGTGCGGCGTGCCGTCATCGTGTTGTCGGCGGTCGTCGCGCCAATCCTGATGTTCGCCGCATTTTGCGGTTTCGGGTTTCGTCTGAATCTGACACCGAGCTATCCGCTCGGGCTTTGGCAGATTGTCCCTTTGAACCGCCCGGTAGCCACCGGGGATCTCGTCTTCATCTGCCCGCCGGAAAACGCTGCCTTCTCGCAAGCTCTCGAGCGCGGTTACGTCCGGCGGGGCCTTTGCTCGGGCTGGTTGAGCCCACTCATCAAAACGGTGGTTGCACTGCCCGGCCAGCATGTCGTCGTCGACGATAGTGTCACAATCGACGGCAGCATTTTGGCGCGCTCCGGGATTCACAGCACCGATGCCGAGGGTAGGGCGCTTTCTTCCTGGTCCGGCGGCATCGTGCCCACCGGTCACCTCTTCCTTCATTCCATTTTCGCAGGTTCCTATGACTCGAGATATTTCGGGCCGATTTCGGCTGCCGGCGTTCTTGGTCTCGCCCGGCCGATCCTTACGGTCTCGCCCTGAGATCATAAAATCGGCATTGCTCATCATGGCGGCCATTGTCATCGGCACGATTGGCTGGAGCGGTAATCCCTTCCTTCTTGCCGTGGCCATGCTGTTCCCGGCTCTCTGGGCAATGGCGTCGACGCGGGTAGGTGCGGCGCTGGTTGCGGCCGGGTATTTTCTCGCCGCGTCACACGGTCTGCCGCAGGGGGTCATCAATTTTTACGGCGGCGGCATCGGAGCGGGACTTGCGCTCTGGGTGGTAGCGTCGGCCGGCTTTGTGCTCGTTCATGCCGTGCTCTGGACCGGGCGGCCGGGATGGGGCCGGGCGGCTCGCTATGGCATCGCAATGGTGCTGATGAGCCTACCGCCTTTCGGTATCGTCGGGTGGGCGCATCCCATCACTGGCGCCGGCATGGTGTTTTCCGGATGGGGATGGCCAGGTCTGGTGGCTGCGGCGATCGGCCTTCTGGCGATGACCACGAGATTCTGGTCGCTCACAACGCTCGCCATCGCGGTCTTATACTTATGGTCCGCGGCGGCCTGGATGCCTCCCGATGTTCCTGATGGCTGGGTCGGTGTCGATACCCGGTTTCGCGGCGAGAGCGGACAATATGCCGATTATGCGCAGCAGGTCGAAACCATCAACCTTGTCATGGATGCAGCCGAAGATGGTGCGCGGGTTGTCGTATTACCGGAAAGTTCGGCAGGCATCTGGACGCCGACGACAGCTCGCCTCTGGGGCAGGGCCTTCAATGATCATGGCCTGACCGTCATCGCCGGCGCAATCATCGTTGATGCCGCAGGCTACGACAATGTCATGGTGGAAATTTCCGGCAAGGGATCTCGGGTTCTCTACCGTGAGCGGATGCCGGTGCCGGTGTCGATGTGGCAGCCCTGGCGGAGACTTGTTGGTGAGCGGGCAGGGGCACGAGCGCATTTCTTCGACAATCCAGTTGTCGAAATCGATGGCCACAGGGTCGCGCCGCTGATCTGTTACGAGCAACTCATCATCTGGCCGATCCTGCAATCTGCCTTGCACAGCCCGGACGTCATTGTCGCGACGGGCAATGGCTGGTGGACCGAAAACACCAATATCGTTGCTATCCAGCGAGCAAGTGCGACCGCTTGGGCGCGATTGTTTTCGCTTCCGCTCATCATTTCATTCAATAGCTGAGAGAAAGGCTCGCCATGATCGAGGCCGCACTGATCCATCAATGTGCTGACCCGCAAATCGAAATCGCAACAGTCGAGCGCTTCATTGGCGAGGCGGGATCGGACAATCCCCTTTCCGTAACCATCACTTCTGGCGACAGGATTATTCTGCCACAGGTGCCGCAAAACGCGGATGATGCGGTAAGACTGATCCAGCGTTTCGTCGGCCAGGCGACGGTACGTGTCGGGGTCACCCAATATCCGGCAGGCTACGGCGTTACGGATGCAAAGGAAATCTCCACGAATCTCGTCGATGCCTGCCAGAACATCCGCATGGGTTCGAAGCTGTTCGGCAAGGTCTATCGGATTGTTGCCCACGCACGTGGAGAGGCAGGTCCCGGCACATTTCGGGAGGCCCTTGCAGCCTGGCGCACAGGGATATTCCAGGACGCTTATGTCTTTGGCGAAGCTGATCCCGGCCCGCATTCTGACGAGGAGGATGTTTCGCCTGAAGATCCACCAGAAACAATTGCAGGTTCAGAGCCGGATGGGGTGACATCTTTGTCCGAGCAGAATTTCGATCCATATGCGGCTGGGATACGCGTCGATCTTTCCACGCTCAAAGGGCAGAAAAACTATGAATAACACGATGTTGTGCTGCAATTTCCAGTCTTTAGCTACTGCGGGCGAGCAGCCCGGTAACGCCGATGTGACCTGGAACAGTCGATTTGTCGCGGATGCAGATTGAGTTCCTGAGGTTTCAAAACCAAAATGGCTAAAGAATTTCACCGCTTAGAGGCGCCGCGAAGTCTGGATAAGGAGGTAAACCCATAGGAGTTCGATAATCGCGGCAACGTGACGTCGTGAGGAGGACGAAATGCAACCTGCAAGGCAAACAAACCCGTTGTCGGACCAGATCTCCGGCTTGCTCGAAGCGCTGGAACTCAACCGCGACGAACGTGCCATACGTGCCGCGTTGCATAAATTCACGGTCGCTGCGGGACTGCAACGTTTTGCCTATGTCGGGGTGAGCAGCGATGGGGCTCGTACTCTCACCGATCTGCCGCAGGTGTGGGAGGATTATTATCTCGACGCGCAACTATCGATTGTCGATCCGGTGGTGAGGCATGCCCGCAAGACGGCCGCACCGTTCTGGTGGTCATTGGCACGAATGGATTTGACTGAGCCTGTTGCACGAAAATATCGCGACGAGATCGGTGATTTCGGCGTCGTGTCCGGTATGACGATCCCCATGCGCGCCGGGTTCGGGAGAACGGCGATGCTGACGTTCATGTCCGAATGCGACATGGACGCGCCCTATAATATCACCGCGCTTAAATCTGCTGTGGCGGCTGTAGCCTACACTCATATGCACGTATCCAGTGCGGATTTCGCCGCACGCCGGATGCTTTCCAACCCGCTGACCCCGAGAGAACTCGACTGTGTCATGTGGACTTCGCTGGGCAAGACAAAAGCGGAAATTGCCCAGATGAACGGGATTACCGAAAGGACGGTCCGTTTTCATATAGAAAATGCTCAAGCCAAGCTGAACGCCACCAATGGGCCTCATATGGTGCGAATTGCTCTCGAGCGCGGGCTCATTCCTCTTCGCTAGGGCCTTCCTGATCGATGGTCGGGATGTAGCCGAGCCGGTCTGTCAGCGCTACGACAAGGTTCATCTGGGCCTGATGGCTTTTCAGGGCGTTGAGGTAGGTGCGCTCAAGCTCTTTCAGTCGGCAGTGTTCGCTGGCGAGCGCAGATTTTGCCTGTTCCCATTGCTGATGGGCATCTTCTGCGCATTGTAGCAGGCGGCGATATTCTCTGATCGCCTCGATCACAAGGGTCAAAAGCTGATCGTTATCGAGTGGAGCGATCAATGGGTCGAGTTTTTCGGACAGATCGGTAATCTGAACCTTTAGCGAAGGGTCTCGCATTGTCATTCGACCTTCAGGGTGGGTGATTTGCGGTACGCCCCCGCAATCGATAATCCTGTGAACCCAAGCCGGGGTTTCGAAACTGCGTCCACCGCAGCCCTGTGACCTTTAGTACCGAGGCACCTGGACATACGTCGCAGGACCCCGGCCAATGGCCATAGGATCGCGGCGCCGTAACGGCCGGCACCAACCGGTGGACAGGGGTTTCGAAGCCCCAAAGCGGCGCGTACCGCCTCAAGGAAACAATATGAAACAAAACGTTAAAGTTCCAGCGTGAATGAGCATCGAACGAAAAATTCGTTCGAGCGTACATTAAAATGATGACGAGAGCGGGAATCTCTACCCATGACCCTGATCGTTCGATAGCTGCTAGCGTAGACTGACGTGTGTGCGCCGAACTGGAACTGAGGACTGATCAGATAGACCATCGCAAACAGGTAGGTTGACGAAGCGAGGTAATTCGGATCCGACGCGAACCCTGGTCGAATATCTTGCTGTCAGTCGTCAGCGATAGCTCACCGGTCGAAGCGTCCCGTCAGGCCCCACCAGGTTCGTTTCCATATGAGGCACAATGTCGGTGTTGTGCGCCGAGGCGCAACTCCAGCTCCCATTGCGGCGGTGCACGACAAAAGAAAAGATGGTGTTGCGCGCACCTGGACTATCGATCGGCCCGGTACTGTTTTGCCCCTCGATGCGTATCCGGGCGTGGACAATGGCAATATTTTCGGCCAGCATCTTTACCTTAACCTTCATCAGGCGCAGCGTCGATGCACCGAAAATGTGTTCAAAGCCATAAGCGTGCGCCTTGCGGATCGCAGCGCGATCATGCCACCAAAGCCCTGTCACATTGACGAATTCGGCGTCTTCATCGAACAGAGACGCAAGTTTGTCCGCGTCCCGATGGGCCCATGCTTGTGCAAAGACGTGGGCGATGCTTTCCGGTTGATCGAGCGGGCTGTAATTCAACTTCTTGCCTCCTTGGAGGGCAGTCTGGATTTCGTGCAATGATAAGCGGGACTGCGGTCGTCAATACCCAGTTAACATGCGCTCATGACATTCGGTTCATCATCACCAGGCCTTATATGAAGAAGACCGCAACAATACAGGAAAGGGCAGCATGAAGAATTCATCCGCCCAGTTCGATCTCTTTGACGAAGCACCGGGCTATCGTGAGGTACCGCGGCCTGCCCCGAGACCGGTGAGGAAGCAGGCTATGCCCCCGCTTGATGCCTGGGACGAAGAAGAAGTAGCCCAACGGCTTGAAGCGACTGGTCGGTTCCAGGTCCTGCGTAAACTGGTTCCACGCCCGGTCATACCGCGTTCCGAAAGTGCCCATCCCCGACTTGCAGTTCTGGTCGATACGGAGACTACCGGCCTCCAGCATGCAAAGGACGAGGTGATTGAGATCGGCGCAGTTGCTTTCACCTATGACGACAATGGCACGGTGGGCGATGTCGTCGGGGTCTATAGCGGGCTGCGCCAGCCTTCCTTACCGATCCCGCCCGAAATCACCCGTCTGACCGGTATTACCGATGAAATGGTCGCCGGTCAGGAAATTGATATTGATGCCCTTGATGCGTTGATCGAACCAGCTGACCTGATTATTGCGCACAATGCCGGCTTCGACCGGCCATTCTGCGAGAAGCTGTCGCCATCCTTTATCCCCAAGGCATGGGCGTGTTCTGTTTCCGAAATCAGATGGGCCGATCTTGGCTTTGAGGGCAACAAGCTTGGCTATCTGGTCGGCCAGTCCGGCCTCTTCCACGAAGGTCACCGCGCGACTGACGATTGTCATGCGTTACTCGAAGTTCTCGCGCGGCCAGTGGGCGACGAGATGATTGTGCCCTTTGTCGAACTTCTCCGGTCGAGCATTCGCAGCAGGGTACGAATTTTCGCAGAAAACTCACCCTTCGACATGAAGGATCATCTTAAAGCCCGCGGCTACAGATGGTCGGACGGCAGCGACGGACGGCCCAAGGCTTGGTGGACCGAAATCGACGAAGAGCGTTACGACGATGAACTCCGCTATCTTCGCACGGATATCTACCGTTGTGAGGATGCCGAACCGCTGACATTGCGTATCACTGCAGAGGACCGGTTTCGATAAATCAGGCGTCGGCAGAGCGGACGGCGGAGTGGAGTGCACCCTGTTTGAGCGGACAGCCGCATTCCTTGTGCTCATGCCAGGTATGGCCCTGACGGCAAGTGCCAGGCCGGGGATCAGTTGATTCAGGGATTGAGAATGTGGACGCCTGTGCCTTCAAAGTCCTCGGTGTTCCGGGTCATGAGGGTCATGCCCAATACAAGGGCCGTGGTGGCAATCAGCCGATTTCATTCTTGTCTCGCCATACTGACAACGTATATACTCCATTAGTATATTTCCACCGAAAGGACGTAGCATGTCGAAGGAAGCTGTTTTCACGATGAAGCTGGAACCGGAGCTGCGCACCGAATTCATGGCCGCAGCCGACGCTGCGCACCGGCCGGCATCCCAGGTGGTGCGGGAGCTGATGCGCGATTTCATCGAGCAACAGCGCCAGGCGCGCGAATACGATGAATTTCTCCGGGAGAAGGTCGAACGCGCCCGCGTCTCAATGCGGGCAGGTGCCGGGATTTCTCATGCGGAAGTAGAAGCCGATTCATCCGCACGGCGTGCGGAGCTGCTGCGCCGGGCTGATGAGGGTGGCTTGTGAAGGTAGTATGGACACCGGAAGCCAATCAGGATCGCCTGGAGATTCTGGAATACATCGCCACTGACAATCCCCGTGCCGCAGCGAGGATGGACCAGTTGTTCATTGATGCTGCTGGCCAGCTTGGCGAGTTCCCGAAGCTCGGCCGCAGCGGGAAGATTCCCAACACCCGCGAGCTGATACCGCACGAAAGCTACAGGCTGATCTATGAGGTGGATGAGGCAGCGAAAACCGTCTGGGTGCTGGTCTTGATTCATACAGCCCGTCAATGGCCACCAGTTCAGAAGTAGAAGAAGGGGGCAGGACATACCGAAGACACTTTTAGAAGTGTTGAGCGAGCCTGCCGGCGTCGGGGATATCGACGTAGAATTTCCGCCTGTGCCTGGAAGGATGAATGATGCTCCAGAAGCTGACAACGATCGCGGCTCTTGCTGCATTGACCGTCTGCACTGGCACGGCTGAAACCGATGCCGGCGAGGGCTTGCCGGTGCTGGTGACCGCCAAGGAACCTCAAGAGGCATTTCTGGGGAATCTGGGCCGTGGGCAGTTGATGGTGGATGCGCCTGGTTGTCTGCACCATGGCGATGCCTTCGTGGTCTGGCCCCACGGTAGTGAGATTTCATGGACTGATAATGGACAACTGCAGGTCACCGAGGGCGCGACTGGAAAGAGCGTTCTGGTGGGCGACGAAATCGGGATGAGCGGAGTTGCCAACGACGCGTTGCCAGATCCGGAACGCCTTGCCTTAGCAATTCCGGCAGGGTGTAACGGGCCTTACAAGTGGGGTGGATCGGTAATGAGTGCTGCAGAGCTGCAGGCTATGGACGAACGTCGCCGGTAGTAATTTCCGCAGGCGGGGCCATGAAAAGCGGCTGGGTTGAACCCAACCGCGCATGGCCATCGACGTGACCCCTTCGGGGCTGACCACAAAATGGTCCAGGAGTTGAACATCGATCAGAGGGAGCGCCTGCTTGAGCTGGACGGTGACGGCGCAATCAGCGGTGGAAGGTTCCGGGCTCCCGGATGGATGATTATGAGTAGCGACGGCGGCGGCCGCGCTGTGCATGTGCGGCCATTCCGCCTCGGGATCGCCTGTAGTCGCACGCGCCGATAATTACATCAGCCTTCAAGTTCCATAAGAAAGCTTATGCGCCACACGTGTGTGTAGCAGGGTGGCCACCTGCGGGTTTTCCTGCTTGCCGGTCTGGAGCGCGCCGCTATGATCTGCTTCTCCCCCGCCGTTTCCACAGGGTAGTGCGCGATATGCCCAATTGCTTCGCTGCCTCACCAACACGGCCCTTTGAAGCAATCAGGGCACGCTCAATCCGATCAGCTTCCGCGCGATCCCTCGCATCGCCAAGCGTCCCGTCTTCAAGCGTCTCCAGCCGCATCTCGGGGAAAATATCGTCAGTCTCAAGGATATCGCTTTTCGCAAACACGCTCGCTCTCTGCAG
This sequence comes from Aquamicrobium sp. NLF2-7, assembly GCF_022359935.1. Lineage (NCBI taxonomy): Bacteria > Pseudomonadati > Pseudomonadota > Alphaproteobacteria > Hyphomicrobiales > Phyllobacteriaceae > Aquamicrobium > Aquamicrobium sp. NLF2-7. The sequence goes on along the minus strand of NZ_JAKSED010000006.1, from coordinate 32,108 downwards.
CCGGTTGCGTAGCTCCCGGATATTGCCAGGCAAGTCGTGATGCAACAACGCCTGCAAGGAATTGCCCGACAGTTTCAGCGCGGGTCGGTTTCCGGTGGAACTCTCCTGCAGAAATCGCCGGGATAGAGGTTCGATTTCCTCCCTGCGCTGGCGAAGCGGAGGCAACACTATCTCGATCACGGAGAGCCGAAAATAGAGATCGTCGCGGAACCTTTTTTCCGCGCGCAGCTGCCCAAGATCGGCATTGGTAGCGGCGACGATCCGTCCGCCGAACGTCCTGTCGTTGCGCGATCCGACCGGCCGATAGCTTCCGTTCTCAAGCACGCGGAGGAACGTCGTCTGGAGGCGGGTGTCGAGTTCGCCGATCTCATCGAGAAAAAGCGTCCCGTCCGCCGCTTCTTCGAAAAAGCCGACATGCGCATGGGCTGCGCCGGTAAACGCGCCCCGCTCATGGCCGAAGAACTGGCTTTCCAGAAGCTCGTGCGGGATTGCGCCGCAATTGACCGCGACGAAGGGTGAACTGGCGCGTGGCGAGCTTGCGTGCAGATAACGCGCCGCGACCTCCTTGCCGACGCCCGTCTCGCCTGTCAGCAGAACCGGGAGTTCGGTGGCTGCTGCGCGGCGCAACTGTTCGGCGATCGCCTTCATCGCCGGTGAAAGCGCGAATTCCGGCATCGCCGCGCTGGCGGAAGGAGCGCTGCGGCGCGCGAGGCTCTGCCGAATGCGTCCGACAAGCTCGTCGACATCGTAGGGCTTGGTCAGATAATCCTCGGCGCCGGCCTTCACCAGCCGCACCGCCTGATCAATTTCGCCAAAAGCGGTGGCGAACAGGATCGGCGTGTCTCCGAGCCAGGGTTGTGCTTTCCGGAACACGTCCTCGCCGGAACCGTCCGGCAGCACGATGTCGGACAGCATATAGTCCGGCCGACTGCGCTTCAGCGCTGCGATTGCTTCTGCGCAGGTTTGGGCCCAGACCGGAGCAAGGCCTTCCAGTTCCAGCCGCTGTACGATCGCGCCGCCAAGGATCGTATCGTCCTCGACGACGAGGATTTGAGGTCTGGACGTCATGTCGTCGCGTTCCTGTTTTGCAGGGGAATATGGAGCGTAATGCTCGTGCCGCTACCGGGAGCAGATTCAATCGCGACGCGTCCCTGAAGTCGCTCCACGAGGCGAATGACGACCGCGACGCCGAGCCCAGGCCCCTCGGTGGCGAGGTTCCCGCGCTCAATCGCATGCGCAAGCCGACGGTCCAGCCCGCTACCTTCATCCTCGACCGTTACGATAAGTTCGCGGCTCTGTACGCTGGCAGTCAGCTTCACATTGCCACCCTTCGATGAGGCACGCACAGCGTTTAGCAGCAGGTTGAGAAGAATCTGCCGCACGTCGAGCGCAGCGACGGCGATGGTTTCCGGCACGTCGACATTCAGCGCGACACTCACGCCGCGGGAGCGTCCGTCCGCGTCTACCAGCAGGCGCAAATCCTCAAAATCCTGCCGGGAGAGCGGCCGCCATTCGGGGCGCGCGCGATAATTCTCCAGCGTCGCATCAACGACATGCTCCAGTGCGGCGACGCCGCGTTCCAGGAATTCGACGGCCTCGTCGCGGGGCTTTTCGCGGTCACCGAAGCGCCTCAGTGTGCTGATGGCCGTGCGCATGCCACCAAGCGGGTTTCTGATTTCATGCGCGATCGTTGCGGTCAGCCGACCGAGATCGGCCTCGCGTTGCTGCCCGGCAAGATGCGTTATCAGACCCTCGCGCTCGTTCGCGGCGTTGGCCATGGTGTTGAAGGCGAGTATCATACGCTCGGCCTGAACGTCGTCGGCAGGCATCTCGTGCGGTTCGATCGGCTTGAACATGCCGAGCGCTGCGTCGTAAAGGTGATGCGCTACGACCGCCATCGGCCGCTGCATGCGGCGAACCATGAAAAAGCCGATGACCGCGCATGCGCCACTGAAGAGCAGATCAGACAGAAGCAGAAACCACCGGATCGCCCATCGTTCCGCGTCGAGGGTAGCGATGTCGATATTGGCTGCGACCGTGCCAAGCTGGTTGCCATTGTCTGCTACAAGTGGTCGCCATATCCAGATTGCTCCATTGTCCGACTTCATGAAGCCGGATGGGTCTGCGATCACCTTTGCAGGCAAGGGCTGGCCGGGCTCGACTTCTGAACGCAGGACCTCGATGACAGACCCGTTGCGTGCGTCTATGAATGTCAGCCTCTGGTCCACCACCCCTTCATGGAATTCGAGAGCCTGCCGGAGTGTCGTGCGGATCCTGTCGCCATCATTGTCGATGACGTGAGGCAGGAGGGCTGCCGAAAGACCGTCAAGATAGACGTGCCCCATCGTCTCCAGTTGCCGGTCTGCCTGCCGGCTCATGAAGAAGATGGCCGTCTGCGTCGATGCGACGGCGGCTACAAAGATCATGATGGCTGCGATAAGCGGTAACCGGACAGTGACCGGCACGGTAAATGCTCTGGCGCGCAAGCTGTTTTTCTCCCGGCGATTGCTTTCGTCCGAGAGTCGCAGCCTCGTCATCCCGACTCAACCGAAAACAACGATCGGCGCATCGTCATCGCCGCCTGCCTGCACCTGTGCAATGCGGTGACGCGAGAGACGGGATGCCGGATCGATCTTTCTGTCGGCAAGACCATGGTCGAACCAGGCGCCGCGGGGCAGCACGAGAACGGAGCCCTTATCGAGGCGCTGGCGCAGGAAGGGCGCCGGCTCCGCCTCTTCCACAATCACGCTGAATGGTATGCCGGCCTCCCTGGCAGCGTCCTCGAAGAGCTGAACGGTTCCGGCCATCCTGCGCCGCGCCTTCGCAATCAGCGTATCGCGCAATTGCGCTGCGTAGTAGTTGCCGCCTATAGGCACCGGTCCAACATTCCGCAGTGTCTTCGCATCGATGATGGCAAGCCCGATCAGCTCCGCCCCATGTTTTTTGGCAAGCGCAACGGCGTAACTGACCGCTGCTTCGATCCCCGGACCGCTCGCAAGCCCCAGCACCACGCGCTCTATCGTTGGGTTCATGGTTTTCCTCCCCGGAAAATCGGTCTGTGGGCTGTCGAAGTCGCCACGGCGCAGCTCTCCCGCCAGTTGGTCTTCGCGCGTGCCTCCCCACAAAGACACACCCGCCACATAGCCGGCGCGGGCAAGCAGATGCCCGGCGATCGGCGTGGTCAGGAGCAGGAAGGCGATGGCGATGGCGACCTTGATCCACATGCCAGGCGACGGATAGGCGAAGGCGACGCCGATCAGCAGCAGCCCGCAGCCGGCGACGCCCGCATTTGTCGCCGCATGCATGCGCATGAAAAAGTCGGGCAAGCGAAGCACGCCGACTGCTGCAAAGAGGCACAGCGCCGCGCCGGCTATGAGAAAAAAGGCGGAAAGGAAGGCCGTCATTGCTCCTCCTCCTCGTTAATCGAGCCGCGTTCGATAAAGGCAGCAAAAGCCGTAGCCGTGAGGAAGCCGACCAACGCAACGCCGAGCGCGATATCGATGAAAGCAGTAGCCCCGGAAGCGATCACCGCCATGCCGGCTCCAGCCACGCCCAGGGTTCCCAGCATGTCGAGCGCGACAACGCGGTCGGGCGCCGTCGGGCCGCGCACGATGCGGATGCCGGCGCAGATCATCGCGGCGAGAAGCAACACCGCCGCGATGGCTGCCCCGGCCGTCTGGACGATCCCGGCCGTCATGGAAGCACCTCCTTCACGCAGCGCTCGAAGCCGTCCTTGATCCCGGCGACGCTCTCGTCGGAGACGTTCATCACATGACAGTAGAGCGTCTTGCGGTCTTCGCTGACATGCAGGCTGGTGGTGCCCGGCGTCAGCGTGATCATGTTGGCGAGCAGCGTTATCCCGGCGTCACTTTTTACATCGAGCGGAACGGCGACGATGGCCGAGCGGATCGGTCGGCGCGGGTTGAGAACGGTGATGACTACGTCTTTCACCGAAAGCGCGAGTTCTTTGAAGAACAGGCTGGTCAGGTGCAGCCAGGCAAGCAGCGTGTTCATGGATTTGCCTCCGCAGCGAGATGAGATGGGCCAATAACGGCATCGATGTAGGCGGATGTGTCGAGGAGTTGAGCGCCGGCACGCATCGAGAAGTCGACGAACGGCTCCGCAAAGAGCCCGATGGCGAGCGTGATGGCGGCGAGCGACACAATCGGCGTCAGCATGATAAGCTTCGTCTTGCTATCCGCCTGCCAATCGCGAACACACTCTGTTCCGCCGGCCGGGGCGGCCTTCCAGAACGCCTCGTTCCAGATCTTCAGCATCGAATAGAGCGTCAAGAGTCCGACCAGCAGGCCCGAGGCGGCAAGGACGATGTGGCCCGCGTCGAGGCTCGCCTTGATGACGGTGAACTTCGACCAGAAGCCGGAAAGCGGCGGCAGACCGGCGAGCGACAGTGCCGGGATCAGGAACAGCACGCCCAGCATCGGCAGGCTGGCATACAAACCGCCGAGCTTCTTGAGATCGAACGACCCTCCGGTGCGGTCGATCACACCTGCGATCAGGAAGAGGTTCGCCTTTACGATGATGTGGTGGATCACGTAGAGGATCGAGCCGCCGACGGCGAGTGGGGTGGCGATCGCGATGCCGAACAGCATGTAGCCGATCTGGCTGATGATGTGGAACGACAGGATGCGGCGGATATCGAAATGGGCGGCCGCCCCCAGCACGCCCGTGACCATCGTGAAGATAGCGATCGCCGCCACGATCGGCCCGGTATAGCCTGCATCGCCGTCGAACAGCAGCGTGAAGGTGCGGATGATGGCATAGACACCGACCTTGGTCAGCAGCGCCGCGAAGATGGCGACAATGGGGGCGGATGCCGTGTGATAGGCGGCAGGCAGCCAGTAGAACAGCGGGAATACCGCCGCCTTTGAGCCAAAAGCCATCAAGAACATGACCGCAAGCGTCGTTACCAGCCCCTGGTTCTCCAGCGTCGGCAGAATACGGGCGAGATCGGCCATGTTCAGTGTACCGGTGATGCCATAAAGAAAGCCGACGGTGATCAAAAAGAACGTCGTCGCGATCAGGTTCAGCGTGACGTATTTGACGCCGGCATCGAGTTGGGCGCGTGTGCCGCCGAGCGCCAGAAGGCCGAAAGACGAGATCAGCATGATCTCGAACCAGACATAGAGATTGAAGATATCACCGGTCAGGAACGCGCCAGTGACACCGAGCAGAAGCCCCTGATAGAGCAGGTGATAGAAGGCGTTTTCCTTCGGCTCGATATTGCCGTTGAGACCGTAGATGCCTACGGCGACAGCCATGATGCCGGTGATGAGCACCATCGCGGCCGCGAACATGTCGGCGACAAAAACGATGCCGAACGGGGCGTCCCAGTCGCCGAAATTGGTCGCAAGCACCGTGCCGTCATAAACCGCGGCGGTAAGCGCCAGTGCAGAGCCAAGAAGCCCGAAACTCGCAATCAGACTGATGAAGCGCTGCACCGCCTTTTTGGACCAGAACAGCGCGCAAAATGCGACGCCAAGAATTGGAAAGAGTATCGGGAGGGTCAGCAAAATGTGCGGACTCATCATGCAGGTTCCTCCGCCCTGGGGCTTTTCATTGGCCCGGCCGTGGTCTGAAGCTCAGGCTCCGCTTCCCGCATGGCGTCTGCATCAAGCGTAGCCAGCCGGCGATGCGCGCTCTGGAACAGGACGACGGTGAAGGCGACCAGCGCGAACGAGATCACGATGGCCGTCAGGATCAGCGCCTGCGGCAGCGGATTGGCCCCGCCCATCAACACTGTCTCACCCTCGGGCACCAGCGGTGGAACCCGGCTGTCCAGCCGACCTGCAATGAAAATCGACAGGTTCGCGGCGTTGCCCAGCACAAGAAGGCCAAGGACGATACGCAGCACATTGCGCGACATCAGCAGATAGGCTGCAACGGCGACCATCACGCCGAAAACTATGGCGAAAACCGGCTCCATCTCAGTGTTCCTCCAGATAGTAGGACAGGAAGGTCAGCACGGAGCCGATCACGACCAGATAGACGCCGAGGTCGAACACGAGGGTCGTGCCGACCGGCAATGAGGGAAATGGCCATTGATGGGTCAGGAACGGCTCAGCAAGCAGCAGCGACGGCAGACCGGAGAGAACCGCCAGCAAAATACCCGCGCCGATCAGTGTCTTCGGCCAGACCCGCAGCATGGAAACCAGCGACGTGCGTCCGCGGGGAATGGCGTGAACGGCGATGCCGGCGGCGGCGATCAGGCCGCCGATGAACCCGCCACCCGGTTCGTTATGACCACGCAGGAGCACGTAGATCGAGAAGATCACCGCGGCGGGCAGGATTAGCCTGCTAGTTGTCTGAAGGATGATGGAGTTCATTTGCGTTTCTCCCCAGTGGCGCGGCGCAGTCCGGCCAGAACGGCGGCGGCCGCCACGGCTGCAAGGCCGAGCACGGTGATTTCACCCATGGTGTCGAGCGCCCTGAAGTCGACCAGAATGACATTGACGAGGTTGCGGCCATGCGCTTCCGGGACGCTGGCTACGCGGAACCAGTCCGACAAACGTGCATCGAAAGGCTGGGCCAGAACCGCCAGCAGGACCAGGGATGCGGTCCCTCCGACGAATGCGGAGATCAGGGCGTCACGGCGGCGCTCCACCGCAGCGCGGCTGTCACGCTCGCGAAACGGCATGTAACCGACGATTGCCAGCATGATGACGATCGCCAGCGCTTCGACCGAGAACTGGGTGAAGGCAAGGTCGGGCGCGCCCTGGAACAGGAAGAGCAGCGCCACCAGGAAGCCGACCACGCCAGCTGCAACGATGCCGGTGACAAAATTGCGCGAGCGGGCAACCGCAACGCTGGCGGCGACCAGCAATGCCGCGATGGCAAGATCCGGCATCAGGCTGCCTGCAAAGGATGGCAGCTCCAGACCGCGGCGCAGGAGCAACGTGACCAGCGCGGCTAGCGACATGATCACCAATGTCCGGGCGACATAGGCCCGCAAACTGCCGGGCTGGATCAGCCCCGTCTGCCACAGTGCCAGCCGTTGCAAACCGTCCATGACGCGGTCGTAGAAGCGATCAGGGCCCCAAAGGTCGATCTGCCGGATGTTCGCCAGAGAGGAGCGCAAGCCATCCCAGCGCAGATAAGCGAAGACGCCGAGCGCCAGCGTCAGCATGCTCAGGCCGAGCATCGGCGTGAAGCCGTGCCAGAGCGACAGCGAATAGTCGAGCGGTTGCCCCGCGATGGCGCTTGCCGCCGGTACGATCAGACCGTCGCCGATCAGCCACGGCGTCAGGCCGAACAGAAGACCGAGCGCCGCAAGCGCGAGCGGCCCGGCCAGCATGGCGAAGCCGGGATCGTGCGGCGTTGTGGCCGTTGCGGACAGATCGCCGGCAAAGCAGCGTATTGCGACGACGCCCGCCACCACGACCATCGCCGCATTGGCGACAAGCGCGGCCGCCACCAGAAACCACCCGGCCGAAGCCGCCAGCCCGGTCTCATAGACCAGTTCCTTGGCCGCGAAGCCGATGAAGGGCGGCAAGCCCGCCATCGACAGCCCGCCCAGAAGCGCGGCGATGGCCGTGAGCGGCATGAAGTGGCGCAGGCCGCCGAGCGCGGAAGAATCCCGCGTGCCGGTCTCATGATCGATGATGCCGGCAACGAGAAACAGGCACGCCTTGTAAAGCGCATGCACGATCAGGAAGGCGACGACGGCGACGGCCGCCAGCGCTCCCGGAATCCCGATCAGCATGGTCAGCGTGCCGAGCGAGACGATGGTGGAATAGGCGAGCACGCGCTTCAAATCTGTCTCGCGCATGGCGAGAACCGAGCCTGCCAGCATGGTCACGGCTCCGAACCCGGTCAGCAATGCGATCCACAGGGCATGATCCGAGAAAACCGGATCGAAGCGGGAGAGCAAATAAATCCCAAGCTTTACCATCGTTGCCGAATGCAGATAGGCGGAGACCGGTGTCGGCGCGACCATCGCATTTGCGAGCCACGAATGAAGCGGGGCCTGCGCGGACTTCGCGAACGCACCGGTCGCGAGCAGCACAATGATCGTCGGCGCCAGCGGATCCGCCGCAATCAACTCGCCCCGGTCGAGAATTTCCGTGATGGAAAAAGTCCCCGCCACCGAACCGAGCAGGATTATACCGGCGAGCATCGCAAGCCCGCCCCCTACCGTGACGAGAAAGCCCTGCTGGGCCGAGCGTCGCGACGCTGCCTCTTCCGGCGAATAACCGATCAACAGGAATGAGGTGAAACTCGTCAGTTCCCAGAACACGGCCAGAAGCATGAGGTCGTCGGCCAGCACCGCGCCGAGCATCGAAGCCATGAACAGCGTCAGCGCCACATAGAATCGCGGCAGGCGATTTTCCCCACGCAGATAGGCGGAAGCATAGAGGAAGACGGCGCTGCCGATACCGCTGATCAACAGTGCGAAGGTAAGCGACAGGCCGTCCAGCCGGAACGCGGCTTCGATGCCGAGGCTCGGTATCCAGCGATGCGCCTCCAGAACGATCTCACCCGCCGCGATCTGCGGCAGGAGCGCACAAAAAACGGCGAAAAGCAGAAACGGGAGCGCCGCCACGAGGGGCGAAGAACGCCCACCCATAAGACCGACAAGAGGGGCGGCGACGAAGGCGAAAACTATAATTGCGAAAATTAGCATCATGGAGGCATCCGTTGTCGGAAGCCTCATAGAAAGTTTCGTGCCAGTTTCGCGATGGCTTGATGAAATTCGTTAAGATGCGGTTTTTATATCATTATTTTCACAAGCACGTCGCGCCTGGCTAAGCATCATGTTCAGGAAAGTGAACATCGCTAACAAGAAATGTTGCCTGAAGTTAACATCCTGTCACGAAGGCACCGCCTGCACTCAGGGCAGCCGGACTGGCATAAACGGCATCAGTCATCGCCGCTCCCAGCCCTCCAGCCAGACCCGTCTGAAAACCTTGCTCGAAAGTACGATTGATACCCAGGGCACAGATCGGGCCGAGCGGTGCAGCTATGGCGCGGATTCTGTCCAAACCTCAAACCGCGAGCCAGGACACTCCGGAAACGAAAACGATCAGGAACACGATCAATGCCCAGGCTGGCATTGGATATTCTCTCCAGTTACGACTGCCGCTCATCTGACACCTTCTTATCCTTGTTCCCGACTTGGGTGTCCTGGTCCATAGTCAACGGATTGCTCTTGATTAACCAGACGGTTGCAACGAGCATGACCATCAGCAGGATGACACGGATGGCGATCCCCCATGGCGAGGGTTGCCCTCGTTTGAAAAGCTCCGGAACATTCTGGCGAAGCATCGAAGTCTCCCTGACGGCACACAACCTTCAGCCCCGATTCCTAGGAGGGGGTAGTCAGGGAGCATATTGGCTCGAACGCCACGCGCAAGAAAGAATGTCATCGCCCGCTGTTTGCCATCTATGCCTTTCATTCGACCGCCTCAGATGCGCCGACGATTAGCTTCGCGTCGCCGCTCTTGCTCCGACCTCACAAGCCGAGGCAGGCGCAACGTGGATATCTCCAGACAGCTTCCCTTGTCAGGTAACACAGCTAGGAACCAGCGCACGCAAAGCAGGATCAAGGACTGGTCGAACTGGCGGCCCTTGAACATTCAATCCTCCAAAACGTCAGAGGCTATCCTTGCCACAGTGCCGGTATTCAAAACGTTGCAACAGAACCGGTTGCTCCAATAGCGTAACCAATGTCCGAAATGGTGAAGGGTGAGCTGTCATTGATTTTGGCGAACCGTACCCGGAAACACGATGTCCTGATCGACCAGCACATTGAATCTGTATCCCGGCCGGATTTTCAAAGTGGGCTGAACATTGAGGTTCCGTGACAGGGTCTGCTGCGACATCTGGCTGAAGCTTTCGGCAAATGAGCGCCTGGCGGCATCCTCGGCGCTGTTGGCGGTGCCGAACGCATTGCGATCCTGCGGGATCATCATGTCGGTGCCGGCGCCGATCAGGGCAATGAGGACTGCCGAGCCGAAGGTGCGTAGATAGTGATTGTCGACCTTATCCCTGAACCCGCCAAAGCCAGCGGCATCGGTTCCAGCCATACCGCCAAGCTGCAGCGTTGATCCGTTCGGGAAGATAATATCAGTCCAGATGACCAGCACGCGGTACTGCCCGAACGATACGTTGGAGTCATAGCGGCCGAACAGCTTTGCGCCCTGGGGGATAAGGAGATGCCGACCGGTGGCGCTGTCATAGACGTTCTGGCTGACCTGAGCACTGATGCGACCGGGAAGATCGGAATTGATGCCGGTTATGAGCGTTGCGGGAATGACCGAGCCACGCTTGAGCTCATAGGGCGACATTTGTGGCACGACCGGGTTCGACAGATAGCCAAGCTCCGCGATGTCCTGATTGAAGAAGCGTTCTTTTCCTGCCTGCCCGTTCGGGTCACCGTTGGGGCCGGTGAGTCCACCTTGCATGGCGGCGGCGTAGAGATCGAGTGCGTTTGGGGGCCGTCCAGACGGGCCAACCGGGGTGGTTCCAACCGATGCCTCGGCGGAAGGTTCCCGGTTGAGGTCATTGATGCTAACCGCAATCGGTGAATCGTAGGCGGCATCGTTGGCCTGTAGCCGCGCCATGCGTTGCCGATGCTGCTCACGCAAATATTGCTCGCGCTGTTCGCGCTCAAGCCGCGCGCGCCAAACCTCTTCGGGCTCGAGCTGTGACGTGGCAGGCTGCGGGGTGGCTTGAGGTGCGGCCTCTGCTGCCGGGAAAGGATTGGTAGCAGTCTCTGCCGCCGTGGGTGGTCGTGGCTGGAATTGCGGTTGCGCCGGCTCACCGATGATGCCGTCGGGAACGCCGCGGGTGAGCTGGTCGGCATAGGTTGAAGCCGATTGCGATCCGGCCGCACCAGCACCGCCATCGTCGCGAAACCGCAACCCGCGCGATGTCAGCCCATAGAAGATAACGGCAAGGAAAATTACCACCAGAACAATGGCGCCGATAATCGGCAATCGGTTGAGGCGGCGGATTTTCGGGGTGGATGCGGCGTCGGTGCTGCCAAGCTTTAGCGACTGCGTCATGCCGTGCCTGCCGAGCCATGTTGCAGGATCGAGAGCGGACTGACCGGGGTGGCGCCATCAGTGCCAGGCTTGTACATTCGGGTCAGATCGAAGCGCGTGGTCGACAGCCTGACCAGAACTGCTCCTTCGAACTCGTCGACGGTATAGGCAAGGGCAAGGATATTGGCTTCGTCGGTCTTCTGGTCAGTGACGATGGCATAGCCCCAACTTTTCAGGGATGCCTCAAGAGCTTGACCGAATACGGAACCATCAGGGGTGAACCGGATCGTCGTGCTGCCGGGGCCGGCCTGTTCGGCAAGCCTGCCGACCATGTCGCTGGCAATGCTGTCGGCAGCTTCCGGCGACAATTCTGCCGTTACTGTGCTTTGGATCAGCCCGGCTTGCCCCAGCGTCTGACAGGCTGATAGAAGACCGGTTAAGACGATCGCAGCGATGAGGCGACCGAACAGGGAGAATGTACGCACCCCCTACCCTCCCCGCCGGATGGTGATTTTTTGCTGCTGGCGACCGACACCGGAAACGAGGATGGCGTGATCGATATGATAATCGACCACCATCATCGAGCCTTTCATCCGGTAATTGACGATGCGGTTTTCCCCGCCGGAAACGACGAACAGCACCGGAGCGTCCTGGCCGGAAAGCGAGGATGGAAACTGGATATAGGTCTTGCTCCCGTCGCTATAGATCCGTGTCGGCCGCCAGCGCGCCGAGCCAGTTGTGCGAAAGCTGAAGTTCAACTGATCGGCAGGCACACCGGCGCCCGGAACGATGCTGGCTTCCATGCGCGCACTGATTTCGGCAAAGCGGGCATTGACGTCTTCCGGATAGTCAAAACCGACCCGGGCCATATACTGGCTTTGATGCGATTTGAGCTGGATGTGATAAGTGCGCCGCGAGGTGGTCACCACCATCGAGGTGACCAGTCCGGCCTCCGAGGGCTTGACGATCAGATGCACAGCCTGACCGCCGGGCGCGCCGGAGGTTGCCGGCTCGACCTTCCAGCGCACCGTGTCGCCAAGCAGCACGTCGCGGACGATTTCGCCGGCTTGCAATTCGATATCGCAGACCTGCAGCGGCGAGCAGACGACCGAAGGCTGGACTTCGCCATAAAGGAAGATGACCTTGCCGTCATTGCCACGGGTTACAACCCCCTGCCCCGATTGCCACTGTCCGGAAAGACCCGTTGCGCGCGCCTCGTTGGCGTTCAAGGCTTGTGCCTGGGCAGATGCCGGCATTGCCGACAGGAGAAGGGCCGCGCACAGGACGATACCCCTTATCCTCGATAGGTTCATGATACTCTCCTGCGGTGCGCTCACAGTTGCGCCGTCCACTCGAAATCTCTCAAATAAAGCCCGATCGGGTTGAAACGGATGACTGCCTCATCCTGCGGTGGGGTCAGTGTCACGGTGGCGATCCCACGGTAACGACGCGTGCCAAGTTCCTTGCCCTGCCGGTCGCGCTGGAATTCCGTCCAGTCGACCTGATAGCTCTGGTTTGAGAGGGGCACGATGTTGGTCACCTCGATGGCGACGGTCATGGTCAGCGCACGATCAAATGGCGAATTGCCCCTGAACCAGGCATTGATCTTCTCAGTGGCGGGATCCGATGTGCGCAGCAGCGCATAGGTGCGATCGATATATTGCTTCTGGACCACGGCATCTGGCGTGACCGAGCGGAAGTTGCTCACGAAACTGCCGAGCGTGGCGCGCACGACCCTTGCATCGGCATATTCGATCTGCTGCGGGAACCCGGCGCTGACGGCTGTTCCGAGGCGATCGACCTCGACGATATAGGGAACGAGCTTGACCTGAGTGCTTTGATAAAGCGCGTAGGAAAAACCGATCACCGCCATCAGCATGCCGGTGATGCCGACGATGCGCCAGGCGCGTGCCGCCATGACATAGGAGCCATAGCGCTCGTTCCACTCCTGACGCGCGGCAAGATAGGGGTTCTCGGGTGGATTGCGTCCGGCCATGTCTTGTCACTCACGCTCTGTCGTCGCTGGAGGGTTTGCGCGTCGATCGGCCCTGGGCCTGGTCGAGTTTGGAATTGGCAAGACCGAGCGTAGAAGCGCCCCATGTTCCCGGAACGCCGATTGCCTTGTCACGGGCAGCACCCACCAGTGCGCCACTGGCAGCACCGGCTCCCGATGCCATGCCCTTGAGCGCTGCCGCGCCAAATGAGGAACCCGCGGCGCGCGCATCTGAATAAGCTGCCGCCCCTGCCCTTGCGCCTCCCGCGGCAAGGGCTGTACCACCGACCGCAGAGCTTGCGGCATGCCCGCCATGGCGGATGGTTTCCATACCGCCGGTCACGGATACGCCCTGCACGACGCCCTGAATGATGTTGGGCACATAGATCGAGATGATGAAGACGACGACGGAAATTCCGGCAATGGCGAGCGTTGACAGATATTCTTCAGAACCTGCCGGGCCACTCGCCAGATTGACCAGCACCTGCGATCCAATGCGGGCAATCATCACCAGCGCCATTAGCTTCATCCCGACACTGAAGGCATAGACGAGATAGCGGACGGCAAAATCCTTTGTGAAGCTCGAGCCTCCAAGACCCAGCATGATCATGCCGGCGAGAAGCCCGACATACATTTCTACCATCACCGAGATGAAGATTGCGGCGACGAGGCTGAAACAGATGACGACGACGATCATGGCAAAGACCGCAGCAATGGCGAGCGCATTGTCCTCGAAGAGGCCGAACTGGGCCTTGCTCGACATGGCGCTTGCGACCTGAAGGCCGGCATTGAAGACATTGGCCGGCGAGGCCGAGCCACCGCCGGCGCCGATCTGGAACAGGCTATCGACCATGGCTTTTGCAAAGGCAGGCCCCTGTTCAAGAATGAAGACGAAGAGGCCGATGAACATGATGCGGCGCACGAGTTCGGCAAACCATGTATCGAGCGATGCCGCCGCCAGCGCCAGCCAGACCGCGGCTATACCGATCTCGATGCCGGCAAGGATCCAGAACAGCGAGCGGGCCGCCTGCAGGACGGTTGTCTCCCAGCCCTGGGCAGCACTTGCCACCTCGTTTTCCAGATTGGTCAGGAGCGAACCATCCTGCGCGAAGGCCGGTTCAATCAGGATCGACAGGCCAAGCAGGGTGACGAGAACCGCCCTAATTCTCGGCGGCGTCATTGCCCTGCTCCTCCCCGTTACCCCAGCGCGGCCGCATTTCCTGGCCGCCGGTCGTGTCGAATTGCAGGGGAGCCACAGTGGCAGGAGCTGCTGAGGCCGGCGCGTCGGCGGGGTTCTGAGCAATCCAGACCGTGACGCCGATGCCGATCACGACGATGGCGGCTACAACAATGAAGAAAATCCTGTTCACCAGCGGGGCTCCATCATTTGGCCGCCGGAACTTGACGGTGCGGTTGATCTGAAAAATTCCTCACGCCGTGTCTGGGCGAGATCCTTTGCCGCCTGTTCGGATTGATACCAGGTGGCCATCATCGTCATTTGCTGGGAAACGAGCCCGCGCAGCTTCTGGGACTGGGCTACCTGCTGGGCGGCAATCTGATGTCCGACCTGAAGAGCCTGCATCTGGCCGACCGCGCTTTGCGACATCGAGCGTAACTGCGACATGGTCGCTTCCTCGCTGCCAAATTGTTCTGCGGTGAAGCCGGCTGCACGCAATGTCGATGCGATGGTGTCGCGATTGGTATCGGACCAGTCCTGATAGCTTGAGGAAAAGCTCTCGCCATTGGCAAGGCCGGTTTTGAACTCGACAAAGCTCTGGAATCGCTGCTTCAGCACATCGTCGATATTGCCCATTGAGAATGCGATCCCCTGCCCCTGATTGACGAGACTCTGGAGCTGGGTGAGATCACTTTCCACCTGTCCCCAGATATGGCTGGGAAGCTGCAGGGTGTTTTGCAGCATGTTCTCGTAGATCCGGATCTGGTTCTGGATCTGCTCGGCCAGTTGCGTGATCTGCTGCACCTGGTTCTGGATTTGCTCGGCAGACTGGCCGACCAGCCCCACCAGCTCGGAATTGTTGAGGAGCTGCGTCCATTCGGTCGCTTGCCCGGTGACAGCCCCAGCATATGCGGGGTTGGACTGGACAACGCAGACGACGCCAAGCGCTGCAACGGCGACCCTAACGATTTGCGAGAATGGTTTCAGCATTGCCGATCCCCCTTTCCGTAAGCCAGACTTTTGGCCAGTTCGCGCCATGGTCATGGCCAAGCTGCTCGATGCGTTTGAGATCGTCCTTGCCCGCGGCACCAACGAAGGAAAGCGCGACCGGGCCGAGCGCCATGTCGAACAGGCGTCTTCCTTCAGGCGAGGCGACGTAATATTCCCGTTTGGGCGTAGCCATTGCCACGATCTCGATCTGGCGTTCGTTGAAGCCGATGCGCTCGTAGAATTCGCGGGTGCCGGGTTCACGTGCCGCGCCATTCGGCAGGCAGATCTTGGTCGGACAGCTTTCCTTCAGCACATCGATGATGCCGGAGCGCTCAGCGTCCGATATCGACTGTGTGGCGAGCAGCACCGCGCAATTGGCCTTGCGCAGAACCTTGAGCCATTCGCGGATCTTGTCCCTGAATGTCGGATGGCCGAGCATCAACCAGGCTTCATCGAGTACAATCAGGCTTGGCGCACCGGTGAGGCGCTTTTCGATGCGATGAAAGAGATAAAGCAGCACGGGCACGAGATTGCGCTCGCCCATATTCATCAGTTCCTCGACCTCGAAGCACTGGAAGGTGCCAAGCGTCAGACCGTCCTGTTCGGCATCAAGTAACTGGCCCATGGGTCCGTCGACGGTGTAATGGTGCAGCGCATCCTTGATCTCGCGCAGCTGCACGCCGCTGACAAAATCCGACAGCGAGCGGCCGGGCGCAGAGACCATGAGCCTGATCTGGCGCGAAATTGCATTGCGATGATCGGGCGTGATCGTCACCCCTTGCATGGCGACCAGCGTTTCGATCCATTCGGCTGCCCAGGCGCGGTCACCATCATTGTCGAGTTCGGCCAGCGGGCAGAAGGCGAGCATGGCATCGCCCTCCCCTGCCCCGATTTCGTAATGATCGCCGCCGGCCGCCAGTGTCAGCGGCAGAAGTGACCTGCCCTTATCAAAAGCGAAGATCTGCGCATCCCGGTAGCGGCGGAATTGTGCGGCGATCAGGGCCAGCAGGGTTGACTTGCCGGAGCCGGTCGGGCCGAACACCAGCGTGTGGCCGACATCGTCAACATGAAGATTCAGCCGGAACGGGGTCGAGCCGCTCGCAACCTGCATCAGCGGTGGTGAGTTGGGTGGATAGAATGGACAAGGTGCGGTTGCGCTGCCTGACCATACCGAATTGACCGGGATAAGGTCGGCGAGGTTGCGCGTGTTAATCAGAGGTTCGCGAATGTTGGCGTACCAGTTGCCCGGCAATGATCCCAGATAGGCTTCGGTGGCATTCAACGTTTCAATGCGCGCGCCAAAGCCTTCCGCCTGGATCAGCCGACGGACCGCCTCGGCCTGTTCGCGCAGGCGGTTATCATCATGATCGAACATGACGATGACGGGCGTATAGTAGCCATAGGCAACCAGTTGCGATGCGGCTTCTGCGATTGCGTCCTCAGCTTCGGCCACCATCAGCATGGCGTCCTGGTCTACCGACCGGCTTTGGGTCTGGAACAGCTGGTCGAAGAAGGGGCGCACCTTCTGCTGCCACTTCTTGCGGGTGCGCTCAAGCTTTTGCCGTGCGTCCTGTTCATCG
Organism: Aquamicrobium sp. NLF2-7; assembly: GCF_022359935.1. Classification (NCBI taxonomy): domain Bacteria; kingdom Pseudomonadati; phylum Pseudomonadota; class Alphaproteobacteria; order Hyphomicrobiales; family Phyllobacteriaceae; genus Aquamicrobium; species Aquamicrobium sp. NLF2-7. The sequence goes on along the minus strand of NZ_JAKSED010000006.1, from coordinate 15,365 downwards.
AGGAAGACAAAGCGGCTCGACCAGCGATAGGTCAGGGGCATCAGGTCAAGGTGGTTCAGGATGCCCGGCCAGCTTTCTGCTGGAAAGCCATCGATGGCGACGACAGCCAGATAATGACTGTCGACCATCGGCGACAGCCCATGATGGAACTCAGCGGTCGCCAGCCAGTCGAGATACATCGGGATTTCCGGCAGGCGGACCGGATGGTTCTCGCCGACGATGCAAAAGCGAATGAACTGGAAGAGTTCGTCGTAGCGGGCTTCACGTCCGGTTCCGGGATCAATAACGGTCCGCGTGACCATGCGGCGGATCGAAAGAACGTTCGCAAGATATTGCTCGACCTCACGTATCGATGTCCGAAAACTATCTAGAACAGTGTCTGCATAGGTCTCGGAGCGGCTTTCGACATCGGAATAGACATAGCGTGTCATGGCTGACCTGCGCCGCTCGGGCGGGCGATAAGTGAGGAACAGCGCATGCTGGCTTTCATAATGGCCGCGTTCCGCCTCAAAATGAGCACGCCGCTCATTATCGATAGCTGCGGTCACTGCGTCGGGGAAATAACTTTCTTCGCGTGACGGGTAGGAAACAGCCGGCACGCGAACGGCCTCGACCTGGATCATCCAGCCGGATCCAAGCCGCGACAGGACCGCATTGATCTGGCGCGAGAGCTCGTTGCGTTCGAAATTGGTCGAACTTTCCGAATCCGGACCGGCGAAATACCAGCCGGCCATGAGGCTCCCGTCCTTGAGCAGGATCACGCCATTGTCGACCAGGCCGGCATAAGGGACGAGATCGGAAAACGACGGCTGTGTGTTGCGGAACTGACGAAGTGCGACCATGGGCGGATCAGTACCTGCGCCATGGCGAGGATGTCGGGCGGTAGGTTTGCCGATAGCGAACGTGGCGCAGATAGACCTGTCGCATCTTCGGATCGGTCTTGGCCATCATCCGCAATGCGCCAACGACACCAATCCAGATTGCGATGCCGAGCAGCGCAGAGAACCAGGTCAAGACCACAAAGATCAAAATGACTGTCGCAAGTCCGGTCAGAAGAACGAGTTCGCGGTCAGCACCCATCAAATGGTTCGGGCGCGACAGCGCCCGATGAATGCGGGATCGTGCGAGCGGAGTGACTGGCTCAGCCATCACCGCCCTCCCCTGCCCCGCCCTTTCTTGCAAGGGTCGACTGGACAGTTTCGACTGTGCCGATCGATGCGCCGGAGGCACCGAAGAGGCCAACGATCTGTGTTGCCCCCAGCAGAATGCCGGCGACCAGCACGACATACATCAGCCGTCTGGCAAAATCGTTCAGCTCGCCGCCGAAGATCAGCATCCCGCCGGCGACGGCAACTGCCGCGAGTGCGATGAAGCCGGCCACCGGCCCGGTGATCGATTGCTGGATCTGTTGCAGTGGCCCCTCCCAGGGGAGTCCGCCGCCGCCAGCAGCAAGAGAGGGGCCCATGGAGAGGATGAGAACGGTGAAGCTTACCGTCAGAAAGGTGACGGTCCGGTTATGCTGCATCGAGGTGTCCCTCTTCCGGATAGGTTTCGATCTGGTAGTTGCCGTCGCGCCAGGCCTCGACATGGATGACTTCGCGCACACGCCGACCGGTCGGTGTGCGCTCAATCGAAACAACGAGATCCACGGCCTCGCCGATCACGTCGTGCATCGGCTGTTGGCTGGATTCGGCGGTCAGTTGTTCCAGCCGTCGCAGGGCCGATAGCGCATTGTTGGCGTGGATGGTGGTGATGCCGCCCGGATGACCGGTGTTCCATGCCTTGAGCATGGTGAGCGCTGCACCATCGCGGACCTCGCCGACGATGATACGATCAGGTCGTAACCGCATGGTGCTCTTCAGCAGCCGGGCCATATCGACCGTATCGGTGGTATGAAGCTGAACCGCATTCTCTGCTGCGCATTGGATTTCAGCCGTATCTTCCAGGATCACCAGCCGGTGTTCCGGCGCTGTCCGTACCATCTCGGCGATGACGGCATTGGCGAGCGTCGTCTTGCCCGAGCCTGTGCCGCCGGAAATGACAATGTTGAGGCGCGCCTTGATAGCTTTTTGGATCAAAACTGCCTGTGCCGTCGTCATGATGGCGCTGCGAACGTAATCCTCCAGCGGGATCAGGCGTGACGCACGTTTGCGGATGGTGAAGCTTGGACCTGCCACCACCGGCGGCAGCAGCCCTTCAAAACGGTGGCCACCGATCGGCAGTTCACCTGAGATAATCGGCTGGTCTTCATCTGCTTCCGTTTGCAGTGCATGCGCGACGCTGCCGATGATGATTTCGGCGGCCCCTGGCTGCAGGGTACCCATGCTGTCGATCCCCTGCCCCAGCCGCTCGACGAACAGCCTTCCATCCGGGTTCAGCATGATCTCGACCACGGATGTGTCCTCGAGTGCTGAACAAATGGTCTCGCCAAGCGCATCCTGCAGCTTGCGCACCAGACGGAGGTGGGAGCGCGAGGCGGTCATGCAAAACGCCTGCCTGCGCACAGCAAAAACTGCCGCATACGCCCGAACGTGGAATGAGTAAGTTGATGCTGCCGCATGTGAAATCGCTGCCCCCTTGTGATGGGGCTACATCAACATCAGATCGGCAGATGCGTCAGCCCGGCATAAATGCCGGGTCCGTGCCACAGTGAGTCGCGATGATTCTTTGCCGAACGATTGGCCGGGACAAGAAATCAGCTTGGAGTGAACGCTGTTGCCCCTGGCATTTATGCCGGGTCCCAAAACGATGGGGGTTTCAAGGAGAGAGGGTAGGAAGTAGTTGAAAATACGTCATAATGTGAACTTGAGCGCCGCCTACTAACGCTTCACTCGTAGCGGGCGTTAACTCCTCATTAACCATTAAACTCTTGCGCCATAATGGTTCAGTGGTATCGTCACGGAAAAGGAGCGGTTTCGCTCGAAATTCCGTGATGAGAGATATTAATGTGAGCGTAGCGGTTCAGCCTACCCGAGAACTTCTGCCCAATGTCGACGAGACGATCGGCAATCAAGCTGAGCTGCTAAGTACGCATCTCCAGTCGATGAGTGAAGCACTCTTCGCACCTGATACGCTGAAGGTGCTTCGGCGCTTCACGTCCGGGGAAGCCGCCCGGTTAATTGGCGTCTCGGACTCTACGCTCAGGAAAATGACCTTGGCAGGTGAAGGACCGCAGCCAGAAACGACGAGCAATGGGCGCCGTTTATACACTTTGGCGGATATAAACGAGATCAGGAAGTTACTCTCTCACTCGCCGCGTGGTCGTGAAGCTATCGATTTTGTTCCCCACCGGCGTCCCGACGAGCATCTTCAGGTACTTGCCGTCACTAATTTTAAGGGAGGGAGTGGTAAAACAACTACCTCTGCTCACCTTGCGCAGCACCTCGCATTGCAGGGTTATCGCGTTCTTGCCATCGATCTTGATCCGCAGGCAAGCTTGTCGGCGTTGCTCGGTGTTCTGCCGGAAGTTGACGTCGTCTCCAACCAGACTCTCTATGCCGCCATACGCTACGATGACAACAAACGCCCACTCTCAGATGTAATCCGCCGAACCTACTTCGACGGACTCGATTTGGTGCCCGGCAATCTGGAACTTATGGAGTTTGAGCATACGACGCCAAAGGCTCTGACTACGGTAGGTCGTACTGGTGAAATGCTGTTCTTCGCCAGGGTAGCCGCGGCCCTCGACGATGTTGCGGATAAGTACGACGTGGTAGTGATCGACTGCCCTCCCCAACTAGGCTTTCTGACGCTGAGTGGGCTCTGCGCAGCGACTGCCATGATTGTGACAGTTCATCCGCAGATGCTTGATGTCTCTTCCATGAGCCAGTTCCTTCTTATGACTCGCGACCTGCTTGGTGTCGTTCGCGATGCCGGAGGCGAACTCAAGTATGATTTTGTCCGTTACCTCCTGACTCGTTTCGAGCCGCAGGATGCGCCGCAAACAAAAGTAGCGGCGCTGTTGCGCAACCTCTTCGATGATTTTGTTTTGACTAATCCAATGGTGAAATCAGCGGCCATTTCGGATGCGGGCCTCACGAAGCAGACGCTTTACGAGATCGGACGCGAGAACCTTACGCGTGCCACCTATGACCGAGCCATGGAATCCCTCAACGCCGTCAATACGGAAATCGAAGGGCTAATTAAGAAGGCGTGGGGTCGGCAATGACGAAGATGGGCGAAATGGACAGGCTGCCGACGTTGAAGTTGGACGTGTTGGGAGCTCCCAACATGCCGGCCGTGGACCTTATGCCGCTTAACAGATGGCATCTGTTGGGAGCTCCCAACAAATACAAAACTCTCCAAACCGATCTGATGCGGGAGGGGCTGAAGTGAGCAGAAAAGACGCCATCAACAATCTGTTCCTCAAACGCCCGGACACCGTTCCCACGGCGTCTAGACCCCCTGCCCTAAAGGATGGCGAACGCGTGCGGACGGGGGCGATTTCTGCGATGGGCGCTTCGCTGCAGGAGCTGGCCGATAGCGCCAAGCAAGCGTCGCTTCTTAGACAACAGATCGCCGACGGTGAAATTTGGCTTGAGACTAGCAAGATCGTTGGCTCGCGTATCACCGATCGGATTTCGATCGACGTCGATCCCAAATTCGATGAGCTCGTAGAAAGCGTCAGAGAAAACGGCCAACAGATTCCGATCCTCGTCCGCCCTCACCCGGATACTCCCGGTATGTTTGAGATCGCTTACGGGCGGCGGCGAATGCGGGCGGCAGATATACTAGGGCGGCCGGTCCTAGCAATTATCCGCGACCTAGCTGATCGAGAACTAATAATCGCGCAAGGGCGGGAAAACTCCGAACGTACGGACCTGTCATTTATCGAGAAGGCATTTTTTGCGAAAAACTTGGAAGAGGATGGCTGTGACCGTACGACGATCGTCGCGGCGTTAGCGACCGACAAGGCTGATATCAGCCGATACATTACAGTAGCACGCCGTGTCCCAGAAGAGCTCGTCAGACGCATTGGACCAGCGCCGAAGATGGGGCGAGCTCGATGGCTCGCGCTCGCTGACCTGCTAGAAGCGCGATCTGCCTTGGTAGTCGCCGAGCAGGCGCTAGAAGCTCCTTCAGTTCAGAAAGCCGATAGCGATACGCGGTTCCAGGCAGTGCTACGCGCCCTTCAGGCTAAGCCCAAGCGGCGTAGTACCGACCATGCACAGATATGGAAGACTCCGCAGGGGAAGGGTGCTGCGCGCATCGAGACTCGCGGTAGCAAGACCGCGCTTGTATTCGAAGAGAAGATAGTACCGGCATTCGCTACATTCGTATCCGCGCGGCTGGATAATCTCTACCGTGAGTTTCAGCAAGAAACGGAGAATGGAGGAGGAGAGAGATGATGTGAGTGCCGCCGTATGGCGGCATTGAACGTGGAAATCGGCAAAGAAAAAGGCCCCCGAAATTAGTTCCGGAAGCCCTTCTCATAGGTTAGCAGCTAGAGAATCGCATTTCCGAGAATCGCAGTCAAGAGCCCATGAGGCTCAACGTCGTTTTGGCGGGTTGATTTCTTTTGCCTAGCGATAGGTGAAGGACAATGCAGACGCATATCTCAACGACGCCCTTTGGGCGGCGAACGATGACGCTTGGCCAGATTGCAAATCAGGCGAGAGCAAAGGCGATGCCGAAAGAGGCGGTCGCCAATAAATGGCGGGTGTTCCAGGACATCCGTGAAGCCCGCGAACTGCTTGGCGCAACGGATCGCTCACTGGCGATCCTCAATGCCTTGCTGTCTTTCCATAGAGAAACCGAACTCTCGGCCGAGGGGGAGCTTATCGTCTGGCCATCGAATGAGCATCTGATCGCCCGCGCTAACGGCATCTCGCCGGCAACGCTGCGACGGCATCTTGCCGTTCTGGTCGAATGTGGCTTGATCATCCGCAGAGATAGCCCGAATGGCAAGCGCTTTGCACGCAGGAGCAGGGCAGGGGAGATTGAGCAGGCCTATGGCTTTGATCTGTCGCCGATCGTCGCCCGTGCCGAAGAGTTCAGGGATCTCGCAGAGGCTGTCCACGCCGAGAAGAAGGCATTTCGGGTAGCCCGGGAGCGCCTGACGCTGCTACGGCGCGATATCGTCAAGATGATCGATGCAGGGATCGAGGAGGGAGTGCCAGGGAACTGGGGCAGGGTGCTTCAGAGCTACCAGGCCGTCATCGCCAGACTTCCCCGCACGGCATCAAGGCAACTCATTGAAGACATTTGCGCCGAGCTTCACGATCTGCACGCTGAAATCCGGGATGTATTGGAATCCTTTACAAAAACACAGAATCTGAACGCCAATGAGTCTCAATCTGAACGCCACATACAGAATTCAAACCCAGACTCCATTTCTGAATATGAAAGCGGCTATAGAAAAAAGAAAGAAGCAGGCGGCAGCGTTGCGGAAACCGACAATGTACGGAGTTTGCCGAAACGGGATCTCCCCTTGAGCATCGTGCTGGATGCCTGCCCGAACATGCGGGAAGCTGGTCAAGCGGGCGAAATCCGACACTGGCGCGACTTTCTGGCGGCAGCGGAGTTGGTGCGAACGATGCTGGGGGTCAGTCCGAGTGCCTGGGCAGAGGCTCGCGAGGCCATGGGCGAGGTTCAGGCAGCAATTGCGCTTGCAGCGATCTATCAACGGGCGGACCAGATCAACAGTGCCGGTGGCTATCTGCGCAGCCTGACAGACAAGGCGCGAGACGGGAAATTCTCAACCTGGCCGATGGTGATGGCCCTGCTGCGTGCCAAACTGGACGAGGGAAAGCACCGACAAACCCTGGAAAACGTGACATCGGAACCCGGGCCACGGCTCGAAGTGTCGGCGTCGCTTCTCAACAGCCTGCGAAAGCGGAACCGGTGAGCCCGTTGCGTTCGTCACCTGACAGAAGGCGCCGGATCAATTGGGTGGAATTGGATGGAAGAATAGAACGCCGTTGAATGCCTCGACGCTTCATATCACCCCTGAGGTTCGGCACCTGTGAAGTGATTTCCCTCACGGAGCTTTATGACACAGCTTGAAGAACGGTCTGGATGCAGCTATATGACTACTGTGGTTATAAAGGAGAGTGCGATGCGCGAGATCCAGCTCAAGGATGCCAAGGCAACCTTATCTGCAGTCGTTGATGCTGCTGTTCGTGGCACACCTGCCGTCATCACACGTCATGGGCGAAAGGAAGCCGTGGTGCTTTCCTTCGAAGACTATGAGCGTCTGTCTCATGTTCCCACATTTGGACAGTTCCTGACGTCGTTTCCGGGTGACGAGGGGGATATTCCGGAGCGCAATCGCTCGCCAGCCCGAGACGTGGATCTCTGATGTATCTGGTAGACACGAACGTCATTTCTGCACTCGCGCCCTCGAAGGTCGAGCGGAATGACGAACTGGTTGCATGGTTCAATCGGGCGAGCTCTGTCCTCTATCTGTCAGTGATTACGGGTGCTGAGGTCATGTCGGGGATTTCCAAGGCTGATCGGGAGGGCACGACTACAAAGGCGCAACGACTTCGAGACTGGTGGGGAGCCATAGAGCATCTCTATTCTGACCGGATTTTGCCGTTCGACCTGGCTTGCGCGCACCGGGCCGGCAGGATTCTCGATGAATCGAGGGCACACAGACCGGGCTTTGAAGATATTGCTATTGCAGCAACCGCACAGGTTCATGGACTCACGGTGTTGAGCCGCAATTTGCGACATTTCCTGCCACTGGGCGTGGCTGTCCAAAACCCGTTTGAGGCAATTCCCACTCTGCCATGAGGATGAGCGCACTCCTGCTGTATCCGTTCAAGAGCTGGTTTCAAGAAGCCCGGAGCGCCGAGCGCGATCGAGCAGGTTTTTGACCGAGGAAGGCGACCATTTTGTCCCGCCGCGCGGTGTGCGCTCATGCAATCGCTCAAGCTGGCTGGCGATTTCGCGCAATGTCAGGCCGGGATTGGATGAATGAATGCCGGCAACCAGCGTCATCAGGCGATCTTCCGGCAGGCGAGGTGGCGACTTGCGGAGCAGGGCTTCATCCGCCATGCCCTCGGCAACCATCCATTTGACCGCGCGACGAAGGCGCTCCGGTGTCCAGTTAAGGCCGCGTTGCTTCAGGACATGGGCAATATCATCCCATGTGTGATCTGGCCGCAGACGCCTCACGGTCGGAAGCCACTGGTTTGCTGTCGCCTGGATGCGTGCACCGTAGGCCGCTTTCTGCGCAGCCGTCATTTTTGCCAGCGCTTCCGGCCGGCGTTCGCGTATTCCCGGATTGCCTGGCAACCGCCCTTTGGCCTTGGCTGCCTTTATCCCGGCCTTGGTGCGTTCGGAGATCAATGAACGCTCCAGCTGCGCCACGGCGCCGAGCACCTGCAGCGAAAACATGCCCTGTGGTGTCGTGGTGTCGATTGGATCGCGCAGAGACCGGAAATGCACGCCTTTTTCTGTCAGACCCTCGATAACCTCAAGAAGATGGCTAACGGAGCGTGCCAGGCGGTCGATCCGGACGACGACGAGGGTATCGCCGCTGCTGATATCGCGAAGGAGCCTGGACAGGGCCGGGCGCGCGCGCGATGCGCCGGATCCATGTTCCTGAACGACAGTCTCGCAGCCGGCCGCACGCAGTTCCATTTCCTGCGCTTCGGTCGCCTGCTCGTCCGTGGACACTCGGGCATAGCCGATAAGCCGGCCCTGTGGTCGACGAGAAGCACGTTCTTGCATGTCAGCGGCCATTTGCAGCGCCTGAGAGAGTGGGGGAGGCGGATTTCCAAATACAGAAGATAACGATAAAGGATCGTTTGTAAACGTCTCTTGTGAAGGCTTTCCGATATCGGACGCCGGTGAAAGCCCGAGAAAACGGGCATTCTCGTCGTTCTCAGGCTCGATCGTTGCTCGCCTGTTCAATCCCGAAGGCCCGTCGCGTCTACATAGTACGCGCGCGGAAATGGCCGTCGCTATGACGGAAGCGAAAGACATGATAGCTTCTGTTACGCTGACAAGCCCACGCGAGAACAATGGTTTACACAATCGAGAACTTGCCTCTCCAGACCCTACTTCCGGTTATCGGGAGAGCTGAAGATCACCTTGCGCGGCTTGACGAGCAGGTCCGACGAAATCCGGTCGGCGAGGGCTTCATCGAGCGTAGCCATTTCTTCGACGCGGCGGCCAGCATGTGGGTGGGAGGTGAGCTTGTCCATATAGACGACCTGGTTCTCCACGATGAGAGGATGGACGTTAGGGCGCCGACGCACGAATTGACGATCGCTCACGGAATCCTGCGAGCCCGACGACGCATCGCCGGTGCAAAAGCGGATTGGGCGATGAGCGACGCGGGGATCGGTGCGCTGACCGGATATGGAGATCGTCACTATGAAGCTGGGGCAGGGGAGGGGACGCCCGCGAGCGAAGGGCCGGCGGACCTTGAGCCGATGGTTGTGGAAGACGATCCACTGGCTCGCGAGCTCGCAAATATCGACGCGGTCCTCGAACAGTCACAGCGTCTCCTCGACAGGGTATCTGACGCTAAGAGAGGCAGCCGCCAAGAACTCGTTGTCGGCGATCTTGTCGTTCGTGATCCCGACTGGGATGAAGAGGATCGGTTGGCGCAGTGGAAGCGTGTCCTGCGCGATACCGATGATCTGCCGCCGACGCTTGGCGCCGCACTCATCTGGGATGCGTGGGAGTCGCTCGAACCGATGCAACGCCAGCATTGGCTCGGCGCGCTGTTGGTCGCTGCATATCTCCGCGCCCGGGGAAAGGTGGCGTCACACCTGTTTGGCTTCAATGTCGGGCTGAAGGCGGTGCCGAGGGAGCGGCGCCGGTCCCACAACCGCGTGACCCGACTGCTCGCTTTCCTCGATGCAATGTCGGCCTCGGCCGAAGCCGGTACGAAGGATATTGCTCGGCTGGCGCAGGCGCGGGAACAGATGACGCGACGCCTGAACGGCCGCCGTTCGTCGAGCAGCCTGCCGACGACCATCGAGCTCGTCCTGTCTCGGCCGGTCGTGTCGGCGCCGATGATCGCCAAACGCGCCAAGGTGACGCAGCGCGCCGCCCTCAATCTCATCAGCGAGCTCGGCGTGCGCGAGGTTACTGGGAGAGGGCGGTATCGCGCCTGGGGAATTGTCTGAGCCTTTCGCGGCTCGTCGATAGACCGAACATTACTCGGCGCGCCAAGTTACGCATGTGGGGGATCGAAAATGCCGTCGTTAAAATCAAACCTCGTCAAAAGAATTGATCGGCTTCCTAAGCCCAGCAATGCTGCTGATGCCATGCGCCCTCTTTTTTTGAAGCGGTCAGGAATTCGATTCATAGCACTTAGGACCGGTACAAGGAAAACGTTGCAATCAAAGGGAAAATTATTGTCACCCTCACGATGGCGCGCCAGCAGGCACCCGCGGACATCGTGGTCGAAGACATCTATGTGACTTTGTCTCGCCACCATATGATGCTACCGGATAGTCCAGTATCGATGAACGCCGTCAGGCTTCGTGTTTCAGGGAAGGCCAGATGGGCTTGCTAAGTCTAAGTGATCGCGAGAAGCAGGCCATCAGATCAATCGACAGCGGCGTGCTGCGCGACCTGGTTGACCAAGCCATTACGTCAGAACATTTGGGAGGTCTCAGCAAACTGCCACTCGACGACTGCGGAGACTATGTGGCCAACAAGCTCCGTCACCTGGATAGTGCGCTTGCGGCATACAGGATCGCGAAGTCAGCGAAGAAGCGCGAAGAGACGCTATACTCTGCGCACAAGGCGGGTAGTGATCTGACTTTTGCATTTGGCCAGATGAAGCAGCGCTTGGAGGTCGAGGAACGCGAGAGCCAGTTGTTCGTCATTTACGAACCAACGATGGCTCCCTTGCGTGTCGCCCAAGTCATGCAAGTTCGGGTTAGCTACAGGTTTCGCCGAACGATCGAGGAAGAATGGACATCCGGCTCCATCGTCTTCAAACACACGTCGCGACCGCGTTTCGATTTTCATGCGCTCGCTCAGCCGAAGCCTGAGCGCAAGCCGAGCGCCAGGAAGCTTGCGGAGGAGCGTGAGAGTGAGTTGTTGCGCGAATGGGAGCACCTCGAGCGACTGGCCCACTGGTCGGTGCGCGACTATTTTCGGGCGGGTCATGACGGATCGGATATCCCCCATGAGTTTGAGGTCAGGCTCGGCGCAGGTGGCCATCTGAATAACTTCAGCGCGGATTTCTGGCGGTGCAACAGCAACGCATGAAGCCTGGTCAGCCCTCCATTGCCTTTTCCGCCGCAAATTTGCCCGCTCTCCATGTGCTGTGAACGAGCCAATCTTCGGCGAGAAAGAACTCCCCACCCAGCACCTTGGCTCCCTCGGTTACGAGGCGCCGCTTCATGGCATCCTCACCGACGATAGCCACTCTGGCGTTCGAATACGGTGCGGAATCTGGAATAGGATGCGGGTATTTTATCACCCATTTGTATTGACCGTCCGGGTAGGCGCTTTGGATCTGGTCGCGCCGGGCCGATGGGCTTCTGGAGAAGCCAACCTTAATGATGGTCCGGCCATCAACTTCGGCGGCTGAACGCCCGAGATAGGAAGGTGTATCGCCACTGAGTTCCAGAATGTAGAGGTGCTTGGGACCGTCGGTTTCGCCAACCCAATATGGTTCGGTCGCCGGCGGTATCGCGCGGCTTGGTGATAAGGCGGACTCAAGGGTCTGAATGGTGCCGATGACACCGTTCTGCTGGCCATAGACAGGCACTTCGTAAACATCGAGTTGCAGGAGGAGCTCTTCCTCGGATGTCCCGACCTGGACGCCACTGGATCCAATATATTCGGCGTGCGCGCTCCCATACGCGTCGGGAAACAACTGCTCGACAGGCTTCCAATCCTCCTCAACGACCCGCCACGCGCGCGTCGCCTGCACCGCATATAGCCACTTGCCTCTCGAGGCAGGGTCCAATTCTTTCTCGGCCCAGCGATCGCCAGCGATGAACTGACTGGCGTGGCCGGCGTTGTGCGACACCTCCAGAACACCGACGACCTTGCCCCGCATATGCTCGGGACCCTTGCCCTTGGTGACGTAGATCGCCACCAAGGCATTGGGGCTGGAGAGACGCAGATACCGGTTGCGCTTGGCCTCGTCGGCGAAACCGATGCAGCCCCAGCTTGCTGGGTCGAACCCCCAGAAAGAGGTCAGCCAAAGATCCCTGCCGGCTGGAAGTCTGTCTCCATCGGGGGCCAGGTCCGGGACCGCGCCCCAATCGAACGAGAACACTTCGCGCTGGGCGGCCTCGATGTCGATATCGCCCAGCGCTCCACGTATGTACGACATGGCATCAGGCGCCGGATGTCTCTCACCTCGCTTGACCAGAATTGTCGTGAGTGGAGGCAGTCCGCGATCATGCAGAGCGTGAAGGATGACTTCGAGGTTCTTGCCCAAGCCGCGACCTGTCGGGTGGTTCCAGCCAACAGCGTCCCCCACCTGTTGATATGTGGCACGCGTTTGCCGCATCGCTTTTTCCGCGAGGAAACGCGCGATCTCGGTTTGCATGGAATCCATCTATCTCCCCCATTCGATCACTTTGATAGGTTCGCGCGACTGCCCGGTGTCCCGCAGCTAATTGGCCTTGCCCATGCGTTCAACGCAATCTATATTCTGTTCAACACAGGAGATTCTGATGGCTGCGCAAACAAGGAATGCCGTGGAGAGCGAAGCAAAGGTCGCGTCGATGCGCAATAGGCTCGTGCTCGAGCAAGCGAAAGCTGCCGGTCTCCTCGGCGCCGCGAAGAATACCCGTCTTTCAGGGCGGGTGCCCTCTGAGCTGATCGAGGCGGCCAAGAAGCGCGCCCATGTCACCTCCGATACGGAGTTGTTGGAGTTGGCGCTGTCGCGCCTGGCCATCGAAGATGACTTCGGCGCCCGCCTGGTCGGCCGGAAGGGCAGCATCCCGGCGGACATAGATCTTGGGATTTGATCTTTCCGAGACCCTCCGATCTCTAAAGCCCCAAAAGCACACCGGAACACTCGAGCGCAGGGTAGATGAGGATCTCCCGTGGGTTGGTGACGAACCCGCGATCGGGGGGGCGCTGTTTCTGGATACCAGCGTCTATCTGGATGTCCTGCAAGGACGGTCGCCGGTGGAAGTCGACAGGCTGCTTACCTATCGGCTATGCCACCATTCCTCGGTCTGCTTGTCCGAGTTGACGCACGCCTTTGGTCGGCTGGACCCAAAGCATGGTTCGACGAAGGCGGTCCTCGAGACGGTCGGTGCGACGGTGGACGACATACCAGCGCACCGGCTCCATGCGCCTGACGTTGCGATCTGGGGGCAAGCCGGCGTGTTGGCTGGCCTGCTTTTCCGGTTGAGCAATCTACCCAAGGGGGAGGGACACGAGCGCCGGTTCGTCAATGACGCTCTCGTGTTTTTGCAGGCGCGCCAGCTGGGTGCGAGCGTGTTGACCGGCAACGTCCGTGATTTTGATTTCCTCACCCAGATCCTGCCAACTGGGCGGGTCATTTTCTATCGAACTCCAGCGCGGACGCGGTCATCGTGAGCGTCACGGTTGGCTTTACTGACGGCATCCTCCATGTTCTGGAGAAATTGGCCCGGGCGCCGGCGACTGACGTCAATCACCTGCAAAACCTGCCGGATTTTCAGCGTTTTGTGGAGCTTTGTCAGACACGATATCCCCACATCAGATCGGGCTCCATGTTGCGGTTTTCGTTGGCCTCGGCGCTCCGGCAGCTCGGCTTGGCCTGTCTCGTCGGTGGCCAGGATTCTGGCCTCGCAGCAAGTCCAGACGAGATTGCAGACAGGCTCGACAAGGCGATTAGCAGCACGACGTCGAGGCGGCTGCACCTGTGTCCGCTAGATCTGGCATCGGATCTTCCGGCGATTTCCTTCGGTCCGAACCAGGTGCGGCGCTTTTCTGCGGCCGAGCTTGAGGAGTTGTTTGACGTTCAAGGTCTCCACCGCGCCAACAAAGATTGGTCTTTGGATAGCGCACGGTTCTCGGAGTTTAACTGGCTCGTCGTCGAGGAGCAGGTGACGCACGACGACAACGGCCCTGAGGGGAGACGCCTGCCTGGCCTGTTCGTAAATCTTGGGCAGGATTTTGGGCGAATCGAACCGCACCAAACGGGCCTCCCTTCAGCCGTCGAGGCCGCGCTTTTCGGCCTTCTCACGATCCCGTGGGAGCGAATTGGCGGGTTGAGGGAAATGGAGTGGAGAGGTTTCGGAATCCCGTGGATTTACACCCTCGATTCCGACGTCTTTGCACGCCGGGTTCCGCCGCCGTCTCCGGACAGCCTAAGCTGGGAGCCAGCGTGGCACATCGATGTCTATGGCGATGAACATGAGTACGAAAGGCCAGTCACCTTTCCGCTCGATGATGGCAGCGACGACGAAATTACTTGGCTGAACCACAGTGCTTGGAGTGATATCTTATCAGCTCGCGAGACCACGTTGTTCGCTCGTCCAGTGGCGCACTTCTTTGTTCGTGGTTTTCGAACCGACGGCATTGATGAGTTTCTGGCCCATATTTCGACGATCGAGGCCGCGCTCGGCCTGCCGCTGGATCATGACCCACGTGCCCGCAGGACGATTGCAGGGAAGAACCCCGGTGCGACGTATCGGATCACGCTCCGAATTTCCGGACTGCTCAAGGATAGTTCGTTCGGTAACACCTATTCCAGGCTTTTCGGCTGCGGAGCGACTTTCTGCACGGCAAGACGATGGCGGACATTTCCGGGGACGATAGGCGGAGTGCCAGAGAGCTTGCCCGCGAGGTTGTATGCGCGCTCATCGGAATTGCATCAGCTAACCCTACGGTGAACCGTGAGCAGCTTCTGAACGGGCTACTGGACAGCGGGAGCCAATTGAACCAGCACGGTGAACGACGCGGAAGTGAGGTTGCGGATGGCCATTAGCGTGCTTCCACCGAGCCGTCAGGGCGTGCAGAGCTTTGCAACGAAATTCGCACTCCAGCAGGATCGATGGAACGATTTCTCCTTCATGACCCTGTATCACCTCTATTATCAGGGCGAGGAAGCTCCCCGACGTTGATTGGTCCGGTCAAGATCCTGCGGCGAGGCCAGACCACCCAAGATGGCATCCTGATCACGGAACCGTTCGACCGGCTTCCAGCAGACTTCGGCTCCGTCGGCAGCTCACTCGACTACTACCAGCGGCTCAATGAGATTGCTGGGGCGGATCGAGACGAAATCCTGGCTTCGTTGAACGACGTTGTCGCCAATTCCCAGCTGGAACCGATGTTCAATCAGGAGGAGGGCTGGCGAATATCCCTGTTCCGCCGCGACATCCGGAACCCGAGGTTCCTCGCTGATGCCAGACAGATTCACTCTCCCGCAACGCCAGCGAAGTTCCCGACCTCCATCTGCGTTCACGTTCCAGCCGGCCGGATGGACGGCTCCC
>NZ_JAKSED010000005.1:0-187189 GCF_022359935.1 Aquamicrobium sp. NLF2-7 | reverse complement strand
CGATCCTGAAGCCAATGCCGTGGTGACCACCACCGGCCAGCGGATCGACTACGATTTCCTGATGGTCGCGACCGGGCTCAAGCTCAACTACGAAGCCATCGAAGGCATGGATGTTTCGCTGATCGGCGAAAACGGCATTGCCTCGATCTATGCCGGGCCGGAGCAGGCCAGAGCCTCGGCAGCGGCGATTGACCGCTTCATCGACACTGGCGGCGTCGGCCTTTTCGGGCGCCCTGCCGGCGAGATGAAATGCGCCGGCGCTCCGCTGAAAATTACCTTTATCACCGATGACAAGGCCCGCAGCAAAACCCGCCGGGGCGCGGTCGAACTGATCTACAACGCACATAACCCCGCCGTCTTTTCCGTTGCGGCGGTCAATGACAAGGTTACGGACATGTTCGCCGGCCGTGATATCGCCGTCAACTACAGCCATGTGCTGAAGGCGATCGATCCGGGCGCGAAGCAGGCGACCTACGCCACCGATAGCGGTGACATCACGCTCGATTACGATTTCATCCATGTCGTGCCGCCCATGCGAGCGCCCGATGCGGTTCTGGCAAGTCCCCTACCCTGGCAGGACGGCGCACTCGCCGCCGATGGCTGGATCGAAGCCGACAGGGCGACGTTGCGTCATCCGCGGTATCCGAACGTCTTCGCGGTCGGCGACATTGCCGGTGTGCCGCGCGGCAAGACGGCGGCTAGCGTCAAGTGGCAGGTGCCCGTGGTCGTCGACAATCTCGTCGCCGAAACGGCAGGGCGTGCCCCGCAGGCGGTCTACAATGGCTACACCTCCTGCCCGATGGTGACCGGGATCGGCAAGGCGATGCTGATCGAGTTCGACTATGACGGCAATCTCATCCCCTCCTTCCCGTTCATCGATCCGCTGAAGGAATTGTGGGTGTCCTGGCTGATCGAGGAAAAGGGCCTGCTTGGGGCCTATCGTGCCATGCTGCGCGGGCGTGCATAGGGAGAACAGACCATGAGCGATTTCGATTTGACGACGATCTATTTCATCCTGGCCGAAAGCATGGGTATGTGGTTGTGGGCTCTGGCCGGGCTGGCTGTGGTTCTCGGTATTGGCATCATCGCAGGTATCATGAGGCTCCGGACCGCCGGCAGGCCCGCCAAGCGCCCGGCGACTGCCGCATTGATTGCCGGAGGCGTAGCCACGGCAATTTTTATCTTTCTCGTTCCCGTCTGGACGTCGACGAGCGCGGGTGCGTTAGCGGCTCCCGTCGATTATCTTTTCGCAGTTCTCTTTGCGCTGGTTCCGGGCAGCATGGTTGGTGCTCTGGTTTTTTTCCTGGCGGCCAATAGATGCGCCGCCAAGCATCGTTCGATCCTGAAGTCCGCGTGATTCCTCCGATAGATGCCGCACCAGAGGAGGAGGAGACAGCGCGACGCGCTGTCTCGGCGCCTGCAAGCCAACCCGGCGGGACGGACCGAAAAACCGGAGGCTTAGCCGACGCGAACCCGGCGCTGAGCACGATCTTCGGGTGCGGTTCGATGTGTGCCCCGGCCCGCATATTTTGCGTCATAAAGCGCCGCATCCGCTCGTTTGGACAAATCCGAAAATGTCTCAAAACTATCGGCAGCAGCAATCCCGCAGCTCACCGAAATCATCAGCGTTGTGCCATCTTCGAGACGAAGCGGTGTACGCCGCAAGCTATTTCTGAGACGCGTGCAAATGCGTTCTGCGTCGACGATACTTGCGTGAGGCAAGAGCAGCATGAATTCATCGCCGCCAAAGCGGCTCAGTGCATCCATGCTGCGCAAATGTGAGCTCGCGACCGACGCCAGATGCCGCAAAGCCTCATCCCCTGCATGATGGCCAAACGTATCATTGATGCGCTTGAAGTGATCCACGTCGATCGTGATAAGGCAAACCTGTTGGTTCTCCGGTCTGGAAAGCGCCTCCTCGGCGATGTCGATGAACGCTGAACGGTTCATCAGCCCGGTGAGGGCATCGGTTGTCGCGATCTGCTTTAACTCCTGCTCGCGGCGGCCGAGCGCGGCAACCGCCCGTCCGCGCGCCGTGAGATCGGCCGCCACAGGTAGGCTGCTGAAGAGGAGGACGAACAGGAATATCTGAAGGATCAGAATCTGTTCATTATAATCACTCGCTCGATAGATGAGTCCTGTCTTCAGAAAGGTCGACGAGAGGCCGACGGCCGCAATCAGCATGACCGCCGCCTTTGTACCCAATTGTCCAATCCGCAGTGTCACAAGCATTGTCGGCACAAGCAGGATGAAAATCGGGGCGCTCCTAACGACAAAAAAGAGTATCCAGGCGACCGCAAGCGTTAGTCCCAGCAATGTTGCGGTCTCAAATCGCTGAAGCGGCGATTTTTCCTGAATGCACTTGATATAATCTCCTTTGAACAGGGCTAGGAAAAATGGCGCGAAGACCAGAAGTCCGAGCGCATCGCTCAGGGTCCACGCCATCCAGGACGCCAGAAATGGCTCTCCCAACAGGGACCAAGCGCTAACCGCTCCCAAAAACCCGCTGATCGTCGAGGCGAAGAATCCGATCAGGGTAAATCTGATGAAAATATTGAGCGAACTGAGGACGCTCGCAGGGCCGATGGAAGCACGAAGCAGCCAAACCGCAATCACGATCTCGGCCATGTTCGCGAGCCCAAAAAACATCGGGGCTGCAATGTCACCACGCGTCAGCAGATTTGCAATCGTATTCGCAACCAGAGCGGATGCTATTACCGGAACCCATTTGGGGCGCTCCTGCGAGGCAAGAAGTCCCACCAGAACAGCATTTGCAGCCCAGACCGCCGCGATCTCCCGTCCATCGGTTGTGACATGGATCATCACAACGGCGCTCGCAAAATATAGCGCTGCGCCTACGACCCAGTCGAACCGCGAATATAACTCTTTCAGATTGTGAAACACAGTAACGCTCTTTGTCATCCCGCCCGGATAACGCGTTCTGGTTAATGGCTCACCATCAAAGTTGATACAGGTCGACCCAACTTCACAAAGAGCCAAGTACCTGCGACTTTAGTTAAAATTTCGCATCCGTCGTGGGACGCGGATCAGGTCGAAATGGGCCGTTCCTTCGTCAGAAGTACGTCGCAGGATGCGCCGCCCAGAACACGGCGCGCAACGCTGCCCAGGACCATTTTAGATACCGCGTTTTTTCCTTGAATGCCGAGTGCGACGAGGTCCGTTTTTCCGGACCTCGCCAGCCGAACCAGCGCTGTGGCGGGATCGCCGCAAACGACCCGGATTTTCCCCGCCACAGCGAGATCGGCACGCACGGAGCGCAATTCCTTGTAGGCAGCCTGTGCTTTGGCTTGGCGATATTGGTCGATCTCGGCTTGAGAGGTTCCCACTTTCAGCATGGCTTGCTCGAAAGTGAGCGGAATTTCGAGAGCGTGTATCATTTCAAGTGTCGCCGATGGCGCTATTTGCGCGGCGCTCTGGGCCGCCGCAAACGACATCGGCGAGAAATCAATCGCTGCAATCACACGACGATAAGGCGCGTCGGTCGCGCGCTTGACGATCACGATCGGACATAAGCCGGCGCGCACGACCCGATCGGCGGTAGAGCCGAACAGTTTTTCGCGCAGGTTTTGAGGCTTTCCCGGCCCGATGACCAGCAGATCAGCAGCATGGTCGCGTATCAGGCGCTCGATAACCTGGTCGGCCTTGCCGCATTCCACCTCGATTTCTGTCTGAACCTCCGCGCTGTCGCCCATCTGCTTCAGTGAAGCGATAGCCTCGGCCGACAGCACCTTGGCGATTGCTTCCTCATTGGCCGGGGATGGAAGATCGGGGTCGGATTCCGGAAGGCTCTCGATCGCGTGAGCCAGCACGAGTTTGGCCCCGTGGTCTACTGCAAGCCGGATCGCGCGGCGCGCCACCTGCTGCTCACCATTTTCGAGGGCGATCGCTGCAATGATTGTCTTGATCGTCACGCGGGCTCTCCTGACATGTCGGGGAGGAGCCAGGCGGCGTGGGCTCCTCCCGCTGTTGCTAGACTGGATAGCGTAGAACTGCTGCCAGCTCACCCTTTCCTGGAATATCCTCGCGCCGTACGCCCAGGACGCGGGCGCCGCTTGCCAGCGCCCGCGCCGCGATCTCATCGACGACGCCATAGGCCTTCGCGTCATCCTTCTCGACGAAGGTGACCGCGCCGTTCTCGTCATCGACGAAGCCGGGAACGGTGGTGTCAATGTCGATCAGCAAGGTATCGATGCCGCCGAAGGTCGCCGCCCGCGCCGCGTCCGCCATGTCGGTCGTCGCGCGATTGTCTCCCGCACGCTTCTCAAACAGCGCATGGATGTCGGCGATCTCGGATGCATAGGCCTTATCGAGGATCGGCCGCGCCGTGGCAGGATGCGGAAATATGGTTTCCGGTTTACGGAACATTGATCGACCTGGGGTGTCTCGGACTCCTCTTGTGGTTCGTCCGGCGGGAAGGCATTTCGCTCATCGATCTGATCGGCTTTGATCGGCACCGGATCGCGCGAGACTTGATTCTCGGTCTTGCGCTGATCCCCGCGTGCCTCATCTTCATCTTTGGCGGCGTCGCCCTCAGCAGTTGGCTGATCTATGGCACCATGAGCGGCCCACAGTTCAGCGAGCCGCTCCCGCTGGCCGCCACTCTCTATGCCCTGCTGGTATGGCCGCTGATCTGGGGCTTCACCGAACAAATGACCTATAACGGATACCTGCTGCCGCGGCTGAAGGTACTCTCGGGGAAAACGACAGTCGCTATCGTCACGGTAGCATTCTTCTGGTCGGTTCAGCACGCCTTCATGCCGCTGACATTGGATGCGGAATTCATGCTGCATCGCTCAGTGTCGTCGATCCCGAACTCGCTGTTCATGATCTTCGTCTATCTACGCCTTCGGCGACTGCTGCCGCTCGCGGTCGCCCATTGGCTGATGGATGGCGCGTCGGTTCTTCTACCGCTCCTGTAGCAGGGCATGACCGCCGGGATGCGCACGGCCGACTATCGGGCCTATAAGTTGATGGCGTCCTGGAATGCTGCGATCCTGGATAGTATATCATCGAATGATGGCGGCGTATCATCGAACATCATCGGCGCCATTGCGCGATAGTCAGCTCTGAGATCCTTGACGCGGGGATCTCCTGGAACAAGTTGCAATGTGCCTGGCTGGGCCTTGCCGTAATTCGCCCAGCTTGAGCGAAAGAAAGTGGCCTTGTGCTTTGCCACCGTGGCAAGAAGTTCAAGATCTGCAGCGGCGGCAATGCCTTCGTCGGAAGCAAGCAGCATGGCAAGATCATAGTAGTGGCGTGAGAAATATTGCGGCGTCGGCGAGTCGGCCGGGCGATGGGCCTCCGCGTGCAAAGCCGTTGCCTTTTCCCAGAAGGTACGGCGCGCCGACAGCACTGTGACGGTCGCATCCAAATCTTCGAAGAAGTCCGGGAAGTCCTCTGCCGCGTACGGACGAATGACCTTGCTCTCGGCAGGCCATGGGTCCCCACGCGCGCCGAGCTCGAGCTTCACGCGGGGCGTGATATAGGCCATCCCCTGATAGTCGACCGACGGAAGCGAGACCGGGTAATGGAAGTTAAGTGTCTGTGGGTCCGCGACATCGATCGCTAGTGACCAGCCTCCTGCTGAAGGCTCCCCGAGTTGCTCAGCGATTGCAGCTCGGAGAGCAGGAAAGAGATTCTCGGCGATGTGCTTTTCGACCTCCGCGAGGAGGGCATCAATGAGCTGACCCGCCTTCTTGTGGCTGATGCCTTCCTTCTCAGGATCACGGTCGCCGGTATAGCCGAGATCGGTGCGATCGAAGGACAGGTCGATGTCTTCCGAGAACCTCCGGATGATGCCGAAGGCCTTGGAGAGCGACGTACCACCCTTAAAGACCAGGCTGGCGGCGGCATCCTCGTGAAGATTGAACAAGCGTTTCAGCGTCCAACATACCCAGAAATCCTTCTCGATGATCGAGTTGGCGACACCGCGGCCGGCACCGGTTTCGCCAAAGAGCGCGGCACGATCGTCGGCAGGGAGGATCGCGACCTTATCCATCGGCCAACTCCGAAGCAGCGTTGCCGATCGAGACGAGAGTGGGACGCATCCATGCGGGAGCCTGGCTCGCACTGGAGGCGAGAACCTTCTTGTCCTTTGCCGACAGCCGATTGGCGGCAACCCGGGCCACGTCGCCGGCACGGACCGGCCCCACATGACGAAGGGCCTGAACGACGGTTCCTGCGGGACTGCCTGGCGCGATCAAATGCTTGGGCGAGGCGTGACGCAGATCGACGACGCGCTTGCCCAGCACGATCCGACGAGAGGGTCCGTTCGTGAGATAAAGGCTTTTTGCGGGAACCTGTGTCGAAAGACCAAGCGCATTCGCGGCATGCGCCCCCGCGATTTGCGCCTGCGAACCAGTCTCGCGGGCCAGGGCGCGTGCGACGTCGTCGGGAGCCGGGGACAGTAGGCCAAGCTTCGGGTGGGCCTTCGGATAGTCGTAGAGGCCACGGGCCAGACGGCGCAGCTTTCCGTTCCTGGTGAGGCGGGAAAGAGCCTGGTCAACCGCAGCGCGGCTCGCCAGATCGAGGAAATCACTTGGCGTGAAGACGCCGCCGCGCCCGGCGGCACGGGCGCGCTGCATGATCCGATCGGGAACCGAAATTGTTGCAAGCTTTTTCATGTGTCAGAAAATAGGGTAACTTTTTCTGACATGCAAGTGGGGGTCTGAGTTCCTGCTGGCTAGACACCCGCTACTGCGACTAAAGGATGCCCACGTGACGTATGTATCGCCCACCCGTCCCAGATACTGGCTGGGTAACTGATAGCGCTCGGCAAGGCTACCCGGCCCTGACTTTGAGTTTGACGCATTTAGTCAAGCATCAATGGACAAATCTCGCACTCCGCAAAGCTCGATTCGCATTGACTTTAATTAAATGCCATAATGTCAAATATGAGCGGACAGACAGAGACAAAGTTAAAGACGCTTCTGCGGCAAGTCCCCCCTGGTTTCCTGGTGGATTCGGGGTGGACGAACCGCCATGCGATCTCTCGGCAGTCCGTTTCAGGCTATGTCAAACAGGGCTGGCTTGAGCCCGTCATGACGGGCGTCTACCGCCGACCATTTTCCTCGGACGCCAATCCAGAAGCTGTCGGCAGCTGGAAAATCCCCCTGCTCTCTGCGGCCTGGCTCATGCAGCATAAATTCCATGTCGGTGGGGCCACCGCGCTCTCCTTACGGGGGCATACCCATTACCTGTCGCTCGGCGGCGCATTCCCTCTCTATCTTTACGGATCAGATATCCCAAAGTGGCTGTCGAAGCTGAGAACGGACGCCGATGTGAAGACCAGAAGCAATGTACTGTTCGGCGACGGATCAACCGGCGTTGAAAACGCCGACTTTGACCTTTCCGACGACGCGGATCCCGAACTGGCACAAAGCCCATGGCGATGGCCAATGCCGATGTCCTCACCCGAGCGCGCGATCCTCGAAATGCTCGACGAGGTCCCCAAAGAGGAAAGCTTCCATAAGATCGACGTAGCCTTCGAGAGCCTCGCCAATCTGCGCCCGAGATTGCTGACGACGCTGCTCACCCTATGCCAAAGCGTCAAAACCAAGCGGCTCTTCTTCGTGTTTGCCGACAAGCACAATCATGCCTGGCGCCAGCACATAGACATGTCGTCCATCGATTTCGGCAAGGGCGACCGGGCGCTGACGCCGGGCGGGCGGCTTCACCCCATCTACCGCATCACAGTCCCTGCCGACTTGATGCCGAAGGACATCCCGAATGGCCCGTGAACAATACATGCGCCAGGTCGACCTCCTGGTGCGAACCCTTCCTTTCGTTGCCCGTCACGAGGCCTTCGCCCTGAATGGCGGAACCGCGATAAACCTCTTCTACCGCGACATGCCGCGGCTCTCGGTCGATATCGATCTGACATATCTGCCGATAGAGGACCGTGAGACGACGCTGAAAAACATCGACACGACATTGGAGCACATCCGCGAGGACTTAATACGCAATATGCGCGGTGTGAACGTCCAGAGGATAGCCGGTGGTGGGAACAATGATACCCGCCTGCTCGTCCGACAGGGAAACACCGAAATCAAGGTCGAAACATCCCCGGTCGCGAGGGGCACTGTTCATCCGCCGGAACGGCGCCGGGTGAATGAAAGCGTCGAGGAGACGTTCGGCTTCGCGGAAATGCAGGTTGTCTCCTTCGAAGACCTGTTTGGCGGCAAGTTGCATGCGGCGGTTGACCGGCAGCATCCACGTGACCTGTTTGACGTCAAGCTGCTCTATGAGAACGAGGGGCTGACCGACGCGCTGTTTCGGACCTTCCTGATTTATGTCGTGAGTTCTGGGCGGCCCCCGCACGAACTGGTCAGGCCTTCGCTCGCGGAACTCGACGAGGCCTTCGTAAATGAGTTCGAAGGGATGACGGTCGAGCCCGTCAGCCTCGATGATCTGAAAGCAGCGAGTAGCCGGATGACAGCGGATATTCTGGCAAAACTCGACGACAGGGCGATGAGCTTCCTGCTTTCGCTCCACGACGGCGAACCTGATTTCGGAGCCATCGGGCTACCACAGGCAGCGGAACTGCCGGCAGTGCGCTGGAAGCTTCTAAATCTACAGAAGTTGAAAGACCAAAACCCCGCGAAACACGCCGAGCAACGGCGTGAGATCGAGAACATCGTCGCGGACATGCGCTAGGATTTCTCGGGGATCTGCGTAACTAAAACGGATCATATGGCTGATAGATACAAGTGCTTCGCAGAACTTGCTGCCAATGAGAGGCTCGGGATCGACTATCGCATATGTGTGGAAGATCGTGGCGCTCCACTGGTGGTCTTTGCGCCACATGGCGGATGGATCGAACCGAACACCTCGGAAATCGCCGAGGCTGTCGCCGGACTCGACTTTTCTTTCTATGCCTTCGAGGGTCTAGAAAATCGGCCGCATACCGATCTCCATATAACCTCCCACCGCTTCGACGAACCAACGGCCATTGATATTGTCGGACGATGTCACTACGCGGTCGCGATCCACGGGCGAAAGGACAATGGGGACGAGTCGGTTTGGCTGGGCGGGCGTGATGCCGAACTACACGATGCAATCGGCAGTTCGCTGCGCGAAGCTGGTTTTGATGCTGATTTCAATCAGAGGCTTCCGGGAACAGAGCTGACGAACATCTGCAATCGAACCCTTTCTCGAAAGGGAGTCCAACTCGAACTTCCGCGATCACTGCGGCGGAAACTAGCTAGAGACACAAGTTTGCGCGAGACCTTCTGCGAGGCAGTTCGAAGCGGATTGCCGTCGACGTAAACCTCTATTGCGCTCTGGCCTTAAATAGCGCGCATTGAGCGGAGCCATCCCGCGGCGCAACCAACACGTTGCGCTATTGCGCCTCGACATAAGTTACATAAAAGCCCTTGACCATCCGATGCTCTTGCATTCGCTCCCCCAGTGAAAAACCGTTCATCTTCCGGGGGGTCGGCTGGAAGATATCCAATCCCCGATCCAGCACCATCTTCCATCCGGTGTCTGTGGTGATGTCGCGTGCATGGAGCGTTCCGGTCCCGTCGAACGCCCATGTAAAATCAACACCTGTGCCTGTGCAGGCCTCTGCGATCCCGTCCAGGCATTCCCGCTGCTCCTGAATGTTCCCATCATCAGGGGCGGTGACGAGATGCACTGCGACCTGATCCTCGGGCTGTTTACGCCGAATCAGCATCTCGATCAGTTCCATCACGTTGCGCGCCTGATGATACTTCCGGATATAGGGGTCGGTGACGATGATCCTGGTCGCACCATCCGTCCACGGACCAAAGATCTTGTCGAAACTGATGCCCTTGCGGTTTTCCGTGAAAACGACATGTCCAGGCTTCGGAGCAAACGCAGGGACAACGGCAACAGCAGGTGCTTCAGACGTGGCCGGCGCTGAAGACTGATGCGTGGGATCCGACATGGTCGCAGATTGCCCCCCACTGTCATCTCCATCGCCAGTCGATCGGCGATGGTAGAACTGGGGAAACTCCTCTTCCTCCAGCGTGGTGACAGGGCGCTTTGCGCCATCCGAGGCGACGTAATGGAAGTCCGCGTCCTCGAAGGTGCTGTCGATCCGCAGGAGCTGGTCCTTCACCCGCTTACGGCATTCAATCGCAAACCGCAGCAGCTCTTCAACTTCGGCTTCTGTCTCGCCTCCATTCGGGAAGATCAGCTTCAGCAGACCTGACATGGTTTTGTTGATCGCGGCGCGATCCCGGATGTGGGTCTGAACGGGCACGGTGAAGAACCGATCCGGCCGATGCGAGAAGTCCTCGGCGCGCAGATGGCGTAGGATTTCGGCCAGATAGTCGACGATGAACCCATAGCCAGATGTGAACATCTCGCCCCGGATGATATCGACCTCCCAGCCGGGCAGATATGCGTGCAGCCGATCGATAAAGGCGCTGTCGTGGAACTGTGGTGGCAGAGCCTCGAACAGGTCGGTATTCTTCAGCATCCATGGAACATTATGGTCGGTGTTGCCGACGAAGGCGAAGCTGGCCTCGGCACCCATTGGATTTACACCGCGCGAAAACTGCTTGTTCGCCATGTAGTTCTTCATGATGTCGACAAGCGCCTTGTTGGCCGTCTTCTCACGGCCGGCAAATTCGTCAAAGGCCACGACGTCCCAATAGCCGACCAGTCCAATCCGCCCATTGGAGTTGTTTACGAAGAGCTTGGGAACCGTAACTTCACCGCCGGAGATCAGCTGACCATGGGGTGAGAACTCGGAATAGATATGCGATTTGCCCGTACCCTTGGGACCAAGCTCGATGAGGTTGTAGTTGCGCTCGACGAAGGGGACCAGGCGCAGCAACTGCAAAAGCTTTGACCTGCGCCCGAACAGGGACGGATCAAAGCCGATGCTCTGCATCAGCAGATCGATCCATTCCTCGGTGGTGAATTTGTCCCGCGTTTCGCGATAGCCATCATAGTCGACACGGGCGATCTGGATCGGCTTCAGCGTGTCGATGATCCAGGGGGAAATCCGGCTGTCTTCCGAAAATTCGTACTGCACATCGGCGATGCACCAGATACCCGTTACCAGCAGTTTCGGGTGCGCCTTGACCGTGGCGCTGTCGATCGCGACGCGCTTGATCCCTAGGTTTTCGAAGATCGCCTCATAGGCATCGGTCTTTTCGTTCAGCGCCACGCTGACCTGATCGATGACCTTGTAGCGGCCGCGCTCCTTGATCGTCGACTGAACCAGCCCCGCTTCGGAACGATGGACGTAGTGCTTGCGCAGGATGTCCTTGACCGTCTCAATGCCTGTCGCAATCGAGGCTTCGTCGTCGGTCGCGCAATATTGGCCGAGCAGGTATTCGAGCACATAGGTGGGAACAATGGCGTTCCCCTTCACGGCCTTCACCAAGTCCTTGCGAACCACGAAACCGGCAAAATGCTCGTTGATCTTGTCATCAAGGGTCGACATCGGCACCTCAGAAATCGAAATCTGTGCTGATCCCGCGTTTCAGCAGCAGCGGCTGCGATGCGTGATCTTCGAAATGGCTGGTCTTGCCGATGCGCGTACGCAGCTTCAGGAAGACTGTCTGATTGTTATAGGCGTCTGCCGCCTTGGACAGCAGGAAGCTCCGCGATAGCTCACGCTCGCAAATAGCGCACAGAATGATCGCCGTTCAACCAGTCAATCGCTGCCAGGAATGTGCGAACGAGCAGGGCATGGGCACCGTCATTCGTCGCTACCAATTGGAGGGATGGCGCCTCCACTGCCCGCTTTGCGATCAGATGCTAGCTGATAACAACGACCAGACACCCATTCCTCCGTCGAACCGTCAGCATCTCATCCAACATGGAGAGCGGCTGTTCCAGGCCGAGGCAAACGGCGAGAATGTCGGTTGGGCATCACCCGGCGAACTCGCACGACTGCTGCTTATGAGACGCGTTCCCAGGCCTCTAAATGTCGACCCGGATGATCTACCGCGCCTGCGGGTTCTTGGTGCTATCTTTCCTGACTTCGACGATACGGTTGCCAACAACAATATCCCCCTGCCCTCGGCAGGCAAACCGATCCTTCCCATTGGCTTGCGGCATTTCCTGCTTGCGGCGGTAGGGAGTGTGACGCAGATCGGGTTTGAGATGCTGGAGACCCTTCAGTCTCAGACCATGGGGGCAAACCGAGTACGATTTGGCACCTTCGTTGGCGAGATGATCAGCCGCCGACAAGAGTCTCTTTTATGCAGCAATTATGAGACGAATGTAGTCAGATTGTCTCATAATTAAATGCAGCAATGCTCCTGAACGGGCGCATTCTCGCAATTAAGTACAATCCGACAGCCAGCACCCGTCGTCGCGACCGTCAGTACGGCATTCCGCTGCTGAGCACAGCGGAGCTGCTCGCCTATCGGACGGACCTGCTCAAGGATGCCGGCCTGGCCCCGCCGCGCACCACGGCTGAGACGCTGGCCGTCGCCCGGGCTTTGCACACGCCCGAACAGGGTCGTTTCGGCATCGCCTGGAATGGTGGCCGGGGCACCGCACTGGGCCACACCTTCATGGTCGTCATGGCCGCGCACGGGCAGCCAATCGTCAACCTCGCCCGTACCGCGGACGGCTTTCTGCCCGAGGATATGGCGGAGGAGCATCTGCGCCCGATGTTCGACAGCGAAGCGGCCCATGCCGCGGCCGACTATCTTATTGAACTGCTGTCTGTGTCGCCGCCCGACATCCTCACAATGACCTGGTACGATCGGGCCCGTGCCTATGCCAATGGGCATGCGGCGCTTGCCTATGCCCATACCCTGCTCGTCAATCTTTTCGAGCGCGATCCCGCCTCTCCGGCCTATGGCAAGACCGGGTATCTGCCTCAGCCCACGGGACCGCGCGGCAGGCCGATATCCCCGCTGGGCGGCTATGCCCTGGCCATTCCCGGAAACATTGCCGAAGAAAGAGTCGCCCCGGCCTGGGCGGCACTAACGGCTCTGACATCGGCTGGGGCCGCCAAACTGTTCATGACCAATGGCAGCCTTGCCAGCCCACGCTTCAGCGTCAACCGGGATCCCGAAGTGCAGGCCCTTTCGCCGGTGATCGGCATCGTCGATGCCATAGCGCGTCAGGGTGTGCTTCGGGCGTGGCCACGCCCGCCGGTTCCTGGCATCTCTGCTCTGATCGGCATTGCGGGGGAGGAAATCCACGACATGCTCAGCGGCCACAAGACCCGCGTTGTCGCTCTGGCAACAGCGCAGAGCCGCGCCGAAACCGTCATGCGTGCACTTGGTCCATACTAGCGGCGGTTCAGCGGGAATTTATCCATTCTGGACATCTTTGCGGGTGTTGCTGGCCGGCGCTGTACCCTAAGCCAGTGGGAACAGCACAAGCACTTTCGGCGCGCAGAACAACGACGCCGCCCCTTGGAATCGGCTGGTTCCAAGTCGGCACCGCTTTGCCTGAAAGAGGAGGAAACGTTGAAACTGGCATTCAATACCTGGGTCTATTCGAGCTTTCCGGTATGGGTGCCGGCCTATCCGCTCGAAGAGGTCATCAAGCGCATCGCCCGCATCGGCTATGACGGCATCGAGATCGGCGCGGCCAGTCCGCATGCCTATCCGGAATATCTGACCAAGGAGCGCCGCCGCGAAATACGGCAGGTGCTGGACGACAATGGCCTCAAGCTCGCCAGCATGCTGCCCGCCCCGGGCGGCGGACCTGGCTTCAACGTCGCTTCTGCCAATCCATTGGAGCGGGCTGGCGCTATCGACCAGTATAAGCAGGTGGCCGAACTCTGCGCCGAATGGGGCGGCAAGACATTGCTCTACGTCGCCGGCTGGCAGGTTTACGGCACCAGCCGCGACCAGGCCTGGGCCTCGAGCCGCGAGGCGCTGATGGAAATCGCCGACTTCGCGCGTCCCTTGGGCATCACCGTGGCGGTCGAGCCGACCTCATCCGACAGCAACCTAGTCGATGATTGCGACGACCTCATCACCATGCTGGCCGAGGTGAACCGTCCCAACGTCAAGGCGATGTTCGACACCTTCCATACGCTCTACCGCAACGAAGTGCCCACCGACTATGTCCACCGCCTGGGCAGCGACCTGACCCACATTCACCTCGCCGACGTCAACCGCGAGCCGCCTGGCAGCGGTGTGGTCGACTACCGCAGCCTGCTCGACGCCCTCAAGACCGAGGGGTTCGACGGCTACCTGACGATGGAGATCGGCTTCAATCGCCGCAACGTGGAGCCGGACGACTTGGCCCGACGCGCCCACGACTACATCAGCTCACTGCTGGCCTGAACGGCCCGCCTCTCCATTTCCGTTCATAGAAGGAGGAAACTATGACGCTTTCGACCCAACGGCACCTGCCGTTGCTGCTTGCTGCCGGTATCGCCGCCAGCATTTCCATCCAGCCCGCTGCCGCCCAGACCGTGGTCACGCAGTGGGACCAGTTCGCCATGGCCGGCATCACCGCGGCCGGCCCCGCAATGGATGAGCTGATCACCACCTGCGCCCCCGATCTCAATGGCGCCACCGTTTTGCGCACCATCGCGCCTTCGATCGGCATCCGCGACAGCTACCGCCTGGCCGTTTCCGCCAACAAGACGCCTGACCTGGCCTATACCTGGCCGGCCGCGTCCGTGCTGGCCGGCTATGCCCGGGTCGGCGCACTGGCTCCGCTCGATGACTACTACGCGCAATATGGCTGGGAAGGGATCAACGGCTTTTATCGCGGCCGCAACGGTTTCCAAGGGGCCATCTATGGGGTGCCGATGGAACAGGACTTGATGGGGGTTTACTACAATCCGGCCCTGTTCGAGGAAAACGGCATCGCCGTGCCCACCACCTATGCCGAGTTCCAGGCGGCGGTGGAAGCCTTCAAGGCCAAGGGCATCACCCCATCGCCTTCGGAAACCGCGACCGCTGGCCGGCTACCAATACGCTGAGCCTGTTGCTGGGCCTCAGCGCCGGCAAGGATGTCGAGGAATCCGTGCTGTTCGGCGATACGCCCTGGAGCAACGACCAGTTCAAGCTGGCCGCCGAAACCTTCCAGTCCTGGGCGGAGAATGACTACTTCCCCAATGGCTTCAACGGCATCGGTTATGACGAAGCCAATGCGCTGTTCCTTTCCGGCCGGGCCGCCATGACCATAACGGGCACCTGGGTATTGCAGGACATGGCGCGCGGCGCGTCCTTCGACCTCGGCGTCTTCATGCTGCCCCCGATCGCCGAGGGCGTGGCCCCCGGCACCATGTGGGGCGAAGGCTCGCAGTGGCAGGTCTCCGCCAATGCCAGCCAGGATGTGAAGGACGCAGCCGCCGCCTATATCAACTGCCTGATCTCGCCAGCCAGCCGCGAAGTCTGGGTGGAGAAGGGGTACCTGGTTCCCATCGGGACGACGCCCGAGGAGCTCGAGCAGTGGGACGCCCTGCCCATTGTCAAATCCTTCTACACCCAGGGCCTGGCGACGCCCGATACCAACTTCTACGACCTGCATACAACTCTGCCCGAAAGCGTCACCCAGGTGCTCTATGCCGAACTGCAGCGGCTGGTCGGCGGCGACGCCACCGCCGACGAATTCCTCGGCGCCATGGACACCGCGTGGCAGACGGCCATCGAAAACGGCGAGCGCTGGGTGCCCTGACCCCACTCCGCTGTCCTGGGCGGGCTCCCCAACGGGCCCGCCCTTCTTTTTCAGGCCCAAGACGCGAGTGAGCTATGCTGACCACCCGATCTGCTTATCTGTTTCTCCTGCCCTCGCTCGCGCTCTACCTGGCCTTTGTCGGCCTGCCGATCCTGCAGGTCTTCGGCTTCAGCTTCCTCGCCTGGGACAACGGCATTGCCGGCGACTTCATCGGCCTGGCCAACTACCAGCGCCTGCTGGGTGACGGCGTATTCTGGGTCGCGCTCTGGCACAATGCCATCTGGGTGGTCATGACGCTGGCCTTTCCTTTGCTGGCCGGGCTGGTCATTGCCGCCATCCTCGCCGAGCGTAACCCCAATGTGGTGCGCTGGCTGGGGGCCATCTACTTCATCCCCCGCACCATTCCCCTGGTCGTCGCCGGGATCATCTGGGGCTGGATCTACAACCCCATCTTCGGCCTGCTCAATTTCGGGCTGGAGGCGGTCGGGCTCGGCGGCCTGGGCGGCGCGTGGCTGGCGCAGGAAGATACAGCGCTGCTGTCGCTCAATGTGGTCGGCGCTTGGACCTTTTTTGGCTTCTGCGTCATCATCTATCTCGCCGCGATCCAGTCCATTGATCCGGCGCTCTATGAAGCCGCCTCGATTGATGGCGCGAGCTGGTGGCGCAAGTTCCGCGATCTCACCGTTCCGCTGCTGCGCGGGTCCACCCTCTTTCTCGGACTCTATGCCGCCATCGAGGCCATGCGCTTCTTCGACCTGGTCTGGGTTACCACTCAGGGCGGGCCGGGCTACGCGACCGAGGTGCTGACCACCCATATTTACAAGACCTTCTTTCTGGTCGGCGACTTCGGCTACGCCGCCACCCTCTCGGTCGTCCTGCTCATCATCGTTCTGGCCATCAGTGCCGGCGCCTTCACCCTGCTGAGGAAGCCATGACCAAGAGCCCCCGCCTGTTGCAGAACCTGATCCTCCTGATCTTCGCGCTGTACGCACTGGTGCCGGTCTATCTGGTGTTTCTGGCTGCCATCCGCAGCGAGGCTGACCTGTTTTCCGGGCCGCTGACACTCAGCTGGCCGATCAATTTCGGCAATTTCGGCCGCATCTGGAGCGAGGCGGGCTTTGCCACCTACTTCATGAACAGCGTCATCACGGCGGTGAGCGTCACCGTCCTGGTATTGCTGACGGCTCCGCTGGCCGGCTTCGCCCTTGCCAAGTTGCGCTTTCCCGGCAAGGAAATCCTGTTCGCCCTGTTCCTCGCCGGTCTCGTGGTCCCCGCACCCTCGGTGATCGTGGCGCTCTATGGCAACCTGCAGGCTATCGGCCTCATCGACAACCGCATCGGCGTGATCCTGCCGCAGGCCGCGCTGCTGATGCCCTTCTCGGTCTTCATGATGCGCACGGTGATGCAGGACGTGCCGGATGAGTTGATCGAAGCGGCGGTGATGGACGGGGCAGGGCTCCTGAAGCTGTTCCTCAGTATCGTCGTCCCGGTGGTCAAGCCCGGCCTCATGTCGCTGGGTCTCATCACCTTCCTCTTTGCCTGGCAGGAATACCTGCTGCCGCTGGTGGTGTTCCAGACCGAAAGCCTCAAGCCGCTGACGGTCGGAGCGGCCAGCCTGCAGGGCCGCTACGGGGTTGACTATGGCGGCATCGCCGCCGCGGGCCTGATCGCCTTCGCGCCGCTCGTCCTGCTGTTCCTCGCCATGCAGCGATCCTTTGTGCGCGGCCTCACCGCCGGCGCAGTCAAATAACAGGAGAAGTCCGTGTCCCCGATGCAAGCCGTCTTCCTTCCCGGCAACAAGCAGGTGGAAATCCGTTCGATCCCCGTGCCGGAGGTCGGTCCCGACGATGTGCTGGTGGAGATGCACGCCTCCTGCATCTGCCGCAGCGACCTCAGCCTCTATTACGGCAATGCCGTCGTCGGCGGCGGGGCCGCCACAGGCGGCTTCGTCTGCGGCCATGAGCCTGCGGGGACCGTGGTCGCCACCGGAGAGGCGGTGACCGAATTTGCCGTCGGCGATCGCGTCGCGGTCTATCTGGCGGTCGGTTGTGGCGTCTGCGCGCATTGCCGGCGGGGCGACATGCACCTCTGCGCCAAGTGGAAATGCCTTGGCTTCACCATGGATGGCGGCAATGCCGAATTCCTCAAGGTGCCGGCGCGCAACCTGCTCAAGGTCCCCGAGCACATGTCGGCTGTCGCCGCCGCTATCTCCACCGATGCCTTCGGAACCCTGTTCTCCGCCTGCCGCAAAGTGGGTGTCAATGGCCTGTCCCGCATCGGCATCTGGGGCCTGGGGCCGATGGGGTCGAGCGGCGTGCTCGCGGCCAAGGCTTTGGGCGGCCAGGTAGTGGCGCTCGACCCGATCGCTGAGAGACGAGACTTTGCCGAAAAGCTCGGCGCCGACCTGGTGCTCGATCCGACCGATCCCCAGGCAGCCCAGGCTATCCGGGAGTTTTCCGGCGGCGAGGGGCTGACGGGCGCCATCGATTGTTCGGGCAATACGGCGGCGCACAATATGGCGCTCGATGCGCTGGCGCCACTCGGCCGCATGGCCTTTGTCGGTGAAAATGCTCAGACAACCATCCGGCCCAGCGACCAGCTCATTCGCAAGCAACTGACGGTGTTTGGCTCCTGGTATTTCGGCATCAACGAGTATCAAGACATCCTGTCGACCATCGCGACGCACAAGATCGATTTGGAGCGGCTCGCCACCCACACTTTCCGGCTCGACGAAGCCGAAACCGCTTTCCGACTCTTTGATCAACGCGAAACCGAAAAGGCCGTGTTTGTCCGATAGACCGACCCGGAGTTGCTTTCATGGCCAGACTGACGATCAGCAATCTCGACAAGCGTTTCGGCGCCTTCGACATCCTTAAGGACGTGAACCTGGAAATCCCCTCTGGGGAATTCGTGGTCTTCGTCGGCCCATCAGGTTGCGGCAAGTCCACCCTGCTCCGCTGCATTTCCGGGCTTGAGGCAGTCAGTGGCGGCAGACTGAGCATCGATGGAGTGGATGTGACCAAGGTGCCGCCGTCACAGCGCGGCATCGCCATGGTGTTCCAATCCTATGCGCTCTATCCGCATATGAGCGTCTTCGACAACATGGCCTATGCCCTCAAAATCCAGAAGCTCGGCAAAGTCGAAATCGAAGCCAAGGTGCGCGACGCCGCCCGCAAGCTGCAACTTGATCAGTTGCTCGATCGGCTGCCTCGCCAGCTCTCGGGTGGGCAGCGGCAGCGCGTAGCCATCGGGCGCGCCATCGTGCGGGATCCCAAGGTGTTCCTGTTCGACGAACCGCTCAGCAATCTGGACGCAGCCCTTCGCGTGCAGACCCGGCTGGAAATTGCAGCGCTGAAACAATCGCTGCCGGACACGACGATGATCTACGTGACGCACGATCAGGTCGAAGCGATGACCCTGGCGGATCGGATCGTGGTACTTAATGCAGGCCGCGTGGAGCAGGTCGGCAAGCCGCTGGATTTGTACGAACGGCCCGCTTCCCTGTTCGTTGCGGGCTTCATCGGATCACCGAAGATGAACCTGCTGGCCGGCGAGCATGCGGCAAGGTACGGCGCTGCAACGATCGGCGTGCGTCCGGAGCACGTGACCATCAGCGCTAGTGGAGAAGGCTGGGCTGGCAGGGTGCTTCGCACCGAACATCTCGGTTCCGAATCCTACGTCTATGTTGACATTGGCCCAGGCGAGCCGATGATCGTGCGCACGCCCGGCACCGCCGCTTTGGCGCATGGCGACGCGGTCGTGCTGCGGGCCAGCAATACGGACCTTCTCCCCTTTGACGCCGAAGGTAGGAGAATGGATCAGGCGCTTTGAGCTCGGGACTGTAGTTAGATCTATCTGTGTCTGGAGAATTGGAGGGCAGTGGACGGAAATAGCCACTTACTGAAGAGCGCGCTTAGCCCGGACTTGCCTCGGGCGCTGTCAGAACCGCACCACAGTCGCCGGAAAGGTCGACGGGCCCGCAAAGGCCGGACGTCTGCTTGCCGCTTGACCAAGTCCAAAACCAGACTGTCTGCAACCCACCCCCTTGCTGACGATCATCTGCATTGTCGAACGTCAGGGTAGGGGCCGTAAGCGGCCAAGCAGCTTTAATCGTCTGCAAAGCGCATAGCCGACGTTTAAACCGCTGACGTGACAACGACGTCCAAGGCTCCTTCGTACTGAAGTTCATGCGATGGCGCTCATGCATGGAGAGTGGAGCATCAGGTCCTATTGCTCAACTTGAGCATTACTCTTTTGCCATCTGAGAATATTCGCATCCATTCCGGCGCCAGGTGCAGGGCCATCTCTTGCCCCACAACACCATTGAATGACTTCGCTTTCACTCTAAGGATAGGCCCATCATCAAGCCGTGCCGTGACAATCTGATAAGTTCCCAAATCCTGAATTTCGCTCAAGTTCGCGCGGAGCGACATCGGGCTATTGATCGGAACGATATCGACGAATTCCGGGCGTATCCCAAGAACGAGATTATCGGCATCGCCGCCGTCAACGTTGCCCGAGGCCACCGTCTGCCCTGCCACGTTCAGCTTCCCGTTCCTGACCGACACAGGAAGGAAATTCATCGACGGCGAGCCGATGAAATACCCGACATGGGAATGGGTCGGATTTTCGAACAATTCCTGCGGCGTCCCCACCTGGGCAATGCGGCCATTGTCCATCACGATGACCTGCTCGGCCAAGGTCATGGCCTCGTTCTGGTCATGGGTGACATAGACCAGCGTATGGCCATGACGGGCGCTGATGTCCTTGAGCTTGCGGCGGAGATGGAATTTGAGCTGCGGGTCGATCACCGTCAGCGGCTCGTCCATCAGAATGACGGCAACGTCATCCCGAACGAGGCCCCGCCCCAATGAAATCAGCTGCTTGGCGTCCGGCGTCAGTTTCCGGGCGGGCCGCTGCAGAATGGTATCGAGATTGAGCAATTCGGCGATTTCATTGACCCGCCGATCCACCTCCCGATTGCCCATATTTCGACAGCGCAAGGGGAAGGCGAGGTTTTCGTAGACGGTCTTGGACGGATAGACGACCGGGAACTGAAACACCTGGGCGATGTTGCGCTGTGCCACCGACGTGCCCGTCATGTCGTGGCCATCGATGAGCACACGGCCTTCGCTTGGCGTCAGCAGACCGGACACGATGTTGAGCATGGTTGACTTGCCGCAGCCGGACGGCCCCAACAGAGCATAGGTCCCCCCATCCTCCCACACCAGGTCAAGCGGATGGAGCGCATAGTTGGGCGTGCCATTGCGGCGATTATAGGCATGTCCAAGACGTTCGAGCGTGATGCGGGCCATGGGACAGTTCCTTTCAATCGCCAGCGGGAGCGGCGGCGAGATTGCGGGTCTTGGTGTCGAAAGCGAAGAACCGCTCGGTGGGAAGATTGATCCTGACCTGCTCGCCGATGGCATGAGGATCGACGCCGTCCCGTTCCAGCACCAGACTGCCGAAGGGCAGATCGAGGTGAAGGACCGTGGTGGAGCCGTTGATCTCGGCCAACGCCACCTGGGCGGGGACCTCATCGCCCAAAGTGACTTCGCTGGCGCGGATGCCGACGATGTAGTCGCCGGACGGAAGCGCCGCAAAATGGGCCGGCAGCGCCAGAGCGGTATCGGGGCCGAACTGCACCTGACCATTGCCGATGCGGGCGTCGAACAGATTCATCGGCGGATCATTGAAAATGGTCGCCGCCATGGTGTTGGCGGGACGACTATAGACTTCGCGATAGTCCCCGGCCTGCACCACGCGGCCTTCGTGCAGCACCACGACCTGGCCCTGCATGATCATGGCTTCCAGGGGCTCCGTGGTCGCGTAGACGACCAAACGGTTGTCACTGGTATGGAAAATGCGTCTGAACTCATCCCGCAACTGCTCGCGCAGCTTGTAGTCGAGATTGACCAGCGGTTCGTCCAGCAGCAGGACCTCGGTGTCCTTCACCAACGATCGCGCCAGCGCCACGCGCTGCTGCTGGCCACCGGACAGTTCGGCGGGGCGGCGATCGAGAAATGCCGCCAGCCCGAGCAACTCGGTCACATAGGTCAGTTTCTCTTCTATGGCCGCCTTTGGCATGCCGCGGCGCTTGAGCGGGAAGGTAATGTTGTCCCGCACTGTCAGATGAGGGTAGTTGACGAATTGCTGATAGACCATGCCGACCCGCCGGCGCCACGCCGGAATCTTGAGCAGATTTTCTCCCCCGCTGGTCAAGCTGCCGGAACTGGGCGCAATCAGGCCGGCCAGCACCTTCAGCAAGGTGGTTTTGCCGGCCTGGGTTCGCCCGATAACGGTCACGACGCCGGAGCTTGGCAGTGTCAGGGACAGGCCATCGAGATGGATCTCGCCGCCTTGTTTCACCGTTAGATTGTCGAGCACATAAGTCATGGCAACTCTACTTGCGTCCGCCAATGCTGCCCTTGTCGAGATAGCGCTCGACGAAGAAGGCAATGACGATGAGGGGGGCAACCGAGATCAGTGCCGAGGCCGACAAGCTCCACCAGGGCGTGACCGAGGAGTTGAGGGAGACAATCGCCACCGGCAGCAACTGGGTCTGGGTGAAGGTGAGGGTGAAGGCGAAGAAGAAGTCGTTCCACCCAAAGATGATGCAAAAGATGCCGGCAACGACGAGCCCCGGAACCGAGTTTGGCAGGATGACCCGCCAGAAGGTCTCGAACGGCGTGCAGCCGTCGATCATCGCCGTTTCGTCCAGCTCACGCGGGATGGTGTTGAAGAAATCCACCATCACCCAAACGGCGATGGGCAGCAGCAGCGCCACATAGACGATGACCAGGCCAGCAATCGTGTCGAGCAGCCCGAGCCAGCCCAGCATCAGAAAGAACGGAATGGCGAGCACCACCGGCGGCATGATGCGCTGGGACACGAAGAAGAAGGTCAGGTCGCCATTGCCGATGGGGCCGGTCTTGTAGGAAAACCGGGACAGCCCATAGGCCGCGAGGGTGCCGAGTACGAGGCTGACGATGCTGGCCGACAGGGTCACCACCATCGAGGAGGCGAAGGGACCGGCAATGTCGATGCTGCCACCGCCGCCGCCGAACAGACCCTGCCAGGCAGCCGTCGACGGTTCGTAATCGACAAACGGAATATAGGTCGGGCCGCCTGTGACGCCGTTGGCCGTCTTGAACGAGGTGGTCAGCGCCCAGAGGAATGGCGCAATCACAAAGGCGCTCCACAGCACGATGACGGTGACCTTGAAAATCGGGTAGACGCGCGCCATGGCTCAGACCTCCGCTTTGATCAGGGTTTTTGCCAAGAGCTTGGCGATGATGGTCAGCAGGACGATCATGATCACCAGGTAGGTGATCGAGAGGGCGGCCGCGTAGCCGATCTGGAAGTCACGCAACCCCCGGATGAAGATATAGTAGCTGGAGGTTTCGGTGGACGTGCCCGGGCCACCCGAGGTGATGACATAGACCGTCTCCATGATCTTGGAAGCTTCGATCAGCCTGATGATGATGGCCCCCACCGAGATCGGCGCCATGGCCGGGAAGGTGACGTTCCAGAAGGTGCGGACCGGGCCGGCGCCGTCGATGGCGGCGGCCAGGAGCGGCTCGCGGGGCAGCGAGAGCAGACCCGCCAGCAGCAGCAGGAACATGAACGGCGTCCACTGCCAGACATCGATCAGGATGACCACGAAGGTCGCCCATTGGGCGTTGGTCAACCACTGCACGGGTGCGAAGCCGAACAGCGTGACCAGATCATTGGCTGGCCCCAGGCTTTCGTGGAAGATGGTGCGCCAGATCACCGCCATGACCACGGGCGTCGTCATCATCGGAATGAGGAACAGCACACGCACGAGGCGGCGGAACCGGATCTGGTGCCAGACCAGCAGCGCCAGGCCGAAGCCCAGGACATATTCGATGGCCACGGCAGAAACCGCCATCATGCCCAGGCGGGACAGCGACTGCCAGAAGCGCCCATCAACGAAGAGGCGTCCATAATTGGTGCCACCAATCCAGTCGAGCCCCGGGCGAATAGCGTCCCATCCCGAAAAGCTGACGCGAATGGTGAAGAGCAGCGGGAACAGGATGATGGCCAGCAGCATCAACAGGCCCGGCAACAGGAAGAAAAGCTTGTAACGGGTCAGTCCATACATCGGCCTGTTCCTCTCGGGCGTCGAGCGCCAGTGAGTGAAATCCTGGTGGGCCGAGCCCACCAGGAGGAGAGATCGCTAGAGGTTGTCCTCAAGGGCCACGACACCCGCATAGGCATCGCGGACCGTGTCAACGCCGATCCGGTCGACGATGGAGGTCCATTCCGCGGCGACGGAATCGAGGGCTTCCTGTGGCGTTTGCTGCTCGGCCAGCGCGGCCGCAACACCGGTGGCAAGCGCGGTCATGAACTGATTGACCCCCGGCACCAGCAGATCGAACACGCGGTTTTCGCTGTCATCCATGCCCGACAGCGTCTCGACATAGCTTTTGGCCAACTCGGCATCCCAACCCAGGCGATCGGTCCACAGAGCGGTGTCGAAATGCGCGTTCCGGTACGGGTTCACGCCGTAGCGGCCCACCTGCAGGTCAGCCAGCGTATTGGCCTCATTGGAGAAGAAGCACAGAAAGTCGAAGGCCATGTCCTGGCTCTGCGAGCGGTTGGAGACCGCCGAGGTCCAGCCCCAAGTCACATAGGCCGCACGATTGGGCTCCTCGAAGCTGTCCCAGGCGCCGCTATCGCGGTTCCAGACCTGCTTCGCGCCCGGTAGTGGCGCCGCGGCGACCTTGTTGCGGATCGGGCTGTCTTCCTGCTGCGCCTGCACGAAGGCGTCGTCCCATGAATAGCTCATCAGTGCCTGGCCGCCGCCAAACGAGAAGATCTCGTCGCCCAGCCCCCAATTGGCGCCACCGGGCGCCCAGTCCTTCGAGGCTTCCACGAACAGTTCGAGCCCCTTCACGAAGCCCGGATTATTGATCTGCGGCGTCATGGTTTCGAGATCGAAGAAGAAGCCCCCCTTCACATTGGGATTGCGGGCATAGGGCGCTGCCCGGCTGATAAAGGCGGAGAACATCAGATCGTCGCGCTTGGTGACTTCGGCAGAACCGTAATTCAGGTTGCCGTCACCGTCCCAGTCCCACCCGGAAAACACATGGGCGATCTCGTTATAGTCCTCCCAGGTCGTCGGAATCGCCAAACCCTTGCCCGTCGCCTCCTTGAAGCGGGCAATGGCGTCGGCATTGGCGAAAATATCCGAGCGGAACTTGAGATAATGACGGTCGCCATCCATCGGATACTGGACGATGGCATCGCCCCAGGTGGCTACGTCGATATAGTTCCGGGTCACGTCCTTGAACCCGGCCGTCTCCTGATACGCTTGCGGAACCTCGGCCAGATACTGATTGAGGTCGCCGATCCACAGTGAGGGGTAGAACAGCACGTCATAGGCGTTCTGCCCCGTCTGGAAGGGGATCAGGATGCGCTGGAACAAATCCCCAAATGGCACATGCACAACGCTGACCTTAGCCCCGGTTAGCGCTTCAAACTGGCGCGCGTGAACATCGGTCGGCTCACCGATCACCGGCACCGCATGGGTGATTATATTGAGCTGGCGCCCTGAATAATCCTTGGCGTCGATGCTTTCATAGGAGCAGACGCCCGGCACGTCCTCATCGATACCATAGGCGGCGGCGTAGTCGGTTTGTGCCAACGCAGTCGACGACGCGACCATGGCAATGGCGCTGACAATGCAGGCCGTTCTCGCGAGCTTCATTCTTCCTTCTCCCTAGAGTGCAGCTTTGCTGCGTTGCGTTTGGATGCGTGACGGATCGGCGCGGCGCTTATGGGATAAGCACGCCGCGGCCATGAACCTTGCCGTGATGGAGGTCGAGCAGCGCCTGATTGGCGTCCTTGAGGCGGTATTCTGCGGTCGACAGCAGCACCTTACCTTGGTCAGCCAGCGCCATCAGCTCGACCAGTTCGGGATAGGTCCCGACCAGATTACCGATGATGCGCTTCTCGGACGTGATCATGTCGATGGTCGGAATTTCCAGCTTCCCGCCATAGCCGACGATGTAATAAGCGCCGTCATTGCGCGTCATCGCCAGCCCTTCGGCGATGGCGCTGCCCTCTCCGACAAAATCGACGACGGCTTCGGCGCCGTGCCCGCCGGTAATCGCCAGTACCTGCTCGACCTGATCGCCAGTGGCTTTCACGGTGAAATCAGCGCCGCATTTGCCGGCCAGTTCCAGGGCAGCATCGGAGCGGTCGACCGCAATGATACGTGCCGCGCACATCGCCCGCAGCACCTGCACGCCGATATGGCCCAGCCCGCCAACGCCGATGACAACGACATATTGGCCGGGCAGCAGATGGGCCGCTGCCTTCTTGCAGGCGCGATAGGCGGTCAGGCCGGCATCGGTGTAGGGGGCGACGTCTTTCGGCGCCAGCGTTTTGGGCAACTTGATCAGCGACCGCTGCCCGGTCTTGAGAAACTCGGCATAGCCGCCATTCACATTCACCCCCGGGAATTCGCTCTCCTCAGCATGCATGTCATTGCCGCGCCTGCAGGCCAGGCAATGGCCGCTGGTGACCAGCGGGTGGCAGATGACCGGATCGCCGATTTTGAACCCGGTGACGGCCGGCCCGATTTCCTCAATCCAGCCGGCGTTCTCGTGCCCCATGATATAGGGCAGTTGCACGTCGGAATTGTTTCTCCACAGCCCTTCGATGATGTGGAGATCGGTGCGGCATACGCCGGCTCCGCCGATGCGAACGATCACATCGTTCGGACCTTCGATGCGCGGATCGGGCACATCCTCATAGACAACAAACTGGCTCTTCTCGAGCTTCTCATCGAATTCATGAAGCACTGCCGCCTTCATGAGGGACCTCCTGGTGTTCAACAGACCTGCGTAGCTGCACCAAGCATCGCAAGCGCCGTGCCAGTTGCACGCCGGAGACAAATCTTCATTCAGTGCCAAGGATTTACTGCCCCACTCGCACCGGATCGGGCACTAGCCGGATTGCTCAAATTTCGCGTTACCGCGGTTCGACTGTTCAAAAAATGAACACTCGAACAGAGCTATTTCCGTATGTTTTACAAGATCTTGAGCGTGGTGTAGGCTCGATTTTATCACACTGGCTCAGACCGGCGGATACAGCCTGGAGGAGAAGGGATGCTCTCACGCTCGGAGCGCCTCAAGCGCGCACGGATCACCTTGCTGCATGGAGGCACGATCAACCCGCACCTGATCGCGCCCCATATTTCAGATAGCTGGAACCGCTGCCTTGAGCTCGGGCTTGACCCGATGGGAACCGCCCACAATGCCCAACTCACGGCGCGTGAACTGCGAGAACAGAGGGATGAGGATGCGTTGCTGCATCGCTTTGCTGCGTCCCAGATGCAGGCGCTGTATCAGCAGATCGCCGGCAGCAACTTCATGATTGCCTTCGGCAACGCCCAGGGAACCGTCCTCGAAACCGTCTCGGATGGCGAGTTTCGCAACAGCAAGGCCGGCAAGGCAATCCTGCCCGGCTCGGTCTGGCTGGAAGAGTTGCGCGGCACCAACGCCATGGGCACTGCAGCCGCCATCCGGCAGCCCTTGATCGTGCATGGCGAGGAGCATTTTTTCCACACCCATTCCGACGTGAGCTGCTTTGCCGCTCCGGTGTTCCACTCAGACGGCGAACTGGCCGGTGTACTCGACGCGTCCTCAGATTGTCGGGCCCGGAACGCGCATACGCTGGTGCTGATGCAGATGGCGGCGACGCATATCGAGAACAGCCTGTTCCTGCGCCAGCAGGAGGAGCATCTGGTCCTGCTGTTCCACTCCCGCTTCGAGCTGCTGAATTCGGTCAGCGGCGGGCTCATGTCGTTCGATTCCGATGGTCACCTGCAGGCGATAAACCAGCGCGGCCGGAGCCTGCTCTCCGGACTGAACATTCGTCCCGGCACGGCCTTCGAGGCGATCTTCGACACCAGCTTCGCCAGCGCCGTCAGCCATTTGGCCGATAGCCCGACGCCAAGCCTGCGCGACCTGTTCGGCAGCCAATATGCCGTGCAATCCCCCGGGCGTTTGATAACGGAAGGCCGCACTCGCCAGTCGAGGGCCA
This sequence comes from Aquamicrobium sp. NLF2-7, assembly GCF_022359935.1. Classification (NCBI taxonomy): domain Bacteria; kingdom Pseudomonadati; phylum Pseudomonadota; class Alphaproteobacteria; order Hyphomicrobiales; family Phyllobacteriaceae; genus Aquamicrobium; species Aquamicrobium sp. NLF2-7. The sequence continues at coordinate 159,508 of NZ_JAKSED010000005.1, read as the reverse complement.
GCACCGTGCTGGAGCCAGTCGCCGTGGCGGTGACCGGGTTTGTCGCCGACGACCCGGCGCTGCAGGCCGAGTTGGTCAAGGTGCAGCGGGCGGTGCGCCGCAAGCCGCCATTCCTCATTCTAGGCGAGAGTGGCACCGGCAAGGAGATCATCGCGCGGCATATCCACGCCACCAGCGGGCGCGTCGGGGCCTTCGTGCCGGTGAACTGCGGCGCGCTGCCCGAACAATTGTTCGAAGCCGAACTGTTCGGCTATGCCCAAGGCGCCTTTACCGGCGCGCGCAAGGAAGGCGCGACCGGCCTGGCCCGTGCCGCTGACCGCGGCACCCTGTTTCTCGACGAAATAGGCGACCTGCCGATACCGAGCCAGGTCGCATTGCTGCGTTTTCTCGATCAGTTCGAAGTCAGGCCGGTCGGCGGCACCGCGACGCAAAAAGTCGATGTCCAGGTCGTCGCCGCCACCAATGTCGATCTTGCCGCCGCCATAGCCGACAAGCGTTTCCGCTCCGACCTCTACTACCGGCTTGGCGTAGTCCAACTCAATCTGCCGCCATTGCGGGAGCGCCGCGACTTCGCCAAGGTGACACGGTTCATACTGCACGAACTTGACCCGACCCTGGCGATAACCGAGAGCGCCGTGGACCGTCTGGCGCATCATGAATGGCCCGGCAATATGCGGGAGCTGCGGTCAGCATTGTTCCAGCTCAGCTTGCTGGTGGCCGAGAACCCGATCGATGCGGATCATGTAGTCCAAGCCTTGGGCCATGAAAGTGCCCACGGACCCGAACGTGCCTCGGTTGGACTACGCGGTCTTATTACCCGTCAGATCAACGACCTGATGCGGAGCAACGGCAACAATGTCAGTGACACCGCCAAAGTTCTCGGGGTTTCTCGGAATACCGTTTATAAGTATATGCGCCATCGACGTCTCAATTAAAATCGTCCTGCCGCACGTCGAAATGGTCATGGGCGATCTACAGTTCAGCCTGTGCAGATTCGTACATGGTTCACTGCGGGACTTACACAAATGGCAGGCGTGCGGCCAAGACCCGCTGGGGCGCACATGTCGCTTGGCGATGACCGCTATTGGGAACCGGCATTGGGGCAATAAATGTCCGAAATGGTGAAGGGTTTGGGATGCCTCTTGGCGTCGCAAAGCCACCCATGCAGGAGCCCGCGGTCCGCACGCTTTGCGCTATGGGTTTTGCTGTTTTGGTGCGGTCGGGTGGGTGCGAAGAGCAGAGGCGTATGGCGTTGCGAGCCCACCAATTAGACGTCGACCGGGCTGCGTTCGAGCATTTGCAGTGACGGTGATGACGCTATCGGCGTGCATGACGGCGGTCGCTGCGACGCTGGGCGCGAACCATCCCATCGGCCGGTGACGTGCCGCGGCCGTTTGAACAAGTTGGTCATGCCGGGTCATGGACGGTCTCCCGGTTCGAAGGCTTGGCCGCAGGTGGTGCGCGGGGCCGGCACCAGGACGCGAAGGTCTGGATGATCACCATTGTGCCACCACAGCATGGGCATGGTGGACGTTGATCGAGAGGTCCTTCGTCCGCCGGTTCTTCCGGTGATACCGGCGCGACCGCCAGCAACTCACGGGCCTGGGCGAGGCGGCCCTTGCGCGATGAGCCGGAGAGCAGACCGTAGTGCCGGATGCGGTGGAAGCCATGGGGCAGGACATGGATCAGGAAGCGCCGGATGAACTCGTCCGCAGCAAGGGTCATGCCCTGCTGCCGTTCGGCGCCAGTGCGGCGATAATTCTTGTAACGGAAGGTGACGCCGGCCCCGTCGAACTGGACGAGGCGGCTGTTCGAGATGGCGACGCGATGGGTATAGCGCGAGAGATAGGCGAGCACCGCCTCTGGCCCGGCGAAGGGCGCCTTGGCGTAAACCACCCAACGCTTTTTCCGGGCTGGCGCGAGGTGACGCAGGAAGGCACGGCGCTCGCTGAGCCCCGCCATCTTGCCGAAGAAGGCGAGCCGGCCAGCATCGTGGAGTTCGAGCAGCCGGGTCAGGAACAGACGGCGGAACAATGCGCCGAGCACCCGCACCGGCAGCAGGAAGGCCGGCCGCGATGAGATCCATCGACCATCCGGCCCAATGCCGCCACCCGGCACGATCATATGGATATGGGGATGGTGGGTCATGGCCGAACCCCAGGTGTGGAGCACGGCAGTGATGCCGATGCGGGCGCCCAGGTGTTTTGGATCGGCCGCGATCGTCAGCATGGTCTGCGATGCCGCCTTGAACAGCAGGTCGTAGACCAGCGCCTTGTTGTGGAAGGCAATGTCGGCGATCTCGGCCGGCAGCGTGAAGACGACGTGGAAGTAGCCGACCGGCAGCAGGTTGGCCTCTTGCGCCTGCAGCCAGGTGCGCGCGGCAGCGCCCTGGCACCGGGGACAATGCCGGTTACGACAGGAGTTGTAGGCGATGCGCTGATGCCCGCAGTCCGTGCAGGCCTCAACGTGGCCGCCGAGAGCCGCGGTGCGACAGGTCTCGATTGCCGACATGACCTTGAGTTGGTCCAGGCTCAGATGCCTGGCATGGGCGATCCGATAGGCAGGCCCGGCCACTCGGAAAATATCGGCGACCTCGATAGCGGGGCGCATGAGCTCAACAGGGCGGCGGCTTGTCTGCCATCAGTGCCATCAGCCGGTCGAGTGGTCCGGCGACCGCGTGGATCGTGCGGGTCGAGACCTTGGTGTAGAGCGCAGTGGTCTCGAGCTTGCTGTGCCCGAGCAGAACCTGGATGACGCGGATATCGACGTCCTGCTCGAGCAGATGGGTGGCAAAGCTGTGCCGCAAGGTGTGCGGGCTGACCCGCTTGCGGATGCCCGCGACCTCCGCCGCCTCCTGCACCGCACGATGCAGTTGCCGCGACGAGATCGGATCGATGCAGGAGCGGCCCGGGAATAGCCAGCCATGGGGCAGCATCACACCCCGCCGCTTCCCCTCGCGCCACCACAGGCGCAGCAGCTCCAGCAGCTGAGGCGAAAGCATGGCATTGCGGTCCTTGCGCCCTTTGCCCTGTTCGACCCGGATCAGCATGCGGGTGCTGTCGATATCATCGACCTTGAGGTGAGCGACCTCGGACACGCGCAACCCCGCGCCATAGGCGACACCGAGCGCAGCCTTGTACTTGATGGTTGGCACCGCCGCGAGCAGCCGCCCCGCCTCCTCGATGCTGAGCACATCGGGCAGCTTGCGTTGATAGCGGGTGATCACAAGCACACGGGCCAGGTCCCGCCGCTTCAACGTCACCTCGAACAGGAAACGCAGGGCCGACACCGCGCCGTTGATGGTGGAGGGGCTGACGCCGTGCTCATGCTGGTGGAGCTGGAAACTGCGGACATCATCGGTGGTGGCAGTATCGGGTGCGCGGCCAAGAAACCCAGCAAAGCGACAAACGTGCCGGATATAGTCCTGCTGGGTATGCGAGCCTAGCCCGCGCATCAGCATATCCTGCTGCATGCGTTGACGGAGCGGCGTGGTCGGAGCAGTGATCAGAGAGTTGGACATCGGGAGTTCCTCTGGTTGAAGGAACTCCATGGTCAGATCAGCTGCGTCTCGACCCCAAGCCTATAATGAAACTGCAAACGCGCCGCAGGCACCCTCCCGCGAAGCGGGTTCGTGCATGGGGCGCTTGTTTGCCACGCTCTCCTCGACGCTAAGCATTTGGCCGCCTCCCATAACCGGCGGCCTTGCTTCATCCCGATCGGCGCGTTCTGATATCAGTCTCCCATCCGCGATTGGGCATTGCGACCATCAGGAGAAAACTTCGTGAAATTCATCGAGAACGGCCCGGATATTCCTGATGACCTTCTGGTGGCTCGGGACGAAGGAAGAGTGCTGTTCTTCTGCGGTGCGGGGGTGTCCCTCGCTTTTGCCGGTCTGTCGGATTTTCTGAAGTTGGCTGGGGACGTGATCGATGACCTGGGCTCAATGACGGGAAGCCCGGCTCGGCGCCTCCACGCCGCCGCCAACACAAAGCTCCCCTCCGGGGAGAAGCCATTCGTCCCGGTCGATCGCATGTTCACCTTGCTCGATCTGGAGTTCGACCCGCAGGATGTGCGCGACTCGGTGGCGCGGGTACTGAAGCCGCAGAGCAATGTGGAGCTGCATGGCCACAAGGCGCTCATCGACCTCTCCCGTGGATCAGATGGCCGCCCCAGACTGGTCACCACGAACTTCGACCGACTGTTCGAAGCGTGCAATCCTGCGCTGACGAGCTGGGGGCCTGACAATCTGCCGGTCCCTGAGCGACCGGCTGACTTCGAGGGTATCATCCACATCCACGGACGAGTGGACGAAGACTATGACGCGATGTCCGAACCTGTCGTCCTTTCCAGCAGCGAGTTCGGCAGGGCCTATCTTTCGGATGGATGGGCCACGCATTACATCCGCCGCCTAATGGACCGGTTCAAGATCGTCTTCGTCGGGTATTCCGCGGACGACCCTCCGGTCCAGTACCTCCTCGAGGCCCTTCGCGAGGAGCAATCGCCCGTCGAGAACATTTATGCCTTCCAGCACGGCGACGAGCAGCACGCGAACGAGCAGTGGCTGCAGAAAGGCGTCGTGCCGGTGGCGTTCGGCGACGACTACTCCAATCTCTGGGATACCCTCATGGCGTGGTCAGAGCGGGCCGCCGATCCGGATGCCTGGTTCCAGCGCACGGTCGTGGAAGCCAGCGCCGGCCCATCAATAAGTTCGCCTATCTTCAGGGGGCGCATCGCGCACCTGGCCTCGACCCTGGTCGGGATGAACAAGGTGATCGCCAGCGATCCTCCCATGCCTTCCACTTGGCTGTACGTGCTCGACCCGCAAGTTCGCTACCTCGACCCGGCGCCGGTCAAACGACGAGACCCGACCAGCGATGAGTTCGACCCGTTCCAACATCTCGGCCTTGATCGCGACGAGGCGCCTCCACCCGTGGATCCGGACGATCATTTCGAGCGGCGGAAGGTTCCGTCTGGCGCGTGGACCGCGTTCGAACCGACCCCGCGCGACGTGAAATCGGCAACCGTCAAGGATGTCGGAAGCATCTTCGGCGAATCGTCGCCGCTTCCGCGCACATGGAGGCTGATGCTGTTCATCGTGCGGCGGATGGACGAGGCGCCTACTCTCTGGTGGGCGGCCGGCCTGCGATCGGCGCATCCGCAGTTGATCCAGCAACTGGAGCATGAGCTTCGGTATCGTCTAAGGGATAGCGGCAGCGTGCTGCTTCCATACTGGCGGTACCTTATCACTCAATGGCGCAGGCCCCCGGTGGAGGCGACACAAGCGGCGATCGAGATAGCTCACAGAGCTGCAGGTGGCTGGACTGCTTCATTGGTCCGCGAGGCGATCGAACTCGCCAGGCCCAGGGTCAAGGTCGAAAGAATGTTCCGCGTTGCCCCGCCAATGACGGTCGATGCCGACCCGACCGAGTTCATGAACTTGGACGTCGAGTACGCGGATCTCCATCAGGACTTCAAGTTCGACGATGCCCACCTGCCATTGGCGGTGTCGTTGTGGCGTAGCCTTCTGGTCGAAGCCGAGTAGCTGGAGACCGACATCGGTGCATGGCTCAGCATCGACACCACGCGTCCTGATGATGGCGAGCGTTTGGGCGGCGGATACGGTCTGACGGGTCCCGTGGTCAAGTTCACCCATCTGGTCGAAGCCTTGGAGGCCGCGAATCCCGCTGCTGCTGCCCAGGAGGTCCAAGCCTGGAATGGGCAGGATGGCCTCGTCTTCGAACGTCTTCGGATATGGGCAGCCGGTCGCCCGTTGCTCACGACGATCGATCAAGCCCAAGCTTTGTTCGCGGGCATGGACGACGAGACCTTCTGGTCCTACCGACATGAACGGGACCTCCTGTTCGCGATCCGGGATCGCTGGGCCGAACTGCCCGATACCGGGCGGCGGGCGATCGAAGCGAGGATACTCAGATCGCCGATCCCCTACCTGGCCGACCATGCGCCGACAGAGGCGGAGGAGCGAGCCGCGGTTCACAGGTTGAACGCGATCCATTGGTTCACCCGACAGGGCATCGCATTCGGCTTCGACGTCGCGAAGGAGCGGGCCCGGTTGCTCGAAGCAGCTCCATCGTGGCAGGAGCGATGGGCCGATCACACGGCTCAACCACAAGTAGGGAAGGTCCGGTCGATAACGACCGACACCGATCCAGCAAGCATTCTCGACGTCCCTGTCAATAAGCTGCTGCCCATCGAGGTGCCGGAGGAAGGCTTCCGGGACTTCAAGGAGCAGGACCCGTTCGCAGGCTACGCCCTGGAAAGGCCGGCGCATTCGGTCCTAGCGCTCCACAGTGCGATGCGGCGCGGCGTCGAGACGGCCTGGCACTATTGGTCGACGTTCTTGAGGACGACCGCCAAGCAGAAGACCTCGGCGCGGCTCGATACGGTGGTGGTGAGATTGGTCGGCAGTCTTCCATCGGACGAGATCGCAAAGCTTTGGTATCCGCTCGTGGAATGGTTGACCGAGCGCGGCCCGAGGTTCGAGAACGGCGAGGGCGGCGAGTTCGACGCGATATGGGATCTCGTTGTTGCCGCCGCCGCCCTGCATCCTTCCGGTTACAAGCAGAAGCCTGGTCGCGACTGGTCCTTCGAGTCCCTGAATTCCGTGATCGGAAGGCTGGTGCTCGCGCTGCTCGAACTGCCGCTCCCTGACGGCAGCCACGCTGTACCTGCGGCGTGGCTCGAACGGTTGGACAAGGTCTTGGCTTTGCCCGGCGACCACGCCCGACATGCCCTTCACCTGGTCGCTCAGCGAACTCCATGGTTCCAGTTCCATGAGCCCGCGTGGACCGAAGACCGCGTCTTGGCCAAAGCAATCGTAGATGGTCCAGATGCCGAAGCATTCTGGTCCGGCTTTGCCAGGATGGTCAGGGTGCCTCCTCCGGATCTCGTTGCCCAGCTCAAGGCTCCGATGCTCGCCCGAGTGGGGCGTGGTGGCAGGGAAGAGAGCAACCTGATCGGCTACCTCTTGAGCGCGTGGGCATCCGAGGGACCCCGGCAGATCGTGTTCGACGCCGAACTGCGCGATGCACTGGTGCTCGGTGGGGACGACGTGCGTCGAACGATGCTTCGTTTCGTGAGCGATTGGGCCGAGGACAACGATCGATGGCGGGCGCTCGTTATGCCCTTCATCACCAAGGTGTGGCCCAAGCAGCGGACCTTGAGGAAGCCTCAGATGTCGTCGGCGCTCATTCGCTTCGCGTCGTCCGTCCCTCAACAATTCGCGGGAGTCATGCAAGCCGTGATGCCGGGCCTGGTGCCTCTGTCGATCGGGCACAACCTGCACCTCGACTGCGAGGTCGCCGATCTCGACGTTGTTGGAATCGCCGCGTTGGTGACGGCGCTGCAAAGGCTGTTGCCCTCGGAGCGCGGGGACTGGCCATATGAGGGCAAGAGGTTGGTGGACGCGATTGTCACCACCGGCGCCGCCCAAGGCCCCGAGTTGGACGAGTTGTCCCGACGCGCGGCCGAGCGCGACTTTTGATCAATTCCGGTTCCCGATGACGTCCTGGTTCGTGCCGGCCACCCCTTCGATAGACGAGAATGCACCCGATGAATTGCTGTGGATAGAGATCGCGACCGGTGGCCATTTCGAGCCTGGCACATACCCGCTCGACGCTGCCCGCCAGGTCACCATGGCGACGGCCGGCGAGCCCGGCGGCATGGGGCCCATGGATGGCGTGTTGCTTAAGTACGACGAGCGTAAGCTGATGTTCAACTTTGAGGAGAAGCAGTGGATGCCGGCAAAGCCTTGCCCCTTTTGAAGAGACTAAAATTGGCTCAGACCCCAACGCGATGTCTTCAGGCCGGCGGCCGACGACTGCTTCAGGAAAGAGCGACAGTGCTCCGAACGGCAGGAATGGGCCGCTTCGCCGACGACGCGCTGAGGAGTGTCAGCGAAGGCGCCGAGCGTCAGATTTCAGTAGCTTCGGATAGCGAGAGAGCGTCGTCGACGTCCACGCCGAGGTACCGAACGGTGTTCTCGATTTTGCTATGGCCCAGCAGGATTTGGATTGCTCGCAAGTTGCCGGTGGCCTTGTAGATGAGCGAGGCTTTGGTTCGGCGCATTGAGTGAGTGCCGTACTCCTCGGGCGTCAGGCCGATGGCTGTTACCCACTCATCGACAAGCCTCGCATACTGACGCGTGCTGAGATGGCCGTTTGCTGCGATACGGCTCGGAAAGACGAAGTCGTCAACCGTGCCGCCTCGACGCTCTAGCCAGGCGAGCAGGCTAGCCCTGGTATCAGCGGTGATCTCGAACTGGACCGGCCGTCCGGTCTTTTGTTGGACCACCATTGATCGAGTGCGGATCGTGGGCCCGGCGACTAGTGTGCCGATCTTGATCTTTACCAGATCGCACCCGCGAAGCTTGCTATCGATGGCGAGGTCAAACAATGCCCGGTCCCTCATTCGACCTTCTCGGTCGAGGAAGAAGCGGATCGACCATATCTGTCGGACTTTCAGCGCACGCTTGGCGCCAACCTGCCTGCCGGCATTCCAGGCCGGCCTTCCCGCAGCGGCGGGATCATACTGTGAGATACCCATTACATTTCTCCTGTGGCCTAAGCGGCCGTTGGAGGAACGATTGTGGCAGTGTCTAAGATGGCAAGTGCCGACCCCATTGTCGCCGTTCGGAGCGCCGCGTTCGGCGCCCGAAACCTGCCGTTCATTCACTTCCACCCGACGGCAAAGTCGGGGCCGTCTGCTGAAGAGGTCATCAGGGAAATCAAGCGGCTCTTCAAGATTGAAAAGAACCCACCCACTGTTACCCGCGCCGAAGGTCGCCTCACGCGGCGCGGTGGCTTCTTGAAGAGTACGGCCTCGTCACCGACGACTATCACCGCACACAATGGGTGTGGTTCGCTGTGACCTTCACCGCAATCTGGCGCAATTTCTCCAGCGCTAAGTGGCGGATTGCGGGCGAGATCTCGAAGAAAAGTAGAACGGACGTTCGAGCGTGATGCCGCGAAAGTCTGGTCTGAGCCCAAAGTGACGAATGCTGCACGATGGGCGAATGTCGATTACCGACCTCACTACGCCAGCGTGCGCGTCATCTCACGGATCAGATCATTTGTCTCTGGTCTCGTCGTTTGGTGCCGATATCGAAGGGCCAAAACAGTTCTTGACATTTCAAGGCCATCGATGGGTTTCGACACCAGGCCCATGTCCGAAGGAATAGCGGTGGCTGGCAGGATCACCGCACCTGACCCTTGCCGAGCAAGTTCAACTAACCAATCCACGCGATTTGACCGATAGGCCGCGTAGAGTTCGTGACCATGATCCGCGCATGTCCCATGCAAAACATCCCGCATTTCGCAATTTAGGCGGTCAAGCATGTCAGTTTTAGCAAGAGCCGAAAGAGAGATCGCATTTAGTTCAGCCAACGGATGCGACTTTGACACCACGACCTTGTAGTCCTCTTCATAGAGATGGTCTATACGATAGAGGTCTTCACTGACCTTCTCTGCGGTGACTACAACGTCAAATTCACCATCTCGTAACCCGGCAAGAAGCTCGGAGGTTGACGCAACGATCAATTCGATTTCGGCTTGCGGCAATCGCGTACGAGTACGCTCCATAGCTGCCGAAATCCTGTTGTGGCCAATCGTTTCGCCGACACCGACAGAGATTGGAACCCGCTCCAAGCGCATATGACGGACCGCCTCTGCCTTAGCCTGTCGCGTCTCATCGTGAACCTTCTGCAACCTTGGCTGCATGAGTTTACCGAGGGACGTAGGCCTGCATCCCGCACGGTCCCTGACAAACAGGTCACCTCCAAGCTCGTCTTCAAGTTTCTTGATCGCAGTCGTCAAGGAAGGTTGGGAGACATTGGAGGCACTGGCTGCGTGGGTGAAGTTTCGGTGCTCGCAGACGGCGAGAAAATACCTGATCTGGTTCATTTCCATCGCCACATTCTCCGTCACATCTCATTTCAGGCCATCAAAACAAGTTCGATAGTCCACGTCTATCAAAGAATAGAATTTCGGAATTGGAGCCCGGCGCACCCAGCATGGGACAAGAGTGCATCGAAACCAAACACGATGCACTTTAAATCAGGAGACGACCATGAAAGCGCAAATCCTTCAGACATTCGCCGCACTGGCTCTGTTCACAACTTCTGCAACTGCACAGGACAACGCAATGGAAAATCATACTGCCAGCTACATCGCCATGCCCGCCGCCGAAGGCCAGACCGGAGCCTTCGCGGAGTTTCTGGCAGGTGCCGCACCTATCGTGCGGGAAACAGAGACGGGAACTGTACTTTGGTTTGCTCTGCAAGCCGACGATATGCTCGCAATCTTTGACATCTTCGCAGATGAAGAAGCACGCGACGCTCACTTCTCAGGAGCGGTTGCTGCGGCTTTGAAGCAAAACGCCGACGCGCTGGTCGACGGAGGATGGGACGACGGTGTTGTCGCCAATATCAACAACTCCGATGTCCTGTCGGTAAAGGCGCCGGTTGATCTCTACACGGCAACGACCGCAACTTACATCAAGCTCGAAGCTGCTCCAGGTAAAGGCCCCGAATTGGCAGCCTTGCTGACCGCCGCCGGCCCCATCGTCGCAGAAACTGAACCCAAGACATTGTTCTGGGCGGCGCTGCAGATTGACGGGAACAACTTCGCCATCTTCGACATCTTTGCCGACAACTCTGGCCGCGAAGCGCACTTTGCCGGACAAGTCGCCGGACTCCTGAATGAAAAGGCTTCAGAATTGATCTCAGGTGGATGGGACGACGGTGTGGTGGCAAACGTCCACAATTTCGAAATCCTCGCTACCAAGTAATCTCGAGGTGACTTGAGAAAGAAGTGCCCGGTGCAATCCATCGGGCGCTTTGCTGTTTGAATTTAGATTCACGCCAAAGCGGCCGTGCCGGAACTGGCAAGCGAAGCTCGCACTCGCCTCCGGCTTGGAAAGGGCGGCTATCGGCGGGAACATGTCCGCGCCTTCGCCCAACACGCCGAGATCGGGACGACGCGATCTACATCGAGGGCAGCAAAAAACACCCTATTGAGGACGCCGGTAGCCACCAAAGGAGGAAAGTCGGCGGGAATCGGCGTTCCCGGTTTTTACCAAAGTGGCGGACGACATCGCCGATGGCACAACCCAGGTCGAGACCCTTAACCCCGACGCCCGGTTGACCGTGACCAAGGACGCCTCGGGGGTCAAAGTCAGCTCGTCCAACACCGCCAATGTCGTCATGGCGGACGTGGCCGCCGACAATGGGGTCATTCACGTCATCGATGCCGTTCTGCTGCCTTGACGGCTCTGTAGCGTCAGGTTTTGGAGCGGGACATTACAGTCCCGCTCTTTTCGTGCTGGCGCTCAGCCCGGATAGCGGCGCCGGATTCACGCCTCCAGCTGCGTCCGGCGGGCGTGTTCCTCGTCGGTGAATACCCGCGAGCGGGTGAGAAAGCGCCGTTCGGTGCCGTTGTCGAGGCTGAACATGCCGCCGCGGCCGGGGATTGCATCGATGATCAGCTGGGTATGCTGCCAATATTCGAACTGGCTGGGCGACATGTAGAAGGGCGCGCCGCCGATATTGCCCATCAGCACGTCGCGGTCGCCAACGATGAAGTCGCCCTGCGGATAGCACATGGGCGAGGAGCCGTCGCAACAGCCGCCCGACTGATGGAACATCACCTTGCCGTGCCGGCTTTCGATCTGCGCGATCAACTCCAGCGCCGCCGGCGTAGCCACGACGCGCGCAACATAATCGGTCATTTTTCTCCTCCACGGCGTTGCCCCGGTGAGCCACCAAGCATGGGAGATTGGGGATTGGAGCCGGAGCCCACCGGAGCGACCTGAACCGGCGGGGCAGCCTGGCCGCCCCGCCGAAAACGACACTGCTCAGAAAAACCCGAGCTTCTTGGGGGAGTAGGACACCAGCATGTTCTTGGTCTGCTGGTAGTGATCGAGCATCATGCGGTGGTTTTCACGCCCGATGCCGGACTGCTTGTAGCCGCCAAAGGCCGCATGGGCCGGATAGGCGTGGTAGCAATTGGTCCAGACACGGCCGGCCTTGATGCCGCGGCCGAAGCGATAGGCACGATTGGCATCGCGCGTCCACACGCCGGCGCCCAGGCCGTAGAGCGTGTCATTGGCGATTTCGAGCGCCTCCGCATCGTCCTTGAAGGTGGTGACCGAAACCACCGGCCCGAAGATTTCCTCCTGGAAGATGCGCATCTTGTTGGTGCCGGCGAACACGGTCGGCTTGACGTAATAGCCGCCGGCCAGCTCGCCTTCGAGGTTGCTGCGCTCGCCGCCGGTCAGCACCTTGGCGCCTTCCTGCTTGCCGATATCGAGATAGGAGAGGATCTTTTCCAGCTGTTCGGAAGACGCCTGCGCCCCGATCATGGTGCTCATTTCGAAGGGCGAACCCTGCTTGATGGCCTCGACGCGCTTGATCGCCCGCTCCATGAAGCGGTCATAGACGCTTTCCTGGATCAGGGCGCGGCTGGGACAGGTGCACACTTCACCCTGGTTGAGGGCAAACATGGCAAAGCCTTCCAGCGCCTTGTCGAAGAAGTCGTCATCCTCTGCCAGCACGTCCTTGAAGAAGATGTTGGGCGACTTGCCGCCCAGCTCGAGCGTCACCGGAATGAGGTTCTGGCTGGCATATTGCATGATCAGCCGGCCGGTCGTGGTTTCCCCGGTGAAGGCGATCTTGGCGATGCGGTTGGACGAGGCCAGCGGCTTGCCCGCCTCGAGCCCGAAGCCATTGACGATGTTGAGCACGCCCGGGGGCAGGATGTCCTGGATCAGCTCGGCCAGGAACAGGATCGAGGCCGGCGTCTGCTCGGCCGGCTTGAGCACCACGGCATTGCCGGCCGCCAGCGCCGGAGCCAGCTTCCATACGGCCATGAGGATGGGGAAGTTCCACGGAATGATCTGCCCGACCACGCCCAGCGGCTCGTGGAAATGATAGGCGACCGTGTCATTGTCGATTTCGGAAATGCCGCCTTCCTGCGCGCGGATGGCACCGGCGAAATAGCGGAAATGATCGATGGCCAGCGGCAGATCGGCCGCGGTCGTCTCGCGGATCGGCTTGCCGTTGTCCCATGTCTCGGCCAGCGCCAGCTCGTCCAGATGCTCTTCCATCCGGTCGGCAATGCGATTGAGCATGACCGCGCGCTGCGCCACCGAGGTCCTGCCCCAGGCCGGCGCCGCCTTGTGCGCCGCGTCCAGCGCCCGCTCGATATCGGCCGCCTTGGAGCGGGCGACCTTGCAGATCACCTGCCCGGTGACCGGCGAGGTATTGTCGAAGGTCTCGCCATCGAGGGCGTCGACCCATTCTCCCCCGATATAATTGCCGTATTTCGCCTTGTACGGAGACTTGGTCCGCTGGCCGACAAATTCAGGCTTGTTCATGGCATCCTCCCATTTTTGGATGCCAATGCCATTGCAACCCTCATGCCAGAACTGGCCAAGTCATTGGCAGTAAGAGACAATAATCAGTGAAGCCGCCACCGCTGGACGTCGCCTCGGTTTGAGTGCAACACTTTGCCACAACCCATAAGGATGGCGGCGCAACATCTGTTGCACAATGCCACAACTGGGGAGGGGATGGATGATGAGCGCTGTATCCGACGCGGCCCTTGCGACGGCCCGCCAACGCTATTTTTCCGGCCACGAATTGCCCGAGGGCCTGGTCCCGGCGCCGATCCTGCGGTCCTGGCAACGCTGTGTCGAACAGGGCCTGGATGTGGCCGACACGCTCCATGCCGAGCCGATGACGCCCGGCGAGCTGCGCGAATTGCAACAGCGCAATGAAGGCCTGCGGCTGCTGTCGCGCCCCGAACTGGTGACGTTGCGCGCCCAGGCGCGGCTGACCGACAGCGTGGTCATTCTCACCGATGCCGATGGCCTCGTGCTCGATACGGCGGGCAGCGCCGAGTTCGCCGGCCAGGCGGCCCGAGTAGCCCTGCGCCCCGGCGTCGCCTGGACCGAGACCTCCACGGGCACCAATGCCATCGGCACGGCCATGGCCGAGCGCCGGGCCATAGAGGTGCGTGGGGGCGAGCATTTTTTCGAGCCGCACAGTATCCTCAACTGCGCCGCCTGCCCCATCGTCGATCCCTTCGGCAAACTGGCCGGCGTGCTCGACATTTCCGGCCATGCCTCGCTCCAGCCCACCCATGCGCTGGGGCTGGTGCGGCTGGCGGTGGAGCAGATCGAACACCGTTTCTTCGCCCGCGACTTCGACGGCATGACCGTAGTGCGCTTCCATCGCAGCGCCGACCTGCTGGGCACCGCGCGCGAGGGCATCCTGGTCTTCGACGGGCCAACGCTGGTGGCGGGCAATCGCCGCGCGCTGCATCTGGTCGGGCTCGACCGCAAGGCGCTGCGCAAGGCCACACAGGAAGAGATTTTCGAGCATGCGGCGCTTGCCGTCGAGCAGGGTGAATTGCGCGCCCGCAATGGCGAACGGTTCTTTGCCGCCGTCTCGGCACCCCTGCCGGCGCCGCCGCGGGCCATCGGCACCCTGCCCCGCCAGCCCCGGCCCGCGCCGAAAGGGCCTTTCCTCACCGCCCAGACCCGCGCCGACCTGGCCCGGGCCATTCGTCTGGTCAACGCCGAGATCCCGCTGCTGATCGCCGGCGAGACCGGCGCCGGCAAGGAGGTCTTCGCCCGCCATCTGGCCGGGCTGACCCAGCGCGCCGGCAAGCCTTTCATCGCCATCAACTGCGCCGCTCTGCCCGAAAGCCTGATCGAGGCAGAACTGTTCGGCTATGAGGCCGGCGCCTTTACCGGCGCCAACAAGGCCGGCACCCGTGGCCTCGTGCAGCAGGCCGAGGGCGGCATCCTGTTTCTCGACGAAATCGGCGACATGCCGCTGCCGCTGCAATCGCGGCTGCTGCGAGTGCTGCAGGACAAGGAAGTGGCCCCCTTGGGCGGCGGCGCGCGGCAAAAGGCCGATTTCGTGCCGATCTGCGCCACCAATCGCGACCTGAAAGCCATGATCGAAGCCGGCACCTTCCGCGCCGACCTCTATTTCCGCATCGCCCAGTTTACTGTCACCCTGCCCAATCTGGACGCCCTGGCGGACCGAACCATCGTGGTCAGAACCCTCTGGGCCCAGCATGCCAGCCAGCACGCCGCCCTGCCCGACGCGGTCGTGGCGCAACTCGCCGCCTGTTCCTGGCCGGGCAACTTCCGTGAGCTGGTCGGCACCTTGCGCACACTGGCCGCGCTGCACGATCCGGGTGAAACCATCACCCTGGTGCCACTGCCCACCCCGCCCGGCCCCATGGCACCGCCAGCCAATGGCGCGCCGACCGATCTGGGCGCGCTGACCGATCTGGGCGCGCTGACCGAAGCCGCCATGCGCCGCGCCGTCGACCAACACAACGGCAATCTGTCGGCCGCAGCGCGCGCCCTGGGCATCGACCGCTCGACGCTCTATCGCCGCCTGCTCTGGAAGCAGGCCCGACCGGACAGCCGGGGTTCGGGCGGCGCTCCAATTTAGCCGGACGTCCTGCCTTGGGTGAACTTCCGGTTTTACCCCATCGAGCGGCCCCACCGAGCCGCAATCAGCACCGAAAATGCTTATCCAGGGTCATGACCACGGCCTGGGCGCCCGGCATGAAGTGCAGATCGGTCTTGCCGTGCAGGTCCCTTCTGATCGCCTCCACGATAGCCTCGGGCTCCACGTCTTCAATGCAGAACCGGGTGCCGGGCCGGTCGACCATGTCGGCCACGGCAAGCCCATAGCCGTAGCAGACGCCAAGCCACATCAGGTCCTGTGCGCCGCAGATGCGGAACAGGCCCGCAGCACTCATTCCTCTTTCCGGCGCATAGGAACCGACAGGGATAAGGCCGATAGCGAGCGCAAGCAGGGCTGATGTCAGCACGATATCTTTTCTCTCAAAACCACCAGTCCCGCAGGCCGGGATCGTCCGGGCGAACGCCACGCGCGCGGATCGGCGCCGAGGCGCAGCAGCCTGCCCGATTTGCCGTTCCAGTCCATGGTGTTTTCAATTGCCCATTGGCTGCATCGTGCCGCCGCCCCCGCCGCCCACATTCGGCATCATGCCGCCGCCGGGGGGCATGATGGGCAGGCCGGCATAGGACCAGGCTTCCAGCCCCCCGCGATACCACAGCACGTTGCGATAGCCCAGATTGGCCGCGCGCAGGGCGGCATTGTAGGACATCCAGCATTGGGTGGAGGCGCAATAGAACACCAGCATGGCGTCCTGTCGGCCGCCGGTCACCTGCTGCAGGAACTGGCCGAACCCCTGCTGGGTCTGGTCCTGGAAGCTGCCGGGCTGGGCGGCGTTGACCGCCGGGATCGCCCCCGGCAGGGCCTGATCGCCCCCCAGCACGTCGAACAGCAGATAGGGCTGGCTGTTGCCCATCACCAGCTGGAACAGTTCGGCGGTGGTGGTGACACGGGCGCCGGGGATGGAGCTGGGCGTGGGGCCATGCATGGCCCCGTCGTGCAACTGCTGGGTGGGCTGGACGCCATAGTCCTGCAATTCGAGCTGCGCCATCTGCTGAAGCTGCTGGATCAGCATGGCGTTGGGATCGGGCTGCTGGGTTCCTACAAAGCCCGGATTGGGTGTGTTGATACCAAAGCCGGGATTGGCATTGGGGGGCGTTCCGCCCCCCGTGCCCAGCCCGCCCGGATTGAATTGGGGCGGGATGGTGGCGCCGCCGAAGCCGCCCTGGTTGTTGGGGACGGGCATCATGCCGCCCCCGCCAAAGGCCGGATTGGGCATGCTGCCGGGGGCCTGCCCGCCGCCGCCGAAGCCGCCCTGATTGGCCGGCATCTGGCCAAAGCCGTTCTGGGCCAGCGCCGGCAGGCTCGCCGCCAGGGACAGGGCCAGGGAAAGAGAAAGGCAAAGGGCCGTCTTCATCGCAAAAATCCTCCTCGTCAGGGCGCGGCCTGCAATTGCCGGCCATCCATGTTGAATGTTCTGTTGGGGTCAAAGCCGGCATCGTTGGTCAAGAAATAGCTGCCATCGGCCAATTGCCAGGCGTTGCGGTAATTGTAGTCGAGCTGCACCGGCTGGCCGGACGTGTCGAGATAGGTCTCCACCCCCCGCACCGCTTCCATGGTCTCGCGATGCGTCCGATCCTGGATGGCCATGCGCTCATTGTAGCCATTGATGATCATCGCGCCGATTTCCGCGTTGGTCTGGCGGCGGATGTCGGCGCGCTCGGCAATGCCGCGGGCATTCTGCCCGTCGATGACGGCCCGGTGCTTGAGGATGAAATCGGACCATTCGCCGGTGGGCAGGAAGGATTTGCGGATCGCTTCGCCGGCGACGAGGTCGAGATGGCCGGCCGGCGCCCAGACGACGAAGCTCCATTCGCTGGCCCCGCTCAGAATGGTCTGGGCCGGCGGGAGAGCCGGCATGGGCAGGCCGGGAAACAACGAGGGGTCGATCATCAGCCCCGACGCCGCCGGATCGAGCACGGACCGGCTGAACCAGCCGCTGCCCAGGATGGCGCCGCGCATCTCCTGCCCGCCCGAACCGGTAAAGGCGAACATGGCCTCGCCCGCGTCGAGCCAGCTTTGCATGGAAATGCCCGGCGCGCTGACGCCGAGCCCGGCCAGTTCGAGCGGCACCGCCTGCCCGCCCGCCACATCGGGGCGACGACGGAAATCGATCATGCGCGCGCCCGGCCAGATCGCCTGCGCCTCATGGCCCAGCAGCTCCTCCAGCGAGCCGAGCGGGGTCTGCCGGCACGGGCTGAACTCACCGCGCCCCCAGCCCAGGCCGGGGAAAAAGCCCATGCCGAACAAGCCATCGGGCGACTGCGCCGTCCAGTTGATATTGTAGCCGTAGCTGTTGCAGGGATCGCCCCAGCTCAGCCCGCCCTCGCTTCGCCAGCCCGCCGGAATGAAACCGCGCAGCGCCGCCATGTCCGCATGCATCAGCACCACCGGCGACACACGCAGCCCCTCTCCCTGCCCCATAACCGGCGGAGCCAGCAGCGCCCCCAGCAGGGCACTCGCGAGCACCAGACACGCTCGACCCACGGTAAGCGCCTTCCAGCAGGGCGCCGTCCGCTTCGGCTTGATATCGGCCGCGGCGCGAGCGGCAGGAAAATGCCTCATGACGCTCATCCCGCCGTTACCTCGATGAAGTTCCGATGCACCCAGCCGGACTTGCATGGTCCCGTATAAAGCCTTGCAGGGACGATCGGGCTGCTCACGCCGCATTCGCGGCCGCCGCCATAGACGATGCCCATCCATGCGCCCGCGCTGGTGCACACAAAGATCGCATCCCCATTATGCAGCTGGTCGATTTTGGCGTGACCGATGCCCGGCCCCGCGCGAACCGCGAGAAAACCATCGCCCGCCGCCTTGAGCCCGACCACCACGCCATTCGAGGCACAGCCATCCAGGTCATCGCCGCCCAGCGTCAGATACTGCGCCCGGGCCGGCGCGACGAACAGCACAGCCAGCACGACGAGAACAGCCATCGCACCGATGCATCCGCCCCCGCCCCGTTTACCGCCATCATCTGCCATAGCGATCCTTCCGGCCCTCCAGCGCTTTCCCTGCCCATGGGGCTTCTGTTAATCTATCGGCGGGCTATGTCCGGACAAATTGGACATATGCGGACATGGCGGGGCAAAAGCGGGCATTGGCGCATGGCGGATCCTGATGGCGCGGAAGACAAGGCAAATCGCCCCCTGACGGGCTGGAAAGCCATAGCCGGCTATTTCGGCAAGGATGAGCGCACCGTACGCCGCTGGGCGGCGACGCGCGATCTGCCGGTCCATCGGGTGAAGGGCGAGAGGAGCAGTTCGGTCTTTGCCTATGCGGCCGACCTCAACCGCTGGCTGGTCAGCCACGGCCATGGGGTGGAGACCCCACCCGTCGGGCCTGCTCCCCGCAGGCCGTTCCCAAACCGCTGGCTTGCCGCCCTGGGCGCGATCTGCGTCGTGCTGGGCCTTGCCGGAGCCCTTGGCTGGCGCCTGCTGCAGCCGGAGGCGCGGGTGCAGCCGGGCGCTGCGGTCTCGAGCGCGGAAAGCCTCTATCTCGACGGTCTCTATCATCTGGAAACGCGCACCGCCGACGGCATTGCCCGCTCGTTGGGCCTGTTCACGCAGACCATTGCCGCCGATCCCGGTTTCGCCCCCGCCTATGTCGGCCTGGCCGACGCCTGGAATCTGGTCAGCCAATACACACCGGCTCGCGCCGAAGAGAGCTACCCCAAGGCGCGCGCCGCCGCCGAGCGCGCCATAGCCCTCGATCCGCAGAACGGCCCCGCTTACGCTGCGCTGGGCTTCAACACCTTCTATCATGGCCGCGACCCACAGGCGGCGATGGCACTGATGGAAAAGTCCATCGCGCTCAGCCCGGCCAATGCGCGAGCCCACCACTGGTACGCGCTGATCGCCATGCAGAACCGCGACTTCGACGTGGCGCTCGACCAGATCGCCATCGCCCAGAGGCTCGATCCGCACGCTCCTTCCATCCTCGCCAACAAGGCGCTGATCCTGTTCCACGCCGGCCAGGTCCAGGCGGCGCTGGACATATTGCACCCGCTCGGCCAGAGCGTGCCGGCACTGCTCTCCCCCCCGGCCTATCTCGCCACCATCTATCTGGCCACCGGGCAGGATAGCGACTTCCTGCGCGCGTACCGGCTGGCGGCCGAGATTTCGGACAACCGGCCAGCCCTGGCGATCGCGACGGCGGCCGAAACCGGCTTTCGCGCGGGAGGCCGCCAGGAAATGCTCAGGCGCATGTTCGCGGAGCAGCAACGCCGCCATGCCCAGAATGGCGAGCCGGCCTTCAAGCTGGCGCTGACAGCCGCCATGATGGGCGATGATGCCGCCGCACTCGACTTCCTCGAGCAGTCCCTCAGACGTGGCGAACCGGACATTGTGGGCATCAGGCTCGAGCCGGCCCTGGCCGGACTGCGCGATGACGCCCGTTACCAGGCTCTGGTTGCCATGGCCGGTTTTTCGCCCGGGGACTGAACCGGCTTTGGCGGGTTTGACGGGGGCCCTGTTCTGCCCGCGTCCGCGCCTTGACGCCACTCTGGATGCGCCTGGCGGGCTGGCTTGCCCTTGGTCGGTCTGAAGGCTAGTTTAGCGGCTCGCTGGAACATCATCGGAGTTCGCTATTTTGACGTATGAATTGGGGACTGGCGCGCAACCGGCACAAAACCAAGCCGTTGGCAAGCCGGTCGAGCTTGGCGTGCTTTCGAACCTGGTGACCACCTATCTGCACCTGGTGCTGACTGCCGCCGAGACCACGCTTGACCGGCGGATGCGCGATCACGTTCTGGGGCCCGGCAAGGGAAAGCTCTCCAGCCTGTCGGTGATCGCGAACAACCCCGGTATCAGCCAGGTCGAACTCGCCAGGCTGTTTGGCAGGAACCGTTCCACGCAGTTCAGAATTATCCGGGACCTCGAGAAGCGGGGCGTCGTCCGAAGCGAGGTGGACCCCACGGAGCGCCGGCGGCACAATATCCACTTGACGCCCCTGGGCGAGCAACTGTCTTCCGAACTCGATGTCATCATCGGCTTGCTCGATGAACAGGTATTTTCGGTCCTGTCGGAGAGCGAGTACAAATCCTTCCTGGAAAGCCTGAAAAAGCTGTGCAGCTTCAACGTCGACGGCTTCGATCAGCTCTGGACCACATCAAACCGGTATTCGCCGCACACCGCCTAGGACGTGCCTGCCGAAAGCGGGCTCCGGCTTGGGGGTAAAGACATTCATAAAAACAAAGGGATAAAGCGCCAGGAGCGAATCTGAAAGATCGCGGCGCGCGACGGTATGCCCGGCAATGCGCCTGGGTTTCCGTACCCTCTATAGATCGATCTTGAGGCGCGGCGTGAACGAGCCGGAGCAGCAGATCGTCATCTCGAGCAATTACGCGTAGCAGGCACCCTGCTAGCAGGTTCGCATGTCCATGACGTCAGATGCTGGAGCAGATGGGCCGGAACGCGCCGCTGCAGCCACGAGCAATGAGAACTCACGCGGGAAAATCGCGACTGATCGGCTATGCCCGCGGCCGGATACGAGACGATCGTCCAGGAGCATGACCCCGGCGAACAGTGCATGTCGACGGGAATGGCACGACTTCCTTCACCCCTGCGGGCGGCAAGTCCTCTGCATCGGCACGTCCGGCCTGGGCCATGCCGAAAGGCACGCAGCTGGGATGCAGTTCGCCGTCGTGGCCACGCTGGGTCAGCGTCTGCAGGTATAGTGGGTTGGCGGTTCAGCCGAAGCGCCCACGCCAGCCTCGTGCTGGGCGCTCTTGAGCAGATTGTCCACGACCGCCGCGCCATCCATGGCGACGGTCTGGTTCATCATTCGGACCGCGGGTCGCAATATATCGGTATCCGCGACATCGAGCGCCTGGCCGAAGCCGGGATCGAACCGTCAGTGGGCAGTGTCGGGGACAGTTACGACAACGCCTGGGCCGATACCATCAACGGCCTCCACAAGGCCGAGGCGATCCACGGGCGCGGGCCTTGGCAAAACATCGAAGCCGTCGAGTTCGCCACCCTCGAATGGGTCGACTGGTGCAATCGCCGACGCCTCCTCGAACCCACCGGAAACATTCCACCAGCGGAAGCTGAGGCAAACTTCTACGCTGCACTGGAACAACCAGGCATGGCCGCATAACTTAATCCAAAAGCCTCCGACTGGCCCGGCGCGGTTCAAAACAGCCTGGATCGGTGACGCTCTCTCCAGAGGCGACTAGCAGGGATCCTATCACTAGGACCCCCGCCACGAACCGCCCAATCCCAGTGGGCCATGGTCTATTGCAGCTTCGCGACCCTCGATTGGCTAGCTGACAATGTTGCCCGGTTCAATGTCCATCATATGCAGCGTCGACGACCGCCTGCACACGCTCGCCGGAGATCAGCGGCAATACATCCAGATCGGCTGGCACGACCCCATTTGCCGAGACGATTTCCACGACAGTCTGCCAGGAGGCTCGATTAAGTGCCCCGGGACGCTGGCCTGCCTCAGGCGTGATGAGGTTAAGGGCTTCCTTATACAGCGCACGGGCCGTGACTTCGTTCTCGCAGGCGACTTCGATGGCGGCGCAGACCTGATCGAAGGCCGCATCGCTGTTCTCTATGGCGAAATACTGCCCCTGCACCCAGCCGGTGGCCAGCGCCTTGGCCGTCTTCAGCCCCTCGTCGGTAGCAAGCACCTGCTCGGTGGTCACCATGCAAGCGCCGGGCACGTTGGAATATTTGCTCGGAGTGATGTCGACCCATTCGATGCCCGAAGCGGCCAGCACGGCGACGTCGGGGAAGCTGGAACTATAGGCCTGCACGGTATCGTTCTGCAGGGCGATCAGCGACTGCGGCCCAGCCGCCCCGATCGGCACCAGCGTAATGGACTGGTTGACCACCAGACCAGCCTCGGCAATCGCGGCCGAGACCAGCTGGCTTTCGCCGCCACCCGGTTCGGTATAGCCCAGCGCACGCCCTTCCAGGCCCGCCATCCCCGTAATGCCGGTATCGGCCCGGGCGACGATGCGATAGACGTTCTTGACCTGATTGCAGAACAGCACGCGGACGTCGTTGCGCTTGTTATAGGCCACGATCGCATCTGCCGCGCCCATCAGCGCGAAATTGGCATTTCCCGCCACGATCTGCTGCGAGAGATAGCCCGACCCATCCGCCACCATGGTGGAGACGTTAATACCTTGCTCGGCAAACAGGCCTGTCTCCCGGGCGACGATCAGCGGCGTGAACGCCAACCCCTCCGGGATCGGTAGCAGCACTTCCACCGGCGTCAGCTCTTGCGCCCCCGCCCCGGCGCTTTGCAGCGCCAGAACGCCGAGCGCCACAGGCGCCAGTATTTTCCTCAGTTTGTTCATGTCTTCCTCCTTGTTGATGCGATGGTTGGAAACGAGGGCGCGCGATCAGTCACGCACCCAGGTGATCAGGTGTTTTTCGATGAGTTCGATCAGGCCGTAGAGCACCAGCCCGATCACCGCCAGGAAGATGACCACAGCGAAGCCCTTGGCGACCTCGAGCTGGAAATTCAGCTCCTTGATCAGCACGCCCAGCCCTTCGGAAGCACCGACGAATTCGCCGACGATCGCCCCGAGCAGCGCCAGGGTCAGCGCCGTCTTGACCCCGGCAAACGCCACCGCCGACGCCCCTGGCAGGGTCAGGCGGAAAAAGGTCTGCATCTTGCTCGCGCCCATCGAGCGGAACAGCGTCTTGGCGTTGTCGTCGACGCCGGCAATGCCGGCGACGGTGTTGATGACGACGGGGAAGAAGCAGATCACTGCTGCCATCACCACCTTTGAGGTGATGCCGAAACCGAACCAGGTCAGGAAAATGGGCGCCAAAGCCACGCGCGGCGTATTCTGGAAGGCGACGACGAGCGGATAAAAGGCGGTGCGGAAGGTACGGAACGTTCCCGTCAACGCGCCGATTATCAGCCCCAGCGACACGCCGATGGCAAAACCCAGCACGGTTTCCTGCAGCGTGATCCAGGTGGCGGCCCAGAAATAGCCGCGGGTCACCAATTCAGCGAAGGCTACCGCGATATCCAGCGGCGAGGGCACCATGATGGGATTGGTCACGCCCAAGCTGCTCAGGGCCTGCCAGATGCCGATGGCGATCGCGGTCACCGCCACAGGCAGGCCGACCCGGTACCAAGTCGAATAGCTCATTTCGCTTATACCTCAAAACCGATGGACAGGGCATCGCGCACCGCATTGCTGATTTTCTGGAACCGGTCGCTGCCAACCATGTCCCGGTGTCGCGGGCGCGGAAGATCGACGGCGATATCGCCGACGATGCGCCCCGGATTGGCCCCCAGGGCGATGATACGGTCGGACATCAAAACGGCCTCGCCGATGCTGTGGGTGACGAGGATCGTCGTCGTGCCCAGCCGGTCCGCCATCTGCGCCACCTCGATATTGAGATATTCGCGCTTGAACTCATCGAGCGCCGAGAACGGCTCGTCCATCAGCATGACACCCGGATCGAGCGCCAGGGCGCGGGCAAGCGCCACGCGCTGCTGCATGCCCCCGGAAAGCTCCCACGAATTGAGCGTCGCGGCATGCGACAAGCCAACCAGCTCGAGCAGGTCCGCCACGCGCTTGGGCGTGTCGGGCCCGCGGCGGCGGGCGATCACGAAGGGCAGCTCGACATTCTTGCTCACATTGAGCCAGGGCATCAGCACTGACTGTTGTAGCATGAAGCCGATATCCTCGCGTCCTTCGCGCGGCGGCTGGCCACCGATGGTGACGGTGCCCTCGTCATAGCCGACCAGCCCCGCGATGATCTTCAGCAAGGTGGATTTCCCGCATCCCGACGGCCCGACAAAAGAGACGAACTCTCCGGCTTCGATCTGAAGGTCGACGTCGCGCAACACCGGCAGCGAGCCCTTGGCGGTCGTGTAGGTTTTTGACACCCCCCGCAATTGGATAGTTTCGCCCTTCACATCAGGGCTATTGGCATAGGTCATTCTGTCACCCGGCTCTCACTGCCGGGTCCTCCGCGTTATGGGCCTTATCGGGGTATCTCTGGGGGCATCGGCTTTGGCGCCACCTCAGTTATCGGGCCACCTCAGCTCATGAAGTCGCCGACTATGGCATTGAAGCGTGCGGCCTTCTCGATCTGTGTCCAGTGACCGCAATTGGAGAACAGGTGCAGCTCGGCATTGGGCAGCAGTTCAAAGAGGCGCCTGGACACATCGACCGGGATCACCCGGTCGTCGCGGCCATGGATGACCAGCGTCGGCGCCCGCACCCCGGCAACGTCTTCCTCGCGCGAGGCCAGTGCCCGCAAGGCCGCCTGCCGCGGCTCGGGAAACATCGCCGAAAAGGCTTCCATCACGCCGGCCCGGGTGGTGGCGCGATGGCGGATTTCCGCCAGGTCGTCATTGATCAGCGACTGGTCCCAGGCGAAGATTTTCATCATCTCGCGCATGTTTTCCAGCGTCGCCACATGGCCCCACACCTGGTCGAGTTCGCGGGTAATCGGGAAATCGAGGCCCACCGCCCCCATCAGCACCAGCCGGTCGACCCGTTCGGGAAAGCGCACCGCATAGGCCAGCGCAATGGCACCGCCGAAAGAATTGCCGACGATCGAGATCTTGTCCTCGCCCAACGCGTCGACGAAACCGGCGAAGTGCTCGACCCATCGCTCGGCGGTGAACCTCATGTCGGAGGGCGCATCGGTATAGCCGAAGCCCAGCATGTCCGGCGCGATGCAGCGCAGCCCGTGCGCGGCGACCGGCTCGAGATTGAGCCGCCAGTTCGCCCAGGCCGAAACGCCTGGCCCCGAACCATGAATGAACACCACTGGCCGCCCCTGGCCAACATCGTGATAATTCGTTCCGATGCCGCCAACACTGATCTGGCGGCCGATTTCCCGATTGTCAGGCATGGTCCATTAACCTCTGGAATTGGCCGGACCAGAACAGCAGCGGCGCAACGTCCTCGTCGTGATGAATATCCCTCACATGCCCGATAAACAGCGTGTGATCCCCGGCCGGAACCTCGCTGACCACGTCGGCCAGCAAATGCACCGCCGCGCCCGGCACCACCGGCAGGTCACCGCGCGCCTTGAGGATCTCGGTCAGATCGGGATCGTAGCGGCCGGCAAAATGCAGCGCCGTGCGCTCCATGCCCGCCGCCAGGATGCTGACCGCATAGCGCCCCGAGGCGCGCAGCCGTTCCAGCATCTTGGCCCGGTTGTCGAGCGACACCATGATCAGCGGCGGATCGAGCGACACCGACATGAAGGCATTGGCCGTCAAGCCATGGTCGCCCCCGGCATCGGTCGTGGTGACCACGGTCACGCCGGTGGCAAAGCGCCCGCAGGCTTTTCGCAAGGCTAGCCCGTCAATTTCAGGCATGGAACTCCTCCCAGAGTGGCGACTGGTCCAGCAACATCCACCCCGCGACCAGCGCGGTGGCGTCGGGACAGCCGTGAATAAGATCGGCAAGGTCGCGCCGCCCCTCGCGGCGCAGCCTGCGGATACGCGACGAGGAGACGACCTCGCTGTCCGGGCAGCGCACCGGATCGAACACCTTCACGTCGAAATGCCGCGCCAGGAGTTCCACATCCCCGGTCTGTTGCGCGCCGAAGCGGAAATCGGCGCCGACCAGGATACGCGCCGGGCCGATCCGGCGCAGGCCTTCGATGAAATCCTCGGCACTGCGCTGCCGGTAGGTCTCGGTGAACGAGGCCACCACGATATGGTCCGGCCCGATGGTCGCCATCCGCACCAGCTTCTCGTCCAGCGTCGACAGCTGTTGGACGCCGGTGAAAAACACCCGGGGTGGCGGATCGAAGGTCCAGACCACCGAGGGCAGGCCAAGCGCCCGCGCCTCGGCCACCATCCGTCGTACCAGCGCCTGGTGGCCCAGATGCATGCCGTCGAAGGCGCCGATCGTCACCACGCTCGCCCCCAGCTCCAGCCGCCCTTCGGGCAGCACCTGGGTGCGGACGCCGCAGAAATCACTAAACATAGCCGGACCTCCCGATCAGGGTGGTCCCGGCAGGCGGAGCCCGCCCGCCGGGTGTTTCCTCAGCGGCTCTGGAAGCCGGCAACCAGTCGGTTGACGTCGGTGGGGTTCACCATGTCCGGCGCGGTCCAGCCCGTCAGGTCGTATTCGGACATGTACTGATCGACAAAGGCCCGCATGCGATCGAGGTCGCCCGTCGCCTGCGCGCCGAGCATGGTTTCGATGCGGATGCCCTCATAGCTGCCGGCATAGTTCATTTCGTAGAGCTGGTGGCGCCCCCCGAACTCCGAACCCAATGCATCCCACAACAGCTTGAGCAGCTTCACCCGATCCACCGCCACGATGCCGTTCGAACCGCGCACGAAGCGGTCGAGCAGCGGCCGCAGTTCCTCGTTCTGGAAATCCAGCGCCGAGGACGGCAGGTAGATCAGCCCGGACGCGACATGGCGCTCGATCAGCTCCTTGATGCGGCTATAGGCCATGGGCGCGAACACGCGATAGGCCGAACCCGCATTCATGTCGGGCTGGTAATAGCCGTCGGTGCCGGGCCACAGCGCCGCGCTTTTGACCATGGCGTCCGAAAGGCTCCAGAATAGGTTGCGCCAGGCGATCACCTCGCCCACCGCCGTCTGCGGCCCGCGGAAGGCGCCCGATCCGGTCGCTTCCAAGGCTTTGGAGAACAGGCCCGCGATGAAGTCGAGCTTGACCGCCAATCGGGTGACGCCGTGCAGCGTGAAGCGCGGCGCAAACCCCGATGCGGGCACGAACCCGTTCACGGCCTCGATGTCGCCATAGACGAAGACGTTCTCCCAGGGAACCAGCACCTTGTCGAAGACCAGGATGGCGTCGTTCTCATCGAGACGGCTCGACAGCGGATAGTCGAAGGGCGAGCCCATGACCGCCGCATTCAGTTCATAGGAGGCACGGCTGATCAGCTTGATCCCTTCCGAGCCGATCGGCGCGGTGAAGATCAGGGCGTATTTCTTCTCCTTGATCGGCACCCCGTAATGGGCGACGAAATTGGCGTGGGTCAGGGCCGAGCCGGTGGCGACCACCTTCGCGCCGGACACGATCAGCCCGGCATCGGTTTCCTTCTCCACATGCATGAACACGCCGCCCGCATCCTCGACCGACAGGTGCCGGTCGATCGGCGGATTGACGATGGCGTGGTTCCAGTAGTCCAGCCGCTCCTGGGTGCGCCGATACCAAGAGAGCGCATTATCCTTGTATTCGCGGTAGAACTCCGCATTGGCGCCCAGCGTGCCCAGGAACGAGGCCTTGTAGTCGGGCGCGCGACCCATCCAGCCATAGGCGACGCGCTGCGTCTCGGCGATCGCGTCACGGCCGTCGATCATGTCTTGGATCGATTTGGCGCCCTTGAAGAACGGATGCGTCCAGCCGCCCGAGCCGGTGTCGGTGGGGCGCCCCAGCCGTTCCTTGTTGGCGTTGAGATGGTCGTACCAGCGCGCCACCATGCGCGCCGAGTTGCGGAAGGCGGGGTGGGCACTGACGTCCTTGACCCGCTCGCCATGGATGTAGACGGCTCGCGCGTCACGCAGGCTATCCAGGTATTCGGCCCCGGTATAGGGGGTTACGGTGGAAACGACCTTATCCATTGTCTTGCTCCTTGCAGCCGGCTATTCGGCTGCCGCCGCAGCGGCGGTGGGAAGATCGGGCGTGCCGTAAAGGAAGAATTCCTGGGGCACGGGCGAGCCGTAGAAGATGATGCCCCGATCGAGGTTTTCCTCGGTCCAGGTGCGCGTCTTCCATGCCGGATCGTGGATCAGATAACCGCTGTCGCCGAACAGTTCGACGCGGTTGCCGCCCGGCTCATAGACATACATGAACAGCGCCTGGCTGATGCCGTGCTTGCCCGGACCGGCTTCGACCTTGATGCCACGCTCGGCGAAAACGTCGCCGATATCGCTCAGATGCTGCGGCGCACCATACCAGAAGGCGACATGGTGGAAGCGGCCCTTGGAACCGGAGCGGTCCAGCATGCAGGCGATTTCATGCACCTGCGGGCTGACCGACATCCAGGCGCCTGCCTCGACTTCGCCGCCCAGGATGATGTTCTCGCGCGTCCGGAAGCCCAGCGCGTCTTCATAGAAGCCGCGTGTCGCCGACACGTCCGAGGCCATGATGTTGACGTGATCCAGGCGGCGCACCGGCACGCCGTGCAGCGGGCGACGCTGTGGGCGGTTGATGAGGCAGGACAAGTCCTCTTCCGCGCACTGGAAGTACTCCACGTCCCAGAAGATGCGGTTCATGTGCCCGTCGGGCGTCTGGAACACATAAGCGCGGCCATGGCCGAAATCACCCTCGATCCATCCCTTGCCCAGGCCCGTGGCCTCGATGGCCTTGGCCCGCCGCTCCAGCGCCTGCGGCGAGAACGAACGCCAGCCCATATGACCGAGACCCGGCTTATCGCGATATGTGATGGTCAAGGACCGGGCATAGAAGTCCTCATAGGCGCGCATATGCACCGAATTGCCTTCGCGCGCCGTGACCGACATGCCCAGCAGGTCACGAAAAAATCCGACCGTGGCGTCCACGTCCGGCGAATACATCTCCACATGGGCCAGTTGGGCCACGTCGTGGATGGGTTCCTTGTAGGTCATTTCCACTCCTCCTTTGAAATTGACTGAACAGGCGGTTCTGAATCGGCCGTTTTCCTCCCGGCGCTCAGCCCGCTTTCGGCGTATCGGCCTCCTTGGCCCGCCTCTCGGCGATCGACAGGCCTCCGATTGCCCAGTGTTCGGCGGGCAATTCGCGGATCGCGATGCGGATCGTCTCCCGTGGCGCGGCAATGGCGCGCTCGACGGCTCCGGTGACTTCCGAGAGCAGCGCCCGCTTCTGTTCCGGGCTGCGTCCCTCGATGATGGTGATTTCGACTAGCGGCATGGGTCTTCTCCTCTCACACGACCGAAAAACCGACCCGGCCGAGCGACTGCATCTCGGCCTCGACCTGCATGCCGGCCTCAAGCGGCACCGCCGCCGTGGCCGCGCCCGCCAGCACGATATCGCCGGCTTCCAGCACATGGCCCGCGCGCGCGGTCATCTCCGCCGCGGCGACGAGCGCCCGCAGCGGATGCCCCAGGATCGCCGCCGACGAACCGATCTCGCGCGGCCGGCCATCGATGCTGAGCACGATGCCCAGATTGGCGACATCCAGGTCGGGCCGGGCATAGGGGCCCAGGAAGAAGGCGGCGGACGAAGAATTGTCGGCCACCACATCGCCCAGCGAGAAGCGGAAGTTCTCGTAGCGCGAGTCGATGATCTCGATGGCGGGCGCCACCGCCTCGATGGCGAGCGCCGCTTCGACCAGACTCACCGTGCCGGTCAGCCGGCGCTTGAGGATGAAGGCGATTTCAGGCTCGGCACGCGGGTGGATGAAATCGGCACGAACCAGACTCCCGCCCTCCTCCCGCCGCATGGCGTCGGTCAGCCGGCCCCAGGTCACTTCATCGACGCCCACCTGCGCCATCTTGGCGCGACTGGTGAGGCCCATCTTGACGCCGATCACCCGCTCGCCGCGACGGCGGCGCAATTCGATCCCCATCGCCTGCACGGCATAGCCGGTGGCGGCATCGAACTGCTCGGCTTCGGGCATCTGATGGGTGGCCGTGGCCGTCCGGATCGCCTGGTCCAGCCGTTCGGCGGTCGCCGCAAGTGCGGTCATGACGTCGCCTCCTGCGCGGCGATCAGATCGAGCGCCACATCGACGATCATGTCTTCCTGGCCGCCGATCATCTTGCGGCGGCCCAGCTCGACCAGGATGCTCGAAGCGGGAATGCCATAATCCTTGGCCGCCTTTTCGGCATGGCGCAGGAAGCTGGAGTAGACGCCGGCATAGCCCAGCATCAGGCTTTCGCGGTCGACCCGCACCGGCCGATCCATCAGCGGCCGCACCAGATCGTCGGCAGCTGCGGACAGCTTGGCGAAATCGCAGCCCGTCTTCATGCCCAGCCGGTCGAACACCGCGACCAGCGCCTCGATGGGCGCATTGCCGGCCCCCGCGCCGAGCCCGGCGAGCGAGCCATCGACCCGCACCGCCCCGGCCCGCACCCCGGCCACCGCATTGGCAACGCCATGATGCAGGTTTTCATGGGTATGGATGCCCACTTCGGTCTGCGGTGCGAGCCCCGTCCGCAGCGCCGCGACGCGGGCGGTGACATCCTCGGGCAGCATGGCGCCGGAGCTGTCCACCACATAGACGCATTCCGCGCCATAGCTTTCCATCAGCCTGGCCTGTTCCAGCAGCGCCTCGGGCGAGGTCATATGCGCCATCATCAGGAAGCAGGCCGTGTCATAGCCCAGGTCGCGCGCCACCTTGATATGCTGGCGCGACACGTCGGCCTCGGTGCAATGGGTGGCGATGCGCACCGAGCGGGCGCCGGCGGCGTACGCCGCCTTGAGGTCGTCGGCGAGCCCGATGCCGGGCACCAGCAGCACGGTGATGCGTGCATTCTTGACCGCGCTCGCGGCCGCTTCGATCCATTCCAGATCGGAATGGCTGCCGAAACCATAGTTGAAGGACGAGCCGGACAGCCCGTCGCCATGCGTGACCTCCAGCGCGTCGACGCCCGCCTTGTCGAGCGCGCCGGCCACCTGGGCCACCGCATCGAGATCGGCCTGATGGCGCAGGGCATGCATGCCGTCGCGCAGCGTCACGTCCTGGATATAGAGGCGGGATTTATCGGTGATCGCCATGTCAGGCCACCTTTCCAGTCTGCGCCCGGACCCAGCTTTCCGCCGTGGCCTTGGCCGCCGAGGTCATGATGTCGAGATTGCCGGCATAGGTCGGGAAGTAGTCGCCATTGCCTTCCACCTCGATGAAGATCGAGGTCTTGAGGCCCGACACCTTGCCGACACCCGGCACGTTGAGCGGGGCATTGTCGCCGATCCGCTCGAACTGCACCTGTTGCTTGAGCCGGTAGCCGGGCACATAGCTCTGCACCTGCTCGACCATGCGCTCGATGCTCTCGCGGATCGCCTCTTCGCTGCCCCCCTCGCTGAGGGCGAACACCGTGTCGCGCATCAGCATCGGCGGCTCGGCCGGATTGAGCACGATGATCGCCTTGCCACGCTCGGCGCCGCCCACCTTTTCGATGGCTCGGCTGGTGGTCTGGGTGAATTCGTCGATATTGGCGCGCGTCCCCGGTCCCGCCGATCGCGAGGACACCGACGCCACGATCTCGGCATAAAGCAGCCGGTCGACCGCGCGCCGCACCGCATGCACCATGGGAATGGTCGCCTGCCCGCCGCAAGTCACCATGTTGAGCGCCGTCGCCGTCCGGTTTTCTTCCAGATTGACCGGCGGCACCACGAAGGGACCGATGGCGGCTGGGGTGAGATCGATGACCTGCTTGCCATCGGCGATCAGCACCGGATGGTGCACCTTGTGCGCATAGGCCGAGGTCGCATCCATGACGATGGAAATATCCCCGTAACCCGGCAGGGCGCGCAGCCCGTCCAGCCCCTCATGCGTCGTCGCCACGCCCAGCGTGCGCGCGCGGGACAACCCGTCGCTTTCAGGGTCGATGCCGACCATCGCCGCCATTTCGAGCTCGTTGGAGCCCTTGAGTATCTTCATCATCAGGTCGGTGCCGATATTGCCCGAACCGATGATCGCCACCTTGTGCGCCATGGTCATTCCTCCCCTCTGGCAAAGCGGGCGCTGACTTCGCCCAGCCCGTTGATGGCCACGCGGAAGGCGTCGCCCGGACGGACCGCCACCATCGGGCCCAGCGCGCCCGACAGGATCACGTCCCCGGCGCCGAGCGGGCGGCCGACCTGCGCCATGCGGCGCGCCAGCCAGAGCGAGGCGATCAGTGGATTGCCCATACAGGCGGCCCCGGCGCCGAAGCTGACCGGCTCGCCGGCCCGCTCCATCACCATGCCGCATAGCCGCGGCTCGAAATCGGCCAGCCGGACGGGGCGCGAACCGAGGACATAGACCCCCGAGGACGCATTGTCGGCGATGGTGTCGAGAATGCCGATCTTCCAGTCGCGGATGCGGCTGTCGACGATTTCCATGGCGGGCAGCGCATGGTCGATGGCGCGGATCAGCTCGCTGGCCGTGATGTCCTCGCCCGGCAGATCGCGCCCCAGGACGAACGCCACTTCGGCTTCGACCTTGGGCTGGATCAACAGGCCCGCCGGAATGGTCTGCCCATCGGCATATTCCATATCGGCGAACAGCATGCCGTAATCGGGCTGGTCGACGCCCAGTTGCGCCTGCACCGCTTCGGAGGTGAGGCCGATCTTGCGGCCGACGAGACGCCGCCCCTCGCCGAGCGCGGCCTTGGTCACTTCTTCCTGCACGGCATAGGCGGCGTCGATGCCGGCCCCCGCGCCCAGCTCGGGCCTGATCGGGGCGATCGGCGCGCGATGGCGCGCGGCATTGGCAAGGGCGCTGGCGGCCTGGCGGATTGCGTCTTCCATCCCCGCCCCCTAGAGCTTCACGCAGATATTGGCGCGCTCGGTATAGAATTCGAGCGAATGCTCGCCGCCCTCGCGGCCGATGCCGGACTTCTTGGACCCGCCGAAGGCGGTGCGCAGGTCGCGCAGGAACCACGAATTGACCCAGACCAGCCCGACCTCGATCTGCGGCGCCACCCGATGCGCCCGCGACAGGTTCTCGGTCCAGATGGCGCTGCACAGGCCGTAGTCGCTGTCATTGGCCAGCGCGATCACTTCCTCTTCGCTGTCGAAGGGGCGGATATGGCAGCAGGGGCCAAAGATCTCCTCGCGGATGATCGGGCTGGTGTCGGGAAGGCCGGTCCAGATCGTCGGCTGGATGAAAAAGCCCCCATCCCGCTCGTCGCCGAATTGCGGCACGCCGCCGCCGGTGACGACCGTCGCGCCTTCTTCCTCAGCCAGGCGATAATAGGATAGGACCTTGTCGCGATGCTCCTCCGAGACCAGCGGCCCCATGCTCACGCCGGGTGTGTCGGGACCGCCCAGGACCAGGCCCTCGGCGCCCTTTTTCAGCCGGGACACGAACTCGCCATAGACCGAGCGCTCGACATAGACCCGCTCGGTGCCCAGGCACACCTGGCCACAATTGGAAAACGCCGACTGCATGGTACCCGCAACCGCCTTGTCCAGGTCGGCATCGGCAAAGACGATGGCGGCGTTCTTGCCGCCCAGCTCGAAGGAAATATCGCGCAGACCGACAGCGGCCTGCTTCATGATGGCTTCGCCGGTGCGCGTCTCGCCGGTGAAGGTGATGCCATCCACCAGCGGATGCTGGGTCAGGAACTCGCCGGCCGAATTGGGGCCAAAGCCGTGAATGACGTTATAGACGCCCTTGGGAATACCGACCGCATTCATCACCTCACCCAGAAGCGTGGCGGTGTGCGGCGTGATTTCGGATGGCTTGACAACCACCGTATTGCCGCAGGCCATGGCCGGTCCGACTTTCCAGGTCATCAGCAGCAGCGGCAGGTTCCACGGGCTGATGACCGCGATCACCCCCTTGGGGCGATGGACGCCATAATTGATGGCGCGACCGCCATCGGGCGTGGCGGTCTCGAAAAACTCCGCACCCAGATTCTTGATCATGTCGGCGAAGGTAGCGAAATTGGCGCCGCCGCGCGGAATATCCACCATCCGGGCAAGGCTTCTCGGCTTGCCGGTATCGGCAATTTCCGCCTCGAGAAAATCGTCGAACCGGTCATTGATGGCGCGCGACAGGTCCTGCAACAGCCCGGCGCGCTCGACCACGGTCATCTTGCCCCAGGGGCCGGACAGCGCCGCCTTGGCCGCCCGCACGGCGCGATCGACATCCTCGCGGCCGGCCTCGTGCACCTTGGCAATGACGCTGCCGCTGACGGGCGAGATCTTCTCGAACATCCGTCCCGAGGTAGCCGGGACATAGGCGCCGTCGATGAACAACCCATGTTCGGGCAGAATTGGTTGCTGCAGCATCTTGTCTCTCCTCCCAGGTACGGTTCGGTCTCGTGCCTGCGCCGCTCTGTCCAAATTGATGGCGGATCAAAATCGTTTCGTCAACATCAAAAACGTTTTTGTAAATCTCACTACCAATTTGCCTTCGGAAATCGTTGATTTATCGCAGTCGTCGGCATAGGTTTGGCGAGTGTCTCACTGTCTTGGTCACCATGGTCATCGATACCCGTCCCACCACCAAACCAACGGCAATTGAAGCCGTGCGCACCGAGCTGAAGCGGCAGATCCTGAGTTTCGAACTGCCGCCGGGGGCGCATCTGCTGGTCGACAATCTCCGCCGCGAGTTTGACGTTTCCACCGCCACGATGCGCGAGGCGCTGTCGCGGCTCCTGATCGACAACCTGGTGACGACGGAGCGCCAACGCGGCTTTCGCGTGCGAGAGTTGAGCTATGACGACTTCCGAAATATCAGCGAGGCCCGCAAGATCATCGAAGTTGGCGCGCTACGCTCATCGCTCGCGCATCGCGACGACAATTGGGAAGGCAATCTCTTCGCGGCCTATCGCAAGCTGAAGCTCATCGAGGACAGAATGCTCACTGAGGAGAATCTTGAGCTCGCCACAGAGTGGCATCAGCGCAACAAGGTTTTCCACGATTGCCTCGTGCAGAATTGCCGCAACAGCTGGTTGATCGATTTCCGGCAGCTTCTGCACGAGCACAGCAATCGCTATCTGCGTCTCGCGCTCAAGAATAATCGCAAGCATCGCGATGTCCGCAAGGAGCACGCGGCTATTTTCGAATCCGCCATCGAGGGAGACGTGGAGCGCTGCGTAAACCTGATCGAGGCCCATATCGACACTTCTGTCAACGACGTCGCGGAATACCTTCCCCGATCAGCCGAGGAGTTGGTGCGCACGCTCGATGGAGAGTCCAAGAAACCCGCGGGGACGGTATCATCCGGCTGAAAATACGACCAGGCTCCTGAACCAGCGGCGATTTTTACGTCGCTGTCATAGCGACAGACCGAGGACGCAGACACATCCGCTGACGGGGTCACCCCGCCCTGCGCCAGTCACGGAAATCCAGAACCTCCGACGATCCACCGCTGGCAACAAAGCCCTCAAACGCGTTTTCTTCCATTCCGCCTTCGACGCTCTCGTAGACCCGGAAAGCCGCGCCTTCTACGACCGAAAGAGAACCGAGGGAAAACGTCATAACCAGGCAGTCATCGCCCTCGCGCGACGGCGCCTAAACGTCGTCTGGGCAATCCTCGAAACAAGGACGCGTTCAACCCAAGATCGTGTCCCAGGATGTGGTGTAGCTGGATTTCATAGCCATCGGTGATTTCCGGTAGGGTCGGGTTGCTTAGAGCCAACCTGAAGGACACCACCGATGACCGACGACATGATGAACCTGCGCTCACTCGTTGAGAAGAGCGCCGATGCCGATTTGCTGCGCGAGATGATCGGCTTTGCAGCCGAGAAGCTGATGGCGCTGGAGGTGAGCGCGAAGACGGGCGCTGGATACGGCGAGAAGAATGGCTTCCGACTGGCCCAACGTAACGGTTATCGCGACCGGGATTGGGAGACACGGGCGGGCACCGTCGAGCTTCGCATTCCCAAGCTTCGCACAGGCAGCTATTTCCCGAGCTTTCTCGAACCACGCCGCATGGCAGAGAAGGCCCTGACGGCGGTTATCCAAGAGGCTTACATCCAAGGCGTTTCGACCCGATCCGTCGATGATCTCGTCAAGGCCATGGGCATAAGCGGCATCTCCAAAAGCCAGGTCTCCCGGAGCTCTTCTACAGTTTCCTAGCCGCCAACATCCTCATGCTCGTCTACGCGCTGTTTGCCGATTCCGTCGCCGGTTTGCCCTCCGGCCCAAATGTGCTCGTCCCCCTGGCTTCGATCACGCTCATGGCCGTCGGGTATGCCTGTACGCACGTCGCAATGGCAATGGCGCCGGCATGTTCCCGTCGTGACGACGGGTAAGGGGCTACCTCAACACCGAGGATCGCCATCGAAAACCAGCCATGGGGTCGTAAGCCCCGATAGCCTGACTATCCCAATCGCGCGAACATGACGATCAACGGTGTCTCATCCCATGTTGAGGGGGCCTCTTGCATTGGAAAGTTCCGCAATCGAACTCCGCGCCTTTCTGATCCGATGTCGCTCCCCCGGGATTATCGCGGCGGCTCTTTCAGCCATTCGATATATCCCGCGACCCGATCAACGGCGGCGACAAGCTCGGCCTGAGTGATATTGCGCAGTCGTTCCCACGGAATGACCTCAATCGATGAGCCGACACCAATGCGTAATCCGTCGGGCCAGAAGCCGAGTCTGACCTCCGTCGTCCGCAGCCTCTTACGATGTTCGAAAATCCGATCCGTGGCTGCGCGCAGCATGTCTATTTCGATGACGTCGGACGCGGCCGATGGACGAAGCGGCTGCTCTTCGCTCATGTTTCCCTCGCTGCACTCTCGATCAACGGGCCAACGCCGATCATCGAGTGGTCCGTCCTCGATCAATGACCTGGCATTCGGAGCGGCTTTTCGATCTCTGCCATCACCCCTCAAGAGCCAGTTGGGCTGATCCGGCAGTTCCCTCGCCGGATTGCAATTGCGACACATGATCGTCTGCTAGCCTGACGCTTTCCTTAAATATAGGTTGGATGCAGGCCGGAGAACAGCGGAGTCGACCCCCTCCGGTTTGATCCAAGAAATAGAGAGAACGCTTCGATCATCGTGCTCATGGTCGGACGTCAGATCATCGCCTTCAACGAAGGCAATTTGGTCACCTTCGTCCAGCTCTGCCCAGAAACCGTCTGTCCCAATGAGCAGTGGGCGATCATCCAACTCGATAATGGTCAGTTCGGGAGCAATAAAGCGCTTCGAACGGTAACTTCGCGTGAGGACATGACGCGCAAGTTCCTTGCCCAGAATTTCGATCGGGACAGGGGTGAGTGCGTTTTCGAGTGTATGCGGCTGCAGGATCCACGTTGTCCGTCCATCATCTCGACTGCCGACAAGGCAATCGCCTGCATGCAACACGAGGACCGGTTGCGCCGGATCTACGTACAGAAGGGCGTAACTTGCTGAGTCGTACGGGAAGTTCTCCGCGAGTGCTATGTGCATTGCACGCAGCTGCTCTGTCATGGTTTCTGCGGTCACCGCCGCGGCCTCCGCAACGAACCAGTCCACCATTCGTCGCGAGATTTCATGGGCAAATTGGCCACTTGTCGGTCCCGACGTCGATCCATCCAGAACGATTATCAGGATAGAATTGCCCCGAATGCCCACACCGGCATGATCGCGGTTATCGGCTGTTCTCGTGCCTTGCTGAGAATGCCAGGTAATCTGGTAGCCCATGTCAGTCAGCGCCGAGATGGCTTATGGCCATCAGGCGATCGTAGACGATGTCAACGCGACCGGCGGGCCCTCGAATGTTCCCTTCGAGAAAATGTTCGAAGCTAGGATCTGCGAGCAAACCGGTCATTTGTCCGGCGATATAGATCCGGACCTCGGTCTCGGTTGCCGTGATTTCCTCAACGAGTTCGTCCCGCCCATCGACGAGCAGGAGAATATCCTCAGCGTCACGGCTTCCGATGAGGTCCCCTTCTCCTCGTCCTCGGTATGCCTCAAACTTGGTTGCGATGAACAAGGCAGGCGTGAGGTGCCGGATTACGAGCGTCTCCTCGAGCAACGCCGGGATCGATGTTTCAATCCCCTTGGCGTACCAGCGGTTGGTGAAGCCGAGGATCGTCTCGTCGTCCGGCATAAAGTCGACTTTGAGCTCGCCGAGTTTCATGCGGCAGATGACATCGTCGTCCGGCGCTTCGGAGAAGCCGCGGTCGCGTAACCGCTCCATCAGTTCCGTCCACTCCGCGAAGCCAGCAATATCTACGACCAGATCGACATCGTCGGTCGCCCTGACGCCTTCAAGCGTGACGGGGTCGGTTATGTAAAGGGCCGTTGTGCAGCCGCCGACAAAGACCACTTGTTCACGGAGCTCGTCACCAAGCGCTTTGGCGACGGTCTTCAGCATTTCCTTCAGTTGGCCCTGGATCGTCATCCCAACCTCTTTGTCAACAAGTCAGCGGCCAGACTGGCCTCCCGCTGATTGCCAAGGCGAATAGCATCGATAAGAGCGAGATAGGCGTAAAGACGTTCATCCTTCGCGGCTGCGTCCGGTACGGATTTAAAGAGCGGCTCGACCGATTGACCCATTTCCTTGCCATGAGCGTAGGGCCACACGCTGATGAGGCTGCCGGCGCTGTGCAGGAATTCTTTAAGAACAGGCGCCGCAAAGGCAGTGGGCAAGCCGCGCTGCATGGCACCTGCCTTTGCGGGGAAAACGAACTTCAAGCCGTG
The DNA here is from genome assembly GCF_022359935.1 of Aquamicrobium sp. NLF2-7. Taxonomy (NCBI): domain Bacteria; kingdom Pseudomonadati; phylum Pseudomonadota; class Alphaproteobacteria; order Hyphomicrobiales; family Phyllobacteriaceae; genus Aquamicrobium; species Aquamicrobium sp. NLF2-7. The sequence continues at coordinate 120,781 of NZ_JAKSED010000005.1, read as the reverse complement.
GACGATGAATTGGCGCAGATGACGCCGGCTTGGCTTCGGTCGACCGGTCCTCCGGTCCTTGACTGCTATGCCCGATGCGATACTGCGCTTGATCGACGCGCCGATCTCGGTCTTGCTAATCCCGAGCGCGGCTTCGAGACCGCGCACGGAATATGGATCTTCTCCTGCCGCGAGTTCTGGAGATGGCGGCAACTGGCCCGAATTATGCTGGTCATCCTCCAAACTCACCAGCTTGAGCAAGACGACTATATCCTGGCTTTTCATCATCACGCCCCACCCTTGTCCTTTGTCCTTTGTCCTCGGACTGCGGACAGTTAACCATGTAACGAGCTGCGCCGTCAACGTCCCAGATCGGTGAGGTACTTCAAGTCCAGCTTGGCCACGCATGACCTGCCAATGGAACTCCCAATATCCATGCATCGGACGTAATTGCCATCTTCTTCTACCGAGAGAATGAATCTCGAACGTATCCGCACGCGCGAAGGCACATTAATGGGTTCCGAGCCCAACCCATGCCACTCGTCAGAATCCTTCCTCCTTCGGAACCTCCGGCGACAGATCGTTGTCCACATGCGGTTCCGAACCAGCTACCGGGATGTCGCCGGCGAGCAGCTTTTCCTTGCTGAGCAGTCCGGCGTCCTCGAGCGCCTCCATGTCCGGCAGGTCGCGCAGGCTGTCCATGCCAAAATGCGACAAAAACTCTTTCGTTGTCACATAGGTGTAGGGGGCACCGGGCTGCGGGCTTCTCGGACCGGAGGCGATGAAGCCGACGCTGCGCAGGCGGCCGATCAGATCGCGCGAGATCTCGCGCCCGAAGAAGGTCGAGAGCTCCGCCCGTGTGATCGGCTGGTAGTAGGCGATGGTGGTGAGCACCAGGGATTCGGATTCCGACAGCGCGACGGCTTTGTCACTGACGCCGATGGCCGCCCGGATCGCGTCGCCAAACGCCAGCCGCGTGCGGTGGTGCCAGCCGCCGGCGACCGACACCAGCTCGTAGGGACGGCCGCGCAGTTCTTCCCTTATGTCGTCGATGACGAGATCGAGGTTGCAGGATTTTCCCACCACGCGGACCAGCACTTCACGGGTTACTGGCTCGCGCGAGGCAAAGATCACCGCCTCAACCCGGCCCATCCATTCGCGCCAGCGCAGATCGAGCGGCAGATGCTCGAGATCGGCGTCAAAAATCTCCGGCTGTTTTGGAGCCCGCGCCATGGTCAGAGCCCATAGAGCCGGAAAGTGGAGCGGCCGGTGAGCTCGCGCACGGCGCCGAGCGTCTCGAGGCGCTCAAACAGCCGCCGGGCAGCACGCTCGCTGATGGCATCGGTAGCCGAGCGCGCCGTCTGCGCATCCTCCATCAGCAGCACGAGCAAGACGGTGTCGGCATGTTTGGTGCGCAGTTTGGGCGCCACTTCCAGCAGCCGCGTGGCCTTGCGGCAGAGATCGGCGTGAAGATCAGACGCGCGGGCCGCGGCCCGCGCATAAGCGGCGGCGCAGATGATCGACCAGCGCCCGTTGCCCTCGAGGTGATCGGGCGCACCGCGCAAATCCTTGCGCCTGATCTGACTGGCCAGCAGCGGCACCGGGCGCGGCCATTTGAGGCGCGCCGCGATCATCGCATCGGCGAGCCAAAGCGCCAGCAGTTCGGCGTTCGGCCGGAACTTCATCGTCACCGCGACGATCTCGGCCGCGGCGGCGATCGGATCGCCCTCCCCCTTGGCCAGCCGTTCGGCGACCGCATAGACGTTGCTCAGCGGATCATCGATCGACAGCTGCAGAACCGCCGACGCCGACAGCCACCAGTCGTCGGCAAGCTGGGAGCGCCGCTCGACCAGCCGGCGCCACGCAATCAGCACTTTGCCGCCCGGGCCGGGATCGTCACCCGGTCGCGTCAGCTTGACCGCGTCGCGCAGCGCCGCCTCGTCCTCCGTGCGACCGAGAAAGCCCATCAGGGCGGCGGTGTTGGTCAGCGCCAAGCGATCGCGCCACAGGCTGCCGATCGGATGCTCGTCGATGGCCATGGCATGCAGGCTGGCGAGCGCCGCGCCGGCCCAGAATCCGGCGTCGGTCGGACCCTCCGGCAGAGCGCGCAGACGCAGCGCCGCCGGCATGGGTGGATAGGAAGGTGGGGCAGGAATCGCTTTTCGGGGTGATTTGGCCATGCAAAAGGCTAACATGGCACGGCGGTTTGATCTATATTATTTGCAACTAACCGCCGCGCTTGTCGGTCTTGTTTTATGTCCAATAATCTTGCATTATCATTCGTTTTGGTCTTTATAGAGAAAATGACCTCTCAGAGCGACGAAACCGACGAAAACCACCCACTATACGGTTCAGCGCGACCACAGAGCCCGCCGGTACCCGTCGGATTTTCACCAGCAATCAACCACGGTGTCGAAAGGGCCGAAAATCGGCCATCGATACATGACAGCGAGAGCGAAGGCAAAGCCCCCGCCCCTGCCCCACGGGTAACGCTCGGTCTGCCGGCGCATCTCGAGAACCTCGCCGATCGCGCCCGCGAATATGTGGAGGCGGCCAGCGCCCCGAATACAAGGCGGGCCTACGACAGCGACTGGAAGCAGTTTTCCAGCTGGTGCCGGCGCCAGGGCCTGGCCTATGAAGCACCCGATCCCCAGGTGGTCGGGCTCTATATCACCGCCTGCGCCTCCGGCACCGCAACGGCCAAGCGCAAGCCGGCGGCGGTGTCGACCATCGAGCGCCGCCTGTCGGCCATTGCCTGGCACTATCAGCAAAGCGGCGATAAACTAGACCGCACCGACCGGCACATCGCCACCGTGCTCGACGGCATCCGCAACACACACGGACGACCACCAGTGCAGAAGGAGGCCGTGCTGCCGGAAGATATCCTGGCCATGTTGGAAACGCTGGACCGGGGGACGCTGCGTGGCTTGCGCGACCGGGCCATGCTATTGCTTGGCTTCGCCGGGGGCCTAAGGCGGTCCGAAATTGTCGGGCTCGATGCCGGCCGGGAGCAGACACAGGATGGCAGCGGTTGGATAGAAATCCTGGAGAAGGGCATGGTGATCACGCTGCGCAGCAAGACCGGCTGGCGCGAGGTCGAAATTGGCCGTGGTTCTTCGGAAAGGAGCTGCCCCGTAGCAGCGCTTGAAACCTGGCTCAAGCTGGCGCGCATCGCCCACGGTCCGCTTTTTCGCCGGGTCACCGGAAAGGGCAAATCTATTGGACCTGAACGTCTGCGCGATCAGGAGGTCGCGCGCCTGGTCAAACGCACAGCCCTTGCAGCCGGCGTCCGGGGCGATTTGTCGGAGATGGAGCGCGAGCAGAAATTCGCCGGGCATTCGCTGCGCGCCGGCCTTGCGAGTTCGGCCGAGGTCGACGAGCGCTTTGTCCAGAAGCAGTTGGGACACGCGACAGCCGAGATGACGCGGCGCTACCAGCGCCGAAGGGACCGTTTCCGAGTCAATCTCACTAAGGCAGCGGGGCTATAGGCGCCCTGCCCTACTCGAAGCATACTTCGCGGAGACCACTTCGTCCCTTCTCCTCGTCGTTGGGTCAATTTGGTGAATTTGAGGTACACTCTCAATTGCCACATACTCCTCGCTACACCTACAAAAGCCGTAGAGGAAACGATTAATATCTAAGAGGCGCTACTCACCGCATTACTCCGTAAATCTTGAACGAGCCTTGCTTTCCGCAGCTTTGAGAAGTCAACACGCGCTGCAATGCGTGGATCCTTCGCAATTTCCTCAACGACACGCTCTAGATGAATTCTTCGATCTTCATTTCGCCCCGCCCCAAGGTATTTCTTGCGTAATGTGCGTAGGGCACAGACAACGAGATTAATGTCCGTTTCCTCCTTAAGAGACGCTAGGAACATTTCTCTATTCCGCTCGCTCGGCATCTCGAGGAGGATATCTCGAGCGAAGAGCCGACTCATCGGATCAAGGTTTGGGATCAAATTTCTGATTGCTATGGCGAGTTGGGGATTCCGGAGCGTTTCAGCGATAAGACCCGACACTGTGTTTGGCGCGTTGAATTTGAAATCGCGGTACGATCTCTCCGGGTCGCTCGCCGCTCCATAGTTGATAAATCGGACCCCACCTGCGATGACGATCGGGTGTCGCCCAATGAATGCCCGGCATGCGCACATGAACCCAACCCAAAGCTCGGCCGCTGTGAAAAGCTTGCTGAGATGGCGCAATTTTTCCGGAGCCTCTAGGTGAAGGGCGTTCTTGAGCAGTAGCCCGTACAGCCGCATGCCGACCAGTAATCGAGCTTCAGCCTCCCGAACTGCTTGTCGTTCTGCGACTCCACGTCGCCGATCGATCTTTCCAAGCTCTGCATTATCGTAATTGTCAGAGCTTTCAGCGGTGGCATTCGCGCTCCCCAAGCGGGTGGCTGCCTCGTCAAGAGATTCCCCAGTTGCATCTGCTTCCGTCTCGGCACATGCCGCTCGCCATTCGTCGGTCAGATCGATACCCGCGCGGGAATAGTTTTCGAGCAACGTGACCTCAATTTCGCCCAGCTCGCTAAAAACCTCATTGAGCACGTCTCCGACGTTTGTACCTTCCAACTCGCCGTAGACAGTGATCTCGCGGTAGTGACGGAACAGTCCCTGCCCTTGCACGAGCGATGCAGCGAAATCTGCGTCGCGTTTCATTTGTTGCGCCACGAAGAATGAGAATAGATGGTCACCACGGAAGGTGATCTCTCCGCCCTCCATCGTCAAAAGCCCCTTCTCCAAGAATTCATCGAGCAGTCCTCTGGGCAATTCTATTAGGAACCTGATCTGGTAGTCGGCAGCTATCTCATTCCAACGAGCATCGTCCATTCCAACCCGGTTCTCCTCGAGGAGCTGTCGCGCCACGAAACCTAGGAAGTTAATTTTGTCACTTGAAGAAAAGGTGCCTTCACGAACATCCTCCAAATCAAATCGTCCTAGAAGGCATTCAACATAGCGCTCGATAAGACGCGCCTTATTCAACGGCTTAAATTCGGGGTCCTGAGTAATGGTATCAATAACCACCGCAACTGTGCTCGCGAAGATCGGCTCGTCCATCTGGCGAAAGCTCTCAACCACGTGACTAACGACGCTCTCTCGAACTGCATCCGCCTTGTCGGGAACGCGCATCGCGATCATCGAGCGAATGTCATCAACTTCGAGCTGGGCAAACTCGTAGATTTCATCCTCGTCTGGAGAGAGCCGGGGCTCGCCTGCTCCTGTGGGTGAGACTCCACGGCGCTCCGTACTAAGGAAATAAACCAGCCGTATCTTGGGTAGATAACGTCCCACCGTCTCGCGGAACAAATTAAACTGCTCGACATCGCCCAAACAGAGCCCGTCGATCACTAGTACAATTGCACCCTCCGCGACCAACTGCTCGGTCTCAGAATGAGAGTACCGTAATAGCGTCGTCTGATTTATTCCTCGAAGTATCGTTGCCCTGTTAATCTTGTCTCGGCCGGCATCGAAGTAAGCTGCCACCTGGCCATGCTCGGAGAATGTTTCCGAGAGATGCTTAAACGCAAGGTACGCGGAGGTCGTTGAGCCCGCATCGAGCGGGGCAACGAAGAACTGATCGCGCACGGAATTGCTGATGATTTGTGTCACTGCTTGGGGGGGACCATAGGTCAAACCCTCATTGTAGGCCGTAATGCGATGCGCTTTAGGGACCACAAAGGAACCGGTTACTTTCGACTTTGACCGGATGTGCGATCGATACCAATCGAGATAGTCGAAAGCGTCAGCATCGGCATATCGCTGAAGGAGTGCCGACCGGGATGGCGAAGCCTGAAAGAAGGCGGCATCTTCCGGCCGTGGATGCAAGCGTCCGTTAGGCGTAAAGTCCTCGCCCAGCACAAACGTCCGGCGGGGCTGAGAGTAGGATCTATATTCTACTTCAAAACGCTTGTGAGCTACGTCGCCCCGAATGATCGCATACCCATTCGTACCCTTGGACCACCCTGCTCGTAAGGGCGGCGCTTGGAAGAACAGACAACTTGCAGAGCCCTTTATCTGTCCAACGACATCGTTCGCATGGACGTGTCCGTAGAGGACGAGGTCCGTGTGCTCGATCAGTAAGTCATTGACTGCGCTTCGTGTAGTCTCTTCCAACCAATCGAGTGGGTGGTGGAGCAGGGCGATCCGCAAGGTATCCGGCGGCAGGCTCTTCGCAAACGTTTCTAGAACGGACGGCTCAACGCGCAGTGCACCACGATCGGAGCCTCCAGCGGATCGCTCGCAACAAAGCCATGCAGAGTTAAGCCCCAGAACTGACACAGATCCTCGTGTGGCCGTGTAACCCCAGTAATTCCTCTGATCATAGGGCTCCAAAAGATCCTCAAGGTTTCGGTAGTTCACCAACGGATCGAACTCGGCCTCGGGATGATCCCTACGGATACCAATGTGGTCACCGAACAAATAACCACTTCCACGATCGGCAAGGATGCGGTCAGCGAACGGCTGGTTAGCGATGACGCGTTGTACATCGTGGTTGCCAGGAACAACGAACAATTCGTGACCAAGCTCAATCAGCGGTCCGATTAACTCGTCGAACAGGTGATCAAAGGCGTTGTCATCGCCCGCATGAACCAGGTCGCCCGTAAAAACCGTATGAATGGGGCCGTCCGCCCGCAAACGCTTTAGGTCCTTGCGCAGACAATCTAGACGAAATTTGTTCACAGCATCGTTCTTAAAATGAAGGTCGCTTAGATGAACAATCGTTGCCTGCATGTAATCCTCTAAATTTCAAACTGGCGAGTGCGATCTTTGATATTTAAATGATTCTTTGCCAGTTGGCGAAGATATGCAATGCCAGAACTAGCCTATACATTAGAGTTTGGGTAAAGTGTCGAAGGGATCAATGGCCTGCACCCCGAGCGGTTCAAAGTGCCTCAGGTTTCGAGTCAACACTATCAAATCATGTACCCGCGCTGTGGCAGCGATAGCAATATCTTCGAAACCCGGTTGGTGCGCACGCGCAGCGTCCAAGATCTGTCCGGCTACGGATGCGCACCGCAGATCGATCGGCAGCATTTTTCCCGCGTAGAGGTATTCGATGCTGTCCCACCATTCGGTTAGTCGCCGCGCTTTCGTCGTTGCGCCTTCCCGTTCGGCCTTGGCGATGCCGGATCGGACCTCGGCCGCCGTAATGACCGACAGAAACAGCCTTGGACTATTTTCGTCCAACCATTCGGCAAGGTAGTCAAGCGTTTGCCGTTTCGACGGCGCCATCGCAGAGATGACGTTAGTATCGACCAGATACATCAGAGATCGACAGCGCGGCTGGGCTTGTTGCTCCGCGACGGAATATCGCCCTCATCACCCGGAAACAACGCAAGCAAACGTCCAAAACTCGGCACGTGCAAAAGCTTTTCATATTCATCGAATGAAAGGACGACCACTTCCTTCCTACCGTGCCGGGTGATGATGGCAGGATGACCGCGAACCGCCTGATCAACAACAGCGGACAGGGTGGCCTTGGCATCCTTGAGCTGAATCTCCTTCATTTCTCCACCTCATGATATGACTATAGTGGTCATATAACAAGTTTGACGCGCCCTCACAAGGGAGGAAATGGCAAGAGACGCCCACTTCCGATCGGTTATCCTTATCCTCTGTGTTTGTAAAAACCCGTTGGACACGAGTTCTCAGGCGCAGAAGATGGCCGTTAGCACCAAAAATCAGTCTTCCCGTCGACCACAGGGCCGGCAAGTTGGCTATGCCCGCGTTTCCACCGACGAGCAGGCAACCCAAGCGCAGGAAATGGAGCTGCGCGCGGCCGACTGCGACCTCATCGTAGAGGAGCACGGATCCGGCGCTTCTCGCTCTCGCCCTACCCTCGCAAAGCTACTCCGAGAAATTGGCCCCGGCGACACTCTCGTCGTCGTGCGCCTCGATCGTTTGGCCCGCTCTGTCAGCCACCTCCTCGAGGTGATTGAGGATCTCACTGCGAAGGGGGCTCATTTTCGGTCTTTGCGCGATCCCATTGATACGACAACGCCGCAGGGCATGTTTTCGCTTCAGGTCCTCGGCGCCGTGGCGCAACTGGAGCGCGCGCTCATCTCCGAACGCACAAAAGCGGGCATTCGAGCGGCCAAGGCCAAGGGGAAGCTTCCGGGCAACCCCGGGCTGCGCGATCGGCGACCAGAGGCCTTGGCGAAGATGAGCGCAACGCAGAAAGCCGCTTATGGTCACCGCATCCAGGCGTCCGCAAACCAGTGGCTGCCGATCGTTCGCCGCATGCGACCAGACCACACCTGGGATGACATCGCACGCGTGTTGAGGCAGCGCGGCCTCGACTGGACACCAGAGCGGCTCAGACGCGCGGTCAGGTGGCTCGTTAACGAGCATCTTGCTGACCCGGACCTGCTCAAGAAGTCTCCTCCCCGCCTCCCCGAAGACCGCTTGATGACGCTTATCGCCGGAATTCACGGTTCGAACCCGGGGCTTACGCTGCGTGAAATCGCATTGCAACTCGAGCGCCTTCATGAACGGACCCCGCGTGGCGGCTCCCGGTGGTCGCCATCCTCGGTCAAGAATCTGCTCGACCGTGCACGACGCCTGGGCTTGGCTCCATCCTCTACCGACACGCCGTAGCTCGGGTCCTGCTGCGGCGGAAAATTCTCGGCGGGAGGGATGGGTCTTCACCGTTTCGGCCTCTCGAGCGACTTAAGCAATGCATCGGAGACGGCATACTGTCTGGACTGATCTTCGGATCGCGGCTTTGCGCTCGTCGTATTCGCAATTTTCGACGCATTCAGCTCTGCATTGAGCAATGCCATGATCATCGGCCAGGTTGAGAACTTACCCGCTTGGGCCTTCTCGGTCAGGCTACGCAAATATCCGCCAGCGTTGTTGATCTTCTCCGACCGCTGGTTCATGGCTGCTAGCGTTATCGCCGCGTGCCGCTCGCCCATTGCCTGCTTCGCCTCAAGCCACGCACTGGGGCTGATGCCCAGCATGGGCCGAAGGACCTCCGCCGTGGCCAGGAAGTCTCGCCAGTGCCTGATTTCGCCGCCGGCTGCCCATTCCTGGAGATTTGGACATGCGTCCAGCACGATGCCTAAAGGCAAATCACGCTTCGGCAAGCTCTTCACGTTGTCATTTTCACCGGCGGTGCCGCTCGCTTCATCCTTTTCTCTATAGCCGTATTCAGATTCAGGTAGGGATTCGGTGTTTGAATTCTGTATGTGGCGACCAGAATGGGACTCATTGCCGTCCGGATTCTGTGTTTTTATGAATGATTCCAATATGTCCCGGACTTCGTCGTGCAGATCCTGCAGCTCGTCGCAGATTTCCTCCACGAGCATCCTCGGGGCAGTCCTGGGCAAACGTGCAATGATGTCCTGATAGTGCTGCTGAACCCTCCCCCAGTTGCCGGGAACGCTTTCGTCGATACCCGTATCGATCATCTTAAGCGTGTCCCGCCGCAGCAACGTCAAACGTTCCTTCGCTACCTTGAGAGCTCTCTTCTCGGCTTGGACAGCCTCGGCCAAGTACTCGAACTCCTCGGCCCGGGCGACGATCGGTGCGAGATCGAAGCCATAGGCCTGTTCGATGTGCCCTCCCCTCCCCTTACGAGCGTAACGTTTGCCGTTCGGGCTATCGCGCCGAATGATCAAGCCACATTCAACGAGGACAGCAAGGTGACGACGCAGGGTCGTTGCCGGCATACCATTGGCACGGGCAGAAAGTTGCTCATTCGAAGGCCATACAACCAAGCTCCCCTCGGCGGAGAGCTGGGTCTCCCGATGGAATGAAAGGAGTGCGTTGAGGATCGCGAGCGAGCGATCGGTGGCACCGAGCTGATCCCGAGCTTCTCTGATATTCTTAAACGTTTCCCATTTGTTAACCACCGCCGTTTCGGGCATGGCCTTGGCCGTCATCTGGCTCGCAATCTGGCCAAGCGACATCGGCCGCCGCCCAAAGGGCGTCGTTGTCATATGCGTCTGCATTTCTCTTTCACCTACCGTTAGGCAAAAGAAACCCGGCCGCCAAAGTTGGCAGTAAAATGCCTCGATGAGGCTTGACGTCGATTCCGGGAAATGCGATTCTCAGGACTGCTACATCACGAGAAGGGCTTCCGGAAATCGCTTCGGGGGCCTTTTTCTTTTGCGTTGAATCCTACTGGCTATTTCTCCGCTTCATCGCCCTGCTTAAGAAACTGCTCGTAAAGCGTATCGAGGTTCGCCGCGAGAAAGCGACCGAATGATCCCGCATCTTTACTTTTGAACTTGAGTTCGACGGATCGGCTGGTTTCAATCACCTCAGCGGCGATCGCCTTGTCTTGCGCCTGCCACTTTGTTGTCGTTGGCTTTCGAGCCCCTGCCCGATTTGGTCGTTTCGAATTCTTCATCGCATTCAGCGCTAACTCGAACCGCGCGTCAGATGGGGCTTGAGTGAATACCGGGTCTGTAAGTAGCTCCTCAACCAGGGCGCGATTTGCTGGCTGGTCAATCAGCTGTGCAAACTCCTGCCAGCGATCTCTGCCAACTGCTTTGGCACGCCCGATACCGTTCACAATGCTCGACGGCACCCTGGAGGCGACCGAAAGCATTCTGGTGACCATTGGCGCATCGGCGGACAGAGCTGCTTGGATCGTTCCACGATCGAACTGACGATCCTGAAGCTGCTTTGCGAATACTGATCGTTCAATAAACGACAGATCCTCGCGCGCAGAGTTTTCCTGCCCCTGCGCGATAACGTGCTCGATATCGCTCAAGGACTCGATAATGGCCTTAACCGGACGCGATAGAATCCGAGCGACCCTTACCCGTCGATGCCCAAAGACAATTTGATATCGACCTGGCGAATCCGGACTCGCTCGCAGTCGGACCGGAGTCTTTTGTCCTTGTGACTCGATTGCTTGGAGCAGGTCTTTGTCGTTGCCGTCCTCATCATCGGGCAGCCGGTCGGAAACAAAGGAGTCGTCAATCAGGGCTGGATCAATCTCAACGATCACCTCTCCCTCGAGCAGCTGCTCGGCCTGCGCGGCCTTTTCTGCCAATTCCCCAAGGGAATTGAGCATGGTCCGCGAAGCCCCGCGCGTAGCGTAACTCGTCGATGGGGCGCGCTCATTCACCGGCGCATCCTGTCGCGTTATATTCCTAAATATGTCGCGCCGAGACATCTCAGGCCACCCAAGTGCGGCTTAACCGCCTGATATTATAGATAAAAGAAGCAATCTGTACGGCTGACAATTCCATCATCCCCGACGACCCCACGTTTGATTGAGCATCGTGATGATCTCCGAATTTACCGCGTCCAGCGACTGACGGGCTCTGTCATAGGTAGCGGTATTGAAGGTCGATCGCTCAACTTCATATACGGTTTGTTTGGTAAGTCCTGCGTCCGCGATAGCTGTCGATTTTACCATCGCGTTCTTCAGCAAATGCTGCGCGAACATCGATTGCATGAAGCCGACCATCTGCTGTTGCGGCACATCGGCCGGCTCGTAACGCGTAATGAGGTATCGAAACCAATCCAGCGATATCCTCACGCCGGCCTGCTCAATTCCTTGAAGAATTCCACCTAGCATGAGCAGAAATTGGCTCATCGACATCACATCAAGCATTTGTGGGTGGACGGTGATCAAGACCGCAGTCGCTGTCGTCAACGCGGTGAGTGTGAGATATCCGAGCTGGGGAGGACAGTCGATCACTACGACATCGTAGTCTTCTTCGACGTCGGCAAGAGCCGCGCCAACTCTCGTGTAGAATGTCCGACCCTCCTTTCCGTCACCGCGCTGCATCGCCAGAGGGGTCTCGTACTCAAACTCTTGCAGATCGAGCGTTGCCGGTACGATGTCGAGGTTGGGAAAGTTGGTGTGTTCGATCACTTCACGGATTGGCTTGCGCTGATCGTCATAACGAATTGCCTCGTAGATCGACAGCTTATTGTCGATCTCGGGCTGAATGCCGAAGAGTGTTGTCAACGAAGCTTGTGGGTCGAGGTCCATAGCCAGAACCCGGTAGCCCTTCAAAGCAAGAAACTGTGCTAGATGCGCCGAGCTGGTCGTCTTCCCCGACCCGCCTTTGAAGTTCACCACCGCGATGACCTGCAACTTCTCGCCTGGTTGGCGGCGGGGCGAGCGTCCGAGCAATTCCCGTAATTCGTTCATCTGCTCAGCCGTATAGAAACGGCGGCCCGTGCTACTTACGGTAGGCTCAACGCCCTTGCCCTGGAGATGAAGTTTCTTAAGATAGCTCTGCGAGACACCAAGCAGGTCAGCGACCTCCGACATCGGAAAAAGCCTCAGCGTCTTCTCGCCGTCGGGGATAAAGGTCTCCTGTCGAAGAAGGTCGAGTTTGCCGGAGATCTGCATGCCCTGATCGTGGATGATCTCAGCAAAGCTGATGGCCTGATCAGGTAGTGTGGCTTTCGCATTCATTCCGGCTAGCTCGCAGTAACGATATTTTTCGCTTCGGACGAAATTATCGTTACCATGGCCGATTCCTGCGAAACCGCAAGGGAAAAAGGGTTAACGAGCTCTTAATGCCGACCCTCGAACACTCGTTGCCTAGACATCGGTCGAATGAAATACCCCGGCCTTTACAGATAGTTATCCCTATTTAGCGACCTCCATGCTGCTCCTACGGCCCCCGGCATAAATGCCGGGGGCAAGACTGTCCAGACTGGCCGCAGCACCTGGATTCCAAGATCGGCTTAAGAATCGCATCCGACTCGGTTGGTTCGGGCCCGGCCTTTATGCCGGGCTGACGATCGATAGGGATTGGTGGTTTTCTCGGCCAAGCACTATTGACCGGACCGTCTCCTATGCCTTGTTTTCGCGCTTGCCCTCCAAGACTCCCTGTATCCGCGGTCAGTTCATCGCCATCTAGCCCCGCGGTGCCAAGGCAGTGAACCGGTCACAGTCTCGGATCCGGCTCGTCCGAAAACTGCAGGATGCTCTCGGCGAGACGATCTGCTCGGCGCTTGAAGATCCGTCCGTCGTCGAGATCATGCTGAACCCAGACGGACGCTTGTTTGTCGAGCGCGTGGGGCAGGGGATCGACAGTATGGGCAACCTGCAACCGGGTGCTGCCGAGATCATCATTGGCAGCGTCGCGCACGCGCTGCTGACGGAAGCAGATGAGGACCAACCGATCATTTCCGGCGAGCTGCCGATCGGCGGCCATCGCTTCGAAGGCCTGTTACCGCCCGTAGTGGCTGGCCCAAGCTTCACCATCCGCAAGCGAGCTTCCCGCCTGATCTCACTTGAGGACTACGTCCGCAGCGCAATCATGACGGTCGACCAAGTCGACGTTATACGCAAATCGATCGATGCCCGTCTAAACATCGTCGTGTCTGGAGGCACCGGGTCTGGGAAGACCACATTGGTAAACGCGGTGATTGCCGAGATGGTGCATCGCGCACCAGAGCATCGTCTCGTGATCCTTGAAGACACGGCTGAAATCCAGTGTGCGGCCGAGAACGCGGTCAGTCTTCACACAACGGATTCAGTGGATATGGCCCGGCTTCTTAAATCCACGATGCGCCTGCGTCCCGACAGGATCATCGTTGGAGAGGTTCGTGACGGGGCCGCATTGACCTTGCTTAAGGCCTGGAACACTGGCCATCCCGGCGGCATCACCACGATTCACGCCAACAGCGCCATTTCCGCGCTGCGACGGCTCGAGCAACTCACTGCCGAGGCGAGCCAGCAGCCGATGCGTGAAGTCATCGGGGAAGCTGTCGACCTCGTCATTTCGATCGAGCGAACCCCAAGGGGCAGGCGCGTTCGTGAGGTGATCCATGTCGAGAGCTTTTCGGGCGGCCAGTACCAAATTGAGACCTGTTCGGAAGAAAGGACCGTCCATGAGGTTTAACAGACCACAAGCCGTCGCGCTGGCGTTCATTGTGCTAGGATTCACGGCCGCGCCGGCGGTTGCTTCAAGCGGCGGCGGCTTGCCGTGGGAAGGCCCTCTCCAGCAAATACAGCAATCGATCACCGGACCGGTGGCTGGCTTCATCGCACTTGCTGCGGTCGCAGTGGCCGGCGGCATGTTGATCTTCGGTGGTGAACTGAACGATTTCGCGCGGCGGCTGATGTACGTTGTTCTCGTCGCAGGCATCCTTCTCGGCGCCACCCAGATTGTCAGCCTGTTCGGTGCGTCGGGTGCCTCAATCGGCGCTGCCGGACCGGCAATTGCGGTTGGGGCAGGGGAGGGGACCGTTGGCTGAGTCTGGAACCTCTCTCACCCGATCACGCATCCATCGGGCGCTTTCGCGCCCGAGCCAACTGATGGGAGCGGACCGCGAACTGGTCCTGCTGACCGGGCTAGCAACGGTTATCCTCATTTTTGTGGTGCTGACCTGGTTCTCCGCTCTGCTCGGGATTGGAATCTGGATCGGTGTCGTCGGAGCACTGCGGATGATGGCCAAGGCTGATCCGATGATGCGACAGGTTTATCTGCGCCACGTTCGTTATCGCCAGGCTTATCCCCCAACGTCCTCGCCATGGCGCAGGTACTGACGCGTCCATGGTTGCACTTCGTCAGTTCCGCAACACACACCCATCCTTTTCCGACCTCGTCCCTTACGCGGGCCTCGTCGACAATGGCGTGATCCTGCTCAAGGACGGGAGCCTGATGGCTGGCTGGTATTTCGCCGGTCCGGATTCGGAAAGCTCGACCAACCAAGAGCGTAACGAGGTATCGCGCCAGATCAACACAATCCTGTCACGGCTCGGTTCCGGCTGGATGATCCAGGTCGAGGCCGTGCGTGTGCCGGCAGTCTCCTATCCGCCTCGCGAACAGAGCTACTTTCCCGACGCTGTTACAGCAGCCATCGATGACGAGCGGCGCGCACATTTCGAAGGTGAGCGTGGTCACTATGAAAGCCAGCACGCACTGATCCTCACCTACCGCCCACCCGAGCGGCGCAGATCAGCCATGACGCGCTATGTTTATTCCGATGTTGAAAGCCGCTCAGAGACCTACGCGGACACCGTGCTCGACAGTTTCCGGACATCGATCCGCGAGGTTGAGCAGTATCTGTCGAACGTGCTGTCCATCCGCCGCATGGTCACGCGGACGGCCATCGATCCCGAGACCGGGCGTGAAGCGCATTATGACGAGCTCTTCCAATTTATCCGCTTTTGCATCGTTGGAGAGAATCATCCAGTCCGCCTGCCCGGGATCCCGATGTATCTCGACTGGCTGGCGACCGCCGAGTTCCATCACGGGCTGTCGCCGATGGTTGATGGTCACTATCTGTCTGTAGTCGGCATAGATGGCTTTCCGGCCGAGAGTTGGCCAGGCATTCTGAATCACCTCGATCTGATGCCGCTGACGTATCGCTGGTCGAGTCGCTTTGTGTTCCTCGATGAGCAGGAAGCGCGGCAAAAGCTCGAGCGCACCCGCAAGAAGTGGCAGCAGAAGGTGCGGCCCTTCTTTGACCAGTTGTTCCAGACTCAGAGTCGGTCCGTCGATCAAGACGCCATGCTGATGGTCGCCGAAACAGAAGACGCGATCGCGGAAGCCGCCTCACAGCTTGTCGCCTACGGTTATTACACGCCGGCCATCGTCATGTTCGATCATGACGATGGCCGCCTGCGCGAACAAGCGGAAGCGGTACGCCGGCTCATCCAGGCTGAAGGCTTTGGCGCGCGCATTGAGACGCTCAACGCGACCGAGGCCTATCTCGGTTCACTGCCGGGGAACTGGTACGCCAATATTCGCGAACCGTTGATCAACACGCGCAACCTCGCCGACCTCATTCCAGTGAATTCAGTATGGTCAGGCAGCGCAACCGCGCCTTGTCCCTTCTATCCGCCCGCCTCGCCACCGCTGATGCAGGTCGCCAGCGGCTCCACCCCGTTCCGGTTGAACCTTCATGTCGATGATGTCGGCCACACGCTGGTGTTCGGTCCGACCGGATCCGGCAAGTCGACGCTGCTGGCTTTGATTGCAGCCCAGTTCCGCCGCTACCGCGATGCGCAAATCTTTGCCTTCGACAAGGGAAAGTCGCTTCTGCCGCTAACATTGGCAGCAGGTGGCGATCATTACGAGATCGGGGCAGGGGAGGGGGATGCCATCCTGGCTTTCTGTCCGCTGGCCGAACTCGACAGTGAAGGCGACCGCGCCTGGGCCGCCGAATGGGTCGAAACGCTAATCGCGATGCAAGGAGTGAAAATCACGCCCGACCATCGTAATGCGATTTCGCGCCAGATCAGGCTGATGGCTTCTGCGCCCGGCCGCTCGCTATCGGATTTCGTCAGCGGCGTGCAGCTGCGCGAGATCAAAGATGCGCTCCACCATTACACAGTCGACGGACCGATGGGCCAGCTGCTCGACGCCGAGCATGACGGTCTGACGCTCGGCACCTTTCAGTGCTTCGAGGTCGAGGAACTGATGAACATGGGCGAGCGCAATCTCGTGCCCGTGCTGCTCTATCTCTTCCGTCGGATCGAGAAGCGTCTGACCGGCGCCCCCAGTCTGATCGTGCTTGATGAAGCTTGGTTGATGCTCGGCCACCCGACATTCAGGGACAAGATCCGCGAATGGCTGAAAGTGTTGCGCAAGGCCAATTGCGCGGTGCTGCTCGCCACTCAGTCGATCTCGGATGCCGAACGCTCCGGCATCATCGATGTGTTGAAGGAGAGCTGTCCGACCAAAATTTGCCTGCCGAACGGTGCGGCACGCGAACCGGGCACACGCGAATTTTACGAACGCATCGGTTTCAACGAGCGCCAGATCGAGATCGTCGCAACCGCTATCCCCAAACGCGAATATTACGTCGCCTCGCCGGAGGGGCGGCGCTTGTTCGACATGGCGCTGGGACCGATCGCGCTGTCCTTCGTCGGTGCGGCCGGCAAGGACGATCTCAAACGCATCCAGCAGCTTACCCATGACCACGGCGCAAACTGGCCAAAGGCCTGGCTTACCGAAAGGGGGATCGGCGATGCCGAAACAATTCTCGCACACTGCTAGGGTCGCGATTTCAGTGCTCACTATGGCCAGCATGATCCCATCTGCTCCCGCACATGCCGGCGTGGTGACGGGGCAGGCGACGGAATGGACGCAACTGCTCAATAATTCTGAACTGGTGGGTCTGGTTGGTCAGTCCGCCGAGCAGATCCAGAACCAGGTGCAGCAGATCACCCAGCTGGCTGAGCAGATCCAGAACCAGATTCGCATCTACGAAAACATGCTGCAAAACACGCTGCAGCTTCCGAACCATGTCTGGGGCCAGGTCGAAAGCGATCTCGCGCGCCTTCAGGGGCTCGTAAACCAGGGGCAGGGGATCGCATTCTCAATGGGCAATATCGACGACGTGCTCAAACAACGCTTCCAAAGCTTTGCCGAATTCCAGACCGGCCTTGCCAATGGTGAGAGCTTTTCTTCCAGCTACCAGGACTGGTCCGACACCAATCGGGATACGATCGCAGCGACTTTGCGCGCCGCCGGCTTCACTGCGGAGCAATTCGGCAGCGAGGAAGCGACCATGTCGCAACTTCGCTCCATGTCGCAAAGTGCGGTCGGCCAAATGCAAGCTCTTCAGGTCGGACATCAGATCGCGGCGCAGCAGGTCGCACAGTCCCAAAAGCTACGCGGGCTCGTGTCCCAGCAAATGACAATGATGGCTACCTGGTATCAATCCGAACAGGCGGCAAGGGACCTAGCCCAGACGCGGCGCGAGGAATTCTTCAGATCAACCGCGCCGTCAAGTTCCGGCGGCCAGATGATGGAGCCACGCTGGTGAGCAGGTTTGTCTTCATTGTTGCAGCCATCGTCGTCGTGATCGGCATCGGCGTGACGGTCTGGATTGCTCCGAATCCCACCGACGCGCCCAGCCCAGCGGCTCCTGCCGCTGTGGCTCCCCAGCAATTCGACACGACCAGCGGCCAGGAAATGCGGCCTCGCTGGGGCACCCAAGAGGAGCAGGGCAATGACGCCGCGGGCGAGTAGGGCAGCGCTCGTCGCCCTGCTTGGCGTGTCACTCCTCGTCGAACCGGCCGTCGCGCAGGACGGTTCGCTCTTGACCAATCTGGAAAACGAGGTGGCCAGCGCCGCCCAGGGATGGGAAACGACCATCCTGCAGGCGGCCCGTTCGCTGTTCTGGATTCTTGCCGGCATCGAGATCGGCATTGCCGCCGTCTGGCTGGCGTTGGCAGCCGCCTCGATCGACACATGGTTTGCCGAACTGGTGCGGCGCATCATGTTCATCGGCCTGTTCGTGTTCATACTCGAACAGGGGCCGGCTTTTGCCAAGGCCATGGTCGACAGCCTATTCCAGATCGGCGCTGGCGGCGGCTCCGCCTCACCGGCCAACGTCTTCAATGCCGGACTTCAGGTGGCGAGCGCGATGTCGAGCAAAGCCCAGTTCGGACTGTTCGAGGACAATGCGCTCGCGATTGCTGCGGTCTTTGCCATGATTGTGGTTGTCATCTGCTTCAGCCTCGTCGCGGCAATTTTCATCTCGGTAATGGTGGAAATGTATGTCGGCCTACTGGCCGGCATGATCATGCTCGGACTTGGCGGATCGAGCTTCACCAAGGATTTTGCCATCCGCTACCTCGTCTACGCCTTCAGCGTCGGCATGAAGCTGATGGCGCTTGTCATGATCGCCCGCATCGGCTCACAAGTGTTGGTCAATCTGGCGAGCGGCCCGGCTGGTTCGGACGAATATCTGTCGACGCTCGCGATCGCCGGCATTTCCGTCGTGGTCTTCATCATCTCGATCTATGTGCCCAATATCATCCAGGGCGTGGTGCAGGGCGTTTCGGTGACCGGGGGCATGGAGACGATCCGGCATGGCGGGCAGGCGGCAAGCTTTGCTGTCGGCGGCGCGGCCCTTGCTGCGGGCGGCGCAAGGGCAGGGGCGGCGGCCTTTTCTGACGCCCGTGCCGCCGGCGCATCCTTTGGAGCGGCCGCGCTCAAAGGTATGACGTCGGGCGCCGGTGCTGCCGGCGGTGCGTTAGCAGGCGCTGCACGTGACAAGGCCATCGGCGTGCCCGGCACATGGGGCGCGTCGACGCTTGGCCTTGCAAATTCAAAGCTCGACCAGGCCCAGGGCCGGCCGACGCGCAAACCCTCCAGCGACGACAAAGCGTGAGTGAGAACACATGGCTGCACGCAACCCACCTGAAAACCCTTATCTCGCCGCGCGCCAGGAATGGAATGAGCGCTATGGCTCCTATGTTGTCGCGGCGCGCGCCTGGCGCATTGTTGGCATCACCGGATTGCTGATGGCGGTGATCGGCTTTTCCTACGCGCTTTATCAGAGCACGCAGGTTAAGCTCGTTCCATACATCGTCGAGGTCGACCGCCTGGGGACGGCGGCCAGCGCCGGTTTCCCGCAGCAGATCGAATATGCCGATGCCCGGGTCGTGCGCGCCACGCTCGGAAGTTTTGTAAGTAACTTCCGCTCGGTGACACCCGACGCCGTTGTCCAGAAGCAATATATCGACCGCACCTATGCGCTGCTGCGCACCTCCGACCCGGCCACCGAGAAGATCAATGCCTGGTTCCGTGGCAATTCGCCCTTTGATCGCGCTTTGACAATGACCGTCGCCGTGGAGGTCACCAACATCGTCCCCCTGTCGAACCAGACCTATCAGATCGACTGGACCGAATTTCAGCGCGACCGGCAGGGCAAGGAACTTGGTACGCGTCGTTACCGCGGCATCGCCACTGTGACCCTCACCCCGCCGCAGGATGAGGCGGTCATCCGTCTCAATCCGATCGGGCTCTATTTGAGAGATTTCGAGTGGACAGCACAATTGTGAGTGCCAGCAGGAGAGTATCATGAGTTTTTGGAGGACAAGGGGAGCTGTCCTGTGCGCGGCCCTTTTCTTGTCGGGAGCACCGACATTTGCTCAGGCACAAGCGCTGAGCGCCAACGAGGCGCGCGCAACAGGTCTCTCCGGACAGTGGCAATCAGGGCAGGGGGTGGTGACCCGCGGCAATGACGGCAAGGTCATCTTCCTCTATGGCGAGGTTCAGCCCTCTGTCGTTTGTTCACCGCTGCAGGTTTGCGATATCGAGTTGCAAGCTGGCGAGATCGTTCGCGACGTCCTGCTCGGCGATACCGTGCGCTGGAAAGTTGAGCCGGCGACTTCCGGCGCGCCCGGCGGCCAGGCCGTGCATCTTATCGTCAAACCGTCAGAGCCCGGGCTGGTAACCTCCATGGTTGTGACCACCTCGCGGCGGACCTACCACATCCAGCTCAAATCACATCAGAACCAGTATATGGCTCGGGTCGGCTTTGAGTACCCTGAGGATGTCAATGCTCGGTTTGCCGAGATTAGTGCACGAATGGAAGCCAGCATCATTCCAGGCGCCGGCGTGCCCGCGGACCAGCTGAACTTTGCTTTCCGGATGAGTGGATCTGCCCCCTGGCGTCCGACCCGAATCTATGGCGACGGCGAAAAAACCTATATCCAGTTTCCATCCTCGCTTTCCGGTCAGGACGCGCCGGTTCTGTTCGTCGTCTCCGGCGGTGAGAACCGCATCGTCAACTACCGCATGAATGGCACGATGATGGTGGTCGACTATTACATCGATCACGCCATCCTCGTCGCCGGTGTCGGCCGGCAGCAGCAAAAAATCACCATCCGGCGGGGAGGATAGAGGATGTTGTCAGTGCTCCGTCGCCTCATCGCTACTTCGATTATAGCCGGTCTCCTGTCGGCTTGTCAGACGCTAGGACCCGTCGGTCTCATCCAAAGCACGGTAACGGCGCAGCTGTCGCCGGAAGCCGCCGACAGCATCGCCGGCGACATGGTTGGCAGGCTTGCCGAACAGGCCGGTCCCGGCACCACGACGATCCGGTTCACGCCCGATGGCTCGGTATTCGGCCACGCCCTTCAGGCATCCCTGCACAGCTGGGGCTATGCCGTCGTCACCGACCAGAAAACCGACGACGCCAATATCCTCGCTCTTGCCTATACCGTTGATGAGTTCGAGGGTGCAGTTCTGGTCAGGCTGTCAACGCTGCACTTCGATCTGACCCGCATGTACAAGCCGGGTGCCGAAGGTGCTGTCCCGGTCAGCCCGTTATCGATCCGGCAACATGGCTCGGCAGGCACGGCATGACGCAATCGCTCAAGCTTGGCGGAGCGGATGCCGCATCCGCCCCGAAGATCCGTCGGCTGAACCGGCTGCCGATTATCGGTGCCATCGCTCTGGTGGTGATTTTTCTCGCCGTCATCTTCTATGGGCTGACGTCGAGAGGCCTGCGGTTTCGCGACACTGGTGACGCAGGTGGGGCGGGATCGCAATCGGCATCGACTTATGCTGACCAGCTAACCCGAGGTGTTCCCGACGGCATCATCGGCGAGCCGGCCCAGCCGCAATTCCAGCCGCTTCCACCTGCAACAGCGGAGACCGCAGCCAATCCCTTCCCGGCAGCTGAGAACCCGCCTCCGGTCTCCCCCCAACCCGCCACACCACAACTCGAGCCCGAAGAGGTCTGGCGGGCGCGGCTTGAGCGGGAACAGCACGAGCAGTATCTGCGCGAACAGCACCGGCAGCGCATGGCGCGGCTCCAGGCAAATGATGCTGCCTATGACTCTCCGATTGCTGTCAGCCTAAATGATCTCAATCGCGAACCGACATCGGAAGCGGCCGGAGGGGCTCCTATGGCAGGCCAGCCCGCGCGGCCCGCAAGCGCCCTCGATCTCTACGCCGCCGCCATGCAAGGCGGACTGACCGGGTCCAGCGGCGACCCGAACGGGCAGGCCGGAAAGGAACGGTTTTTCAATCAGGATATCGCGGAGCTCGGCTATCTGCCGAACCCGGTCGTGCCACAGATGTCGCCCTACGAGCTCAAGCGCGGATCGGTGATTCCTGCGACACTGGTAACCGGCATCAACTCCGACCTCCCCGGTCGCATCACCGCCCAAGTCAGCCAGAACGTGTATGATAGCGCCACGGGTCGCCATATGCTGATCCCGCAGGGCGCGAAACTGTTCGGACGCTACGATTCCAACGTCTCCTTCGGGCAGAGCCGCGTGCTGGTCATCTGGACCGATATTATCTTCCCGAACGGCTCGACGCTTCAGATCGGCGGTATGGCAGGAACCGATGCCTCAGGCTATGGCGGGTTCGCCGACAGGGTCGACAATCATTATCTTCGCACCTTCGGGTCCGCCATTCTTGTAGCATTGATCGGCGCCGGGACGGAAATGATGATCCCTCAGGACCGGAATGCGTTTGGAACCTCCAATAGCGCTGAGGATGCCGCCAGGCGCTCATTTGCCGAAAGCTTTGGCCAGATGTCGCAGCAGACCCTGTCCCGCAATCTAAACGTCCAACCGACGCTGGAAATTCGCCCCGGCTACCGCTTCAATATCCTCGTTGATCAAGATATCGTATTTCCAAGCGGCTACCGGTAATTTTCGTTCGGCTCATTCGCCTGAAGTTGTCCGATCCGCGCCCGATATTCAGTAGCTGTCATGTTCGTCCAGCGCTTCATGGCGAGTGTCAGGGCGCTGGTCGTGCTGTATTCGAGCAAACCGGCTATTGCGGAAATTGGAACCCCTGTTTGCGTGAGCAGCCTCTGGGCCATGGCCCGGCGTGTTTCGTCTAGCAGGTCCGCAAAAGACGTTTCCTCGGCGGCAAGAAGCCTGTGAAGCTTGCGAGGTGTAACGCCCATCGATTCCGCAATGAACTCCTTGCTGCACATGCCTGAACCCAACACAGACCGGATCGCGGTTTCGGTCGTGGTGCGTACCGACTGGTCGTAGAGCGGCATATGGCGAATTCGGTATCTGATGAAACTGTCGATGATCGACTTCAAGGATTTTAACCGGCCGCTCGTTGGGCTCGCGAGGTATTTTCGCTCAAACCAAATTTCGTTCTGCTCTGCACCGAATTCGAGCGAACATCGAAAGTGACTTGCATGGACCGACGTATCATCCGGGGCCTCGTGCCGAAAACAGACTCGCGCGGGCGCAAGCTCCTGATTGCCAGTCACGATTCGTCCCATGTGCAGGCAGCTTGCGAGCGACAGTTCCATTTGCTGTCGAGGCGGCATAATCAATGGGCCTTGCCAGAAACGAAGGCAAACGAGTTCGGTGTCCACATCGTCAACGACCTGGAGCAAATATGCGTTGGTGTGAAAGCGCCAATAGCGAATAGTTTGCTCAATCCAGGCGCCGAGGGTGTCGACAAGCTGGGCAAGGAATACGATGGGGCCGACATTTGGAAAATGTGGCGGCATGCTCAATGCCAGCTCAATTCCGAGCGAGGGCTTTCCGTGCTCTGCCGCGATTAGTTCCATCAAGACGCCGTGTCGCGGCCACGAAATCAGCATATCAGGATCTGTTAGAGCAGCCGGATCAATTCCTACGCGTTGTAGCGTCTCCGAGGCGTCCCATTCGACGGGCCGCATGATCTCATGAAGGCCGTAAAGAATTGCCGCGCGGATATAGGGTTCGCCGTTCCAGGACTGGGCGGTCATCTCGAATTTCCGCCATTCGAATCTATCGGGGAATCGGGACCCGTTAGTGCTAAATTGCCGCTACGGCAAGCAATCTTTCGACGATAAGACTTAACCGAGTCACATCCATGCCCCCATCTTTTCCGTGGGGCATCCGCTGCTACGCATCGTTCCGAAGAAGGACGAAGGGTTCCACACCTAATCCGTCGGCAATCCGCTCGATGTTGTCGAGGGAAACATTGCGCTCGCCGCGCTCGACGCCAGCAAAATAGGTTCGATCCATATTGATCTCGAGGGCAAAATCCTGCTGGCTCAGCCCCCGCTCTTTCCGGTGCCGTCGGATATTTGAACCAATGATCGCGCGTAGCCTGCCAGGGTGATTTTTCTTCACGCGGCAAGAACAGAGCAAAGTTGGTTTTAAGGCGACGGGTTTTAAGGATCATTTTGGAGGTAGCAAAGTCAATATGGTGGAACAGCCACCACCTAATGTCCAAAGAGAGGGTACGAACGTAGCCTACATCGAAATCACACGCTTCGAAACTATTTTCAGTTCCCGGAGCCGATGGCTCGATGGCGTTTCCTATAATCGCGGGGGGAATCACCCGTCCATCGCTTGAAGGCGTGGGTGAACGGCGGAGCGCTAGCGTATCCAAGAAGACCCGCGATATTCGCTATCGGGGCGTCGGTCCCGCTTAGGAGCTGAGCGGCGACACGTTCCCGAACCTGGTCAAGCATAGCTGCAAAGTTTGTATTCTCTTTCGCCAGGCGTCTCTGAAGGGCTTTGGGACTCATCGCGAGCAGTTCGGCAACATGAACCAAAGAACAGTATTGTGTACCGATCAGGCTGGGGATCGCCACGCCGACCGCCGCGAGAATCGAAGATTCGGCCGCGAATGACCGCCCGGTTCGAGAATGGAAGTACCTCTCAAACAGTCCGGTCAGAATCGGACTCTCATGCTCAATCGGCAGATCGTGCATTTCTCGCGCGTAAACCAGTTCGTAGTGGGGGCACCCAAATTCGAGAGGGCAGCGGAATAGCTGCTCATGTGCGGTGACATCTTCCGGCTCGAAGTGGCGGAAGCGAACTCGGCGAAACGCTTCGTCACCGAAAATTGCCAGACTTCGCACCATGCCGCAGACATTTGCGAGGGTGTGTTCCATCTGGTGGCGCGAAGGCGGAACAATTTCATCACTGGCAAAACGAAGTATGATGTCCGCGCCATCGTCAGACGACAGCAGTTCCACCTCGAATCCGTTCGTATGGTAGCGGCAGTAGTCCCGCGAAACCGTGCACCACTCTCCCAGGGTCGCACTGAATTTCGCCAGCAATCCCATAGGACCATAGTTCGAGAACGGCGCCGGCACCGCCTCTGCCCAGTCTAGGCCGAGCGAAGATCGTTCCAGCTCCAGCGAGCTCCGCTCGAGCAGATCCCCAAACGATCGCCATGAAATCAACATTTCGGGGTCGGCTAGCGCGGCAACATCGATACCGGCTCGAGCCATCATGGCAGCATAGTCTCCCCCGACTTTCCTGACCAATTCTGGGTAGCCTCCCAACACTGCAGCTCGAATATATCGGTCACGTGTCAGACTGGGTTTCATGCGCGCTCCCTAAAACGTCCTCAAATATGAATTTTCTTTGTACGCTAGTATTGGCTAGGCGGCATACTAGTCGTTAAAAGCTTACATCCGTCCATCGTCCTTTCTAAATTCATAATCTGATAACAACTTCTAAGTCAAAGAGACATGGAAACTCTCTATTTTTCGGTTGGGGGTCGATGGCTGAGATATCTGTGTTCCCTACTATGAACGCCCCGCAGAACCTGGCGGGGGCCGATCGGCCCCGCAACAGCACCGCACGGATAATTCTTATACATCAGTCACTTATACCGGCCGCCACATGACACAATTAATGGGCTTCGGGCCAACATCTAGCACGACTTCAGCGAGTATCCCCGTCAGGACTAGGGTGGACTAGACAAACAAATGAATAAACTTCGATTTGGCATTACTACTCGTCTTGGCCTCGGCTTTGGCTTTATGCTTTCTTTGATGTTGGGCCTTACATGGATTTCCGTAACTCAGGTCAACGCCCTTAATGCGAACCTCACCCAGATCAATGAGATAAATGCTGTAAAGCAGCGCTATGCAATCAACTTCCGAGGTAGTGTTCACGATCGCGCTATCGCCATTCGCGACGTTGTACTTCTCGATGGGCCGGAAGTGCGATCGGCTATAACGTTGATCGAGCAGCTCGCCGACGACTACGCAGAAAATGAAATAGCGATGACCCGGATGATTGACGGGCCTGCTGGCGCTAGCGAGCGGGAACGCCATATCCTCGCAAACATCGCGCTGGTGCAGTCGCAAGCCAACCCGCTTGTGGCCAGAATAATTGAATACAAGGGATCCGGCTCACAGGCTGCGCTGACCCGTGCACTCGCGGAGGTACGCCCTCTTTTTGACGGCTGGCTGGCGGCGATCAACGAGTTCATCGATCACCATGAAGAGGCTAATCAGCGGATCGGCAGGGAGGTTCATCAGGCTGCCAGCAGCTTCCAGGCGCTGGCGCTGTGGTCATTGGGTATTGCCGCACTGCTTGCGATCGCCGCTGCAGCCGTAGTCAGCCGGTCGGTTACTCGCCCGCTTGGCAAACTCTCCGCTGCAATGAGGGGGATGGCGGACGGCAGCTATGAAATGGCCGTTCCACATCTCGGCAGGTCAGATGAAATCGGAGAGATGGCAGCGTCGGTCGAGGTCTTCCGACAGAATGGTCTTAAGGTTGAGGCGTTATCGGCCGTCGAGGCAGAGCGCATGGTCGCCGCGCTTGACGCCAAAGGGCAAATCGAAGCTGTTTCAAGATCGCAGGCTGTCATCGAATTCGAAGTTGATGGAACGATCCGCACGGCAAATCAGATCTTCCTGGACGTTACCGGATATAGCCTCCAAGAGATTCAAGGTCGCCATCACGGCATTTTCGTTTCCGAGGAGGCTCGCTTCAGTCCAGAATACTCGGATTTTTGGTCCTCGCTGGGTCGTGGAGAATCCAAGGTTGCCGAATTCCAGCGTTTCGGCAAAGGCGGCAAGGAGATCTGGATCGAGGCCTCGTACAACCCGATTTTCGACGCTCAAGGGCATGTCTACAAGATCGTCAAATTCGCGATCGATGTCACAGGGCGCAAAGCCGCCGTGAATCTCATCCGCGACGGACTTGCCAGGCTGGCAGAGGGTGACCTTACGGCCACAATCGACACCGCATTCGTTCCGGAGCTCGATGACGTCCGCCAGGCCTTCAATAGCAGTTTGCTGCGATTTGCGCAGATCGTGGCCAATCTTCGGTCAACATCGGCAAACCTGAAGACGGCGACTACGGAGATTCTTGCTGGCGCCAATGATCTGTCTGCCCGCACGGCGCGTCAGGCTGCGACCATTGAGGAAACGTCCGCCGCCATCCAACAGCTCTCAACCTCTATTGTCGAGCACGCACGCCAAGCCGAGGAAGCCAGCACTATCGCGCAGGACTCATCGGGAGCCGCCGAAGAGGGGCGGCAGATGATGGCGGAAACGAAGAATGCCATGGATCGTATCACGTCGAGCACAGCGCGCGTGGCGGAAATAATCGAGGTCATCGACCAGATTGCCTTTCAAACCAACCTCCTTGCCCTCAACGCATCGGTCGAAGCTGCACGCGCCGGGGAAGCAGGAAGAAGTTTCGCTGTCGTTGCAGGTGAGGTGCGGACACTGTCGCAATCGGTCGCACGATCATCCGAAGAAGTTAAAGCTCTCGTGAGCCAGAGCACGCATGAGGTGGAAGTCGGGACCAAGCTGGTCGCTGCCACTTCGGAGACGTTGAACCAGCTGCTTGGAAGCGCGAAGGATTCCGCGACACGCCTCGAAATCATCGCTCGTCAAAACCGCGAGCAGGCGTCTGCAATTCACGAGGTCAGCCTCGCAGTCCAGCAGATGGACGAGATCACGCAACAGAATGCCGCGCTCGTCGAACAGACCAATGCCACAATAGGACAAACCGAGGAGCAGGCCGGCCAACTGGACGGCATTGTTCGTGTTTTCCGCGTCGCGGGGGAAGACTCCCATTATGATGAGCCACCGGTCCGCGGACTTCAACGTAAAGTTCAGGCCGCCACGGTGCATCAGTTTCGCGCCCACGGTAATGCTGCCCTCAAGGAGTCTTGGGACGAGTTCTAACCCGGCATAGGCGTCGCCACGACCACAACCCGGGAGCCAGATCCAGCAACCCTCTCGCTGCACAGTTGCACTGCGCAGCGAGTTCCACGTGCGAACCAAATACCGCCAGGACAACTGGGGAACGTTCAAGTTGAGGAACCGAGTGTGCGTAAGAATCAGATCAAGCACAATTCACTGGAGAACCTTTCGGAGCTCACGATACACACCGGGCGTTTTGCGCGAGGCGTAATAGAGTATTTCTCCATAGACGCCCGCAATCCTGAACTATTGAAGGCACAGTGCGCTGCGCTTTCGCGGCTCATCCCTCTGCTCTATTTCATTCTGGTGGTGAATAGCTGGATGCTGGCAGCGAGCTTCTACCATAGCGCGCCAATCTGGCTCACCATCTATGTATCGCTCGGCTTGACGGCAATATGCGCGTTTCGGCTCGTGGTCTGGTGGCGAACCCGTGGCGAGACGCTCACTGCGGAGAGAGCTTTACGAGAGCTTCGCCGGACTCCACGACTTACTGCTGTGCTGGGCATCGGTTTTACGACCTGGGCGGCCGCACTTTTCCCTTTTGGTGATGCGTACGCACAAGGTCATGTCGTCTTCTATATGACGATATCCGTCATCAGCACGATGTTCTGCTTGATCCATGTACGGTCGGCGGCTCTTATCCTTTTCAGGTGTTGAACGCTAGAATCAGCGGGATATCGAAGAGGCGAGCCCAAGCGACGGCTGCGGCCTCCTGGATGGCGACGATGTTTGTTCCGGTCGTCCACCATCCATTTCCGGTGGCCACGATAATTTCGGGCGCATAGATGGCCGATTGCAAGGCCGGCCAGATCAGGAGCTGCTCGTAGCAGATGAGCGGCGCGATCCGCTTGCCGGCGAATTCCACGGACGGATTGGCGAAGAAATGCGCCTGCGCGCCGCCACCTTGGCCCGAGAGTGCAAGCCAGGGCTGCCACATAGATACCGGCACAGGCATCCGCTCCTTATAGAGCACAGAGGCTTCCCCCCTCGATAAGTCGAGCATGACATTGTCGTAGCCCTCGGCATTCACGATGATCGCGCCGGCGTTGACGGTAACGTCAACATCATGAAACGCACTCCGCCAAAGCCTGTCGGCTGTATCGGTCCAGATGCCGGCGGCGCCCTCAGGTAGAACGACGACTGTTGCGCCGTCGGCTGCCGCTGCCCTCACCATAGCAATTGTTTCGAGGTGCTGATCGTAGCCGGCATATGCATCCTGCCCGCCGCCAAATTTCGTGTCGAGACCGATCCAGCCTTCCGGCACAGTGGGCGCCGTCCACGTTGCGGCGGACCAGATCCAGAGACCTCCAAGTATCAGGATCGTGATCGGCCAAAACCTCGTCGTCATGACGGAGAGGCCGATCGCAGCGGCAGCAAGACCCCACCAGCCCCAGGCTGGGAATACGACCCCCGCCGCCGTGATCGGATGCGCCCAGCCGACAATCCCGAAGGGCGGAACGCTCATCAGCATGGCCACCAGGAGATAGCGACTTGCCCGGACCATGCTCGACCGAGCGGTCCAGAGAACGGAATGGACCAGAGTGAAGCCGACCGCTGCGCCGATCCAAAGGGCCAAGCCTGCCCCAAATCCGCTGCCGTAGAAATTGGCCACACCCTGTGGCAATCCCCGCGAAGCGGCGAGGAAATACCCCGCAGACACCAGGACAGCGCCGATCCGAGAGGGCGCAAAGGCCCAAAACGCGGGGAACAGCATGGCGATCGGAAGCAAGAGCGGCTCCCCGCTCCAGCCCACGATACCGCTAGCGACAGCAACCGCCGCCAGGGCGACGGACAAAACAGTGTCACGGACCAAAGGTGAAGACGGGATGGGCCCGGCCGAGCAGACCGGACAAGGGGATCGGCCCGAAATATCTCGAGTCATAGGAACCTGCGAAGCTGGAGTGAAGAAAGGCATGGTGGGGGGGCACGACGCCGCCGACAAAGGCCGAGAGCTTCCTGCCCTCGGCATCGACAGGACGAAGCACCGATTCCGGCAGCACGCGCTCGTCGATGGTTACCAACTCGCCGATAACGATGGTTTGACCTGGCAGCGCCACCACGGTCTTGAGAAGCGGGCTCATCCATCCAGGGCAAAGACCAGCACTGAGATAGCCGCGGTCGCGCGCCATCTCGAACTCCGGTGTAGGCGGAGGGCAAACAAAAACCAGATCGTCGGCAGCCACCTGCCGTTCGAGCGGCATGATGCGCCAGAGGCCGAGCGGATAGCTGGGTGTTAGATTTATTCGCAACCCGAGCAGTTGAGCTGCTGCGAACAGCAAGACCAGCACCATTGCGCCCAAGCCGATGATGGCCACCGCCCGCCGCCGGTGGCTCACTTGAGCACCTGGGATTGGCGTTGGGATTGCCGCAGAGCTTCCGTTTCCTTTAGCGCCTGGGTCGTGCGCTCATGGGCTGCGAGCTGCTGGCCGGCGCGCAGAAGCAGCCAGGCCGATGCAAGCTTGTCCCGTTCGGCAGGCGCCATACCGAATGCCTGTTTTTCGAACGCCGGGCCACTTGCCTCCCGCGCCGCGTTCGAGAGCAGCGTCCGCTCGCCAAACCGCTCCGACACAGCCTTGTTGAACGTGTCAATTTCAGCTTTGGCCATTCGGTCAGCCAGGGCGAAGCCGAGCGCCGCCGGCAGGTCGTTGCGATCAATGGCGTCACGCACGCGCTCGAGGACCTGCCGTGCGTGGTCGGAGAGCGCGGGAATATTGACCGAGACTTTCGCCCGGCGAGCGCGTTCCTCGGCCTGATGCTTGCGCTCAGCTTCCGCCCGTTGCCGAAGGTAGCTTTCGAGGTTCCGGGCCAACGCCGGCGCATTGACTTTGGCGGTTTCACGCGCCTCTCGGTCCGCCCGGCTGGCGAGAATGCCGGTCTTGCCGTTGAGCGGGCCGAAGCTCTCCGGGTCGCTACTGATCTTTGCGATTGTGGATTTGGCGGTCACCGGATCCTTGAGCATGACATCGACATCGATAGCCCGGAAAGCGGCTTCGGGCTGAGCGTAAACCATGTGAAAACGTGTCGAGACGTCCTCCCATAGCGTCTTGAGCGCAGGGTCAGCGGCGAGCTTGTCCTCGGCCGCGTGCTCGACAGATTTCGGGAACACGGTGATGCCGGCAACCATGGGCAGGCGCTCCTTGATATCGGTGGAATGGGTTTGCTGCCGAGAGCCCGAGACGAGACCCAGCCGCCCGGCGATTGTCATGAGGCGAGTTCCCAGATCGGCAATCCGTTGCTTTTGCCGAACCGTCCATTCGAGCCGGTCGCGCACCAGGGTGCGCGCGACATTCATCAAATCGAGCCCGCGATTTTCGGCGAAGCGCAGTGCGGCGCGATAGGCCGATGCACCTTCGTAATCGAGCGTGGTTTCCTTCGATCCGTCGCGCGACAGACGCTCGGCCAGCCGCGACATGGCGAGCTCTCGAATGTCGACCACCTTCCAGGAATGGCGCTCGACCGTCTGGCCGTCGGGCAGCGTCACAGGATGCGAACCCTTGTGCTCTAGGCCAATCCGGTCGCCGATTTCGGGGGCGGCCTCGTTCATCGCACGCTTCAGATCGACGCCCCAGATCGTGTTCTGCTGGCCCTCCGACGTCTCCAGCGTCACGAAATAGCTGTCGCGGTTCTCTTTGCTGTTCTCGTAGGGAGCTGTGCCGTGATCGACGAGAACGCCGCCGCGCTTGGTGAACTCGTTGATGCCGACATAAAGTTGGGCAGCATCACGGTGGCGGGTGAGCGCGACATAGGTCAGATGCCGGTCGAGGGTGCGGGAGGCGAGGACCTTGACGCTGTCGATGGTAGCGCCCTGAGACTTGTGGACCGTGGTGGCATAGCCGTGATCGACATTGGCGTAGAAGCGCTGTTCCACCGTGACTTGGCGGCGTTCATCACCCTCGCCGATCTCGGCGACGATACGCTCGGGAGCGGCCTCGACCACTTTGGCCAGCATGCCATTCTTGACGCCGAGCGATCCCTCGTTCTTGAGAAACACGATCTGGTCGCCGGCGGCGAAGTTGCGGGGGCCGTCCTCGGTTCGGAACTCATAGCCGACTTCGATGGCCCGGCGTTCAACCAATTTCCCGCGGGCGCGCTCGTTCAGCTCGCGCACATCGACCCGTCGATGCGCGAGGATCAATGCTGTTCGCGTCGGATCGAAATCGATGTTCCAGTCCTCGATCAGAGCGGCGATCGCCTCGTCCCTCGACCATTCGGTCCGCACCATGCCGGCCTGGTCATAGGCCGCGAGTGCAGCGCCGATCCGACCGCCGGCCAGATCGGTCGACGCCGCCCGCATCCAAGTCTCGCGCTGGCGATAGATCTGCCCGAGCTCTGCATAACCGATGCGATCGGCAATGGCGCGAAACGCGGCGCCCGCCTCAATCGGCTGGAGCTGGTCGGGATCGCCGACAAGCACGAGCTTGGCGCCAGCTTTCGTCGCCGCCTCGACAAAGAGGGCCATCTGCCGTGACGACACCATGCCGGCCTCGTCCAGGACGAAAACGGTCTTTTCGTCAATACCGTCTCGTCCCTGTTGCCAGCGCAGTTCCCATGACGACAGTGTTCGGGAGGCAATCCCGGCTTCGCTCGAAAGCCCCTCGGCCGCCTTGCCCGCCAGTGCGCCGCCGACGACACGATAACCGGCCGCTTCCCATGCCTCGCGAGCAGCCTTCATCATCGTGGTCTTGCCGGCGCCGGCGCGGCCGACGATCGCGGCGATCCGCTTGCCTCCCGCGACATGCTCGATGGCCGATCGCTGCTCGGCCGAGAGGCGGGCGTTGCGCGCGAAGGTCTTTTCCAGCACTCGGCGATGAACGCTATGCGAGGACTGCCGCGACAGCCAGATTGCCCGTGACGCCATCCCGGCTTCGAGCTGGATCAACTCCCGCGTGGTGAGCTTGGCCGGTTCACGCTTCCCCGTTGCAAGCGAGACGCGCTCGCGCTCGAGCCGCAGGATTTCGGGGCTTTGCAGAACGCGCGCCAGGAGGTTCTGGAACCGGTTCGCATCGTCGATATAGCGGTGCAGCAACTTGGCCACATCACGCTCGTCGAAGACGCTCTTTTCGCGGGTGATGATATCCAGCACCAGCTCGGGATTGGTCTCGATACGACGGGCGTTCTCGGCCCGACGCTCCTTTTGGATTTGAAGGCGTTCAAGGTCCGGCAACGCGCCGCTCGCCTGGCCTTTGCGATCCATCGCCTTGGCGCCGACGCCCAGGTGAATGGTCGG
This sequence comes from Aquamicrobium sp. NLF2-7, assembly GCF_022359935.1. Lineage (NCBI taxonomy): Bacteria > Pseudomonadati > Pseudomonadota > Alphaproteobacteria > Hyphomicrobiales > Phyllobacteriaceae > Aquamicrobium > Aquamicrobium sp. NLF2-7. The sequence goes on along the minus strand of NZ_JAKSED010000005.1, from coordinate 87,962 downwards.
AACAAGCGCGATGCCCTGTTTTTCGTATGACCGGCCATCGACGCGCAGGTCGATCCCATTAAGCGCCAGATGATGATTGAGCCGCTCGAACCAGGCGTCGCGAACCGCCTTGAACTCCTCGATGCCGCCGGCCCATAGCGCATACTGGATCTTACCGGTTTTCGTCCTGAGCGGCTGGCCGTCTGACCCCATCATCGCGATCTTCTTGGCGCCGAACCCGTCTTCGGTGAGCGGGCGCAACGTCATCATCAGATGGACATGGGGATTGCCCGGATTGTCGTGATAGACCCAGTCGGCCACCATGCCGCGCGCCAGCACCTGGCTGTCCACAAAATCGCGCATCAGGGCGATGTTCTGCTCGGCGGTCAGCTCGAGCGGCAACGCAATGGTGAGGTCTTTGGCAAGCTGGGCATCCGCCCGTTTTTCGAAGGCTTCGACCTTGTTCCAGAATGCCTCGGCCGCCCCTGCGACCGACCGGTCCGCGATCATGGTTCGCAGCCAGTCGGGTGCGTCGGCCGGGATCACGAACTCCTCGTGCAGCAATCCGGCCTTGCGGGAATAGTCGACCGTTCGGGCCTCGCGCTCGAAATCCATCCGCGCGCAGTGGCGATAGGCCGCCGACAGCACTGCGCTGCTGCCGTTCCCGCGACTGACGATGCTGGCTGAGAAATGCGCGATGGCCACGGCAGCGCCACCCCTTCTTCCGGTTGATCCAACGCACCGAAGGCAGCTCACGGGCCGGCTAGAGGACGGACAAGCAAACGCGTCGCGCCAGCGACGTATAATTGCGCCCTTGGAGGCAATCCTTCGGATCGCCGGGATCATTTCAAGAAGTGTCGGCTCCGCCGACCCGGCATTTATGCCGGGTCGCGCAAAGCGCGATCCCGGCCGATTCTTGCCGCTGCCGAAGGCCAGTCGAGCAAGAAAGGAGCCACCGGAATGAGAAAACCGTCATCGAAAATCAGGGAAGAAATCGCGCGTCTTCAGGAGCAGCTCAAGGCCGCTGAAACCCGGGAGGCTGAACGCATCGGCCGGCTCGCACTCAGAGTAGGGCTTGGCGATATCGAGATCGAAGAGAGCGATCTTGTTGCCGCGCTCGAGGAAATCGCGAGAAAGTTTCGGAAGGGGGGAGGGCGCACCAACAAACCGACGCCCGCGCCGGTCGCGGCTGGCGCGCCTGCGGGGCAGGCTGGAGAGGCATAAGCGGATGAAAAAAATAGAGACAGACGAAGCCCGTAAGAAAGACACGCGGGAGAAGATCGCGCTGGGCGGCCTGGTCGCAAAAGCAGGCCTGCGCTATGAGAAGCGCTCGCTTCTGCTCGGTTTGCTCATCGACGCGAAGTTGAGGATCAAGGGCGACGACACGGAGCGGGCACGGCTTACCGAAATCGGCGAAAAGGCGTTCGGTCGTGAACCCGACTAGGATCGCACTGCTTATTGCGCCAGGCGTGATCATGGTCACGGCCCTGATGCTGCTCACCGGCATCGAGCAGTGGATGGCAAGTCTTGGAAAAACGTCGGATCAGCAGCTTGCCTTCGGGCGGGTTGGGATCGCATTGCCCTATGTGGCAGCCGCGGGCATTGGCATCGTGTTTCTGTTCGCCGCCAGGGATGCGGCCGCCATCCGCTATGCGGGTGGCGGCGTGCTGATCGGTACGTTGGTCATCATCGTCGTCGCAGCGATCCGGGAATTCACCCGGCTCGCCACGTTTGCTGGCAGCCTGCCGACAGAAACCACAATCCTTGCCTATGTCGATCCGGCAACAGCGATCGGCGCAATGCTATCCCTCGTTGCAAGCATGTTTTCTTTGCGCGTTGCGCTGCGCGGCAATGCGGCCTTTGCTGCATCATCGCCTCGTCGTGTTCGTGGCAAAAGAGCCATCCACGGCGAGGCTAGGTGGATGTCGCTGAATGATGCAAAGCGCGTCTTCCCCGCAGTCGGAGGTATCGTCCTCGGGGAGGCCTACCGCGTCGACAAGGATGTCGTCGCCGATCGCGGATTCCGTTCCGACGATCCTGAGACATGGGGCGCGGGCGGTCGATCGCCACTTCTCTGCTTTGATGCGTCCTTCGGCTCGACTCACGGCTTGGTCTTTGCCGGATCGGGCGGGTTCAAGACGACCTCGGTGACGGTGCCGACCGCGCTCAAATGGGGTGGCGGCCTCGTTGCTCTCGACCCGTCCAACGAGGTTGCCCCCATGGTAATCGAGCATCGGCGCAAGGCCGGCCGGGACGTCTTCGTCCTCGACCCCAAGTATCCGACAACGGGATTCAATGTACTGGACTGGATCGGCCGGTACGGGGCTACCCGAGAAGAGGATGTCGTGGCCGTCGCCAGTTGGGTGGTGACCGATACCGGACGGTCGACCTCGATCCGCGACGACTTCTTCCGCGCATCGGCGCTGCAGCTCATCACGGCGCTGATCGCCGATGTTTGTTTGTCCGGGCATACGGAAAAAGAAAACCAGCATCTGCGGCAGATGCGGGCGAACCTCTCGGAGCCGGAGCCGAAATTGCGCGAGCGGCTGCAGAAGATCTACGACAATTCCGAATCCGAGTTCGTCAAGGAGAATGTCGCCCCCTTTATCGCCATGACCCCGGAAACATTCTCCGGCGTCTATGCCAATGCGGTCAAGGAGACCCATTGGCTGAGTTATCCGAACTATGCCGCGCTCGTCTCCGGATCGACTTTCTCGACCGATGCCATCGGCGAGGACAAGACCGACATTTTTGTCAATCTCGATCTCAAAGCACTGGAGACGCATCCGGGCTTGGCGCGCACGATCATCGGCGCGTTGCTGAACGCGGTCTACAACCGGAATGGACAAATGAAGGGGCGGACCCTGTTCCTTCTCGATGAGGTGGCGCGGCTCGGCTATCTACGAATTCTCGAAACCGCGCGTGACGCGGGGCGCAAATATGGCATCAGCCTGGTATTGCTGTTTCAATCCATCGGCCAGATGCGCGAAGCCTATGGCGGGCGCGACGCGACAAGCAAATGGTTCGAGAGCGCATCCTGGGTATCGTTCGCCGCGATCAACGATCCCGAAACCGCCGACTACATCTCACGCCGCTGCGGCAACACCACCGTCGAGGTCGATCAGCTGAGCCGGTCTTCGGCTATGTCCGGATCGTCCCGAACGCGGTCAAAGCAATTGGCGTCGCGAGCGCTGATCCTTCCCGAGGAGGTCCTACGCATGCGCGGTGATGAGCAGATCGTCTTCACGGCCGGAAATGCGCCACTGCGGTGCGGACGCGCGATCTGGTTTCGGCGAAACGATATGAAGTCGGTCGTCGGCGCAAACAGATTCCACCGGAAGGGGGAACAGGCATGAGGCTCGGTGCGCCAGCACCGTCCCTTGACGTCCAGGCAGAGCCGGGTTGCGCCATATGCTGACCAGGGAAAAATTCGGATGCCCGGAACCGCAATTCCGCATCCGAAAGAATGAAATGCGACAGACGGCCGAAGCCGCCTGCCGCTATCGTGCATCAATGTGCACGCTCTTCAGTGAGGACAGTTGGGACCACCCCGATCAGCTTGACGGAAAGCCCGCTTACGCGGCTTCCAAAGACGTGCGGACCGCGCAGCATCTCGAACTCCGGAGACAGAACCGGATACCGGATCATCAGCATCGCCGCGATATCCTCGATCGGATGAGTTGGCGATACGGAATCACCAGCCGCATCGGTGCCGATGATCAGCAGGTTTCCCGCGAGCGGGCTACCGTAGTCTTTCAGCTCGGTGAAACAGGGCAGCTCGTCAGTGAGACCATTGTCGTCAACGACGATGCAATGGTTCCGGTCGATGCGCACCATGTCGATAAGTTCACAACCGATATGGCGACGGATTTCGGCAAGAATGTTGCCAGGATCGATCGTGACGATCCGGATTGTCCGACGCTCAACTTCCACGAGATAGGCAGTGAGGAAATTTGTCATGCTGGTCTCCTTTCATTGCGATGACAGAGACCGCCCCCGGCAAGTCGGGCATCGGGTCAAGGACCGCTTCTGCGGCCGCGAAGCGGCGAGTGGGGGAGCCGGTTTTGTGGCCGGACGCTTCAGCGGCTGGCAGCAAAATCGGGGGAACCGCTCGTCCTTGGGGCGATGGGCGCGGCCCGTATCATTGGCCGGCAGAGTGAGTGCAACCACGGCCTCGCCAGGGGCCGTGTCCGTTTCCGGCGACCAGCCGGCTCACCCCCCTTCGTGCATCCTCGACTGCCGCCCTACGGCGTCACCGGCGCCACGCCCCGCTGCGAGAGGATCGTCACCCGCATGGGCTGAAACCGCGTCAGCGGGTTCGGTGAGCGCAGCGAATAGAGCCGTGCCCCGAAGGGGACTCGCCCAGCCCATTTCTTCCGGAAGCAGATCGTAACCCATCGCCCCTATAATTGCGCAGCAGCAACGAAGAGGCGCCGAACCGTTTGAACAGAAACATCCGTATCGAGATTGGCTGGAAGAAACCAAGTCCGCGCTATGGCAGGAAGAGATCAGCCGGCCCTGCCAGCAATTATCGGAGCAGCCGCGCGCAAGGCCGGGGTTTCAATCTGAAATGGGCCTGGGCGATGATCGGCCTCATTGCCGCAGGGATATATGGCGCACACCTCCATCAGGAACGTGGCCAACCCGCTCCTACTGCCGCTTTCTCCCAGACCGACCTGCTGCGCGCGACGTTTTCCTTCTGTGGCGAGGGTCGCCGTGTGACATGCATCGTCGATGGCGACACATTCTGGCTCTCGGGACAAAGGATCCGGATCACCGATATCGACACACCGGAGATCAACCCGCCGCGCTGCGAGGAAGAACGCATCAGAGGTGAGGCCGCCAAGCGCCGACTGCGCGAACTGCTGAATTCCGGGCCGTTCTCGCTCGTCGCGGGGACGCGGGATGAAGATCAGTATGGACGCAAGCTGCGCACCGTGGTGCGCGATGGGCGCTCGATTGGTGACACGCTGGTGGACGAGGGTCTTGCGCGTCGGTGGGATGGCACGCGGCGGAGCTGGTGCGGGTGATCCATCACGGCAATGAATCGGTCGATCCGGTTCGATTCAGGAAAGTTGTTTGACGCCGATTCCGCCGGAGGCGAGACTCCAACTATGGGAAAAGAGGACGCGTGCCCGGTTCATCTCCGACGCATCGACCCGACGCAGAACATGCATCGGTTCTACACGCTCGCGATCCAGCCTACCCTGTTCGGCGGCGCGTCGGTCATCCGCAACTGGGGCCGCATCGGAACCAACGGCCAGTCGATGATGGAGACCTTTGACAGTGAGGACGAGGCCGCCGCCGCCTCGCTGCGTCTCGAACGCGCCAAGCGTCGGCGCGGCTATACCGCATCCGGTACGACCGGGAGCAGCTGACTTCCATCGCGACAAAGGGCGGAGTGCCCATTCCGCGCAGCAGCGGCAAAAACAAGACATTGCTGACGCAGCCGATCTATCTGTGGCCCTCCGTTCGTCGGGCTTGCACAACAGGGCGCTGGCGGCCTCGTGCGTAAAGCCGCCCTAGAAGGGCGGCGCGCTGCCGAGGACACCTTCCTCCTCCGCCCAGATCACCTCGCGCTCGGCAAGCGCCATCGCGAGCTCATCCTCGATCCAGCGGCGCTCGTCCCGGTAAACGGCGTTCCGCAGCTCGGCGCGCAATTCCTCGATATGCTGATCGATCGACATTGGTCATCTCCGTCATTGTTTGTGAAAGACGGCGACCACGGGCATGTCGGAGCGGAGGGGTCAGGGATCGCGGCACGCGACCGGCGGAGCCGGCGGGTGGGGGAGCCGGATTTCTGACCCGGCCCGGAGGCCGGGGCTGAAATTTGGGGGAGCCGCTCGTCCTTGAGGCCTTCGGGCCGTCATGGCATCCTCGGACGTACCGAGCAGACTGTTCCACCACGGTTCGGCCTTAACGCCAGAAACCGCCTCGCCACGAGCTCGATGCCCGTGGCAAGGCTGGAGTTTGACCTGTGGCACCTGCCCGGGATCTCCACCTTGAAGGGGAATGGCCCCGCCTGGTGGCGGGGCCGATTGGGCGGGAACCTTAGTCCCGGTTCGGCCGGGACCAGATGAGCTGGAGGCCATCCTGTCCGTCCACCTCGATCAGGGTGGCGTAGATGGGAGCCGGGAAGCTCGGATCGTCCAGCTTGACCGAGAGGTAGTCGCGCTCGCTCTCTTTGGCGGTTTTCTGCCAGGCGGCGCCCAGTTCCACTGCGCCCGAGTAGAGGCGGAAGTGCGGGCCCTTGTCGGAGGGGTTCTCGACCCGTTCGATGCGCGCCTTGACGTTGAGGTTAAGGGTCTTGATCGTGCCGGTGAAGCCGTTGGCGGTGCTGGTGAAGGTGCCGATGGTAGCCATGGTGATGTTCCTTTTCGCTTTGTTCGGGCCGCGCCCTTCGCGGCCTCGATGGCAGTCGAAAGACCGGAGACGATCGGACCGCACCTCGAAGAGGCCGCAATGCAATGGAGGGCGGGTGGAAGCGGCTTTCTTGGACCGCGAGGAATGGCGTGCAGCGCCAGGGGAAGAAAGCCGCGGACGGCCGTTGCGGGAGAACGATCGAGGCGAAGCCGGTTTCAGGTCAGACATGCCAAATCGAGCCGCAGAAAGGGCTGGCTCTGGGGGCGAAAGGAATGCAAATGATTCATTCGTCGGCACCCGGCCCCGGAAGTATCGCGGTCCTCACCGCAAGGGACCTGACAGATGTCAGCACTGCCGTATGGCTCGACGAACATCCGCAGATAGGCCCGCGCCGGATACGCCATCTGCTGGCTGCCGGCGGTTGGGACGATCGGATGTGGTGGAGCCAGCAAGTTGTTCGACCTGCGAGGCAGGCAGATACGAACTGCTGTGCGTGGCGAGCTCGCAACCAGATGAATGTCGACGAAAGAGCCTTTCTCGGCCGACTCCCCGAGCACGCGGACTGGAAGGAGGACTACTAGGACGGTCTGGTACGCAGGTCGTTCGTGCCATCGGGTCAGGAGCGCTTCGCCACAAGCAATGCACGCCAGGAACCGCCAGAGGGAAGGCGGAAATCCATCTCACCGGTTGCGGCTGATACCGCGCAGCGATTGGCGTCGTGCGATGAACTCGCGCACGAGCGGCAGGAAAAACGCCTTGCTGAAGCGCCCCATCGGCGGTTCAGGCTCCAGGTAATATGACTGGCCGATGATGTCGGTGTTGTACTCGTCGAGGATCAACCAGAGACGAAGATCCGCATCGAGGCCGGCTCGTCGCTTTTCGGTTGCCGGGATCTCTGCCGCAAAGCGTGCCGGTTCCGGCTGTTTCGTGGTGATCGGAAACAGAAGCAGGAGATCGCCACTTGGGCGGTTTAGCCTGATCCCAACTGCAACGGGCCTGCTCTTGCGACCTTCGGTTTCGCCGTGGCCCGCTTCGCGAACCCACAGATAGGGGTAGCGGACAACGCTTGCGGTCTGGATTTCATCAAAACTCAAGACCGGCCGCTTTCATTGTCGTCTGCATAGGCCTCGATGGCTTCGGCCATTTCATCCAGAAGCGCATCCGGCATGGTTTCGAGCGTGCCCACCATTCTGGTATCGGCCTGGCGGCGCATGCGCTCGTAGTCTTCGATATTGAGGATCACCAGGCGCGGCTTATTGCGCTGGGTGATCGTCACCGGGCGGCGCAGCGCCTCGGCAATGATGTCGCCTGACTTTCGGGAAAAGTCGCTGGTCGTGAATGTGCTGTTTGATCCGGACATCGGCAACTCCAGCTTGCTGTGATAGTTGGTATATACAGCATTGCTGTATTTGATGCAATGGCTACTCCCCTCAGCAGAAATGGCCCCGCCCGATGGCGGGGCCGATTGGGCCGGGAGCCTCAGTCTCGGTTCGGCCGGGACCAGATGAGCTGGAGGCCATCCTGTCCGTCCACCTCGATCAGGGTGGCGTAGATGGGAGCCGGGAAGCTTGGATCGTCCAGCTTGACCGAGAGGTAGTCGCGCTCGCTCTCTTTGGCGGTTTTCTGCCAGGCGGCGCCCAGTTCCACTGCGCCCGAGTAGAGGCGGAAGTGCGGGCCCTTGTCGGAGGGGTTCTCGACCCGTTCGATGCGCGCCTTGACGTTGAGGTTAAGGGTCTTGATCGTGCCGGTGAAGCCGTTGGCGGTGCTGGTGAAGGTGCCGATGGTAGCCATGGTGATGTTCCTTTTCGCTTTGTTCGGGCCGCGCCCTTCGCGGCCTCGATGGCAGTCGAAAGACCGGAGACGATCGGACCGCACCTCGAAGAGGCCGCAATGCAATGGAGGGCGGGTGGAAGCGGCTTTCTTGGACCGCGAGGAATGGCGTGCAGCGCCAGGGGAAGAAAGTCGCAGCAGGCCGTTGCGGGAGAACGATCGAGGCGAAGCCGGTTTCAGGTCAGACATGCCAAATCGAGCCGCAGAAAGGGCCGGTCACGCGTTTGAAGAAAAGGACACGCGGTCATGGTGTCCGCACACCTACCCCGCACCCCGATGAAATCCGCCTCGAAACCAGCAGCTCGACCGCCTCATCGCAGCCAGCTCTTTCGATATTGACGACCAACGACATCCTTGCCCGTTCGCCCGACCGCAACTTGAGGTGGCGGCTGTGCGCAGTCACCTCAGTGGCGGAACCGCACTAGTGAGAGGTTGCTTCTGCCTGATCGGTTCTTCGCTTGGCCTGAGCCAGTCTGCGTAACTGTTCAACGTTCTCCGATCGAGAAGGGAAAGTGGGCGAGCCGACCAGCGCCCGCGGTAAGGCCAAGGCGTTCAGGCTGATCTGCGAGGCCCCGTGATCGACGTCGGCGTTCCTCGGGGTCATCGCACCAGCCCCATATTACCTTGCGCCGACCGGGCCGGCCGGAACGTGGGTCCGTACCGCTGCGCGATTGTCCGATCCGGATCCAGCCGTCAAAACGATAAAGATCGCCTTTATGCAGCGCGGCATCCTGATAGCTCACGGCCCATCGGCACCCACGTTCGGCGCAAAGACCGGGAAAGACAAACATGCGCCAAAGGCGCAGGGCAACCCGGCAGAGCCCAGGCTCGACAGCGCAGATCCGCGACAGTTCTATCGCATCATGGCGAGATAGTCCGGCCACACGTTCGCGGATCAGCGTGTCAGTGGCGACGACGGCAAGCAGTTCGCCGTCACGCGAGATTCCGTGTGACCATCCACGCGTCAGGCCGGCGAGCTCGCGGACCTTGCGGCGGATCGGAACGATCTTGAACTCGGTCGTGCATTGCCGCCGGATCATGCCGATCGACACGGTCTCTTTCGTGGTACGGCGCGTGCCGATGGCGATGACCTCGCCGTCGGCGTCCTCATCGAAGACCGGCATCTCGGTGCCCGCCGGCGTCACCGTTCTGGTGAACGCCGGAACGGAGGCCCAACGGTTACCTTGGCCGGCCCCAAGAAGCTGGTCACGAATATTGCCTGCCGAGACGATATGGATGGGAAACGGCAATACACTGGGCGACATCAGCCAGTCCAGGTGATCGTAGACGGCCTTTGGCTCCCAGCCGGTGTCGGCGAAAATCGCGCAATCGGGCATGGGCCCGATTTCTCCATGTGCGGCCATCCGCGCCATGGTCGTGGATTGAACGCCCGCGCCAAGCGAGAGCGCACGCAAACGGATGGGGGAAGGGCCGATGCCTTCCCCAGCGACATGCTGTGGGTTGAACATTACGCGGCCTCACGCTCTTCGGAAGCGGCAGGCTGCAACGCGTGGAGGAAATTGACGGCCCGCTGGGCATGGGCAGCAGCCTGGAAGATAGCACGCTTGTCATCTCCCAGTACCGAGAGCCAACTGCCGACATAGGCAGCATGGTCTGGTCGCGGTTCGAGCTCGGGCACAATGCCGAGATCAGCACACAGCAGCGCCGACCCGATTTCAGCGACGAGTTCCTCGCGCGCCCGTTCGGTCTTGTCCTTTGCATAGCGGGTGAGATCGCGCCCAACACGATCGGCCTTGGCCGTCCAGTGGATATGCTCGTGGCTTAGAACTGCGACATATGAAGCCGCATCCCGAAACGTCTCGAAGGGCGGCATCTGGATGTGGTCGCTGGAAGGGGCGTAAAACGCTCGCGAGCCACCATGTCTGACCTTCGCCCCGGCATGGGCGAAGAAGCGATCGGCTCTCTCGATCCGTTCGACCGGGTCGATGACCGGGGCAGGTCTATGGTAATAGTGTTCGGGCAGGCCTTCGATCTGTTCGACATTGAAGACGCCATAAGCCCGCAGGAACGGAATATCGCGCTCGACTTCATCGCCCCGGGCATCGGTTTCAGTCTTGGTGAACCGGCTGGCATAAATGACGGTGCTGCTCGTTTGACCCTTGCGGACGTGCGCGCCAAGTTCCCTTGCCTGCTTGAAGGTCATCCAGATCGGCGCGGCGTAGCCGCGCGCCATGGCCTCCGACCACAGCAGCAACACGTTCATGCCGGAATAGGGTTCGCCATTGTGGCGCAGCGGCCGCGTGATGCGCCCGGCGGCATTGCCGGCGCGCCAGGGTTGCACCCATGGGCGAACACCCTCTTCGAGCTGCGCAATGATCCGCTCCGTGATCCGCGCATAGATATCGACGCGGGTGGCGTTCTTTTCTTTCCTGCTCATTTTCATGAACCTCCTTGTCTGGAGGCCGCGGCGATCGCGGCCCCGTCACGAGGTCCAGAAAGGGCGGAGCACCACGGCAGGCCGCGCACCCGCAGGGCCGGAGCGAAGCGGCGGACGGCGCAGCCGTTGCACGGACTGTCCGGCTCCGCCAGGACCGCAACCGGACGGGGCCGCAGTCGGGCGACAGGAAGAAGAAAGGCGGCGCATTGCGCCGCCTTGTTACGATGAAGGGGAAGGCTCGGTTCAATGAACCGAGCGGCTACCCGTGTGAGGATCGTACTCGTAGAGGGCTTCGACTTCTGCGTCCTCGATCTCATCGGCGGGAAGGACGCCGTTATCCTGACTCTGTGTTCTGTCTTACCGCTGTGACGTTCGCAGCACACGATCAACGTTGACGACATTCCCCTTCGCTTGAGGTGAGGCGATGCGATTTTCCCGCCGGGACGGGCTCGAGCCCGTCCCGGCGGGAAAATCGCGGCCGAGGAGAACAGGATGCCCCAGCTCTTCTTCACGGATCTTTCGACGCTGCGGCAGTCTGTTACGGTTGATGGCGTCGTCCACAGGCTGTCGGTGGATGAAGTCGCAGCCGCCGAGAAGCTGAACCTCGTGGACGGCATGCCGTTCATTCTTGGCGATGACGACAGCTACGATCACGACCTGAACCGGTTCTTTCGAGCTTGCCCCACGTTGGGGGTTCGTTCGCCCAACAGCTTGCGCGCCTATGGTTGGGATATCCTGATCTGGATGCGCTTTCTTGCCGAGCGCCGAGACAACAGAGCCCTCTGGGCGGCTGATCGGCACGATGTCGCAGCCTTCCATGCGGCGCGACGTCTGGCGCTTCCTCCGGCGCGCATCTCGGCCGCGAGCTGGAACCGGTCGGTAGCAGCGCTCGACAAGCTTTACCGATGGGCTCTTGAAGAGGGAATGATCGCCAAATCGCCTTTCACCTATCGGCAATCATGGCGACGGACGAACGGCGGCGGGGCCATAGCGGTCGCTGCCAATGTTGCCACCGAGCGCGGCGCACGGACACGCGATATCCGGTTCCTTTCCCTGGATCGGTATCTCCTGTTTCGCGAGATCGGCTTGCGTGGTCGTCTTCCAGACGGGAGCGAGGATCCCACCTGGCAGGGCCGCAACAGCGAGCGCAATGCGTTGTTCGCCGAATTGCTCGTCACGACGGGCCTGCGGCTCCAGGAAGCGGCAAGTCTGCTCTGGATCGAGTTCCCGAGGACGGAGCCGGTCGGTGCATTGAGGAGCCGATCTTTCCGACTGGCGCCGGCCATTGCCAAGGGTAGCAAGGGGCGCGAGATCCGCTTGCCCGAGCGCGTGCTGAAGCGTCTGCATGAATACGCGGCGTTGGAACGGACCAATGTCCTCATGCGCCTTTCGCAACCGCGCAATAGGTCAATCGAACATCCGATCCGTGTCGTCAGCCACGATCGGGGAAGGCTCCTTCTGGAAAAGGACACAGTTCGAGCCAGTGTCGACGTGCTGGCGCCGCGCGAACGCAGCCGCTTGGTATGGGCGGAAACATCCGAACCATTGTGTCTTTGGCTGGCGGAAGGGGCGCGGCCCATGCCCCCGGCCGCTTGGGAGGTGGTCTTCCGGAGGGCAAGCGTACGGTGCAGGCGGTTCGGGATCGACCTCGACGTCACTCCGCACATGATGCGCCACACCTTTGCGGTTCATATGCTGTCGCTGCTCGTGCGTGAACAGATCGGATGGGTACTCGACGAACGCCGATCCCATATCGGCGCGGCGTACCGCCGCTTGATTGGCGATCCTCTTCTGAAGTTGCAGCGTTTGCTGGGCCATAGCCGCATCGAAAGCACTCACATCTACCTGGATTGCATGGAAGAAAGCCAGGAAATGATCGACGCTGCGGTCGAGGCCTGGGAACTGCGCGTTAATGCTGGTGGACCCCTGTGATGAAACGCGGTCGTCGTGCCACCTTCCCAGTTGGAATCGAATTGTTCGACACTCAAGAGGAAAATCCGCAAAATCCGCTCGTCTTCGTCCTTCGGACGGAAGATGCCGGGAGGATCGACGTCAATCTGTCTTCCTGGCCGCTGACGGCGCTGACCCATGAGGTTGCGCCATTCCTGCAGGAGTATCTCCACCGGATGGGGCCGGCACCACTCTGGAAAACCGCAGGCACCTTTATCCGCCGTCTGCGGCGGTTCTGGCTGTTCCTGGAAGGGGCGTCGGTAAAACCTCGTCGTCTCGACGACTTAACTCCGGCGGTAATCAATGCCTATGAGGACTGGCTGGAGCAGAACGGCGGCGAGCGACCCAATCAGCGCAATGTGCTCGGTGCTCTGATCGGGGTGCTGCGCGTCGCCGCCGAGCTCAATCCTGAAAGGCTTCCGCCCGAAACACTGTTGCGCCTGAAATACATCGGTCACGGCGAGCACGGCGTCTCAAAGCCGCGCGATGCCTACAGTGGGAGGATTGCCTCGACGTTGCTGCAGGCAGCGATGCGCCAGATCATCGAGGCTCGCGACCGGATAGCGACGGGCGAGGCTCTGCCTCCCCCACTTCTGGATGTAGGCCGTGATCCAGAATTGCGCCGTCGCTATGACCTAGTGGTCGAACAGATTGTGACGGCGGGAGTAGTCGCCGGGGAAGGCGCGCTGTTCGACAATCTGCGCTACCACGCTCATAGATGCGGGCTCGAGCCGCCTCCGGTCGAGGAACTGCATGCCGGCTTCCATCTGACCCGGTACGATGTCGTCGGCTTCCTCGTCTGGCTGTCCTTGACGACCGGCATGGAGATCGAAGCGCTGCGTGGGCTTGAGGCTGACTGCTTGCGCAATCCCAACCGGGGTTATGTCGAGATCGAGTATCGAAAGCGGCGCGCGCATCATGCCCAGTGGAAGCGCTTGCGTGTCCGCGATGGCGGACGGGAGACGCCCGGAGCCGTCCTGCGGCTGGCGATCAAGCTGACGGAAAAGGCTCGGCAGCACACTGGATCGAGCAAGCTCTGGATCACCTGGAAGCCGGGGCGCCTGTCGTCGCCGAAAAAGCTGGGGACCTGCGTGGCCGCGTTTGTCGAGAAGTACGGAATCGTCGATGACGCCGGAAAATCGCTGGCGCTCAATCTCTCCAGGCTGCGCAAGACCCAGAAGGCTGACTGGTATAAGCGGACCGGAGGGCAGTTGGAGAACTTTGCCGTCGGCCACACGGTAGCGGTGGCGGCCAACCATTATGCCGACATCCCCGCCCTTCGGCATCTGCATGAGCAGACGATAGTCGAGGCACTGACCGACGCGATGGCGCCGGCTCTGCGACCTTGGATCGTTGTGCCCGCGGATGAAGCCCGGCTGCGAACCTCAGCCGACGCGACCGGGCTGCCGGTGCCGTCGGAAAAGATCGGCCCGCTCCTGGACGGAGAGCAGGATCTTTGGCTGGCGGCGTGCAGCAACTTCCGCGTCAGCCCTTTCGGTCGGGAAGGCGAAGCCTGTCCGACGCCGTTCTGGGGGTGCCTGGAATGCTCCAACGCGGTCATTACCGCACGGAAACTACCGGCGCTGATCGCGTTCCAGGCGTTCATGGACGAGCTGCGGGAGGCGTTGCCTTCTGGCGACTGGAACGAGAAATTCGATCGGCCATACCGCAGGATCACGGAGCAAATTCTGCCGATGTTCCCGTCCTCCGTCGTCGGAGGCGCACGGGTTGAGGCGGCAGAATCCTCGGCGCGGTTGCTCTATCTTCCGCCGGAGGCTTACGGCTCATGACCACTACCTCTCCTTTGAACGATGAGCGTGCCGTCTCACGCCTCAGGGTCGATGACGACATCGTTTTGGCTTCGATGCCTCTCAGGGATGGTACCGACCGAGCGGCGCTCTCGCGGTTCGGCGATGATGTCTGGGATATGGCGCCGGCGATGTTCAACATGGCCAGAAAGGCCTTTCGAACGGTCGACTTCGGCGTGATCCCCTGCGCGGCAGAGCGGTTGCTTGCGAAGGAATACATCTATGCCTGGATGAATGAACGGCGCGCCGACGGTGAGCCGCGGTTGCGGCCAGTCTCCGGCCATACTGCGCTTGCGACGCTGCGCCGGTTCCTGGACTTCGTGCGCTCGCGGATCGGCAAGCTCGATCTGGCAAACGTCGATCAGGATTTGATCGATGCATACGCGACCCATCACCGGGCGCGGCCGATCACGCCGGGGCGCGTGGGTGTGTGCCTCAGGCCCATCGTCCAGCTTCATCGCCTGGCGCCCTATCTGACGTGCGGTGGCATCACCTTCACCCCGTGGCGCGGCCGACCGGTCTATCGGGCAACCGGCCAGGGAACGCGCTGTTCGGAAAACCGGACCGCGCGCATCCCGGAGCCGGTCATCGGCGCAATGCTGCGATGGGCCTTGAAATATGTCGAGCACCTCTGCGACGACATCTTCACTGCCCGGGCTGAAGCCGATGCACTGAACAGCCGGTTCGCAGCACGCTCGCGCGCCCGCCACACGCGGCCCGCGGTAATGCTGGCCTCCTGGATCGACAAGCGTCGCGAGGAAGGAAGAGGCATTCCTGTCTGGGAAAGACCTCTTTCGATCGGGGGGCTGACCGGCAGATTGTCGCGGGGCGGCAGGTTTGATGGCGAGGTCATCAATCTGAAGCTCCTGACGATGCAATGCGGGCTGCATCTCACCACCGTCCACAAAGATCCGGCCCTGTTGTCGATGGTTCATGATGCTGTCGACGAGCTTGGGTTCGAGGTGGGCGGGATGGACACGCCGATCTCCCCGGATCCCGACACGGGGCGACCGTGGCGGGAGCGCTTCGATGCCATCAGCCTGGCGCGGGAAGAACGGCACCTGCAGACGGCCGCCTATATCGTGTGTTGCTATCTGACGGGCATGCGCGACGGTGAGGTGCAGTCGCTGCGATCCGGCTGCCTGAAACGGAATCTCGACCGGGACGGGCGAACAGAAAGGCTGGCGATCGAGGGCGTGACCTGGAAGGATCGCGGCGCTCGCGGCGAACAGGTCGAATGGATCACCATCGAGGCCGCCGTCCAGGCGATCCGGGTTGCCGAGCGTCTTTCGGAACGATTCCGCCGGAATGCGGGGACAGAGCGGCTATGGCTTGCCCTTGACGACCGCGAGACGAACAATGCCGAGACGCCGATACTCATCGCCAAGAAGATCAACCAATTCCGAGAACATCTCGATGAGCGATATGGCGCGGACGATAGTCCTGTGATCCCCCGAGTGGGAGAAGACGTCTGGCGCTTCAACACCCGTCAGTTCAGGCGAACGCTGGCCTGGTACATCGCGAACCGGCCCTTCGGGGTTGTCGCCGGCAAAATCCAGTACAAGCACGCCTCCGTGGCCATGTTCAACGGCTATGCCGGCTCGTCCGCATCCGGCTTCAGGCAGGAGGTCGAACAGGAACTGGCGCTCGGACAACTCGACGACATCATCGACTACTTCGAAAACCATCGACGCGGTCACGGTCCAGGCGGACCCGCCGGTAAGCGCGTCGGCGTGGAACTGGAGCGGGTCGGCCGCGAACTCGGCCCGCTTCCGGGGCAACTGGCCGATCGCAAGCGCCTGAAGGCGATGCTGGCGCATCTGGCGCGCACGCTGCATGTCGGATATCTGAACGACTGCTTCTTCGACCCATTGACGGCGCTCTGCCTGCGGGAGTCTGAGAAACCTTCAGCCTCGGTGCCGGTCCTGTCGCGATGCGCGCCCGACCGATGTCCCAACGCCTGCCTCGTCGAGCGACATCTCCCGCCATGGGAAGCCTCCATTGCACAGGCGGAGGATCTTCTCGCCGACAAGCGTCTCTCCCCGCTGCAACGCGAAGCGCTGCGCCTGGACAACGACAGAAAACGCAGGCTCATCGCGCCGTTGAAGGAACGCACATCATGAAGCCGGTCAGTGCAGCCACGGAACAGGCGCTTCGTGAGGCGATGGCGCGCCTCCTTTATGGGTGCCCCCGCGTGGCTGATGGCAGGCTGACGGTTGTGAATCTGGCCATCGAGGCAGGTGTCAGTCGCGCGACCGCGAACCGCGCTTCCGAGGTGCTGGAAGCCTTCCGCCATGCAGTTGCCGAGTCGAGAGCCCGGCGCAACGCGACGGATCGGCCGGCGGGGACGGCCCGGGCCGAACAGGAGCGGCGCGCCGTCGAAACCGTGCTCGCCCAGCATCGTCAAGTCCGCGCGCTGTGCCAGCTTATGGAACGGCGGCGCGATAACCGCACCGCCGACGTCATACCGATCATCGGCAGGAAACGCCCTTGACGCCGATTGTGCTCACCCGGCGCAGCAGGAGAGTTTGGCGATGTCCTTGCCGAACGAAAGTGCTGCGAGCTTCAGCCCCTCGACCGTGGTGAGGTAAGGAAAGATCGTGTCCGCGAGGTCATCGACGGTGAGACCCTGGCGGATCGCGAGAGCCGCGGTCTGAATGCTGTCGGCACCTTCCGGCGCGAGGATGTGGGCGCCGAGCAAACGACCGCCAGCAGCATCGGCCACGAGCTTGATAAGCCCACGAGTGTCGCGGGCGGCGAGTGCGCGCGGCACCTGATCGAGACCGATCGTCGAAACGCGGATCTCATGCCCGGCCGCACGCGCCGCCGCCTCGGTGAGACCTACGCTTGCGACCTGCGGATCGGTGAAGACGATAGCGGGCATGGCGCTGTTATCGTAGCGCAGGCTGTCGCCATTGAGGGCGTTCTTGGCGGCGAGCTTGGCGCCATAGGCGGCCATGTAGACGAACTGGTCGCGGCCGGTGACGTCGCCGGCGGCATAGACGCCAGCCTTGGTCGTGCGCATGCGGTCGTCGACCACGATGCCGCCCTTCGCCGAGACGGTGATCCCGTGCTCGGCCAGCCCAAGGCCTTCGATGTTGGGCGTGCGGCCCGTGGTGATCAGCACCTGATCGGCGTCGATCTGGACATCGTGACCGTCACGCGTGACGGTCAGTGACGCTCGGCCCTCGGTTTTGCGGATCGCGCGGTAAGCGATGCCGGAGATAACGGTGATGCCTTCATCCTCGAAATACCCCGTGAGCGCCGCGCCGATCTCGGGCTCGGCCTCGGGGAGCAGTCGGGACCGGCAGACGAGGGTCACCTTGACGCCGGCACGGGCGAACATCTGGGCGAGCTCCGCGCCGATATAACCGCCGCCGATCACCAGCAGCGATCGCGGCAGTTCCTCGAGGTCGAGCGCCGTCGTACTGGTGAGATACGGTACGGTCTCGAGGCCAGGAATAGCAGGAACTGCCGGCCGCGCGCCGGTTGCGATAATGATCTTGCCAGCGGCAATACGCGCGCCGTCAACTTCGACACCGCCGTCGAGGAGGCGAGCCGGCCCGTCGCGATAGGCGATACCATTGTACGCGGGGAGCAGGTCCGCGTATTTGGCCTGGCGCAGCCCAGACACGAGCGTGTCCTTCTGACGAACGGTTCCGCGCCAGTCTGTCAGTTCGGCTTCAGCAGTAATGCCGGCAAAACGTGCCGCCACGCGAGCGTTATGAAGCGTCTCGGCCGCGCGGATCAGGGTCTTCGACGGCACGCAGCCGACATTGACGCAGGTGCCGCCGATGGTGCCACTGCCGATGAGCGCCACCTGTGCGCCCTGATCGGCGGCCGTGATCGAGGCCGAGAAGCCGGCCGAGCCGGCGCCGATGACGACGAGATCGTAAGCGCCTCCATTGCGACCGTTTGTGCGCAAGGGTCGGTTGGCGACCACCAGGCTCTTCGACGCCACATCGAGACCAGCGAGGCTCGGCCCGAACAGAGCACGGCCGGCTTCCAGTCCTTCCTCGATCGACAGCCGGGAACCTGGCTCGTCGGTGGAACGTTCGTCGCGCCAGGCGGAAAGATGCTCGTCCGAGCAGAAAAAAGCGGTCGTCGCGCAGAGCGAGCTCGCGGCGCAGCCGCCTTCATAACGGACGCTCTGCCACATGACGGCCGACTGTGGCTCGACGTCGGCGAGTGCCCGCCCTCGGTCCTGCGTGGTGATCCGGATCAGTGCGCCGCAATGGCCGCAGGGCGAGGCGATCGCGGTGTCGCGATCGGTCATGGCACCGATGCCCAGCGCGTCGACCGCGCACATTGCATTCAGCGTGCGTCCGTCCAGAGTGACCCGATGGCCGGTGTTATGATCGCTGAACGGATAGGCGCCGACGATCAGCTCGCCATCGAGAACGACGAGGTCGCGCCGGCGGAGCTCGTCGAGCAGTGGCCGGATGACCATCTCACTGAGTTTTGTACGCTCCGCAAGCGCGCTTATGGTCGGGGCACCCCCGTGGTCGGCGTAGAGTCGGAGCAACGCAACACGCACCCTGTCGGTGGCGGGATCGTAACCGCTCCAGCGATTGAGCACGTGGTCGGACCCGACCATCGCCTGCAGAGCGTTCTTGACCACAGGTGACGTGACCGCCGACCAATCCGGAAACGTTACGCCCGGTCGAACGGCAAAGCTCGCCAGTGTCGCGGGCTGAGAAACGGCCGGGTTGTCCCGGGAGGAGGTTGCACAGCAATCGTTCATGGCTTCACGCCTTCCTTGCGAATCTTCGTCTCATAGGCCGTGGCTCTTGCCCGGCGATGATGGGGCCCCCACGCGCCGAAGCCGAAGCCCGCGACGATCAGGGGAAGCACCACTGCACCCACACCTGTCAGCCACGTGCCAAGACCCGCCAGAGACAGGCCGACGGCGAGGAGCGGCGCCGCGCAGCAGATCGCGGCGAGGACGGCGCCAACGGCACCTGCGCGGATTACGGCGCGATCAGTCATCTAGCTGCCTTGCTGCGTCGGGTGGGCCGGATAACCAGCATTCATGCTGGCGGCTGCGATGGCATCGGTGCTCGTCTTAGCGTCGTCGAAGGTCACGGTCGCGGACTTCGCCTCGAAGGAGACGGTCACCTTCGCGACACCGGGGATTGCCGCCATCGTGGTCTTCACGATGTAGGGGCACGAGGCGCAGGTCATGTTGTCGACGGCAAACGTCACAGTGCGTTCGGCGGCGAAGGCGGCAGGCGCAGTCATCACCGACGCGATCAAAGTGAAAGCGCTCAAACTCTTCCTCATGGGGTAGTCTCCTCTTGGTGTCAGGCGGAAAGCAGCAGCGGCGCGACGTAGTCGAAGGCGAAAGCAGCGGCGACGAGTACGGTCGCGAACCAGAGCGCGATCTGAACGAGGCGGCTGGGGACGGCGCGCGTGCAGGCAGCCCCATCGGCACAGGCCTGTCGCGGCTTCCAGTAGACAAGGTAGAAGCCGTAGCCGAGCATGCCCGCCGTTGCGGCGACAAACAGTGGCTTGTAGGGCGCAAGCGCCGTCAGATTGCCGATCCAGGCGCCGCCGATGCCGAGGCTGAACAGGACGAGCGGAATGATGCAACAGGACGAGGCGGCGATGGCGCCGAGTATGCCGCCGACGGCGACCAGGCGCTGTCGCCCGGCCTCGCTTCGCTCTGGCGTCGTCAGGTTTGCCGCAGTCGGTGCAACGTCTGCTGGTCCGTGTCGGGATGCATTCATGTTCGACCTCGCTCTTCTTGTCGAAAACCTATCCAGGCGCTAATGTGCGGTCTGTAGCAACTACAGGGTCAAGGGGTATTTTTGGATGCGCGATCACGCTGGCGTGAAAGGCCTCAAGCGCGCCGAACTCGCACAGCGCACAGGGTGCAATCTGGAGACGGTCCGCTATTACGAGAAGGTCGGCCTCCTGCCGGAGCCGCCGCGCACGGCGAGCGGCTATCGCAGCTACGACAGCACCCACGAGCGACGGCTTCGCTTCGTCTTGCGGGCGCGCGAGCTCGGCTTCTCCCTCGATGAAGTCCGTGAACTGCTGCGCCTCGTCGACGAGCGCGACCAGCCCTGCGCCGAGGCAAGCGCCGTTGCCGCCGCGCATCTCGACGACGTGCGTGAAAAGATCGCCGACCTGAAACGCATGGAGCGAGTGCTGAAGGACGTGGTGGCCCAATGCACAGAAGGCAATCGGCGGGAATGTCCGCTGATCGAGACGCTGTTCCGGGAGCCGGCGAGCTCAGCGAAATGCCAGTGAGACAGCTTGACTGTTCAGATAAACGCCGTACTCATTGTCGGATCGGAAGAGGATCACGGTGGTCATAAGGGTGCGGGCGAGGTTCCAGGCGTGCTTTTGGGCGAGTTCGAGGTTGTGCGACATTTGAGGGCTCCATCTTGGGAGCGGGCCAATTCCCGCTCGATGGCTCCTCGAAAGGCCCGGCCCCGGGCGCGATCACCGCGTCAGGCGAAGCCAGAGCGGCCGCACGCTTTGCGTAGCGGACCCCTTGCGGGTTGATCGTGGCAGATCCGGGGGCGGGTCAGGACGCCATCACAAGAGAGCGGGATTTGCCGGCTTCCGGTGGCCGCCTATGTGCCGACCGCCCAGCCCAAAGGCAGGAGAATGACGATGCTGGGATCAAAGACCACGGCATAGGGGCAGGATCAGCTATGGGAGCGACCTCAACCTGGATCAATATCGCGGTCAGGGTCAGCCGGCGCGTGCGTCGCCGGCCAGCCTCGGTGTCCAGTCTTCAACCCTTCCGGTTTCCAGTCGCCGCCGCGCATGGCGTCTCCAGCCCTCGGCCAGCTGTGGCAGCTCGGCAAGCGCCTCGAGTTCGGAGCGATTGAGCGTGTCGACATAAAACACCCGCCATATGCGGCTGATGGTCCAGGCCGGTGCGGAACGGTGAATGCGTTCGAGCCGACTATCGGGCGCGATTTGACCCGGCTCCAGCACCCGATAATACCAACCGGTGCGACCGCTGGCCTGGACGCGCCGCGCCATATCCGGTTGAGCGAAGCGTTCATTGAGTTTCCAGCAGGGCTGTCGGCCCTGGCTCACCTCGATGACGGCGCTGCCGATGGCGAAGACGTCGCCGACGGCCACGTCATCTTCCAATAATCCAGCTGTGGCGAGGTTTTCGCCAAAGGCGCCGGCCGCGCCGAGAACATCGCGCTGGCCAATATCCGCAACCCAGGCGGGATAGTGATCGAGCGCGTAGTGATGAAGGGCTTTTTCGGCGCCACCGTGATGCCGAGTGTCGCCCTGCGCGTCACCGGCAAGGCCCAGCAGGCCGAGCATCAAAGGCCGGTCGATTGGCGACTTGGCGATCCCGCTCGGAATGCCCCGCGGTCCAAGGGGACGGACATCTCCGACGAGCAGAGCCTGCAATGGAATGCCCGTCATGATGGAGTCCCTGTGCTCGCCAGTGCCATGGCGATCCGGGCGCCCACGACGAGATCCTCCTCGACGCCGAACGTCTCGTGGAGGATCGCTCCATCGTGCCCGATCAGTACAGAGGACGGGGTGCCGCGAAACCCATAGCGTCGCATGGTGACCGGAATGGGAGATTGTTCATCCGACATATCGACGCCGACCGGGGAGACGATGCGATATTCATGCAGGAACGCTCGCAACGTCACCGGCGACATGGCATCATGATGCTCGAATACCGTGTGAAGCCCGATGATTTGCAGGTCGGAGCCTGAAAAGACACGTTCGATGCGTTGCACCTGCGGGATGGATTGCGCAACGCAGCCTGGACACAGAAGCTGGAAGGCGTGCAGCAACACCACGCGACCGCGCAGACCCGCAAGGGTCAGTGGTTCTGCCGTGTTCAACCAGGCGCTGACAGCGAGTTCGGGGGCGGGCGACGGAGTGAGCATCAGCGTTGGTCCTTTTCGGAAGCCGGGGGCCAGGTCAGCATGTACGTCGGGGCCGGTTATCACGCCCCGTACCACATCCTGAGAACGTCACCGACTGGTCCAAGAGCAGCCTTGTTGCGTCGGTCGGCTCGATGAGGATATTTTTGCCCATGTTTCTTCTCTTCATGCCTGGAGGGGTGAAACTGCCGGTTCGTCGATGGCAGTCGACGAACCGGCCCTTCTTTCGATGGCCGCAGACAATTCCGATCAATGGGCGGGTGCAACCTTGCCCGGAAGACTGAGATCCCCCGAGGCGACCTTGAACACGTTGTCGACGCACAAGAGCGGCGCGTGCAGGTTTGCGTTGACCTTGAGGCCGGCGGTGACACCGTCAAACGAGGCATCGGCGATGCCACCGATCAGTGCAACGGGAATGCTCACTTCCACCGTGTCCCCCGTGAAGGTTGTGGGATAATCCGGGCTGTCGATCAGCAGCGGCACGTTGGGCCAGGTCGGTGGCACCTTTGGCGTCGTGCCCTCGGGAATATCGTGAACCTTGAGGCCGCCGGGGCAGGCGGCGTCCTCTCCCAGCACCACCCAGTGGGGGTGCCAGACATGGCGGTTTTCTCCGCCATAGGCGGCGTCGTCGAAATCGGGATGGAAGGTGACGGCGAGCGCCACGATTCCCTGACTGGCGTCGAACCCGATATCGCCGCTGTCGAGACTGGTCGGCCAGACATAGGCATAGACGCTCGAGCCTTCGAACTTTCCGGTGGCGTCGGGCTTGTCGACCCCCGCTTCACCACGCACCCTTGTGGTGAAAATGGCGGTATCGCCATGGGTGACGATACTGGTTTCAATGATGTCGAACGAGGCCAGCACGGCGTCGGATGGCCGGCTCGTCACGGTGTTCTCATGGGCGTGGGCCGGCACGGCCGACATTGCGCCGAGCAGCGCCGCCGGCAGAAGTATTCGGTGCATGTGTTCGTCTCCTTCTTCATTCGCCTGGAGGGTGGTGATCCTTCTGAAATGCGCCCCAAGTGGCAGCCCGGGCGGAAGGATCGGCGGTTTCGTGGTCGCGGCAGTCGATCCGCAGATCCTGCTGGCCGAAGGCCGCGTCGACGAAATTGCAATGATGCGGCTGCGCCGCATCGGCATGCGCATAGGGCCGGAAATACCGGCAACTCACACACATGCGCTGAATGGGAATGGTGCCCTGTTCCTGAAGCTGGCGGATAACGGACACGAGCTGCACGAGAAGTTGCTCCTGATCATCATCATTAAGGGCGGAGGTAGCCCGATCCACAGCGCCGGCAGTCTCATGGCCGGCCCGGACCACAGCCCTGCCCGCACTGGTGATGACGATGCGGACGGCGCGGCCATCGGCGGGATCGGCGCGCTTTTCGATCAGCGCCTTACGCTCGAGCGCGAGGATAGAATCGGTAGCAGTCGGTTGGGATACCCCCAGATGCAAGGACAGGTCCTTGACTGTCCATCCGCGATGACGGCCGTCCAATAGACGCAGGATCGCCAACTGCGTCGGAGTGACACCGGCCGTGCGCGCACGTACCCAATCGTCCGCCCTCAATGCCATGGCGATCCGCTCAAGGCCTTCAGCAATGCGCGCATGTACCGGCGGTGCAACGAAAGGAGGTTCCATAATTTATTTACATAGGATTCCTATATATCGTCAATGCACTTTTTAACGAGGCGACGGGCGGAGCCGAGGCCCCGCCCGAAGCGGCTCAGCCAAATGCTGACATCTGGAGCTCGGCCGCCTTGCGATCGACGGCCTGGCCAGGGTTCTCGACGGCCCGCTCGAAGGGCTTCCACTTCTCGCCGATGACATGTTCGTAGGCAGCAACTGCACCTTCTGCCGCCATGCGCAGGGCATGGGCCTGGAGCGCCATATCGGCGGCGAATTCCCGCTTGCGCTGCGCGGCGCTGTCGAACCCCACGGGTCCACCGATGTCTTCGTCGCGGTCGTCGCATGCGGCCTTTGCTGTGGCGTCGCGCGCTTCGGTCACCGCCCGGCTGTAAAACTGGCCCGCACCATAGGCGGAACCGACGAATGATCCGACAATGCGCTGCATGTGGATCTGCATGGCCCGTTCGCCAAGGCCTTCGTCGAGCGCCGAAGCCGTTTCGATGATGAGTTTTTCGTGGAGGTCGCGGATACCGTCGCTGTCGAGAACCGGGAGGCCAAAGCTTTCCGAGATGAGGGAAGCCTGAGCCGCATCGGGGCAGGCGAGCCGGATCATTTCGAGGGTGGTTCCTTTACGGAGAGGAACAATGCGGGCGCTCGGGCGGGAATTGGCTTTCTTGGTCATGGTATGTCCTTTCCTTCTGTTCCCGAAGCTCGAACCGGCTCCGTGCCGGCCCTCCCTCGGGCGCGGAACAAAAGAACCGGCGGAATGACGGGCGCTTCAAGGTCCGGTCGGGCCGAAGTCGAGCATGGCAGGTTTGCGGCCAAGCAGGGCTCTCGAGCCTGGCGCGGGACGCGGGCCTGCCATGTCGAGACCGGCTCGATCCGGCCGCAACGCGGCGCGGCACGCGGCCTTGAAGTGAACGGCCGCCGGTTCAGGACCGCAGCCAGACCGAGGGAGGTCCGGCACGGCCTCGATATCGACACGGAAAAGGAGCGACAGGCGGTGGTGACCAATTGCCTGATCCTGCGCACTTGTTTTGATTCATCGACGTCAGAGCCATCGACATCCAAACGGCCGCCCACCTGACGGGCATCTCAGCCGCATCGAAGGTCATCGACTTCTCTCTCACCATCGATGAAGACGCCGCGCCGATGCCGGTTTCAATCCAATAATGCGGCACCGCCGTGCAGGACACCGGCAGACAGTCAGCCCCACGGTTTCACAGCGCTGATACTGCGCACCGATTCGGGTACGAGGAGTTGGCTCAGCCGTCAGGCCGGCTGGCTTGACCGCGATAAGATTTCCGGACGCCACTGTGCGATAATCGCTTCGATCTCGGCACGATGTTCGGTCGGATACGTCGCGTTGCTTTGGCGTGCAAGCCAGGAAAAGACCGTTGCCATATCGGTGGCGATCCTGGTGTCGACAGCGAAGAGATCGGTAATGTCAGACCCGCCCAGGCTTTCGGCGTTCCATCACGCCAGGAGGAAATTGGCGACCCGGCGCGCTTGGTGGGTGTCGCTCTGAGCCAGCGTCAGGAGTCTCCGCAAAGCTGCCCAGGTCAGCTCGTCCATGTCCATTCCTCCGACGGTTTCGATCAAACTATCTCAACATCGGTCCGATTGCACGGTTTACTCGCTTTGGACCTTCGCACATCTCAAGAACGCCAGCAGCCAATGCAGCGCGTTCGCGATCGACGTGGAGATCCGCCGCGCGGTGCCCCGACGGACGCCGGCACCAGCGTCCGGCTGGCGCCTGGCAGGTGGGACAGGGCACACGCGTCACCGGATGATCCGGCCATGTTCGGTTGCACCGATTGCAGCTGAACCTCATGTTCTGACTGCAGCGGTCTGCTCTCGGCGGTAGACTTCCAATAGAGCATCGAGCGCTTCGGCTGGCGTGTCGAAGCCCATGACGCCGCAATCGTCGTAAAAGAAATGGCCGGGACGAAGCGTTACGATGATGCCATTGCCGATGTCTCGCTCGTCGTCCAATGCTCGAAAAGCGGATGAGCAGGGCGGAGACGTGCCGTACGTTTCACGATCTTGCCTCCCCCTCACCATCGGGAACGGCTCCTTCGGTAGAGGAAAGAGCCTCCTCGTAATGAGCGAGCGCAAGCACGATGCGTTCGCAGTCGACATCGAACTGTGCGATGCGGGTCCGCGAGCCTCCAACCAAGGTCCCGATATGCCGCTCTTTGCCAGGAGCCATGTAGAAGAGGTTCCGTCGCGTGCTGTCCACCGTCGAGGTTGCGACGTAGTGGCCTGCGGAAAGATCGCCCGGTTTGCTCATCGCACTTCAGCCCGCCTGTCGGAGAGAACGGCATCGGCACGCGTGATCGCGGCCAGCGCTCGCGGCAGCCAGCCTTCGCACTCATCACCAGAAAGACCCAGCGACTGTGCCCTTTCCTTGAGAAGCGCAAGCAACTCGCCGAACATACCGGCCTTGCGCTGCACGGTCTCATCGAAGCAATCGGGGACGCGGATCGTCGGACCGGAATACGCCGCCGGGCTCATCCAAACGCCTGTGATATAGGTTTCGCCGACGGTCTCATAGTCGCAATTGTCGCTGTCCCAGTCCTCATCCTGGAGGGCGAGGCGACAAGCTGCTTCGCGGCTCGGAGCCTCAAAAGTGCGCTGGCGATAACAGGGAAGACGATAGGTGGTTTCGATCGTATAGAGCGGCATCCTGCCCTCCTTTGATAGTGACGGGACGGCATCCTGGAAATCAGGCCGCCAGTTCCCGGACAGGATCCAGCCGCGCGATCAGCATCGCGATGGCGCGGTCCTGGCGCGCGAGCTTGCGCGACAGGGCATCAATTTCGGGCTGGCGTTCGGCAGTGAGTGCGGCCAGGTTTGATCGATATCGCTCGAGGAACCCGGAGGGTTCGGGCGCTCTTCCATGCCGATAACCGGAATGCTTGCGACCGAGGGTGGGGATCAGCGAAGCCATGCGCCGCCAGATCTGGCGCTCGACTATATCGAGCTGGTGTTGAGTCTGCCGGCGAGCTTCTTCCATGCACAACAGCCGCCGCTGCAGTTCCAGAGGGAAAGCCATCAGGGTGCCCTCCTTTGCCAGCCGATGAAACTGGACGGGCCGTCATAAACCGCGTGCCGAGCGGGATCGATCACGAAACCGAACCGGCCCATCTTGTAGTCTGCCTCCGGCACGAGAAAACGGCGTTCCTCAGCCGCCTCCCCGCGCCGCCCGCCCATTGTGGCGACGACCTCCACGAAACCTTTCTTTTGCTCCGAGCTGATGGCGGAGATCACGATCCAGTCGGCGGCATGCTGAACCTCAAAGGCACGTTGATCTTTGGTGCGGGAGTCACCAGGAGCCAGGGTATTGCCAGTCAGCTCCTCCCACGCATCAGGCCAGGAGTCCTTAATTGTGCGCTCGGCGTGACGGCGCTCATATGCGGTGAAGAGATGCGGAAATGTGAACGAGACGATCGCCCACTCGGCATCTTCTTCGTACCAGCCGCCAGCGGAGCGCAGCATGGGATGCACCTCGCGGTTCCGCTCTGCCGAAAGCTTGAAACCACCATGCCCCGCCGTCGAGTGAGCGGTTACGCCCTCGGCGTAGAGTGTCGCTCCCTGCGAAAGCCCCCATGGCGTGTTGGCGGACGAAAAGATGTCCTTCCGGCCGAGGGCGCGTTTTTCCCGCTGGTGCTCGGCGTTTTCCTGGACCTTCAGATGGAATGCCGCTTCATCAGCCAGTTCGCCGGAATGGCCATAAAAATCCGAGCGCATCCATTCCCGGATCGGACGGCCAATGCGCCAGCCGCTGGCAAGGAAGTATTTGCCTTCGCGGCCCGGGACCATGGCGAAGGCGGTCTCACCGACCAGCGCCACCAAAAGCCCGTCGGCGCTGCGGCCAAACAAAACCCCTGGCGAACCGGGGGTAGCATCAGGTTTGGCGCTCGAGGAAGAGTGAACGCTCATGCCACCCTCCCCTCGACAACATCGGCGGCGACCGCGTCCGCTGTAACGTCGTCCAGCACGGCATTGGGATAGCCATGGCGCGAAAGCCATTCCTCGGCCGCCGCGCGGTGCGGTGCGAGATGCACGAGTTCGGCATTGTCACCGGCCCGGTCGAAGACGCGAACAGAGCCGGGTACGGGCCGTTCCACCACGGTAAATTGCAGCGTGGTGTCTACCGAGAAGCTGCGATGAACGCGGATTGCGATGACCCCGCCAGACCCGAAATCTGCCTCATGCAACGTAAAGCCCGCCGGCGGCGAGTAGGTCGGACGGCTCCGCGGGGGTTCTTTCCGGATCAACCGGCCTTTGCTGTTGTTGTTCCTCCAGGCGGCGAGTTTCCTGGTGAACCGTTCGGGGGGACGCGGGGTTCCGTCGCTCCAGGCAACGATGGATCCGATGGGAGCGTCTTCAAAGATCGAGTGTGCGGACATGATGTCCTCCGGATATTGAAGGGAAAACGAAGCCGCCGCCGGTGGTAAACCGGCGGCAGCGGTACGAAGGAAAAAGAAACAGGTGCGGCTATTCGGCGGCTTCGCGGAAACCTTCTTCGTAGTCATCAGCATTGTGGCCATGAACCGGCTCGCCGCTGGTATCGTCTTCGAGCGCAGCGTGCTCGGACGCGCCCTCGTCCTCGGGCTCTTCCGCGACTTCGTTCTTCCTGAGCCAGGCCGAGAGCTTTTCCGGATCGGGTGCAAACAGCGCTGCCTGATGAACGAAGCGTTCCGCCTGGAAATGCTCGACGAGAGCTGCCCGCGTGTCCTTCACCCGCTGGCGCGGCAGGATCGACGTGCCCTTGCACGAGGCTTCCAGAGCCGGACGCGAGAGGCACGACAGGAATTCGTCCGTGCCCATATTCGGCAAGAAGTTGTCGGCGCCGATGATATTTCCGGCGACCCGGGCGACGACGCCGCTGTCCGATCGGTTTTCGCGACACGACAGGACGTCAACCAGCAGGGAGCGCACGGCGATCCGCAGCGTCTCCATGTCGAATTCGAGCTTGCCATCCTGATCGAAGAGGCGCGCGGCATGTTCACCAAGACCAACGGCACCGTAAAAGGAGACGTCACGCTTTCCAGACGCGACGGAAACGTTCTGGCCGGCAAAAGCCAGAACCAGCAGCGCCATCAGCGTGTCGTCCTCGATCGGGGCGCGAGACAGCGCCTCGTGCAAGGCGTCAGTGCGCAGGTCGCCAATCATCTCCATGCCCTTCCGGGTGACGTCGGGTCGGGTGTTGACGATCGGTGCACCATCATCGGAGCCGGGATGCGCATCCTTCCCGCCCCTGGGCTTTTTGGCTTCGGGCATGCGGTAAGCCACCGACTGCACCTTGCCGTCGCGGTCGAGATACATCGCGGTGTGGTCAGATTTGCTCGCTTTGCCGTAGACACGCTCGGCTTTGGGGGGCAGCTTCGGCTCGCCCCATTGGCCGGCCTCCACAATGGACCCTCGTTTGGGCAGATTAGCCGTCATCCACTCCTGCTGAGCTCCGAGAAACGCCTCGACGTCGGTCGTATAGCGGCTGTCCTCATCTGCCGGCGCGAAAAGGTCTTCCACCCAGGCGATGCCATAGGCCTGCGCCAGGTCATCGTCGAAGCTCGCATCGCGGGCATACATGCGCGTTTTCTGAAGGCCCTGCGCAACGCTCCACCACGATACCTGCGGGTCGGCCTTCGAAGGCTTGTGTTTTTTCCAGACCTCTTTCTGCTCATCGAGGGCCGCCGATGCGATGGTTCGCAATTGCCCCTCATTGGGCATGTCGCCTTTGGCCATGTGATCGAGCATGGCAGGCAGCACATTGGCGAGCAGGCGCAGCTTTCTGATCTGGCGGATCGGCAGAGCGAGCGCGACGGCAATCGCCTCTTCGGTCCAGCCAAGAGCGACGAGCCGTTCGATAGCGCGCCACTGGTCGACAGGATTGAGGTTCTCGCGAGCGATATTCTCGACCATCGAGCGCAGGGCGCCGCCGTCCTCGGCGGGCTCGCCGACCAGAACCGCGATCTCTTCCAGACCCGCGACGATCGCCTGCCTGATACGGCGATGGCCAGAGTGGATGACATAACCATTGCCGCCATCAGTCTGTGGCGCCACGACCGGCGGCTGCACAATGCCAACGGCCCGGATCGTCGCCAGCAACAGCGCGTCCGATTGCGGACTCGATTTGGTGCGGCGGGCCCTGTCGGGATTCTCCACGA
This sequence comes from Aquamicrobium sp. NLF2-7, assembly GCF_022359935.1. Lineage (NCBI taxonomy): Bacteria > Pseudomonadati > Pseudomonadota > Alphaproteobacteria > Hyphomicrobiales > Phyllobacteriaceae > Aquamicrobium > Aquamicrobium sp. NLF2-7. The sequence goes on along the minus strand of NZ_JAKSED010000005.1, from coordinate 57,948 downwards.
GCGAACGCGGATCAATCAGCTTGATTTCCATGGGGATGCTCCTCTTGACGAACCGGCACCGCGCCGGTCCTTTTTCGTCTTCTTCTCGAAGACATCCCCCGGCCCGCGGAGCGGGCAGGCCGGGGCAATTGCGGGCGAGCATCCCTGCCCGGCTGGCCGAGCGGGGCTTAAAGCCCTGCGCAGGACGACGGGCCGGGATCGCGATGGCGGCGATTGAGCACCAGCGTCAGCGGCCTACCCGCTCTGCGAGCGGGCTTGCTTCTTCCGTTTCCTCCCAGCCTCTCTCTATTCCATCTTGAATGCCGATCATTCTGACGCTATATTGCGTCATATTGGATGTGCGGAATTGGAGGTAAGCGCCATGGGACTTGCCCAATATGCTGACGATGGTCTTTTTTCGCCACGCAAGATCGCTGCCGCTTTGCGGACGACGAGCGAGGAAATTGCGCGGACGGCCGGACTTGGCAAGGATGCGATCCAGCGCAAGGATCGTATCAGCTCGGACAAGACACAGCGTCGGCTGCGCGAGATGACCGAGATCGTCAATAAGGTCGAGCCCCGGTTTGGCTCGGCACTGATGGCTTACGCATGGTATCGATCCGAACCTCTGCCGGGTTTTTCGGGCATGACCGCCATGCAGCTGGTCCGTGACGGCCGTGCCGACGAGGTGCTCGATTATATTGACGCGGTCGACGCCGGCGTGCACGCATAGGCCACGGGTGCGATACGAGGGACAACTCTACCGGGCGCTCAACCCGATCTTCGCCAGCGAGCCGATGTCGGGCCGCGGCGCGCAGCTCTATGGCGGACGCTTCAATCGCAAGGGAACGCCAGCGCTCTATATGTCCTTGTCCGTCATGACGGCACTGCGCGAAGCCAATCAGGCCGGCAGCCTGCAACCCACAACGCTGGTTTGCTATGACGCGAGCATAAAAAACGTGTTCGACTGCCGTGACGAGGCGGCGATGCGGGCTGAAGGAATGACGATGCCGGCGCTGAGCGATTCAACCTGGCGCGATCAGATGAAGACAAGTGGCGAGGCAGTCACGCAGGCTTTTGCCCGACGGCTTGCAGCAGCCGGCTATCATGGTCTGTTGGTTCGCAGCTTTGCTGCGGGTGCAACGGCTGACGATCTCAACCTCGTCCTATGGCAATGGAGCAGCTCCGCGCCCTGCCGCCTGACCCTGATCGATGACGAAAACAGGCTTTCGCGATAACACCCAAAAAGGCTGGCGTTAAAAGTCGCACACCACACGAGCGGACAATTGCGACAGCAAAGCGAGCGGCAAGAGCCGCAAGCGCACTGACAGGACGTCCGATCACGGGCCGAGCTTCGCCGCCTCACTGACTGGAATAGATGGCTGCCGCTTGCGCCTTGCTGGCGACTTCCAGCTTTCTCAGAATTTCCGAGACGTGATAATCGACAGTTCGCTTGGCTGAACCGACAATGATGGCTATGTCGGCGTTGGATTTTCCTTGCGCGATCCACCCCAGTATCTCCATCTGCCGCGACGACAACCGGTTCAGATACGAGGCTCCGATGACGTCCGCCCCCGGAATACCCAGGACCGCTGCGCGGGTGACCGCGACCTGGCCGATTATCTGGATGGCATAGGCGTCGCTCCGGCTCCTGGAAGCATCCGCGAATGACAGGGCCGTCATCGCGCTCAGGCTTCCCGGACGCTCATCCAACGCCGCGGTCGCCCCGCTGATAATTCCGGTGCTGGCGATATACTCGCCATAGGTCGAATGAACGGAAGACGCCCATTGCGCAGGGGTCCAGACCATTGGCCGCCCGGCCCGCCCAACCGCCATCTCAAGCAAGGGGTCTTTCTCCACCCACCCCTCATCGGCGTACCGCGCCAGATCCGCGCCGCTCCAATTGGTGAGGGTGGGCTCCGACATAAACTCGCGCCGGTCCTTCTTGCGGAACGAAAGATTGTAGCTCTGGAAACCGAAACGTTCGATGCTTCGTTGGACAACCCGCCGCAGCTCGACCTCAGTTTCCGCCGCGCAGATTGACATTACTGGATCGGCGATCCGCTCCACTGGCTCTCTATAAATCATCAAGTTTATTCAATTTTTCCCTAACCGCTATTTTACACTATCGCGGGTCGAAAAACGGCTCTCCCACCGAGGCCTTGAAGGGCGCCTGGCGCTGGCGTTCATCGATCTCGACGATTTCAAGCGCGTGAATGATACACATGGCCATAGCGTCGGCGACGAGCTTTTGCGGAACGTAGCCGAGCGGCTCCGTGCCGGCACTCGGGACTCGGATATCTGTGGCCGCATCGGTGGCGATGAGTTCGTCATTTGTATCGACGATCCCCATCGGCCGATCGACGCGGCAGCGATTTTTTCCCGCATTTCCGAACTGGTCGGCCGGCCCTTCGAGATAGAGAACCAGTCGATCTCATGCTCCGCATCCATCGGTGTTGCGCTCTATCCCCAACAGGGCACAACCTTCGAAGCGCTTCTTCGTGCGGCGGACACAGCCATGTATCGCGCCAAGAAAAGAGGGAAAGGCGGCCTGTCGATCGGCGAATAATGGCCGGCAAGGCTGAAGCCGCTGGGCTTTTCAGATAGAAGCAAATGGGCTTTTCGCGACTTCCTCCTTTCCTGGGGGAGCTGATCGAGCCAAGTGGCTCGACAAGCCAGTTGCTTCGGCCGCTCAATCATCGTCTTAAGCTTGTCGAGGGGTTGCCGGGAGACGCGGCCTGGTTAGGCCGCGATTGCGGGGGCCTCGTCAGGGCTTTCGAGGTCCTTCGCCAGAGCTTCCTCGACCTCAGCAAGTTGTCGGCGCTTTTCCTCCAGTTCGTCGGCAAAGGCGAACGCGCCGCCTTCGCCCCGCGACTGATAGGATGTCAGTCGGCGGCGCGCATCGGCCAGTCGCTGACGATAGCGTTCCTGTTCGTCCTCGAAGCCGGACAAGGCCCGCTCGATCCGGGAGATCGCGCCGAGCGGCGTGACGGTGATCGCAAGCTCGATCTCGTGTTCCACGCCGGTCCGGAGCAGCATTGTGGAATAGCGATAACCGTCCTTGCCGAAGCGTTCGCCGGAATATTCAAGCTCGAAGCCGCCGATCGAGGCGATGATGCACTCGCCTTCTTGCTGAAGTTGCACGAGGGTGAGGATTTCCTTCATGAGCGCCCTCCCCGCTTTCTTGCGTTCATCGTGGCGCTTGCCTCCCACAATCATGGAGAATGGATCTCCGCCGGTTAGAACCAGACGCTCGATGTCCTGACCGATCTCAGAAATCCGCCGCGCGGCATATTCAATGTCGCGCTCGGCGTCGCGAAGCTGCCTGCGAACAGCATGCTGATCATCGATATGGGCGGCCCGCAGACGCTCCAGCCGAGCGATATCGGCTTCAAGCCCCGCCTTTTGCATCAGGCGCTGATCGCCCGATGCAATGGCCTTGGCCATGGCGAACTGATTGGCCTGGCCTTCGCCCATGTCCTCGAGCCGCCGGATCGAGGTGTCCCCGGAGAGTGCTGCCGCAATGAACCGGGCCTTGCGCTCGTTGTTTTGCCACATGGTGGCGTCGAGCGAGCCTTCGGTGGCATAGGCGAAGATATCGACCACTTCATGCTGATTGCCTTGCCGTACAATCCGACCCTCGCGCTGCTCGATCTGTGAAGGCAACCAGGGCACGTCGAGATGATGCAGCGCCTTCAGGCGAAGCTGGGCATTGACGCCGGTGCCCATCGTTTCGGAACTGCCGATCAGGAAGCGGATCTTGCCGGCGCGAACGTCGCCGAACAGCCGCTGCTTGGCGTCCGACTTCTTGTAGTCCTGCATGAAGGCGATTTCGGACGGCGGTACGCCGAGCCGGATCAGTTCTTCGCGAATCCAGCGATAGGCCGAGAAGCCGCGCGTCTTCTCGACATTGATCGTGCCGAGATCGGAAAAGATCATTTGCGCTGCGCCTGTCAGCTCAAATGGCTTGCCGTCCGGGCGAGCATAGGTGTTGTCAGCCGTTTCCCGCCAAATCCGGTAGGCGTTCGAGATGAGATTGTTGAGCTTGTTGGCCGGTTCGTTATTATTGTCGGCCTCGACCAGGCGCAGGTCGATCGCTGCATGGCGGCCATCGGTGATGACGGAGAGCAGGATATCGTCACCGGGCTCGGCCGGCCCTTTGCGTTCCTCGATGGCCTTGATGCGCGCATCCAGTACCATTTGGTAGTGCTTGAAAGCCTGTGTCGGCTTCGAGGTGATGATCTGGCGCTTGCCGGTCGCGATCGCCGGCACCTTCACATATTCTGCCAGATCCACCGGCATTACGACATCCGCGAAGGACCGGAACATCGCGATCAGTTCGGGAACGTTGACGAAGCTGGCGAAACGGGAAACCGGCTTGTATTTGCCCGAGGGCTGGAGCTCCAGTTCGGTAGTCGTATCACCGAAAGTCGAGGCCCAGGCGTCGAACTCGTGCAGACCGCGCTCCATCAGGGCGGCATGATCCATGAGCCGCTGCACCGTGAACATCTCGCCGAGCGTATTGGTGATTGGCGTCCCGGAAGCCAGGACAAGCGCCCGGCCCGGGTTCTTCGTCTCGATGAAGCGCGATTTAACGTAGAGATCCCAGGCGCGCTGCGAGCCGTTCGGATCGACCCCCTTGAGTGTTGACATATTGGTGGCGAAGCTGAGCTTGCGGAACTCCTGGGCCTCGTCAACAATGACCTGATCGACGCCGATCTCGGCGATGGTCAACAGATCATCCTTTCGGGTCGAGAGTCCCTCCAGCCGTTCCTGCAACCCCTCCTTCAGCCGCTCGAGGCGCTTGCGCGAAACACGATCCTCATCCTCGACCTTCAGCTGGAGGCTTTCGTAGAGTTCCAGCTCGTCATGGATCATCTGCTGCTCGAAGGCGGAGGGAACGCCGATGAAGCGGAAGGCTGAATGGGTGATGATGATGGCGTCCCACGTCGCAGTCGCCGCGCGCGACAGAAACCGGGCGCGCTTGTCTTTGGTGAAATTCGTCTCATCGGCGACAAGGATGCGGGCATTGGGATAAAGCGCGAGGAATTCGCGCGCGACCTGCCCCAGGCAGTGACCGGGGACGGTGAGCATCGCCTTGGAGATCAGGCCGAGACGGCGCTGTTCCATGATGGCGGCTGCCATGGTCATCGTCTTGCCGGCGCCAACAGCATGGGCAAGATAGGTCGCGCCATCCGAGATGATGCGCCAGATGCCGCGTTTCTGATGACCATAAAGAACAAAGGCGCCGGAGGCGCCTGGAAGCTGGAGATGGGACCCGTCGAATTTTCGAGGGGTGATGTTGTTGAAGCGGTCATTATAGACCCGCGCCAGTCTGTCGGTCCGATCGGGATCGGACCAGATCCAGTTCTGGAAAGCGGTCTTGATCTTGTAGAGCTTCTCCTTGGCCGCCTCGGTGTCCACGACGTTAAGAACGCGCTTCTCGCTGTCGCCATCCTTGATCGTGTCGAAGATCTGCGGCACGCGGCTATTCAGCGCGTCCGCCAGCAATTCGCCGGCATGGCGACGATCCGTTCCCCATTCGGAGGTGCCGGCCGCCAGATAGCCGAGTTGCCGCGCATCGACCGTCCACGACGCCAGTTCCGGCATGTGATGGATCTTGATATCGGCGTTCATCGTCTCTTTGACAAAGGCGACGACATCGGCCGCCGGTATCCATGGCGCTCCGAGACGCGCGGTGATGTCGGAAGGACGAAGGTCGGCAGGCTGGACACCTTGCAGCGCCGAGACGTTGCGCTGATAGGCGGGATCGAGCGCCGCCGCGGCCTCTGCTGCCTTCAGCTTGTCGCGGACACGGCCGGACAGATAGGCATCGGCCATCTGCCATGAGCCATCGGCCGGATTCCGGAAAATGGCGCTGCCCAGCTCTGCGACGACATCTTTCGGGTCACGATGCAGAAGTTCGGCGATGTGATCGATATCGACTCGACCGCGTTCGTTGAGGACGACCGCGAGCGCGTCGGTGGCGCTGTTGATAATCGGTGCGGCCGGAGGAGAAATTACGCGCTCCGTGAAGATCGGGCCGGGACGCGATGTGTCGGTATCGAGATCATAATCCTCGATCGACGCCACCAGCCAGCAATCGGGATCATCGAGGAACGGCTGCAGGTTGGGACGTCGATGATTCTCGCGGGTCTCACCATCCGGGGCTTCCGTGATCGAAACCGTCGTGTGATTGATCGGCCCGAAGTCGCGGACAAAACTCGACCAGGCGATACGCAGCCTGACCTGGAGATCTTTCCACGGCCGATCCAGTTCCTGCGCCTTGAGGACTTCACGCACAGCATCGCGAATTGGGATCAGCTTGCGGATGATGTGGACATGCTTTTCGGGGATGCCGTCGCCGCTGCGCCCCTTCCGGACCTTCACCGCGACGGGCTCGCCATCGAGAATCTGCATCAGCCCGCGGGCCTGGTCAAAGAAGAAGCTGCCTTCACGGACATGGCGTTTCAACGGCAAATTGACAGGTGTGCCCTCGACTTCATCCTCAAGCTCCAGATCGATTTCGGTGGGCTCGCCGTCGTATAGAGCTTCCGGAAGAAGATTGATGGCGGCGGCGAGCGTAGAAACGAGATCCCGGTCCTTGCGAGGCAGACATGTATAGGTCTCGCCGAACGGGCCGGAAGTAAGGGCATGCGTACCGAGCACGAAGGCCGGATGGCGCGCGAACCAGCGATTGATGCGGATAGCGCCTTCGTCTTCTATCGCTGGGCGGATTTCGTCTATGTCGAGCCAGGCCTGATCGCCCTCCGGCTCGCCCGCCTTGCGTTTGCGGAAGAACAGGATGTCGACGACCACATCGGTGCCGGCGTCTGAACGAAAACTTCCTTCAGGCAGACGGATCGCGGCGATGAGGTCGGCCGATTTTGCGATATGCTCGCGCGCCAAGCAATCGGCCTTGTCCATCGTGCCGGAACTTGTGACGAAGGCGGCCAGCGCCCCCGGCTTCAAGAGATCGATCGACCGCGCGATGAAATAATCATGCAGCACCAGCTTCATCGAGCGATATGCCCGGTCGGATCGGACGGTGCGATCCGAGAATGGCGGATTGCCGACGACGAGATCGAAACTTGCCGGAAGGTCGGTCCGGGCGAAGTCTCCGGTGACGATCCGCGCCCGTGGCTGCAACAGCCGGGCGATACGCGCCGTGACCGGATCGAGCTCGATTCCGGTGACCTGCGATACCGCACGCAGGCGTTCCGGCATGAGCGCCGGAAACAACCCTGTACCGATCCCTGGCTCGAGGACCCGGCCGCCGCGCCAGCCGAGGCGCTGAAGCCCTGCCCATATCGCCCGAACGATAAACTCCGGGGTAAAATGAGCATATTGGGTGCAGCGGGCAAGGGATGCATAGTCCGCCTCCGCAACCGCATCCTCCAGCGCCATACCGATCTCGTTCCAGCCCGTTCGGAATTCGACCTCGCCTGGGCGACGGAATACGCCGTTGGCAAGGTCGGAAGCGCCAAAGCCGGTGAAGCGGATCAATTTGTCCTGCTCGTTGCTCGTGGCGTGACGCTCCTCGGCCTCGATCTCGGCTGCGAGCCGGATGGCGGCGATGTTGTCCCGCGCCCTTTGCTTCCAGCCGCGGGCGAGACCACGGCTTCCGGAAAGATAGAAATTAGCACCTGGCGACAATGGTGCGGTCGGCGGCGGAGAGGATGGTGTCTGCATTGCAGGCGAGGGCCCGGCCGGCGGAGGGTCGTCATCGAAGTCGTTTGCCGCAAAGTCATCGCCAAAGGCCGCGGTGCCGAGACCAAAGCTCGATGAAAGCGTCGAATTACCTAGAGGCGAGAGCGAGAACGGATCGTCGTGGGACATGGGTGTTTCTCCTTATGTGGAAATGCGCAGAAGGTTCTGGCAGAGCGAATCTGCCAGAGGCTCGACAACGGCGTTTGAGAGGGTTCAACGGACGATCAGCGTGAGCGCGACTTCGGTCTCGCTAAGCTGGATGTTGAGGTGGGTCGCCCGCATATTGCGGTCAAAGAGCGGGATCAGCCGCTCGGCTTCGATAAACTCGATGCCGTCGTCACCGCCAAAATGGCGACGCTTGTAGTCCCACCAGTCGATATCGCCCTTGGGATGGCATTGCTCGGAATAGATGACGAGCGCCTGCTGCCCGTCAACCAGCTTACCGTTGGACATGAGGTAGACGCCTTCGTCCCCGACGAGCCACAATCCGGGCTTTTCGCCCTTACCGGGGCGAGAGCCGTAAAAGGGATTGCGGAAACCGTCATTGGCAGCGGCATCGGCAATTCCTCGCGCGATAACCTTGCGGACCGCAAGAATCGGGAAGGTGAACATGACAGCCTCCCCCGGTCACGCCGCGCGCCGCTCGGGCAAATGCCGCAGGTGAACCGGCAGCTTGGCCTGGATCTCGTCTTCAGTGAGTTCTTCCAGAAGCTTGAGGACGGTGCCGCCTCGACGGCCGTAGACCAGCACCGTGCGCTTGCCACGAAATTGGGGATGCCAACGGTCACCCGCAAAGCCACGATATTCATCATGTGTGGCGCTCCAGATGTGCTCAAGGCGCTCCTCATGCGTCATCGCCTTCACCGGCCAGCTCTCCCGCTCGACGATCGCGTCGCGCATTGCCACCGGTGAGCGCAGGTCAGTCAGGTCGCAATAGCCGTGGAAATAGCGGACCTTTCCGTCGATCCGCAGCGTGTAGAAGATGCTGGTGATCGTTTCGGTGAGGAATTCACGCATCGCAAACATTTCCCCGCGCATCCAGAGCGGCGGCAGGATGTCGAGCATGTAATCGTGCTCGACCTTGGCGATCTCGAACCATTCACCACGGAAGAGGGCGCTATCATCACTCTCCCAGCGATTGGGTCGCTGGCCATGGCGATCGAACATGCGGAACATCTGCCGGCGATTGGCGACGCCCTGATAGATCTTGCGGATTGGAGAAGCTGGGGTCATGGATGGGCTCCTTCTGGCCTCGTCGGGTGGGACACGCGGCTCATCCCTTGCGGACCACCATCATCTCCAACCCTTCTGACCCCTCCCCCGCAGCCGCCTCTCCGCCCGGGCGGGTCAAGGGCCGGCTTTGGCCGGGCGAAGCTCTACCCTTGACGCGGACGGCGGGCATGCGGCAGCCGGGCTTTCTTCCTCCTTTTCTTCTTTCCCTCTTCTTTCCCCCTTCCGCAGAGCGGGCAGGCGCTACCAGTCGTGGTGGGGCAGTGCGTCGATCTGGTCGCCGTCGCAGTCCAGCAGGACATAATCGCAGCGCTTCTTTCGAGCCCAGATCATGACGGCGTACAGATCATCCGGAATCCGGTCCTTGCCGGTTCCGCAATTCTCGTCATGGGCATAGACGAACCAGCCATAATCGCCGTATCGGCCACCAAGGCACGGCCATTGGTCGACCGGGACACCATCGAGAAGCTTTGCCGTCGCCTCGGTGACATGGCCGGTGGAGATGACGATGAACCGGCGAACATCAAGCGACGACATGGGTCTTCTCCATGACGTCTAGGGTGATCGGGGCATCGAGCCCGAGCTTGCGCGGCGAGGTCGCCTGCAGCATCCAGCGCTCGCCCTTGATCCGGCGCAGGAACTCCGTCGCCGGCGGAACGCGTCCAAGGACTTCCTGAACATGGCGTTCGGCGACTATACGCGTCGGGGTCACCCACCCGGCGCCATGGTGGATGAGGGGTCCGAACCTCACCTCCGCCTCGAAAACACCGAAAGCGTGATGGCGAAACATCAGATGCGCCGTGTCTTCACTCCAGGGCGCTGTCGCCAGGAACCAGCGATGAAGCGGCAGGAAATCTTCAGCCTCACCACCAAAACGCATGACGCTCGCCTGGGCCAGATCTTCCACGTCCGGCAGCGAGGCAGGCAGCCAGTCAGGCGCGTCGAAGCCGACGAGCCAGTCACACGCGGAAATAATGCGTGGACAGTCTTCTTCCAGGTGCTGGACACCAAGCGTCATGGTGTCGACGTCGACGGCATCGGAATTGCGGATATCGGCCCCGAAATGTGCTGTCGCCTCGGCGACGCCTTCGAGGTGATGGCGTAGCGCACGATGGGTAAACCTGCACAAAAGCGACTTGCTGGCGTCGAACCAGCTGTGCAGTTCGAAATAGTCCTGCCAGACGCCGCCGTGGATGCGGGCTGACGAACGCGCGTGATCGTAGGGATGCATGATCTGCTCTCCTTCATGGTGATGTTTGGAACGGGAACTGGTTGTGGTGCGATCAGCGCGAGGAGGCGTCGAGCTGAGCGAGCGTCGCGTCAAAGGCCGCCGGTAATCCCGACGCCGCGCACCAAGCGTCGAAATCCGCCGGTGTCCCGCGTGGGAGAAGCGGCAGATAGAACGGAAAGGCTTTCCGGGCGTGATCGAGCGACAGCGCCTCGCTGTTCCAGGTCCCGTCCCAGACGTCACGCATCTTCTTGCGATAGTGGGCGAGGCGGGCGGCATTGACCGGATGGTCGCCATTGCGCACATCCCGCAGAAAAGCACGCAGCGGATCAGGAAGATGGGCCGGCGGCGTCGAATTGCGGTAGGCCTTGAACTGGCCGACCGCGAGCGCCAATACGCCGAGGTCTGGGCCGAGCGTCAGTTCCAGCGTCGCTATCCGCTTGCCGTTTTCCCGCAATGACAGGATTTGCGTATCTCCGCGACGGCAGATTGCGTAATAGCCACCGACGCAGTGGTCGAGCAAACGACCCTCTTCGACCAGATCCGCCGCCGACGACAGGACAACGAGTTCATGGCTGCCGCAGGCAGAGCGCCAGGGCGCGCACAATTCCGGCCAGCCCGGCCGCTCGGCAGTGTGTTCATGGCGCAGGGCCGAGAGCGTCGCGACGCGGCGATGCCACAGGCCGACAGCTTCCTGGAATGCTTTCGGCTTGCGCGGTCCGATGATCGCATGCCGCAGCGCAGCGATCATTCGCTGGCGCACCAGCCCGCCACCTTTTCTGACGTCGATCTCGATGCTCCTGGCGAAGGAGACCACCTGGCGTGATGGCGCGAAACCTCCGAGGCGGATGCGCTCGGCGACCATCGGCCGAAGCAAGTCTTCGCGCATGGCGTTGATGGCGTCGGTTATGCCATCCTTGTAGAACCCGAAATAATCGGGCCTCACGACATGCTGGCGGGGTTCTTTCACCCAGGGCGAGCCTGCCCATGCATCGGCTTCTTCAGGCCTTCCTCCGCCCGGCCATTCATGAAGCGGCGTTTCATGGGTCTTGAGTTCCTCGATGGCGACATGGAAATCGGTCGGGTTCTCGATCGAGTGGCGAAGGTGGCGTCCGTTGCGCAAGGAGCGCAATTCGGCGGCGTTCAAACCATGGCGTTCCATGAGAACGGCGGCAAGAGGAAGCCCGGCGTCGATAATGCCGGTGACGTCCTCCTCGCGCAGAGCGCAGGACAACGCGCCGTAAACGGACATCGCCTGCCGACGGCGCGTGAGCACTACGGCACGCTCCTCCCGGCCGCTCGTTTCGGGAGCCAGCAGCCAGGCGGCGACCGCGTTGAGACCATGACGCAGGAAAACGCCATCGGGCAGATCGCGCGCCAGTATGGTGCCCATGTGGGTCTGTGCGAGCGTACGGGCGCGTTCCGAAAGGGCCTTGATCGCCGTTGCAATGATCCCGGCGGCCGCCGTCAGATCCTGCCAGTTGGCGTTGCTCGACAGGAGCGCAACGCCCATATCCGAAAACCCGTGATCTTCAGCCCAGTCACCGAAGGCGGGACTGCTTTCGGGCCGTGCGGAAGATGCATGACTCGTTGCATTGTCCGCGATCATTTGGACCAGCTCGGCGGCGAGCGGATCTTTTTTTACTGATGGTGTTGTGCGGACATCGGCATCCAGACGCCCCTCGATGGCGCGGACCGTCATCCTGACCTCTGCCAGCGCCACGATAATGGAAAAGGCCGAAAATTGGGTCGGGCGTTCCCTGATCCAGGGACAGGCAGCGACGAGCTGGCTGATGGCGATGGTCTTCAGCTGGGACCAGGATCGGCTGCTCATGGCGCAACCTCCCCGACCAGAACCTCAACCGCGAGGGCGAGTGGACCATCGTCCTCACCGTCGATCGGATCATCATCGACAAACTCGTCTTCGTCGTCATCGCCATAATCACCGTCTTCGCGATAGGATATATCGCACTCGATGGTCAGCCCTTCCTCGTCCTCGAAAGGACGGATATAGACGGTGCCGTATCCGCCCTCATTATTGACCCAGTCGCCCTCGGGCGCATCGGCGACGATGTTTTCAAGCAGTTCCGGCAAGTGCCGGATTTCGCCGCGGTCGCTGATAAAGATGGGTATATCCGGCAGATCATGCGCCAGCGGGTCACCACTGTAGGTGACGCGTTCAAGTGTCGTTTCACCAGAATCGCCACCACCACTGAGCGAATATTCGATCTCGGTGATCTGAAGGGCGCGCAGGATCGCACCCAGCCTCTCCGCCATTTCCATTGTCTTGTCCTTCCCTCAGGCGTTGAACACACCTTCGGGCGGGCCGCCTCTCCGTTCGGCCGGGTCAAGGGCCGGCGCATGCCGGGCGCAGCTTCACCCTTGATCGCGGCCGGCGGGCATGCGGCAGACCTATCCTTCCTCATTCTCCTCGGCTTCTCGCTCCTTGGTGCGCGCGCGCAGAGCATCGTTCCAATCATCAAGCGGAGGCAGGAGGCGTGACCAGGCAGCGCCTGCTTCTTCAGCGATCTCATAGAGGCGCTCGGCAAACACGTTGCCCTGCTTGTTCGCGTCAGTCGCCGCGACGAGTTCCGCGCCGGGACGCGCGGCGAGCAGGCGTAGTGCTTCTGCCGTTGCCGGCGACCAGCCACCTCCGGCGCTGAGATAGACCGAACCGGCCCGCATCTCCTCGATGGCCGCCAGACTCAGGGCGTCGATTGCCGCCTCCGTCACGCACAGCCGCAGCGCGTCCGGCCGTCCGAGGCGAAACAGCACCTTGGCGCCACCGGCGGCGAAGCCACGCCAATCCGGGCCACGCTCCTCCCAGCCCGTGATAGCACCGTCACTGTCTGTATGGGCAGCCCACATGCTGCCATGCGGCCCCTCGCGGAGACGATTGGCGGCGATCGCAATGCGGATAATCCGTTCGCTCAGGCCGCGCTGGTCCCTCAGATAGATCCAGGTTGCCGATTCCTTCCACGGCTTGCGCCTTGTGCGCCATCGTTCGGAAACGGAAACGTCAGGTTTGCGGTCGCGCGACTGCCGCTCCCAGACAGGCTCCGAAAGCTCAAATCCGACAAGGCTTGCCACTTCGTGCATGGCCTCGACGAAGCGCACGCCCTGCAGATGCTCGACGAGGTTAAAGACGTCGCCCTTGCCTTCGCCGAGGGGGTCGAACCAGCCCTTGCCGTCATGGATGACGATGATGATCTCGCCGTCCCGGCGATATTTCATCGCCTTCCGCGTGCTCTCCTTGAGGTCGAGCGCAAACCCTGCCTCTTCCAGCACCGCGCTGCAGGGCACCTGCGCCCTCAGCTCTTCCAAGTCAGCTTTGTCCATTCTTTCCGCCTGCACGTCTCGTGCTCCTTTTAGCCGATTCCCGACCCAAAACCCTTGTGTTGCGGACACCGGAGGCCGCGAAGAGCAAGGCGGGCAAGGGCACGGTGGTCAACCCGACATTTCTGCCAGTGAGCACCGACGGGACCGCCGGAGCGTCAGTGTCCCTTGCGCGCTGCAGCGCGCAAGCGGCAAGGTTTCATCAAAACAACCCTTCATGCCTCTCTTCTTGGTGGCATGCCCACCCGGCACTTCCCGGTCCGAAGGAACCCCAACGAGCGTCCAAGATCGTCGGATTCCTTGAACTGGCTCTTCCCCTCACGGCGCACGTAGCGCTTGTGGGTGCCGGTATCGATCAGCTCTCGTTTGATCATAATGCGAGTCCTTGTTGGCGATAAAAGACGACGCCCCAGAAGCCCGGCGGTTCGCCTTGAAGGCGATGCAATCATTGATGTACGAGGTGCCCATGGTCAGCAGGACGATCAGAAATCTCGATGAGCAGCTGAAGAATCGTCTGCGCATGCGCGCGGCGTCGCGAGGCCGTTTGATGGAAGACGAAGCGCGGGATATTCTCCGCGCAGCACTTGCAACCGAACTCCGTCCGAAAAAGGGAAACCTGGCAACTCGGATTCGCAGCCGGATGGCCAAGATTGGGGGCATCGAGCTGGAGATTCCGGCGCGCGAGCCAATTCGTGACTCCGCCGATCTGGGCCAATGATTGTCCTCGACACTAACGTCATTTCCGAGCTTCTTCTGCCCTAGCCTAGTAGTGCCGCCGAATCCTGGGTGGCCGACCAGCCGACCGCGTCACTTTTCACGAGAGGCGGAGATCCTCTATGGGGTGCGTCTGTGGCCGAGGGAAAGCGCAGACGCGATCTTCTGGCTGTGATTGAACCGATTTCTTGGAGGATTTAGCGACAAACGCTGGCATGGTCCGAACGGGATCAGGCGTCAGGCGCTCGCCCGAGACCTCTACACCAGCCAGCGCTGCGGATGTCTGCTGGTCGACGGAAACCGGCTGTCAAACTACGCCGCAGCGCGTTCCGAACTGGCAAAATCGATGGGATTGGGACGAAAGCCAAAGCCCGTTGAAGAGCCGCCAGCGGCTCCCGCCAAACGGAAGTGACTCGGCCTAAAATTCTCATAGGGCCTCCGTCGACCGTTCCTCAGGTTGCACCGGAACACCGTGCCGCCCATTTGCGCGATTCAATGCATGGGCCGTCCTGCACCCGCGCCGCTCCGTCGTGAACGGCGATCAGCGGCAACGGCAGTTCGAAGAACAGACCGCCGGTGACCAGCACTGCCATGACGCCGATGGCGAATGCCAGATTTTAGCGGATGATCGCCGCCGTGCGGCGGGAAAGCCGGGCGCATCGGGAGTCTTCACCTCATCTCCTGGCAAAGAATTGTCATCTTGCCCTCTCGCGGTTCGGTGCGGGAGGGCAAGCAGGAACACCATTCATGGGTGTTGTCGTCGCAAACCACTGATCGCCCAACGGCGCTATTCGCTGGTCTTGCCGTCGAAGTGTTCATGAGCGGCGTCGGCTTCAGCCTTGGTTGGATGAACGACACCGTCGACATGTTCGGGCGGGCTGTAGATCGTATAAAGCTTCAGCGGCTCATTGCCGGTGTTCTTGACGTTATGCCGCGCCCCGGCGGGTACGATCATGGCCATATCGGCTCCGATCCTACTCACGTTGCCATCGATCAGGATTTCACCTTCGCCGTCCTCGACACGAAAGAACTGATCGCCGTCGTCGTGAACCTCTTCGCCGATCTCCTCGCCAGGCTGAAGCGTCATCAGCACTAGCTGCATATTTGTTGCCGTATAAAGAACACGGCGAAAATCCGTGTTTCCCTCGGTCAGTTCCTCGATGTCATCAACAAATCCACGCATGATATGCTCCTTCTTCCAATTCATTTCACAAGTTTGGCTCGTTTCGTTGATCTCACTCAAATCCGCCCAATGAGACCTTCGCATATGGTCTTGTCGCCGATACGACTTCGGCGACAGTATCCTCAAGCTGTCCTTCCAGCAGCGGCGCGTCCACATCAAAGCATCCGCCAGGAAATCGAGACTCGTCGACCTGTGCATTCACGCACGGAGATCCCTTTGGTTTAGGCGACGATTCCACCACAGCTCCCAATTTGGTCGCCCAACGAACCAGAACCAAGGCAGCGGCCTGTGCATTCCTGCAAGCCTGGCTTGCCGGTTTCGCCAATCGCAATGCGTGGCCAAACCCTTAGATCAATGAGGCAGGGGACACCCCTCCTCCACTATCGAAAGGAACCCGATTATGACCCAGAAAACCATCCTTCGCAGCGATGAACTTTCCTGCCCATCCTGCGTGCCGAAGATCGAAAAGGCGCTCAACGCCCTTCCGGGCGTCGCGAAGGCCGAGGTGCGCTTCAACACCGGCAAGATCGAGGTTGAGCACGACCCCGCGCAAGCCAGCGTTGAAGCGCTGGTCGAGGCGGTGCGCGGCACCGGCTACGAGGCGCAACCTGCCGCCTTCTGATCGGCACTCCGCCTTTTTCGCCGCGCCGCGAGCCGGCGCGGCAGGCACGCTTTTCCGGCATGGATGAAGATGAAAGGAGCGATGAGATGAGCAATCTTGTCAGCAGGATCAGAAGCGCCTTCGTGCATCCGGCACGGCGGCGCTTGTGGTTGACGGTCGGCAGCGGCGGGTTGATCGCGGCCGGCCTTCTGGCGCGCTACGGCTTCGGCATGGTCGAGGCATGGATGGCGCTGATGGTCGCGGCAGCTTTTGTCGCCGGCTCCGACATCGCCATCCGCGCCTGGCGCTCGTTGCGTGTAAAGCATTTCAGCATCGAACTGCTCGTCACCGTCGCGGCGGTCGGCGCGTTGTTTATCGGCGAGGTCTGGGAGTCGGCGGCCGTCACTTTCCTCTTCATTTTCGGTGGCTGGCTGGAGGCGCGCACCATGGGGCAGACCCGTGGCGCGCTGAAGGCATTGCTCGATGCCGCGCCCGCCACCGCGACCGTGCTGCGCGACGGCGATCCCGTCGAGGTGCCGGCGCATATGGTCCAGCTTGGCGAGACCGTGCTGGTCAGGGCCGGTCAACGCATCCCGGTGGATGGTGAGGTGACCGAAGGCACCGCCGCCGTCAGTGAGGCGGCGATTACCGGTGAGCCGATGCCGGCCGAGAAAGCGCCTGGTAGCCACGTTCATGCAGGAACGATCGCCGAGAACGGGTTGCTGCGCATCCGCGCCACCAATGTCGGCGCCGACACCACCCTTGCCCGCATCATTCAGCGCGTCGAGGAAGCGCAGGAGGAAAAGGCCCCGAGCCAGCGTATGATCGAGCGCTTTGCGCAATGGTATACGCCGTCGATCATCGGGCTCGCGGTCGCCGCCTTCGCGGTGACGCAGGACATCCGCCTGGCGCTGACGCTGCTGGTCGTCGGTTGCCCCGGCGCGCTGGTCATCTCGACGCCGGTCTCCATCGTCGCCGGCATCGGCCGGGCGGCGCGCAGCGGCATCCTGATCAAGGGCGGTCAGCATCTGGAAAGTGCAGGCCGCATCGATACGCTGGCGCTCGACAAGACCGGCACGCTGACGGAAGGCAAGCCGCAGCTCGCCTCTATCGTCGCGCTCGGCGGCATTGCCGAGGCCGAGTTGCTGCATTTGGCTGCGACCGCCGAGACCGGATCGACCCATCCGCTCGGCCGTCCCATCGTCGAGGCTGGCCGCAAGCAGGGGCCGCTTTCCACGCCCGAGGCGCTGGAGGAACATGCCGGCATGGGCCTGAGCGCCCGCATCGACGGCCGCGTCATCGCCGCCGGCAACCGACGCCTCATGGATACGCTCGGCATTACGCTGGGCCAGGAGGGCGAAGCCGCCCTGGACCGTCTGCTGTCCAATGGCCAGACGCCGATCCTGGTGGCGCGTGACGGGCAGTTGATCGGGATGCTGGGCATGTCCGACATGGCCCGTGAAGGCGCGGCGGAAGCCATCGCCCGTCTGCGTGACATCGGCATAGGCCGTGTGGTCATGCTGACCGGCGACCAGCATGGCGCGGCCGAAGCCATCGCCCGCGAGGTCGGCATCGACGAGGTCCATGCCGGGCTGATGCCCGAGGACAAGCTGGAACTGATCCGGAAGATGAAGGCGGATGGCGCGCATGTCGCCATGGTCGGCGACGGCATCAACGATGCACCGGCGCTTGCCGCAGCCGACACCTCGATCGCCATGGGCGCGGCCGGCAGCGACGTCGCCATCGAGACCGCCGACATCGCGCTCCTGAAGGACGATCTCGGCAAGATCCCCGAGGCGATGGCGATCTCGCGCGCAACGCTGGGCAATATGCGCCAGAACCTCGTCATCGCACTGGTGACGGTGGCCGGACTGCTGGCGGGCGTGTTCTCCGGCAATGTCCATATGGCCGGCGGCATGCTGGTCCACCAGCTTTCGGTGCTGATCGTCATCGCCAACGGCATGCGCCTGCTGCGCGTGCCGAAGGCCACCGCACCCGGCGGACGGGCGTCAAAAACAGCCACCGCCCGGCCCGCAACTGTGGCCGCGCGAGGCTGAAGCCTCCTCGCAGACCCCGCAGCGATGCGGGGTCTGTTGTTTTTGCGGCGCCAACCCTGTCTCATTGCTCGCAACCGCCAGAAAGGATCGACATGAATACCAGGACCGCCCCGTGGAACGACGTTCTCGACTTCTGGTTTCCCGAAGGCCGCTCCTCACAGATAAAGGCTGAAACTCATCGCGATCACTGGTCGTGGCGGTTGCACGGCGGAGCGGATGACACGATCGTCGCGCGCTTCGCCGACCTCACGAGGAGCGCAGCCTCAGGCGATCTCGACGACTGGGCCGACGAACCCGAAGGCAGGCTGGCGCTCATCATCGTGCTCGACCAGTTCTCACGCTCGCTGTGGCGCGGCACGCCGCGGGCTTTCGCGCAGGACCCTGCCGCACTGTCGCTGGCGATGGAGGGGTTCTCCAACGGCCACTATGCATCGCTCGGCACGCCCTGGTACAGGGTCGTCTACAGTCAGCCCCTTGGCCATTGCGAAGGCCCGGATCACCTTGAGCGCATCGATCTGCTCATCGGGCTTCGCGAAGAGATAGCGGCGGAAGCGTCCGCTTCCCTTCAACCGATATACCAGTCGCTGGTGAACCAGGCCGGTGATGTGCGCAAGGTCATCGCCGCTTTCGGCCGTCACCCGCACCGCAATCAGGTCCTCGGCCGAGAATCGACGCAGGCGGAAGACGCTTACATCGCTGGAGGGGATTTCCCGCACGAGAGGGCGTTTCAGGCGTGACGCCTGGAGGCGAAACGCATCGAGGGTTGATGCTTTCGTCGGCTGCTCGGGTAGATTACGGTTGTTGCGTATTCGTATTCTCTGGAAGGAAAACATCATGGCTGACACTTGGCTTCCCTCACTCAAGACAGCAACCCCGCAGGAGGGGTTCGACCTTGCCACCAAAATGGCGCGGGTCGGCGTCAAGGTGACCCAGCCGTCCGCAGAAATTCGCGACAAGCTGCGCGCGGCCTACGATCAGGACACCGCGCAGCTGATCGCCTCCTCACAGGTGATCGCCATCCATTTCCAGACGGTGGCGGCCGCCAACAATTATTGGCGCGACTGACGCCCGGTCAATCATAGGCGAGGGCGTCAGTCGCACCGGCGTTTCAGTCAAAGTTTCAGCCCTCGCAATCGCAGCGCATTGGCGATGACGCTGACCGACGACAACGACATGGCGGCCGCCGCGATGATCGGTGAAAGGAGGAGGCCGAAAGAAGGGTAAAGCACGCCCGCGGCAATCGGGATGCCGGCGGCATTGTAGATGAAGGCGAAGAACAGATTCTGGCGGATATTCGCCATCGTCGCCTGCGACAGACGCCGCGCCTTCACGATCCCCATCAGATCACCCTTGAGCAGGGTGACACCGGCGCTTTCGATGGCGACATCGGTGCCCGAGCCCATGGCGATCCCGACATCGGCAGCCGCCAGCGCCGGCGCATCATTGACGCCGTCGCCCGCCATGGCGACCACACGGCCTTCCGCCTTGAGACGGCTCACCACGGCGCTCTTTGCATCCGGCAGCACGTCGGCCTCGACCTCATCGATGCCCAGTTGACGTGCGACAGCTTCGGCTGTGGTTTTATTGTCCCCGGTCAGCATGACGATGCGGATACCCTCGCCATGTAAGGCTTTCAACGCTTTCTGCGTCGTTGCCTTGACCGGATCGGCAATGGCGAAAATGCCGCCGGCCCTGCCCTCAATGCCGATATAGATCGCCGTCGCGCCATCGTGGCGCAAGGCGTCCGCCCGTTCGGCAAGGGCCGACGCATCGACACCATGCTCCTTGAGGAACGCCGCATTGCCGAGCACGATCGCCTTGCCCTCGACGGTGCCGAGCGCGCCCTTGCCGAGAGGAGAGTCGAAGTCCACCACGGGCGGGACCTCGATGCCCTTCTTCTCTGCCGCCTCCACGATCGCCAGAGCAAGCGGATGTTCCGACGCCTTCTCGACGCCAGCGGCAAGCCGCAGGATTTCCGTTTCATCGAAGCCGTTTGCCGCAACGACCGCCGTCACCGACGGCTTGCCCTCGGTGAGCGTGCCGGTCTTGTCGACGACGAGCGTGTCGACCTTCTCCATATGTTCGAGCGCCTCGGCGTTCTTGATCAGGACGCCGGCGCTCGCACCCTTGCCGACGCCGACCATGATCGACATCGGCGTCGCCAGCCCCAATGCGCAGGGACAGGCGATGATCAGCACCGAAACGGCCACGACCAGCCCATAGGCAAAGCGCGGCTCCGGCCCCCTGATGCCCCAGACGATGAAGGCGAGAATTGCAATGACAATGACCAGCGGCACGAACCAGCCCGAGACCTGGTCGGCCATGCGCTGGATCGGCGCCCGCGAGCGCTGCGCATCGGCCACCATCTGCACGATGCGCGACAGCATGGTGTCGCGGCCGACCTTTTCGGCGCGGATCACCAGCGCCCCGGTCTGGTTCAGCGTGCCGCCGATGACTTGATCCCCCACGGTGCGGGTGACAGGCATGGATTCGCCGGTGACCATCGCTTCATCGAGCGACGAGCGCCCGTCCTCGACCACGCCATCGACCGGCACGGTCTCACCGGGCCGCACGCGCAGCCTGTCGCCGAGGACGACATGCTCCACCGGCACGTCTTCTTCCGCGCCATCGTCACTGACGCGCCGCGCCGTTTTCGGCGCCAGATCGAGAAGCGCCCTGATCGCCCCTGATGTCTGTTCGCGGGCGCGCAGTTCCAGCACCTGGCCAAGCAGCACCAGAACGGTGATGACCGCCGCCGCTTCGAAGTAGACCGCGACCGTGCCATCTTCCGCGCGAAAGGCGGCGGGGAAAATGCCCGGCGCAAGGACGGCGACGATGCTGTAGGCGAAGGCGACGCCGGTGCCCATGGCGATCAGGGTGAACATGTTGAGGCTGCGATTGACCAGCGACGCCCAGGCGCGCTCGAAGAACGGCCATCCGCACCACAGAACCACCGGCGTCGCCAGAACGAGCTGAATCCAGATCGATATCCGCATCGGCACCAGATGATGCAGCGCGGGCACAAGGTGGCTGCCCATTTCGAGCACGAAGACCGGAGCGGCGAGGACCAGCCCGATCCAGAAGCGCCGTGTCATGTCGGCGAGTTCCGGGCTGGGGCCGCTGTCGGCGGTCACCACTAGCGGCTCCAGCGCCATGCCGCAGATCGGGCAGCTTCCCGGCCCGTCCTGCCGGATCTCGGGATGCATCGGGCAGGTCCAGATCGCGCCCTCGGGCGCGTCCGGAGCGGGCGCCGCGTCTCCTGCAAGATATCGGGCCGGGTCCGCCTCGAATTTCGCCTTGCAGGAAGCCGAGCAGAAATAATGAGTGTGGCCCTCGTGGGTCAGGTGATGGTCCGCCGTTTGCGGATCGACCTCCATGCCACAGACGGGGTCCTTCACAAGATGCCCATCTTTCGAATGGGCATGATTGTGGGAATGATGCTGGTGCTCGCAATGTCCGTTCATTCTCTAATCCGCCGCCTCGTTTGAACCTTCGAAACTCACCTTGCCTCGACCTTGCCAAACAGCGCGTTCAGCCCCTCGGCCATTGTCGGATGCGCAAGAACCGCATCGCGCAGGACACTGTAGGACAGACCGCCAAGCATGGCCGCCTGCGCCACGGCCATCACTTCTCCGGCCTCCGAACCGATCATCGCAAAGCCCGCGATCCGGTCCTGTTTATCGACCAGCGCCTTCATGAAGCCGGCCGTCTGCGAGGTCGTCCGCGTCCGCAGCACCGCCTTCATTGGCAGTTTCGCGACGCGCAAATCCATTCCATTGGCCCGCGCTTGCGCTTCGCTCATGCCGATGCGGGCAAGGGGCGGGTCGATGAACATGCAATAGGGCATCAGCCGCCCGGTGGTCGTTCTGTCTCCACCGTCAAGATTGTCCCGGATAATTCGGAAATCATCGAGCGATGCGTGGGTGAATTGCGGACTTCCCGCGCATTCTCCGATGGCCCAGACGTCCCTTGCAGTTGTCTCCAGTCGATCGTTCACCTTGATGTAACCGCGATCCGTCAGCGCAATGCCTGCCTCTTCGAGACCGATCCCTCGCGTGTTGGGCGTGCGGCCGGCAGCGACCAGAATGTCCGTGCCCTCGATCGTTCTTAAACCGCCCGGCGTCCGAATGGTGGCGCGCACGCTTTCGCACGACCGGCCCTCCACCTTCTCGACTTCGGCCGACAAAAGCACCTCCATGCCTTCCGCCTCCAGAATCCGCCGAACTTCTTCGGACACATCTTCATCCTCGCGCTTCAGCAGCCGTGGCCCACGGTCCACAATGGTGACGCGGCTGCCGAAACGCCGATAGGCCTGCGCGAGTTCAAGGCCGACATAGCCGGCGCCGAGCACGATCAGATGTGCCGGCAACCGGTCCAGTTCGAGCGCCTCGATATGGGTGAGCGGCCTGGCTTCGGCCAGACCGGGGACGGGTGGAATGGTTGCATGTGTTCCAAGATTGAGAAACAGCTTGTCCGTGGCGAGCAGTCGCGTCCCGCCGTCGTTCAAGGCAACTTCGATCGTTTCTGGTCCGATGAGGCGGGCGTTGCCCATGATGAGTTCCGCGCCCGTCGCCTCGTAGCGTTCGAGATGAAACGCAACCAGACCCTCGACCATGGCGCGCTTGCGCGCCACGACCGTCTTCATGTCGACCGAGACAGGGCCGGATGCAACGCCGTACTCCGCGGCGTGGGCAACGGCATGAGCAATACCCGCGCTCCATATCTCGTTCTTGCTGGGCAGGCAGTTGATGTTGGGGCACGAGCCGCCGATCCAGCGCCGCTCGATGACAGCTACCTTCTGGCCGGCTTGCGCCATATGCCAGGCGAGGTATTTCCCGCCCTCGCCACTGCCGATCACGACAGCGTCGTAGCGTTCCGCTTCCATCATCAACTATGCATCCTTCTGCAACAGCGAACCTATCCGCGCGATGAAAATATGGCGCTCGGCCATATATGCGGGATCATGTCATACTCTTGCGGTGTCGAACAATTACTGTTGCTTTTGAGGGAGGCCCCTTGAGGTGGCCTTACTGCCAGTTTCGACGCCGTCGCATCATTTCCGGGCCACGGCCTTTAAATGGACCGGAATCATCGAGTGTAGTCGGTTCTGCTCCGGCTGTATTGCCCGAAAGGGAACATCCTGGCTGCACAGGATTGGCCAACTTTCTGTAGGAGAAAATCATGTCGTTGAATGGCAAAGTCATTTTGGTAACCGGCGCTGGCCAGGGGATCGGACGCGGCATTGCGCTGCGGCTTGCAAAGGAAGGCGCCGACCTCGCGCTGGCCGATGTCAAGGCTGACAAGCTCGACTCCGTTCGCAAGGAAGTCGAAGCGCTCGGACGCAAGGCCACCACCGTCATCGCCGATGTCAGCAAGCGCGACGACGTCTACGCCGCTATCGACCATGCGGAAAAGCAACTCGGCGGATTCGACGTCATCGTCAACAATGCCGGCATCGCCCAGGTCAAGCCGATCGCCGACGTCACGCCCGAGGACATGGACCTGATCTTCCGGATCAATGTCGACGGCGTGCTCTGGGGTATCCAGGCGGCTGCGAAGAAATTCAAGGATCGCGGACAGAAAGGCAAGATCATCAATGCCTGCTCGATTGCCGGACATGACGGCTTCGCCATGCTTGGCGTCTATTCGGCGACCAAGTTCGCCGTGCGTGCGCTGACGCAAGCCGCCGCCAAGGAATATGCCAGCGCGGGCATCACGGTGAACGCCTACTGCCCCGGCATCGTCGGCACCGACATGTGGGTGGAGATCGACGAGCGCTTTTCCGAGATCACCGGAACGCCGAAGGGCGAAACTTACAAGAAGTATGTCGAAGGCATCGCTTTGGGTCGCGCGCAGACGCCGGAGGACGTGGCAGCGTTGGTCGCCTTCCTCGCGGGCGCCGATTCCGACTACATAACGGGACAGTCGATCCTGACCGATGGCGGTATCGTCTACCGATAAGGCCGCCTGCCAAATCGCGAAAGTTCAGAAGCGTCCGCACCGGGAAACGGGCTTGTGAAAATTTCTCCCTCCAGCGGAATGGTTCCGTCTGGAAGAGCCGCCTTTGTCGAGAGAATTGTCCTCTTGTTGCTTGGCATGGCCATCGCCGCCTTCGGCCGCCATTCGTACCACAGGTTCTTGACCGGCATTCGACGCCTACTGAAGAGCGGCCGGTTCCTCATCTACGCGGGTTTCGGGCGGGATTGCCGTCATCCGGTCAAACCCCTGACTGGTATGAAGGCTCTACAGGGCCGGCGTCGGGTTGGCGTCGCAGTGAGGTCGCACTGCGCCCCCGGATCGGGTCGGCGAGCAGCCTGAGGCCGTTCAGCACCACCAGCACCGTGCCGCCTTCGTGTCCGACGACCGCGAGCGGCAGCGGCAGGGCGAAGAACAGGCTCGAGGCGACCAGAAGCAGCATCATGCCGATGGCGAAAATCAGATTCTGACGAATGATCCGTCGGGTACGGCGCGCCAACCGATGCGCGGCGGCAAGGCGGGCCATGTCCTCCGACAACAGCGCGACGTCGGCTGCCTGCAAGGCGACGTCGCTGCCCGCTGCGCCCATGGCGATGCCGACATCGGCCCGCGCCAGCGCGGCGGCGTCGTTCACCCCGTCGCCGACAAAGGCCACCTTTCCATTCTTCGCCAGTTCGCCCACCAGCCGGACCTTGTCTTCAGGCAGAAGATCGGCATGGACATCCTTTGCCTCCAGTCCGAGTTCCGCGGCGATCCGCAAGCCGACAGGGCGCCGGTCGCCGGTCATCATGGCGATAGTGCCCACCCCAGCCGTCCTGAGCGCAGCCAGTCCGGCGGCCGAGGTCTCGCGCGGGCGGTCGGCGACGGTGAGCGCACCATAGACCCGATCTCCCCGCCCCAGCCACACCACGGTCTGGCTGCCGTCCGTCAGCTGCGCAAATTCGGGTGCGTCGAGCGATGCGCCCATGCGCGCGGCCATGCGCGGATTGCCGGCCCAGAGCGAGCCCACGGCATCCTCCCCCGTAATCCCCTCACTGGGCACGGTTTCCACATCGCGCACCTCGGCGGCGATTATGCCTTTTTCGTCGATGTGGCGGCGGATCGCATCGGCAATTGGATGTTCGGAATGCGCCTCGAGACCGGCGATCAATGACAGGAACCGCTCTTCGGCCTGTGCTCCCGATTCCGACGCCATCACCTGCGTCACCTCGGCCTTGCCTGTGGTCAGCGTACCGGTCTTGTCGAAGGCGAAGATATCGACATCTGCCAGCGTCTCCAGCGCCGCGCCACCCTTGAACAGCACGCCGCCGCGCGCGGCCGCCGCCAATGCCGAGAGGATCGCGGCCGGGACCGATATCACTACCGCGCAGGGGCTGGCCGCGACCAGCAGCGTCGCGGCGCGATAAAGCGCATCCTGCATTGTCCAGCCGAGTGCGAGGAATATAACGAGAGCCAGTATCGCGCCGGCCAGCACCGCGATGGTATAGCGCTGGCCGAACCAGGCGCTGAACCGTTCGGAAGGAGCGCGCGCGGCCTGAGCCTCGGTCACCAGTTCGATCATTCGCGCCACGGTGCTTTCCGCGACCGGGCGGGTGACGCGCACCACCAGCACGGCGTTGAGGTTCACCGTGGCCTCAAACACCTTAGCACCGCGACTTTTGCCGACCGGCATCGATTCGCCGGTGATCGTCGCCTCATCGAGCGAGCCTTCCCCTTCCGCCACCTCGCCATCGGCCGGCACACGCGCACCGGGGCGCAGCACCACCAGGTCGCCGGCCACGAGATCGCCCACCGAAACTTCCGTGATGGTGCCGTCAGGAGCGCGCCTGAGCGCGGTGTCGGGACGCAGCGCCATCAGCGCCTCGACGGCATGGCGTGCCCGGCCCATCGCCCGCTGCTCCAACGTGGTCGAGAGGCTGAACAGCGTCAGCAGCACCGCCCCTTCGAGCGCAGCACCCACCGCGGCGGCGGCAAGGGCGGCCACGATCATCAGAAGATCGATGTCGAGAATCCGCTCGCGCCAGAGCGACATCAGGGCCCGGACCCCGGTCGGCACACCACCGGCCAGATAGACCAGCACGAGACCGACCGGTCCCCAAAGACCGGGGATCAAGAAGGCATCGACAGTCGCAAGCGCCATCCCGGCAAGCGTGATGCCGGTCAATGCTGTCTTGAAGCGGTCGGAAGAAAGGTCGATTTGCAATTTGTGTTCCTGGCTGTGCCGCGACGGCGGCAGTGGCTGGGGGAGACCGGCGATGATGCGCCGGATGGGCTGGCGTTACATTCCCGGTCGATCAGGCTCCTGGTCGCTATTCTTTTTCCATTACGACATCGAGCTTACCTCCAGGATCGCGCCGCCGGCAGCCGCAATCAACACCACGAGCGATGGCGGGAATTTCCAGCTCATCAGGGCCACGAAGCAGGTCAGCGCCAGCGCAAAGTCACGGGGCGAACCGACCGAGCTGGTCCAGAGCGGATCGTAGAGCGCGGCGCCCAGAATGCCGACCACCGCGGCATTGGCCCCTGCCATCGGCGCCCGCACGCCGGAGCGTGCGCGCAGCGTGTTCCAGAACGGCAGCGCGCCGACAAGCAGCAGGAAGCCCGGCAGGAAGATCGCAAAAAGGGCAAGCGTCGCGCCGGCGATCCCGTTCGGGCCGGGTTCGAGCAGCATGCCGAGATAGCCGGCGAAGGTGAAGAGCGGCCCCGGCACCGCCTGGGCCGCGCCATAGCCGGACAGGAACGCATCGGGCGTGACCCAGCCCGGGCGAACCACTTCGGCTTCCAGCAAAGGCAAGACCACATGGCCGCCGCCAAATACCAGCGCACCAGCGCGATAGAAGGCGTCGATCACCGCCAGGCCCTGCGCGGGAAATAGCATCACAGCTAGCGGCAGGCCGAAGATCAGGATGAAGAACAGGGCCAGCGCGATTATTCCCGCCTGCCGCGAAACCGGGAAATGCAGCGCTTCACCCGGCGCTCCCGCCGTGTCCCGGCAAAGCCAGAGCCCGGCGAGCCCACCGAGCAGGATTGCACCCAGCTGACCCGTGGCTCCCCCGATCAGCACCGCCATCAATACGGCGGCGAGCGCGATCGTCTGGCGTGAGCGGTCGGGACAAAGCGTGCGCGCCATCCCGCAGACCGCCTGCGCCACGATGGCCACCGCGACCAGTTTCAACCCGTGCAGCACCCCGATGCCGAGCGGGCCTGAAAACGCCCCCGCTCCGAGCGCGAACAGCATCAACAGCAGGGCGGAAGGCAAGGTAAAACCAAGCCAAGCGGCCAGCGCACCCGCCGGCCCGGCACGCTGCAGACCCAGAGCGAAGCCGACCTGGCTGGATGCTGGCCCAGGAAGGAACTGGCACAGCGCGACCAGATCGGCGTAGCCACGATCGTCGATCCAGCCGCGCCGGGCAACGAATTCCTCACGGAAATAGCCCAGATGCGCGATCGGTCCCCCGAAGGAGGTCAGGCCCAGTTTCAGGAAGGCGGCCAGAACCTCGCCGGGCGTTCCTTGTCGTCGGCTTTGGGCCGCGGCATTCAGCGTGTCATTGGCGGGCATGATCTCTCCGTGATGCTCGCGATTTCCGGGGCACGCCAGACGCCCTGAGAGGCCGCATGCGATCATTGTCCCTGTCGTGGGGCAATGGAACAGACAGGTGACTGCCAAAGCACGCCCCTCGTCGTTGCCTCAGCATCGCAAGTAGTGTCCACAGGACCGCACCCCGCAAGAGAGATAACGGATGAATCATGGCGTGGTTGTCCGGGGAGGACCAGCCTGCGGACGACGGCCCTCCAGCAGGTCGGCGTCGGTGGCGAGCGCATCAGCCATGAAGTCCACAAAGGCACGGATACGGGCGGTGTTGCGCAGATCCTCATGGGTCAGCAGCCACAGATCGAGCCGGAAATCTTCCGGAAACATGGCGATCCGGACAAGGTCGGGGGTGCGGTCGGCCACGGCGCAGGGCAGCGGCGCAAGGCCGATTCCGGCCCTTGCCGCGGCAATCGCAGCCGAGATCGAATTGGTGCGATAGATCGGCCGCATTTTCGGCAGCCAATCCGCCAACTGATGGCCGATCGCCCCATGTGACCGGCCGAAGCCGATCCAGTCGCTGCCGGCAAGATCCTCATCAATCCCTTGAGCCGCGCGTTCTGCCGAGGCATAGGCTCCGAAGGCCAGCCGCCCAACCCGGCGGCCGACCAATGTTTCCTGCGGCGTGTTGCCGATGCGCAGTGCGACATCGGCCTCGCGTCGGGTCAGGTCCAGGGGAGTGTCCGAAACGATCACTTCCAATTCGATCCCTGGCTGCGCTGCATGAAAGGCCGCCAAATGCGACGGCAATAACCCGATCGCCAGCATATCGATGGCTGTGATGCGGATAAGCCCGCTCAGGCGCTGGTCCTGTCCGGTCACCTGTCGCGACAGGGCGATAACTTCCTCGTCGATCCGGATGGCGGTCTCCTGCATGGCCTCTCCGGCGCCCGTCAGCGCATAGCCGTCCGGCAACCGCTCGAAGAGCCGGACGCCCAGACGTTCCTCGAAGGCGCCGAGACGGCGAAACACGGTCGAATGCGTTACGCCAAGGCTGCGTGCGGCTCCAGACAGCGTGCCCGCCCGGGAAACGGCGAGAAAGAAGCGCAGATCGTCCCAGTTCTGGTTCTGTGCATCCATGAAGGATCACCCTTTGCAAATCTGCTCCCACTGCCGGCAGCTTGTCGACATCTTGCCGGAAACACCGCGCGTTCGTTGTGCTCGTCAGAAAAGCTTGACCACGATCATTGCTTCACTTAAGTATGTGACTACTCACTTACTAGGTGTTTTAT
Organism: Aquamicrobium sp. NLF2-7; assembly: GCF_022359935.1. NCBI lineage: Bacteria > Pseudomonadati > Pseudomonadota > Alphaproteobacteria > Hyphomicrobiales > Phyllobacteriaceae > Aquamicrobium > Aquamicrobium sp. NLF2-7. The sequence continues at coordinate 29,113 of NZ_JAKSED010000005.1, read as the reverse complement.
GCGAAAATCCGCAGAATTGCGCAAGGCCGAAATCGTCGCCGCCGTCCTCGACCTCGCCGACCGGATCGGGCCGGACCGGGTGACGACGGGCGCTGCCGCATCGGCTGTCGGAGTAAGCCAGGCGGCCCTGTTCCGGCATTTCCCGACCAAGGCCGCGATGTGGCTTGCCGTGGCGGATCATGTCGCCGGGGAACTGGCTATGGAATGGGAACGGGCCCTGGCTGGGACTGATGGCCCCATCGATCGGATCAAGGCGCTGGTGGGCGCACAACTGGGGCAGATTGTTTCCACACCGGCGCTACCGATGCTGCTGTTCTCGCGCGAGCTGAATGTCGGCAATGAGGATTTGCGTGCGGCCTTTCACGGCCTGCTGATGAAGTTTCAGGGTTTGATCGTGGCCGAACTGGCTCGCGGTCAGGACGCTGGCTTCTTGCGCCGCGAAGTCGCCCCGGAGGATGCCGCCGTTCTGTTGACGTCGCTGGTGCAGGGGATGGCGATCCGCTGGTCGCTCGGGGCGCGCAACTTCTCCCTGATCGGGGAAGGAAAGCGACTCCTCGACGTGCAATTGCGGCTACTGGCCGCGAAGGAGGATTAGGCCATGCGGCGTCGGTGGATGTTCGGTGCGGTGGCAGCGGTTCTGGTGCTGGGCGCGGGTGTGCTGTTCCTCACCGAGCGGCCGCTCTCGGTCAGCGTGGTGCAGCCCGAGCAGGATGTGGCCCTGCGCATCTACGGCCTCGGCTCGGTCGAGGCACGGATTCTCAGCCGGGTTGGATTCGAGGTTGGGGCTGCCCTGACCGGGCTGGCCACCGACGTCGGGGACCGGGTCGTCAGGGGGCAGGAACTGGCGACCCTCGATCCAGCCGAGCAGGAGGCGCGCACCGCCCGCGCCCGCGCCGCGGTCGAGGCCAATGTCGCCGCCCTCGCCCGCGCCGAGGCCACGGTGGCGCGTGCCCGCACCGTATTGGCGCAGCGCCAAGCGGCAAACCAACGTCAGCAGGGATTAGCGCAGCGCGATGTGACCTCGATCCAGCGCGCCGAGGAAGCGCAGCGCGACGAAGATGTGGCCCGTGCCGATCTTGCGGTCGCCGAGGCGGATGTGGCGGTGATCCGTGCTCAGAGCGTGGATGCGGCGGCCGCCCTGCAACAGGAGAAGGTCCTTCTCGCCCGTCATCGGCTGACCGCACCCTATGACGCGGTGATTATCACGCGCCATGCCGAAGCGGGAACGGTGGTGCGGGCCGGCGACCCGATCTTCACCCTGATCGCTCCCGAAACGGTCTGGATCCAGGCCTATGTCGATGAGGAGCGCGCCGGCCAGCTTGCGCTTGGCCAGCCTGGCACGATCCGGCTGCGCTCGCAGCCGCAGGCTGAGTTCCAAGGCATTATCGCCCGCATCGGGCTTGAAAGCGACCGGGTCAACGAGGAACGCCGGATCTGGCTGACCTGCACGGACTGCCCCGAGCCTATGTATCTCGGCGAACAGGCCGAAGTACGCATCACCACCGGCAACCGTGACAGTGCGCTGATGGTACCGGAGGTGGCGATCACCGGTTTCGACGGACATCGCGGCCAGGTCTGGCTGGTGCGGGACGGACGGCTGGAGCAGGCCGAACTGACTTTTGGCGCGCGCGATGATCGTGGCCGGGTCGAAGTCACGGGCAGTCTGCCGGATAGCACCGCCATCGTCGCCCGGATGCCGCAAGGCGCAACCGAGGGGCGGCGGGTGCGGATCATCGCCACGCCATGAACCTTGCCCTCAAGGATATAAGGCACGGGCTGTTCCGCTTCGTCCTCACCTGTTTCGGGCTGGGGCTCCTGATGACGGTCGTGCTGTCGATGATCGGCATCTATAACGGTCTTGTCGCCGATGCCCTGGCTGTGGTGAAAGCCCCGGCGGCGGATGTCTGGGTGGTCGAGAGCGGCACCAAGGGGCCGTTCGCCGAAGCCTCGAACATCCCGCTGACCACGCGCGATGCGGTGGCGCGGATGCCTGGCGTCGCCCAAGCCGGGGCGATCAACTTCCAGAACATCGAGGCTTCCCATGCCGGCGCATCGCTGCGGCTCTACGTCATCGGTTATGAGCCGGGCCATCCCGGCGGCCCGCAGCGCATCGCCGAGGGGCGCGGCATCGGTACAAGCCATTTCGAACTGGTGGCAGATCGCAAGGCCGGACTTCTGACTGGCGAGACGATCCGTCTCGGGCGCAACCGTTTCACCGTGGTCGGGCTGGTCGAAGGGGCAATGAACGCAGGCGGTGATCCGGCGGTCTATATCACGCTGGCGGACGCGATGGCGCTACAGACCGAGCTTGACCCCGCAGCCCAGCGCGTTCAGGCGGCACGGGGCGCCGTTTCGGTCAAGTCCGCCTCGGTCGCGGCCGTGATCGCGCGGGTAGCGCCGGGCGCGGATGTCGAACTGCTGACTGCAACAGTACGGCAATGGAAACATCTGGCGGCGCTGACGCAAGCCGAGCAGGAGGACATTCTGGTCTCCTCGGTGGTCGATCTGGCGCGGCGGCAAATCGGCCTGTTTCTCGGCATCCTGCTCAGTGTTTCAGCGGTAGTGATCGCGCTCATCATCTACACGATGACGATGGAGAAGCTGAAGCAGATCGCCACGCTGAAGCTGATCGGCGCGCCCGACCGCACCATCATCGGGCTGATCGTGCAGCAGGCGCTGATCCTCGGCGCTTCAGGCTGGGGGATCGGGCTCGTGCTGATCCTGACGGTGAAGGACTATTTCCCGCGCCGGGTGGTGCTGGAACCGTTCAATGTGATGGTGCTGGCCGGGATCATCTTCGCCGTCTGCATCGCCGCCTCAGGCCTTGGCGTGCGGGCGGCAATGAAGGTCGATCCGGCCACGGCCCTGGGGAGCTGACATGACGGACGGCGAAATCCTGATCGACGTGAAGGGTGTGGCCAAGCATTTTGGCGAGGGCGAAACCCGTGTCGATGCGCTGCGCGACGTCGACCTTCAGGTCCGCGCCGGAGAGGTGATCGCGCTTCTTGGCCCCTCCGGCTCGGGCAAAACCACGCTGCTCAACGTCATCGGCTGCATCCTCGCGCCATCGGCGGGCAAGGTAACGCTGGACGGCGAGACGGTGTTCGACGGGCAATGGCTGCGGCACGACCTGAGGAGGCTCAGGCTCGACAAGATCGGTTTCATCTTCCAGACACATAACCTTTTGCCTTTCCTGACCGCCGAGGAGAACGTCGCCGTGGTCCTTCATCTCGCCGGCTGGTCGGTTGAGAAGGGTCAGGCGCGAGTACGCGAACTGCTCGATTATCTTGAAGTCAGCCGTCGCGCCGCGGCCAAGCCGGCGCTCCTGTCAGGTGGCGAGGCGCAGCGGGTGGCCATTGCGCGGGCGCTGGCCAACCGCCCCCGCATCATTCTGGCCGACGAACCGACCGCCGCGCTCGACAGCAAGCGGGCCGGACTGGTGATGGATCTGTTGCGCAAGCTTGCCGTCGAGCAGGAAGCCTGCATCGTCACCGTCACCCATGACGAGAAGATTTTTGACCGTTTCGACCGCCTGATCCACCTGCGCGACGGCAGGCTGGCCGACGCCTGATACCGGAGGACACCATGACCGCAAGACCCCTCTCTCATTCCATCGCTTCCGGTGTGGCGGTCGTGTTTGGCCTGGCCACCGTCATTTCGGGCGGCCGCGCGCTCTTCGGCGGCGCTGATATGGGAGCGGTGGTTCCATTCGTGCTGTGGTTCAACTTCGTGGCCGGCTTCGCCTATCTGCTGGCAGGGATCGGACTATGTGGGACAGAAGATACGTTTCCCGAGGACATTTACGATATCAAGGTCGCGCAGGCCGAACTAAAGCGCCTCACCCAGAAAGTCTGGCAGTCTTGCGAAGCCAAGGGTTCGCGTGGACGCACGGTCACTGTGAAAGTCAAGTACAATGACTTCCAGCAGGTTACACGTTCAAGGACCATCGGAGAGGCATTGACAGGCGGCAACGATCTTATCGATCTGGCCGCCACACTTCTCGATGGGGTGTTTCCGTTCAGCAAAGGCATCCGGTTGCTAGGTGTAACAGTTTCCGGTTTCCAACCGATACCGCCCGAGCGGGAGGAGCTTCAGCTCAGATTGATTGATTGAAACGCACCAAGACTGTCAGGGTCTAAGGTGGGGGCGGAGACAATCACGGCGCAAAGGCTTCGCTAGAAACGGTATCCCGTCGGGCAGGTCATCTGAATCCACGAGCGTCCTTCCACTCACGACAACGATAGCAATATCAGGCCATCGCGCCCGAATGAGCTTCGCCAGTCGGATGCCGTCCATACCACCGGGCATCTCGACATCAGTAACCACGCATCTGATATCTGACCGTCTCTCAAGATGCGCAACGGCGTCATCGGCGTTAATCGCCTCGATCGTCGTGCATCCGCAGGAGACGATGAGATCCGCCGTATCCATCCTTATCAAAGGATGGTCGTCCACAACCAATACGACATGCTCGCTCGAATGCATCAACTCGCTCACGATCGGGGGGCGCCTGCAGAAGTTTGCGTTCCTTCCGACGTTGGCTTCGCCGCCTCACTGTCGTCAGTATGGTTTCGATCGAGCATCGAAACGGCCTCATGCTGGCTGAGGAACACCCTGCCGTTGAGGTGCTTGAGGAACTCGGTGCCTTTGAGCCGGTCCATCACCGGGCCCTTCACCTCGGAAAGGTGAAACCCAATGCCTGCGTCGGCGAGACGACGGTTGATTTCCTCCAGGCTTTCCAGCGCCGATGCGTCGATGGCATTGACGGCCGAGCACATCAGGATGACGTGCTCGAGGTCCGGCCGCTCGGAAACTTGGGCGGCAACCGTGTCTTCGAGAAACCGCGAATTGGCGAAATAAAGACTCTCATCGACGCGGAGCGACAGGATTTTCGGGCTGGTGATGACGGCGTGCCGCTCGACGTTGCGGTAGTGCTCGGTGCCGGGCACCTGCCCGACGATGGCCGTATGCGGCTTGCTGGTGCGGTAGAGGTGCAGGAGCAGCGACAACAGGACCCCGGCGACGATGCCTAGTTCAACGCCCCAACCCAGCGTCACCAGGATGGTGGCGGCCATGGCGGCGAAATCGGACTTAGAATAGGCAAAGACCCGGCGCACGGTTCCGAAGTCGACTAGTGACAGCACCGCGACGATGATGGTGGCGGCGAGCGTCGCCTGCGGTAAGCTGGCAAGCAAAGGCGTCAGGAACAATGCGGCGAGCGCGATGCCGACCGCAGTGAACACTCCGGCCGCAGGTGTCTGCGCCCCGGCATCGAAATTGACGACGGAGCGGGCGAAGCCTCCGGTGACCGGATAGCCGGACGAGAGACCGGCGGCAATGTTGGCCGCGCCGAGACCGATGAGTTCCTGATCGGGATCGATACGCTGCCGCCGCTTAGCGGCGAGCGTCTGCCCGACCGACACGGATTCGACAAAGCCCACCACGGAAATCAGGAAGGCTGGCACAAGCAGCGCCGAGATCAGGTCAAGCGAAAGGGCAGGAGCGCCGAATGCGGGCAGACCCTGCGGGATTTCGCCGACGAGCGCGACCCCGCGTGACCCGAGATCGAGGCCAGCGGCCAGGACAACTGTCACGGCGACGGCAAGGATGGGTGCGGCCTTGGCCATCATGTCGGCAAGGCGTGCGGGCACGCGGATCGAGATCAGCAGCGGTTTGAGATATTTGCGGGCGAAATAGAGGAAAGCCAGAACGCCGATGCCGATGGCAAGCGTCGTCGGATCGACGGCGCCAAGCTGGTTCGCGAGGGAAAAGAGAATTTCAGGAAGAGTGTCACCCCCGCCCGAAACGCCAAAGATATGGCGCAGTTGCCCGGCGGCGATCAGCAGCCCGGATGCGGTGATGAAGCCCGAGATCACCGGATGCGACAGGAAATTGGCGAGGAAGCCGAGCCGGAAGATCCCCATAACCACGAGCATGCCGCCAGACAGCAGCGCAAGGAGGATGGCGGCGGTGAGGTAGTCGAGCGTGCCCTCAGCGGCGATTTGCCCAACCGCGGATGCCGTCATCAACGAGACCACGGCCACCGGTCCGACCGCCAGCGTGCGGCTGGTGCCGAAGATCGCATAGGCGACCAGCGGAAGGATCGACGCGTAAAGACCGACTTCAGGCGGCAGGCCGGCGAGCATCGCATATGCCAGCGATTGCGGGATCAGCATGATGGTGACGATCACCGCCGCGAGCAGGTCGCTGGTCAGAACCGTCCCATCGTAGGTCTTGGTCCATTGGAGGAACGGGAAATAGCGGGAGGCTTTGATCATGAACGATTGCGCCGGCAAGAGGAGATGGGGGCGGGCGCTGTCACGTAGAGGGGGGGTGTGACAGCGCCCGGTCGGACAGTGGGGGTTACTGTCCGATGGACGAATAAAGCGCAGCCGACCGGGCGCCGGAGCGACAATAGCCCAAAACCGGCCCGTCGATAGTCTCCATCGCTTCTTCGAAACGGTCGACCTGTGCAGCTGACGGCGCGCCTGTGACGGGGATGTGAACCGCTTTCATGCCGTGCTTTTCGGCTTCGCGGGCAATTGCCGCGAAGGCCGGCTGGCCCGGCTCCTCATTGTCGGGCCGCGCGCACACGATAGCGGCAAAGCCGTCCTGCGCCAGCTGCGCGACGTCGTCAGGACGGACCTGGCCCGTTGTGGCAAATCGGTCGTCGATCTTCCTGATGTTCATTTTTCCAGATTTCCAAAAGAGATTGAAGGGCCACATAGTCAACTTGCTTTCGCCATCACGTGCGTGGCCAGCGTGTGCCGGGCGAGCCGGGCGGCGGCGATGCCGCCAACCATCGAACCGACGAACAGCCAGGCATCGCCATGGCCCAGCCCCAATGCCGGAATGGCCCCACCCGGGCAAAAGCCGGTAATGCCCCAGCCGATGCCGAACACGGCGGAACCGGCCACCAGCGGAAAATCGAGATCCCGGCGCGTCGGCAGATGGAACAGGCGGTCGAACACAGGAGCGTCCCGTTTGAGGACCAAGGCATAGCCGATCGCCGTGACGATCAGCGCGCCGCCCATGACGAAGGCGAGCGAGGGATCCCAGGTTCCGGCAAAATCGAAGAAGTTCAGCACCTTGGCCGGATTGGCCATGCCCGAAAGCGCGATGCCTGACCCGAAGACCAGTCCGATAATGAGAGCGGAAAGAACACGGGCCATTACAAGCCTCCAATGAGATGGCGGACGACAAAGACGGTGATGGCGGTCGAGACCATGAAGGTCAGCGTTGCGACGATGGAACGCGGCGAGACGCGCGCCATGCCGCACACGCCATGACCGGACGTGCAGCCCGAGCCGAAATAGACGCCGGCGCCAACGATCAGCCCGCCGACAACCAGCCAGGGCGCGGGTGTGGGGCTTTCAAAAGGAATGGTGTAGCCGGACATGGCGACGATCAGAGCCGGCGCGCCGACGGCGCCAGCAAGAAAGGCCGCCCGCCAGCCCCAGTCATGAGAAAATGGCGGCACGAGACCGGAAAGGATTCCGGTCATGCCGGCGATGCGGCCGTGAAACGCCATCAGCAGCACGGCGGCAAGGCCGATCAGGCTGCCACCGAACAGCGACAGCCATGGAGTGAACTCTGTCATTTATCCTTGGTCCTTGATGTCGAAAGATTGAAAATCGCATAGGCCGGGCAGAAGCGGACGAGGCCTGTCACCGCGAGCACGAGCCCGACGATGACGAAGACCCAGGTCCAGACCGGGTTGGCGAACAGCGCCCAGCCGGTGACGAAAGGGGCGACCAGCAGGAGGACGCCGATGATGAGGCGGGCGATGCGGTCCGGGGTTCCGACATTGAATTTCATGGCTATTCTCTTTCTCTGGTAAGGATTGGAACAGGTAGAATAGTCGAATTTCTGTATCTACGCAATAACGCAGATATAGGACAAATGAAAACCCTGGGCAGCGTCCCGCCCGCCTATTTGCAGAAGAGCTGATGCATGGTGTGAATGAAGCTTTCGATACGCGGATCGGCGAGCCGATAGAAGACCTGCTTGCCTTCCTTCCGCCCGACGATCAGGCCCGCCTCGCGCAGTTCGGCGAGCTGTTGGGAGAGACCTGGCTGACGAATCCCGAGCCCATCCTCGAGTTCTCGCACCGAGCGTTCGCCCTCGACGAGGGCGCAGGCGACCAGCAGGCGATCGGGGTTGGCAAGTTTCTTGAGGAAAGTGGTGGCCTCACCGACCTTCCCCTTCAGCTCCCGGGCTTCATCCGAAATCAGCATCATTTCCATCAATCGTCCCAGGCGGCGCCTTCGAGCAGGTTCATCGGGATCTTGAGATAGCGCCTGCCATTGTCTTCAGGTGCAGGCAGCCGCCCCGCATTGGTGTTAATCTGCAAGGCGTGCAGGATCAGCTTGGGCATAGCAAGCGTCTTGTCCCGCGCGTCACGTGCAGCGACGAAATCCGCTTCGGTCTTGTGAACCGACATATGGATGTTCTTGGCTTTCTGCTCGGCGACGGTCGATTCCCACAAGGGCTCGCGCCCGCCGGGCTGATAATCGTGGCCGGTGAAGATGCGGGTCTCGTCGGGCAAGGCCAGAATATCCTGGATCGATTTCCACAATTGCTGTGCGCTACCGCCGGGGAAATCGGCGCGCGCCGTGCCGCTGTCAGGCATGAACAGCGTGTCGTGAACGAAGGCCGCGTCGCCGATCACATAGGTGATCGAGGCCAGTGTATGGCCGGGCGAGAACATCACCTTGGCATCGATATTGCCGACCTTGAAGGTTTCGCCATCGGCGAAGAGCTTGTCCCACTGCGAGCCATCAGCCGGGAAATCGGGCCAGTTATAAAAGCCCTTCCACAGCTTCTGGACGTCGACGACCTTCTCACCGATGGCCGCTGGCGCGCCGGTCTTGTCCTTGAGATAGGCGGCAGCAGAAAAATGGTCGGCATGGGGATGGGTGTCGAGGATCCATTCAACCTCATAGCCCTTGTCGGCGATGAATTTGAGAATGGCGTCAGCATGGGTGGTCGCGGTCGCCGCCGACTTCTCGTCATAATCCAACACCGGATCGACGATGGCGCACTTCTTTGTCACCGGGTCGGCGACGACATACTGGATCGACCAGGTGCGCGGATCAAAAAAGCCGGTGACTTCTGGCTTGGCTGTCATGGAATGTTCCTCTTGCTCTTTTCTGGCAACCGCTATGCGGCTGACGATCAGGTAATGTTGCTTGCATTAATTTGCAAGCGTTATTTTCTGATTGAAGGTATTGTTTGAGAGCGCTTATTCCGCTGGCGTCACCGGGACAGTACGGGCGCTCTGCCAAAGCAGGGGCACGAGGATGAGGGCGACGGCCGGGAAGATCAGCCAGTTGATCGTCTGCCATCCAGAGGCGTGCAGCAACGCGCCGGCGAAGAAGGAAGCGGCTGCCACCGTGCCGAAGATCAGGAAGTCGTTGGCCCCTTGCGCCTTTCCGCGCTCGGCATCGGTATGGCAGTCGGTGACCATGGCGGTTGCGCCGATGAAGCCGAAATTCCAGCCGACGCCCAAAAGGATGAGCGACACGTAGAAATGGACGAGTTGCAGGCCGGAAAGCGCGAAGATTGCCGACACCGCGATCAGCAGCAGGCCGAACGCCGTCACCCGCTCCTTGCCGAAGCGGGCCATCAGATGCCCGGTGACGAAGCTCGGCGCGAACATCGCCAGCACATGCCACTGGATGCCGAGCGCGGCGTGATCGACCGAGTGGCCATGGCCGACCATGGCGATCGGGGCCGCCGTCATCACGAACACCATCAGCCCATAGGAGACAACGCCGGCCGCGACCGCCAGCATGTAGCGCGGCATCATGAGGATTTGCATCAACGGCCGTCCGGTATCCACGCGGCCTTTCCCTGTTGCCGCTGCCTTTGGCGTGCGCAACAGCAACAGGACGGGAATCGCCATCAGTGCAAGTGCGGCCTGACTGAGAAAGCTGCCGACATAGGGCGTGCCGGGAACCGCATCGCGGGTCCATATGACGAGTTGTGGACCGATGATCGCCGCGATCAACCCACCGATCATCACCCAGGAAATCGCCTTGGCCTTGAGTTCGCCAGTTGCGGCATCGGTCGCCGCAAACCGATAGCTCTGCACATAGGCGGCATAAAAGCCGGCAATGAAGGTGCCGATGCAGAAGATCGCGAATGACGCAGCGAAAATGCCCCAGGCCGCGACCAGCCCGGCCGCCGTGCCGAAACTTGTCCCGAGCAGGTAGCCGTTGCGCCGGCCGATCTGCCGCATGACGAAGGCCGCCGGCAGCGTGCCGAGGGCAAGGCCGAGATTGAACAGGCTGACCGGCAGTGTTACCAAAGCCGGATCGGACGAGAGCTGCTGCCCGACAAGACCCCCGAGCGAAATGATGATCGGCGGGCTTGCTGCGCCCAGCGCCTGCGCGGCGGTGAGCACATAGATATTGCGTCGGGCAAACGTCTGATTGTCCGGGGTCATGTCCATTCTCGCTTTGCCCTGGCGAAGAGCATCGCGAGGGGTGGGGCCGTTAGGGTTAGGTGTCGGGTGCGCAGTAGTGAGCGTAGAGCACGCTCACGACCTCGCGGGCGATGTCGGATTCGATGCGATACCAGATGGTCTGCCCGTCGCGGCGGTTAGCGATGATGCCTTCACGACGCAGCAAGGCCAGATGCTGCGAAACGGTGGAATCGCGAATTCCCACAAACTCCGCGAGCTGTCCGACGGACTTCTCTCCGTCGATCAGGCGGCAAAGGATCAGGAGGCGGTGCTGGTTGGACAACGCTTTCATCAGCTCGCTCGCCTGATCGACGGCGGCGCGCATTTCATCCGGGTTGATGGCGACTTTACTATTCATTCTTGCGTATCTACGTTATTGCGTATATCTAGTCAACAGAAATCCGCCTCCATCAAGCCGGAGGCGGGCCGTCAACGGAGTATCGATCATATGTCTGGTAACCGCCAGATCGTCTGTCCCGGATGTGGCGCGGTCAATCGCGTGCCTGCGGACAAGCCCGCGGGGGCGGGCAAGTGCGGAAAATGCGGCAATGCGCTGTTCAGCGGCAAACCGCTCGACGCCGATGCCGAGATGTTCGCGCGGCAGACCGGTCGCTCCGACATTCCGGTTCTGGTCGATGTCTGGGCGCCCTGGTGTGGCCCCTGCCGCATGATGGCGCCAGCCTTCGAGGCCGCTTCCGCCATTCTCGAACCGGACATGCGGCTGCTCAAGCTCAATTCCGAAGCGCATCAGGGCGTCGCGGGCCGCCTCGACATACGGGGCATCCCGACCATGCTGCTTTACGCGGATGGCCGCGAGATCGGGCGCGTATCCGGAGCCATGAACACCCAGCAAATCGTCGGATGGGCCAAAGACCAGCTCTCACGGGCTCCCGCCGCGCACAAAGCATCTTAACTCCGAGGGAGAGAGAAATGGAAAGACGGCAATTTCTGGTGGGAGCCGCAGCTCTTGCCTCAGTCGGTTTGGGTACGCAAGCCGCGCAGGCTCAAACGTCCGATTCCCGAGCCCGCATCGTCATCGCTGGCGCCGGCGCGGCTGGTCTGGCGCTTGCATCTCGGCTCCGTCGCGCCATGCCCAACGCGACCATCACCATCATCGACGCCAAGAAAGAACATCATTTCCAGCCCGGCTTCACGCTGGTCGGCGCGGGCGTCTGGTCCCCCGCCCAGGTGACGGAGCGAAATGTGGACTACATGCCGCGCGGCGTCGAATGGGTCGAAGCCGCTGTCGCTGAGTTCGATCCTGAAGCCAATGCCGTGGTGACCACCACCGGCCAGCGGATCGACTACGATTTCCTGATGGTCGCGACCGGGCTCAAGCTCAACTACGAAGCCATCGAAGGCATGGATGTTTCGCTGATCGGCGAAAACGGCATTGCCTCGATCTATGCCGGGCCGGAGCAGGCCAGAGCCTCGGCAGCGGCGATTGACCGCTTCATCGACACTGGCGGCGTCGGCCTTTTCGGGCGCCCTGCCGGCGAGATGAAATGCGCCGGCGCTCCGCTGAAAATTACCTTTATCACCGATGACAAGGCCCGCAGCAAAACCCGCCGGGGCGCGGTCGAACTGATCTACAACGCACATAACCCCGCCGTCTTTTCCGTTGCGGCGGTCAATGACAAGGTTACGGACATGTTCGCCGGCCGTGATATCGCCGTCAACTACAGCCATGTGCTGAAGGCGATCGATCCGGGCGCGAAGCAGGCGACCTACGCCACCGATAGCGGTGACATCACGCTCGATTACGATTTCATCCATGTCGTGCCGCCCATGCGAGCGCCCGATGCGGTTCTGGCAAGTCCCCTACCCTGGCAGGACGGCGCACTCGCCGCCGATGGCTGGATCGAAGCCGACAGGGCGACGTTGCGTCATCCGCGGTATCCGAACGTCTTCGCGGTCGGCGACATTGCCGGTGTGCCGCGCGGCAAGACGGCGGCTAGCGTCAAGTGGCAGGTGCCCGTGGTCGTCGACAATCTCGTCGCCGAAACGGCAGGGCGTGCCCCGCAGGCGGTCTACAATGGCTACACCTCCTGCCCGATGGTGACCGGGATCGGCAAGGCGATGCTGATCGAGTTCGACTATGACGGCAATCTCATCCCCTCCTTCCCGTTCATCGATCCGCTGAAGGAATTGTGGGTGTCCTGGCTGATCGAGGAAAAGGGCCTGCTTGGGGCCTATCGTGCCATGCTGCGCGGGCGTGCATAGGGAGAACAGACCATGAGCGATTTCGATTTGACGACGATCTATTTCATCCTGGCCGAAAGCATGGGTATGTGGTTGTGGGCTCTGGCCGGGCTGGCTGTGGTTCTCGGTATTGGCATCATCGCAGGTATCATGAGGCTCCGGACCGCCGGCAGGCCCGCCAAGCGCCCGGCGACTGCCGCATTGATTGCCGGAGGCGTAGCCACGGCAATTTTTATCTTTCTCGTTCCCGTCTGGACGTCGACGAGCGCGGGTGCGTTAGCGGCTCCCGTCGATTATCTTTTCGCAGTTCTCTTTGCGCTGGTTCCGGGCAGCATGGTTGGTGCTCTGGTTTTTTTCCTGGCGGCCAATAGATGCGCCGCCAAGCATCGTTCGATCCTGAAGTCCGCGTGATTCCTCCGATAGATGCCGCACCAGAGGAGGAGGAGACAGCGCGACGCGCTGTCTCGGCGCCTGCAAGCCAACCCGGCGGGACGGACCGAAAAACCGGAGGCTTAGCCGACGCGAACCCGGCGCTGAGCACGATCTTCGGGTGCGGTTCGATGTGTGCCCCGGCCCGCATATTTTGCGTCATAAAGCGCCGCATCCGCTCGTTTGGACAAATCCGAAAATGTCTCAAAACTATCGGCAGCAGCAATCCCGCAGCTCACCGAAATCATCAGCGTTGTGCCATCTTCGAGACGAAGCGGTGTACGCCGCAAGCTATTTCTGAGACGCGTGCAAATGCGTTCTGCGTCGACGATACTTGCGTGAGGCAAGAGCAGCATGAATTCATCGCCGCCAAAGCGGCTCAGTGCATCCATGCTGCGCAAATGTGAGCTCGCGACCGACGCCAGATGCCGCAAAGCCTCATCCCCTGCATGATGGCCAAACGTATCATTGATGCGCTTGAAGTGATCCACGTCGATCGTGATAAGGCAAACCTGTTGGTTCTCCGGTCTGGAAAGCGCCTCCTCGGCGATGTCGATGAACGCTGAACGGTTCATCAGCCCGGTGAGGGCATCGGTTGTCGCGATCTGCTTTAACTCCTGCTCGCGGCGGCCGAGCGCGGCAACCGCCCGTCCGCGCGCCGTGAGATCGGCCGCCACAGGTAGGCTGCTGAAGAGGAGGACGAACAGGAATATCTGAAGGATCAGAATCTGTTCATTATAATCACTCGCTCGATAGATGAGTCCTGTCTTCAGAAAGGTCGACGAGAGGCCGACGGCCGCAATCAGCATGACCGCCGCCTTTGTACCCAATTGTCCAATCCGCAGTGTCACAAGCATTGTCGGCACAAGCAGGATGAAAATCGGGGCGCTCCTAACGACAAAAAAGAGTATCCAGGCGACCGCAAGCGTTAGTCCCAGCAATGTTGCGGTCTCAAATCGCTGAAGCGGCGATTTTTCCTGAATGCACTTGATATAATCTCCTTTGAACAGGGCTAGGAAAAATGGCGCGAAGACCAGAAGTCCGAGCGCATCGCTCAGGGTCCACGCCATCCAGGACGCCAGAAATGGCTCTCCCAACAGGGACCAAGCGCTAACCGCTCCCAAAAACCCGCTGATCGTCGAGGCGAAGAATCCGATCAGGGTAAATCTGATGAAAATATTGAGCGAACTGAGGACGCTCGCAGGGCCGATGGAAGCACGAAGCAGCCAAACCGCAATCACGATCTCGGCCATGTTCGCGAGCCCAAAAAACATCGGGGCTGCAATGTCACCACGCGTCAGCAGATTTGCAATCGTATTCGCAACCAGAGCGGATGCTATTACCGGAACCCATTTGGGGCGCTCCTGCGAGGCAAGAAGTCCCACCAGAACAGCATTTGCAGCCCAGACCGCCGCGATCTCCCGTCCATCGGTTGTGACATGGATCATCACAACGGCGCTCGCAAAATATAGCGCTGCGCCTACGACCCAGTCGAACCGCGAATATAACTCTTTCAGATTGTGAAACACAGTAACGCTCTTTGTCATCCCGCCCGGATAACGCGTTCTGGTTAATGGCTCACCATCAAAGTTGATACAGGTCGACCCAACTTCACAAAGAGCCAAGTACCTGCGACTTTAGTTAAAATTTCGCATCCGTCGTGGGACGCGGATCAGGTCGAAATGGGCCGTTCCTTCGTCAGAAGTACGTCGCAGGATGCGCCGCCCAGAACACGGCGCGCAACGCTGCCCAGGACCATTTTAGATACCGCGTTTTTTCCTTGAATGCCGAGTGCGACGAGGTCCGTTTTTCCGGACCTCGCCAGCCGAACCAGCGCTGTGGCGGGATCGCCGCAAACGACCCGGATTTTCCCCGCCACAGCGAGATCGGCACGCACGGAGCGCAATTCCTTGTAGGCAGCCTGTGCTTTGGCTTGGCGATATTGGTCGATCTCGGCTTGAGAGGTTCCCACTTTCAGCATGGCTTGCTCGAAAGTGAGCGGAATTTCGAGAGCGTGTATCATTTCAAGTGTCGCCGATGGCGCTATTTGCGCGGCGCTCTGGGCCGCCGCAAACGACATCGGCGAGAAATCAATCGCTGCAATCACACGACGATAAGGCGCGTCGGTCGCGCGCTTGACGATCACGATCGGACATAAGCCGGCGCGCACGACCCGATCGGCGGTAGAGCCGAACAGTTTTTCGCGCAGGTTTTGAGGCTTTCCCGGCCCGATGACCAGCAGATCAGCAGCATGGTCGCGTATCAGGCGCTCGATAACCTGGTCGGCCTTGCCGCATTCCACCTCGATTTCTGTCTGAACCTCCGCGCTGTCGCCCATCTGCTTCAGTGAAGCGATAGCCTCGGCCGACAGCACCTTGGCGATTGCTTCCTCATTGGCCGGGGATGGAAGATCGGGGTCGGATTCCGGAAGGCTCTCGATCGCGTGAGCCAGCACGAGTTTGGCCCCGTGGTCTACTGCAAGCCGGATCGCGCGGCGCGCCACCTGCTGCTCACCATTTTCGAGGGCGATCGCTGCAATGATTGTCTTGATCGTCACGCGGGCTCTCCTGACATGTCGGGGAGGAGCCAGGCGGCGTGGGCTCCTCCCGCTGTTGCTAGACTGGATAGCGTAGAACTGCTGCCAGCTCACCCTTTCCTGGAATATCCTCGCGCCGTACGCCCAGGACGCGGGCGCCGCTTGCCAGCGCCCGCGCCGCGATCTCATCGACGACGCCATAGGCCTTCGCGTCATCCTTCTCGACGAAGGTGACCGCGCCGTTCTCGTCATCGACGAAGCCGGGAACGGTGGTGTCAATGTCGATCAGCAAGGTATCGATGCCGCCGAAGGTCGCCGCCCGCGCCGCGTCCGCCATGTCGGTCGTCGCGCGATTGTCTCCCGCACGCTTCTCAAACAGCGCATGGATGTCGGCGATCTCGGATGCATAGGCCTTATCGAGGATCGGCCGCGCCGTGGCAGGATGCGGAAATATGGTTTCCGGTTTACGGAACATTGATCGACCTGGGGTGTCTCGGACTCCTCTTGTGGTTCGTCCGGCGGGAAGGCATTTCGCTCATCGATCTGATCGGCTTTGATCGGCACCGGATCGCGCGAGACTTGATTCTCGGTCTTGCGCTGATCCCCGCGTGCCTCATCTTCATCTTTGGCGGCGTCGCCCTCAGCAGTTGGCTGATCTATGGCACCATGAGCGGCCCACAGTTCAGCGAGCCGCTCCCGCTGGCCGCCACTCTCTATGCCCTGCTGGTATGGCCGCTGATCTGGGGCTTCACCGAACAAATGACCTATAACGGATACCTGCTGCCGCGGCTGAAGGTACTCTCGGGGAAAACGACAGTCGCTATCGTCACGGTAGCATTCTTCTGGTCGGTTCAGCACGCCTTCATGCCGCTGACATTGGATGCGGAATTCATGCTGCATCGCTCAGTGTCGTCGATCCCGAACTCGCTGTTCATGATCTTCGTCTATCTACGCCTTCGGCGACTGCTGCCGCTCGCGGTCGCCCATTGGCTGATGGATGGCGCGTCGGTTCTTCTACCGCTCCTGTAGCAGGGCATGACCGCCGGGATGCGCACGGCCGACTATCGGGCCTATAAGTTGATGGCGTCCTGGAATGCTGCGATCCTGGATAGTATATCATCGAATGATGGCGGCGTATCATCGAACATCATCGGCGCCATTGCGCGATAGTCAGCTCTGAGATCCTTGACGCGGGGATCTCCTGGAACAAGTTGCAATGTGCCTGGCTGGGCCTTGCCGTAATTCGCCCAGCTTGAGCGAAAGAAAGTGGCCTTGTGCTTTGCCACCGTGGCAAGAAGTTCAAGATCTGCAGCGGCGGCAATGCCTTCGTCGGAAGCAAGCAGCATGGCAAGATCATAGTAGTGGCGTGAGAAATATTGCGGCGTCGGCGAGTCGGCCGGGCGATGGGCCTCCGCGTGCAAAGCCGTTGCCTTTTCCCAGAAGGTACGGCGCGCCGACAGCACTGTGACGGTCGCATCCAAATCTTCGAAGAAGTCCGGGAAGTCCTCTGCCGCGTACGGACGAATGACCTTGCTCTCGGCAGGCCATGGGTCCCCACGCGCGCCGAGCTCGAGCTTCACGCGGGGCGTGATATAGGCCATCCCCTGATAGTCGACCGACGGAAGCGAGACCGGGTAATGGAAGTTAAGTGTCTGTGGGTCCGCGACATCGATCGCTAGTGACCAGCCTCCTGCTGAAGGCTCCCCGAGTTGCTCAGCGATTGCAGCTCGGAGAGCAGGAAAGAGATTCTCGGCGATGTGCTTTTCGACCTCCGCGAGGAGGGCATCAATGAGCTGACCCGCCTTCTTGTGGCTGATGCCTTCCTTCTCAGGATCACGGTCGCCGGTATAGCCGAGATCGGTGCGATCGAAGGACAGGTCGATGTCTTCCGAGAACCTCCGGATGATGCCGAAGGCCTTGGAGAGCGACGTACCACCCTTAAAGACCAGGCTGGCGGCGGCATCCTCGTGAAGATTGAACAAGCGTTTCAGCGTCCAACATACCCAGAAATCCTTCTCGATGATCGAGTTGGCGACACCGCGGCCGGCACCGGTTTCGCCAAAGAGCGCGGCACGATCGTCGGCAGGGAGGATCGCGACCTTATCCATCGGCCAACTCCGAAGCAGCGTTGCCGATCGAGACGAGAGTGGGACGCATCCATGCGGGAGCCTGGCTCGCACTGGAGGCGAGAACCTTCTTGTCCTTTGCCGACAGCCGATTGGCGGCAACCCGGGCCACGTCGCCGGCACGGACCGGCCCCACATGACGAAGGGCCTGAACGACGGTTCCTGCGGGACTGCCTGGCGCGATCAAATGCTTGGGCGAGGCGTGACGCAGATCGACGACGCGCTTGCCCAGCACGATCCGACGAGAGGGTCCGTTCGTGAGATAAAGGCTTTTTGCGGGAACCTGTGTCGAAAGACCAAGCGCATTCGCGGCATGCGCCCCCGCGATTTGCGCCTGCGAACCAGTCTCGCGGGCCAGGGCGCGTGCGACGTCGTCGGGAGCCGGGGACAGTAGGCCAAGCTTCGGGTGGGCCTTCGGATAGTCGTAGAGGCCACGGGCCAGACGGCGCAGCTTTCCGTTCCTGGTGAGGCGGGAAAGAGCCTGGTCAACCGCAGCGCGGCTCGCCAGATCGAGGAAATCACTTGGCGTGAAGACGCCGCCGCGCCCGGCGGCACGGGCGCGCTGCATGATCCGATCGGGAACCGAAATTGTTGCAAGCTTTTTCATGTGTCAGAAAATAGGGTAACTTTTTCTGACATGCAAGTGGGGGTCTGAGTTCCTGCTGGCTAGACACCCGCTACTGCGACTAAAGGATGCCCACGTGACGTATGTATCGCCCACCCGTCCCAGATACTGGCTGGGTAACTGATAGCGCTCGGCAAGGCTACCCGGCCCTGACTTTGAGTTTGACGCATTTAGTCAAGCATCAATGGACAAATCTCGCACTCCGCAAAGCTCGATTCGCATTGACTTTAATTAAATGCCATAATGTCAAATATGAGCGGACAGACAGAGACAAAGTTAAAGACGCTTCTGCGGCAAGTCCCCCCTGGTTTCCTGGTGGATTCGGGGTGGACGAACCGCCATGCGATCTCTCGGCAGTCCGTTTCAGGCTATGTCAAACAGGGCTGGCTTGAGCCCGTCATGACGGGCGTCTACCGCCGACCATTTTCCTCGGACGCCAATCCAGAAGCTGTCGGCAGCTGGAAAATCCCCCTGCTCTCTGCGGCCTGGCTCATGCAGCATAAATTCCATGTCGGTGGGGCCACCGCGCTCTCCTTACGGGGGCATACCCATTACCTGTCGCTCGGCGGCGCATTCCCTCTCTATCTTTACGGATCAGATATCCCAAAGTGGCTGTCGAAGCTGAGAACGGACGCCGATGTGAAGACCAGAAGCAATGTACTGTTCGGCGACGGATCAACCGGCGTTGAAAACGCCGACTTTGACCTTTCCGACGACGCGGATCCCGAACTGGCACAAAGCCCATGGCGATGGCCAATGCCGATGTCCTCACCCGAGCGCGCGATCCTCGAAATGCTCGACGAGGTCCCCAAAGAGGAAAGCTTCCATAAGATCGACGTAGCCTTCGAGAGCCTCGCCAATCTGCGCCCGAGATTGCTGACGACGCTGCTCACCCTATGCCAAAGCGTCAAAACCAAGCGGCTCTTCTTCGTGTTTGCCGACAAGCACAATCATGCCTGGCGCCAGCACATAGACATGTCGTCCATCGATTTCGGCAAGGGCGACCGGGCGCTGACGCCGGGCGGGCGGCTTCACCCCATCTACCGCATCACAGTCCCTGCCGACTTGATGCCGAAGGACATCCCGAATGGCCCGTGAACAATACATGCGCCAGGTCGACCTCCTGGTGCGAACCCTTCCTTTCGTTGCCCGTCACGAGGCCTTCGCCCTGAATGGCGGAACCGCGATAAACCTCTTCTACCGCGACATGCCGCGGCTCTCGGTCGATATCGATCTGACATATCTGCCGATAGAGGACCGTGAGACGACGCTGAAAAACATCGACACGACATTGGAGCACATCCGCGAGGACTTAATACGCAATATGCGCGGTGTGAACGTCCAGAGGATAGCCGGTGGTGGGAACAATGATACCCGCCTGCTCGTCCGACAGGGAAACACCGAAATCAAGGTCGAAACATCCCCGGTCGCGAGGGGCACTGTTCATCCGCCGGAACGGCGCCGGGTGAATGAAAGCGTCGAGGAGACGTTCGGCTTCGCGGAAATGCAGGTTGTCTCCTTCGAAGACCTGTTTGGCGGCAAGTTGCATGCGGCGGTTGACCGGCAGCATCCACGTGACCTGTTTGACGTCAAGCTGCTCTATGAGAACGAGGGGCTGACCGACGCGCTGTTTCGGACCTTCCTGATTTATGTCGTGAGTTCTGGGCGGCCCCCGCACGAACTGGTCAGGCCTTCGCTCGCGGAACTCGACGAGGCCTTCGTAAATGAGTTCGAAGGGATGACGGTCGAGCCCGTCAGCCTCGATGATCTGAAAGCAGCGAGTAGCCGGATGACAGCGGATATTCTGGCAAAACTCGACGACAGGGCGATGAGCTTCCTGCTTTCGCTCCACGACGGCGAACCTGATTTCGGAGCCATCGGGCTACCACAGGCAGCGGAACTGCCGGCAGTGCGCTGGAAGCTTCTAAATCTACAGAAGTTGAAAGACCAAAACCCCGCGAAACACGCCGAGCAACGGCGTGAGATCGAGAACATCGTCGCGGACATGCGCTAGGATTTCTCGGGGATCTGCGTAACTAAAACGGATCATATGGCTGATAGATACAAGTGCTTCGCAGAACTTGCTGCCAATGAGAGGCTCGGGATCGACTATCGCATATGTGTGGAAGATCGTGGCGCTCCACTGGTGGTCTTTGCGCCACATGGCGGATGGATCGAACCGAACACCTCGGAAATCGCCGAGGCTGTCGCCGGACTCGACTTTTCTTTCTATGCCTTCGAGGGTCTAGAAAATCGGCCGCATACCGATCTCCATATAACCTCCCACCGCTTCGACGAACCAACGGCCATTGATATTGTCGGACGATGTCACTACGCGGTCGCGATCCACGGGCGAAAGGACAATGGGGACGAGTCGGTTTGGCTGGGCGGGCGTGATGCCGAACTACACGATGCAATCGGCAGTTCGCTGCGCGAAGCTGGTTTTGATGCTGATTTCAATCAGAGGCTTCCGGGAACAGAGCTGACGAACATCTGCAATCGAACCCTTTCTCGAAAGGGAGTCCAACTCGAACTTCCGCGATCACTGCGGCGGAAACTAGCTAGAGACACAAGTTTGCGCGAGACCTTCTGCGAGGCAGTTCGAAGCGGATTGCCGTCGACGTAAACCTCTATTGCGCTCTGGCCTTAAATAGCGCGCATTGAGCGGAGCCATCCCGCGGCGCAACCAACACGTTGCGCTATTGCGCCTCGACATAAGTTACATAAAAGCCCTTGACCATCCGATGCTCTTGCATTCGCTCCCCCAGTGAAAAACCGTTCATCTTCCGGGGGGTCGGCTGGAAGATATCCAATCCCCGATCCAGCACCATCTTCCATCCGGTGTCTGTGGTGATGTCGCGTGCATGGAGCGTTCCGGTCCCGTCGAACGCCCATGTAAAATCAACACCTGTGCCTGTGCAGGCCTCTGCGATCCCGTCCAGGCATTCCCGCTGCTCCTGAATGTTCCCATCATCAGGGGCGGTGACGAGATGCACTGCGACCTGATCCTCGGGCTGTTTACGCCGAATCAGCATCTCGATCAGTTCCATCACGTTGCGCGCCTGATGATACTTCCGGATATAGGGGTCGGTGACGATGATCCTGGTCGCACCATCCGTCCACGGACCAAAGATCTTGTCGAAACTGATGCCCTTGCGGTTTTCCGTGAAAACGACATGTCCAGGCTTCGGAGCAAACGCAGGGACAACGGCAACAGCAGGTGCTTCAGACGTGGCCGGCGCTGAAGACTGATGCGTGGGATCCGACATGGTCGCAGATTGCCCCCCACTGTCATCTCCATCGCCAGTCGATCGGCGATGGTAGAACTGGGGAAACTCCTCTTCCTCCAGCGTGGTGACAGGGCGCTTTGCGCCATCCGAGGCGACGTAATGGAAGTCCGCGTCCTCGAAGGTGCTGTCGATCCGCAGGAGCTGGTCCTTCACCCGCTTACGGCATTCAATCGCAAACCGCAGCAGCTCTTCAACTTCGGCTTCTGTCTCGCCTCCATTCGGGAAGATCAGCTTCAGCAGACCTGACATGGTTTTGTTGATCGCGGCGCGATCCCGGATGTGGGTCTGAACGGGCACGGTGAAGAACCGATCCGGCCGATGCGAGAAGTCCTCGGCGCGCAGATGGCGTAGGATTTCGGCCAGATAGTCGACGATGAACCCATAGCCAGATGTGAACATCTCGCCCCGGATGATATCGACCTCCCAGCCGGGCAGATATGCGTGCAGCCGATCGATAAAGGCGCTGTCGTGGAACTGTGGTGGCAGAGCCTCGAACAGGTCGGTATTCTTCAGCATCCATGGAACATTATGGTCGGTGTTGCCGACGAAGGCGAAGCTGGCCTCGGCACCCATTGGATTTACACCGCGCGAAAACTGCTTGTTCGCCATGTAGTTCTTCATGATGTCGACAAGCGCCTTGTTGGCCGTCTTCTCACGGCCGGCAAATTCGTCAAAGGCCACGACGTCCCAATAGCCGACCAGTCCAATCCGCCCATTGGAGTTGTTTACGAAGAGCTTGGGAACCGTAACTTCACCGCCGGAGATCAGCTGACCATGGGGTGAGAACTCGGAATAGATATGCGATTTGCCCGTACCCTTGGGACCAAGCTCGATGAGGTTGTAGTTGCGCTCGACGAAGGGGACCAGGCGCAGCAACTGCAAAAGCTTTGACCTGCGCCCGAACAGGGACGGATCAAAGCCGATGCTCTGCATCAGCAGATCGATCCATTCCTCGGTGGTGAATTTGTCCCGCGTTTCGCGATAGCCATCATAGTCGACACGGGCGATCTGGATCGGCTTCAGCGTGTCGATGATCCAGGGGGAAATCCGGCTGTCTTCCGAAAATTCGTACTGCACATCGGCGATGCACCAGATACCCGTTACCAGCAGTTTCGGGTGCGCCTTGACCGTGGCGCTGTCGATCGCGACGCGCTTGATCCCTAGGTTTTCGAAGATCGCCTCATAGGCATCGGTCTTTTCGTTCAGCGCCACGCTGACCTGATCGATGACCTTGTAGCGGCCGCGCTCCTTGATCGTCGACTGAACCAGCCCCGCTTCGGAACGATGGACGTAGTGCTTGCGCAGGATGTCCTTGACCGTCTCAATGCCTGTCGCAATCGAGGCTTCGTCGTCGGTCGCGCAATATTGGCCGAGCAGGTATTCGAGCACATAGGTGGGAACAATGGCGTTCCCCTTCACGGCCTTCACCAAGTCCTTGCGAACCACGAAACCGGCAAAATGCTCGTTGATCTTGTCATCAAGGGTCGACATCGGCACCTCAGAAATCGAAATCTGTGCTGATCCCGCGTTTCAGCAGCAGCGGCTGCGATGCGTGATCTTCGAAATGGCTGGTCTTGCCGATGCGCGTACGCAGCTTCAGGAAGACTGTCTGATTGTTATAGGCGTCTGCCGCCTTGGACAGCAGGAAGCTCCGCGATAGCTCACGCTCGCAAATAGCGCACAGAATGATCGCCGTTCAACCAGTCAATCGCTGCCAGGAATGTGCGAACGAGCAGGGCATGGGCACCGTCATTCGTCGCTACCAATTGGAGGGATGGCGCCTCCACTGCCCGCTTTGCGATCAGATGCTAGCTGATAACAACGACCAGACACCCATTCCTCCGTCGAACCGTCAGCATCTCATCCAACATGGAGAGCGGCTGTTCCAGGCCGAGGCAAACGGCGAGAATGTCGGTTGGGCATCACCCGGCGAACTCGCACGACTGCTGCTTATGAGACGCGTTCCCAGGCCTCTAAATGTCGACCCGGATGATCTACCGCGCCTGCGGGTTCTTGGTGCTATCTTTCCTGACTTCGACGATACGGTTGCCAACAACAATATCCCCCTGCCCTCGGCAGGCAAACCGATCCTTCCCATTGGCTTGCGGCATTTCCTGCTTGCGGCGGTAGGGAGTGTGACGCAGATCGGGTTTGAGATGCTGGAGACCCTTCAGTCTCAGACCATGGGGGCAAACCGAGTACGATTTGGCACCTTCGTTGGCGAGATGATCAGCCGCCGACAAGAGTCTCTTTTATGCAGCAATTATGAGACGAATGTAGTCAGATTGTCTCATAATTAAATGCAGCAATGCTCCTGAACGGGCGCATTCTCGCAATTAAGTACAATCCGACAGCCAGCACCCGTCGTCGCGACCGTCAGTACGGCATTCCGCTGCTGAGCACAGCGGAGCTGCTCGCCTATCGGACGGACCTGCTCAAGGATGCCGGCCTGGCCCCGCCGCGCACCACGGCTGAGACGCTGGCCGTCGCCCGGGCTTTGCACACGCCCGAACAGGGTCGTTTCGGCATCGCCTGGAATGGTGGCCGGGGCACCGCACTGGGCCACACCTTCATGGTCGTCATGGCCGCGCACGGGCAGCCAATCGTCAACCTCGCCCGTACCGCGGACGGCTTTCTGCCCGAGGATATGGCGGAGGAGCATCTGCGCCCGATGTTCGACAGCGAAGCGGCCCATGCCGCGGCCGACTATCTTATTGAACTGCTGTCTGTGTCGCCGCCCGACATCCTCACAATGACCTGGTACGATCGGGCCCGTGCCTATGCCAATGGGCATGCGGCGCTTGCCTATGCCCATACCCTGCTCGTCAATCTTTTCGAGCGCGATCCCGCCTCTCCGGCCTATGGCAAGACCGGGTATCTGCCTCAGCCCACGGGACCGCGCGGCAGGCCGATATCCCCGCTGGGCGGCTATGCCCTGGCCATTCCCGGAAACATTGCCGAAGAAAGAGTCGCCCCGGCCTGGGCGGCACTAACGGCTCTGACATCGGCTGGGGCCGCCAAACTGTTCATGACCAATGGCAGCCTTGCCAGCCCACGCTTCAGCGTCAACCGGGATCCCGAAGTGCAGGCCCTTTCGCCGGTGATCGGCATCGTCGATGCCATAGCGCGTCAGGGTGTGCTTCGGGCGTGGCCACGCCCGCCGGTTCCTGGCATCTCTGCTCTGATCGGCATTGCGGGGGAGGAAATCCACGACATGCTCAGCGGCCACAAGACCCGCGTTGTCGCTCTGGCAACAGCGCAGAGCCGCGCCGAAACCGTCATGCGTGCACTTGGTCCATACTAGCGGCGGTTCAGCGGGAATTTATCCATTCTGGACATCTTTGCGGGTGTTGCTGGCCGGCGCTGTACCCTAAGCCAGTGGGAACAGCACAAGCACTTTCGGCGCGCAGAACAACGACGCCGCCCCTTGGAATCGGCTGGTTCCAAGTCGGCACCGCTTTGCCTGAAAGAGGAGGAAACGTTGAAACTGGCATTCAATACCTGGGTCTATTCGAGCTTTCCGGTATGGGTGCCGGCCTATCCGCTCGAAGAGGTCATCAAGCGCATCGCCCGCATCGGCTATGACGGCATCGAGATCGGCGCGGCCAGTCCGCATGCCTATCCGGAATATCTGACCAAGGAGCGCCGCCGCGAAATACGGCAGGTGCTGGACGACAATGGCCTCAAGCTCGCCAGCATGCTGCCCGCCCCGGGCGGCGGACCTGGCTTCAACGTCGCTTCTGCCAATCCATTGGAGCGGGCTGGCGCTATCGACCAGTATAAGCAGGTGGCCGAACTCTGCGCCGAATGGGGCGGCAAGACATTGCTCTACGTCGCCGGCTGGCAGGTTTACGGCACCAGCCGCGACCAGGCCTGGGCCTCGAGCCGCGAGGCGCTGATGGAAATCGCCGACTTCGCGCGTCCCTTGGGCATCACCGTGGCGGTCGAGCCGACCTCATCCGACAGCAACCTAGTCGATGATTGCGACGACCTCATCACCATGCTGGCCGAGGTGAACCGTCCCAACGTCAAGGCGATGTTCGACACCTTCCATACGCTCTACCGCAACGAAGTGCCCACCGACTATGTCCACCGCCTGGGCAGCGACCTGACCCACATTCACCTCGCCGACGTCAACCGCGAGCCGCCTGGCAGCGGTGTGGTCGACTACCGCAGCCTGCTCGACGCCCTCAAGACCGAGGGGTTCGACGGCTACCTGACGATGGAGATCGGCTTCAATCGCCGCAACGTGGAGCCGGACGACTTGGCCCGACGCGCCCACGACTACATCAGCTCACTGCTGGCCTGAACGGCCCGCCTCTCCATTTCCGTTCATAGAAGGAGGAAACTATGACGCTTTCGACCCAACGGCACCTGCCGTTGCTGCTTGCTGCCGGTATCGCCGCCAGCATTTCCATCCAGCCCGCTGCCGCCCAGACCGTGGTCACGCAGTGGGACCAGTTCGCCATGGCCGGCATCACCGCGGCCGGCCCCGCAATGGATGAGCTGATCACCACCTGCGCCCCCGATCTCAATGGCGCCACCGTTTTGCGCACCATCGCGCCTTCGATCGGCATCCGCGACAGCTACCGCCTGGCCGTTTCCGCCAACAAGACGCCTGACCTGGCCTATACCTGGCCGGCCGCGTCCGTGCTGGCCGGCTATGCCCGGGTCGGCGCACTGGCTCCGCTCGATGACTACTACGCGCAATATGGCTGGGAAGGGATCAACGGCTTTTATCGCGGCCGCAACGGTTTCCAAGGGGCCATCTATGGGGTGCCGATGGAACAGGACTTGATGGGGGTTTACTACAATCCGGCCCTGTTCGAGGAAAACGGCATCGCCGTGCCCACCACCTATGCCGAGTTCCAGGCGGCGGTGGAAGCCTTCAAGGCCAAGGGCATCACCCCATCGCCTTCGGAAACCGCGACCGCTGGCCGGCTACCAATACGCTGAGCCTGTTGCTGGGCCTCAGCGCCGGCAAGGATGTCGAGGAATCCGTGCTGTTCGGCGATACGCCCTGGAGCAACGACCAGTTCAAGCTGGCCGCCGAAACCTTCCAGTCCTGGGCGGAGAATGACTACTTCCCCAATGGCTTCAACGGCATCGGTTATGACGAAGCCAATGCGCTGTTCCTTTCCGGCCGGGCCGCCATGACCATAACGGGCACCTGGGTATTGCAGGACATGGCGCGCGGCGCGTCCTTCGACCTCGGCGTCTTCATGCTGCCCCCGATCGCCGAGGGCGTGGCCCCCGGCACCATGTGGGGCGAAGGCTCGCAGTGGCAGGTCTCCGCCAATGCCAGCCAGGATGTGAAGGACGCAGCCGCCGCCTATATCAACTGCCTGATCTCGCCAGCCAGCCGCGAAGTCTGGGTGGAGAAGGGGTACCTGGTTCCCATCGGGACGACGCCCGAGGAGCTCGAGCAGTGGGACGCCCTGCCCATTGTCAAATCCTTCTACACCCAGGGCCTGGCGACGCCCGATACCAACTTCTACGACCTGCATACAACTCTGCCCGAAAGCGTCACCCAGGTGCTCTATGCCGAACTGCAGCGGCTGGTCGGCGGCGACGCCACCGCCGACGAATTCCTCGGCGCCATGGACACCGCGTGGCAGACGGCCATCGAAAACGGCGAGCGCTGGGTGCCCTGACCCCACTCCGCTGTCCTGGGCGGGCTCCCCAACGGGCCCGCCCTTCTTTTTCAGGCCCAAGACGCGAGTGAGCTATGCTGACCACCCGATCTGCTTATCTGTTTCTCCTGCCCTCGCTCGCGCTCTACCTGGCCTTTGTCGGCCTGCCGATCCTGCAGGTCTTCGGCTTCAGCTTCCTCGCCTGGGACAACGGCATTGCCGGCGACTTCATCGGCCTGGCCAACTACCAGCGCCTGCTGGGTGACGGCGTATTCTGGGTCGCGCTCTGGCACAATGCCATCTGGGTGGTCATGACGCTGGCCTTTCCTTTGCTGGCCGGGCTGGTCATTGCCGCCATCCTCGCCGAGCGTAACCCCAATGTGGTGCGCTGGCTGGGGGCCATCTACTTCATCCCCCGCACCATTCCCCTGGTCGTCGCCGGGATCATCTGGGGCTGGATCTACAACCCCATCTTCGGCCTGCTCAATTTCGGGCTGGAGGCGGTCGGGCTCGGCGGCCTGGGCGGCGCGTGGCTGGCGCAGGAAGATACAGCGCTGCTGTCGCTCAATGTGGTCGGCGCTTGGACCTTTTTTGGCTTCTGCGTCATCATCTATCTCGCCGCGATCCAGTCCATTGATCCGGCGCTCTATGAAGCCGCCTCGATTGATGGCGCGAGCTGGTGGCGCAAGTTCCGCGATCTCACCGTTCCGCTGCTGCGCGGGTCCACCCTCTTTCTCGGACTCTATGCCGCCATCGAGGCCATGCGCTTCTTCGACCTGGTCTGGGTTACCACTCAGGGCGGGCCGGGCTACGCGACCGAGGTGCTGACCACCCATATTTACAAGACCTTCTTTCTGGTCGGCGACTTCGGCTACGCCGCCACCCTCTCGGTCGTCCTGCTCATCATCGTTCTGGCCATCAGTGCCGGCGCCTTCACCCTGCTGAGGAAGCCATGACCAAGAGCCCCCGCCTGTTGCAGAACCTGATCCTCCTGATCTTCGCGCTGTACGCACTGGTGCCGGTCTATCTGGTGTTTCTGGCTGCCATCCGCAGCGAGGCTGACCTGTTTTCCGGGCCGCTGACACTCAGCTGGCCGATCAATTTCGGCAATTTCGGCCGCATCTGGAGCGAGGCGGGCTTTGCCACCTACTTCATGAACAGCGTCATCACGGCGGTGAGCGTCACCGTCCTGGTATTGCTGACGGCTCCGCTGGCCGGCTTCGCCCTTGCCAAGTTGCGCTTTCCCGGCAAGGAAATCCTGTTCGCCCTGTTCCTCGCCGGTCTCGTGGTCCCCGCACCCTCGGTGATCGTGGCGCTCTATGGCAACCTGCAGGCTATCGGCCTCATCGACAACCGCATCGGCGTGATCCTGCCGCAGGCCGCGCTGCTGATGCCCTTCTCGGTCTTCATGATGCGCACGGTGATGCAGGACGTGCCGGATGAGTTGATCGAAGCGGCGGTGATGGACGGGGCAGGGCTCCTGAAGCTGTTCCTCAGTATCGTCGTCCCGGTGGTCAAGCCCGGCCTCATGTCGCTGGGTCTCATCACCTTCCTCTTTGCCTGGCAGGAATACCTGCTGCCGCTGGTGGTGTTCCAGACCGAAAGCCTCAAGCGCTGCTGACGGTCGGAGCGGCCAGCCTGCAGGGCCGCTACGGGGTTGACTATGGCGGCATCGCCGCCGCGGGCCTGATCGCCTTCGCGCCGCTCGTCCTGCTGTTCCTCGCCATGCAGCGATCCTTTGTGCGCGGCCTCACCGCCGGCGCAGTCAAATAACAGGAGAAGTCCGTGTCCCGATGCAAGCCGT
>NZ_JAKSED010000004.1:0-171759 GCF_022359935.1 Aquamicrobium sp. NLF2-7 | reverse complement strand
TGCGCCCTATGCGGCTGCCCCGGACGGTGCCGGCGCGACAGCCGCTGGACACGACAGGCGGCCAGCAGATGCAGCCACGCTGGTCCGAACCGGCCGGGGAGGGGGAATGACGCGCCCCTTTGGTCTTCTCCTTGCCACGCTGACGGCAACCTTGAGCGTTGCCGCTCCAGCGCTTGCCCAGGATGGCTCTCTCCTGACATCACTTGAAAACGAGGTTTCCGCGGCCGCGCAAGGCTGGGAAGCCACGATCATGCAGGCGGCGCGGTCGCTGTTCTGGATTCTGGCAGGCATCGAGGTGGGGATTGCCGCCGTCTGGCTGGCTTTGGCTGCAGCCTCGCTCGATACATGGTTCGCTGAGCTGGTTCGACGCATCCTGTTCATTGGACTGTTCGTTTTCATTCTCGAGCAGGGGCCCGACTTTGCGCGGGCAGTCGTCGACAGTCTCTTCCAGATCGGCGCGGATGGCGGATCAGCGTCGCCAGCGAACGTCTTCAATGCCGGGATCAACGTCGCCGCTTCGATGTCGGAAAAAGCCAAGTTCGGCATATGGGAAGACAATGCGCTGGCGATCGCGGCCGTGTTCGCGATGGTGATCGTCGTTATCTGCTTTTCGCTCGTGGCTGCGATCTTCGTTTCGGTGATGGTCGAGATGTATGTGGGCCTTTTGGCCGGCATGATCATGCTCGGCCTCGGCGGCAGCAGTTTCACCAAGGATTTTGCGGTTCGCTATCTCGTCTATGCCTTCAGCGTCGGCATGAAGCTGATGGCGCTGGTGATGATCGCGCGAATCGGATCCGAGGTTCTGATCAATCTGGCCGACACGACATCGGAGAATGAGGAATTTCTCACGACGCTCGCGATTGGCGGGATCTCGGTCGTGGTCTTCGTGATCGCCATGTACGTCCCCAACATCATTCAGGGTGTGGTGCAGGGCGTCTCGGTGACGGGCGGCATGGAAACCATCCGGCACGGTGCCCAGGCCGCAAGCTTTGCCGCAGGCGGCGCGGCTTTGGCGGTGGGTGGCGCGCGGGCAGGGGCTGCGGCCTATTCCGATGCGCGCGCCTCGGGCAGCTCGTTCGGAGCCGCGGCACTCAAGGGCATGGCTGCTGGGGCTGGCGCCGCTGGCGGAGCCGCCGCATCCGCCGCGCGAGACAAGGCCATCGGCGTGCCAGGCACGTGGGGCGCTTCGACCCTCGGGCTGGCCAATGCCAAGCTCGATGCAAGCCAGGGACGGCCGTCCAGCAAACCCTCGCAAGACGATAAGGCGTAAGGGGAAAGCATGGCGAGGCAGACGGCACCGGACAACCCCTATATCGCAGCGCGTCAGGAGTGGAACGAGCGGTACGGCTCGGCTATTCATGCCGCTCGCTCATGGAAGATCGTCGGTATTACCGGGATGGTAATGGCGGTGATCGGGTTCTCTTACGCGCTTTATCTGAGCACCCAGGTCAAGCTCGTTCCCTATATCGTGGAGGTCGACCGGCTCGGCACAGCGGCCAATGTCGGCTTTCCGCAACAGATCGAATATGCCGATCCCCGTGTAGTGCGCGCTACGCTCGGAACCTTTGTTTCCAACTTCCGGTCCGTAACACCCGACGCCGTGGTGCAAAAACAATATATCGACCGCACCTACGCGATGCTGCGCACCTCCGATCCGGGAACCGAAAAGATCAACAATTGGTTCCGGGGCAGCTCGCCGTTCGATCGCGCGCGCACGATGACCGTATCGGTCGAGGTCACCAACATCGTGCCGCTGTCGAACCAGAGTTATCAGATCGACTGGACCGAATTCGAACGTGATCGGCAGGGTAGGGAACTGGCGACGCGGCGGTTTCGCGGGATTGCCACCGTGACCCTGACGCCGCCTCAGGACGAAGCCGTCATCCGGCTCAACCCCCTCGGGCTCTATCTGACCGACTTCGAGTGGACGGCCCAATTGTAATGGAGTGGAGGGCAACAATAATGACGGCTGGAACAAGCCGGGGGGCGCTGCTTGCCCTGATCGTCGCGGCGGGCGGGCTGGCCCTCTGCGATAGAGCGATCGCACAGCAGCTGACGGCCAATGAGACACGCGGCACTTCGCTTTCGACCCAATGGCAGCAAAGCACCGGCGTCGTAACACGCGGCCCGGACGGACAGGTCGTGTTCCTCTACGGGCAGGTGCAGCCTTCCATCGTGTGCTCGCCTCTGCATGTCTGCGACATCGAGCTCCAGGCTGGCGAAGTCGTCCGCGACGTGCTGGTCGGCGATACAGTCAGATGGAAGGTGGAGCCCGCCACATCCGGCGCCCCGGGCGGGCAGGCGGTTCATCTGATCGTAAAACCGGCAGAAGCCGGTCTTGTGACCTCAATGGTGGTGACCACATCGCGGCGGACCTACCATATCCAGCTTAAATCCCATCACAGTCAGTATATGGCGCGCGTGGGGTTCGAGTATCCGGAGGACGTGAATGCCCGCCTGGCCGAGATCAATGCGCGCATGGAGGCGAGCATCGTGCCAGGCGCCGGCGTGCCGGCCGATCAGCTGAACTTCAATTTCTCGGTGAGTGGCAGTGCCGGTTGGAGGCCGACCCGCATCTACTCGGATGGGCTCAAGACCTACATCCAGTTTCCGAGTTCGCTGGCCGGCCGGGACGCGCCGGTGCTGTTCGTCGTTTCGGGCGGCGAGAACCGCATCGTCAACTACCGGATCAACGGGACGATGATGGTGGTGGATTACCACATCGATCACGCCATCCTCGTCTCAGGTGTCGGCCGCTCCCAGGAAAAGATCATCATCAGGCGGAGGAGCTGAGCATGGCGGTCACCATACCCGGCCGGCGCTTTCTGGCAGCACTTTTCTGCGTAGTGGCCCTCGCCGGCTGCCAGACACTTGGCGGTTCGGGACTGATCGCCAGCTCGGCCTATGGCGGCCTGTCGCCGGAAGCCGCCAATGCGATCGCTGGTGACATGGTCGGACGGCTGGCCGAGCATGTTGGGCCGGGAACCACCACGATCCAGTTGCGACCCGATGGTTCGGTGTTTGGCCAAACACTCGAGCATTCGCTGAAGGGGTGGGGATACGCCGTGGCGACGGATCAGAAAGCCGAGGGGACCAACGTCGTCCCGCTCGCCTATGTCGTAGACAGCTTCGACAACGGCGTCCTGGCCCGTTTGTCGACCGAAAGCCTCACGCTGACGCGCATCTATGCGATCACCTCGACGGGTGCGATGCCAACGAGCCCTTTGTCCGTCATGACGGCAGGGCAGGGGGGCTGATGTGAGCGAAGCCCTCAAGCTCGGTGGAGAACGGCCGTCGGCAAAGAACTCCAACATCCGGCGATTGAACCGGCTGCCGATCTTCGGCGCGATTGGGCTCGTGGTGCTGTTCTTCGGGGTCATCATCTATGGGTTGGCCAACCGCGGACTGGTGTTTGGTGATCGACAAGGAGGTGATACCAATTCGGGCTCCCGGCCGGCATCGACCTATGCCGATCAGTTGAAGCAAGGTGTGTCGGACGGGATTATCGGTGAACCGGTGCGGGCAACGCCGCTGCAGCCGACACCGGTGGAAACGCGTATTACCGAAGACTCCGCCCCGTCATCGATGACGGAGCAACAGAGCGCGGTTCGCGACGAGGCCACAGGCCTTGAGCCGGAAGCGGTCTGGCGGGCGCGCATCGAGCGTGAGCAGCAAGAACAGATACTGCGTGAACTTCATCGCCAGCGCATGGCGAGTATCCAGGCCGATGAGGCCGCGTTCAACTCCCCGATCGCCGTCAGTCTGCAGGACCTGAACGCCCAGGGCCAGAACCCGCAAACCGCAGGGTTGCCGTCTTCTGGCAGTGCCGCCCGACCCGCGGGCGCGCTGGATCTTTATGCCGCAGCGATGCAGTCGGGCATGCTGGGACAAAACAACGATCCGAACGGGCAGGCGGCCAAGGAGAATTTCTTCAATCAGGACATCCGGGATCTCGGCTACCTGCCGAACCCGATCGTACCACAGCAATCGCCCTACGAGCTCAAGCGCGGGTCTGTCATCCCGGCAACACTCGTCACCGGCATCAATTCGGATCTTCCCGGCCGCATCACCGCGCAGGTTTCCCAAAATGTCTATGACAGCGCCACGGGTCGCCACGTTTTGATCCCGCAAGGGTCGAAGCTTCTCGGGCGCTATGACTCCAAGGTGGTGTTTGGTCAGAGCCGTGTGTTGGTGATCTGGACCGACCTCATTTTCCCCAACGGCTCGACGCTGCAGATTGGCGGCATGCCTGGCGTCGACGCCGCCGGCTATGGCGGATTCAGTGATCGGGTCGACAATCATTATCTGCGCACGTTCGGCTCGGCGATCCTGGTCGCGTTGATCGGCGCGGGAACCGAAATGCTGATCCCACAGGATCGCAACGCCTTCGGCCAATCCAACAGCGCCGAGGACGCGGCCCGCAGGAGTTTTGCGGAGACGTTTGGCCAGATGGCCGAACAGACCGTCTCGAGAAATCTCAATGTCCAGCCAACCCTGGAGATCCGGCCCGGCTACCGTTTCAACGTCCTCGTCGAACAGGACATCATTTTTCCGGGAGCGTCGCACTAGGCCGTGGTGCACATCCACCTTCCTGCACGGCTGTCAAAACAAGGAGACCGATATGAAGGACCTTACCAACTACGTCAGCATCGATGGCGACAAATTGTCTGGCAATGTGGCAACGCTTGCTTTCGACATCGATTTCAAGGGGGAGCCTGTCTCGAGCGACAATCCAGATGCACCGAAGTTCCGGCTCGTCGCCAAGAGCCCGCGGGGCCGCAGCATCGAAGTCGGTGCGCTGTGGCAGAACCTCAACCGGGAGGACAAGCCGTATTTCTCGATCTCGCTCGAAACCGGATATGGCCGGTACTATGCGAATCTGGGCCGGTATCCGGGCCAGGACGATGAAAGTCTCTATGCGGTCATTGCCAGACAGGGGCGAGGCCAAGGATCGGGAACTGATTAACCGGCACAGCAGTCGGAAAGGGCAGAGACATCAAAGACGTCCCGAGCGGGATCTTTGTTCGTAGCACAGTTGCGAAAGCAGGAGCTTCGACCCGCTCGGGACATTTTCTCGCGTCTTCGCAAGACATGAAAGACCTTTCGCTGCGCATCACCGAGAAGGACGTATTGGCAGGCTCAGAGGGTCTCGCATAGTCAGGTCGATCTGGTGACGCTGACGGAAGCCCGCAGCAAGGCCCAGAACCGGTGCATGATCTTGCTCGCCTCTCGAGCAGAACGGCAACGGGCACCGACTCATGAAACGGCGGATCAAGCCCCGATTGTCAATCTGTGAAAAACCACAGGTTGTCCTACCGCGGTTTCGTCAGCTACTCTGCCCCGACGGGGCTCAGTGCGGCGATCAGCCATGACTCAGGCGTCATCGATATGCCGATTCCCATCACGGCGATTTGAGGAACGTGCATCAATGGTGCTGGGAACCGGACTTGTTCGAAGGCAGATTGATGCCTTAGCGTTGTAGGTCTGACTGAATGCCGTCATACGAATCCGGATCGCTTCCTTGTCGTCGGAAAGCGTCCTGTGGACGCGGTGGAGCATTGTGGTCGGTTGTCGGGAGGGGACAGGATGGCCACGGAGTTGCGATTTCTCACGGATGCCTATCAAACAGAAATTCGTGGGACGATAAAATCGATCCTCGGCAATCTCATCGTCCTTGACCGAACCGTGTTTTATCCCGGGATCGGCGTGACGCCGGGCGACTGTGCCTCGCTAATCCGATCTGACGGCGTTTCATTTTCCATTGTCGGCGGTGTTTGGACGCAGTCCGATGCCCTCGAATTGGGCCACGTCCTTTCGGACGAAAGGCATGGTCTGGCTCACGGGGACAATGTGGTTGTCAGAATCGATTGGTCGCGCCGTCACACGATCATGCGAACCCATACGGCCTTGCACGCCGTTTCGGCAGCCTTTCCGTTCAGAATTGTCGGAGGACGCGTCGGGCCTGGCGAAGGCACCATCGATTTCCTGGTCGACAGCACGGCTATGAGTACTTCGTTGCTGCAGCACCAGGTGCAAAGATTGGTGGACAAGCACCTTCCGGTCGAGAGTAGCTGGGCGGCTGCCCAAGAAATCAAACTCGATGAGCGATCGCAGCCCTTTTCATGGCCGGGGCGGCCCGGCGTTCTTCGAATGGTTCAGATCGGCAATTTCGGCAGGCTGACGTGCGATGGTCTTCATGTACGAAACACAAGGGAGATCGGACCTGTCGTCATAAAAGGCATCGTCCCCGTCGGCGACAATATCTACAGAATACCCATATCGCTCAACGAGCGCCGCGCTTTTCCGTTTCTCGCACATGTAAATCGGCCCGCCCCGCAGGCCGAGCTCTAATTTGTCACGCGTGCATGGCCTCTGCGGGAGACAGTCTATGAGCGATGTCCTCGGCAAGATCATATCGGCGGTTCTGACAATGTGCGAGGGACTTGAGTGCGGCCGGCTTATCCTGATCAAAAAGCGCATTCACGAGATTCGCGAGCTGATCCAGAATGTCCCGGGCAGCCTCAGGCATCGTCAACTCGAGTTCGCGGAACTCTCGCGTGACCTCATTGAAGCGCCAAATCTCCTGGAGCATTTTCCGATTGCAGGAAAGGGCCGCGATCCGATCCACCAGATGCTCCTGGTAGATGGCAACCTCAAGGGCGAACTCATCCGCAGGGGGCAAGTCTGAATCCGGCCCCCAAGTTTGGAGAATGCGTGGTATCTTCAGCCCGGACAACGTGAACCCGGCTATATTCTCGCGGAGGCTATGTTCGAGAATGGCCCGCGCCATCCCGAACTCGTCCCGGAGACAGGTGGCCAGTGGTCTGGGCATCGGGTCAGTTTCGCTATTCATCGCGATAGAAGTTCCTTGTACTTTCGTTGTCGAGCTCGGTATTTCCAGTTACTCGGCGAACAAATTAACACTCTCCAGGGCAGCAAGGTTCCCTTCTCTTACGAGAGTGGGGATCAATTCATGTTTCCGATGGAACTGTTGCTTGAGGTTGTGGACGGCTGTCTGGGCGTCTCCGGCTTCAAGCAGCGTGACCAGTTCATTCATTGCTGCCGCTGTTTCCTGATGCCGTTCCTCGTTACGCATGTCGAGCTGCCTCACGTAATGCGTACGATCGTTGAACTCCATCATTTGCCGCACCAGGCGCTCGTTGCCGGTGAGGCCGGCGATGCGCTCGTAGAGCAATTCGATCGTTTGGCATATTGAGCGCAATCTGTCGGACACACCCCATTGTGAGGCCGCCTGCGCACCTCCAATTCTCAGGCCCGTCGCCTCGAAGTGCGCTGTCCGGTTCTCGATACAGTAGCGGGCGGTCATGAACGCAGCCTCATAGTCGTCCCGGACTTCCTGGGCCACCAGCGGACGGGTGACGTAGCTTCTGTTGGATTCCTTCGCGATAATTCTCTCATTGGCCAGCAGGATGAGCGCTTCCCGGACGGGGGTGATGCTGACCCCGAACCGCTTTGCGACGCTCGCCATTTCCAATCGTGTGCCTGGAGGAAGCTTCTGAAGAACGAACAACGACTTCAGCTGCCCGTATAGCTGACCGGCCTTACTGTTCTGCCCCGTGTCACTATCACGCGCATCAGGTCCTTCCTCAAGCATACAAAAGCCTCCTCGCATCTTCCACTGACCCCGCCTCCGCCATCGCGCGGACAGTGCTTAACACGAAGAAAACGCCACATCTGAATATATCGATAAATATACTCCGCCTTATATTCTGAAATACAGATTGATTAACCAGCAATAGCAATAACATCGACTTTACTCACGCTGTACACGGAATACATTTCGCGATATATTCCAGTTCCTCTTGATTATCTCAATGTTTTATTAGAACCTCTCTCTATGAAGGAGGTGTGACAATGCTGAATTCTTCAACAGGAGAGGTTCCGCCACAGGGAACGAAGGGCGCGCTTGCCGAGGAGGAACGGCATGCGCGAGCAGCATCGGGGATCGCTGCGTTTATTCCGAAGAGCGTCGGCCGCGTGGACGATCCAACCGACGCGTTGCGTCAGCTGATCACATCGCCGGACCTGTCATTCCTGATGGAAGCGCACGATGGTCTGTCGGCCGCGATTGCACGACAGGCGGGGTTTCCCGGGCTCTGGGCGTCTGGACTTTCGATTTCGGCGAGCCTTGGCTACCGGGACGCCAATGAGGCGAGCTGGACCGATGTCGTCGAGGTGGTCAGTCGCATGGCCGATGCCAGCGGATTGCCGATTCTTGTCGATGGCGACAGCGGCTTTGGCAATTTCAACAATGCCCGTCTGCTGGCGGCAAAGCTCCTCCAGCGGGGTGCGGCCGGCGTATGCCTGGAAGACAAGGGCTTCCCGAAGATGAATTCGTTCGTCGGCGATCGTCATCCCCTCGCGGACATTGACGAGTTTTCGGGACGCCTCAAGGCGGTGAAGGATACGACCGGAGACGATCTCATACTGGTTGCCAGGATCGAGGCGCTGATCGCGGGCTACGGCCTCGAGGAAGCACTCACGCGCGCCGAGGCCTATGCGGCAGCCGGCGCTGATGCGATCCTGATCCATTCGCGCAAGAGTGTTCCCGACGAGATCCTGGCCTTCGCCGACCAGTGGCAGAACAAGCTGCCGGTCGTGATCGTCCCGACGAAATATTACAAGACGCCAGTCGCAGCCTACCGCGACGCCGCCATCTCGACAGTTATCTGGGCGAACCATGCAATGCGCGCGGCCGTCGCCGGCATGCGCCAGATTTGCGGCCGGATCATCGCCGAGGAAAGCATCGCCGGTATCGAACCGGATGTTGCAACGCTCGACGAGGTTTTCCGCCTTCTCGGATATGACGAGTTGGCGGCCGCGGAAGAGCGATATCTGCCCAAACACGGCTGATCCCGAAAGGGCCGCCAGAACACGCTACCAGTCGGGTCGACAAGGAGGCGCACATGCTTGCGCACAGGACGAGTCTGTTCAAGTCATCGGGAACTGCTGCAGCCCGTGCCGCGGCAAAAGCAGCCGCGGATGCCGGTAAGGAAATCATCGACCTGACCGCCGGAGAAATCTGGGCTGACCTCGCCCCGACCATCCGCGACGGCGCCATCGAAGCAATCCAGCGTGGCGTCAATCGCTACACCGATACAGTCGGTCTGTCGGAACTCCGGGAAGCGATCGCAATGAAGGTTGCGTCCGAAACGGTGCAAAGCTGGAGCCTTGACGAGATCGCCGTGACCACCGGTGCCAAGCAGGCACTGTTCAATACCGCTCTGGTGTTATTCGATCCGGGCGACGAGGTGATCATTCCCGCACCCTATTGGACGACCTTTCCCGCGCAGGTGCTCGTGGCTGGCGGTGCCCCGATCCACGTCGACACACGGCAAAATGGCTATGTTCCCCGCATCGAGGATATCCGAGACGCGATTACTAGCCGCACGCGGGCAATCGTGGTCAACACACCAGGCAATCCCACAGGCGTTGTTTATGATGACGCCACGCTCATCGGAATTGCAGGCCTCGCGATCGAACATGACCTCTGGGTGATCTTCGACGAATGCTATGGCCCTTTCACCTATGACGGTCGCGGGCACCATCCAATCGTCTCGTTGGTGCCTGAAGTCAGATCGCGAACCATCATCATCAATGCATTCAGCAAGAGCCTGGCGCTCACTGGATGGCGTATCGGCTACCTCGCTGCACCCAGGGAGGTGATTTCCGCAGTCAAGGCGCTGCAGTCGCATTCGACATCGAATCCGAACGTCATTGCGCAATACGCCGTGCTTCATCACCTTCAGGCCGGTGACGGCTCCTACGAAGCCGGACTGAAATCGCGATTGATCGCGTCCCGACAGGCGGGACTCGAAATTCTCGGCGATCTCAAGCGCGTGCCATTTCCCACCGCGATGGGCGGCTTCTATTTCTATCTGGATCTGCATGAGGTTCTGGCGGCGGCAACCAATGGCGGTCCGCCGCGTACGGCCGATGACGTCGTCACGACCTTACTCGGTTCGGCTGGGGTGGCCGCCGTGTCAGGGAGCGCCTTCGGCGATCCGTTCGGAATGCGCCTCTCCTATGGAGCCGATCGGGACAAGCTCGAGCGCGGACTTCGCGAGCTCGTCGACACTTTGAACAAGGCTATTTGAGCGGGCGCTGGCGCCCTTTGCGTGGAGACTTGTGATGACAATGATGCCTACACGTGCAGTAATTCTTGCCGCCGGCTTCGGCTCCCGACTGCGTCCGTTCACGGACCTCCGCCCGAAGCCTCTGGTGGAGGTCAACGGAACGCCAATCCTTCATAACGCGCTCCGAAACCTGGACGCGATCGGCGTGACAGAGGTGACGATCGTTGTTGGCTATCGCAAGGACGCCATTGAATATGCCTGCGGCAGCCAGTTCGGCAATCTCCAAATCAACTATGTCGAATCCAACGTATTCGACCGCACGGGGAGCGCCTATTCGCTCTGGCTCGCCCGCGACACGCTGATTTCCGGGGACTGCTATCTTCTTGAAGGAGACGTCTTCTTCGAAGAGCAGGCGCTGCGGGAACTGGCGCGCTGCCCAGCGCCCAACGCGGCTGCCGTAGCACCGTTCGATGCCGCCATGGAGGGCTCCGCTGTCATCCTGTCGGACGAGGGCCTCATCTCGGAGGTCCGGCTCAAGCAGACCGCCGAGAGCCTTCTCGTTCCGGGTCCTGCCCTTTTTAAGACGATGAACCTGCTCCGGTTCTCAGCGACCGCTCTTCGCGGTGTCATCGTTCCCGTGCTGAACGACATGATCGGCTCAGGCGCGACCAAGGCCTACACAGAGGAGCTTCTCGGTCATCTGATCGATCGTCACGGACTGCAGCTAGCCGCAGTCCGTTGTGATGAGCTGCGCTGGTACGAGATCGACAGCGCCGATGATCTCCGGATCGCCGAGGGGATTTTTGCTGAAGAACGCGGGCTGCAGCTCCGGGTGGCTCACTAAAGGCACACGCAGGGAGGAGGAACGCGATGATCCGTCAATTGTTTGATCCGGCGAATGCGGTCACGGCAGCCGGCCTTGTGCTTTCCGTGATCGCGATCAGCCTTGCGCTTTCAGGTCGTGTCGAACTTGGTGTTGCGGTCGCGCTATGGGCTCTGCTGGCAGATCATCTCGATGGAGTCGTGGCGCAACGTTTGACGACCCGCGCGGAGAGGGCAGGGGAGGTCGGCAAGAACCTAGACTCTTTGGCTGACCTTGTGAGCGCTGGTGTTTTTCCGGGTATCGTTTTGCTCGTTGTGGGGGGCAGTGCAGCCCTGTTCGTTGCGGTCGCTGCACTCCTAGCCGCCGCGAGCGCTCTTCGCCTGAGCTATTTCAATGTGTTCGGCTCGCCAGGGGGGCGCTTCATCGGCGTACCGACAACCTATGCTGTTCCGCTAACCGCAATCCTTTTCCTGGTCCGTCCCCTTTTTCCAGATCAGACCTTTCCATTTGCCTTGGCTCTCGGGATTGGCGCGATCGCGGTTCTCCACGTCGCCCCATTCCGCGTCCCGAAGACTGCGGGTGTCATGTACATCGTGGTTACGCTGTTTTGCGTGGCCTTGTCCGTCATTCTAGCTTCCAGGGGGCTGTCATGAGCGCAGAACCGTCTCGCAGTTCAAATCGGGAACCCTCAGCGAGCCTGAGAGAGGTCGGCTGGATTTACCGTGAACTCGGCGTAGAGCCCTTTATTCAATGTGCCGGGGTCCGCACTATTTATGGCGCAAGCAACCCAAGCGAGGAAGTCATTGCCGCCATGAATGCGGCGGCTGAAGCCTTCGTCGACATGGATGAACTCGCCGATGCTGTCGGAGCAAGAATGGCTGCGCTCACGGGCGCGGAATGGGGCGTCGTCACCGCCGGGACGGCAGCGACCCTCGCCTTAGCAACGGCCGCCTGCATTGCTGGCAATAACCCGGAGCTGATGCTCCGTCTGCCGGATACCACGGGCTTGGCCAACAAGGTGATCGTACCAGCCGATCAGCGGTTCGCCTACGAGCAGTCCATCCGGATTGCTGGCGCGGAAATCGTGAGCGTGGCAACGATGGAAGAACTGTCGGCCGCGCTTGATGGCAGCGTCGCGATGATCTGCCTGGTTGGCCGGTTGGACGGAAAATCGCCGCTACCGCTCCGAGAGATCGCCCCGATCGCTGGCGCGGCCGGTGTCCCTATACTGGTCGACGCCGCCGGGCTGTCGCCGGCCAAGCCAGATCGGTGGACCGAAAGCGGCGCAGATCTTGTCGTCTATGCAGGCGGGAAATACCTCCGGGCCCCACAATCCACAGCGGTCGTTTTAGGCAGAAAGAACCTGTGCCAGGCGATCTGGTGGAATGGCGCTCCACACCAGGCCTTCGGCCGGTCCATGAAGGTCGGGAAGGAGGAGGTCGTTGGGGCGGTTGTCGCGCTCGACAGATGGATCAATGCCCAATCGGCAAAGGAAGAACGCGACCAGTGGCTGCCGCGTCTGCGCATCATAGAACGACATTTAGCGGAGATCTCTGACATAACAACCGAGGTCATGTCCTGGGCTGGATCGGTCACCGCAATCCGCTTGAAGATCGCCTGGGACCTTGCGACCACCCCATTCGATGCTGAGATGCTCCGTCTCGCTTTGCTCGCTCAACGCCCGAGAATCCTTCTCCACGATTTCTGGTCGACGCCGACATCCATCATCGTCGATCCGGTGAACCTCACGGACGATGAGGCGGAGATAGTCGGGCGAGCGCTCGCAGAAGCGTTCCGGCGCCCGGCCTCGATCGCGACGCAGGATACCCCACTGGAAGCGGCCGTAGACATTTCCGGGGCTTGGCACCTGGATATGAGGTTCCTCCATGGGGCGACCACCCAACAAATTGACATTCGCCAAACCGGAAACCTGCTCCAGGGGACTCATAGGACCAACGAGACGACTGGCATCATTTCGGGAGAAGTCCGCGGGCGCCGGGTCCGGTTCGAGGCCACCCATGAGCGGATACCGATCTGGCTGTTCTACAGCTTCGACGGTGAAGTCTCTGACGACGGATCGCTCATCGGCACCGTCCGTTTAGGTGGCACCGCCAAGGAGCATCTTGGGCCGGTTTTCAAAGGACAGTTTGGTTGCGCTGATTGGGATGCAAGTCGAATGCGGCAGGGGGCAGAAGCGGCAAGAACAACCCGCTGCTCGGGAGGTCAAGATGAACGAAGCTAACGGACAAATGCCTCTTGGCTTTACGTCGCTCGCGGGCAGCGTTGCCTTGGTTGTCGGCGGATATGGTGCGATCGGAACTACGATTTCCGAGACCCTGGCAAGGGCCGGCGCTGTGACTGTAATTGCGGGGCGTGATGAAAAGCTGGCAAGCGAGCTCTCGAACCAGATAGCGCGTGAGGGGAATAGGGCCGAGGGTCTTGGACTCGACGCTTCCAACGTGGCCAATGTACGCGATGGCGTCGCAAGGATCGCGAAGCATTTTGGCTCTGTCGACATTCTCGTCAACTGCGTTGGATACAACAAGGAGCAGCCGTTCCTCGAAGTGACAGAGGAGGCATTTGACGAAGTCTACTCGCGGACCCTACGGCCGGGGATGTTTTTGTCCCAAGCTGTCGGGGCAGAACAAGTTCGCACCGGTAAGGGAGGCAGCCAGATCCACCTTCTCTCGATTCGATCATTCTTAGGATTCCGAAATCGTGGATATAGCTCGTTTTGCGCCGCCAAAGGCGGTTTGGCGGCGCTGATTAAGCAGCAGGCGACCGAACTTGCGCCACACGGCATCACGGTAAATGGGGTGGTGCCGGGTCTCGTACTCACCCGAAAGAACGAAAAGTCATTCGAATCGCCTGAAGTTTGGGAACGTACGGTTGCAGATATACCGCTGGGACGGCTGGCCACTCCCTCAGACGTGGCCGGGGCGGTGCTTTTCTTTGCTTCTTCTTCTTCCCGCTTTGCGACCGGCCAGATCCTCCATGTCGATGGGGGCTTAACTGCATGCACATAACAATGCACAGGGACCAAGAAGAACGACGCGATTGCTGCAAATAGTATCGATTAACACTCGGAGAGGCTGCCGATTTGGCATTTCTTGCGGACATCTCTCCTCAGCGCGGAGAAGTGCAATGAACATTGATTCACGTTTCCAGCGGAAAAACCCACAGAACTTTCGAGAGGTGAGCCTCATTCGCAGCACCCCACCGACACCGCTGTGGATGGACCAAGAACTGGAAACGTCCTTACGACACATCGTTACCAATCCAAGCTACCAAAATATTCTTCGAAGTCACACCTTTCACGGTTCAAAGGCTGACAGGGAAGTTGCTGCAGACTGGTTGGCAGAACGACTCGGCAGCCGTCCGCATCCAGATCGGATCATTATCACCAACGGGACGCAGAACGCGATGTACATCGCACTACGGTCGATCTGCGGCACGAACGGCACGTTACTGACCGAGTCCATCAGTTACTATGGCTTACGACGCATTGCCTCGATGTTGAACATCGACGTCAAAGCTATTGAGATTGACGAAGACGGAGCTTCACCCCAAGAGTTCGTCGATCGTTGCGATCAATTCAAGGCAGGAGCGGTTTTTCTACAACCCACGCTCCATAATCCAACCTCAATAACGATGTCGACACCGCGAAGAAGAGAACTTGCGGAAATCGCGCGGCGGAAGCGAGTGGCTATTATCGAAGACGACGTGTATGGCGTGCTACCGTCAGACGCGCCGGCTCCAATTGCTGCTATTGCACCGGACATCACATGGTACGCTACCGGTCCCGCAAAGTGCATGGGGCCCGGCTTGCGGATCGGGTACCTCGTGGCTCCAACTCCCCAGGATGCAGCGCGAGCCATCAAGGTTTTCGAGACAATCTCAACCTGGCACGCCAGCCCCCTATCTTCTGCAATTATGGCCGATTGGATCAGGCGAAGAGTTCTCGCCCGCATCCTTGTGGCCGTGAGGGAAGAGATTGTGATTCGGCAGGCAATAGCGAAGCGTATTCTCGAACCTTGGATTGCCTCTACACATCACGAATCCGTCTACCAGTGGCTGCGTATGCCGCAGGGCGTATCTGCCGATCGGGTTCTGGAAGTATCGCAGAGCAGGGGAATTCTCCTGCGGCCCGGTGACATGTTTTTTGTCAACCCGAAAACGACCACTGATTGCTTTCGTGTCGTCATCGGAAGCCCAGAG
Organism: Aquamicrobium sp. NLF2-7; assembly: GCF_022359935.1. Lineage (NCBI taxonomy): Bacteria > Pseudomonadati > Pseudomonadota > Alphaproteobacteria > Hyphomicrobiales > Phyllobacteriaceae > Aquamicrobium > Aquamicrobium sp. NLF2-7. The sequence goes on along the minus strand of NZ_JAKSED010000004.1, from coordinate 156,621 downwards.
AACCGAGATGACCTTGAGCATGCCTTGTTGGTGCTATCAGAGACAATCGCATCGCAGGCTTTGCCATGACCGGCTCATGGCGTGAAAAGGAGGCAAGAAATGTCCAGCTCACGTCCTTTTGGCACCGCGGAACACAGCGATCAATGGTCAGAGTTTGGTGTCTTGGCAGGCGAGTACAACTCTCGTCCCAAGTATCCAGACGAGATGATAGTTGATGTCGCGCAACTCCTGGAGGACTCGGGTTCGCGAGACCCGACGGTTGTGGAAATCGGGGCGGGAACCGGTATTTTTACACGCCTACTCGCCGCAGTGTTGCCGGCCCAGGCGCGCATTATTGCTATCGAACCGTCAGAAGAAATGCGCAATGTCGCGCTGCAAAGCTCACAGAGCTTCAGGTCCATATACGCAGTGAATGTCTCGCTTCCGACCCTTTTGCTGGAGGAGTACTCCATGGATAAGGTGGTCCCGCCATTCGTGCTCTCTGGCTTTGTGGGGGCAATGATGCTCGGCAGTGTGTTTACTGCTCGCCAAGCCACGAGGTGGCCGCGGCACCGAGCAATTGTTGGCGGGACGATCATGATATTAGTGATCTCCTCCCTCTTGTTGGCATGTTCCCTTCTATTGCACTCGCCCGAAGTCGCCATGGCGCTTTTGTTTGCATTCGCCTGCACAGTCGGTTTTGTGTCACCAATGGTATTGGCTTCGGCGATCGGGACGGCAGAAGGACACGTCGGCCTGGCCGCAGGATCATATGGAGCCGTGCAAATGGCAACAGGAAGCTTATTCGCAGTTTTGGCGGGACTTCTCGAATATCGCCTCGTTGGAATAGCTTCTCTGTTGTTTTTGTCGGCAGCAATCAGCCTATTGCTTCAGATGACGCGGCCAGGTGACACGCGGTCCGTACGGCCGGCCGTATGATTCAGCTCGCCGGAACGCTGGAGCGCTACCAGTGTTACAGCAAGGCCCCTACCTCCTCGCTTCTGCGCGGCGTCATGCCCACAATCGGCTGTTGTCAGGATCCTTTGCACATCACCCGTACATCGGTTCGGGACCTTGACCTTCGATAGCCAAGTGCAACACTGTTCGATCGTACTTTGGATCCCAGCCCTCGCGGTTGTGGAGAAGTGCGCAATTATCGAAGAGCACGAGATCATTTTCTTCGAGGGCGATCGAATGGAAATCGGTGCGGACGAGCACGTGGGCCCACAGGCGTTCTAAGAGCTCTCGGCTTTGAGCCTCACTCATCCCTTCGATAAGCGCATCGCGCCGGCGCGGCATGTAGAGAAGCGGGCGATTTGTGTTGGGATGCCGCCGAACGAGCGGATGGCGCGGCCCTTCCGACCTCTGCTCAAGCGGTGCGACCACTCCTTCGAAGAACGACTCGACGCTTTGCGAACGGTTGTGCAAGCTATGCACAGCCTTAAGTTTCCAGATGGTGCGTTTGAGCTCCAATGGCAGCGTCTCGTATAGCGAATAGGCGCTCAGGAAGGATGTCTTTGGTGGGGTCGGGGGAATCTTTTTTGCAAACAGGATCGTATACAAGTTCGGTTGGTTTCTCTGCGATCCGTCGGTGTGCCATACTTGAGCGTCCGCACCCTTGTCACCGATAGAGGTGCCACTTTTGGTGCGCGCACTCGACAGTACCTTCATCTCGGTACTTTTCGTTCCGATCGAAGTGGAGCCGACCTCGCGGTCGCCGAGTATGTCACCGACGATAGCAGCAAACTGAATTGCTTCCTCGGACGTGAACGTCGATTGAACGACCCTCACAAGAAGAAAACGATCCAGCAACGATCGTAGAGAGCGCCTGGCATCGTTTTCATTTCTCTGAAGAAGATCACGTGCATAGTGATCACTCAAATCGGCGCCGAATCCACTATTATCGATCATACTGAAGTCTTCCATAATCGGCATATTCATTCTCCTCTTCCTTTAGCTCAGAATTGATTGATCCTGCTTATTTAACCGGACGCAATCACCCGCTCCGCCGTTCGATAGTCCCGAATGGCAGTTCTTGGCGCCTGTGTATTCAACGCGTCTGATGTAAAGCGATAGCTTTTCGTCTCTGCTCTCAATGAGCGGACGCCTGCGCGCCCACACCTATGATTTCTGAGAGGCAGCCAAGCGCCAATGCCAGCTCATCCCGTGTTTCGGGACTGCCGAGAACAACTCGAATGCAATGAGGTGCCCTTTCTCCAACCACCGAGAACATGGAACCTGGACGCAGCGTAACGCCCTTTTGCAAAGCAGCGTCGATGAAGTTCGACTCTGTCAGGTGTCCAGGAAGATCAAGCCAGATATGTAGCCCGCTCTCATTAGTCCGAAACGACGCATTTGCGAGAAGTTCGGCAGCTAGGTTCTGTCGTGCCTGCGCCTCTTGACGAACCGCAGTGAGGATACGCTTCGCCACACCGTTTTCAATCCAGCGGTTGGAAAGCATGGCCGAAAGCGGTGCGACCTGCCATGTTGTCGTAACCTGGAACCTATTCGACAATCGCTGATGGGCGTCATCGTCTGGAGGGACAAGATATCCCGTCCTTAGACCAGGCGACACACATTTAGCGAGGCCGGTAGCGTACCAGGTGATATCGGGCGCTATAGATGCGAACGGCGGTGGAGCTTGCGGAGGAAGCAATCCATAAACGTCGTCCTCGATAATCGACACCCCGTACTTTCGCGCTATCGTTGCCAAATCCCTCCTGCGCTGCTCCGGCATTATACCAGTTGTGGGATTGTGAATGGTGGGCGTGAGGAACAGCGCTTTCACCTTCTCCTTACGACATGCATCCTCGAAAGCATCCGGTATCGCGCCATCAGCGTCCATCGTGATGGGCGCGACGGGTATAGACAACATGGCGGCCAATCGCCTGAAGCCGTAGTAGCTTAGGTCCTCGGTCGCCAACACACCGCCATCCCCGAAAATGGTTGATAGTGCGAGGAATAGTGCATTCTGAGTGCCATTCGTTACGACTATACGCTCGGGGGTAGGAGGCTCTAGTAGCCTATTGCTCAGCCACTGCGCGCCGCGCTCTCTATCCTCGTCTGTTCCTCGAAAACGATGATAACGCAGGACCGTCTCGAGGTCGGAAGCATCCGCCATGGATGCTAGCGCATGCCTCAACTCGTCTTTGATCCAACTTGGCGTAGGTGGAGTCGTACGGATGAGACTGATGGCTGGCTGCGGTTCAACACGATGCATATTCATGTAATTTTCCAGCTAAATTGAAAGAGTTCGATTAGGTCATCCTTTCCGGACCTACCGGATCGCCTACGCGGTCACTTTGGGAGGAGCTCTGAAACCTCGCTGACCATCGCATCCATTACGGCGTTCGGGTCCTTCTGCAGAATGATGACGTCGCGTAGCTTGTCTTCGATCACTTTCGTAATCTCCATCGAGTTTTCACCCGGAAAGGAAAACCAGCCGGTCACGATAGGAAGCTGTTTCACCGGAACGAGCAGATTCGGACGTTCATCGTAAAACTGTCCGAGCAGGTCGTCGTCGTTGATCGCCGTTTCGCTTACCGGCATGTAAGCGGTTTTCGTGGCCATTAGCGTCTGCATTTCCGGGCTCGTGGTAAACTTTACAAACTCCCATGCAAGCTGTTGCTTTTCGGGATCTCGCGTGTGAACCATGGCGGCGTTACCTCCGGCCGGCAGTGTCCCAACATCATCGGCGACCGGAAACGGCGCGACCTTCAAATCGAAGCGCCCGGCTACCTGGTCGGTATATAGCGTGATGTCCGAGCTGGACGTTATTAGTATTCCCAGCGAGCCACCGACAAATGCCTGCTTTGCCTGATCGCGCGTCATATCTTTCATGCCAGATTGACCGATGGCGTAAAGTATATCAAACGCTTGTCGTCCCTCTTTTGCTCCGAACAGCAACTCGCTATCATCGGGCGACATCATAGAACCGCCTAGTGACTGGACAAGCGCAATGTACGTCCAATTTCCGGTTGGAAGGTAATCGAAGTATACTCCGCCGCTTGGAGCTTGGATTTTCTTAGCAAGGTCAATAATCCCATCCCAGTCCTCGGGAAATTCTTCCAGATCAACGCCGGCCTGGCGGACCAAATCGGCATTGTAGTAAATTGTGGGGATGCTTATTTCGAAGGGGATCCCGTAAGATTCGTCGCCGACTGTGGCCATGCGAAGGGCAGACGGCGAATAACCTGCGGTGTCCAGATAGCTTTGATCGGAAACAAGGTTGCTAATAGGCACCGCAAGGTCCCTTTCCGCCATCAGGCGAACAAAGCTCAAACCCTGGAATCCAACGTCCGGGAGGGACCCCGTTAGAGCGGACCGAAGCATGAGCTGTGTCATCTCGGTGTAGTTCTTGACGACATCGTACTTGATTTCTACACCCGGATGGTTCGCTTCGAACGACGACTTGATCTCGTCCATTAGCTCCTTGTTTACGTATGCGTTTGAGTAGAGGACATTCAGGGAAGTATCGGCTTGCGCATAACTAGGTACTAGAGAGCCAACAATCCCCGTGACGACAGTTGCAATCAGCGCGACGCTATGAATTTTCATTGTGTTCTCCGTTGATAAGAAGGTCGATGCTATTTGACGGCTCCGCTAGTCAAGCCGGCGACAAACCACCGTTGTGCAGTCAAGAATGCGATGACGAGTGGCGCCACTACTAGTGTCGATGCCGCCATCAGGGGACCGTAGTCGCTTCCGGCCTCCTCATTTCTGAAGACCATGACACCGAGTGGAGGCGGCATCAGCTCTGCGGATCGAACGGCAATGAGGGGCCAAAAAAGGCTGTTCCAGTGGCTGACCACCGAGAAAATACCGAATGCCACGATCGCAGGGAGCGCCATCGGGATCACGATCTTCCAGACAATGCCGAGTTCCGAGTACCCGTCGAGCCGGGCCGCATGAACGACATCATCCGGTATCGTCTTGAAAAACTGGCGGAACAGAAAGATGCCGAACGGCGACACAACATAAGGAAAGATCAGAGCTGCATAGGTGTTGAGGATTCCAACCTTTGCGCCAAGAATGAACAGTGGCAGCGCCAGCACCTCATGCGGCAGAAGCAGGGCGATCAATACCAGGGCGAAGAGCAGCTTCCGGCCGGGAAACTCGAGCTTTGCGAGAGCATAGGCGGCTGGTGCACAAACCGCGATCTGGAGCGCCAGAATGCTTGCGCAGACGATCACGCCATTGAGCATGTAGCGGAGCAAGGGCGCTTGCGTGATTGCCTTGGTGTAATTCTCGACACCGTAGAACTGCTCTGGCCAGAACGAAAATGAAGCACGGAAAATCTCGCCGGGTGGCTTGATCGAGAGCGACACCATCCACACGAACGGAGCCAGGATCAGCGCAGCTGTCATGAGCAGAGCTGCATGGCGCAGAATGGCGGTTGGTGACGGAGAATAGGCTCGGGTCATCATTGGTAGTGAACCCTTTTGTCCATGACACGCGCCTGGATGAGCGTCAGTGCGACGACGATGATAAGGAAGACGACCGCCACAGACGCGCCGTAGCCCGTGCGCAGGTATTGGAAGCTCTCGCGATAGAGCGTGAAGAGCAGCATCTCGGAGGCGTGGCCGGGGCCGCCCTGGGTCAGCACCTGCACAGTATCGAAGGTCTCGAAAGCTTTCAGGGCCACGACGATGAAGACGAACATGAAGACCGGGCCGAGCATCGGCAGCGTGACAGTGCGGAGGCGATCGAGCCACAGATCGGCGCCGTCGACCTCGGCCGCGTGGTAAAGGTCCTGCGGTATCGACTTCAGCCCCGCCAGAAACAGCACCATTGCGAAGCCGAGATTTTGCCAGATGCCGATGGCCGCGAGGACCGGCAGCACTGTGTTCTCGTCACGCAGCCAGTTCGCCGTGGGCAGGCCGAGGCCGGCAAGCGTCTGGTTAACCAGTCCGATGGTCGGGTGAAGAAGCGCCTCCCAGGCGATCGCCATGGCGGTCAGTGTCGCCATGTAGGGCAGGAAGTGGATGGCGCGGTAGAAAGCACGGAACGACTTGCCACTCTCGATGAGCAGCGCAACCGCCAGCCCGAGCACGATCGTCCCGGGCACCACAATGGCGACATAGGCCACTGTGTTGAAGAGGGAGGCGCGGAAGCCACGGTCCGCGAAGACTTCTTCGAAGTTCGCAAGGCCGACGAAGGAGAGCGTGCTTGCGCCAAACTGCCAATCGGTCAGCGCAATCACAAACACGGCGAGGACCGGCAGAAAGAATAGCACGATCAGCAGCGCAAGCGCCGGCCCCGCGAGCGTCCAGGCAGCGATCATGTCACTGAGCCTGGTCGATCGACTGTGCGCCGATGCGGGGGAGGGGCCGCGTTGGCGCACCGTCCGCTTGCGGTCGGGAAGCGACATGACGTCTCCCATCACGCAGTTTCCCGGATCGGCGTGACACGGCTCTCGCTGATCGCGGTCGTCTGCAAACGATGTCCCGCCTCATCGAACAGCATCATTTGGGTGGGCTTTACGCCAACGACCAGCCTGTGGCCGGACCCGATGTGAGGAGCCCGTTCGGCATGGAGCCGCACGATCAATGGATCATTCATTCCTTCGACGAGGAGGTGGACAAAGAGGTCCGAGCCCATATGCTCAATCAGATGCACCGAGCCTTCGATCACATTCGGGGTGTCAGGCTGGGTGATCAGACTAAATGCCTCCGGTCGAATACCGACCGTGAGCTTTGTGCCGGGAGCGATGGACTCCGGCACGGACAGCTTCGCTCCGGACGTCGCCATCAGGCCGCGCTCGATAACCGTGCCGTCCAGCATGTTGATCTTCGGAGATCCAATAAACTCCGCGACGCGCCGATCATGAGGATCGGCATAAATGTCACGCGGCGGCGCAACCTGAAGCAATTCTCCATCGAGCATGACGGCCACTCGATCCGACAGCGTCATGGCCTCGGCCTGATCGTGGGTCACGTAGATGAACGTGACGCCGAGCCGTCTATGGAGTTCCTTGATTTCGGCCCGCATCTGGACGCGCAGCTTGGCGTCGAGATTGGAGAGCGGCTCGTCCATCAGGAACACGGCCGGTTCGCGCACCATTGCTCGACCGACGGCCACGCGCTGGCGCTGTCCGCCCGAGAGGTGCCCCGGCTTGCGCGCCAACAAATGATCGATGCCGAGGGCCGCTGCGGTCCTTGAGACCTCGGCGTCGATTTCCGCCAGTGTAGGGCGTGTGCCCGGCAACAACCTGCCGACCAGCGGCAGGCGTTGCCAGGAGTTCAGCCGGCGCATACGCAAGGGCACCGCCATATTACCCGCGACCGTCATGTGCGGATAGAGGGCGTAGGACTGAAACACCATTGCGACGTCGCGACGCTTGGGGCGAAGATCGTCGACCTGGCGATCGCCGATGCGGACCGAGCCCCCGTCTTGCCGTTCAAGACCGGCGAGGATTCTCAGAAGCGTCGATTTCCCGCAACCTGAAGGACCGAGCAGTGTGAGGAATTCGCCGCTCTCGATCGAAAGCGACACATCGCGCAGCACCTGGGTCGCACCATAGGACTTGCGGATCTGGTCAAAGGTGATCGCGCTCATTCGGCGGCCTCGAGCTTACGTGTTGCGGTCGCATCGTTGGAGGCTGTACCGCCCGCCAGATAGATCGTCCCGCCGATGAGATTGCGCCGAAGCGTCTGGCGGAAAGACCCGAGGCCAGCTTCGAACTCTTCCGCTTCGACATGAGGCCCAGAATTGTCCTGCGTCGCGCTGGCGAGAACTTCGCGAAGCACGCGGCCCGTCATCGTCGCCGGGACGGAGAGTCCCAGCCCGTGCAAGATTGTCGGCGCAAGATCGCATATGCCCGAGGGGATCGCAGACACGCCCCCGCCCCCCCGAAAATGAGAGCCGGCGACGACCCCGACTGCAGCCAGCTCGTTGGGGTGCAGACCGCCGTGGACACCGAGACCCGCGATGCGATCGTTGTCATAGAAGGTGCCGCCGGCAAGTCCGAACTGGTCGATGCCATCGTCAGCGCGGAATGCGAAATAGACGTCCGGCGCGCGATCGTGATCGCAGAGGACGAGGCTGCTCGCAAAACTGCCGGGCGCAATGCCCTCGACTTCGTTGCGCGGCGCTGCGAAAATAGGGCCGCACCAGGGCTGGTCCATCATCGCTTCAACCAGACGCGAGACCTGATCGACGGTGCGATCCTTGAGATAGAGCGCACCAACCTGGCCGGGAACGACCACGACGTCGACGTCGGGGCCGGGCGCGCGACCGGGGGCAAATCCCGCCCTCTTCAAATCATCCATGACCGAGACGCGGGTATGAGCGGTGATGTGCCCGTGGTCGGATGCAAGCATCAGCTGGACACCTGCCGACTGCCCCTCCGCTTCCCACCACTCGAGCACGCGACCGAACTGGGCATCGCAATAGGCGATGATTTCGCGGGTGGTCGCGGAACCGGTTCCGTGGAAATGCGAGGTCGTGTCGGGCTCGCCGTAGGAGAGGATCGCAACATCCGGTGAGAGACGAGGCCAGACGTAGTCGAGGAAAACCGACGTTATCCATTCCTGGCCGGAGAAGTCCGGCTCTCCCTGCGCCGCTGCCGGCGGAAGCTTGCCGAACTCGATTTCGATCTGAGCCAGGGCATCTTCAGGCGTGCATGCTTCCGGAAAATGGCCGGAAAGGCGGATATGACCGAAGTCTTCGGCTTTATGATGGAAAAGCCGAGTTGTGCCCGGCGTATTCGTCGCCAGCACGGCAAGGCTTTTACCAAATGCTCCCAAGAGCTCACCAAGCGTCGGCGCCGTCATCAGGCGACCGCCACTCTCCCGGTTCAACTGATCGAGCAGAACGGCGTCCGAAGTATCGATGTAGCGCTCGGGAATGCTCTTCCGATCGACGAACTTGTTTCCGACCATGCCATGGCGTGCAGGCGCAGCTCCGGTGACCAGACTTGGGAAAGCGGCGCGTGTTTCACTGGGATAAACCGTATTGTGTCGTCCAAGTGTCACACCCAATTCCTGGACGCGCGCAATGTTGGGCGTGAGCTCTTTGGAAATCAGGTCGGGCCGCAACCCATCGAAACTTGCGATCAAGAACTTCATACTGTCTCCCTGCGAAATTTGATTGCCTTTTCGCTGGGTGACCGATAGCGGTGCATTGCAACATGGACGTGACAGATATCGTTTTTTACGATGGATGACGCCGCGTTTGGCGATGGTTTAATTGAAATAGTGATGTAGGAGCCCGCCGGTGTCGAAAGAGGATCAGGACGTCCCGCTGAATGCCATCCGTGCCTTTGTGATGATCGCCCGGAATGGCGGGGTGTCGGGTGCGGCCCGCGCGCTTGGGACCACACAAAGTTCAGTCAGCCGGCATCTGTCGGTGCTTGAGCAGTATCTCGGCGAGCAGCTCCTCGCACGAAGGGGCCGCACCAGCGAGCTCACCGATTTTGGGCGGTCCTTTGCCTCTGTCGTGGGCGAGTCGCTCGATACAATCTGCTTCACGGCGCAACGCATGCGCCGAAGTCAGCAATCAGCCTCAAACCGTCTCGTTGTCCGGACGTCGCTCTCAACGTTCGCCTACACGATCCTGATTCCCAATCTGGAGTCCTTCAGCGCTCAGACAGGTGGGGCACTCGTTGATGTCATGACATCGATGGCGCCCCCGATGGCGCATGACGGTTTCGATATTTTGCTGACCCGGGACCTCGATCTGGCCGAACCCGGCGCGCATTGGGACGTTCACGAAGAACGCCTCGTTTGTGTCGGCGCGCCGAGCCATGTGGCGAAGAAAGGGGCCGGGGCGCTGCGGACCATGCCGATCCTCACTATTACCTCGCGGCCAGACATTCTTCCCAACTGGCTGAATGCGATGGATCTAAGCCCCGACCAAATCCAGTTGGGCTCCCGATACGATCATCACTACTTGGCGCTGCCTGCGGTTACGACGGGACGTTGCCTGCTGGTGGCCCCGGAAATCATCGTTAGCGGGCTTGTTCGGGACGGTGTCTTGCAGATCGTTCCGGGATCCCAAACGCCCAGCGGCATGCACTATCGGGCCTATGTGGTCGATCGAACGCCCAATATTGTCCTGGCGCGGTCATTCTGCCGCTGGCTGGCACGATTGTGCAAAACCTCCGTCAGTCCAGCAGGCAGCTAAGATCGATATTCGCGATGGATTTTATCGCTTCTTGCGATGGCTGGTGTTGTCGCCGTCATATCCCTGCGCCACGATTCATTTAGCTGATAGCCCACTATCTCTCGATAGGATTCGCTAAACGATCGGCCGGCAAGGCCGGCGAGGAGATTTCCATGACACTCATTTCAAAGCGGTTGGCTGCGGTTCGTCCATCGGCGACCAAGGCCATGACCGCCCGCGCCGCGGCTCTGCGCGAGGGGGGCAACGATGTTGTTACGCTCAGCCAGGGCGAGCCCGATTTCGATACACCTGATAACGTTCAGCTTGCCGGCATCAATGCGATCCGCAATGGCAAGACCCGCTACACTGCAGTCGCGGGCGTAAAGCCGCTTCGCGAGGCGATCCAGCACAAGCTGAAGCGCGACAACGGTCTCGAGTACGAGATTGAGGAGATCACCGTCGGCTGCGGCGCCAAGCAGGTGGTCTTCAACGCGCTTTTTGCCAGCCTTGACCCCCAGGACGAGGTCATCATCCCGACCCCTTGCTGGGTTTCCTATCCCGATATGGTGCGACTTGCCGGCGGGGAGCCCGTGCTTGTCGAGACCGCGGAACGTCATGGCTTCAAGCTTCGCCCGGCGGAGCTAGAGGCAGCCATAACGCCGCGAACCAAATGGCTCATGCTCAATTCTCCCAACAATCCGACAGGCGCTGTCTATTCCAAGGCGGAGCTCGCCGCTCTCGCCGAGGTTCTGCGCCGGCACGAGCACGTTCATGTGCTGGCAGACGACATCTACGAAAAGCTCGTCTACGACGTGCCGTTTGCCACCATGGCGTCCGCCGCGCCCGATCTCAGCGAGCGGACACTAACTGTCAACGGCGTCTCCAAGTCCACGGCCATGACGGGCTGGCGCGTCGGATATGGTGCCGGCCCGAAAGCTCTGATCAAGGCGATGAACACCATCCAGGGACAGACCTCGTCGCATACGAGCTCGATTTCCCAATATGCTGCTATTGAGGCCATAGCTGGCCCCCAGGACTATCTCAGCGATTTTGTCACGGAACTGAAGAAGCGCCGTGATCTCGTCGTAGACAGAGTCAGGGAGATGCCCGGCCTTCACTGCCGTGTGCCGGAGGGAGCCTTCTACGTGTTCATCTCCTGCGCAGGAATTCTCGGCAGGACAACTTCGAACGGCAAGGTCATCGAGTCGGACATGGATTTTGCCATGTATCTGCTCGAGGAGTTCGGTGTTGCCGTTGTGCCCGGCAGCGGCTTCATGGCCTCGCCTTATATTCGCATTTCCTATGCCTCGTCGGTCGAAGAGTTGGAGCGCGCCTGCTCGCGCATCCTGGCAGCCTGCGTCGCGCTTTCCGAAGGAGTACAGACCGATGAGCAAGTCAAAGCTATTGCGTGAACGCATGTCCGAACGCGGCCTGGTTCACATCATGGCAACCCATAGCCCACTTTCGGCAGTTCTCGCCGAGGAAGCCGGCTTTGACGGTTTGTGGGCCTCTGGCTTCGAGCTTTCGGCCCTCTATGGCGTGCCCGATATGAGCCTGATCTCGATGACGCAACATCTCGACATGTTGCGCGCGATCGCCGGCCGATCGTCGCTGCCGATTGTTGCCGATATCGACACCGGCTACGGCAATGCCATCAATGTCATCCACGCAATCAGCGAATACGAACGCGCCGGCGCGTCGGCTGTCGTCATCGAGGACAAGACCTTTCCCAAAGTGACCAGCCTCGTTGAGGGCGGCCGGCAGGAATTGCTTCGGATCGAGGAGTTCCAGGGCAAGGTCGAGGCTGCCATCAATACCCGCAAAGACCCGGACTTTCTCGTGATCGCTCGCACCGAGGCGTTGATCGCCGGCCTTGGGCAAGAAGAGGCGCTAAAGCGCGCTCGCGCTTATCAGGCGGCTGGCGCCGATATGATCCTGATCCATTCCAAAAAGAAGGATCCGTCCGAGATCGAGTCCTTCGCGCGGGCCTGGGACGGCAATGTGCCGCTGACCATCGTTCCGAACGCCTATCCTGAGCTCGATGCCACGCGCATACAAGCGCTCGGCAATATTCAGATGGTGATCTACGGAAACTACGGCGTGCGCGCAGCGACCGCCGCGATGCAATCGGCTTTCCGGCGCATAATTGCCGATGGCGGAGTGCAGAACGTTCATAAGGACATCGCACCAGTCGAGGAGATTTTCCGGCTGCAGCGCACCGATGAAACCAAGGCAGCCGAACGCGCCTTCCTGCGCTAGACGCCGCTCATTCTGGCTTTGCGGCCACAACGGCAATCTCGACCAAGGTTCCCGGTGACAAAACCGCACCCATGCAGGCCCTTTGTGGCCAGTGGTCGGGATTGTCACCGACCCATTGCCTCCATGCGACGTCGAAATCCGCTTTGCTGTCCAGATCAGACAAAAAGACATTGACGGAAAGCAGGTAGCGCTTGTCGGTTCCGAACTGGGCAAGCATTCGCTCGATCTTTTCAAAGCTTGCCGCGATCTGACCCTTTAGATCGAGGGTTTTATCGAGAGCCGTGGCTACCGTCCAGACCAACCCGCCATAGCACGACGCCGAACTTCTGCCGGGAGCTACGCCCGCGGCACGTTCTATGGGAAACTCAACTGTCATGATGCCGCCTCCACCGTGAACATGCTATCAAAGAGTAAATGTTGCGCGGCTTGTTCTGTCAACACCATTGGAATGTATCCTCGAATATATCTTTAAATATATTCGCGACTTATCTTGCATTTCCGGCTCGTTTTAAAGAACATCTAATATCGACAATTTGTGACAGAATGACCGAGCAGCAGTAGTTGAGGGGCCACGGCGATTCCTCGCACCGACAGTGCTTAATGGTCGTCCGATTTGTTCACGCGCTGTTTTTCGTGACGAGGAGAGTGTCCTTGCTCAAACGCAAGCTGAACCGATGACGAATGGCAATCGACACAAGGCAGATGTGCTTATTGTCGGCGGGGGCGTGGTTGGCGCGAGCATCGCCTATGGTTTGGCGACCGAGGGCGCACGCGTCGGAATCCTAGATGCCGAGGATTCCGATTTCAGCGCCAGCCGTGGGAATTTCGGCATGATTTCGATCTCCAACAAGGGGTTCAATAATCTTGCCTACTTTCAGCTCTCATTCGCGTCCAGCCGGATGTGGCCGGAATTCGCCAACACGTTAAGGGAGAAGACCGGAATCGATCCGGCTTTTGATCTCAAAGGGAAGATCTATATTTCGGTCGGAGATCCGGAATTCGCAGCGCATGCCGAGAAAGTCGCTGAATATGCCCGACGCGTCGGTGCGGACTATCGGCATGACATTCTCAATCGAACCGACCTTCAACATATGCTTGGGAAAGTGCAGCTCGGTGAGCGCGTGGCTGGAGGTTCCTTTAGCCCACTTGACGGAATCGCCGAGCCACTGAAGCTTTATTCGGGCCTTCTGAACGCGGTCCTGCTTCATGGGGGTTGGCTCCTTCGTGATCACCGCGTAGCTCGTATTCTGCACCAAAACGGCCTCTTCACTGTCGAAGGCCAGTGGGGCACGCTTTCGGCCCCGAGGCTGGTGATCGCCGCGGGGCTGGGAACACCGGACCTTGCGTCACAAGTTGGTATTCCGGTGAAAGTCCGACCGCAGCGGGGTCAGATGATGGTCACCGAGCGCGTAGAACAGTCCTTCCCTTACCCGGTCAGCGGGCTTTTGCGCCAGAATCCGGAGGGAACAATCATGATCGGCGTTTCCACAGAAGAGGTTGGATATGGTGACCGAACAACGGTCCCTGTCCTGAAGTCACTGGCGATGAAAGCCGTTGAACGCCTGCCAGATCTTGGTTCGGTGCAAATCAATCGGTGCTGGGCCGCTTTGCGGCCGAGAACGGAGGACGGCTATCCGGTGTATCAAGAATCTCTCGAATTTCCCGGCGCATTCGTCATCACCTGCCATAGCGGAATCACGCTGGCTGCTCTTCACAAGCGTCTGCTGCCCCAGTGGATTCTGGGTGGGCGGAAAGATGCACTGCTGGAGCCTTTCGGGGTAGGGAGGCTGCAAATTGCGTCCGCCGCTTGACCTGTCCGAACCACCTCTCAAAATTACTTTCAGCTTCGGCTCCGAAGCAATCGAGGCGTGGGAAGGCGAAACGGTTGCGACGGCCCTGCTGACTTCGGGTGTGATCATTACCGGAGTCCGACCGATGAGCGGCCGCGGTCGGGGACCGTATTGCCTCATCGGCGTCTGTCACGAGTGCCTGGTCGAGATAGACGGGCTCGCCAATCAGCGGGCGTGCATGACAGCAGTGCGGAAAAACATGAAGGTCTGCCGGCAGACGGGACCGCGCCGGCTGATGGAAGAGGACGGATCGCGTGAACCATGATGTCGTCATCATCGGCGCCGGCCCCGCCGGAATGGCAGCAGCTGTTCAGGCCTCGAGCCTTGGACTGAAGTCGGTGGTTTTGGACGAACAGCCGGCTCCCGGTGGCCAGCGATTCCGCGCAATTGAACAGCGATATCGGCGCCTTAGCGCGGCCGGAATCGATCTTCCGGCCACAGAGCAAAGCGGTCTTGACCTCATCCGCCAGTTTAGCGCGGGCGACAGTCGTTTTGTCGATCAAGCCTCGGTGTGGGATATCTCACCCGGCGGGCGCCAAATCAGCTATCTTCGTCATGGCCAGAGCTTCACCATTCCGGCGACGTCCGTGGTTGCTGCACCAGGCGCCTATGAGAGGCCCGTTCCCTTGGAAGGGTGGCATTTGCCCGGCGTGATGAGCGCCGGCGCGGCACAAACGATGTTGAAAGTGTCCGGGCACCCGGTGAAAGGCCGGATCGTTCTACTCGGCTGCGGCCCGCTTCTGCTTTTGACTGCCCGGCAATTGACCGATGCCGGTGCGAACGTCGTTGGACTACTTCAAACGACGGGGCCTGACGATTTCTTTCGCGCAATACCGAATCTGCCCGGCGCCTTGAGGTCGATGACTTTGCTCAAACAAGGGTTTCAGCTGCTCACGCAAACCCCGCCCGTGCCTAAAGTGTTTTCGCTGCGAGGGGCGACTATATTTGGCGACGGTCGCGTCGAGGGAGTAAGGTATCAAGCGCGTGGCGGCTCCGGGTTCATCGAATGCGATGCTGTTCTGCTCCACTTCGGCGTGATTCCCAATACTCAGCTTACGCGCCTTGCAGGCGTCGCCCATGGCTGGAGTGAATCCCAGGAATGCTGGCAGCCGGTGATCGACGAGTGGCAGGAGACGTCTGCTGAAAACCTGATGGTCGCTGGCGACAGCGGCGGAATATTGGGCGACGAGGCGGCAATGATGTCCGGTCGGTTGAGCGTTCTTCGGATTGCCCATCGGTTGGGTCGAATCTCCGATCAATCGCTCGGCAAGCTGGCTGCGCCGCTTCAAAGGCGGCTCAAGCGACTGGCTGCTGCGCGGACATTGATCGATACGATCTTTCGTACACCAGAAACGCTGCTGATACCGAGCGGCGACACGATCGTTTGCCGCTGCGAGGAAGTGACAGCCGCCGAAATCGCGGCGGCCAACGCATCCGGAGCGTTGGGTCTTCGGCAACTCAAGGTTCAAACGCGCGTTGGCATGGGCCCCTGCCGTGCTCAAATGTGCTCAATGGCAGCTATGGCGATAATCACACCGGGAATTCGATGCGGACAACCCCCACCGCCACCAGCGACGGTGCGGACGCCGGTTCGACCGCTGACACTCGGCCAACTTGCCGAGGCCGTTGTTGAGGCTTGACCTTGGCCAGTCTTCCAATTCGCCTCCTCCAAAATGGCAAGAAACCACGAAAGCTCATCGCGGGCGGATTAATCCCCGCTTGTCAATTAATCGTGAAAGTTGATGAACTGTATCAATATATGTGAAGTCAGCGGTTGACACCGAGGATGGACGCCTGATGGAAATATCTGATTGGGCGTCAGGTAGAGGATTACAGACGAGGGCTATCGAATCGCGTTGCCTGCGAATTCTGACCTAGGGGGACATGCGGATGGGTGCAGAGCGTTGGATTGATGATCAATTGGCCAAGCTGATTGAGCAGATCGATGTTGTCAACGACACCGATGCCGCCAATGTCGTGCTACACGGCTTTGCGCGATCATGTGGATTTCAGCGTTTTGCGTACATTTGTGCGGACGGCGATGAGTTAGTCGGGCTGACGGACTATCCACCTGACTGGCGCGAAGTCTACGTGGAGCGCAACTTCAAGGCAGTCGATCCCGTCATGAGAATGGCACGCCAAAGCCTGAACCCGTTTGCATGGGGAGGTAACAATGAGCGCCTGAACGGGCTCGGTGAGGCAGACTTCTTCCGGGAGGCCGAACGTCATGGGATCTGCTCCGGTTTCTCCATGCCAATACCCGCCGGATATGGTCGCTTGGCGATGCTCTCATTGGCAAGTGCCGATCCGGAAGCCTCTGCAGGTGTGGCTGTTCACAACCCCGTTCTGGCAGCGACCGCCGTGGCCTTCGTACATCTTGGGCTTCTCCGATCGGCCAAGAACTCTTCCAATCGAGACAGGCCAAGACTCACTGGACGGGAGGCCATTTGCTTGATGTGGTCATCGCGCGGCAAGACCGCGGCAGAGATCGCTACCGTTGTCGGGATTTCCGAGATTACGGTGCGGTTCCATCTTAATCAGGCCCGCGACAGGCTGGGCGCGGGAAATGTGTCGCATGCAATTCGGCTGGCGGTCGAGCGGGGATTGATCTGAGCCGTCACTGACCCGGATTGCTCTTCGGCGGAACCTCTGGAATATAGCCCAGCTTATCGGTCAACGCGGCGACGACCGCAATTTGCGCGCGATTGTTCAACATCGCATCCGAGTAGGCCTTCATCAGCCGCTCCCTGCCGGGATCGTCGTCAGCAATGTCCCGCAGCGCGTTGTAGGCACTGTCGAGCTGGTCGATCAACATGCGGTGTTTCACGATCGCCTGAGTGGTGGCATTGACCAACTCGTCTCCGCCGAGGGGCTCGAGGACTTGGGCCAGCGTCTGCGCCAATTCATCGATCTGGCTTGGTATTTGATCCTGACTGCGGGTCATTTGCCTCTCAAAAGGATATCTCGCGGTACGCCCCCGCGAATTGATCCTGTGGCCCGTAGCCGGGGATTGCAAACTGTAACAAGAACAGCCCTGGAACCTTTAGTGCCGAGCACCTGGACATAGATCCAAGTCCCCGGCCGAAAGGGCCAAGGAATGGTGCCGTAACAGCCGACACCAACCGCTTGTTAGGGGTTTGCACGCCCCAAAGCAGCGCGTACTGCTTCTCGGGCCTTATACGAACGAAAAGTGGAAAAAACCAGACACCTTGGGTAGAGGGCGTCATTTTCGTTGTAGACGTCGGCTCGCATAGGGTCCAATGCTTGTATCTTAAGCTCTTTTGGGGCAGGCCACGTACAATGTAATCGAACACGATTGCAAGCGGTCGGTCGGGGCCGGAAAGCAATCCGCAAAGATGTTGTCGCGACGAGTGCGAGACCGAAAGCGCGCTGATCGAACCACAAATTATGCAAAAAGCCCTGGTGCAAAAGGATCCGAACTGTCTCTGCCGGGAAACTTTGCCTTTGATCGTTTGATGACCTAATCTCGTCAAGACCACCGTCACCACAAAGTCATTGGCCGCGCCGCCGATCGTTTTCCACGGATGTCCGGTTTTAAATCCATGAATGACAATTCAGTATCCGATATCGGCTTGTACATAGCGCTCGGTGACTCAGGCGAATGGAGCATGAAACTCGACCTAAATCTCGTCGAGGAAACCAAAGCGCGCTTGGGCCGCGAGGCGTTCGTTGCTATTGCCGAAGACTATATTCGGTCGGAGTGCGTTCGCCTGGGTCTGGAGGACGACATCGAGCTATGGACACTAGCAGCTCGCGCTTTGGCAAAGGACGAAGGTCCCCCCGCCCTGTAATTACCAGCTCTATCGTAGGCCACAGCGATTGTGGTCACAGTGGCCGCGCCCATTCGTGCATCATTGCCCGTTGCGTCGGGAAACCCTCGCCGTGATATCCGTGGCAAAGCTTGCGCGAACCCGTACCGATCGCCGCAGCCATCCTTTCACACCGGCCGCTCTCAAAACGTCGCTCGACCCGGATTGTCGTCTGGCAACAGGAACGGGAAAGGGCGCGGCTGGATCAGCGTATCAAGGACACTTCAACTTCGACATCTTCCGCTACGCTTGACCATGCAGTGTCGGCCGTCACGGCTGGAAGTCGAAGCTTTCGCGCAAGAGCAAGGCATGCCCGGTCTCCATGGCTCAATCCCTTCGACCGAGTCGAGGTGATAAGATCGCCCGCATCAATCGCCAAATCGAAATCGAGAGGATGAACCTCAAGCCCCAGAGCCTCGATCACTTCTACCGCCGATTGCCGATCAACATCGCGGCGCACAAGATTCGCCATGGTCTCCTGCACACATAGGCCGGAAATGGCCGCTCCTTGGTCAAGCCATTGCTCTGCCTGGTCTGCCCCGATCTCATCATTGAGGAATGCCATGACGGCCGAGGTATCGATAACGCAAGCGCTCATCGCTTGTTGCCGGGGGTCGGGGATCCTCCCGCATCGAACTCAGCTTCTTCGCTACGCGCCTCCTCGCGCCGTTCCGCTATGACCTGATCAACAACGGGCTGGCCTGCGGGAACAAACTTACGGAACAGGGCACGCGCGCGTTGGCGCTCCCGCTGGGCCGTCGTCAGTTCGACTCGGTCGCCGTCGGCCTCGATGATGACCTTATCGCCTTTCTTCAGGTTCAAGGCTCGTCGTATGTCAGCGGGCAGTATCATGCGTCCATTCTCTTGCAGGGGCACAGCGTACCGCATAGGTCATTTTCCTTCGATGGGGTCATTTCCGACCAATATGGTCTATCGCATTCAGTTTGCCAAGAAGGGGATAGAAGGTCGCTTGCCTTTTGCTATACTCACGCATGGAAACGACTGGGGGGAAGGGCCCATGACCGAATTTGACGATCGACCGGAACCACCATTGCGCCCCTTTATCGAGTTCGCCGATCCCGATCTGCCGGAAGAGAGCGATCTGATCGCGGGCTTCAAGGACAAGGCGGGGGAGATTTTCTGGCATCCTGTGCCGATCGCCCGAAAACGCCTACACGAACTCTTCGCGGGAACTCCATATCGCGTGTCGATGGACACCGACGGGACGCTACAACCATGGCCCGATGATTTTTGGGATGAAGACGGGTTCATGGCAAAGCTCGACGCAGGAATTCTGGCAAAAGCACAGATAGACGAGCTGGTCACGCAAATGCTCGACCTGTCCAAGAACGAACCGGATATCGGGGAGGATGGGGTGTTGGTGGACTTCCGCGTCCTGTTGGAGCGCCTGAAACGAGCAGCGGCGCTCATCGAAGACGAGATCGAACGGCGCGCCGCCAGGTCGCTTAGGAAAGGCTAAGGCTCGGACGAGCTCGCCACCCGCCTATGATTTCCGCAATCGGCGGGAGGCAGCCAGTGTCGGATCAGTGCGCGTTGACGCGCGCACCGCGCCGCCTGCCAGGTCGGCGGCCTGCTCCTGCGTCAATACCGAAGTGAGCCGAGCCTGCTTCAGCAGGCGGCCGATGTCCTGAGGGGCCTCCTTCTCCGAAGGCATATGATTTCCTTGCGTATCAGCATGTCGATCAATGATACGTATAGGAGCCATTGCGGCCGGCGTCCGCGAATTCGCTGCATCAGGATAAGGCGTGGGGCGCGAGGCGACCGCCACAGAGTTAATGCCTTCCTCGCGAAGCTGCGCGGAGGAGGCTAAGGTTCGCGGTCGGCGGGAGGGTGATCAATTCGATTTTACTGAGCGTAACCTCTCAGTCCGAACGGTCGCGTTTACAAGACAGTCTCCAGCAAGGGCAAAAGCGCGGCGCCGATGGCGCTAGGCTCCTCGGTTACTTCCGCGACGGTCAACTGCGGCGTTCGGCGGGGCATACCGTGCCGCGGCCTGGAGTGAAAAACCGTGCGTTCGATGAGCATGCGTCCGAGTACTGGCGGCAACTCTCCACCCAGAACGATGACGCCGGGGTCGAAGACCGAGCTTAGGGCGTTCATCGCTTTGTTGTGCGCTGGCGCGACCTTCTCGATCCAGTCGGTGACGCCAATCCAGTCCGGTGAAACGGACCGAATAAGTTCGCTCAAAGTGAGTTGATGGCGCCCTGCTTTGCGCAGATCCTCGAGCAGGAGATGCAGCGCCGGCCGGTACCGGCTCTCGTCAAGGTCAAAAAGCCCTGAGAGTTCGCCTGCATTGCCGAAGCTGCCACGAAAGGGCTTGCCGCCGAAGATCAGGCCTCCACCGTACCCATAGTTGTGAGCAACGTAGGCGAAGTCAGGCGAGTTGCGACCAACCCCAAAAACGGCTTCAGCCAAAGCTGCCGTCTGAGAGCCGTTGTCCGTCCATACCGGAAGGCCAAACCGGCGCCCAAACAGGGGCGCCAGGTCGATCATTGACCAGCGATGTAGGGGCTGAGGCGTATTGAAGCTGCCTTCCGCGGACATCCGATAGCCCGCTACCCCGACACCGATCCCCAGGATCGCGTCGCGATCCAGATCCCTCTTGGCGAGCAGCCTGTCGAAAGCGCGCTCGATAGCCTCGAATGCTTCGGCCAGTTCCATATCGGCGTCAGGCAAGGCTTCCAGGCCCAGAAGCTCTCCAAATCCTAACAAGGCAATGCCAATCGACCCGACATTGATCGATACGCCAATGGTCAAACACCAATCGCGGTTGGGCGAAAGGCGCGGGCTTTTCGGTCCAGACCGGCTGGCGTCTGCTTCGAGAAACGAGATCATGCCGCGCTCGTGCAGCTTGTCGACGATCCGGTGCAACGATTGCTGCGTCAGGTCGAAGGGTTGGTCTGTCAGGGAGGCACGCGCAATCCCCGGATTGCCCCAGATCAACCGCAGCAAATCCCGTTCATTGCGCGACGCAACCGCTCGGCCCCGGCCGTCCCGGAGGAATCGCGCGGCAATGTGGTCGGTCGGTTCATAAGTCATACGGCTCGTCACAAATCCATTACACCCAAAGTGTACACGCAAGGCGTAACGGCCGTTGCGCATTTTCCCAACAACCCGAATAACAGAGACAATTGTGTGATGAAAGCTAGATCTATCGCCGTTGCGTTTGCATCGGCGCTCGCAACCGTTTGCGCCGTTACAACAGCCAATGCAGAAAACCGCCGAGAAATCATCTCTGATCCTGAACCTCACGACTATGTACGGGTATGCGATGTCTTTGGTGCTGGGTTCTTTTACATTCCGGGCTCCGAAACTTGCTTGAAGATCGGGGGATTGATTCGATACGAACCCAGCCATTACGGATCGTTCGACGGGTTGGTCAAAAGCAGCGATGGCCTCGACACGCTGGTGCGCGCGGAACTCACTTTCGATGCGCGTTCTGACACCGAATATGGGACATTGCGTGGCTACACCAGGCTTCGATCCGATCTGAAGAATGGTTCAATTGGTGGGGATGTGCAACTGCGCGACCTTATCATGAGTCTGGGGCCGGTGTCGGTTGGGTTCGCGGATTCGCTTTATGACGCCAACATTTCAGGTGAGTTTGATAGAGGCGGCGCTGATCGCGCCCACTTTGCTCGCTACACTTTGAAGCCGAACGATAGCGTAACATTCACCGGCGCTCTGGAGCAGACCGACTCCTCTCGCGATTGGCAAACAAATGTGCTTGGCAAGCTCTCGGTTTCGCGGGACTGGGCGCGATTTGATGTGTTCGGAGCTTACGATACGACGGCGGATGAGTTCGCCTTGAAGGCGATCGTCAAGTCCGATGTCTCGAAGACAATCTTTGTGGAAGCGATCGCGACTTATGAAAGCGGGATGAATTTCTACTCGGTCAATCCGTTTGCCGCGACCGGATTCAGCACCTCAAACCTAGTCGGCGCGGCAAGAGCAGGGTCGGAATGGTCGGCCGGCGGGCTCGTCGGAACCCATGTCACTCCGCGCCTCAAGGCATCGCTCGGCGCACAATATTTCTCGAATGTCGGCCACGGTCGGATGAACGAGAAATTCGGGGGCAAGTCCGATGTGATTCGTGCAGGCCTCACGGTCGACTATAAGATCGTCGAGAACCTGAATGCCAAGCTCGCCGTCAATCATACCAGGTTCCAGACCTCCGACCGAGACTATGGTCAGTGGCACGGGTTCCTGCGACTCGACCGAGCGTTCTGATCTCATTGCCGGCACGAATGTAATTCCGAAGAAATATCCGCAGGGCGCTCGCTGACGATCCCGCTGGTGGGACCACTATGCGAGGCATTGAAGAGATCGTTTGGCTTTGGAGGCCTGGTCGTCGCTGGGCCTCTTTGAAGACCGGTTTCGCTGCTCCGCCAAGACTCCGGTCGTTCTTCAAAATACACCTGACGCGAAATCCAGTTGCTGTCCGGACGTTACGATCGACAACGCAGCTATCAGCACGCTTCGCCTCCATGCGCGTCATAAAAGATTTACACGCAAAGTGTACTCCTAATGCGTATAATCCACGCTGGCTGTCCAGCCGGCCGCTGCTCAACCAACCGACAGGATCAGTCGATGATTTCACGAATTGCGTCAGTATCGTTGTTTGCGATGCTTAGTTTTCCCGCCACTGCGGCGGATATTGAATTTTGGTATGGAGCGACCGGCGCGAACTGGGAGACGGCGGTCCAGAACGCCTGTGGCGCTTTCAACGAAAGCCAGACCGAGCATAAGATCACTTGCGTCGGTCAGGGCGGTTATGAAGCTGGCATGCAGGCTGCGATCGCCGCCGTGCGGGCCAACCAGCATCCCGTACTTCTCCAGATCCACGATGCCGGCACGCTTGACTTGATGCTTTCAGGCGCGGTCGAGCCGGTGGCCGACGTCCTGCCCAATGTCGACTGGGCTTCCTATATCGGCGGCGCGCGCTCCTACTATGAGACATCGACAGGTACGCTGTTCTCCCAGCCCTACAACGCCTCGACCTTGATCTTCTAGGCGTCGGCCCGCGACCCAGATTGCTTCCTGTTCATTTTCCTGAACCTCCATCTCGGAGGTCGCGACCATCGCGACCCCGTCACGGCGGTCCGTCAGCCGGGACGTAAAGGGGAGCGCGCACCCCCTGGGCCGCAACGGAGTGGAGGACCGCGAAGCGGTTGCGCGGGACACCGGTCCCGGCAGGAACAGACGTCCGGGACGGGGTCGATGGACGACTTTCGGGTTTCCCCCTCCCCCTACTCCGCGAAGCGAGGCGCGCTCTACGTTCGAAGCGAAAGGGCCTTGGCGTGGCAGAACGTCCTGAAAGCGGTTGTACGGTGACGGGTTCAGTGAATCGCCGCGCGCCTTCGAAGGATCTTATTCGTAGAGTGCCTCGACTTCGGCATCTTCGATGCCCTGCGGCGGGCAAGACACCGTTATCCAGGCTCTGTGCGCGTGTGTCCCACAGGCGTCGGTGCTGGCGATTGGTATCGCGGATGTTCAAAGACGCAGAATCACGGAGTGATGCCGGTGAGAAGTTCTTGCCGGCAGGCTCAAGCCCGTCCCCGCAAAAATTTCGGCGCCGTCCATTGCCGTATTGGTGACGGTCGACGGCGTGATACACGAGCCCGTCATGGGACGGGGCCGCGCTCGATGCTCACCGCCAAATTGCTGGACGGCGGCGACCATGGCCCTACCGGACCTAAGAAAGCTGCGCGACCCAGCCGCTGCCTGTCTTCGCCGGCCGACCGGCAGTACCAGAGACACAGCGGTCCAGCGCCACGTCTACGTGGAATGCGACGTATTTTTGCCCGGTCGTTTTGGCCGTATGGCTCCAGCCATGGCCGATTGTCGCGCCAGCTTGGTTCACGACTCTGTAGTCGGGGGCGTATTGTTTGTGGAGGTGAGCCATCGGGGCGAGTGTCAAGGGTAGTTGGTTCGTGACCGTCGCATAGTCGGCGTCAGTGGCATTGCCCTTCAGGACGGTTTCGATCGTGTAGCGGTCGAACATCTTTTGCACCTTTGCAATGGATGAGACGGAGGCAATCGGGGTCGCTTTTACCCCTGTCAAGGTGGTGGGTTCTCGCGAACAGTACCGCTTGGCGGTGAAGTTGGCGATCCCGATGGCCGTCGGAATGGGAAGGCGCCCTGTTGAATCAGGGCGCATTGCCGACGGCGTGGCGGTTCAGTGAACCGACCTTGCGCCTGTGTGCGGATCGTACTCGTAGAGGGCGACGACATCGGCATCGTCGAGCTCATCGGCTGGTAGGACGCCGTATTCCGTGTCGGAGCGGAAGAGGATGACGGTGGTCATCAGGGTGCGGGCGAGGTTCCAGGCGTGCTTTTGTGCGAGTTCCAGATTTTGCGACATTTGAGGCTCCCATCCTAGGAGCGGGCCAATCCCGCTCGATGGCTCCTCAAAAGGGCCGGCTCCGGGCGCGATCACCGCGCAGGCGCAGCCAAGCGGCCGCAGCTTGCTAGCGGACCCTTTAGGGGTTGATCGTGGAAGATCCGGAGCTGGGCCAGGAAGCCATCACATGAGAGCGGGATTGGATCGCCTCCGAGATGAAGAGGCGCCATGCACTGTCAGGAACTCAGCGCAACTGCGTCAGGGCCTCCCCACCTGAAGGCCGGCAATGCGGGCAAACCGTTCCTCTTCTTCACGGCACCGTCGGCAATTGGATGCGACTCGAGGACGCTTCTGGCGGCAGTTTCCGTTAGTTGGAGTACAAAACTCCTGTTGGGCGGTTGAGGAAACTCCCGTCCGGAGCTACGGCTTGCTCGTGATGTCAATTCTATGCTGCTGGGTAAGAACTTGTCGAAACTACGTTTTTCCGTGAATTCGATCCGCAATATGGTGATCGGAACCTCAATCCTCCCAATCCTCGCGGCTTGTGGGGAAAAGGTGCCGGAGGCCAGTGATGAGCAATTGCTTGAGCTGCTTGGCTCCCGCTCTTCATTCTTCGGATCGGAAGCGCCGCTCGGCATTCCGAGCACCGTGGTTGAATGCACACAGCTGCTTTCCGGGCTTGCCGATGAGATCGTCAAGGATATGCCGGCGGAAATGCTGGGGGCGTTCAAGACGGAATGCCGTCGAGGTCTTGATGACGTGTTGAAGGACGAGGCGAAAAACCCGATGGGGTTCGCGCTCGCCCATTTCGAAAACCAGGAACTTGCCGAGCGCATCGAAACGCTGAAAAAGAGCACTGACGAGGCCAATCGACAGGCTGCGGCGGAACGGCGCGAGCGCGAGGAACAGGAAGCACGTGCGGCCAAGGATGCGGAGCTGGAGAAGCTACGAGGCGATTATGCGGCGTTTGTTGAATCAATCAGCGAGCGGGTCACCGCGGCCGAACCCGCCTGCACTGAATGGCAGGACCTCAAAGCGGAAATCAACGAGGCGATCCAGTGGAACAATTGGCGCCATCGCAACCCGCCAGCGATCTGTAGCGAAGAGCAAGTGACGGCAATTGGCACGCGAGCCCAACAACATCTCGAGGCGCTGAATGCCGCCGAGGTCACCGGAAGCGGCACCTTCTTTAGTTTCCCCACGCCATATTTTGGTGATGCCAGCGAAGAGTGGTTTGAGAGACAGCTTTCCACGACAACCGAGCAGATCGGGCAGATGCGCCAGGACCTGGCCGCCAGCGGACAATAATATCTCATATAGCAATGGTGCCGGCCGCGATGCATCGGCCCGTCGCCATGTCGCGCCTGAGTGCCCTCAGCCGCGTAGGAGGAAAAGAGGGCGGAGCCGAAGCTCCGCCCGAGACGGCTTAGCCGAGCGCTGCCATCTGCAGTTCGGCCGCTTTCCGGTCGACGGTCTGGCCGGGGTTTTCGAGGGGGCGCTCGAAGGGCTTCCACTTCTCGCCGACGACGTGCTCATAGGCGGAAACGACGCCCTCGGCAGCCATGCGCAGAGCGTGGGATTGCACCCCCATATCGGCCGCAAATTCGCGCTTACGCTGTGCGCCGCTGTCGAACCCGACCGGACCATCGAGGTCTTCGTCACGGGTGTCGTTGGCCGCCTTGGCGGTTGCATCGCGGGCCTCGGTTACCGCGCGGCTGTAGAATTGACCGGCACCATGGGCCGAACCGACGAAGGCGCCGACGATCCGCTGGAGGTGGATTTGCATCGCGCGCTCGCCGAGACCTTCGTTCAGGGCATCGGCGGTTTCGATGAGGAGCTTCTCGTGCAGATCGCGGATGCTGTCACTGTCGAGCACCGGAAGGCCGAAGCTTTCGGCGATGAGGGTGGCCTGATTGGCATCGGGGCAGCAGAGCCGGACCATCTCAAGTGTGGTGCCCTTGCGCAGCGCGACGACGCGGGCGGACTGGCGCGGATTGCGAGCGGATTTGGTCATGGAATTTCCTTTCCTTCGGTTCCCCGGAAGACCTGGACCAGTCCCTTGACCGGCCCACCCTTCGGGCGCGGTCCAGATCAAACCGGCGGAAAGACGGGCGCTTCAGGGTCCGGAAGCGCCGGCACGAGCGGGGCGGGTTTGCGGCCAAGCAGGGCTTTCAGCCCTTGCGCGGGACGCGGGCCCGCCCTGCCGAGTGTGGCTCTTTCCGGCCGCCCCGCGGCGCGGAACGCGGCCTTGAAGCGCACGGCCGCCGGTTTAGGACCGCACACCGAACGAAGGGAGGGCCGGTCAAGGGCCTGACCATCGACACGGGACCAACGGACAGGTTGCCAGTGAGCAACCGCCTTGCGATCTCCCGGAACCTACCCGGCGACCGTGCAGGGCTTTGAGATGATGATTGGCAAACCGCCCTCGACCTGCGATAGCAGCCGCCATGACCAGCGATGACGACTACGTATACGACGAAGTGATCGGAGAATGGCGACCGGCCGCCGAGCTTGCTGCCGAAGCCGAAGCCGGGAAAGAGGTCCGCGATGCCTCGGGCAATCTGCTCGCGGATGGCGACTCCGTGGTGTTGATCAAGGACCTCAAGGTCAAGGGCGCGGCTCAGACGCTCAAGCAGGGAACGGTGATCAGATCGATCCGGCTGACGGACGATTCCGAAGAGATCGACTGCCGGCACGATGCCATCAAGGGGCTGGTGCTGCGCACCGAATTCGTGCGCAAGCGCTGAACTGCCGGTCCGTCAGGCCTGCTCGCGAGATTGTGCCCAGACGTCCGGGCGCCATTCCTGGATGAGGGCCTCCATCTCAGTCCTGTATTCGGTCGGGTAGACGGCATTGGACTGCCGTGACAACCAGGAAAAGACGGTTGCCATCGCTTCGGCGATATCCGGATCGACAGCGAACAGATCGGTCATGTCGAAGCGGCCGAGACTCGCCTCATTCCACCACGCCAATACGAAATCGGCCGCCCTGCGGGCTTGTCCTGTATCGCTGCGCGCAAGGTCCAGAAGGCGCTCGAACGCAAAGCGGGTCTCAAGGTCCATGCCCGATCCCGATGGTTCCTCCATTACGTGCCCTCCTATTCTGTTCGTCAGACTGTATCCGATGCGCCGTCCTTGCGCACGGAGCTTTTGGACAGCTGGCAACGTCAACGCGGCTTTGCCGCTTTGCGAGTCTTGTCGGCGATTGCCTTGATGGCGGCGCGAGCCTCGGCTGACGTGTCGAAGCCCATGACGCCGCAATCATCATAGAAGAAGAGGCCAGGGCGAAGGGTCACGATGATGCCATTTCCCAGCGCACGTTCGTCGTCCCAGTATTCGACGAGGGGATGGCCGGGGCCCGGCCGCACAGTCCGGCTCATGGCTTTGATCCTGACTGATCGTCCGAGCCGGTTTCTTCGCAGGAACCAATAGTCGCATCGTAGTGCGCAAGAGCGCGCACGATCCGTTCGCAATCGGCATCGAATTGTGCGATCGCCGTCCGCGAACCACCAACAAGCGTTCCGATATGCCGCTCGGCGCCAGGCCTCATCAAAAAGAGATTTCGGCGCGTGCTGTCCACCGTCGAGGTCGCGACATAGTGGGCCGCCGATAGGTCTCCCGCCTTGCTCATCGTACGTCTCCAGATCGATCATCGGCGATGGCGTCCGCCCGCGCGATCACGGCGCGGGCTCTGGGCAACCAGAGCTCGAAATCATGTTGGGAGAGCCCCATCGGCTGGGCTGGTTCCCTGAGAAGAGCCAGAAGCTCGGCGAACATGGCGGCCTTGCGTTGCATGGTTTCGGCGAAGCGGTCGGGAACAGGCAAGCCCTTTCCCGAATAGGGCGAACCGCCCTCCCATATACCGGTAATATGGGTCTCGCCGGAGGTGTCGACGTCCTCTTTTCCGTCCTCCCAGCCCTCATCCTCCATGGCGCTGACACAAGCCGCCTCGACGGATGGGGCGTCGTAGCTTCTGTGCCGGTAGACCGGCAGGTGATAGGTTGTTTCAATCGTGTAGCGTGGCATGGTGCCATCCTTTCGTGTTGAGGGTGTGGGTTCGGTTGCCTGGTGATCGCCGGGCTCGAAGCCCGGCAATCGCCGTTTCCTCACGGGCCAGCTGTTCCCGCAGCCCGTTGAGTTCACCGCGGCGTTCGAAGGCAAGCGCGTCGACCTGCGCTCGGAACAACCGCTCGTCCTCCAAGGTCCAGGGCAGACGGCAGCGGCGGAGCAAGCCGGACTTCGACCTGATGGTGAGGGTCATGCGTTTGGCACGCTCACGCATCTGCCGCTCGAGGAGATCGAGCTGGCCACGCGTTCGCCGGCAAGCCGCTTCCATACGGGAGAGGTCATGCTCATCCAGAGCCTTCATGGCGGGCTCCGCATTTGACGCGGTGCTGGCGAGCGCGCCGCAGGCCAGTCCGGGAAAGCTGTCACGTCCGGCTCATAGGTCGGCGAGACATCGACCGAGACGATCGATGCTGCAAGGTCTTCGCCGGCAACCGCCCAGTCGATGAGTGGCGACTGGGCGCCGCCATTCTGGCGCATGGCTTCGCTTAGGATCTCGTTCAGCGCAGCATTGATCGCAGGGCGCGGTTCCGGCCCAACCTCGAGCAGGAGGTGGACAGCCACGAGATAGGTGGTCATGTCCGATCCTCCGGACCGATCGGCCCTGCGAAACTCGATGGGCCGCGATATCGACGGTGGCGGACCTCATCGATGACGAAGCCGAAGGGGTGTCCGGAGGTGCCATATTCATCCTTCGCAATGAGATAGCGCCGGATCGGCGATTGCTCGGTGCGTGTTCCTCCCTTGGTGGCGATGACTTCGGTGAAACCGGGTTCATGGTCGGAGTAGAGTGCCGAGACGACGATCCAGTCGTCGGCATGCCGCTTTTGGAAGGCGCGGCGGTCCTTTTCCCGCGATTCACCTGGCTCGAGCATACGTCCGAAAATCGCTTCCCAGGCATCGGGCCAGGAATCGCGCACGGTCTGGTCCGCGTGGCGTCGCTCGAGGGCGGTGAACAAATGCGGGAACGTCAGTGCGACGATCGCCCATTCGGCATCTTCTTCGTACCAGCCGCCCCGAGATCGCAGCATGGGATGGACTTTTCGGTTCCGGTCCGCCGAGAGCTTGAAACCGCCATGACCGGCAGTCGAGTGACAGACCACTCCCTCGGCATAGATCGTCGCCCCCTGCGACGGGCCCCAGGGCGTATTGGCGGAAGACCGGATTTCATGGCGGCCCAGAGCGGATTTCTCGCGCTGGTGCTCGGCGAGTTCCAAGACCTTGGCGCGGAAAGCCGCCTCGTCGGCGAGTTCGCCAGAATGGCCATAGAAATCGTCACGTCGCCATTCTTCGAGTGGCCTGCGAATTGTCCAGCCGGTCGCGAGGAAGTGCTTTCCATCTCGCGTCGGCACCATTGCGAACGCCGTTTCGCCGACAAGGGCGACAGCCATTCCGTCGGCGCTGCAACCAAAGGAGACCCCGGGCAAGCCCGGGGCGTTATGGTCATGGGCTACGGCGGTTGACATTATGCCGCCCTCCCCTCGACCGCGTCTGCTGCTGCCTCGTCGGCGGTCACCTCCTCCAGCACGGCATTCGGATAGCCATGTCTTGAGAGCCATTCTTCGGCGGCGGCACGATGCGGAGCAAGATGAACCAGTTCGGCATGTTCGCCGGGTCGGTCGAAGACACGCACAGACCCGACGGGGGGCCGTTCGACAATGGTGAACCGGAAGGTCGAGCTACGCGAAAACGTCCGATGGACGCGAATGACGGTGACGCCGCTGCTGGCAAAATCACTTTCGTGCAGGGAGAAGCTGGCATTGTCATTGGATAGGCCGCCACCTTGTTTGCGAATCAGGCGGCCTCGGCTGTTGTTGCCCTTCCATTCGGCGAGCTTTTTCCGATGCCGTTCGGGTGGTCGCGCGGTGCCGTCGGACCAGGCCACGATCGCTCCGATCGGCGCCGAATCGAGAATGCTGTTTGCGGACATTATGTCCTCCTGTGAGGTGCGATTGAAACGAAACCGCCACCGGTGATGTGCCGGCGGCGGGAGGATTGCATTCGGAAGGAAAGTTGAGCCCGGCTATTCGGCCGCCTCGCGGAAGCCTTCGGAGTAGGCCTCATCGGCCTCAGCCGCGGCGGCCGGCTCTTCGGCATGGTCATGTGCCGGTTCAACGGCGGCGTCACCGTCGAGTTCATCCTGCTCTGCCGGCGTGCCGTCATCGTCGTCCTCGACGACGGTATTGCTCGTCAGCCAGCTGTTGAGCGCTACGGCGTCCGGCGAGAAGAGCGCCGAAGCGTGGACGAAATGCTCCTCCTTGAAGTGCTCGACCAGGGCCGCCCGCGTATCCTTGACGCGCTGGCGCGGCAGGACCGGAGTATCCTGGCAGGACGCTTCGAGCGCCGGACGCGACAGGCACGAGAGGAAGTCCTCCGTGCCCATATTGCTGAGGAAGCCATCGGCGCCGATCGCGTCGCCGGCGACGAGCGCCAGGATCCCGGACTTCGTCGCGTTCTCCCGGCATGAAAGCACGTCAACGAGGACGCTTCGCGCGGCAACGCGCAAGGTGTCCATGTCGAAGGCGAGTTTGCCGTCCTGATTGAACAGCGTCGCCGCATGCCGCCCGAACCGCTGTCCGTACTGGAAATAGCCGCCAGCCCCGGTGTCGACCCGCACGTTCTGCCCGGCGAAGGCGAGAACGAGCAGCGCCATCAGCGTGTCGTCCTCGATCGGCGCACGAGAGAGTGCCTCGTGCAACGCATCGGTGCGAAGATCGCCGATGATCTCTACACCCTTGCGCGTGACATCGGGACGAGCCTTGGAGACAACGATCTCGCCCGCCGCTTCCGAAGCGCCGGCCGTGCTCTTCTTTTTCTCCTCGGGCATGCGGAAGTGAACGGTCTGAACCTTTCCGTCGCGATCGAGATACATCGCCGTATGATCGGATTTCGATGGCTTGCCGTACACGCGCTCGGCCTTCTTGGGCAGCTCGGGCTGCCCCCAGGTATTGGCCTCCGTGATGACGCCCTTCTTGGGAAGGTTCTGGGTCATCCACTCCTGCTGGGCGCCGAGGAACGCCTCGACATTGGTGGTGTAGCGGCTGTCCTCATCGGCCGGTGCGAATAGATCCTCCACCCATGCGATGCCGTAGGCTTGAGCGAGGTCGTCGCCGAAGCTGGCGTCACGCGCATACATTCGGGTTTTGGTCAGCGCATTGGCGACGCTCCACCACGACACTTGCGGATCGCCTTTCTTGGGCTTGTGTGCCTTCCAGACCTCTTTCTGCTCCTCGGGCGATGCCGCGGCGATCGTGCGGAGCTGGTTTTCATTGGGCATATCGCCCTTGGCCATCTGATCCAGCATCGCCGGCAGCACATTGGCCATCAGCCTGAGCTGGCGGACACGGCGAACCGACAGGGCAAGTGCGACCGCGATCGCCTCCTCGGTCCAGCCGAGGGCGACCAGGCGCTCGATCGCCCGCCACTGATCGACAGGGTTCAGCGGCTCGCGGGCGATGTTCTCGACCATGGAACGCATCGCGCCGTTGTCGTTGGCGGCTTCGACGACAAGAACCTCGATCTCATCAAGACCCGCCTTGATGGCCTGCTTCACGCGACGATGGCCGGAATCGATTGTGTAGCCGTTGCCGCCATCGGTCTGCGGGAAAATGACCGGTGGCTGCACGATACCGACAGCCTTGATCGTCGCCAGCAGCAGGGCGTCGGCCTGCGGCGTGGACTTCGTCTGACGCGTGCGGTCGGGATTTTCGTTCAACGATCGCGGATCGACCTTCATGATCTGCATGGGAATGCTCCTTCAAGGGGTTGCGGACGCGGCCAATCGCTGCGTCCTTTTCCGTCTTCTTCCCGAAGACACCCCCAGACCCGCGGATCGGATGGGCCGGAGCAATTGCGGCCGAGCATCCCTGCCCGGCTGGCCGAGCGGGGCTTTCAGCCCTGCGAAGGACGACGCGGCCGGGATCGCGAGCGGCGCGGTTGAGCGCAAGCGTCAGCGGTCCGTCCGATCCGCGAGCGGGCTTTCCTCCCCCTCCTCTTTACTTTCCCCTTATTCTTCCCTTCATGCCTCAAGAGAATGGCCCGCCATGTTCGGAAACACGGCGGGCCATTGCGTACTGTCAGGCTGGACCGGCTACACATCAACAATCCCGTCGATGTCGGCCGCCAGGTTGGCGTGTACCAAACCGAGCGGACAACGAGGCCCAGGTGGGCCGGGATGCCGAAGCAACGGTCACGCAGCTCGATGAAAGCGGCGACTACAGGGTTCTCATAAAACCGGTGCGCCCGGGCATCTTGGTCCGTGCGCGCCAGAAATCCGCCGTCTTTGCAGGTTTCACCCCGCAGTGAGAGGGAGACGCCCATGCTTGTTCGACGGTTCGCATTCCTGGCTGTGATCTGCATCCTGGCCGTGGGCCAGGCACGCGCGCAGGCGTGGGAAGACATCGATCCCTCGACCGTGGGCTGGTCAGTCGAGAAGCTGGATGCCGCACTTCGGAAAGCGAAGGCGCTCAAGCCGACCGCGCTGATGATCCTGCAGGACGGAAAGGTCATCGCCCGGTCGGGCGACGTCTCCCGCAAGGTGAAAATGGCGTCGGTGCGCAAGAGCCTGCTGAGCGCGCTCTACGGCATCGCCGTCGAAGAGGGACGCATCGACCTCTCGGCAAGCCTTGCCGACCTCGGCATCGACGATAATCATCCCCGCCTGACGGATGAGGAGAAGACCGCGACTGTTCGCGACCTGCTGACATCGCGCTCGGGCATCTATCACCCGGCAGCGCATGAGACGGCCGACATCAGGCGCAAGCGTCCGGTACGCGGCAGCCATGCGCCCGGAACGTTCTGGTTCTACAACAACTGGGACTTCAACGCTCTTGGAACGATCTACCGGCAGCAGACCGGAGAGGACATCTTCAAGAGTTTCCAAAGCCGCATCGCCGAACCGATCGGCATGGAGGACTTTTCAATCGAGGACGGCCGCTATGCCCGAGAGAAGCTCTCAGAGCATCCGGCTTATCCGTTCAGCCTCAGCGCCCGCGACGCTGCGCGTTTCGGACAGCTTTTCCTGAACGGTGGAACATGGGGCACGACGCAGGTCATTCCCGCGACATGGGTCAAGGAGTCGACCGCAGCCTATTCCTGGGCGAAGCGCATCCGGCAGGGCTATGGCTATATGTGGTGGACCCTGCCCGAAGACACCTGGGGGCCAAATGCCTTCTACGCTTCCGGTTATGGTGGCCAGATAATTGCTGTCGTCCCCTCGAAGCGGCTTGTCGTCGTCCAGACCGTCGACCTCAGTCAGAATCCCAAGGGTGTCCGCACCAGCGCGTTCATCGACGTGATGAAAGACATCGCCAGCGCTTCGCCGTGATAGGCTGCAGTTGATGGCCGAGCTTGCAATCGCGTCCTCGGCTGAATCCGGAAACCTTGGAAAGGCTGGATATGAGCGACCGTCCCATTCTGCATCTCATTTGCGGCCTTCCCGGTGCAGGGAAGACAACGCTCGGCAAGCAGCTGGAACAGGCGGTCAACGCCATCAGATTTTCGCCGGATGAATGGCTGTCCCGTCTCGGTATCGGTTTCTACGACGAAGCCGGGAGAGACAAGGTCGAGCGTTTGCAATGGGAACTTGCCCAGCAATTGCTCCGGCATGGCAATGATGTTGTTCTCGAAAATGGTTTCTGGTCCAGGGAAGAACGCGACCGCTATCGCGCTGTCGCCGACAAGATCGGAGCCACGACGAAGATCCATTTCCTCGATGTTCCACTGGCGGAGCTGAAGTTGAGGATCGCCAGGCGCAATCATACGCGTGATCCCGACACCCCGGAAATCGACCCTTCCAGCCTGGACGAATGGGCAGGCTTGTTCGAACCGCCAAATGACGATGAACTTGCCCAGCCGTCATAGGCTTCAGGAGTTTTGCAATGTTGGACGAGGCATTACTTATCTCCGCCCGGGACCGGCTTCTTGAAACCGCTGTAAGGTTCTTCTCTGCCGAGCCTGCCATTGTCGGTATTTTCGTTGGTGGCTCGCTCGCTGCCGGCAGCGCCGACGCCTGGTCGGATATCGATTTGCGGGTTGTCGTGACGGCCGATCGTCATGCCTACTATGTCGATCAGCGTCGGGAGTTTCCGAAGCAATGGCCGGGCTTTCTGTTCAACGAGTGGATGCCCGGCGCCCAGCATTGCGTTTCCCATTTCCGGCCATTCGGGAAGATCGACATTTTCTACTACGATGCCGCCGCGCTTGCCCCGTCCCCTTGGTATCGCCTACCGATCCGGATTTTGCATGATCCCGAGGGTATGGTTGCGGATCTTATAGAGCGTTCGCGGGATTTGCCGTTCACGGGTTCCGATGACGATCTGGATTTTTCGATCAGCAAGGGCTTGGCCTCTGCCCATGAAGCCTATCGGCGCGCGCGGCGCGGCGAGCTCTTCTATGCCCTGTCGCTGCTGGACGAGCTGCGCCAGCATATCATGCAGGCCGACGACTGGCTCCATGATCGGACTCCGGAATCGGCCGTGTTGGCAAAGTTCGACATCAGGGGGAGCCGGGCCATCGTTGCAGCCCTCAAAGCGTCGTACGGCCCGTGCGAAGCCGACGCCATCAAGTCGGCGCTGCGCTTGCTGGCGGAAACCTATCGCGCACAGATCATGGAGCTGCATGACAAGTTCGGTCTTGCGCGTCCCCTCACCTGCGACCTTGAGGCGATAGATATTCTAAAGGAGGGCTTCTCGTGTCATCCATAACGTCCGGCAATGCAGAGCAGTATGGCGATAGCCGTAAGCTCGCCGCCCGCGCCCGCTTGAATAGCGAATACACGATTGCCGAAATGGGCTGGTTTCCGTGGGTGGCAAAGCAGCTCCCCCTTGAACCTGCCGACAACATTCTTGATGTTGGGTGCGGTCCCGGCTGGTTTTGGGCTGCGGCCGCGAGCGAGCTACCGCACAACCTGAACCTCACCCTTTCCGATCTCTCGCCGGGCATGGTTCAGGAGGCGGTTGAACGATGCCGGCCATTGCCGTTCGCGTCGGTCACAGGCCAGCAGGCCGACGCGGCAGCCCTGCCCTTTGGGGACGGTTCCTTTGATGCCGTGATCGCGATGCACATGCTCTATCATCTGCCCGACCCATCGAAGGGGATTGCGGAAATGTATCGGGTCTTGAAGCCGGGCGGTTTCCTTGCGGTGACGACGAACGGGGCCGGGAACATGCGGGAGCTGTATGCGCTGACAACCGTGTTCGGCAGTGCGCCTTTGGACCCGGCTGGCGCAGCCTTCGGATATGACGCCGCCGAACAGATCATGCAGGCCCAGTTCGGCAATGTGACCATGACGCAGCATCCGGCGCGCCTGCGGGTGACGGAGCCGGAGGACGTATTCCTGGCCCTCACGTCCTATCCACCTGGAGACGCGGCCGACGAGGCGCAGCTTGCCGCGTTTCGAGATGCCATCACCGGCGCGTTTCAGGCTGGAAATGGTGTTCTTGAGGTTGGCAAGGAAAGCGGGCTGTTTATCAGTCAGAAGGCTTGAGCCGTCGCCGGCTTGGGGAGTTTTGCGGCAAGGAGAATCCTAAGTTCCGCAACAATTTAGCGTCTTGTGGGGCAGTTCCGGCCAACTTGATTCCGACAGAGAGATTGCATGAGACGAGTTTTCAAGTTCGCAGGTCTTTTCCTGGGCCTGTTGATCATCGCGGCTGTTCTATACGGCGGAAAGGGATACTGGGATGCCCGGTCGGACGCGCCGCAATTGCGTTAGCGCTCAGATGATTTGATAGCGCAGGGACGAGGCGTCAACGAAGAATTCCGTATCGCGCACGAACGCATGAGACCAGGCGAGCCCTGTGCCTACGTCATCGTCGGCGGCAAAGACAATCTGGTGCACGGGTGGTGGACGGGAGCGGCCGGACTGCCTGATTACGAAATCATGCGCATCGCATCCGGAAAGCTCGAACGCATTGATCCCGCCAGGTTCCACGCTGCACACAAGCAGGATCCCGATACCCGCCGTACGGCCGATTTCGACGTCTTCAGATTGCCTCCCGGCTTCTCGCTGCAGAAATCCGCCGGGGCTCTGGTCGCCTCACGTGGGTTCAGGGTTGCCCATCTGCCTTGGTTGAAGCCACCCTGACCGCTGCCTTTCGCCTTCGTCTCCCTGAGGGTATGCTGCCCACGGGTTCAGAGGGGGGATCGATGCTCAAATACATGGCTGCCGTTGCGATTGCTGTCGCCGTATTTTCTTGGTCGGCCATATCCATGGCGGCCGACGCGGCGCGGGAAAAGTGCACCTGCGATCTGAAGGATCCGACACTGAACAACGGGGCTTCTGTCAGGAATGCGACCGCGTGCTGGTCACATGAGGACGAAGATCACGAATGGTGCGACATCTCAGTGCAGGCGATCGAAGGCGATGACCGGCACCAGACGATCATCTCCGAACTCATTGATCTGCAATCGCAACCAGAGGAATTGACAGCCTACCTGCAAGCACAGGCCGTATCCGCGTCCGAGGCGTTGGATGTGGAACCAGCCTTCGCGGAGGCACGGAATCAGCTCCCAGTTCTGATGTCCCAGTTCAGCAAGCTGACGTCTGCGTGCATAGAGGGCTTTGTCGCTCACGCGAAAGACCATGTCCCGTTCGACGATATCGAGGAGGGCGCTTTCAGGTGCCGTGTCGGCGAGACGACGGGATGGCTACGGATGTCATTCCAGGTCGGTGATATTCGATTTGTCTACATGGTCGCCCCGGATGCTTAAGAAAGCCGCATGGTGGATCGGTGGCGTCGTGGCAGCGGCCATTATCGGCCTCTATGTCGTCAATTGGTGGCAAACCAATATAATGACCCCTCCGCCGCGACCGATCACGCTCGACTTCATCGATGTCCAAGGTTGCACGATGGGCAAGCTCGTCGAAATTCGCGATCGCCAAATGGGCAAGGACATCCCGCTGACCAACGGCGCTGACACCCTTACGATTTGCGACGACCAGTCACTGCAGGCGGTCAGGTCTGAATTGCCGAGAGCACTGGCCAATCGGATACCGGGATGCCTAGTCTGGCGCGGCAAAGATAGCGGTGGGCTCGCTCTGGTCAGAAAGAGCGATGCCGTATGCGGTCTGCCGGATGGCAAGGGCTATATCTGCGATGGCGAGAACGCCCGACATCCGCTCGGGAACAGCGCCATTGGCGATTCAATGGAGCCAGTCGCCCCCTGCCCGCCTGAAATGTTCCGCCGCTTCGGCTTCCAGTCCTGATCGGCTGCCGTCATCGGCAAAGTTCGCTGCCCTGGCGTCCGGCTATGGCGAGCAGGCTCTTGCCGTCGTTCCATCAAAGCGTTTGGTGGTGGTGCAGATCGTTGACCCGGCACAGACCGCGAAGGGCGTGCGAACCAGCCATTCGTCAAGCTGTTGCGGCAGCTTGCCGACGCTGCAGCTTGACGAGCGGCGATGCGAGAGGTGGCAAGGGCGAAAGATCGGCCTAGCGGCTGGAGCTTTGGGGCTTCTGGTCCGGCCGCACGTACATCCGTTTTCCAGCGAAATCGACAAACACCGCATGGTGCTGCAGAAAGTCACCTCCGAGAAGGCCAGTGGCCCCGAAGTGTCCGGGGCTGTCCTCTATCAGGAAGGCATGGACGGAAGCTGCGGTGTCGCCGAATTGGGTGTCAACCGGAATGAGGCGGCATCCCTCTTGCTCCAGGCTTGCATAAACGCTTTGGCACGGCACGGCAGCGGCGGTATCTGCAATGCGATCGGCAACCGCAAAAGAAATGGTGGCCCCGGTATCGAGCACCATGTCGTGAGGTCGGCCGTCAATCATCGCTTCCAGCACAAGCCCCTCCTCCGAGTGACGGAAAGGCACCTCAATCCAGCCCGGCTCCCTGTCCGGATCAAAACCGGACGCTGCATCGAAAACCGTCAGCTCTTTGGAAAGATAGTCTATCAGGATGCGTTGTCCTTTGAAGAACCCGAGACCCAGCACTGATGATTCCGGAAGCGAGCTATCCTCCCGCACGGTGATCCCCCAGGGGGAAAATTCGACGCCGCGAATATCTCGAAAATGCGCCCGGCCACCGAAAGCTCATCAATCACAAAGCGGGCGTTTTCCTGAACATTGCCGGCCATGTCGCTGGAGCGCTGCATTTCGCCAATGAAGCGGACACCTTCAATGCGGTCCAGCAGGTCGCGACGCAGGTGCAACCCTTCCTCCGAACCCGTATCGAGGTTCAGCACATGTGATGTCCCGTCGATTTCCAAGTTGACCATAGGTATCGAACGCTTGTCGAAGGTGATGGGCAAAACCAGATCGGCCGCGTGCGACGGGACTATCGCAAAGGACGCTGCCAGCAGGGTGATCGGAAGGACGATTGATAATTTCAAGAACATCACCATGAGACGAATAGGCGGATTATGCTTGGCAGATCGGAATTTCGGCAAATACGGCACCAACGGTCGAAAAATCCCCCGGAATTGGGCCGTCCTGTGCGCCCGAATGTTACTTCAATCCTTGTTTGATACCCGCACTGCGCGCCCAAGTTAACAGCGTCGCTGCCAACGTCAGGGCTGAAGCCAGAAGGAACGGCATTTGCAATCCAACGAGATCTGATGCCAAGCCGATTATGAGCGCTCCCAGAGCAGGCCCACCAATGAATATCAGCGCGTAAAAGCTGAGAACGCGCCCTTTGAGCGCTTCGGGCGTCTGGATCTGCATCAGAACCTGGGTGCTGACCGACGAAGCGAGCATGCCACCCCCGGCAATAAAAGAAATCGCCGCTCCCGCAATCTCATTGCCAATGAGCACAAGTAGCCCTGTGCATACGCTCATCGCGGTGCAGGCCAGAAGAATCGTGTCGAAGGGCGACTGCCTCGCATTGGAAGCCATCCAGACACCGCTCACGGCTGCGCCCAGCCCCATGATGGAGCTGAACAGGGCAAGAGTCCCGGCACCGCTCCCGTAGATGGTGTCAGCGATTGACGGCAGCAGTTCGACGACTGGTCGCAGAAAGAGCGACGAAATCGTCATCAAAGCCAGGGTCGGGAGCAGCCCTTGATGGGATGTGGTGAATCGAAATGCCTCAAGGGCATCTCCAAAATACCCGGTTCCAGTTCGCCCCGTGGTCTGTTTCGGGTCGAGCTTCAAGGTGGACAAAGCAACAAGAAAAACAAGAAAGCTGACGGCGTTGAGAGTGAACACGACACTCATGTCTCCGGCTGCGATCCAAAAACCGGCAAGGGCCGGCCCGACGAATCTGGACAGATTAAATGCGACGGCGTTCACAGCTATGCATGTTGGCAGTTCCTCCGTCGGGACGAGTTTTCCGATCACCATCAAGCGGGCCGGCTGGTTCACGCCCATTGCCAGGCCATGTATCAGCGTCATCAGCACCAGAAGCTCGATGCTCAGTAGATCAATCGAAAACAGGATGGCGATCGCCACGGCTTGCACGAACGCCACACCCTGCGCGCCCATCATTATCAATCTTGGGTGGCCCCGATCTGCGAGCACACCGGCAATGGGACTGAGCAGCACTATGGGAAGCAGATCGGCACATGCGACGACGCCGAGCCAGAAGCTCGATTCCGTCATCGACCAGGTCAGCCAGCCGACTGCAATTTTCTGCATCCAGCTCCCCACCATCGATGCAGTGGTGCCGATGAAATAGGTTCTGAAATTGCGATGGCGAAATAGAGCCCTGGCATTGGAGAACAAAAATCAGCCCGTCCCTGTCTAAGGAACATAACAGGAACACACTTGCTGTGAAGCGTCAACACGTCGAATGGACGGCTCGCCATGTTCCGCTGTCAGCCCGAGCAACTTCCTCAATAGCGGGCGGGTCCTGCTCATGGAGCGATCGGACTTTGCCTAACCGATTTTGGGTGTTCAGGTGCGATTGATCCGCGCCGATCCGGTCGCCAGAAACGGTGCGAAGGCTTTTCGGATCGTTTCAAGGAAGGCCTCGCTGAAGCGGCCAATCGGAGCCTGACTCTGGTCGAGATAGTAGGATCGTTCGAGCACATCGTAGTTGCACTCGCTGATGGTGATCCAGCCACGCGCATATCCCGTCAGTTTCGCCCGGCGCAGTTCAAGCGTGGGGATCTCGATAGCCTGCTGCCCGTCGAAAGGCGGCTTCGACGAAATCGGCAGCAGGAGCAGGTGCGTCAGCCCTTGCTTGTCGACGATGGTCAGGATCATGCAGACGGGGCGATCTTTTTCCCCATGCTCCCGGTCCGGGTTCTCGTCGACTTGCCAGCGCCAGAGATAGGGGTAGGAGACGATGTCTCCGCGCCGGAAGCCGTCACTCATCGGTCGAGGACTGGTATTCGGCGGAATCCTTCTCCAACTGCTCCAGGAACATGGCAGCAAGATCGTCGGGCATCTCGCCGGCCTTATAGGCGCGGCGCGGGTCGGCGTGGCCTTTCAGCTTCTCATAAAGCTCCACCGGCATGACCACGACCGAAGGCCGACCATGCTTGGTGAGCGTGATCGGCCGTTTCTTGGCCTCATCATGATAGCGCCCGAAATGACGCATGAATTCGACGGTTGTGACGGTGTCCATGACTCAAGCCTTTCTGTCTTCGTCGAATAATACAGAAAATACAGAATTGGCGCAAGCCACGGGCTTCGTTGTCTGGGTTATGCCGCCTGCTTCGCCCCGTCGCCTATATCAATATCCTCGGCCAGCGCCTTCTCAATCTCTCCGAGCTGCCTGCGCTTATCCGCCAGCTCGCCGGCGAAGCTGAATTCATCACCCTCTCCACGGGATTGATAGGATGCCAGCCTGCGGCGGGCGTCGGCGAGGCGCTGGCGATAGCGCTCCTGTTCCCGCTCGAAGTCACCGAGTGCGTTTTCGAGGCGTGAGACGGCTCCCAGCGGTGTGACCGTCATGGAAAGCTCGATCTCATGATCGGCGCCGGTGCGCATCAGCATGGTGGTGTAGCGATAGCCGTCCTTGCCGAAGCGCTGACCCTCATATTCGAGATCGAAACCTCCGATCGATGCAATGACCGTTTCGCCCTCCTGCTGGAGTTGCACCAGGGTCAGGATTTCCTTCATGAGCGCCCTGCCCGCCTCCTTGCGCTCGGAATAGACTTTGCCCGCGACCGTCATGGCGAAGGCCTCGCCGGTGGTCGGAACCAGCTGTTCGATGTCCTGACCGATCTCGGCAATACGCCGGGTCGAATGTTCGATATCGCGCTCGGCATCGCGGATTTGGCGGCGCACAGCGTGCTGGTCATCGATATGAGCGGCGCGCAGGCGTTCGAGGCGGGCGATATCGGCTTCGAGCCCTGCTTTCTGCATCAGGCGTTGGTCGCCGCTGGCGATAGCCTTGGCCATAGCGAACTGGCTGGCCTGTCCCTCACCCATATCCTCGAGCCGGCGAATGGAGGTGTCGCCTGACAGCGCCGCCGCGATGAACCGGGCCTTGCGCTCGTTGTTTTGCCACATCGTCGCGTCGAGGCTGCCCTCTGTTGCATAGGCGAAGATATCCACCTCATCGTGCTGATTGCCCTGGCGGACGATGCGGCCCTCGCGCTGCTCGATCTGCGACGGGAGCCAGGGCACGTCGAGATGGTGCAGCGCCTTCAGGCGAAGCTGGGCGTTGACGCCGGTGCCCATCGTCTCCGAACTGCCGAGAAGAAAGCGGACCTTGCCGGCGCGCACATCGCCGAACAGGCGCTGCTTGGCCTCGGTCTTCTTGTAGTCCTGCATGAAGGCGATTTCGGAAGGCGGCACGCCCATTCGGATCAGCTCGTCGCGGATCCAGCGATAGGCCGAGAACCCCCGCGTCTTCTCGACATTGATCGTGCCGAGATCGGAGAAGATCATCTGTGCTGCGCCCGGCAATTCGAACGGCTTGCCGTCTGGGCGGACATAGGCGTTTCCAGCGGTCTCCTGCCAGATGCGATAGGCATTCGAGATGAGATTGTTGAGCTTGTTGTCCGGCTCGTTGTCATTGTCGGCGTCGACCAGGCGCAGGTCGATCGCCGCATGGCGGCCGTCGGTGATGACGGAGAGCAGGATGTCGTCGCCCGGCTCGGGCGGACGCTCGCGCTCCTCGATCGCGTTGATGCGGACATCGAGCACAAGCTGGTAGCGCTTGAACGCGGAGCTCGGCTTCGAGGTGACGATCTGGCGCTTGCCCGTCGAGATCGCCGGCACCTTCACATATTGCCGCAGGTCACCCGGCATCACGACATCCGCGAAAGAGCGGAACATCGCGATCAGCTCAGGGACGTTGACAAAACTGGCGAAGCGCGAGACCGGCTTGTATTTGCCCGAAGGCTGGAGCTCTAGTTCGGTCGTGGTGTCGCCGAAGGTCGACGCCCAGGCATCGAACTCATGAAGGCCGCGTTCCATCAGGGCGGCGTGATCCATCAACCGCTGGACCGAGAACATCTCGCCCAGCGTGTTGGTGATCGGGGTGCCGGACGCCAGAACGAGCGCCCTGCCCGGATTTTTCGTTTCGATGAAGCGGGATTTGACGAACAGATCCCAGGCCCGTTGCGAGCCGTTCGGATCGACACCCTTCAGCGTCGACATGTTGGTGGCGAAGGAGAGTTTGCGGAACTCCTGCGCCTCGTCGACGATGATCTGGTCGACGCCGATCTCGGCGATGGTTAGCAAATCGTCCTTTCGCGTCGACAGCGCTTCGAGCCGTTCCTGCAGTCCCTCCTTCAGGCGTTCAAGGCGCTTGCGCGAAACACGGTCATCGCTCTCCACCTTGGTGAGCAGCGTCTCGTAGAGCTCCAACTCGTCATGGATCATCTGCTGCTCGAAAGCGGAAGGGACGCCGATGAACCGGAATGCCGAATGCGTGATGATGATCGCATCCCAGGTCGCCGTCGCCGCGCGCGACAGGAACCGTGCCCGCTTGTCCTTGGTGAAGTTCGTCTCGTCGGCGACGAGAATGCGGGCATTGGGATAGAGCGCCAGGAATTCGCGTGCCGCCTGTGCCAGGCAATGACCGGGAACGACCTGCATGGCCTTGGCAATCAGTCCGAGCCGGCGCTGTTCCATGATGGCGGCCGCCATGGTCATGGTCTTGCCGGCGCCGACGGCATGGGCCAGATAGGTTGAGCCTGCCGCGATGATGCGCCAGATACCGCGCATCTGGTGCCCATAAAGAGTAAAGGCGCCCGAGGCGCCTGGAAGCTTGAGATGATCGCCGTTGAATTTTCGCGGGGCGATGTTGTTGAACCGGTCATTATAGACCCGCGCCAGCCGGTCGGTGCGATCCGGATCGGACCAGATCCAGTTCTGAAACGCGGTCTTGATCTTTTGCAGTTTCTCCTTGGCCGCCTCGGTATCGACGACATTGAGCACACGCTTCTCGCTGTCGCCGTCCTTCACCGTATCGAAGATCTGCGGCACCCGGCTGTTGAGCGCATCGGCGAGCAATTCGCCGGCGTGACGACGGTCCGTTCCCCATTCCGATGTGCCAACGGCAAGATAGCCAAGCTGGCGCGCATCGACAGTCCATGACGCCAGTTCAGGCATGTGGTGGATCTTGATGTCGGTGTTCATCGTCTCCTTGACGAAGGCGACGACATCGGCGGCCGGTATCCACGGCGCACCGAGACGCGCCGTGATATCGGAGGGTTTGAGATCGGCAGGCTGCACACCCTGCAGCGCCGTGACATTTCGCTCATAATCAGGGTCGAGTGCGGCGGCGGCTTCGGCGACCTTCAGCTTGTCGCGGACATGACCGGAGAGATAAGCATCGGTCGTCTGCCACGATCCGTCGGCAGGGTCGCGGAAGATGGCGCTGCCGAGCTCGGCGACGACATCGGTAGGGTCACGGTGCAGCAGCTCGGCGATATGGTCGAGATCGACGCGGCCGCGCTCGTTGAGCACGACGGCGAGCGCATCGGCGGCCGAGGTGATGACCGGCGGCGCTGGCGGCGAGATCACCCGCTCGGTGAAGATCGGACCGGGACTCGCGGTGTCGTTTTCGAGGTCATAGTCCTCGACGGAAGCCACCAGCCAGCAATCTGGATCATCCACGAAAGGCTGGAGGTTCGGGCGCCGATGACTTTCGCGCGTCTCGCCGGTCTCGGAGTCTTCCGTGATGGAAACGACCGTGCTGTTGATCGGACCGAACTCCCGCACGAAGCTCGACCAGGCGATACGCAGCCTGACCTGAAGATCCTTCCAGGGTTGGTCGAACTCCTGCGCCTTCAGTACCTCCCGAACCGCGTCGCGCACCGGTACCAGCTTGCTGATAATCCGGACATGCTTTTCCGGGATGCCGTCGCCGCTGCGGCCCTTTCGAACCTTGATTGCAACGGGCT
Organism: Aquamicrobium sp. NLF2-7; assembly: GCF_022359935.1. Lineage (NCBI taxonomy): Bacteria > Pseudomonadati > Pseudomonadota > Alphaproteobacteria > Hyphomicrobiales > Phyllobacteriaceae > Aquamicrobium > Aquamicrobium sp. NLF2-7. The sequence goes on along the minus strand of NZ_JAKSED010000004.1, from coordinate 111,931 downwards.
CGCCATCAATGACCTGCATCAATCCCTTGGCATTGTCGACAAAATAGCTGCCCTCGCGCACATGGCGATCGGAGGGCAGATCGGCGATGCCGCCGTCGACATCGCCCTCCAACTCGAGATCGACCGGGGTGGGTTCGCCGTCATAGAGAGCTTCCGGAAGGAGAAGGACGGCGGCCGATAGCGCGGCAGCGAGATCCTCGCCCTTGTGTGGACGGCATGTATAGGTCTCGCCGAACGGTCCCGAGGTCAGCGCATGCGTACCCAGCACGAAGTCGGGATGACGCGCGAACCAGCGATTGATCCGGATCGCGCCTTCATCGTCGGTCGCCGACCGTACCTCGTCTATATCGAGCCAGGAGAGATCGCCCTCCGGCTCACCGACCTTGCGCTTGCGGAAGAACAGGATGTCGACCACGACATCCGTGCCGGCGTCGGCGCGGAAACTGCCTTCGGGCAGGCGGATGGCTGCGATAAGGTCGGCCGACTTCGCGATATGCTCGCGGGCGGTGCTGTCGGCCTTATCCATCGTTCCGGAGCTGGTGACGAAGGCGGCAAACGCGCCGGGCTTCAGCAGGTCGATGGATCGTGCGATGAAGTAGTCGTGCAGACGAAGGCCCATCGAACGATAGGCCCGGTCAGATCGTACCGTGCGGTCGGAGAACGGCGGATTGCCGATGGCGAGGTCGAAACTCGCCGGCAGCTCGCTGCGCGCGAAATCCCCGGTGACGATGCGCGCGCGGGGCTGCAGCAAACGGGCAATGCGTGCCGTCACCGGGTCGAGCTCGACGCCGGTGACGTGCGAAAGGTGGCGCAATGCTTCAGGCATCAGCGCCGGGAACAGGCCCGTGCCGATACCGGGTTCGAGCACCCTGCCCCCGCGCCATCCGAGACGCTGAAGCCCGGTCCAGATCGCCTGGACAATGAACTCCGGGGTGAAGTGGGCATATTGGGTGCAGCGGGCGAGCGAGGCATAGTCGATCTCGCCAACGGCATCCTCGAGTGCGGAACCGATCTCGTCCCAGCCTTCGCGGAACTCGATCTCACCGGGGCGACGGAAGACGCCATTGGCAAGATCCGACGCGCCGAAGCCGGTAAAGCGGATCAGCTGCGCCTGTTCTTCCACTGTGGCCGGGCGCTCTTCAGCCTCAATCTCGCCGGCCAGCCGTATTGCCGCAACGTTGTCGCGAGCTCGCTCCTTCCAGCCACGAGCGAGACTGCGGTCAGCGTCGAGATGGAAGTTCTGTGCGACGCGCGGGCCTGGCGAGACAGTCGGTCGGTGTCCAACCAGCTGTGCCGGCGCGACAGGCCCCGGCGAGGACGGTGTTGGATCGTCATCGTCATCATTGGCCGCAAAATCACTGCCGAAGGCCGTGACCCCGAGGCCGAGCCCGGATGAAATCGACGTGCTGCCGAACATGTCGAGGGTGAAAGGATCGTCGTGTGACATGGGGATGTTCTCCTGAGTGAGGGCGCGCGAAGCAGCGAAGCCGGTCATGACCGGCGGCTGCTCGCACGCGAAAAAGGGGGAAGTGTCAGGGGCGGATCGGCATGTGAACCGGCGTCAGCGACATGCTGGTGTCGGTCATCTCAACCCGCAGATGGGTGGCATCGGGCATGGCATCGAGCAGGCGCATGACCTCGACGGCATCAAGGAAGTCGATGCCGTCATCGCCCCCGAAATACCGGCGCTTGTAGTGCCAGTAGTTGGGATTGGTCGAAGGGTTGCACTCATCGGCATAGCAAACGAGGGCCTTCTGCCCCTCCGCGAGCTTGCCGTTCGAAAGCAGATAGACCCCTTCGTCCCCGACCAGCCACAGGCCGGGGATTTCGCCCTCGCCAGGCCGAAGCCCGTAATAGGGATTGCGGAAGCCGCCATTGGCCGCGGCGTCGGATTGTCCGCGCGCGATGACGGCGCGCACCTGATCGACCGGAAAGGTGAACATGATCCACCTCACGCCGCGATGCGTTCGGGAAGATGCCGCAGATGCACCGGCAGCTTCGCCGCGATCTCATCGTCGGTGAGGTCTTCCAGCAGCTTCAGCGTCGTGCCCCGACGCCCACCATAATAGAGAACCGTACGCTTGCCCCGATTCACCGGAAGCCACTGTTCTCCTGCATAGCCGCGATATTCATCATGGGTGGCGCTCCAAATGTGCTCGAGGCGCTCCTCATGCGTCATCGCCTTGACCGGCCACGACTCGCGGTCGACGATGGCGTCGCGCATCTCGACCGGAGAGCGCGCGATGGAGAGGTCGCAATAGGCGTGGAAGTAGCGGAACCTGCCGTCGATGCGCAGCGTGTAGAAAACGCTGGTGATCGAGCCGGTGAGAAACTCACGCATGGCGAACATCTCGCCGCGCATCCACAACGGGGGCAGGATATCGAGCATATAGTCGTGCTCGATCTTTCCAACCTCGAACCATTCTCCGCGAAACAGCGCGCTGTCGTCACCCTCCCATCGGCTGGGGCGTTGGGCGTGACGATCGAACAGGCGGAACATCTGCCGACGGTCGGCGATCCCGAAATAGATCTTGCGGATGGGGGAAAAAGTCATTGGCGGGCTCCTTCAGCCTCGTCGGGGCCGGAGCGCGGTTCATCCCTCGCGGATCACCATCATCTTCAGCCCTTCCTGACCACTTCCCGCGGCCGCCTCTCCGTCCGGGCGAGTCAAGGGCCGGCGCAGCCGGGCGAAGCTTTACCCTTGACGCGATCGGCGGGCATGCGGCACGCCCTCTCCTTCTTCCCTCTCCTTCGTTTCCTCATTTGTATTTGCGTCGAAAATACGATCAAAAATCGGCGCCTGCACTGGCATATTCACCGCAGACGAGGATAAGGAATTGCCTAGAGCCGCAGCCGAAAATACAAGCCTCTTTCACATGCAGATTCCGCTATCCGACATGGCACGCTTGATGCGGGCGGCGACACTTGAGCGCACGAGCTTGAAGGAGTTTGTGCTTCGCAACGCTCTGCAGGCGGCTGACACCGTAATCGAGAAAGCCGAGCGGATCAGTCTCGATGAAGAACAGACGAGGTTCCTGCTCGACCTCCTCGACAATCCGCCAGAGCCAAACGCGAAGTTGCGTAGCGCAGCACGCGCGCTTGCCCAGCGCGAATGACGCTTCCGGCCTGGACCGAACAGCTGACCGCAAGGTCTCACAACCGGGAGACGTTGGGTTGCGCACAGGCGGACCTCAGTGACTACCTGATGCGACATGCCCGACAGGTGCATGAAGGTGGCGCGTCCAAAGCCGTTGGACGCGTTGCGTTTTCTTGTTTATTCGCGCCTAGATCCATGATCATAGGGCGGCGATCGCATCTACTTCTACACGGATGTCCGGGCTGAAGAGTTCAGCAACACCGATAAGCGCACTGGCAGGTGGCCGATCGCGATTGATATGCCGATCGCGCACGGCGCGTATCACCGGTAATTCATCCGGCTTGAGATCGCGCACATAGATCGTCATGCGCGCGACGTTGGAGAAATCTGCATCAGCAGCGGCAAGGGTCTTTCCTAAATTGAGAAAGGTCTGGTCAAGCTGGACCTCAAGTGACGAACCGGCGACAACGCCGTCATCATTCAGAGGCACATGGCCGGACAGAAACAACAGCTTATTGCTCTCGATCAGCATCGCCTGCGAGATGTTCGGAATGGTGCTGCCTGCCGGGTTGATGGCACGCATAGGCGTTTGGTCCGACATTCTATCAATTTCCTTGGCATGAGTTGATACGGGCGCTGCGCGAGGCCTGCCAAACATGGATATGGAGCCTATCGCGGCGGAAAAGGCTGCGATGCCGGCAAGTTGCAGCGACTTGCGGCGGTTCATTCCGCCATCAATCTCGTTTGGGAGATCAGGTCGAGCGCGCGGCAATGCCCTTCTCCTCGAGCCATGCATCGTGCAGCCACTTCTCCGTTCCGCGATGCCCTGGGAAGGTGATCCAGTGAATATCTCGCTCAAACACCATGACCTTGCGGTCAGCACCGACGATCACCCACATCCACAGACCATCTGCGGTGTTGCGCATTTTCATCTTCATGCCGGTAAGGGTAAGCTTCTCCGTGCTGCCATTACGCGTGACGCGCAGGGGTTCGTGGTGAGGCTCGATCCAGCTCACTTTTAACACCGGGAGAAGATCAGGCGCGGCTTTTGCGAGGAAATCCATCGCGATTTCCCGGGTCTCCTCACGAGACGGCAATGCGCCGCCGACCAGATCGAGATCCATCCGTGCAAAGCCCTTGAGGCGGCCGTTGCTTGCGATGATCGTACTGAAATGCTCGCCGCCAAGTGCGGCATTACGGCCGTCTGAACGCTCATAGCGGGCCAGTTCGGCCTCCTCTCCATCGACTGTGACGTTCCGACGGGAAGCCGCCTGATAGGCGGCAGGCATATGTTGGGTGATCAACGCGGAAACCGGTTGCTGATCGATGGCTTCAGTTAACATGGTTTTGCCTTTCCTGGTGTCAGCCGAGACGCCGTTCGTGACGGCGGCGCCGGTGAGAAGGCCGAGAATGGCCGCTGCGATTGCTTTGCGTGTGATTGGCATGGAGGGCTCCTTCACTTTGCGGTCGACATAGAGGTGGTCTTACGGCGCATGCTGATGGTGATGACGAGAGCAGCGACAACCAGCGTGATTGCCGGCAGGAGCCAGGTCGGCCCGCTGCCATAGGCGGCCAGGGCCTGGGCCACGGGCGGAGCGACACTGGCGCCGAGGAAAAGGCTGAACGTGTAGACAGCTAGCGCGAGGCCGCGATTATCGTTCGTCGCTTCCGAGGCGACCGTGCCGATCAGGCCGGGAACCGCGAATGCAACGCCAGCGGACACGATGGCGCTGGCGGCAAGCACGGCCACCGAAGTGCCGAGCGCGGCAAGGCTTAATCCAAATACCATAATCACCAGGCCGAGACGCGCGGTAACGGAGGGACCAAAACGACGAGTGACCGGAGCTGCTGCGATGGTCAGCAACAGAGGTGGCAAGCCGACGAGGCGCAGGCTCTGAAGATCTATCGCAAGCCCGTCATTTAGCGCCTGCGCACCGCTGTGGAACATGACAAAGCTGAACAGCACAGTGAATGCGGCAAGCCAGCCGGGAGGAATCGCCGCGTTTTGCAGAAGTGAGCCGATGCCGGGTTTGGGACGGGTGGTTGGCCCCGCAGCCTTCAAGCCGCCCTGCCCTGCATTGGTGGTGAATTGCAGACCGACGGCACCAATCAGATAAAGTGGAACGATGGCAAACATGATAAGAGACAGGTCGCCGATCTCTCCGCCAAAAAACTGTGCGAGCGGTGCTGCTCCGAGGAACGCGAAACTCATCAGGGAAATCCCGAGCGGGCGATGCGCCTGTGGAAGATCTTCTGCGATTAGGGAGAGGGCGGCCGGTGGAAACAACGAAGCAGCAAGCCCCTGGACGGCGCGCAGGATCAGAAGCAGGCCAAAGCTGTTTGCCATGCCCACCAGAATGGTAGCAATCGCGGTCAGGATCAGCCCTGCCAGAATAACTCGCTTTCGGTTGAAGCGATCTGTTAGCGGTCCAAGGATCAGGAAACCGGCGGCATAGGCGAACCCAAACGCGGTACCGGCAAGCGCTGCCTTGGACGCCGTGACACCGAAGTTTGCGGCGATTTGCGGTACGAGAGGGATGGTGACGTATAGCTGCCCCACGATTGCGAAGCCGCAGAGCATCAGCAGGCCGAGAAATGTGTAGTTGCGTAGCGCCATCAGGCGGGGACCTTATCTATATGTTACGTCAGGTAGAGATTGAAGGCATGAGGGTGCGCTTCGTAACCTTGCCTGCTCAAGTGTCGCGGGCTGAATGGATCAGGCCCTTCATCCGCTCGATATTCGCCTCGAGCTCGCACTTGAAGGACGAGAGCTCGCCAAGTTGTATGGCCGTCTTAGTGAGTTGGGTTTCGAGTATCTGAAGCACCTTTTCTTTTCCTTTTATCCCGCTCGGATCAGAGAAATACAGATCAATGACACTGGCGATGTCGTCGAGGCTGAGCCCGAGCTGTTTCAGAACTGCGATCTTTTCCAGCCGCTTCACCGATTCATCGTCGTAGTAGCGATATCCCGCTCCTTCCCGCTCCGCCGGCTTCATCAGACCAATGCGTTCGTAATAGTGGATGGTGCGATGGCTGACGCCCGTGCGTTCAGCCAGCTCACCGATTTGCATTCTTCCCGAATGACCGTTCATGATGACAACTCTGAATCTCTATCTGACGTTCAGTGTCATCTACGCTTGGCGTGGTGAATCGTCAATCGGACGCGTGGCCCGACATGCTGTCAGGGTCTCCTTCAAACTGGCGGTTTCCGACAAAAAGTATGGCGAGAATGCTAAGCAACAGAAGCGTCATGTGGACTTGTTGGATCGCTCCTTGCTTGATCCAATATCCGAACCACATTCCCCCGCACATGAAACATAGCCACAGTGCCATGAAGCAGGTCAGGGCACGGATTGACGTATCGCGGACATCGTCGGGCAGGGTCCGCCGACCACGCAATGCTGATACGGCGCAGCCCCACGCGGCTTTCCAAAGGTAGGCAGAGATCGCAACCTGGAAAATTGCGACGCCCCAGAGGACGACCGGAGCGATCCAGCGCGGAAATGCCCGCCATAGAAGATCTTGCCCAAGACCGTTCGGCTCGCCGGTGAGCAGAGTCATTTCGAACATCGTTCCGAGATGGAAACGATTGGTGTTCGGGTCAGCGATGTTGTTGAGCACCGCAAGCGTCATCCAGCCGGCAAGTCCGATCATCAGCACCGATTTGCCTACGATTTGCGCATTCATGCCGCCGCCCCCTCCCTTTTAAACTCCTCGAGCCCCGGCAGAACGGACCAACCACGGGCGCGCGCAATATTGGCAAGTTCTCCCGTCATACCGATCGCGGTTGAATGTCCGACGGCCTCGAGCAAGGGAAGATCCGTCCAATGATCTCCATAAGCGTGACAATCGGCAAGATTGATGTTCAGCGATCGGGCGAGCTGCTGCGCTGCGACCTGTTTGCCGACGCCGATCATGACAGGTGGCAAGATTTCACCATTATAGATGCCGTCATTTTCTACCAAGCGTGTGGCAAGGATATATTCGGCCCCCAATTGGCGGGCGACCGGCTCGAGAATGACACACGCAGAACCTGAGACAAACGCGATGACATCGTCCCTCGATCGATGAAATTCCAATCGGTCCAGGCCGGAAGGGATGTAAAATCGTGAGGACTTGCCTTGCCGTTCGGCAAACCACTCCCTCGCAAGACTCTGCACAGTGGCGCTTCGGAGCCCGGAGAAGTGGCGCCAGAATCGAACATTAATTGACGCGCGATCGACGCCCTCTTTGTTGAGACGCTGCATTTCAGCCGTGATCGCTGCGCCGTCGATCGCGGCTTCCCTGTCTCCAAGGAAGCCAAGAAAGTCGAACATGCTCTTCGTAGCGATGAGGGTTTCATCGACATCGAAGAATGCGATGCATTTGTTTTTGCGAGCCATGGTGTTCTACTCGGCGGCCTGCTGAAGTGCCCGTGCCTGCAAGGTAGAGGCATGGAATCCGGCATATGTCTTGACCGCCTTAATGCCCATGGCAACCTCCTTTTGCTGAAGTCGGGTGGCGTTAAAGAGCGTGTAATCGACGGCCAGAGTTGTTGTGACCGTTTCGTTCTGCATGACGTTCAGCTGCGCCGTGATGCTCATCCGATCCGATCGAGGCGAAGTGCAGGAAAGGGCGCGATATTCGATTACAGCGGGGATCGGGAAGGTGAATGCCTTGAAGGCAACCTCCATCTTGTTGAACACGACATAGCTGCGACGGCCGTCCTCGTGTTCCATGTGGCAAAGCTCGGATACGGCGATGAACATCTGCCGGCACGCTTCAACCAGAACCATGCCCTGCACGTGTTGTCCGGTCACATGATCGGAGATCAGCTCGTTGCCGGTGCTTATCAGCAGGTTTGCGCGAAAAGAGCCGTCGGGCTGCTCCTGCGGTATCGAGATCAAGCTGTTATATGGCTGATGCTTGTGTGTGAGCGACCGCGGGGCCCGTGGCCCATTCGGGAACGGCCGCCAGAAATGAAACGCCTCATCGAACCCATTGTGACGGGCAAGCGCCTCGATATCGGCGTAATCCGCCTCGGTCAAACCCTGACCTGGCAGGAAATAGTCATCGGCCGCAATGGCCTTGGCTTCCAGGCGGGCCCGCAATTCTGAGGCATCAAGCGCGCCGCATTCGCGGTTGAATTCCGAAAACACGTCTGCACTTACGATCCAATGAGGCATATCTTCCCCCTGCCCTTTGCAATTGACTTGGCTACAACTACACCTGACTAGAGGTTGCGATTGTGCCAGACAGAAACCTAACGTCAAGTGGTATTTCTGAAGGAAACACCAGATAAACGACGGTATTGTGAAACAGGGAAAGGAGGCGTCAGAAAACAGGATGCCGTGCGAGATACAAAAAGATCCACCTTTGAGTCTGTTTTTCGGTGTTTCCTATCTCACCAATCTAGTCGAGTTTCGATACCCGCAAATGCGAGCGTTAGTGGTTTCACGTAACGCTATCTCCCGCTGACGGCGCGGGGTTTTGGAGGCCTCGCCCTGGATTCGAACCGGGGCTGGAGAGGATTTGCAATCCCCCGCGTGACCACTCCGCCACGAGGCCATTGCCCGATGCTAGGTGGCCAGGCTGTTATCTTTCAGTGCCGCAAGTGCGGCATTTTCTGTTTCGGCCGGAACTCGTTCGCGGGGCACAGGGGTTGGTGCTGTCCAGTCGCCCTCCCCTGCGACGCGGAAACGCTCTATCGCCGCCTCGACGGCCGCCTGGTCGATCTCCTCCGCATCAACGACCAGCTTGACGCCGATGCCATAGCGATACGTCCGATCGGACTTAAAACGCTCATGAACGGCAGGCGGTTCGTTCGCGATGATCTGCGCTTTCAATTGCTCCTCGTATTCGCGAAACGTGAGATCGCCAAAGGCGGGATACCGCTGCTTTTTGCGTTGCACCGACCGATATATCTTATGACGGCCGACAAATATCGGCACAACATCCATCCGAAACTCTTCCTCGCGGTCCTCTTCGCTCATCAACGCGGTTGCCCGGTCCCAGGCGATCGCCTCGACCTTGTCCCAGAAATCCTTGCGCGCCGTGATGATCTCGGCATTCCAGATCGTGCGACCGTCGAGACCGGGGAACACGAAGTCGAACCATTGATTGTAGAGAGCCGGCCTGCCCGGTTCATCGAGAACCTGATGGCTGGTGAACATGCCGCCATAGACCGGCCTGTCACACAGCACCTTCCAGCGGAGGCGAATGAAGGCATCCCGCTGGCGCCGGGGCGAGAGCGAGGAATAGAACGGATATTTCTGCGACTTGCAACGACGGCCCATTGATCGATCTGCCTTCTAGCCGTGAGATGTCATGCGCGGCCGGCCGCCCTTCGCGCCATTCGCCCGTGACGCAGCGGCCTTTGCTGGCGAAGTCGCCTGTCCCGCACGCCGCGCCATGTATGCTTTCGTCCCGAAGAACCCCGCCAGCAAGTCCGGGATACAAAGATCGACGTCCAGGGCCTCCCAATGCAGGCCGTAGCCACGGCCCAGGATTTCAAGCGCGGCGAGATGGTCGTCGGTCGCGTCTTCCAGTCCTTGCGCCATGCGTGGCGGAAAAGCGAAGGTACATCCATTCGTCAGATCGACGATGACCCGACCACTCCGCTTGTCGTAACGGGCCGATGCTGCGCGCGGCTCCGTTTCCTACGCAATCCAGCCGCGTTCCATGGCGGCGTCGATTTCCATATCCGTCAGCTCAACCATGGATTTGCCTCCATCTGTCCAGAAAGCTTGGACGCTGCTCGGTGACAATCTGCATTGGGCGGCGCACAACGTTTCGTTTCATGCCTTCAGCCCAGATCAGATCCGGCACGCCATCCGGGCAAATCAGATTGATCTTGACCTGGCCGTCATCGAACACATGCAAATGCACCGGATCATGATCGTCGGTAGAATAACGACGCTCGGGCCGTATGCGCGATAGAGTGTGACCAAAGACGCAGATAACCTATCATGATGGGTTATTCAATTCCAACCCCGAAAGCTCCTGACCTGCCCACACCATGATTGCAGCAGCACCTCGATGCATCGGCGTGTCGACACAGTTTGGCGGGACGCGGCTCTTCATCGACGCCAAATATGATCGGGCCGCCGACTGGTACGAGTGCTATGCCGCAGTCGCCGTCCCCGCGACGCCTTTGTCGCTGGCGCTACCCTCTTCGATATTCATTTCGGTTGTGGAACAGGCAGGGAAGCCGATCCTATAAGGGCGACGTTGCCGCCTGACCTACCAGTCGAAGCGGGGCAATTCTTCAACCTCGTCCCCGTCACAGTCGAGAAGCAGGTAATCGTATCCCTGCTTGCGGGTCCAGGTCATGACCGTGAAAAGATCCGCGGGGATTTCGTCTTTGCCGATCCCGGCGTTCTCATCATGGGCGTAGAGAAACCAGCCATACTGGCCATAGGGTCCGCCAAGACACGGCCAGTCACCGGCTGGAATGTTGTCGAGACGTCTGGCAGTTTCCTCACTGACATGGCTTGTAGAGAGGACAATGTACCGACGAACATCATGCGCTGACATGGTTGACCTCCTGAGTGATCTGGGAAGGTGGAAAGTCGAGACCGAGCTTTCGGGGCGAGGTCGCCTGCAACATCCAGCGTTCACCCCTGATCCGTCGCAGGAACTCGGTTGCGGGCGGCACGCGGCCCAGAACCTCCTGAACATGGCGCTCGGCAACAACGCGGGTAGGAACTGCGCGCCGGTCATCGATGAGGATCACCGGGCCAAAACGCGCTTCGGCTTCGAAGACGCCGAATGCGTGATGGCGAAACGCCAGATGCTCATTGCCGTCGGCCCAGCCAGCGGTCGCCAGAAACCAGCGATGGAGCGGCAGAAAGTCGGAAACCTTCCCGCCGAAGCGCATGACGCTTGCCTGCGCCAGATCCTCTGCATCCGGTAATTCGGCAGGCAGCCAATCCGGCGCATCGAAGCCAACGAGCCAGTCCCTGGCATGGACCGTGTGCGGGCAATCTTCCTCGAGGTGCTGCAGGCCGAGCGTCATAGTATCGACATCGACGCCATCGCTGTTTCGGATGTCGGCGCCGAAATGCGCCATTGCCTCGGCAGCGCCTTCAAGGTGATGTCGCAATGCCCGGTGGGTGAACCGGCAAAGGACAGCCTTGCTGGCGTCGAACCAGGAATGCAGGGCAAAATAGTCCTGCCATACACCACCATGGATGCGGGCAGACGAGCGGGCGTGATCATAGGGATGCATGATTGGTCTCCTCGGAAAAGCGCAGTGGACTGGGAGTGAGCGACAGTTGTCGTGGCGGAGCTTCGAGATGGGCAAGCGTCGCATCGATGGCCGCGACGAGGCCCGCTTCCTTAGCCCACGCATCGAAATTCGATGGCGTGCCCCGCGGCAATAACGGTAGGTAGAAGTCGAAGACCTCACGTGCATGGTCGATCGACAGGGCTTTGCTGGTCCACCCGCCATCCCAGGTGTCGCGCATTTTCTTGCGATAGACGGCAATACGGGAGGCATTGACCGGATGGTCGCCATTGCGGATCGCTCGAAGAAACGAGCGCAACGGATCATGCAGATGTGCAGGCGGCGCCGCGTTGCGACGCGCCTTGAACTGACCGACCTCGATGGTGATCGAGGAAAGGTCGGAACCGAGCTTCAGTTCCACGGTCGCAACTCGTCTGCCGTCTTCTCTCAGCGAGAGGATCTGCGTATCGCCGCGGCGGCAGATCTCGTAATATCCACCGACGCAATGGTCGAGCTCGCGGCCTTCCTCGACGAGATCGGTTGCCCACGACAGCGCCACGATCTCGAAGCGTCCGCAACCGGATTGCCAGGGCGGGCATAGAGCTGGCCATCCGGGCTGTTCGGCGCGGCGCTCATGCCGTAGGGCGGACAATGAGGCGACACGCCTGTGCCAGAGACCGACGGCTTCATGAAAAGCCTTCGGACGGCGCGAGCCAACAATTGCCTTGCGCAACGCAGCGAGCAGACGCTGTCTCGCCTCGCCCCCACCGTTGGTGCCATCGAGTTCGATGCTGCTGATGAAACGGTGAAGCTTGCCGTCGGGCTTGTAACCTCTCAGCCGCATACGTTCCGTGACGAGGGGACACAGGAGATCGTCGCGTAAAGCATTCAGGGCATCGGTGACACCGGCGGTATTTGCGTCAAGATAATCTGACCTGATCAGGTGCTGTCGTTGACCACGCACCCAGATCGACCGTTCCCAGGCCGCGGGTTGAGCCGGTCTGCCTTCGCCCGGCCATTCGTGCAGCGGCACCTCATGCGCTTTGAGTTCCTGGACGGCGACATGGAAGTCCGTTGGTATCTCGATGGCGTGTCGCAGGGATCGTCCCTGGCGCATGGCCCGAAGTTCCGCCACTGTCAGATTATGGCGCTTCGTCAGAAGCGGCGCGAGCGGCATTCCAGCATCGATGGCTCGTGTGACTTCCTCGTCCAGCAAAGTTCCCGAAAGCGCGCTGTACAGAACCATCGCCTGCCGGCGGCGCAGAAGGATGTCTGCACGGTTCACGTGACCGCTGGTCTCAGTTGCGAGCAACCACGCCGCCACCGGCGTGAGGCTATACCGCAGGAACATGGCGTCCGGCAGATCGCGGCGAAAAACACTGCCCATATGGGCCATGGCAAGTGCCTGTGATCGTGCGGAAAGGGTCATGATCGCCTTGGCGATGATTTCGGCTACCGCGGTCAACTCCTGCCATTTGGCATCGGTCGAGAGAAGCGCGATGCTCATCTCCGAAAAGCCCTGGCGCTCGACCCAGTCTCCGAAGGCCGGAAAGCTGGCCGGTCGTGGGCTGGAGGCATAGTCGGCCGCCGTTTCGGCGATCAAATCTGCCAATTCCCGGGCAAGAACATCCTTGCCGATCGATGGTACGGTGCGAATTTCCGCCTCGATCCGGCCATCGCTTGCAACCGCAAGAAGCTTGATCTCGGTGAACGCCACCACGGTGGCAAATGCGGCGAGTTCTGAGGGCCGCTGCGCGAGCCATGGACACGCATTCAACAGCAAGGACGAGGCGTCGGATTTGAGGCGCTTCCAGGTCCGGCGGGTCATGGCGACACTTCCCCGGCGACAACCGCCTGAACAGGCAGGTCCACCTCATTCTGATCGCCATCGAAAGGCTCGTCGTCGGAGAAAGCCCCATCATCCTCGTCATCGCCATAGTCGCCGTCCTCGCGGAATGTCATGTCGCATTCGATCGCGAGATCTTCCTCGTCCTCGAATGGGCGAACATAGACCGTGCCGTAGCCCCCCTCGTTGTTGACCCAGTCGCCTTCGGGGGCGTTTGCAACGATGTTTTCCAGAAGCTCAGGCAGGCGCCGGATCTGTCCGGTATCGGAGATGAAGATCGGAATGTCCGGAAGGTCGTGGCTGGTTGGATCGTCCCTGAATCGGACCCGTTCCAGTGTTGTCTCACCGGAATCGCCGCCACCACTTAAGGAATATTCGATTTCGGAGATGTGCAGGGCGCGCAGGATCGCGCCCAACCGTTGCTTTAGTTCCATTGTCTTGCCCCCTTGGGTGTTGAAAACACCTTCGGGCGCCCGCCTCTCCGCCCGGGCGGGTCAAGGGCCGGCTTCAGCCGGGCGAAGCTTCACCCTTGACGCGACCGGCGGGCATGCGGCAGCCGGGTTTGCTTCTCCTCTCCCCTTTCCCTTCCCTAATTTAGCCGCACGGCGCGGTTGTCATGTGTGGATGAAACACGCTCTTGCCATTGCATTCATCTGTCTCGGAACGGTTCCCGCCATTGCAGGTGGGACTGAAGACCCGGCCCGGGTCGATCCGCTTCTGGACTGTTCCACGCCAATTCTGGATGCAGACACGCCGGAGCGGGCGAGTATCCTCCGGGTCCAGGCAGGGGCTGATGCGCTCGTGAAAGACCTGCGACAGACCTATGCGTCACGCTTAGCAGGTCTATTCTGGGATCAGCAGGAGGGCGCCGAAAGCAGGCTCGTCTTGCGCCTCACCGGAGACGAACCGGTGGAAGCACGCGCACTTACGGTTTGCGGCGAACCCCTGACTGTAGAGTTCATTGCTAGCCAGATGCATACGAGAGAAGAACTCCGGAAGCTCCACAGCGACAATCTGGAATGGCTCCGGGGGAAATTCCCTGGCCTGCAGGGGACCTATGCGGACGAACGCACCGGCGAGATCGTCCTGGAGATCTACACGCCAGAGGCTCAAGGGACCGATTTCGAAGCTCTGCGACAAGGGGCAGAGTCAAGGCTTGACGCGCCATTGCGGATCGAGATGACGACGGCAAAGGTCGGGCTTGCGATCCTCAATCGCGCTCCATGAGCGCAGGGCCTCGTGATCTGCCCGATCAAGCGTTTGCCGCCTCCTGCAGCATCGCATTCCAGTCGTCGGAATCCGGCTTCAACCGCTGGAATTCACAGTTGTCTTCATCCGCAAGCTCGCGCAGACGCGTGACGAATACCTCGCCTTGCGGATTGGCGTCGGTGGCCGCGACAAGGCGGAAATCCGGCCGCGCGGCTAGAAGCCGGATGGCGGCGTCGGTGGCCGGCGACCAGCCGCCGCCGGTGCTAACATAAAGAGTATCGCGCCTGACCTTCTCGATGGCCGCAAGGCTCATGGCGTCGATCGCCGCCTCGGTGACGCAGACGCGAGCGGCGGTCTCCGAACCGAGCCGGAACAGCACCTTGCTGCCTCCGGCCGCAAAGCCCCGCCACTCGGGACCACGTTCCTCCCAGCCCATGACCACACCCGTCGCATCTGTGTGCGCGGCCCACATGCTGCCGCGCGGCCCTTCCCTCAGAACGTTCTGGCCAATGGCGGTCCGAATGACCTGCTCGGGGATATGCCGCTCGTCGCGCAGATAGCGCCAGGTCGCCGATCCGCGCCATGGCTTGCGGCGCGCCGCCCATCGGTCCGGGATCGACAGGTCGGGTACGGTCTCACGCGACCGGCGCTTCCATTCGGGTTCGCTCGGCTCGAAGCCGACCAGGGAGGCGACCTGCACGAAGGCTTCCGGGAAATCGCAGCCGTCGAGATGCTGGACCAGCGAATAGACATCGCCCTTGGCGTCGGACAACGGGTCGAACCAGCCCTTCCCGTCATGAATGACGATGATGATGTGGTCGCCGCGGCGGTATTTCACCGCCTTGCGCGTGCTCTCCTTGAGATCGACCGCAAACCCGCCAGTCTCCAGCACCGCAGCACAGCCGACCCGGCCGCGCAGTTCTTCTATATCCGCTTTTTCCATTTTCCTCTCCCGGCCGGTTTTGCCGGGCCTTTCCTTCAGATTAACGCCTCCGCATAGTTTGCGGAACACCCCGCAACAGCCGCGAAGAGCAAGGGGCGCAAGGGCGCGGCTTCAGCCGCGGCGCAGCCTCCCTTGCGGCCTGCCGCTCGCAAGTGGCACGGCGGAACCTGGCGCATTCTCCAAAAACACTGATTTCGTCGGCAGAAGGAACTTCGGTCCATGTTCAGCGGCCTGGGAGGACATCACCGGCGTGCGCAGGCCGTGGAAGCGCTGCCAGGTCGGGCTCGAACGAGGACGGCCATTACAATAATTTGGTCTCAGAGCGAGTTGATCAGTCCAATCAGGGCTGGCACAAGGGAGCCACGTTAACGAGAAAAGAAGCGGTTTTTCGCCGGGCCATATTATTCGGAAGAAGGAGGTCGCAGAAAACAGCCTTGCAGCCGTTCTGCCAGGGCGACGAGAGTCTATGCGAAGACTTATTCCTCCCGTACCGACAATGGCGCCGCGACAGTAACGGAGCCGGACAACAAAATGACTGAAGAGCATCCGCACGCAGCCAAAATCGTCGGTCTCACCGCTGAGATCGTGGCCGCGTATATCAGCAACAACGCCGTTCCCATGGGTCAACTGCCAGACCTCATCGCCGAGACATATTCGGCGATCGTCAAGGCTTTGGCAGCATCACGTCCCGTGCAGCCGGAAGCAAAGCCGGTCCCAGCGGTGCCTGTCCGCAAATCAATAACACCGGATTTCCTGATCTGTCTCGAGGACGGTAGAAAGTTCAAATCGTTGAAGCGCCACCTTGCCACGCATCACGATTTGACACCGGAGCAGTACCGAGAGAAGTGGAAGCTCCCGGTGGACTATCCCATGGTGGCTCCGAACTACTCGGCAGCACGATCGGCTCTGGCAAAGAGCGCCGGCCTTGGGCGCAGACCGCCGGCAGAGCAACCGACAACTGCTCCCAAGCGACCAACCATAAAGCTGAAGTTCAGCTAAGTGGGCGCGCGACGACACCCACGCCAATCGAACTTTGACATATGTGACAATTCAAAGCAGGTTGCATCGACACCGCTGGGTTATTCGGGCGGCCGGACGACATGGGCTTCAACACAACCAAGGGAAAGACGAATGCCAGACGGTGATAGACCTGACCTCACAACCCTGACCGTGCAGCTTTTGAGCGCTTATGTCACGAATAACGCGGTCCCCGCCAACGGGCTGGCCGATCTAATCCGGACGACGCGGGCAGCACTTGCCGAGGGCGACGACAATGTCGCTGTCGAGGTCGAATCCCAGCCGGACCAGGAGCCGGAGTATGTCGCCGCTGTGCCGGTCCGCACGAGCCTAGCATCGAGGGATCATATCCTGAGCATGATCGATGGAAAGCCATATAAAACGCTCAAGCGACATCTGTCGACCCATGGTCTAACCCCGGAAGAATATCGGATCCGATACAAGCTCCCGCACGATTATCCGATGGTGGCGCCGTCCTATTCTGAACAGCGCAGAAAGGTGGCCAAGGAGCTCGGGTTGGGTCGAAAGGGCCAAACGGCTCGGGCAGCGGCCGATGCGGCACCGGTAGAGAGTGTGGCATCCGAGCCCATCGCGCCGATCCCAGCCCCGCGCAAGAAGCGGACGCCCGCAAAGAGAGCTTCTGAGGGAGCAAAGGGATCCCGAAGCACCACAAGAAAGGCTCGCGGCTCGACCACGCCTGAGGCGAGTTGACCGAACAATCGCCTGAATGGCTGTTATATAGCTCCTTGCACGAGGGCGGATTCGCCTGCTGGTATTTTGGCGGCCAGCGGCGAGGGAGTTCGGATGAAAGTCGTGCCCGGCATTGGACTCGCTGGTCTGACCTGGGCAGACAAGTGCTGAAATGACCTCCCTTCCAAATATATACTGAAATATATTGATTCTTGGCCCTTGTTTATCTTGATGATTTAAGTATCGGCCTGACGAAAGGCAGTTATCAATTCGCATTTGAGATAATCGATTCACTACATCTTATAACCACTCCCTCAGGTTAGCGGCATCTGGGAGAGTGGGATGCAGCCCTCCCATTGGATTTTTGTGGGTTGCGGTGGCGATGGAAGAGTCGGCAAATACAGTTTTTCTCTCTCTGGTCGGGTCAGGGCTTCTTGTCCTGCTTGCTTTTGCCTACATCGGAATTTGGTGCCTCGATCGTAGTCGGCAGGCTCTCCTGGTTTTCGCTGCCATGTGCGTTGCGATTCTGCTGGGAGAAACAGTTTGGATTCTGGGCGATCCTGACCACACGACAGCTGCCGGTTTCGTGCGCATCGCGCTTCATACTCTTGGCGTGGTCTTGCTTTGTGAGGGAGTCTTGCGGCGGCGGATGTCCAGGCCTGTCCATCTGATAGCCGCATCCGGAATCGTTGCAATCGCTTTGCTGGCGGTTCTCTTCTGCATCTATGTGGCCGAGAATGCGGCGATGCGCAATTTCGTTCAGAGCGCAGCCTGCGGCGCAGCATTGTCAGTAACATGGTGGCAGATCCGGGCCGCACCGCAGTCGCGTTTCGTTGAAGAACTCCTGGCCTGGCTGCTGGCGTTGCTTGGTCTCGCCTTTCTGATTGACGCTGCCTTGTGGACAGGCGAGTTACTCGCAGTCCTGTCGGCATATGATTTGGAGCTTCTCCACCAGATCGTCCGTTCGGCAATGCTCGCTAATGGAGCCGGACTTGCTGTCACCATCCTGGTCGCGACAATCACCGAGATCGTTGAAACGCTGCGTCAGGAGCGCGACGTCGACCCGCTGACCGGCGTGTTCAACAGACGTGGGTTTGACGCCCATGCGGCAACGGCATTCTCGCGGGAGGCCGTGGCCGGTCTGGTGCTGGTTGATCTCGATCATTTCAAGCGGATCAATGACCAATATGGCCATGGTGTCGGGGATGACGTGCTCGGGCGCGTCGGCGCCGCGCTGCGCGGCGTGGCCAACGGCCGCTGCACGATTGGACGGATCGGAGGGGAGGAGTTCGCGGTGCTGCTTGTCGGCTGCACCTTGCGAGAGGTTTCGGAGTTTGCAGAGCTGCTGCGGGTCTCGATCGCCGGAGTGTCGATTGCGGTTGGCTCCGTTCACATCGGCGTCACCGCAAGTCTGGGCGTCGCAACGAGAAAGCATGACGACTCGCTACGCGCGATGATCGCCCGCGCCGATGCGCGCCTTTATGCCGCGAAGTCTCGAGGAAGAAACCGTCTGGTGAGTGTCGAGTCGACTGCGGATAATGTGACAAATGTGGGACCAGCTCTTTGCGATGGACTGCAGGTTTCAAGCCTGAAATGGCCGCTATACGGTTAGCAGGGTTGTCGTTGCTGCACAAAGCAGTGGATAGGTTTTCGTGTCTGCGACCGGTCATATGGGCGAAATGAACCGGCGGTATGCTCGAAAAGATGGGCTGCTTCAGAGCTTTGGCGAGTTATCCGCCACCCGGACTGAATATCTGCAACTCCAGAATAGTCCCATCCACGGGTCGTAGCGTCGTCTCGCGATGCCACGCCGAACGACCCAGTTGCGGGGAAACTGGCAGCCCGGGCCAGAGTAAATTGACGGCTCGGAATGGGGGAAGACTTTTGGATATCGGCGCAAGCGGGCGTCGTGTCGTTGGCTCCCGAGTGGAGCAGAACGACGACAGCCGCCCTGCCTCAATTGAAGGGATCGCTGAAGCGCTGACCGTTCTGGACGCGCTCCGGGCGTTCCAGCAGCATTATGAAGGAATCTCCTTTGTCACCTATCATCTGGCGCGGACCATAGCCGGGAAGGTCGACGCGCCGTTCGTGCGGACCACATATCCGGATTCATGGATCGCTCGATATCTCCTGAAAGGATATGTCGAAATCGATCCGATCGTGCGGGATGGCTTTTCCCGCCGGCTGCCGTTCCATTGGCATGAAGCTACCGTGGGCCCGGATGCCGCCGCCTTCCTCGCCGATGCATCGGCACATGGTATTGGAGGTCAGGGTTATTCGATTCCTGTCGTGGACAAGGCGCGGCGCCGCGGCTTGCTTTCCATCAATTCAGCTTTGCCGGTCGGTCAATGGGCGGCTCTCGTGCAACGACACAGGCAGGAATGGGCATCGCTCGCGCAGATCGTGCACGGCAAGGCGATCTATGAGCTCCATGGCGAAGCCGATCCTGTGCCAGCGCTTAGCCGTCGGGAACTCGAGTGCCTTCACTGGACCGCTCTGGGCAAGGATTTGAAGGACATTGCTCTGATGCTGAACCTGTCCGACCACACAGTTCGCGACTATCTCAAGTCGGCCCGGCTGAAACTGGGCTGCGCAACACGCTCGGCAGCGGCCACACGAGCGATTCACCTCGGGATCATAACGCCTTGGCCAAGGCAATCCCCCCAGAACGCGGGCTCCAGAGGGGGGAATACCCGCTGATTTTTGCCCGGAGCATTGTTTCCGCACTGCCAGAACGATGGAGTGCGAAGATGATTGTTTCAATACAAGCTCATGAATATGCTGCCTATCCGGAAGTGCTCTCCCAGATGTTCCGGACTCGAAAAGCTGTATTCTTTGACGCTTTGCGTTGGCGGGTTGAGGCGGATGGCGATTTCGAACGCGATCAATACGACGATATGCAGCCAGTTTATCTGGTGTGGTGCGATTCGAACCGAAAGCGCCATTATGGAAGCATGAGGTTGATGCCGACCACCGGACCGACCCTTCTCTACGATGTGTTTAGGCGGACATTCCCTGATGCAGCCGAACTGTCGGCGCCCGGCATATGGGAAGGAACCCGTATGTGCATCGACGAGACGGCACTGGCGCAGGACTATCCGCATATCTCGCCGCGCCAGGCATTTTGCCTGCTTCTCATTGCGCTATGTGAATTTGCTCTCGCCAACGGCATTCACACGATGATCTCGAACTACGAGCCTCATGTTGAGCGGCTTTACCGGAGAGCTGGCGCGACCGTCCATGAACTTGGGCGGGCCGACGGGTTTGGCCGATTCCCGGTATGTTGCGGAGCGTTCGAGATTTCTCGCCAGGTGCTCTCTTCCATGCGCGCAGCGCTTCGTCTGTCAGAGCCTCTGTACGATCGGACAGCTCGACCGCTCCGGAGCATTCTCGCGGATTATGCCAAAGCTGCTTAAGGCAAGATCAGGCAGGGGGATTGCTGGCGGCAACTCGACGTACCGCGAAGCCCATGTGTTGAAACTCGTACGGGTCTAGACTGGATCCCCCATGTCGCGCGGCCTGGCAATGCCCTGAAGCTGTTTCTGTCGCTCGGGTGCCGAAAGGAAGCCTGTATGCGCTAGCTATTGAATTCGGCGAACCGTTCGATGACTCTTGGTCGTGGCTGAAGCGATCGACACCCCGCGCTTGCTGCATAAACATTATCTGTTTATGCATATTTCTTATGAATTTGCAGGACATTCAAGCCTTCGTGGCAGTTGCGGAAACGGGCTCGGTGAACCGCGCTGCCCTTCGGCTCAATCTGACGCAGCCGGCCGTCACGCGCCGTATCCAGAGTTTCGAGGCCGCTCTCGGTGACGGGCTTGTGTTTGACCGCACCGTAAAGCCTGCCGCCCTCACGGCGGCCGGGCGTCATGCGCTCGAACATTGCCGGCGCGTTCTTTCCGCCGTCGCGGAACTGGAATCCTGCGCGTTGAGCGCGACCGATCCTTCGGGAGAGTTGAGGATCGGCGTGGCGCATGGGCTTGGCGAGATGGTCTTGACCACCCCACTAGATGCCATACGGCGCAATTTTCCCCGTATTCGGCTGCAAGTCAGCTCGAATTGGAGCACCGGCCTCATTGACGAATTGCGCGGCGGCGGCGTGGACTGCGCAGTCGGCTTGTTGACCGAAGCTCATAGCATCCCTGCCGGGCTGGCCGCGATATCGCTCGGAACCGAACAGGTCGTGATCGTATCGGCATCCAGAACACCCACCAAGCGAGACGGAACGCCGTGGCGGCTCCGTGAGCTTGCAGGAGACAGCTGGTATCTCAACCCTCCGGGCTGTGGATGTCGCACCGCTCTCGGACGCGCGTTTGACCGCCAGCAACTCCCTCTTTCGATCGCCGCCGAAATCTTCGGTGAGGACCTTCAGCTTTCCCTCATCGCACACACTGGCGGATTGGGCCTTGTGCCGCGTCGCCTCTTCGAGCAAAGCCCCCACCGTCACGGCCTGCAAATCCTTGAGGTATCGGACTTCATCATTCCGGCTACGGTGATGTTGATCAGAAGTGCGGTGCCTGGGCGCTTCGATCCGGCGATTACACTGCTGGTCGATGAACTGCGCGGGAAGCTCACCGCGTCACATTAAGCATAATCATTATTGTGATTATGCATTTTATTTAATCACTCGGCACGCGTATCTTCCGCTGAAATCGCGGGACGCAACGCCCACCAGCCACCAGTGCCTGCGATCCGTGCCGTCTCGCAGAGGTGCCCACCCTATGATTGTCACTGTGTTCCGCTCACGCCTGAATCCCGACACCCAGGATGAGTATGGGCCGATGGCCAGGCACATGAGCGAGTTGGCGCGGACTATTCCCGGCTATATCTCCCACAAAGGCTTTGTCGCTGAGGACGGCGAGCGGGTTACGATCGTCGAGTTCGAGAGCGAGGAAGCCCTTTACCAATGGAAGGTTCACCCGGAGCACGCCAAGGCTAAAAGGCGCGGGATTGAAAGCTTTTTCAGCGACTACAAATTCCAGATTTGCGAAGTCATCAAGTCACGCGCTTGGGCCGCGAAATCATCGCGATCACGATGACCCAGTGCCGCATTGATGATACACCGGCCAAACAGCCCGCACGGCAGTCGCCCCCGATTACGTCAGAACTGATCGACTATTATCGCCAGCGCGCGCATCGGTTGCGAAGCGAGGCGCAACGGCAGACAATCTGTGCCGCTCTTCGTTTCTTGCGGAACCTGCTTCCCCTCCGACGCTACTGACGACTATCGTCACAGGAAGAGCAGCGAAATTCCCCAAAACCTGCAACAGCTTCAGCCGTCTTAGCGTCCGCTTCAAGGCAATGCATCTACGACGAGATGCGGCCGTAAAGAGGTCGGAAGTTGCCATTGGACATGCGTGATGCAATTTTGCGTTTCACTTGAAATCACGCGTTCTCACCCTGATCTCGTCTACTTGCCCATATGGGTCGGGCATGCCGCGCGCATCAGGCGTCGGGGAGCCGGGATGGAATTCATCGCCACGTCCGTGCGGTAGCACGAACGCCGCGTCCCTCGAACCGATGCTGGCAAGCTCGGCCGACATGTCGATCAGTTCGTGGGCAACGATGTGCACGACCTCGCCCTCGCGCTGCACGCGGCCCTTCACGCCGATCATTCCGGAGCCGAGCACGATGCGCCGGTATTTCTCGAAGATCTTGGTCCAGACCACGAGGTTGGCGACAGCGGTCTCGTCCTCCAAGGTGATGAACATCACGCCCTTGGCCGAGCCCGGCCGCTGTCGGACGAGGACAAGGCCGGCAACATGGACCCCGCGGCGGTCTCTGCAAGCGACCGCGTCTGCGCAGGTCATGATACGCTGGCGCGCAAGGTCCGGACGGAGGAATGAGAGAGGGTGCCGGCGCAGCGTCAACCCGAGATGACCGTAATCTTCGACGACCTCTCTCCCTGCAGTCATGGGGCGCAGCGACACGGCGGGTTCGGCCTGTTCGGGCAGCACCTCCGCTTCCCGCCGAGCGGCTGCAGCAAAGAGCGGGAGCGGCTCGTCACGCAACGGCTTAATCGCCCAAAGCGCCTCGCGACGGGCAAGCCCGAGCGAAGGCCGGAAGGCATCTGCTTCTGCAAGTTCGACCAGAGCGGCGGCCGAAATGCCGGCTCGGCGCCAGAGATCGTCGACTGAGGCGAAGGAGCGATCCTCGCGGCATGAAACCAGACGGGCAGCCTCGGCATCGCCGAGGCCTTTGACCATGCGCAGGCCGAGCCGAACGGCGAAGCGCGTGTCGTCGTCGGTCGCCTCCAGCGTACAATCCCAGCGGCTGGCATTGATGCAGACGGGGCGAACCTCGACGCCATGTTCGCGCGCGTCGCGCACGATCTGGGCTTGCGCATAGAATCCCATGGGCTGGGCGTTGAGCAGCGCGCAGCAGAATGCGTCCGGATGCCAGCATTTCATCCAGGCTGAGGCATAGGCGATCAAGGCAAAACTGGCGGCATGACTTTCGGGAAAGCCATATGAGCCGAAGCCTTCGAGCTGTTTGAAGGTTCGTTCGGCGAAATCGCGGTCATAGCCGTTGTCGACCATGCCGTTGATCAGCTTCTCGCCGAACTTCGACACACCGCCCGTATGTTTGAAGGTGGCCATGGCGCGGCGCAGCTGGTCCGCCTCGCCGGCGGTGAAGCCGGCGCATTCGATTGCGACGCGCATGGCTTGCTCTTGAAACAGCGGCACGCCCAGCGTCTTGCCGAGCACAGCTTCCAGCTCCGGCTTGGGAAAGGTGACGTCCTCCTTCCCCTCGCGGCGGCGCAGATAGGGATGAACCATGTCGCCCTGGATCGGTCCGGGGCGGACGATGGCGACCTCGATGACGAGGTCGTAGAAGGTACGGGGCTTGATGCGCGGCAGCATCGCCATCTGCGCGCGGCTCTCGATCTGGAACGTGCCGAGCGTATCCGCCTTGCGGATCATCGCATAAGTGCGCGGATCCTCGGCCGGGATCGTGGCAAGGTCGAGCCTGATATCCTTGTGCTCGGCCAGAAGATCGAAGGCGCGTCGCATGCAGGAGAGCATGCCGAGCGCCAAAACATCGACTTTCATGAACTTCAGGACGTCAATGTCGTCCTTGTCCCATTCGATGACCTGGCGATCCTCCATCGCCGCCGGCTCGATCGGCACCAGTTCGTCCAGCCGGTCGCGGGTCAGCACGAAACCACCCGGATGCTGGGAGAGATGCCGGGGCGTTCCGACAAGTTGATGGGCGAGTTCGAGGGCAAGCCGCAGGCGCCGGTCGTCCATGTTGAGATTGAGACCCTCGGCGTGTTTCTTCTCGACGCCCTCCGACCAGCCCCAGACTTGTGACGACAGTGTCTTGGTCAGATCCTCGGGCAGGCCAAGCGCCTTGCCGACGTCGCGCAGCGCGCCCTTGGCGCGATAGCGGATGACGGTCGAGCATAGCGCCGACCGGGTACGCCCATAGGTCTCGTAGACCCACTGGATCACCTCTTCCCGGCGTTCATGTTCAAAATCGACATCGATGTCGGGCGGCTCGCGGCGCTCCTCCGAGACGAAGCGCTCGAACAGGAGATCGTTGCGGTCGGGATCGACCGAGGTAACGCCGAGCACAAAGCAGACCGCCGAGTTCGCCGCCGAGCCCCTGCCCTGGCACAGAATGCCTTTCGAGCGAGCGAAGCGCACGATGGCATTCACGGTCAAGAAGTAGGGCGCATAGTCCAGCTTCTCGATCAGGCGCAGCTCGTGGTCGAGATTGCCGCGCACCTTGTCGGGCAGGCCTTCGGGATAACGCTCGGCCGCACCCTCCCAGGTCAGTTTTTCCAGCGCCTGCTGTGGCGTTAGGTCCGGGAAGAGCTTTTCTTCCGGATATTGGTAAGCGAGCTCATCGAGCGAGAACTTGCAGCGCTCCATGATCTCGATCGTTCGGGAAAGAGCTTCCGGGTAGCGCCCGAACAGCCGGTGCATTTCCTCGGGCGGCTTCAGATAGCGGTCGGCGAAGCGCTCGCGGCGATGGCCGAGCTCATCGATGGTGACGTTGTGGCGGATCGCCGTCACTACATCCTGCATGACCTGCCGGCCGGGCTCGTGGAACAGAACGTCATTGGTGGTGACGGTCGGCACCCGCGCCATGGTCGCCATGTTGGACAGTTCCCAGAGCCGCATCTGATCGTTCGGCCGCCGGCGCAGCGTCAGCGCCATATAGGCGCGGTCGCCAAACGCCTCGCGCAGCCGACGCAGACGAAGCGCGCAGGTCTCGTCGGCGACGTCGGGCACGAGGACCGCGATCAGCCCTTCGCCATAGTCTACGAGATCGACCCATTCGAGATGGCACTTGCCCTTGCCGGCCCGCTTCTTGCCGAGTGAAAGGAGGCGGCAAAGCCGGGCATAGGCAGGCCGGTCGGTCGGATAGACCAGTACCGACATACCGTCGGCAAGATCGAGGCGACAGCCGACGATCAGTCGGACCCCGGTTGTCCGCGCCGCTTCATGGGCACGCACGATACCGGCAAGCGAGTTGCGGTCGACAATGCCGAGCGCGGCAATGCCCATGGTGGCCGCCTGCGCGAAAAGCTCCTCGCATGAGCTCGCGCCGCGCAGGAACGAGAAATGCGAGGTCACCTGCAATTCGGCGTAAGCTGGCGCGCTCATGCGAAGATCCCGTGCAGGAACCAGCGCTGCGAACCGCTGTCCTCATGCTCGCCATCACCGGAGCGGAACAGCCAATAGCGTTCGCCGGTCTCGTCCTCGACCCGGAAATAGTCCCGGACCGTGGTCATCTCGGCATCGCGCTTCCACCATTCGCCACGAATGCGTTCCGGTCCGTCGGCGCGCCGCACCCGCCGGCGCACGCCGCGCCAGGTGAACCAGACGGGCGGATGGTCGGGGAGAAGCGCCATGGTCTCGACCGGCTCGGGATGGGCCAGAAGACGCGGCGGACGTGGCCAATCGCCTTCCCAGGTCGCGCCGGTCTCGGGCGACAGGGGCGGAACGCGGGCGACGGAACGTTCCGGAACGTCGCTCTGAACAGGAGTGAAGCGGTAGAGCCGATTGCCGCCAACCCTGTTGGCGAGCACATCGACTAGGTCGGAGACATCCGGCTCGGAAGACTTGACCAAAGAGGAGATGGTCTGGCGGTCCCGCAGCGGCTCGGACTCGACCGCGACCAGCACCATGATCTCAATGCCGAAACCCGGATCGATCGTCTCGATCTTGTCCGTCAACAGCCGCGTCAGGCGTTTGGGATCGCGCACCGGCTGCGCCATGCCGACGCGGATGAACTGCATGCTATTGTCGACCCGATGGAGCAGCAGGTCGAGGCGGCGCGCACCAAGACCTCGCTGTTCGAGCTCGAGGCAAAGCGCATCGACAAGCTTGCCCGTATAGCGGGCAATGGTCTCGGGCGCGCCGATCGGCTCCCCGAAGACGCGACGTATCTCGACCAGCTCGGGCGATCGGATCGGATCGACGGGTTCGGCGACCACGCCGAGCGCCTGATCGAGCCGGCGGCCGATCTCGGGACCGAAGCGCAAGACAAGCGGCGCGCGGGGTTGATCCATCAGATCGCCGACGGTCTCGAAGCCGAGCGTGCGCAGGCCGGTGATGATCTCGCCATCGAGACGCAAGGCAGCCAGCGGCAGGGGTCGCAGCATTGCGACACCTTCCCCTTTCGGGACCACGATCGTCTGCCGGCGCAGAAAACGCGCTGCAGCATGGGCCGCGCCCCATGTGTCGGCGATCGCCGCGCGGGCCTCAACGCCCGAGGCCGCAAACTTCTGCACCATGGCTTCCAGCATCATGGCCTCGCCGCCATGAAGATGATCGGCGCCGGTCGTGTCGATCACCAGACCGTCCGGCGGATCGGTGGCAACGACGGGCGAGATCCGCTGCAGCGCCCAGAGCGCCAACCTCTCCAGCCCTTCCCGGTCGGCAGCCGGATCGGCATCGACGATGACAAGGCCTGGTACGAGCGCCTGCGCCTTGGCGACGGCCATGCCTTTGGTAACGCCGAGCGCCTGGGCGTTGGCATCGAGGGCGACAATGGTTCTGCGTCGGCCGGTACGCCCGACCAGGACGAGCGGCGCCTCAGGCGGAGGCGATGCGTCGCCCGACTTCCTTCTGAGGCGGTCTGTCGGCAACCTTGGCAGGAAGAGCGATACGACCCTTGGCATCGCAGGCCTCCACTTCAAAATCTGCACTTTCGCCGGCCCGGCATCGGATCAGTTCCACCAGCCAGCGGGCGCGGCCAAGGCCGGGCACCGGCAGGGGAGCCGTTGGCAGCACCGAGACACGCCAGCGCGAAACGCTCGCCGTCGGCTGTCCGAAATCCCCCGCCTCGGTCTGCCGACGCCAGCGACGGACCGCCAGGCCAATCGTGTCGGAACCCTCCGCCGCCAATTGCAGGCGGCGCGACGCAGTCATGGAAAGATGGGCGGTCTCCGCCACGACGGCCCCGAGCCCACCATGGCGAAGCCCCTCCTCGAAACAGGCGAGCAGCGCCTTTTCGTCGCCGGCCTCGACATGGATCACCCGATCGGGAGCCAGCCCCGCCTGGGCGATGGCCGGTGCGAACAGATCGGTGCGCGTGACGATCCAGAGCACCTTGCCTTTGGTCCGCGCCGCGATCCCTGCGGCGAACATGGCGGCGGCCGCCCCGTCGACGGCGCCATTGCCGCCGCCGGCGATCTCATGCAGGCAGCCAAGTCCTAGCCCGCCTCCCGGAAGTCGCCTGTCGATCTCGGGCAATCCAAACGGCAGAACCTCGCGGACGCGGCCAGCACCGCTCTCCAGATGCGCGATGCGCTCCTGAAGGTCGGCGATGACAGGGTTTGCCGCGCGATCGGCCATGAAAGTCCGGTTCTCCTGAAGGGGCTTTGCAACGCCTTCGGGCGCTGCTATGTTCTATATTTGTTCTCTTTCGGAAAATGAGTCAATCCGACTCCTCGATGAGTCGTTCCGTCGAAGAGGGGGACGTAACGGCAAGCAACGGCTCAGTATTGGTCGATTGTCTTGGAATCTGAGGGCGATAGGAGCGGGACGGCATGCAGGCGGCGCATCTGGAAAAATTGAACGATGGCCAACGCGCCGCGGTCGTGCATGGCATCGGTCTTCCCGAAGGCCGGATCGCCGGCCCGCTACTCATCATTGCCGGCGCGGGCTCGGGCAAGACCAACACGCTCGCCCACCGTGTTGCCCAGCTGATTATCGCCGGCGCCGATCCGCGCCGCATCCTGCTGATGACCTTCTCGCGCCGGGCAGCAAGCGAGATGGGGAAGCGCGTCGAGCGCATCTGCGCCAGGGTGCTGGGCGACAAGGCCGGTATCATGACCGATGCGCTGGCCTGGTCGGGCACCTTCCACGGCATCGGCGCGCGGATCCTGCGGGAATATGCGATCGAACTCGGTCTCGATCCTCAGTTCACCATCCACGACCGCGAGGATTCCGCGGACCTGATGAACCTCGTCCGCCACGATCTCGGTTTCTCGAAAACCGAGAACCGGTTCCCGGCCAAGGGAACATGCCTCTCGATCTATTCCCGCACCGTCAATGCCGAGGCCGCGCTCGATGAGGTGCTGCGGGCGAACTACCCCTGGTGTGCGGCCTGGGAAAAGGAACTGCGCGAGCTGTTCGCCGGTTATGTCGAGGCCAAGCAGATCCAGAACGTGCTCGATTACGACGATCTGCTGCTCTACTGGGCGCAGACCATGGGCGACGCCACGCTGGCCGACGAGATCGGCGGCAAGTGGGATCACGTCCTCGTCGACGAATATCAGGACACCAACCGCCTGCAGGCGACGATCCTGACGGGCCTGAAACCGGCCGGGCGGGGTCTGACTGTTGTCGGCGACGACGCGCAGTCGATCTATTCTTTCCGGGCAGCCACGGTGCGCAACATCCTCGATTTCCCGAAGGAGTTCTCGCCGCCGGCCGAGGTGATCACGCTCGACCGCAATTACCGCTCCACCCAGCCCATTTTGGCTGCTGCCAATGGCGTGATCGGGCTGGCGAAGGAACGTTTCACCAAGGATCTCTGGACCGACCGGCCGTCCAATGAGCGGCCGCGCCTCGTCACCGTGCGCGATGAAGCCGACCAGGCAAAATTCGTCGCCGGCGAGGTGCTGGAGAACCGTGAGACCGGCATGCGGCTCAAGGATCAGGCCGTGCTGTTTCGCGCCAGCCATCACAGCGGTCCGCTCGAGGTCGAGCTGACCAGGCGCAACGTCCCCTTCGTCAAATTCGGCGGCCTCAAATTCCTCGACAGCGCGCATGTGAAGGACATGCTGGCGGCGCTCCGCTTCGCCCAAAACATGCGCGATCGCGTCGCCGGCTTCCGCCTGTTGCAGCTGCTCCCTGGCGTCGGCCCGGCAACAGCCCAGACCGCGCTCGACGCGGTTGCCGACAGTGCCGATCCGATCGACACGCTCGACCGCCTCCCCTGCCCGGCCCGCGCCCAGGCCGAATGGCCAGCTTTCGTGGAACTGATCGCCGGTCTGCGCTCGGGCGCATCCGGCTGGCCGGCAGAGATCGGGCAGGTCCGCGCCTGGTATGAGCCCCATCTCGAGCGCATCCATGAGGATTCCGAGATGCGCCGCGCCGACCTGCTGCAGCTCGAGGACATCGCCGCCGGCTATCCCACCCGCGAACGCTTCCTGACCGAACTCACCCTCGATCCTCCGGACGCCACGTCCGGGCAAGCCGGTGTTCCGCTGCTCGACGAGGATTACCTGATCCTTTCGACCATCCATTCCGCCAAGGGGCAGGAATGGCGCTCGGTCTTCGTGCTCAACACCGTGGACGGCTGCATCCCCTCGGATCTCGGCGCAGGCACGTCCGACGAGATCGAAGAGGAACGACGCCTGCTCTATGTCGCGATGACGCGAGCGAAGGACAGCCTCAACCTCGTCGTGCCACAACGCTTCTTCACCCATGGGCAGTCCTCGACGGGCGACCGCCATGTCTATGCCTCGCGCACACGGTTCATTCCGGCTAGTCTGGTCGAACTGTTCGAATGCCGCGCCTGGCCGCTCGTCGCTCCGGGAGCCGGACCCAATGTCGGGCCAAGGCAGGTTCGCCTCGATGTCGGCGCGCGAATGCGCGGCATGTGGCGGTAGAAGGGAGAGGCCGCAATGTGCAATCTCTATAATCTCACCACGACGCGCGATGCGGTGATGGAATTCACCAGGGCTTTCGTCGACAAGGCAGGCTGGAACGAGCCCTCGATGGATGTCTATCCGAACACGCTCGCCCCGATCGTACGGGTCGGCGCCGACGGCAAGCGCGAGATTGCGAGCGCCACCTGGGGCATGCCGACGCCGCCCGCCTATATCAGGGGCAACTACGATCCCGGCGTCACCAATATCCGCAACGTCAATTCTCCACACTGGCGGCGCTGGCTCGGACCGACCAGCCGCTGCGTTGTCCCCTTCACTTCGTTCGCTGAACCGGACCCGGCCAGCAAGGTCGAGGGCGGGCGCGTACCGAACGCATGGTTCGCGCGGAATGCCGACCGACCGCTGATGTTCTTCGCCGGCTTCTGGACACCGTGGAAGGGCGTCAAGAAAGTCCGCGATGGCGAGCGTGAATTCGAGCTCTATGGATTCCTAACCACCTCGCCCAACGAGATCGTCAGCCCGATCCACCAGAAGGCCATGCCGGCGATCCTGACGACGCCCGAGGAAGTCGATCTATGGCTGACGGGAGAATGGGATGCGGTGAAGCACCTGCAACGGCCCCTGCCCGGCAACATGCTGGTGGTGGTCGAGCCGCCGGCCAAGCCCAGGGGTGACCTGCTGGTCTGAACGCAAACATGCTGACGGAAAAGAACAAGGCCGAGGAGCATGACAAGGTTGGCGCTGCCCATGCAGGCCCACCTGTCCGCAAGATTCTGCATGTGGATATGGATGCCTTCTATGCCTCCGTCGAACAGCGCGATAATCCCGAACTGCGCGGCAAGCCGGTGGCCGTAGGGGGATCGGCTGCCCGCGGTGTCGTGGCCGCCGCCAGCTACGAGGCCCGGGCGTTCGGTGTTCGATCCGCCCTGCCCTCCGTCACCGCGAAACGCCGCTGTCCCGACCTGATATTCGTCAAGCCGCGCTTCGACGTCTATCGTGCGGTCTCGGCGCAGATTCATCAGGTTTTTACCGAGCACACCGACCTGATCGAGCCGCTGTCGTTGGACGAGGCCTATCTCGACGTCACCGAGAACAAGCAGAACATCGCCGTCGCCACCGAGATTGCTACGATCATCCGCGCCCGCATCAAGGAGGTCACCGGCCTCAACGCCTCGGCCGGCATCTCGTATTGCAAGTTCCTGGCGAAGATGGCGAGCGACCTCAACAAGCCGAACGGCCAGGCTGTCATCACGCCGAAGGCCGGGCCGGACTTCGTCGCCAATCTACCGGTCAAGAAGTTCCATGGCGTCGGCCCGGCGACGGCCGCCAAGATGGCGCGGCTCGGCATCGTCACCGGTGCGGACCTTCGTGCGAAACCGCTGGAGTTTCTCCAGGCGAATTTCGGGAAGTCGGGGAGCTGGTACTATCGGATTTCGCGAGGGATCGACGAGCGGCCGGTCCAGCCCAACCGGGAGAGGAAATCAATCGGGGCCGAAGATACCTTCGTCGAAGACATTTCTGACCTGCACACCGCAAAGACCGAGTTGGCGCCACTGGCCGAAAAGGTCTGGGGGCATTGCGAGGCGAAGCACCTGTCCGGCAGAACCGTAACACTGAAGGTGAAGTTCGCCGATTTCCGGCTGATTACACGCAGCCGGACCATGCCCAGGTTGGTGCGCAACGAAGAGGAGATGCTTGTCATTGCGCGGTCGCTGCTCAGCGACGTGTTTCCCGTCGAGAAGGGAGTTCGCTTGCTTGGCGTAACTCTGTCGTCGTTGGAGCATATGGAGGTTGCTTCAGATGCAGACCAGTTAGCACTGTACTGATGCAACTGGCCAGCCGACCTCGAAACGTTACAGACGCAGCTCCTTTCAGTTCGTTCGAGCAGCATGGTGCAATCCGCATGCGCACATCGGGAACAAACGATGGTATAATGCCGTTTATTCCCACCTGTTGCGTGGGAGGTCGGGCTTGGCGCCAAGAGCAAACTGGAAGGGCTTTCTGAAAGTCGCCGAGGTCAGTTGCCCGGTTGCTCTCTACTCGGCTGTCTCCACATCAGATCGCATAGCATTCCACACCCTCAATCGTGCCACCGGAAACCGTGTCCGGCGGCAGTTCGTCGACAGCGATACCGGCAAGCCGGTCGATCGCGACGATCAGGTCAAAGGTTATGAGGTTGGCTCGGGCGAATACATCATGCTCGATCCCGAGGAAGTGGCCTCGGCGGTGCCCGACAGCGACAAGACCCTTGCGGTCTCGACCTTCATCGGCTGCGGCGACATCGACGATGTCTATTTCGACAAGCCCTATTACCTGGCCCCGTCGGACCGCCATGCCGAGGAAGCCTATGCGCTGATCCGCGAGGGCATGCGCAAGAAGAAGGTCGCCGCGCTCGCCCAGACCGTGCTGTTCCGCCGCGTCCGCACCGTGCTGATCCGCGCGCACGGCTCCGGCCTGATCGCGACGACGCTCAATTTTGACTACGAGGTTCGCTCGGCAAAGGATGCGTTCGACAGCGTCCCCGATATGAAGATCAAGGGCGAGATGCTGGAACTGGCCGAGCACATCATCAGGACCAAGAGCGGCAAGTTCAACCCCAGGGAATTCGACGATCGCTATGACGCGGCCCTGGCCGAAGTGGTCAAGGCGAAGATCGAAGGCCGCAAGATCGAGGTCCGCAAGGAGCCGGAGCGCGAGAAGGTCGTCGATCTGATGGCCGCCTTGCGCGAGAGCGCCGGCCGCTCCGGCAAGAAGACGGCGACCCGCGCTACGGCGAAAAAGCGGGCTGCGGCGAAGGCAAAAGCTGCGCCCGCCCGCCGTAAGGCGAGCTGAGCATGGCAACGCTTGAGACCTATCGGCAGAAGCGGAACTTCAGGTCGACCTCCGAGCCGAAGGGCCGGAAGGCTCGCAAAACCGGCAACGCCTTCGTCATCCAGAAGCATGCCGCAAGACGCCTGCATTACGATCTGCGGCTGGAGATGGACGGCGTGATGAAGAGCTGGGCGGTGACCAAGGGGCCCAGCCTGGTCCCGGGCGAGAAACGGCTCGCGGTTCATGTCGAGGACCATCCTCTCGAATACAACGACTTCGAAGGCACGATCCCCAAGGGCGAATATGGCGGCGGCACGGTGATCGTCTGGGATCGCGGCACATGGTCTCCGGTCCATGATGCTCAAAAGGGCTATGCCAAGGGCCATCTCGAATTCGAGCTGACAGGCGAAAAGCTCTCCGGCCGCTGGCATCTGGTCAAGATGCAGGGCAAGCCATCCGAGAAGCGCGAAAACTGGCTGCTGATCAAGGGCGATGACGATGCTGCCCGGACGGCCGGCGATCCCGATATTCTGAAAGAGCGGCCGGAATCGGTGAAGACAGGCCGAGAGATCAAGGATGTCGCCGGCGAGGCGCCGGGCTGGTCGTCCAAAACCGGAAAGATCACCAAATCGACGACACGGAAACCGACCAGAACCGCGAAGGAGCCGGAAATTTCCGTAGAGCTCCCCGACCCCGCCTCGGTCAAAGGTACGAAAAATGCGCCCTTGCCGGGATTTGTCGCGCCGACCCTTGCCACGCTGATGAAGGCGCCGCCGGCGGGTGATCGCTGGATTCATGAGATCAAGTTCGACGGTTATCGGTTGCAGGCACGCATCGAGGCCGGGCGCGTCAGGCTCCTGACCCGCAGCGGTCTCGACTGGACGAAAAAGTTCGGCAAGGACGTGGTTTCGGCATTGCAGGCGCTGCCCCTGGGCACGGCCATCATTGACGGCGAACTGGTCGTGGAGACCGGCTCGGGCGCCTCGAACTTTTCCGCCCTTCAGGCAGACCTCAGCGCCGGACGATCGGATCGCTTCACCTTCTATGTCTTCGATCTTCTCTATCTTGACGGTTACGATCTACGTGGCCTGCCGCTGATCGAGCGCAAGTCGATGCTCGAAAAACTGGTGGGGGATGAGTCCGGCCTCATCCGCTACAGCAGCCATTTCGATGAAAATGGCGGCCTCGTCCTGCGTCATGCGTGCCGGCTGAGCCTCGAAGGCGTCATTTCCAAGCGCCGGGATGTGCCCTATCGGTCCGGCCGCAGCAAGGCATGGATCAAATCCAAATGCTCGGCTCGTCAGGAGTTCGTCGTCGTGGGCTACGTGCCGTCGTCCACCTCTCGCAAGGCGATCGGCTCCCTCGTGCTGGGCGTTTACGACAATGACAAACTGGAGCATGTCGGCCGCGTCGGCACCGGTTTCACCGGCGCTGTCGCGGCGGATCTGTTCAAGCGTCTCGATCGCATGCGCATTCCTGAAAGCCCGTTCGCCGAAAAGCTGACGGCAGAGGAAGCCCGGATGGTGCACTATGTCCGTCCCGATCTGGTCGCCGAGGTCGAATTCCGTGCCTGGACGGCTGACGGACACCTGCGCCACGCCTCGTTCCGTGGTTTGCGCGAGGACAAGGCGGCGAGCGAGATCGTCAGGGAAATCCCGAAGTCGAAATCGGCAGCCCCCCGGCCTCAGCGTCGCACGGTCACGCTCACCCATCCCGATCGGATCTATTGGCCGGACGAAGGCGTGACCAAGGAAGGTCTCGCCGACTACTACACCGAGGTCTGGCGCTATATCGCGCCCTATGTCGTCGGCCGACCGCTGGCGCTCCTGCGCTGCCCGAGCGGCATCACCGGCCAGATGTTCTTCCAGAAGCACGCATGGAAGGGCCTCAACAGGAACATCGCGCTCGTCAACGACCCCAGGGACAAGGATGGCGAACCGCTCATTTCGATCAACGATCTCGACAGCCTGATGGGCCTCGTCCAGTCGGCCGTACTGGAAATCCACCCCTGGGGCTCGACCGTCGCAGACTGGGAACGGCCCGACACCATCACCATGGACCTCGATCCCGGCGAGGGCGTAGCCTGGGAGACCATCATCGCCGCAGCCGTAGAGGTCCGACAGCGTCTAAAGAACGCCGGACTCAACACCTTCGTCAAGACATCGGGCGGTAAGGGACTGCATGTCGTGGCACCGCTCAAGCCCAGAGCCGACTGGCCAGCGGTAAAAGCCTTCACCAAGGCGCTGGCAGACAGCATGGCCGTAGACAGTCCGGATCAATATGTCTCGACGATCACAAAGTCGAAGCGCCGCGGCAAGATCCTGATCGACTATCTGCGCAATCAGCGCGGCATGACGGCGGTCGCACCGTACTCGACGCGCGCCCGACCCGGCGCCGCCGTCTCGATGCCGCTGGCCTGGGGGGAACTGAATCCCGGAATCGGGCCGGCCTATTTCACCGTGGACAATACGCCGACCCGGCTCGCTGCGCTCACATCCGATCCGTGGGAAGGTTTTCGAGCGGCGGCTGAACCACTCGTCATTCAAACAACACGCCGACGCGCCACGCGATAGCGCCTATTTGCGTTTGGCTTCCGTGCTGATGCTCTTGCGTAGGGCGTCCATGATGTTGACGACGTTGCTCGCGGGTTGCTCTGCCGCATGCTGGGCCTTCGCCACACGCTTCTTCCCCTTCTTCTTTACCGCGATGATGTCGAGCAGCTTGTCCTGGACCGGATCGTTGACCATTTTGGGATCCCAGGACGCTGTGCGCTCATCGATCAGCTTCGTCACCAGGCTCATCAGCTTGGGATCGGGCTTGCCCTCCTTGATCTGGCCGAAATAGTCGCTCTCGTCACGCACCTCGTCGCCATAGTGCAGTGTCCACAGGATGATGCCCTTGTCGCGCGGTTCCAGCATCACCGCCCGTTCCCGGCGATACATCACCAGCCGAGAAATCCCCACCGTATCTGTCGACGCCATCGCATCGCGGATCACCGAAAACGCTTCCTCTCCGACGGGATCGTTAGGCGTCAGATAATGGGGCTTGTCGTACCAGATCCATTCGATGGTATCGCGCGGCACGAAGCTTTCGATGTCTATGGTCCGCGTGCTTTCAAGGGCAACCGCCTCGATCTCGTCGTCCTCGAGCATCACATAATCGTCTTCGCCGCGCTGATAGCCCTTGACCTCGTCATCCTCATCGACGGGCTTCTCGGACACCGCATCGATATATTGACTGACCACCCTGTTGCCGGTCCTGGCGTTGAGGGTGTGAAACCGGACTTTCTCGTTCTCGGACGTTGCAGGGCTCATCGCCACCGGGCAGGTGACCAGGGAGAGTTTGAGATAGCCTTTCCAGAATGAGCGTGGCGCCATGTGACAACTTCCCCGAAGACTGGGGAAATAACGGCGTTGAAGGAGCTTTGTTCCTGCTCCTGTCTCGCGCTCACAAGCCAGGACGGGCCCCCGATTCTACGGTCAGTGAAATCCGACGCAAAGGAGCCGGACGGAATGAAGCGCAACAGGTTCAGCGACGAGCAGCTCGTCCCTAGTGCTGCAATCTGGCAGTTATGCTGCTTGTGAATACAGCGATGGCCTCGTCATACCGTTCAGGCGTGCTGTATATCGGCCCGCGAGGCGGTTTAGTCGAAAATAGGCCTGAATGAACGGCGAGTTTCGGGCGGCTATGGATGTATCCAAAGGTCCGCGACGAGTTGGATGCTGAACTTGCAGGTTGTCACCCCGCGGACAGTGTGGCAAATCCTGCCACATTCACCTCGGACCCGGTGCAATTCCGGGTGGCTCTTCCGGCCGCCAATCCGCCGGACAATCAAGAAACCGACTTTGATCGGGTCGCGCCGCGAACCGCTCTTACGGATTTGTATGCTCTTGATGTTCTCAATCGAAAAAATCCGCCGTGACTGGTTCACGGATGTCCGCTCAAACGTGCTTTCGGGCATCGTCGTCGCTCTTGCCCTCATCCCCGAAGCCATCGGCTTTTCGATCATCGCCGGGGTCGATCCGCGCGTAGGGCTTTACGCCTCAGTCGTGATCGCCATCGTCATATCCTTTACCGGCGGACGCCCGGCCATGATTTCGGCCGCAACCGCCGCGACTGCCGTCCTCTTCGGCACCCTGGTGCGCGATCACGGGCTCGAGTACCTGCTGGCCGCGACGATCCTTGCCGGGGTCATCCAGATCATGGCGGGCGGGCTGCGGGTGGGCTACATCATGCGCTTCGTTTCGCGCTCCGTGCTCACCGGCTTTGTCAATGCGCTGGCCATTCTGATCTTCATGGCGCAGCTCCCGGAACTGATCGGGGTGACATGGGAAACCTATGTCATGATCGCTGCCGGGCTGGCTATCATCTACCTGTTCCCGCGCCTGACCACAGCCATCCCGTCCCCGCTGGTCTGCATTCTTGTACTGACAGCCGCTGCCCTGGCGATCGGCGTCGATATCCGCACCGTGGCCAATCTGGGTGAATTGCCCGATGCGTTGCCGGTGCTGCTGTTTCCCGATGTGCCGCTTAATCTTGAAACGCTCTGGATCATCCTGCCCACATCAACAGCTGTCGCCGCCGTCGGATTGCTCGAAAGCCTTTTGACCGCGTCGATCGTCGATCAGATGACCGATACGGGCAGCGACAAGAACCGCGAAAGCGTCGGCCAGGGCATCGCCAACATTGCCAGCGGCCTTTTCGGCGGCATGGCCGGCTGCGCGATGATCGGCCAATCGGTCATCAACGTGAAGTCGGGCGGACAGACACGCCTCTCGACCTTCATCGCCGGGTCATTCCTGCTCTTCCTGCTGCTGGCGCTTGGCGATCTGGTGGGGCTGATTCCCATGCCGGCCCTGGTGGCGATCATGATCATGGTGTCGATCAGCACGTTCAGATGGTCCTCGCTCCGCGACCTTGCCCGCCATCCGCGCCGCTCCAGCCTTGTCATGCTCGCCACGGTCATCGTTGTGGTCTGGACCCATAACCTCGCGCTCGGGGTGGGCGTCGGCGTGCTGCTCTCGGGCATCTTCTTTGCCTGGAAAGTGGCGCAGATATTCCGCGTTACCTCTACGCTGAGCGACGATGGCTCACGGCGCGACTATCTCGTCGAAGGTCAATTGTTCTTTGCCTCGGCCGAGGACTTTCTGGCCGCCTTCGACTTCTCAGAACCGGTTGCCGCGGTCAATATCGACGTCAGCAGAGCCCATATCTGGGACCTGACCGGGGTCAACGCCATCGACATTGCCGTGCTCAAGTTTCGCAAGGCGGGGGTCCAGGTCGAGGTGATCGGGCTCAATGATGCCAGCGCCACCATCATGGACAAGCTGGCCATGCACGATCAGCCCAACGCCATGGCGAAAGTCCTGGGGCATTAGGTTACGTTCCGATCAGCACCAGTGGACGCCCGAATTTGGGTGTCGATTCGGTTCGACGTAATGACCGGTCTATTCCCGCCAGATCCCCACGGTCCGGCATCACAGCACGCCTGAACCGGCGCATTCTCGCATTTAAGTACAGTCCGGGAACGTTTCCGACCTCATGTCGAGGTTCGGTATCGCATGGACCTCAGTCTCGGAGCGCATCGTAATGAGAACGGGCCAGCACGATTCTCTGACTGTTCGTGAGCGCCCATCGGGCCAGCACATCAAGCGGCTCCATCACTTCCCGGCCCAGGTCCGTCAGCTTGTAATCCACCCGCGGCGGGATGGAGGCGGTGACCGTCCTGGAGATGAAGCCGTCGCGTTCCAGATTGCGCAGGGTGCTTGTCAGCATCTTCTTGGACACCGTCTCGATCTGGCGCTCAAGCTCGGAGTAGCGCATCGAACGCTCGCGCAGCAGCACGATGATCAACACCGACCACTTGTCTCCGACATGGCCAAGGATGTTGCCCACCAGTTGGCAGGTCTCGCGGGGTATGTCGACGTTCCCAAGTCTCATTGAAGTGCCTCCTTAAAGCCCGATGCGGTCTCGTTTATATACATTGGTCTCTGATGGAGACCATAAGATGACCGCTGAAAACCATGCTGGGACCACGACTATGACGGATCGGAACATCGTTCTGGTCACGGGAGGAACAGGGTATCTGGCGGGATGGACCATCATCGAGCTCCTCGCGCAGGGATATGCGGTCCGCACCACAGTGCGTTCGCTGAAAAGTGAGGAGCAACTGCGTCAGCGCCTGGCGCCATACACCGATGGCCTCGCACGCCTGAAGCTCTACCCCGCTGACTTGCTGAATGACGCCGGCTGGGCGGACGCCCTCGAGAATGTCGATTTTGTCCTGCACCAGGCATCGCCGATGTCAGGCAAGGACGTCATCGGACCTGCACGGGAAGGCACGATGCGCGTGCTCAAGGCCAGTGCTGCCGCCGGTGTCAGGCGCGTGGTGCTGACCTCGTCCGGTTTTGCCGCAAGTCGACCGACACCAGGTTCCGTCCCGCCAGGCCAGCCCATCGATGAATCCAGCTGGACCGACATCGACCAGCCCCGCATCGGCGACTATATGCGGGCAAAGACCCTGGCGGAGCAGGATGCATGGGCCTTCGCCCGCACTCCCGGAACAGACATGGAGCTTGTCACCATCTTGCCCGGTTTCATTCAGGGACCCGCCTTGAATGGCATGTATTCGGAGTCGGTGGGTCTGATTGCCAACATGCTGAACGGGAAGATGCCTGTACTCCCCGATGTAGGGCTGGGCATCGTTGACATCCGTGACCTCACCGACCTGCACATCCGCGCGATGGTATCCCCCGAGGCGGCGGGACAGCGCTTCATCGCCAGCGGCGATTTCCTCTGGTTCCGAGACATAGCGCTCATTCTCAAAGACGCTTTCGGCACCCGCGCATCAAAGGTCTCCGTGCGCTCCATGCCGGACTGGCTGGTCAGACTCCTGGGCCTGTTCAGCCCGCAGGTGGCGGGCATGGTTCCTGAACTAGGGCAACGCACGGAACTGAGTTCAGCCAAGGCACAGCGGCTCCTTGGATGGACCCCCCGTCCCGCCATCGACGCCATTGTCGCGGCGGGGGAGAGCTTGATGCCGCCGAACGCGTTCGATGAGCGGCGTGCAAGCGACCAAAAGCGTTAGCTTCAAGAATCGCCTCTGGTCGCAATGTCGGGGCGGCCGGGGCAGAAGTGAGTACATTTCATGCCCTTAGAAAAGGCACGAGCGCCTATGTCGCCTCCCGTAGTAGGCATCAGAACCCAAGTCAACCGTGCCCCTCACCTGCACCTACGACGATCCGCTCGATCCTAGTCTAGGTGCACGGCATTGCGTTCATTGCCTAAGTCATTGCGATGGTGGCCACCTTCACCGGTCGTCGCGATGTCGGCCTGTCAGGCCGGGTCCGCACATTCGTCGCCGCGCTCGTACGTTCGGCACATTCCTCAACGATCCATGGCTGAAGCGGCTCACGGCAAGCGCGAAGCCGGCCTGACATGGAGCAACGCTGCCAGGAGCATTTTGACTGTTGCCGGCAGGCAGCAAAGGTGGGACCGGGATCCGCGGCTGGCCTCGATGCTGCCGCGCCATGTCTGTTGCCGAGGCAAAGCATCGTGCCTTGCCAGACACGGAGCTATCCGCGCGGCCCGTCCGACAGCGCATTTCGACTCCGGGCGTCGCCGGTGATCGGGCCGAAGATGTGCAGGAGCGGCAATGTGCCGAGGCATATGTCTGTCGAAAGGCAGGCCGCGCGCACGTCCTCACGGGTTTCAGATGTTCATCACGCGGGGTGGAAAGCACGTCCGCCGACCACGAGCGGTGCCCGAGGGGGAAAGACATCGGCCCCTCGCCGGAACCCCGCCCGGCAACCGCTGACGCTACCGGCGGAAGAGAAATGCATAGATGCTGCCGCCAAGCCCGCCGAACAGCGTCAGCAGCGAGAACAGCGCCGTGAAGGCGACGAGGATAGGGTCACGCACCGCCCGCTCGGTCCATGACGGCGAGACGAGCGCGGTCTCGTTGGCGAAGCGGTCGATCCGCATCCTGCTCGGCCCGAGCGCCGAATAGACCGTCATCGTGAATTCCGGCTTGACGTCGTCCGGCCCGACGAGAAAGCCATAGGCCGGCTGGGCAGCGCCGGAAGCCCCGGCTGCCACGAAGGACAGCCGGTCGCCAGTGAACAATGTGCCCTCGGAGACGGTGATGGGGACATCGCGCCATGGCAGCGTCTCCCGCACCACGTAACGCCCTTCCCGCAGCAGGCCGCTCACGCCGCCTGAAGGAACGGTGCCGATCGTCACCTCGCCCGAGACCGGCAATGGCGAGGAGCGCAGAACGGCTTTGCGGTCCAGAAGCATCCGGCTTCCCGCTGCAAGGGGCGCGCCGCCGTCACCGACATCGAGAGCCTCAGGCTCCTCGCCGGCAAGAACGGGCGACAAGGTGATGGCAAGCATCTCTCCGTCGCTCTCCATGCCGATTGCCTGCCCCGCCGGCCACCTGAATTCGAGCGAGGCGACGGTCCTCACCTCGTAAAGGCCAGACGCGCAACCTGGATGGCTTTCCGTCGCGGCGGCCGGCGCGGCGCGGCGGGACCGGCGGGCACACAGGACGACGTCCTCCAGTTTCCACACGGCGCGCTCGCTGCCGTCGAACCTGACGGTCGCGCTACCGGTCAGTGCCTCCACCGCGAAGGAACGCCGCCCTTCGCGGCCATAGAGTGCGACGAGGACGAGTGCGAAGACGAGAAAGCCGGCCAACACCGCCGTCAGGCGAAACCCGCGCGAATGCGGATCGGGGCGAAAGGATCGCCACTTCCGGAAACGTGCTTTCGCGCCACTGCCCGAAGCCAGCTCGTTCACGGCGCGCCGACGCCCACGACGCTGATGTCGACCGGGTCATCCATATTGCCCCGGCGAATGCGGTTAACCTCGAGGTTCAGCGCGCCCTCCTGCGGACGGACGGGAATCAGGCAGACATGATCGAAGCCGACGGTGCCCCCATCCGCAAGCGCGTTGCAGGTCACGTCGATCGACGGGCCGCTGAGGACATAGACCTCTTCGGCGCCGCGGCTGTTGACGAGAACCAGAAGTTCCCGTGCATTGCCCACATAGGCGGTGTTCCACAGCGCCGGGACGAATTCAAGGCTGTCGGTGTTGCAATCCCCTCGCGTGATCGCCACGGCCATGCGCTCCGCGCCGAGCGCGCCGACCATCTCTGCCTTGCCGGTGGGATAGGGGATGCTGGCGACGCCGCCGCCTTTCCAGCCTTCCCTCAGCCGATAGGTGCCATAGGCCCAGTAGAGCGCATCGGAGGTAAGCCAGCGGGCACAGGCGGCGCTGGCCCAGTCGCCCGGAAACAACGCCTCCACCGTCGGCCGCCGGTCGCTCTGCGGGCCGCGCAGGGCGACGCCGACCACGACGCGGGCGGCCGAAATCCTGGCTGCGGTCCCAAGCTCTTCCGTGAATGCGCCGACCAGCTCTGTCCCGGGTGATTGAGCCCTGGCCGGAAAGGCGGCCAGAACAGAGACTGCGCCCAGCGCCACGAGGCTGTGAACTAAAGATCCGACCCGCATGTTCATTACGACTTGCAGCGTCCCTGATGGTCACTATTGTCTAGCACCTATGCGGTATTTCGTCGACCCGGCCCGGCCGTCCCCTTCCCGATTGCTCAAACGCATCATGCTGGCATGCTTGGCGGCATCGACGGCCCTGCTCGCCCCCCTGCACCCGGCGTTTTCCGAATCCGTTTCGGTCAATCGCGGCGAAGGGCAAGGGCTGATCGTCACTCATCGCGGAAATTGCTATCTGCTGATCCCCGATCATGTGCGCGGGCGCAGCTCGCGTCTCAGCCTCAGCCTGGGCGCCCCTCTTGTCGGGGGGGAAGCCACCGTCTTCCAGTCCTTCGCTCCCGGAACCGACCTTGCCGTGGCCTATGTCAGGGGTGACCTTCAGGGACGCTGCCGCGAAGACTATGCCGATCTCGACCGGCCGGTCGACACCATCCTCGACGGCGCCACCAGGGCGTCCCTCGTCCGCGTGCAGACATCCGGCCAGATCACCCGCACTCCGGTCGCCATCACCGAAATCCTGTATGACACGCTGCGCATCCGGGTGGAGGACGACGAGGCGCCTCTTTATCAGGGGACCAGCGGCAGCTTCCTGTTCGTCGACGACATCCCCATCGCGATGATGATCGAGGCGCCGGACCCAATGACCGGCATCGCGCTTCGGGCAGACGCCATCGCCGACCGCACCCGCAGGCTTCTCTCCGGCCGGTCTCCCCGCGAGGACGTGGCCGCGCCACCCTTGAGATCGGACGGGAACGGCCCGGACGCCGCCGAGGGGCTGCCGATCGCCGATATCGGCTGCTCGGCGGAACCCGTCAGCCCGGAAGCGGCGTGCAGCAATATACTGACAGGTTCCGGCCCGCTGCTGCTTCCGCCTCTCGGCCGACCGCTCGAGATCGAGATCGAACTCGAAACTCCCGGTGAGAAAGCTGTCGTGGTGAGCCGGATTGAGCTGGCCTCGCAGCCCGATGACGCCTCCTCATCACCCAAGGCCGTGCGCATTGAACTGGACAGTTCGCAGGGCACGCAGCGGCGCTGGCGCACCTTCG
This sequence comes from Aquamicrobium sp. NLF2-7, assembly GCF_022359935.1. Taxonomy (NCBI): domain Bacteria; kingdom Pseudomonadati; phylum Pseudomonadota; class Alphaproteobacteria; order Hyphomicrobiales; family Phyllobacteriaceae; genus Aquamicrobium; species Aquamicrobium sp. NLF2-7. The sequence goes on along the minus strand of NZ_JAKSED010000004.1, from coordinate 68,479 downwards.
GCGCAGGCGACATGTCTCCGCTTGGAGAACTGAGCATCGGCTCGGGCGGCGGCCAGTTCGCCAGAAGGCTCCGGATCAGCATCGACAACGCATGGCGACCGGACCTTCCCGTTCGGCTCGACCGCGTCGTCGTCAGATGATCTATTCGTAGAGCGGGATGCGGGCATCGACCGGCTTTCCATGGCGGGCATAAAGCAGCGTGCCCTGAAGGACGCCGGAATCGTCGAGCGTGAAGCTGCCGGTGCCGTTGGTCCAGTCGGTCAGATGAATGACATCTCCCGTCTGACGCAGAGAGCAGTTGCCACGTCTATTCGTCCAGCAGCGGTGCTCCGCACTGTAGTCGCCGGTCAGCACGAACTGGATGGTGCCGCCGCCATTGGCGTCGACACTGCCGCTGTGATTGACAACGAATTCAATGATATTCGTCGAATCCTTAGTCGGGGGGGCGGTGTCGATGCGAAAAGGACCGCCGGCATCGAAAATCGCCTTCACCGCGATCTGACGCAGCTGCGGGTCGGCGGAGAACAGGCCGACTTCCCTGGCCTTGCGCACGAAGGCCGGGTCGCCCGTCTTGAGGATCGCTTCCATCGCGGCGATCCGCCGCTTCGGATCTGAATCCGACAAGAGTTTCTCAACGCGTTCGAGTTCGGATGCGCGGCCATCGATCGATGCCTCAATCTCGTCGAGCACCGATTGCGCTGCGGCCGCACCCGCCGTCGCCATGATCGCCAGCACCCCGAGCAGCATTCGAACCTGCATTGAACACCCCCTTGTCCCGTTCCCCTGCAAGATGGCCGACATTGATGATGCCAGCCCCAATCGTCAAGCGCAGGTTGTGGCGAATGTTTCGGCTAGATGTTATCGACGTTACCGGTTCCCTCACCCTAGGTCTGGGGATCGTTCAGACGTTTTTGTATGCGTTGAGCTGACGTCAACACGTCGTCGAAGGCATGCCAAAGGCCGGCTGGAGCCACTGAAAACGACTGAAACACCGTCATCCAGCTCATAACTTGGTCTGCTAGTTCAGCCCTTACAGAGACCGGTCGACATCGACCGATCTGATGCGAGGGCGGACGGTGAATTCAGCGGATACCACGATACGGGACGTCGCGGGGCGGGCAGGTTGCTCGATCGCTACCGTGAGCCGTGTGGTCACCGGACATGGTCCTGTCAGCGAGGAGATGCGCAAGCGCGTCGTGGCGGCGGCACTTGAGCTCGGCTTTCCGCTCGCCCGCGCCTTTCCCGAAACGCGGCCGGTCATCAGTATTCTCATCCCGAGCCTGACCAACCCGGTGTTTGCAGCGGCCGTAGCGGGGATCGAGCAGCGGGCGCGCAGCGCCGGCATGTTCACCATCCTTGGCCAGTCCAATTACGATCCAGCCCAGGAAGAAGCCATTGCCGCCACGCTGATCGCCGAGCGACCGATCGGCATGATCATGACGGTTTGCGATCCGAGCTCCAGCCTTGCTTTGCAACGTCTGCGCAAGGCCGAGCTGCCGGTCGTCACCATATACAACGAGGACACGCCCCAAGGCGTCGCCGCAGTCCAGGTCGACAATCGCGCCGCCATTCGCCAGATGGCCGACGAATTGGTGGCGCTTGGGCATCGCCACATCCTGTTCCTCGCCGGTAAGTTCATTTCTTCCGATCGTTCGGCCAGTCGATATGCCGGCTATCGCGACGCGATGCTTGCAGCGGGCCTCTCACCCGCCCCGCCGATTGAGGTCGACTTCATCGACGCGAGCCGGGACATCGATCTGACCGAGGTCATGGTGGAGTGGCAGCCTACGGCCATCATGGCCTCGAACGATCTTCTGGCAGTAACGGTGATCGCGTCGCTGCGCCGGGCAGGACTTTCGGTTCCCGAAGACGTTTCGGTCACCGGTTTCGATGGCATCGACTTCGCGCGCCACATTCACCCCCGCCTTCATACGATCCGGCAGCCGTCCCAGGTCATGGGAACGCTCGCTGCCTCGTTGCTGCTGGACATGGCGACCGGGCACAAGGCCCCGCAACAGCTGCGTCCAGACTTTATCCCCCAAGCAGGGGATTCGATTGCGCCTCCTCGTCAGCGCGATCGATCCGCCTCCTTCTCCACGAAAAGGAACCCGAAATCATGAAATCCCGAATTGTCTCCAGCGGCATCGCCGTCGCCATTTCCGTTCTAACCCTTGTGCCTCTGCAGGCGCAGGCTCAGGACGCCATTTGCTACAATTGCCCGCCCGAATGGGCGAACTGGGGCGAGATGCTGAACCAGATCAAGACCGATCTCGACATCAGCATTCCCGGCGACAACAAGAACTCTGGCCAGGCCATCGCCCAGATCATCGCCGAGAAAGCAAGCCCGGTCGCTGACATCGCCTATCTCGGCGTTAATGCCGGCATTTCCGCTGCGAAGCAGGATCTGGTCGAGGCGTGGAAGCCTGAGCGTTTCGACGAGATCCCCGTAGGCCTCAAGCATCCCGAAGGCCGTTGGTGGGCAGTGCATCAGGGTACGCTCGGCCTGTTCGTCAACGTGGATGCGCTTGGCGATACACCTGTGCCGGCTTGCTGGGCGGATTTGAAGAAGCCCGAGTACAATGGCCTCGTCGGCTATCTCGATCCGACATCCGCCGCCGTCGGCTTCGGCTCGGCTGTCGCGATCAACACTGCGCTTGGCGGGTCGCTGGAGAATTTCAATCCGGCGATCGACTATCTGAAAGCGCTTGCCGCCAATGGCGCCATCGTCGCCAAGCAGACCTCCTATGCCCGCACCGTTTCGGGTGAGATCCCGATCCTGATGGACTACGACTTCAACGCCTATCGCGCGAAGTACAACGAGGACGGCAAGTTCGAGTTCGTTCTGCCTTGCGAAGGTTCCGTCAGCTTTCCTTATGTCATGACGCTGGTTAAGGGGGCCCCGCACAGGGAGACTGCCGAGAAGGTGTTGAACTATCTGCTCTCGGATAAGGGGCAGCTCTTCTGGAGCAGCGCCTATCTGCGCCCGGCACTGCCGGTCGAAATGCCGGCAGAGGTGGCGGAACGCTTCCTGCCACAGAGCGAATATGACCGCGCGGTCGCCGTCGACTGGGCCGAGGCACAGGCTGCACAGGCCGGCTTCTCCCAGCGCTATCTGAACGAAGTTCGCTGAACCGCAACAAAGGCCGGGAGGGAGCCTCTCCCGGCCACCCTCACCCAACGCAGCGGAGGCGGCCGTGAACAGCAGGCGCTTTGACTTACTACTGATACTGCCGCTGGCGATCTTCACGCTGGCCTTCCTGATCTTGCCACTGGCGCGCCTGACGCTGGAGGCCGGAAGCGGCCCGCAAGGCATTGCCGGCTTCTTGGTAATTCTTACCGAAGCTCGTTTCCGCAACAGCCTGATCGTGACGTTGGTCTTGTCCGTTCTGACCACTGTCGCGACGCTCACCGTTGCAACCATTGCCGCCCAGACACTGGCCAACAGGCAGTTTCCCGGTCGTGGATTGCTGCTTTCGATGCTGACCTTTCCGCTAGCCTTTCCGGGCGTGGTGGTCGGCTTTCTGATCATCCTGTTCGGCGGCCGGCTCGGCCTCGTCGGCAGCGTCACGAAAAGCCTTACCGGGACCAACGTTGTCTTCGCCTATTCGCTGTTCGGTCTGTTCCTCGGCTATCTCTACTTTTCGGTTCCGCGCGTACTCCTGACTATCCTTGCGGCGGCCGAGAAGCTCGATCCTGCACTGGTCGAGGCTGCGCGTTCTCTTGGCGCCCGCCCGCTTGCAATCCAACGCGACGTAGTGCTGCCGGCCCTGTTCCCGGCGATGTACACGGGCGGCGCGCTTTGCTTCGCAACCGCCATGGGTGCCTTCGGCACAGCCTTCACCCTCGCGACCAATGTCGATGTGATCCCGATGCTCATCTATACCGAGTTCACCCTCGCCACCAATGCCAGCATGGCCGCGGCGATTTCCATCGCTCTCGGGCTCATTACCTGGGCGACGCTGGCCATCGCCCGAAGCCGCGCCATGCGCGATGTGAAGGGAAGCTGATATGGCTCGCCAATGGACAACGACAGCGGGGATCGCAATCACTGCGCTCCTCACCCTGTTTCTGATCGTCCCGGTCCTGGTCTCCGTCTATGCCGGGCTGACCGTGAACTACTCCCGTGGTGTTTCCGCCGGTTTCACGCTCGACTGGGTGCGACAGGTCTGGGACCTCTACTCCGATACGGTCTGGCGCAGCCTCATTGTCGCATTACTGACGCTCGTCCTCACGCTTCTGATCGGCGTTCCGGGCGCTTATGCGTTGGTGCGCCACGGGGGGCGCTTCGCTCGCACCGTCGAAGAAATTGTCACCCTGCCGGTCGCTGTACCTGGTCTCGCGCTCGCACTCGCGATGATCCTGACCTATGGCGGCGCCGGCGCCTTCCGACAGTCGACGCTTTTCGTGGTTGTCGGCCATGTGCTGTTCACACTGCCCTTTATGATGCGTTCGGTCATTGCCGTTCTCGAGACGATCGACTGGCGCACGCTGGACGAAGGGGCCGCCAGCCTCGGTTCGCCCGCTTGGCGGCGCTTCATCGACGTGATCCTGCCCAATGTTCGGCCTGGTATCGTCGCCGGCGCGCTGACGGTGCTGACACTCTCCATCGGCGAATTCAATCTGACCTGGATGATGCACACGCCGATGACCAAGACCCTGCCCGTGGGTCTCGCGGATGCCTACGCCTCGATGCGGCTTGAGGTCGCTTCCGCATATACCCTCGTCTTCCTCATCATGGTGATCCCCCTGCTGATCGGCGTGCAGCTGGTCGCGGACCTTACCGAGAACCGGAAAAAATCATGAACACGACAACCACCAACCCCGCCCGCAGCGGTTCATCCATCACCACCCGTGCCCTGACCAAGACCTTCAACGGGAATAGAGTCCTGCAGGCGACTGACCTCGAAATACCGGCCGGGCAGATCCTCGTCCTTCTCGGACCGTCAGGCTGCGGCAAGACTACGCTTCTGCGCCTCATCGCCGGTCTCGAGCAGCCCGACGGACCGGACATGATCCGTTTCGATGGCGAAGACGTCAGCGGCGTGACGATCGAAAAGCGCAATGTCGGCATGGTCTTCCAGTCCTATGCATTGTTTCCCAACATGACGGTCGCTGAGAACGTTGCCTATGGGCTGAAGGTCCGGAAGATCCCTGTCGCCATACGGCGAGCAGAGACGCAGCGACTTCTCGAACTGGTCGGATTGGCGGAGCTCGCCGATCGTCGCATCTCGGCCATCTCCGGCGGCCAGCGACAGCGAACGGCGTTGGCCCGCGCTCTGGCCATCAAGCCAAGGGTGTTGCTGCTGGACGAGCCGCTGGCTGCGCTCGACGCGGTTCTGCGCGAACGGCTGCGCGTCGAGATCGGCTTGCTCCTGCGCGAGTTCGGCATCACTGCCGTCTATGTCACCCATGATCAGGCCGAAGCAATGGCCATCGGCGATCGTATCGCCGTTATGGAGCGCGGACGCATCGTCCAGATCGACGTGCCGCGCGAGATCTACCATCGACCGGCCAATGATTTCGTCGCCGATTTTGTCGGGACGATGAACAGGATCAACGGAGAAGTGGTAGGCGGCGTTCTTTCTCTGAAGGGGGAAAACACTGGCGCCTCATTGGAAGTCGGTGGGCCTGACCGCTCAACGGTGCTCTGCTTCCGTCCCGAAGCGGCACGGCTGGCCAACGGATCAGCGACTGTAAAGGCCCGCGTCCTTGCTTCGACGTTCTTCGGACCAACGCAGCGGCTGGTGGCAGAGGTGACGCCGGGGCGTCAGCTACAGCTCGATCTTCCCTCCAGCCTCGCCTTCACGCCGGATCAGATCGTCGGCTTCGAGATCGACCGTGACGCAATCATCGAATTCAAGGCGAACGCCTGACATGCTTATCGCACAAATCTCCGACCTGCACATTCGTCCCAAAGGCCAACTCGCCTATGGCGTCTCCGAAACCAATCTCTATGCCGAACAGGCAATCCATGCCTTGCTGCGGCTCGACCCACAACCCGACTGCGTTCTCGTAACGGGAGACCTCACCGACTGCGGTTTGGATGAGGAATATGAAATCGTCGCGGAACTGTTTTCGCGCCTGCCCTTCCCTGTCTACGCGGTGCCAGGTAATCATGACCGGCGGGAGCCCTTCCGACGCACATTCGCCGCCAGCGGCTACACAGCGGAAGCGGGCCCCCTGAACTTCGCCGTCGACCGTGGCCCCATTCGCATCATCGGCCTCGACAGTCTCGTCGCCGGCGAAAGTCACGGCGAGTTAGCGCCTGAAACCATAGCATTTCTGCAGGAAGAACTGGCAGCTTCTCCTTCGACTCCGACATTGGTCATGCTGCACCATCCTCCGTTCGAAACCGGAATCTCCCACATGGATGAAACCCGGCTTCTCGATGAGGCAAGAGACCTGGAGCGCATCGTCGCCGCCAATCGCCACATCCGTCGTGTATTGTGCGGGCATGTGCACCGATCGATCCAGCAGATGTTCGGTGGCGCCCTGTGCCAGATCGCGCCTTCAGTCGGTCACCAGGTCGCGCTGGATTTGCGTCCGGATGGCCCTTCCGCATTCGTACTGGAACCCCCCGGCTTCCTTCTGCACCGGTTCGCGAATGGCGACTTCGCCACGCATGCCGTAAATGTGGAAAGAGCGCCAGGCCCTTACCCTTTCCTCCTGCCGGATGACTATCCGGGGCGAGGCAGGTTACCTGAAGGGGCATGAGGTAGATCCACGAACCCCATTCACCGTTGCCTGGGAAAGAGCCGCATTGCCTATCAGCCCAGTTCCTCGAAGACAGCGCTATTGATCCGGCTCCGCGTCCGCCGAGCGACGACAATCATTCTCCAATATCGCGGATGCCCCCCGCCGAGCACCCGAAGACCGCGCCGAACATGGTCCGGATGCTCCGGGTGAGACGAGCAAGGACTCGACACAAGCACTTCTAGAGAATCTCGTAAACTCGAGGCTGGCGATCAGGATCGCCGTGCGGCTATCGCCTGCGCGTCGACCTGCTGAATACCGCTTCTCCCAGTGCAATGACGCAGCCGCAGATTGCCATGAGAACGATAGAGATCACCGCAGCGGACGGCAGGTCGGTGCCGGTCTCCGAGATCTTGCTGTAAAGGATGAGCGGCAGGATGTTGACCTGCGTGCCGACCAGCGCGAGCGCCGTGCCATAGGCCCCGACGGCGACAGCGGATGTCAGGCAGAAGGCCGCGACCAGAGACGGCATGATCAGCGGCACGAGGATATCGGCCAGCACACGCAGCGGGCCGGCGCCGAGCGAACGCGCCGCGCGAAGCTGCACGGCGTCGAAATTGCGCACCGCGGGAAGCACGATCAGCACCACGCGCGGCACCAGATAATAGGAATAGGCGACGCCGAGCCCGATCGGAGAAAAGATGAAGCCGCCGACCACCGCGGGGTCGAAACCGACCTCGGCCAGCAGCAACGTCACGAAACCGACGCGGCCGAGCAGCAGGATGAAGCCGTAGGCGACGATGAGGCCGGAAAAGGTCAGCGGCAGCGAGATGGCGATCAGCAGCGAAGTGCGCATCTGGGGCGACAGCCGCGCCAGCGTGATCGCGACTGGCACGCCGATCAGCAACGAGAAGAACGGCGCTGCGATGCCGAGGACGATACTGCCGCGAAGGCCGTTCCAGAAGACCGGGTCGTTCCACACGCGCGAAAAGGCCGAGCCGCCATCGTTCATCGCTTCCGCCAGAACCACGGCGAGTGGCAGGAGGAAGAACAGCGCGAACACCACTGCGCCGGGCAATGTGAACGAGGCGGTGATCGCGGCGGGCGTGCGGACGGACATCGCGTGTTCTTTCTCAACGTCCGGCTCGCGGAGCCTGTCCCCGCGAGCCTTTTCGTCTTGTGGGCTTACTGGCCGAGGACGGCCTTGGCCCAGCCGGCGTCGATCTCGGCCTTCCTGGCGGTTGCCTTGACGATGTCGATCGGCTGGAGCTGTGGCGCGTCCGGCAGCTTGTCGGCGACGCTTTCAGGCAGCACGACGCCCGGCACGGACGGACGGACGAAGCCCTCGGCGAAGATGCCTTGCCCCATCTCCGTCATGACGAAGTTGAGCCAAAGCTTGCCGGCATTCGGGTTCGGGCCGTTCTTGACCAGCGAGATAGCGTAGGGCGCGGCGGCCGATGCTTCCGCCGGCATCACCACGGCAATGTCGTCGCCCATGCCGTCGAGGTGCTTGGCCTTGAGGCCGTCATTCTCGTAGCCGATCCAGATCGGGATCTCGCCCTTGAGGAACTGCGCGTAGGGCGTGGTGCCGACCGTGCGTAGCACGTTGCCGGCCTTGGTCAGCTCCCCCAGATAGTCGATGCCGGGCTGGACGTTGTCCATGTCGCCGCCATTGCCGAAGGCGGCCGCGAAGGCCACCACCTGACCCTGCCCGGTCGAGCGCGGGTCCTGATAGACGATCGCGTTCTTGTATTCGGGCTTCAGCAGATCGGCCCAACTCTCCGGGACGTTTTCCACAAGCTTGGTGTTAACCAAAAACGCGACGTTGAGCGTGTGGATGGTGAACCACTGGCCGCTTTCGTGGCGGAAGGGCTCGGGCAGCTTGTCGAAATTGACCGGATCGAAGTCTTCGACGACGCCCTTGGCGGCCGCGTCGAGCGCGGAGGCGGCAAAATAATAGGCCGTGTCGGCCTGTGGGCGGTTCTTCGCCTTGTCGAGGGCCACCACCGTGGCCGCCGAGCCGAGGTCGTTATAGACCATCTCAACGCCGGGATAGCGGGTCTGGAACGCCTTGAACTGCGCGGCCCAGTTGGCCCAGGTCGGGCCGGTGTCGAAGGAGACGACCATCCCCTCTTTCACCGCTGCGTCGTAAAGGGCCTGCTCGCCCTCGTAGAGTTCCGGGCCTTCGAAGGCCGAGGCCGGGAAGGCGATCAGCGATGCCGCCACTAAGGCTGCGCCGATACCGAATTGCCTGTTCATTGCGATTTCCTCTTTGTCACTGGACTTGATTGGTAGGCGAGAGCAGCCGGATTGCCTCCGGCGGGATCGCGACGCCGCCAATGGCATCGCGAATTCGGGTTTCCAGGCGGATCGAGCCATCGGCGACGGCAAGGTCGAGGCGACGGGCCGAACCGAGGAAGCGGTCGGCGACGACGGAGCCGGTGAAGGCGTTCGGGGTTTTGTCGCCAGCGCCGGCCAGCGGAACGACGTTTTCGGGACGCACCAGCACGACGACGGCCGAGCCCGTTTCGCGGCCCTGCGTGTCGCAGGCGAGGATGCCGACGGGTGTGCTGACGCGGCCGGGGGCTACAACGGCGCCGCGCCACAGATTGGCCTCGCCGACGAAACGGGCGGTCTCCTCATCGGCGGGCGCGTCGTAGAGCTCGCGCGGCGGCGCGATCTGAACCAGCCTGCCGTCGCGCATCACGGCGACCCGGTCGGCGATCGACAGCGCCTCCTCCTGATCGTGCGTCACCAGCAGCGTGGCGATGCCGGCGGCCCGCTGCACGCGCAGGATCTCGTCACGCATCTCGACGCGCAGATTGGCGTCGAGCGCCGAAAGCGGCTCGTCGAGAAGCAGCCCGCGCGGTTCGAAGACCAGCGCACGGGCGAGCGCGACGCGCTGCTGCTGGCCGCCCGAAAGTTCGCGCGGCCCATTGTCGGCGCGATTTGCCATGCCGACACGCTGAAGGGCGTCGCGCGCCCGCGCCTGGCGTTCGGCAGGACTCACGCCCCGCACCTTCAGCGGATAGGCGACGTTCTCCCATGCACGCATGTGCGGGAAGAGGCCGTAGGACTGAAAGACGATGCCGAGGTTGCGCCGTTCCGGCGGCAGCGCCGAAACATCCTCGCCGTCGATGACCACGCGTCCTTCGCCGGGCGCAAGAAAGCCGGCAAGCAGGTTGAGCAGCGTCGTCTTGCCGGAGCCGGAAGCGCCGATTACGGCGACGAGTTCGCCCGGCTTTACTTCCAGGGACACGTCGAGCACGCCGGCCGCAGCATCCGGATATCGAAACGAGACATTGTCGAGATGAAGCATCAGCCGGTCCTCCCGCCTGCCGCCGCGCGCGCGGTCAGGGAACTGGCGATGGACGCCAGTGCCGCCAGAACCAGCAGCACGACCGTGGCCGCGCATGCGAAACCGGTCGCCCCGTAAAATGCCTGCAGCAGAACCACCGGATAGGGCCGCGACAGAAACCCTGAAATCAGGTTGGAAATCTGGAATTCCCCGATCGACAGCGCCGCCACCGTCAGCAGCGACGATGTGAGGCTGGCGCCCAGCAGCGGCACGATCACGTCGCGGGCACGCTGGAAAAAGCCCGCGCCGAGCGATGCGGCCACCCCCTCATAGTCGGCAAGCCGCATCTGCTCCATGTCGGCGAGCAAGGTCGTGACGCTGTAGGGCAGGGACAGAACGAGATGCGCGGCGACCAGCAGCCAGAAGCTGCCCAGCCATGGCAGCGTATCGGACGAGAAGACGAGGATGAAGCCGAAGGCGAGCACCAGTTCGGGCGCGGCAACCGGCATCAGCGCCGCGAGACGCGCGGCAAACCGCACACCGCGATGGGCGGCCGAGTGGATCGCATAGGCGAGCGGCAGCCCGATGACGACATTGAGCGTGCAGGTGGCCGCCACAACCTGAAGGCTGGTGGTGAAGGCGCGCCGGAAACTCGGATCGCCGGCGATTTCGAGATACCAGCGCCACGTGAAGCCCTGCGGCAGCAGCGTGTTGCTCCACACCTCGCCGAATGACCCCACGAACAGCAGCAGGATCGGCGCGGCAAGGAAGATCAGATAGAAGACAGTGACAAGTAGCACGCGACTTGGTCCCCGGGTCCAGTGACCCCGGAATGGAAGATATTGATCACACTCTTCCCCTACACGGCATGGATGATAGATTTATGACAAATCGGCGCTCGGGGAGCGCAGAATGTGCGCCGCCATCCGCTCCAGCGCCTCGTCGGCGCTGGCGCACAGCGTCGCGCCCTCGACCGCAGGCGCGTTTCCGAGCGCCAGCACCGGGCGATTGAAATGCAGCCCCAGGGCCATTTCCGACAAAGTGCCGTGCCCGCCACCGATGGCGATGAGTATCTGGCAGCCGCGCGCGATGATGGCGTTGCGCGCCGGGCCGATGCCGGTCGGGATGGGGATCGTCACATAGTCGTTGGCTGCGGTCCACTCCTCGTCGGGCAGCAGCCCGATCGGCATGCCCCCAGCTTCAAAGCAGCCCTTGCAGGCGGCTTCCATGACGCCGTTCTTGCCGCCGCACAGCAATTGCAGGCCAAGGCGGGCGAGTTCGCCGCCGAGGCGTTCCGCTATCGCGAGTTCGTCGTCGGTTGCGAGCTTCGGGCCGATGATGCCGACCGGGACGCGCCGCATCCCGCCATTGACGGCGATCGCGCCGAGGGCTTCCAGAGGCGAGACCTCATGCGCGTCTGCAGGTGCCTGCGCCGGCTTCCAGGCCAGCGACCAGGCATCGAAGCGACCGGCCGGCCCGAAAAGCGTCGTTGCGGACGCCGACCACAAAAACTGCGTGTTCACGATTGTTCTCCTCTTGTCACAGGGCATATCTTGCGGACGCAGAATATGGAAGATATCTTACATATTGTGAAGTGCCCGGCTGAGGACCCGACGGATGGATGCACAAGCAAAGGACAAGATCACCGAACGGCAGGCGCGGATCGTCGAGATTGTGACCCAACAGGGTTTTGCGACGATCGACACGCTGGCGCGGGATTTTGGCGTCTCCACCCAGAGCGTGCGGCGCGACATAATCAGGCTCGACGGCGCAGGCCTCCTGCAACGTTTCCACGGCGGCGTCGGCGTTCGCGAGACGTCGGCTCGCATGGACTATGCGGAAAAACGCACCCTCGCGACCGACGCGAAGCAGCGCATCGCCGCGCGAGCAGCCTTGCTTATCCCGGAAGGCAGCGTGGTCTTTCTCGATGTCGGCACCACTGTCGAGGCTGTGGCTCATGCCTTGAGGGAGAAGCAGCGGCTGCGTGTCTTCACCGCAAGTCTGGCCGCAGCGAGTATCCTTTCGGGCCGGTCGGGCATCGATCTTTTCGTGCTGGGCGGCTTCGTGCGCGGCCTGGACGGATCGGTCGCCGGCGAAACCACCCTGTCCATGCTCGCACGGTTCCGCTTCGACTATGCGGTGATCGGTTTTTCCGGCATCGACCGGGACGGCGCGCTGATGGATTACGATCTCGAAAAGGTTGCGGTGAAGCAGGCCGCGATGGACCAGTCCAGTCATACGCTCATCGTCGGCGACAGCTCGAAATTCCGTAAATCCGCCGTGGTGCGTTTCGCGGCCGGCGCGAAATCCCTTGTCTTCGTGACCGAGACGCAACCTCCGGAAAATATCTCCGAGAGGCTGGGGGGACAGTTCGTCATAGCCGGCTGACGGCCCCGCTCACAGATGGGAGCGGGGCTGGTCTCGACGTTCAGCCAGTCGCCGCCAATCCCAACATGGCGGATTTCCGGGCCTTGCGACCCGAAGTAGGCGCCGGGTTCCAGCGCGGACGGACTGCTTCGTGCGTGTTCTCCGCAACCTTCACCATGACCCAGCCCCCGGCAGAACCTGCCGTGGTAGCGGTGTGCGTCATCAGCCATTGCTGGTCGTTGACGCCGATCGGATTCGGCAATCGCAGATTTTTCATCCACGATATCGGTGTGGTCGGGTTTCGTACGAATTTGTTGGTGTCGAGTACCAGATCCTGATCGAAGTCGAACGGAGGCCCATCGAGAGATCGGTGGAAATATCTGCTACGCTTCGCAATGTGTAAAGTTTGGCAGAGGGTTTCGCGCTAACCTCGGACCAATTGCGCCGCCGCCTCGCCAGCACTCTCCATATAGCTCGCGTCTCGATGTAGCAGCACCACGGCGAATGCACCATCAAGCAGGAGGAGGATTTGGCGCGCAAGTCGCCGCGCTTGGTCCGGCGTTAGAGGTCCGCAAGAAGCCGCACCCCTTCCATCTGGGATGCTGAGCAGAGGCGGCAAGCTGTCGGAAGATGCCTTGCACCTTGTCGGCTGTCGTGCCCTCCGTCTCGGCGAACCAGCGCTGGAACAGCGCCAGATTCGGCTGGTCGCGCGTTTCCAGATACGCCGCGATCAGGTCGTCTTTGCTACGGAAATGGTAATAGAGCGTCCGCTTGGTCAGCCCCGCCTTTTCGGCAACGGCGTCGACGCTGACGGCGCGGATTCCCTCGGCGTGGAAGAGCTTGCCGGCTGCTTCGATGATGCGCTCGCGTGTAGGGACATTAGCTCTGGTTATACATGAATGTATACCGACCAGTGAGTATACTCAATCCGCCGCCGCACCTAACATGGCGGCATTAGCAACTTTTCATCGCATCTCACGGCGATCGAGGAGCAACCGGTCGAGTTTTCCAGCTCTGACGGGGTGCGGCTCGGAGGCCATTTTTGGCAGGCGAGCAACGTCGATTCCATTGGCACCGTTATCGTCAATCCCGCCACGGGCGTGCTGGCGCGCTACTACCATCGCTATGCCCGCTTCCTCGCCGGGCATGGGTTTGACGTGCTCACCTACGACTATCGCGGCATCGGCCTGTCGCGGCCCGATCAGATGAAGGGGTGCGGCTATCGCTGGCGCGACTGGGGTGAGCGGGATTTCGAGGCTGCCGTCAGGTTCGTCGAGCAGCAAGGCCGAGGCGATAGGCTGCTCGTAGTCGGGCACAGCATTGGCGGGTTCCTGCCGGGTCTTGCCGAAAGTACTAATCGGATCGAGCGCATGCTGACCGTCGGCGCGCAATATGCCTGGTGGGGCGACTACGCCGCACAGCGTCGATTACGCCTGTTCCTCAAATGGCATGTGGCGATGCCGGCGCTGACCTTCGCCTGCGGCTATTTCCCCGGCCGCAGACTGGGCTGGCTGGAAGATCTGCCGGCCGGCGTCGCTCATGAATGGAGCTTTCGCAAGTCGCGTTTCGAGAGGAGCCATCCGCGCGCCGAGCGGCAGGGCGCACTGGAGCGCATGTCGGGCGTCACGGCGCCGATCCTGGCGGTGGCCGTCTCCGATGACGAACTTGGAACACCGGCCGCCATCCGCCGCACGCTCGGTTACTACACCGGCGCCGAACGAACGGCGGTCCTGCTACGCCCAGAGGATTATGGCTGCGATGCCATCGGTCATTTCGGCCTGTTCCATGACGCCCATGCTGCCGGCTTCTGGCTCGAGACGCTGATGTGGCTGCGCGATGGCCGCAATCCCTGGCCCGGCCACGTCATCGATCTTTGAAGGAAGATCGCCCCTCGGCAGCGATCAACGCCAGCACGGCAAGACAAACGGCAGCCGCCCTCACTGGCGTCCATCAGTTCGAGCCATGTGAATGAATGGACATTGCCTGCGTCCTCGCCGAGGTGGATACGCGTGCCGTGGACAGTCTGGACGAGCACGGCGAGGAAGGATGGCGGCATCGACCATCAGGGCGCCCCAGAGTACGAACTGCATGACCGTATTCCCCTCGGGGGTTACGTCGAGCAGTCATGGCCCCGGCGGTAGCTTTCCAGCACACGTGACCGATCAGCGTAGCGCCCCGTATGCGGATTTCTGTCATGCCGGTCGTGTGCCAACGTTTCATGACACTCTCATTGCCTCTGCGCGGCCGCCTGTCATCCGGGCGTTATGAAACGCCACTAAACGTTCCGCATCGAAGAGGCGGGCGACCGCCTTTGCACAGCTGTGCAAGGCAGGAAAAATGGACGAAAGCGGCTTTCTCAGCATCGAGGATATTTCGGTCGGCTACGGGTCAACGCCTGTCCTGAAGGGGCTCGACCTGTCGATCCGCAAGGGCGAGTTCGTCGCCCTGCTCGGAGCCTCCGGCTGTGGCAAGACGACACTGCTGCGCACGATCGCCGGCTTTGCGAAGCCGTCCAGCGGCAGCATCCGCGTCGACGGACGCGACGTCACCACCATGCCGCCGGACCGGCGCGGCATGGCATTGGTGTTCCAGTCCTACGCGCTGTGGCCGCACATGACGGTGGCGCAGAACATCGGCTACGGACTGAAGCTGCGCGGCCTGCCGCGCGCCGACATCGCCCGGCGCGTCGAGGACCTGCAGGGCCTGCTCGGCCTGTCCGGCCTCGGGCAGCGCAAGCCCGGCGCGCTCTCCGGCGGGCAGCGCCAGCGGGTCGCGCTCGGCCGCGCGCTCGCCGTTGACCCGGCGATCCTGCTTCTCGACGAGCCGCTGTCGAACCTCGACGCCCGCATCCGTTTGAAGGTCCGGCACGACATCACCGCCCTGCAGAAGCGGCTGGGTATCACAGCCGTCCATGTCACCCATGACCGCGAGGAAGCCATGGTCATGGCCGACCGGATCGTCATCATGGATGCCGGCACGATCGCGCAGCAGGGCACGCCGGAAGAGGTTTTCAACCGTCCAGCCTCGCCCTTCGTCGCCGCCTTCATGGGCGCCGAGAATGTGGTTGCGCTGCACGGTTCGGTGAAAGGCGGCAAGGTGGCGATTGAAGCAAGCGCCATCAACGCCCCGGCTGTGCTGCCACTGGAGGGGCGCAGCCTGATTGGCGGCGCGTTCGAGGCACGCTTCCGTTCGGAAGGCGTGGAACTGATTGCGCACGATGCGCCCCCTCTGGCAGAAGACGCGCTCGACCTGATCGGCCATGTTGAGGCAGCGAGCTACCCCGGCGGCGCATGGCGGCATTCCGTGCGAGTGGGCGACGACATCCTGCTTGCCGATGCAGCCGAGCCGCACGCGCAGGGTCAGGTGGTGCGAATCCGCATCCCTGCCCGCAACCTGTTCATCTTCGATTTTCCGGGCCGCATTGCGCCGCCCTCGCAAAGTTCCCCGAACCCGATGGGCGCCGTACGGGTCGCGGAAGAATCCCACGCATGAAACCTGTCCAATGGAGACACTCCCGATGAAAAAAGTCCTTCAGGCAACGCTGGTTCTCGGCCTTGCATCCGCGCCGGCTTCGGCAGCGGAACTCACCGTCCTCACCGCCGGCGACCAGAACATGGTCGACTACATCAACGAATATCTCGGACCGCTCTTCGAGGAGCAGAATCCCGGCAACACCGTCCGCGCGGTCGGTACCGGCCCCGGAGATGCGGGTTCGCAGAAGATCGTCGAGCGTTTCGAAGCGCAGAAGCAGGCCAACGCCCAGATCTGGGACACCGACGTCGCCATCGTGCATGAGAAGTTCGTCGGCCCGATGATCGAGGGCGCCTATCTCGGCGCCTATCGCGACCGCATCGCCACCGGCAAGCTGGTGACGCGTTCCAATGCAGACATGGCGCTGGGCTCTAACGTCAAGGGCTATGTCATGCCCATGTATAACAGCCAGGCGGCGCTTGCCTACAACCCGGCGCTGCTGCCCAACCCGCCAGAGAGCTACGAGGAAGTCGCGGCCTGGGCGAAGGAAAACCCGAAGCAGTTCGGTTATAATGGCATCAAGGGCGGCGCGTCGGGCGTCAGCTTCGTGATGGGCTGGATCTACGCCTTCGGCGACGGCGACGCCGACAAGCTGATGAACGGCCCCTTCGAGGAAGCAGAAACCGGCAAATGGGACGGCGCCTTCGACAGTCTCGCCGAGTTCACCACCAACGCGACGCTGACGCCGGGCAATGCGGGCACGCTCGACCTGCTATCGCGCGGCGAGATCGCCATCGGCCCGGTCTGGGTGGACATGTTCTACTCCTGGCAAGCCAACGGCCAGCTGCCACCCGAATTCAAGCTGGTCCTGCCGACCCCCGGCATGCCCGGCCAGCCGATGCACTACGTGATCCCGCAACACGCGCCGAACAAGGAACTGGCCGAGAAGTTTGTCGAGCTGGCGACCAGCCCGAAGGTGCAGGCCGAGGGCATCGTCAAGCGCTTCAACTGGTATCCGGGCATCGACGCCCAGCACGTTCAGGCCGAGCTCGACGAGGCGACCTGGAACAAGCTGTTCACCGACGTGACCCCGGATGATCTGGCCAAGCTCGGCAAGCCTTTCCCGATCGCGCCCTATAACAACGCGATCCTCGAAGCCTACGAGCGTCACGTCACCAACTGAGCCGACCAATCATGAGAGCCGCCCGCCACGCGCCGGGCGGCTCTCATCTCACGGGACCGACATGACCAACACCACGACCTCCCGCCTTTTCGGCCTCCTGCTCGTGCTGCCCGCGCTGGCGGTGATCGTGCTTCTATTCGTGGTGCCGCTCGCCACCTCGGTCGTCGGCGCGTTTCAGGTCGACGGCGGTTTCGGCCTCGGCAATTTCGTCAAATCGTTCGAGCTCTATACGTCCGACATCGTCTTCACGGTGGTGATTGTCTCGCTCTCGACTGCGATCATCGGCGTAATGTCCGTCGCCATTGGCGGCTATCTGGTGCTGGGCGAAAACCCGCGCGCCGTCGCCATCCTGCGCTGGCTCTATCGCTGGCCGCTGTTCATCCCGTTTATCGTCGTCGGCCAGATCCTGCGAACGTTCCTTGCCAAAAACGGCCTGATGAACAACATCTTGATCGAGATCGGCCTGATCACCCCGTTGCAGGCCTTGAGCTTCCTTGACTGGCGGGGCATCGTCATCGCCTTCGTATGGAAACAGACGCCTTTCGTGGCGCTGCTGGTGTCCGGTGCGATGGCGGCGGTGGACCGCAGTAACATCGAGGCCGCGCGCAATCTTGGCGCCTCCCGGTTGCGCATTCTCGTCGAGATCGTCGTGCCGCAGGTGGCGACGACGCTGATGGTGGGGCTCGTGCTCTCCTTCGTCACAATGATGTCAGTGCTGTCGGTGCCGCTGATGATCAACGCACAGTCGCCCACGATGATCACTGCCGACATCGCCTTCCGCATCAACGCCTATGGCGACTATGGCGTGGCCAACGCGCTCGGACTCATCTCGCTTGCCGCATCCGCCTGCGTCGGCTGGTTCTACCTGCGCCAGACCATGAGGGAACGGTCATGAGCACCATCTCCCACGCTCCCGCTCGCCAGGCGTTCCGTATCGACCTGTGGTGGATACCGCGCGCCGTCGTGCTCGGTCTTCTCGCCTTCGCCATCTTTGGGCCGCTGACCAACCTCTTGCTGTGGACATTCACCGAGCGCTGGTATTTCCCCCACACGCTGCCGCTGGAATACGGTTTCAGCTATTGGGCACGCGTGTTCTCGCCGCGCGGCACGGCTATGGAATCGCTTACCAACAGCGTGGTGGTGGCGATGCTGACCGTCCTCGTCGCGATGGCGCTCGCCGTGCCAGCCGGCTATGCGCTGGCGCGGCTGAAGCTGCCCTTTCGCGCGCTGATCCTGCTTGCCTTCCTAATCCCGCAGGCATTCCCGAACCTGCCGGTCTACGTCAACATCGCGCGCCTGTTCTACCAGATCGGCCTGAACGGCACGGTCACCGGCGTCGTGCTGGTGCATGTCACGCACGGGCTCGTCTATGCGGTCTGGATCGCGACTGCCGCCTTCTCCGCCATCGACCGGGAACTCGAGGACGCGGCGCGCTCGATCGGCGCGGGGCCTCTGCGCGCCTTCAGGGACGTGACGCTGCCGCTGGCGGCTCCCGGCCTGCTGGCCAGTGCAATCTTCGTGTTTCTCGAATCCCTTGACGAATTCACAGGCAGCTACTTCGTCGGCGCGCCGGATGTGAACACGATGCCGCTTCTTCTTTATACCGCTAGCGCCGGTGGCAACTACCAGATCGCCTCCATCACAGCGCTGCTGCTTCTGATCCCGTCCGTCGGCTTCATGCTGGTGGTCGAACGCTTCCTGAAATCCGACGTGCTTTCAAAGGTGGGGCATTGAAGACGCAGGACCGACCAACCGCCCCGGGTTTCGTCAACGCCCAGCAGGTCGCGAAACGCGCTGGAGTCTCCCGCTCTGCCGTGTCGCGCGCATTCACGCCCGGCGCCAGCATCGCACCGGAGACCCGCGAGCGGGTCATGAAGGCGGCGGTCGAACTCGGTTATCAGGTCAACGACCTCGCGCGCGGGTTGCTCGCCAACCGTAGCCGGCTCATCGGGCTGGTGGTGACCAGGCCGGAGGTTGGATTTCGCGCGCATCTCGTGGCTTCACTCACCCGTGCCCTGATCCGGCGCGGCAATATTCCTTTTCTCATCAATACCGGCAGCAACGCGCAGGAAATGGAAGCCGCCCACAGTGCTCTGTTCGGCTACCGCGCGGAGGCGACCATCATCCTGTCGGGCTCGCCGCCAGCGTCCTTCGTCGAGCTGGCCCGTCAAAACGGCCAGCCGCTCGTCATGATCGGGCGGTCGGAACCCGGATGCGATCACGTTCGCCTCGACAACGCCGAAGCGGCATCGGAGGCCGCGGCGATGTTCGTTCGCAGCGGCTACACCCGGCTCGGCCTCGCCGGCTCGGCCTCTGCCACGCCCAGTATCGTCGAACGTGAGCGCGCCTTTATCGCGGCGGCCCACCGGCTGGGTGCAAGCGTGGCCGAGGCGCGGGGAGCCGATGCCGACTATGCCGGAGGCCAGGCCGCCGGCTCCGTCCTGCTCGGCGGTCCCCACCGACCGCAGGCGATCTTCTGCGTCAATGACCTGATCGCCATCGGCCTGATCGATGTGGCGCGGCGCGGCGGCGTCGGTGTGCCATCCGACCTGTCCGTCATCGGCTTCGACGACATTCCTGAGGCTTCCTGGGATGCCTATCGGCTGGCGACATTCCGCCAGGACCCTGACGAGATGGCTGCCCAGGCGATCGCCCAGATGGAACGGCGGCTGGCCGATCCGGCCGCCCCGCCCTCGATCGTCCAGCTGCAGCCCGTCTTCATCCGGCGCGACAGCGCCGCCCTGAAAGGATAGGAAATGCTACCCGACACCGCTCTCCAGGCACGCCTCGAAACCGCCCGCGCCGTCATCCGCGATGCCGGCGCGCTCGCGCTGGACCATTTCGGCCGGTTGTCGGCGCTGCAGGTCGAGATCAAGGCCAACGGCCAGGATGTCGTTTCGCAGGCCGACCGTGCGGTGGAGAAGCTGGTGCGCGAACGCATCGCTGCCGCGTTTCCCGAGGACGGCTTCCTCGGCGAGGAAACGGGCCTGACACCGGGCGCGTCCGATTATACATGGGTCGTCGATCCCATCGACGGAACCAGCTGCTTCCTGCACGACCTTCGCAGCTGGTGCGTCGCGCTTGCCCTCCTAAAGGACAAACAGACCGCCGCCGGACTCATACTCGACCCCACCTCCGGTGAGCTGTTCACCGCCGCCGCGGGGGACGGCGCGTTCCTCAATGGCCGCCCGATCTCGGTCGACATTGCGACGGATCTCCAGCATGGCCTGACATCTGTCGGCGCGAATGCGCGCGTACCGCCTCAGGCCATATCGGGCTTCGTCGAACGCCTGCTTGGGGCCGGCGGCATGTTCGTGCGCAGCGGCTCCGGCGCACTCAGCCTTGCCCATGTCGCCTGCGGCCGCCTCGCCGCTTATTACGAACCGCACATGAATGCATGGGACTGCCTCGCGGCCCAGTGCATCGTGCGCGAGGCCGGCGGCTGGGCAAACGACTTCCTCGACGAGAGCGACCTGCTGGCCGGAGGCAGGGTGATCGCCTGTGCGCCGCAACTCCGCGCGCCGCTGCTCGATCTCATCGAAGGCGAGAAAGGGCGTCCTGCATGAAACTGGTGATCGTCTGCGACCTTCATCTCGCCACCCCCGGAGAACGGGTTCACGGCCTCGACCCGCTCGCTGGTCTCGATGCCTGTATCGACGCGATCAACCGCGAGCAGCCGGACGCGGATCTGGTCGTATTCGCGGGCGACCTTGCAAATGACGGCGAGCTTGCCGCCTACGCGGCGCTGGCCCGGCGGATCGACACGCTCATGCCGCCGCACCGCTTCATGATGGGCAACCACGACGACCGCGCGGCGTTCCTCACCGCCTTCCCGGATACTGCAGCGGATGACGGGTTCATCCATTCGTCGGCCGATCTCGATGGAACCCGGCTGATCCTGCTCGACACGCTGTGGCCGGGCCATGTCGCCGGAACGCTGTGCGACGCGCGGCTGGCATGGCTCGATCGCCAGCTCTCCGGCGCGCGGGACGCGCTGCTCGTCATGCACCACCCGCCGCATGCGATCGGCATCGAATCGCTGGACGAATGCCGGCTCTCCAATCCGGATGCGTTACTGCGAGTTCTGGACCGCCACGGCAACGTCCGTCACATCTTCGCGGGCCATGTCCATCGCTTGAGCCATGGCAGTTGGCACGGCATCCCCTGCACTACCTTGCGGGGAACGAACCACCAGACCGCGCTGAAGTTCAGCGGGCCCCATGAGGTGAGTTTCGAGCAGCAGGCTTATGCGATTGTCGTCGCGACCGAGGATGGTTTTACGGTACATGTTCAGGACTTTTTCGTTCGCTGACACCGGCGCCGCCGAAGCATCCGCCGCCAGAGATCGGTCGCATGGTGCCGGAACGCCGGGAGCGCGATGTACTTGATTTGCACTCGCAGAACCATTTTCTGGGATAGTCATCTCAGGATTATGGCCAGGCGAATATCGGGATGCTGGTACAGATCTCGCGTATAAATGTCCCCGTGGCCCGAATACAGGCGGAGGAACCTTCCAAAGCGCGTGCCGGTCCCGCCCTCAGGACGGCTGTAACAGCCGAAGCTAATGTCCGCTCTATTACGCGCCGGGGGAGGAACCGACCCATGTGCATGACGCAGACGGTGATGGCTTCGGCCCCGTCGAAAGGACGATCAAGGCAACCGATGACGCAGTCGCCCTTCTTGCACTATCTCCCGAACTACATTTACCATTCGGTCAGAAACGCCCTGTCTGCCTTTTGCCCAAAGTCGTCGCAGGAGGGTGTCCGGCACCATTTCATCAAACTTCGCAGACTGAAGGCTCTCGACGAACTCGGCGACCGAATCGATATCAGGCGGTCTCTCCACGGTCTGTTTCATGATCGCCAGCACTACGTCCGGCTGGGTATCCAAGACAGTCACGCCCACGTCGAGGATCGCGCAGTCGAGCCCAGCCGACCCGAAGGCGAACCCGAGCACTGCGTTCACGTCGGTGCCGTGCCATGTAAAGACATGCGTGTCCTTCCCAGCGGAAACCAGGCTCCCGGAATCAAGACCGAGTTGTCTGAACGCCACCCGGCCCTCTGAAAGATACTCCCTCGCCGCATGGTCCAGGAAGCTGGGAAGCGACGTGTCCTGCAGGACTGCTCTCATCTCTGCCGAGAGCCTATCGTGGACGGGCTCGTTCATGACGTTATCGAACTTGGGAATTTTCCCGGAGCGGTGATGCACGACTTCGAGGACCTTCCCACGGTCATCCACTGTCTCGATCCGCCAGCGCTGTCCCGCAAAGGCAATGACGACACCGACGCCAACCGGGTTGGAGATCGGAATGGTGCCGAGCGTGCGTCCTGCCGACACCAGGCGCCACTCTTCATCGGTCGAGAATATGGCGTAGAAGTCACGTGAAGCGGTGAGCTTTTCGCCCTGTTCGCCCAACATGATTGTCCCGTCGGGAGCTTGCTCGACAAGCCGGTGTTCCATGGAGGCCATCCCGCGGAGGAGTTGGGCGTAATCGGCTTTCGTCAGCGCCGACAGCGGGCCGGACGAGCAGAGGACCTGATAGAGTGCGCCGGCCCTCGCTCCGCCTTCCTGCGCGATCACCGAAAGGGTCTGATGCAGCGCAACGGTGGCGATCGCCGCATCGATCGATGGCGGCTCGACGAAACGCTCTACCAGAAGGCGAACGGCCGCAACTGCTCGAACGGTCTCAAGGCGCAGATGGTCTACCGGGTCGGACCCTTTGCTAAGAAGGTGCTCCCGCACGTAAATCCTGAGAACGGCGGGAACCCCGCGTCTTCTGCCGCTTCGGCCAAGGCGCTGTCGCAGGGAGGAAAGCGATCGCGGCGCACCCACCTGCGCCACCGACTTTATCGACCCGATGTCGATGCCCAGTTCCAGCGTCGTGGTCGCGACGCCCGTCGTCGGCAGGTCGCCCTTCTTCAATCGGTCTTCCAGTTCTTCGCGAAGCTCCTTGGAGAGGCTGCCGTGATGGGGATAGAATTCGTTCGGAACCGAAGCATTTTCCGATCTCGTGCGAAGACGGTCCGCCAGCGCCTCTACCCGCTTTCGCGAGCCCGCGAACACCAGATTGTTCGCCCCCCTGAGCACCGAGAACATGTGATCGGCAATCAGGTCCAGCGCGACCTGCCGCTCTTCGGCCTCAAGCCCGTCGGCATCCTCGACCCCTTCGGGGTCGCTATATGCCCTGACCTGCAGCCTGAGTTCCGGGGAGTCCGCTAACGACTCCACCACCCTCACGTTATCCGGCTGACCGGGATTGAGCCAGCGGGCGGCGACGGCAAGGTCGCCTATGGTTGCCGACAGGCCGATCCGTCGCGCGGGCGTGCCAGACAGTCCATCGATACGCCGTAGGAGGCTCGCCAGATGGAGCCCCCGAGGACCCTTGAGGAAGGCGTGCAGCTCATCGATGACGATGAAGTCCAGCGACCCCAGCATGGCCTTCGCGTCCCCAGGCCGACGGATCAGCATGGCCTCTATGGATTCGGGGGTGATCAGGACCACTCCGCGCGGATCACGTCGCGCGCGTTGTTTTGCCGATTGCGGCGCGTCGCCGTGCCAGCGGACAGTATCGATCTCCAGTCGCTCGGCCAGTTGATCCAGCCGCCGGAACTGGTCGTTGATCAGGGCCTTGAGCGGGCTGACGTACAAGACCGAGAAACCTCGGCCCTTTCGATCGGCGACCTTCGTAAGCACGGGAAGGAACGCCGCCTCGGTCTTGCCCGCAGCTGTCGAGGCAGCGATCAGAACGTCCGCTTCGGTGTCGAGGACTGCGGAGATCGCGCGATCCTGGACGTCCCGCAGTTCTTCCCACTTCTGCTCCCATATCCAGCGCCGGATTTCAGGGTGCAGCCTGTCGAATCCGGACATCTCAGAGCCGGATTGAGGCAAGTTCGTCGTCTCCGCCGTCACCCGTCTGTTCTGCATCCCCCTGCCCGCCAGCCTCGGCATCAGGAGCTATTTCTACTCGCGCGATGAGATCGTGCCACTGCGTGCCCGGATTCTGCTCGATAACCGCCAGAAACTGAACAAACGCCTTGATCGTGTTCCGGGGAGTCCGGAAGTATGCTTCGCCGACGTGGCGGTTGCAGTGGTCCATGAAGGCGGGAAGCGCTTCATCGGGCACAAGATGAGCAGCAGGGTCGCCGGATGCGAAGACAAGTCGGATGTTCGACAGGAGGATCATCAGGTCTTCAGGTGTGAGGCTCTGAAGCCGGAGAACCGGGCCGGAAAGATCAATCAGCCCGCCCTGCGCGAAGGCATTCTCGGAAAGACGGGACTGAAGCGCCGCATAGCTGTACAGCCCGCGGCGCGTGTCCATGAGGAACTCGGGCGTGCCGCCAAAAACGAATCCGATCCCCCCGAAATTGCCCTGCAACACGTCGTTCAGCATCCGCAGGATCTGCTCGAAATTCTGGTTCCGGGCCTGGCTGCTCTGAAGTTTGTACAGGTTCACCATTTCGTCGAAGACGACCAGCAGGCCGGAATAACCGGCGAGCTTCACAAAGGCCGCGAGGAGCTTGAGGGCGTCGTAGACGCCGTCGTCATCAATGATGTTACGCACTCCTAACGACTGGCGCGCCTCCGTCTTGGTAGAAAACTCGCCGCGCAACCATCTGAGCGCCGCTGCCTTGAGAACTTCGTCGCCCTCTTCGCTTCCCCGCCAGTAGGCCTTCAGCACGGTCGCGTAGTCGTAGCCGCCGACATGTTCCTGCAGGTGCGCCAGCCGCTCATCGATCACAGCCTCCACGGGCCGCGCCTTCTGACTGGCCTCGTTCATGCAGTCCGTGACGAAACGCTCGACGACGCTTGCCAGTGCCCCGCCGTCCGGCTTGGTCCGGGTCGCCATGTTACGAACCGCCTC
Source organism: Aquamicrobium sp. NLF2-7 (assembly GCF_022359935.1). Lineage (NCBI taxonomy): Bacteria > Pseudomonadati > Pseudomonadota > Alphaproteobacteria > Hyphomicrobiales > Phyllobacteriaceae > Aquamicrobium > Aquamicrobium sp. NLF2-7. The sequence continues at coordinate 43,606 of NZ_JAKSED010000004.1, read as the reverse complement.
AGCATAAAGGCCCCTCGCCTGTCCCGCAGACGCGTGGATGCGGCGGTCGGGAGCGAGGTCCGCGTGAATGGTGACACACTTCCGCTCAAGAGCGATAAGTCGGACTAGGTTCAGAAAGAAGGTCTTCCCGGCGCCGTACTCACCTATGACGAACCGGATCGCTGATCCCCCATCGGCGAGGCGATCAATGTCCCTGACGAGTGCACCTACCTCGTCCGCCCGGCCGACTTGCACGTGTCTCAACCCAGTTCGCGGCACCACTCCGGCTGCCAGCGCCTGGAGGATGACGTCACGGTCGCGGGGCTTGATGGGAGCGGCCTTGGTCATTCTGCTGCTTCTGCCTCTCGCAATGCCTCACGGAGATGATCTGGTATCGTCACCCGCTCGTCTTCTTCGATCAGGACCTCATCAAATCGATCGAAGCCCCAGTCATTTATCCGTTCGATCGCCCCGTCAGGCAACAGCCGGAGGTCCCTGGCGAAATTATCCAGTTCCGAACGATCCATGCCCTCGCTCTTTTGCAGTCGGTCGAGCAAGGCGGCATGGGCGGCATCCAGTCCCGGAAACCGCACGGGCCTTTCCCCAACTGGTGCAAGAACCGTCGGCTCTGGTATGGACGCAGGCGCTTCTTCGACGAAAATGCTAGCCAACAGCTCCGACACGGCCGCGGTTTCTGACCGGAGCCGCTCAAGACGCGCGTGGTCTATCTTCACCCCTGTGGCTGGACCAGCCTCAATCGGGGGTGGCGGAATACGAACGCCCGGTGCGCGCTGTTCGGCCGCGACCGCCACCGGTTCATCGATCACGACCGAGCCCCGGTGAAGCGTGGCGTATACGCCTTCGATCGGGAATCCCAGCGTCCGATACAGCCGCTCGAGAAACTTCACCTCGTCCGGACCAGCATGACCGTCGGCGAGGATCGCAGCCGTTGCTGACCTCACGACCGCCTCCTTAACGGGCCGGGCGAGCTTCTTCATCTTATTGAGGGCGCCCTGCTGACCGGGGACATCCTTCAGAAGGGTGCTCGCGTATGCGATCAGACGGGCACGTTCGATCCCGCCCAGATCCGGCATGGCGCGGATTTCGGTCTTGATGGACTCGTACTCGGGCGCCTCGATGTTGCCGTCGGCAGCAGCCGCAAGCACCGCGACGTCCACCATGGCCTTCGCAGCCACATATGCCGGGGCATCTCCGTCGACTTTGGCACCTCCAGGTGCCCTGAAGAGCAGGACATATCCGTCAGCTTCGAGGTTTCGCGAGCCGTATCTCCGGTCCGGTTCCATCCCGATGTCGATCCGATCAAGGAAGGCCCCGATCTGATTGCACAGTCCGGAGGGCAACTTTCCACTAGGCTCGACGTCGAGCGAGAGGGCTTTCGCGAGTTGGGTGACCCGGACACCGGCGACTTTGCGGTCGCCAAATATCTGCTCGATCTTCGTTAGAAGCGCTGTTCCCATTGCTGTTGGCGATGCGAGCAGTTCCGGAGGCAGAAGGAAGGTCGCTTCGATGGTGCCTTTGGCGTTGGGGTTCCTGCCAAGGAGACGGCTGTACGGGGCCAGTTCTTCCGTGCAGGCGTTCAGCATGTCCCGGAGGCTGTCCAACGGTGCAGAGACCGCCGCGATGTCCGGCAGAGGCCCGGTCCCGTCGCTCATGTCGATGCGGCATTCGAACCCACCGCTCGCGGCGCGGTAGTCGAGCTTGAGCCGGGTCTTCGGCGCGTTCACCTTCAGACCGGCAGGGTAGCGGGCTGTGAACCGGGAAGCCCAAAGTTCGGCCAACTCCTCGAAGCAGCGAGTCGCCGGGGTACGGAGATTGGTGTCGGGAAGGGACAGCAGCCACAGCAGTGCGTCGGTGCCGTCGAGCGGCTGCTTCGCTGCGAGCTTCCTCCCCAAGTGAAGCCGGACGGAAAGAGGAATTTCGTATCCGTTTCGCAGATCCGCCCGTAGCGGCGGACGATAGATTTCGGGACCCTGAACCAGTTCGGCGGCATCGAGGAATTTCGATGCGTAGCCCCTGAACGATCCGTTGCTGCCATAAATATCGAGAAGCCGGCGCACCTCCGCGATGAGAACCGGCGCATCATGCGACGCTTGGTCTACGAACATCCTCCGCTCGATGCCGTAGAAGTACAGAAACACGTAGCCGATCCCGATCGAGGGATCGTCCCGCCCAGCTGCCAGCCACGACAAATAGGTTCTGCGGGCAACGGGCGAGATCGACTGATACGATGGCCAATAGGGAATCGTGCGCCCTTCGCGGTCTTCGCCTCCCGACGCAACTCTCGCTTCGGGGTCTACAACACAGTTGCCACACGACCCGTTGCTCTGTCCGGGAAGGAGACCGCCGAGGTAGAACAAGCCATCCGTGAGCGAAAAGCCCCCAACAACTACGCTCTCACCAGACTGCACCCACCGGGCAGGCGAACTGTTCCTCGAGCGCGGGCTTGATTGAAAGCTCTGTCTCGCGCTGCTCCATGGTCCAGTTCGATACGCCTCTCCACGATCAGATTGAACTGACGGAGCAGCACGCTGAGAACGTCCTTGCTCTTTAAGCTTACCAGCCTTTGCGCCCCTGTAAATGAGCCAGACAACCAGCCCTACAATAATGATAAGCCATTCCAAGACGCCCTTCCCCCCCTACGGCGACCAGCTTTTTCATACTTTATAGCAGGGGCACGACTTTCGTCACAAAGAATCTTCCCCTGCCAGCCGCAAGACATTACCTCATCCATAATATCCGCCGGACAATTGTCGGATGCACAAGTATTCATCCGCCAGGAGCGCGGAACATGTTTAGAGCGTGGACAAGTACGGGACCAAACCGCGATCGTACTCCAAACGCTTGGCAATGGCGAAGATAAGATAGACTATCGCCGATTAACGCGTCCTGAAGCCACATACCGTCCCATGCCCTTTCGATTTATTCACACAGCTGATCTTCACCTGGATTCCCCATTGCGCTCGCTGGCAATGCGCAATGGTGATCTCGCCGAGCTGGTTGGCGACGCGACGCGCCAGGCCCTGATCGCCATTGTCGATCTCTGCATCGATGAACAGGTCGATGCACTGATCATCGCCGGCGATCTATACGATGGCGATCAGACGTCGATGAAGACCGCCCGGTTCCTGGCAAGTGAGATGCAGCGGCTTCATGAAGCCGACATTGCGACCTTCATCATCCGCGGCAATCACGACGCTATGTCGCGGATCACCCATGAACTCATCTTGCCGCCATCGGTCACAAAATACAGCGGGCGTGCCGAGGCGATCAATCTTTCCCGAGGCGACCTCGCCATTTCCGTTCACGGACTGAGTTTCGCCAATACTCATGCCCCGGAAAGCCTGCTGGGAAAATATCACCGCCCCACTCCCGACTGTGTCAATATCGGCATCATGCATACGAGCCTGGCGGGAGCAGCCGGCCACGACCTGTATGCACCCTGCAAGGCATCCGACCTTCATGGCTGGGGCTTCGACTACTGGGCCCTGGGGCACGTCCATGTTCGCTCCCAACATACCGGCGAACGAATGGTGATCATGCCCGGCATGCCGCAAGGGCGCGATATCAACGAGGCTGGCGAGAAGACCGTCACCCTCGTCACGGTCAATGACGACCGCAGTCTCACGATAGAAGAGCGCGCGACGAGCGTTGCCCAATTCGAACGTATTCCCGTCGACCTTTCATCTGCCACAACCTGGCGAGAGGCGGCCGAACTCATCGAGCAAAGCATCGGTGCCGCACGCGACGGGACACGCTCGCCCCATCTTGTTGGCCGCCTTCGATTGACGGGTGCGACGCCTCTGTCGTGGCAACTGCGGCGTGACCACGATCTGCTGCTGGCGGAGACCGAGCAACGCGCCGAGGGTCTGGGCAAGACCTGGATCGAAAAGATCGAGATCGCGACCACGGCGCCGACCGGCACACCTGTTGGAGGAGCTTCCGCCGACCCGGTCCTGGAACTCGGCGAATTGATACGCAGCGACATCATTCACCAGCATGGTGTTCGTGAGGCCGTGCGTGATTTGGTCAAGGACCTGCGCGATGACTTGCCACCGGATGCGCGCGGTTTCAGCGGAGATGACGAGGCCGCGTTCGAAGCCCTGGTCGACCATCTGTTGACGGAGGGCAGCGAGGACATGCTGGCACGGCTGAAGCCGGAAGCGTCGGAGATCAACTGATGCGCCTGCGCCGGCTCGATCTCACCCGCTACGGTAAATTCACCGATTATTCGATCGATTTCGGGGAGCACGTCGCTGGCACCCCGGATCTGCACATCGTCTACGGACTGAATGAGGCGGGCAAATCCACCTCGCTGTCAGCCTATCTCGACCTGCTGTTCGGAATCGAGGAGCGGACGAAGTACGGCTTCCTGCATCAGGGCAAGGCGATGGAAATCGGCGCATGCCTCGAATTTGACGGGCAGGTGCATGAATTCAAGCGCGTCAAGCAGCGCAGCAATTCCCTACTGAACGAGCGAGGTCAGCCGGTGAACGAGGCCTTGCTGAGCGTCCCACTCGCCGGGCTGACACGCGACTCTTATCGAATGATGTTTTCTCTCGACGATCAGACGCTGGAAGATGGCGGCAACGCCATTCTGGAGAGCAAGGGCGATCTGGGGGAGCTGTTGTTTTCGGCAAGCGCCGGCCTCGCCGGCATCAGTTCCATTCTTGAGGCGGCAATCACTGAGGCTGATGGCATTTTTCGGAAGCGCGCCAGCTCGACCAAGATCGCCGCCCTCAAGCGCCAGATCGCGGATCTCAAATCGCAGCGTGATGATATCGACGTCCAGGCCTCTGCTTACAGAACGCTGACGTCCGCGCTCAAGCAAGCTGAAGCCGCCTATGATTCCGTCATGAAGGAGATCGGGACGGCAAAGGCCCGTCACAACGAGATCACACGCGTCCTGCGGGCTCACCCTTTGGCGGCTGAATACCGTCGAGGAGAGGAGCAGCTTTCCGAATATGCGGACCTCCCCCATCCGCCTGCCGAGTGGGCATCCGCACTTCCCGACCTGATTGTCGAAGAGACGCGTCTGCAAACTGAGCTGTCGAGTATTAAGCAGCGCGAGCAGAAGATCCGGAAGGATCTCGAAAGCCTCGTAGTCGAGGATAGTCTGCTTGAGATGGAGGACAAGCTCGATCAGCTGACGGAAGCAGCCGCACGCTATGCGACCGCCCAGGAAGATCTGCCGAAGCGAAAGCAGGCGTTGTCGGAATCGGACCGCAAGATCGATCTCATCCTGGCAACTCTCGGTCAGGCAGATATCGAAGATCCGAAATCACTGCTGATACCGGCGGCGACGATCGGGACTCTGCGTGATCTGATCAGCGCGAAGTCCGGCGTCGACGTCGCACGGCAATCTGCCGAAAGAGAGCATGAGACGGCCCGGCAGGCTGTTGAGAAAGAGCAGCGCGACAGGCAGGCGCTCGATGGCCAGGGCGCCCCGATCGATGCTGGCAAGATAGCCCAGCTTCAGTCGGTGCTGCGCCGCTTGCGCGACGGCAACCTTGTTGCCGAACTCAGACTTGCCGAGCGGGCTGTCCCAGCAAAACGCCAAGCCTTCGATGATACCGCGATTGAAATGCACCCATGGGCCGGTGACGGTGACGCTCTCCGGCGCATCTCGCCGCCCGCTACTGATCGCGTCGAATCCTGGAGGTTGACTTACAGCGAATTGGAGAAGCGTCGCTCGCAAATCGCAGAGCGTGATCGAGAGCTCTCGACGAAGCAGGAAGAAGATACCGCACGTTTGGCTACACTCCGCGACACGATCGACATCATGGATGATGAGGAGGCGAAGGCCGCCCTTCTGGAACGAGATGACGCCTGGGCACAGCACCTGTCGGTGCTCGACCGGGAAACGGCTGATCGCTTTGATATCCGCATGCGAGCGACCGACGCAGCTGCGGCCGCGCGTCTGAATAGCGCCAGGCAACTCGAGGAATTGCGCTCCCTGACCGCCGGGCTGGCAGTAAATAGGGCAAGCTTCGACCGGCAACGTCAGTTGCTGCGGGACGTTGACGACGAACTCCAGACATTGCGAGGCGAGATCAGAACCGAAACGCCACCGGAAATCGATCTGGATGATGATGCGTCCGTCGCGTCATGGCTGACAAGGATCAACCGATGGGCTGAAGCCCGTACCTCGGCGCTGACCGCATGGGATGATCTGCGCCAGGCCTTGACTGACGCCGAAGACGCCAAAGCTACGCTCGCAAGGGGGCAGGATACGCTTCTGGCGACCCTGATCAGCGTCGGGATTGATGTCGATGGTCTGGACGTGGCGGCTCTGATGCAGGCCGCCGACACCATCCTTGCGGACCATGCTGCGATGCAGATGAAACGGCAGGACGCCCAAAAGCGCGTCAGTGAACTGGAAACTGCCGCAGCTCGACGGAAGACGGAGCTCGACGAAGCCATCGCTGCATCCGATGTGTGGCTGACAGATTGGTCGGCCGCTCTCGAAAACACCTGGTTCAACGGAGAAGGAAATGTCGGCGCCGTCCGTGAGCTTCTCGACGCGCTCGCCGGCCTGCCGGAAGCCCTACGCGAGAAGGATGATCTGCTTCATCGCATCGACTCCATGGAGGTCGACCGGAAGTCTTTCGTTGAATCCGTTGCCCTGCTGCATGACGCTCTCGGTGACACATTCGACGGCAGCGCTCCGCTTGACGCCGCCAAGGCCATGCTCCGACGGCGTGAGGAAGCAAAACGGGTCGAAGCGAAGCGGCTGGAACGGGACCAGACCCTTGTCGAACTCGCGACCGAACGTGAGCGGCTTGACGATGATATCACGGTCCATGCCGCACACAGGAAGGAACTGACCGACTTCTTCCAGACCGACACCCTTGCGGATGTTCGGCAAGCTCTCGAACGCTGCCGGAAAAGAGACGAACTGGTCGAGTATCAGGGCAGGCTCGAACGGCAGATTGTTGGCGACATGCAACTGCTATCGCTGGAGGCTGCCATGGCCGACCTTGTTGATGTCGATTTGGCAGAACTGCAGCGGGAACAGGCCGAGCTCATCACGCGAATTGAAGATCTCGACGGCCGATCAAAGAACCTTTTCGCGGACAGAGCGCGTGCTGCTGATCGCTTGACCGCCATCGACGGCGATGATGCCGCTGCCCGCCTTGAGGCGGCCCGGCGTACATCGCTTCTGGAAATCGAGGACCTGGCGCTGCGCTATCTTCGCCTCAAAAGCGGAAGCCTCGTCGCTGAGCACGGCATTCGCGCCTATCGCGATAAACACCGCAGCGCGATGATGAACCGGGCATCCGAAGCGTTCCGGCTGATCACCCGCAACGAATATACCGGCCTTGCCACCCGGCCCGACAAGGATCGCGAAGCTCTGATCGGCCTGTCGCGGCATGGAGGCTCCAAGCTGGCGGTCGAGATGTCCAAGGGTACCCAGTTCCAGCTATACTTGGCGCTGCGCCTGGCCGGCTACGAGGAGTTCGCGACGGCGCGCCCCTCGGTTCCCTTCATCGCGGACGACATCATGGAAACCTTCGACGAGCCGCGCTCCGAGGAGGTGTTACGACTGTTCGGACAAATGGCTCAAGTCGGACAGGTGGTTTACCTGACCCATCATCGGCATCTATGCGAGATTGCTGCGCAAGTTGTGCCGACAGTGAAAATTCATGAAATTGCTTAGGGCGAGTACATCTTGTAACTGGCGTTTACATGTAGAGTGACAGGCATGATATTGAGTTGTGTAGATGCAATCAGAGTATTAGCAGGAAGAATAAAGAATCGCGTTTGGGGGGAAGACTATGGCTGGGGAGCCGATCGACGACGTTCTGGAATGGTCAAACAAGCTCTCTCCCTGGAAGCAGGACGCTTTAAGACGCCTCGCCACCAGCAACGACCTGACCGAGGCTGATGTCAGTGAATTGCTTACAATGGTCAAATCAGCGGCCGGATTCAAGCTTTCCGTCGCGGCGCCGAAAGCTGTCCCGTTCACGAAGGCTCATTTTGGCGGGGGAAAGCACCAGCCGATCATCCTGAAGGGCATCGCGAACGTCCAGAATGTGAATCGGTTGACGGCAAATGCGTCACTGACGTTTTGCCCGAAAGCTTTGACAATAGTGTATGGCCGAAACGGAAGCGGAAAGAGCGGCTTTGTGCGGATCCTGCGAACTGCCTGCAGAACCCGCGTCGAAAATCCGGCGAAGCTTAAGGTTTTGGCCGACGTCTATGGGGATGTGGCCGGCCCACAGACGGCCGAGATCGTGATCGACGCTGGCACCGGCGACACCACGATCCCGTGGTCGCCGGGAGCAAACGCATCGCCGCAACTCATGCAAGTTGCCGTCTTCGATACCGCGTCCGCACAACTCTATGTCGATGGCGGAAACCAGATACGTTTCCTGCCATTTGGGCTCGCTCTGCCTCATCGCCTCAATTCCGTTTGTCTGGGCTTGAAAGAGAAGCTGGAGAGTGAACGCGCTGCGGAAGTCGGCGACAAGGTCAGCCTGACGACAATCGCGTTCTCCCCCCAGCGCGAGACCACAGCCCAGCAATTCGATAAGGCCCTGAGCAAATCCACGACCGACGCCCAGATCGATGCGGCCGCGGCATTCAGCGAAGGGGATCAACAACGCCTCGACGAGATTACGGCCGCCTTGTCTGCCGGCGTAGCGGCCGCCGCCGACGTAAACGCGCTTTCGAAATGGGTAGATTCCCTTGTGGTGGAGTGCGAGGTCGTCGGAACTGCGTTCATCGACACTGCATTGGAGAGGCTTGCAAACCTTCGCGCAGCTTCGGTTGCGGCGCGTCAGGCGGCCACACTTGCTGCGGGCGAATTATTCACCGACGAGCCGCTCCCGGGTGTCGGCAGTGACACCTGGCGGGCACTCTGGGCTGCGGCAAGAGATTACTCCGTGAAGGAAGCCTACACGGGACAGACCTTTCCCATATTGGTGGCCGATGACGGCGCGGCAGCTTGTGTGTTGTGCCAGCAGCCACTGCTGCCGGATGGTGCAAGTCGGATGCAGCGCTTTCAAAAGTTCATGGACGACACGCTTGATGCCGCTGCGATGACGGCGGAGCAGGCAGCCTTGGACGCGCTCGCGAAAATAGACGAACTGACCTGCCTTCGCGCAGCGGACTTTGCGGATCGCCTCGAGCAGGTACGAAAACGTGATGCAGCATTGGCTGACACACTCTCGACTTTTCAGGCATCGGCCGTGAAGCGCCGCAGCATCGCGCTCGCTCGGCTGCGCGGCGAGGAGAGCGATGCGGTCCCCCCGATAGTCATCTCGACGGAGAAGGTGAAGGCGTTCGCACTCAAGCTGAAAACCGAGAAGGAAGGGCTGGCGCAGGCCGGTAACACCGAAGAGCGCGCCAAGCTCGCCTCAGAAAAAGCAAATCTCGAAGACTGCAAGACGCTGGCCGCGAACAAGTCGAAACTCGTTACCCGTCGCGATTTGCTCGTCCTAGACGATGCATATGCGAAGGCTCTTGGTGACGTCCAGACGAGAGGAATCACGCAGCGCGCCAACGAGCTGCTGGACACGCATCTCACGACCGCTGTGATCACCCGCTTCGACAACGAGCGTGCACGTTTCGATATTACACACCTGAATGTCGGGCTGGCGCGCAAGAGCGGTCAGACGAAGGCGGAATTCGAGGTTGATCCCAAAACGAAGCTGACGAAGGTGACATCGGAGATCCTGAGCGAAGGCGAACAACGCGCCCTGGCCTTGGCTGGATTCTTGACTGAGGTCGCCCTGACCGATGGCTCGGGCCCAATCGTGATCGACGATCCGGTGTCCTCCCTCGATCGCAACAGAAGCTCCAAAGTGGCCGAGCGGATAGCGGAGGAGGCAACGAAGCGACAGGTCATTGTGTTTACCCACGACATCATTTTCTTCAATGAACTCTCTCGGACCGCGGACGCAGTAGGCATTGAGCCTGTCACCGTTGCCCTTTTCAGCGACAAGGTTGCCGCCGGCAAGGTAGATGACGCCGGTATGGTCTGGAAGGGATTGAATGTCGCTAAGCGAATTGGGCGGATAAAGAACGACGCAGTGCCGCTGGCCAAGATTCATGCTGCGAGCCCAGCCGACTACGAGATAGAGGTTAAGAACCTATATGGCCGGTTGCGCGACACCTATGAACGCGTCGTCGAGGAGGTGATTTTCCGTGACATTGTCCGGCGCGGCGTAGACGTCGTTCAAACCCAGTTGCTTCGTTACGTCCGTTTGTCAGACGAATTGGCCATCCGTTTCCATGAGGGCATGACCAGGGCGAACACCCACAGTCACGACAATCCGGCTGCTGATACGGTCGCAGTACCGGCTCCCCACGAATTCACCGCACATATCATTGAACTTGAAACCTTGATCGCCGATCTAAAGGCGGAGGGTGACGCGGCGGAGGCGGCGCGTCCGCAGATGAAACCGAAGAAGTGACTTCGCGCGCGGCGAGGGGCGCTTGTACGAAATCTCGCTCCCGACGGAGGTCGAGAGCTTCGCGTGTGTGATTGACTGGTAATAGGCGATTACGGTCGGCCTATTTGGAAGAGGCGTTTAACGCGCTCAAAATAGTCGGGGATCGAGCGAAAAGGCTTCCTGGCCGACGACCCGGATGTCGGCTGCAGCCGGATGGCCATGATTTATCAGCACATTTGCGTCCGGGGAATTGGCGACAGGCACAATGACCGAAGGCACACGCAACAAAAGACTGGAGCGCCCTTCATGCCATTCGTCTCCCCTTTCCTGACTCCAAGCCTCATAACGACGCCAGTCCGGCGGTAGATCCGACAGTTCAAGGCTTTCTATCGTCACCGTGTCCGGCAGCTCATATGTGACCATGACGAATTCCGGCAGGAGCGCCGGATCCTCGACATGGACGAGCTTCTCGAGAACGCAGAGGGCGGGAGAAGTAGCACAGTAGGTGACCGCATGGCCGACGGTGTTCCAGCGTCCGTCAAAATGAAGACCATAACCGCCGTCGAGTGCCCGAGCATACTGTTTGCCTGACAGACGCCAGAGCAACATCAGGCGGCGGCGCCCCAGGCGATCTTGCCGAGGATGGTCTCGATCACGCGCGCACCGGCTTCGGTCTGTGCCACCACGATTGGCGTCTCACTGCCGAGTTCAAGGAGCGGTCGACGAAGCCAGCGGTTCGCCTTTTCCTGATCACCGAAGACCTGCTCGGCCAGAGACTGGACGCGCAAGAACCGGACAGTGCGATCCGACTCATCCACGGTCAATGGCTGCTGCTTGTCCGCGCGGTGACGGCGAGTGCGTTGCGGGATCACAAATGTCTCAATTTCCCGCTCAGTCATTCCGGCCTGGCTAAGCCCCCGGAGGGCCGAGAGTGGGAGCCTGTTGCGAACCGCCAGTGCCAAGTCAGCTTGTGACCGCACGACCTGACCTAGCACGCTCTGACCGCCGAGCTTTCGTACGACTTCCTCGACAATAGCAACCGACATGGCAGCCTCCTTGTTGTTATTGGCAACTTGCCGTATATATAGACGGCAGATTGCCACAAATCAAGGTCGGCAATCGTGAACTGGGGGATTCAAGCATGGTTGGGACGGTCGGCATATTGGCATATGGATCGCTGATCGGCGACCCTGGTGACGAACTCGAGCCCTTCATTACCTCGCGCATTGTCTGTCAAACACCGTTTCCCGTGGAGTTCGCGCGGCAGAGTCGAACAAGAAAGGGGGCGCCAACGCTGGTCCCTAGCGAACTGGGCTGCCCCGTGAAAGCCGAGATACTTGTGGTCGAGCTCGATGCCAAAGAGGCGGTCGACCGTCTTTATCGAAGGGAACTGCACAAAGTTGGTTCGACCAAAAGCTATACGCCACCGAGGCAGACGACGCCCAACTCGATCATCATCGAGCACCTGATAGATTTCGAAGGCGTAGCAACCGTATTCTACACCCGCATCGGCGCGACCATCGCCTTTCCGACAGCGATCGACCTTGCCGAGATGGCAATGGCCAGCGCAAAAGAGCTGGGCGATGGGAGCGACGGCATTTCTTACCTCAAGGCTGCTGTAGAGGCCGGCATCGAAACACCGCTGACAAAAGCCTATGTCGCCGAGATCCTGCGATTGACTGGAGGGAATGATCTTAGCGACGCCATCAAACGCATACGTGATGCGGCGAAGCAGGTGCAGCCATGACCATTATGGGTACATTTGAGGGTGCCTCCGCGATGATGGTCGCGGTCGATATCCGACGCTGCAGAATGCCCGACAATACCTGTTCTTAAAACGTTGGCTCCGGGCACCGCGTGGGTGAAGAGAAAAGGTCAGATTTCCTCGGCAGCGTCATCCAACAAATTGGTGTCTGGGTCGGGATCGGTGCCCGCGACCGGTATGTCACCGGCAAGCAGCTTCTCCTTGCTGAGCAGGCCGGCGTCCTCGAGCGCCTCCATGTCCGGCAGATCGCGCAGACTGTTCATGCCGAACTGCGACAGAAATTCTTTCGTCGTCACATAGGTATAGGGTGCACCTGGCTGGGGACTGCGTGGACCAGAGGCGATGAAGCCGACGCTGCGCAGGCGGCCGATCAGATCGCGCGAGATCTCACGCCCGAAGAAGGTCGAGAGCTCGGCCCGGGTGATCGGCTGGTAATAAGCGATGGCGGTCAGAACCAAGGATTCGGCCTCCGACAGTGCGACCGCGGCATCGCTGATCCCAACGGCGGCCCGGATCGCGTCACCAAAGGCCAGACGCGTCCGATGGTGCCAGCCGCCGGCGACCGACACCAGCTCATAGGGACGGCCGCGCAATTCCTCGCGGATGTCGTCAATGATCAGATCGAGACTACAGGATTTGCCGACGACCCGGGCCAGCACGTCGCGCGTCACCGGCTCGGACGCGGCAAAAATCACCGCCTCGACCCGGCCCATCCATTCGCGCCAGCGCAGATCCGCCGGCAAATGGTCGAGCTCAGCGTCAAATATCTCCGGCTGCTTTGGCGCCCGCGCCATGGTCAGAGCCCGTAAAGCCGGAAGGTGGAACGGCCGGTGAGCTCGCGTACGGCGCCGAGCGCCTCGAGGCGTTCGAACAGCCGGCGGGCGGAGCGCTCGCTGATGGCGTCGGTGGCCGAGCGCGCGGTCTGTGCATCCTCCATCAGCAGCACAAGCAGGACCGTATCGGCATGTTTCGTGCGCAACCTCGGCGCTACTTCCAGCAGGCGGACAGCTTTCCGGCAAAGCTCAGCATGGAGATCCGAGGCTCGCGCCGCGGCACGCGCATAGGCAGTCGCGCAAGTTATCAGCCATCGCCCGTCGCCCTCGAGATGGATTGGAGCATCGCGCAGATCCTTGCGCCTGATCTGACTGGCGAGCAGCGGTACGGGGCGCGGCCATTTGAGGCGCGCCGCGATCATCGCATCCGCCAACCACAGCGCGAGAAATTCAGCATCGGGTCGGAACTTCATCGTCACCGCGACGATCTCGGCCGCGGCGGCTATTGGATTCCCCTCCCCCTTGGCCAGGCGTTCGGCAACCGCATAGACGTTGTTCAGCGGTTCATCCACCGACAGCTGCAGCACCGCCGATGCCGACAGCCACCAGTCGTCGGCGAGCTGCGTGCGGCGCTCGACCAGCCGGCGCCACGCCAGCAGCACTTTGCCGCCCGGACCGGGATCGTCGCCCGGCCGCGTCAGCTTGACCGCGTCCCGGAGCGCGGCCTCGTCTTCCGCGCGGCCGAGGAAGCCCATCAGGGCAGCGGCGTTGGTGAGCGCCAGGCGATCGCGCCACAGACTTCCGATCGGGTGTTCGTCGATGGCCATGGCGTGCAGGCTGGCGAGCGCCGCGCCAGCTGCAAAACCGGCGTCGGCCGGGCCTTCCGGCAGAGCGCGCAGACGCAGCGCCGCCGGCACGGGTGGATAGGAAGGCGGTGTGGGAATCGCTTTTCGCGGTGATTTGGCCATGCAAAAGCCTAACATGTCGCGGCGGTTTTATCTGCATTAGTTGCCATTAACCGCCGCGCCTGTCGATCTCGTTTTATGTCCGATAATCTTGCCTTATTGGACGTATTCTGATAGGCTGCAAAACCATGGCAAATCCCCCGGAAAACACGTCCAAGATCGACGTTTCAAGTGCCGACGATCTCCCCGACGTCGTCGATCTCATCATGGAAATGGGCTCCGCGCCGCCGCCAGCGCGCCTGGAAGCGCTCATCGAGACGGCAACCGCCTATGCCAAGGCGGCCAGTTCGGAAAACACCCGCGAAGCTTATGCCGGCGACTGGCGGCATTTTACCTCGTGGTGCCGCCGCGAGGGCTTTGAGGCTATGCCGCCCTCGACCCAGGTCATCGGCCTCTATATCAGCGCCTGCGCGGCCGGCGATCCGAAACACGGCCGCCCTGCCCTCTCGGTTTCGACGATCGAGCGGCGTCTCTCCGGCCTTGCCTGGAATTTCACCCAGCGCGGCCAACCCATGGACCGCGACGACCGGCACATCGCCACGGTGCTCGCCGGCATCCGCCGCAAGCACGCCAGGCCGCCGCGGCAGAAGGAGGCCGTGCTCGGCGACGACGTCAAGGCCATGGTCGCCACCCTCGGGCACGATCTGAGGGGCCTGCGCGATCGAGCCATCCTGCTGCTTGGTTTCGCCGGGGGACTGCGGCGCTCGGAGATCGCCGGCCTCGATGTCGTCCGTGACGATAACAGCGACGGCGCCGGTTGGATCGAGATCTATCGCGATCAGGGGGTGCTGGTGACCTTGCGTGGCAAGACCGGCTGGCGCGAGGTTGAGGTCGGCCGCGGCGCCTCCGACCAGACCTGCCCGGTCGCGGCCCTCGAGACCTGGATCCGTTTCGGCCGCATCGCGCGTGGCCCCCTGTTCCGCCGCATCTTCAAGGACAACAAGACGGTCGACGTCGAGCGGCTGTCCAGCAAGCATGTCGCCCGCCTGGTCAAACAGACGGTGCTGGCCGCCGGTGTCCGTTCCGACCTTCCGGAAGAAGAGCGGGTATTGCTGTTCGCCGGGCACTCACTGCGCGCGGGCCTCGCCTCCTCGGCCGAGATTGAGGAACGTTACGTCCAGAAGCAGCTCGGCCATGCGTCGGCGGAGATGACGCGCAAATATCAGCGCCGGCGCGATCGATTCCGGACAAACCTCACCAAGGCTTCGGGACTCTAAAGCCCCCTCCCCTATCGAACGCGCGGTGCGGGATCGGCAGCAGACCAATTTTGCTTACGCTGTGCGGCCCACGCTGGTGTGATTCCTCTCCCGGGCAAGCTCAACGAACCTGCGCTTCACCTTTTCGAACAACGCCGGGGGAATTGCGCCATAGTAGCCGGTCTCGGTAGTGACCGGCCGAATGTCCGGGCCGGGCCAGACAAAGCGGTTGCTTTCGGTCAGTATGATCCACGAACGATCATCATCCAGTCCCAACCTGCTCTTCACTGGCTGCGGGATTTCGACGGCGCCTCCGGGATCATCAGGCGCAGTGTGTGTTACCGGCAGTACCCGGACGACCGGCGAGCCGTCTTCCTCCGCCGTGACGATGGCCAACACCAGGCACGGGCGATCCTTGTCGCCCTCTTCACGTCCTTGAAGATGCTGCCACTGCCAAAGGTAGGAATAGCGGAAGATGTAACCGACTTTGATTTCAGTCGGCAGCATGCGTCACGAGCTCGTCGTCCAGATGCTCGTGGCCAGGCGCCATTGTCGAATGTTCGACTTCAGCGATCTCGGCTGCGCTCAGTTCATTCGTCAGCTGAACGCGGCGATCCCGCTTCGACAAGCGGACAAAATCCTCATAGGCCATCAACACCGTCCTGGGCCGGCCATTCTTGGTGATGATAACAGGATCCCGAACGGCAGCGTCCTGGTAGGCACCGAAGTTCTTGGATACCTCAGCAGCAGTCACTGTAGACGTCATCGGACTCTCCTTTATTCCGTAATATACGGATTTCCCGGAGTTCCCGCAAGGGTCTTTCCTTCATCGAATTGACGACGCCCATATTCCCCAGCCGCCTACCATACGGCGGACTTCGTTTGAGCGCTGTAGCGGATCAGTCTCGATGATTCGTTTCCCGCTGGACCTCACGCATATGCCTGACCGCACAGATCGTCCGGTACCCAACATACGGCAAGAAAGTGATCAAAGCAGCGAAGGCGATCGTGTAAGGCACCTGGGAGAACTCTTGCCCGAAGAAGAGCTCCTGCACTTTCGCCGCAACTAGGACGCTGGCAACGACATAGGCCACCATGAGCAGACTTTCCGCCCAGGTTAGTGGTTTCGGCGAGAAACGAAGCGTGCGTGCCAGAAAAGAGTACATGATCAGCTCCCTAGCCGAGGTTCTGGTTCATTCACTCGCTTATATTGGCGATTGGAGGGGAAGGCGCAACCGCTAACACCCTTGCGCCTTCCGCGGCTGTAATGGCCCATCTGTGTAGCCAGGCTCACTTTCCACCATCCTTTCCAAGGCTCCGCAGGAGCGCCGCTGACACCTGAAGCGCCGCGCCGCTGCCCCCGCCTTCGCCGGCATTTGTCGCTTCCATTTCCCGTTCGGCCGAGCGCGCCAATTTGCCTTCATCGAGCTTTGCCCGCAGCAACGCCATCACCATGGGCCAGGTTGAGAACTTCCCGTCGCGCGCCCGTTGCGTCAGGCTACGCAGATAGCCACCGGCGTTGTTGATTTGGCCGCTTCTCTGGTAAATCGAAGCCAAAGTGATGGCGGCGTCGCGCTCACCCAACACCTGCAGCGCTTCGGCCCACGCGCTGGGACTAATCCCCAGCATTGGCCGGGCGGTTTCCGTTGTTGCCATCAGCTCGCGCCAGTTTCGGATCGCGCCCCCCTTCGCCAACTCGTGCAGATCCGGGCAAGCATCCAACACGATTCCCAGTGGGAGATCTCGCCTCGGCAGGCTCCGGACGTTATGAGTGTCCGCGGCGCTGCCGCCCACTTCATTCTTTTCTCGAACGGTCTGTTCAGATTCAAGGGTAGGTTCTGTGTTTGAATTCTGTATATGACGACCAGAATGGGACTCATTGGCGTCCGGATTCTGTGATTTCGCAAAGGATTCCAATACGTCACGGACCTCAGTCCAAAGCTCCTGCATCTCGTCGCAAACAGCCTCGAGCAATTGCCGCGGCGCCGTCCTGGGGAGGCGTCCAATGATCGCCTGATAGGCTTGCTGTACCCTGCCCCAGTTCGCAGGCACATTCTCGTCGATGCCGGTGTCGACCATCTTGACGACGTCCCGGCGCAAGATCGTTAAACGCTCCTTGGCGACGCGAAACGCCTTTTTCTCGGTCTGTACCGTTGCGGCAAGTTCCTCGAACTCTTCCGCGCGTGCCACAATCGGCGAGAGATCGAAACCAAAGGCCTGTTCGATCTGCCCGCCTCGGCCTTTGCGTGCATACCTCTTCCCATTCGGGCTATCTCGACGAATGATCAGGCCGCAGTCGACGAGCACAGCCAGATGGCGGCGTAGCGTAGTGGGCGGCATGCCGTTTGCCCGAGCCGAGAGAAGTTCGTTTGAGGGCCAGACGATCAGATCGCCGGCGGCCGACAGCTCTCCTTCGCGATGGAAGGACAGGAGCGCGTTGAGGATCGCGAGCGATCGGTCGGTGGCGCCCAGGAGATCTTTCGCTTCGCGGATGTGCTGGAACACCTGCCACTTCTGGACAACAGCATCCTTCGGCATCTCGCGTGCCACAGCCTGGTTTAAAATCTGGCCGAGTGACATCGGCCGCCGCCCAAAGGGCGTCGTTGTGGTGTGTGTCTGCATTTTTCTCTACCTTCGAGTTAGGCAAAGAAATCCGGCCGCAGAAACATCAAGTGTCTCGCGTTGAGTGCTTGACTGTGATTCCAGGAAATGCGATTCTCAAACTCGCCAAAGATCGAGAAGGGCTTCTGGAATTCGTTTCGGAGGCCTTTTTCTTTGCGCCTGGATTTGCTTATGGACTGTCAGTCTTCTCCTTGTTTCTTGTCATTGATGTACTCGCGATAGAGATCCGGTAGCTTTTCCATGAGGAAGACGGCGAACCTGGGGTCCTCCTTCTTATCGATCTCTATCTTGTACGCTCGGCTCGACATCTTGAGCCGAGCAAACTCACGACCGGTTTCCGTCTTTGCTATGACTGGCGCCTCTGCCGCCGGTGAGATCGGCTGCTTTGCAGTCGCTGATCGCCATACGGCAAGGAAACGATCATCCGAACCTAGATTCCTAAATGCGGGCTCGGCCACGGCGATTCTGACCCTTTCCAACGCCCCCTCGTCGCTAAGGGCGTCGGCGAACGATTGCCAGCGGCCGCGCCCGATTTTCGGGGCGCGCCCAATAGCGTCAACGAAGTGAGCAGGAATTTGGCGCGCAACCGCTATGAGTTTCGACGCTTCGGCGCGATCAATCGCGAGAGCAACCTGGACAACGGACCGGTCGAAACCACTGTCTTCCAGCTTTACGGCAAAGGTCGCTCGCTCGATAAATGTCAGATCCTCACGGGCAGAATTTTCTAATCCCTGCGCCAGTACCAGCTTCTCGTTGGTGAGATCCCTTACGAAAGCTTTGACCGGGCGTCCGAGCTTCTGAAGCGCCTTGACCCGCCGATGTCCGTAAGCGGCTTGGTAGCGTCCGGGGCTCGTAGGATGTTCGCGCAAGAGCACAGGCACTTCCTGACCCTGATCGCGAATAGACTCAACCAGCGCCTGAAACGCAGCCTCATCCTGGTCGACAAATCGGTCGGCAAAGGGCGACGGGTCGATCAAGTTAGCATCGACGTCGACGGCTACTGCGCCTGCCGAAAGCTGCTCCTTGAGAAGCTGATAGTCCTTCTCGACTTCGGAGATCGTTTCGCGAACAGAGCGAATTGCCCCCGACGCCACGCGCGGCGTGCGAGGCGTGTTGTCTGTAGACGACACATCATCCTTGGCAGCAAACATTGATCGGATGGACTGCGTACGCTTGCTCATGACCAGCCACTCCTACTTCGCTGAACCGCTATCCCCTCGAAGCTGGCGAGCGCGTTGGCTTGCGTTTTTGTTGTCTGCAGACAACATGGCCCAATCTCAGCGGACGTGGTCAGCACCAACATCCAAGGATAGGGCAGGGGAGTTGTTGTCTGCGGACAACACTCATTTATGCGTAGCGTCATGACCGCCCCCATACCTTGAACACGAGATCAGTGATCTCTCCGTTGACCGCCTTGATAGACTCTATTGCGCGATCATAGACCGAGCGCCCCACGGCGCCGCGTGTGAGTTCAAACAGCGACTGCTTGGTGAGCCCGGCGTTCGCAATCGCGGTCGATTTCCACGCGGTTGCAGCAAGCACGTCATTTTCAAAAACGTCCCTGAGCAGGGCCACGATTTCTTGTTCCGGAACATCGCGTGGATCGTGCCGCGTGATGAGAAATCGCAAAAACTCATAGTCGAGCCTTCCGCCGGCGTCTTCGATGACGGAAACCAGATCGGAAGTCATCAGAAGGAATTGGCTCATCGAGGCGACATCCACCATCTGAGGGTGCACCGTGACAATCATTCCGGTCGCCGCGTTTAGCGCGCCCATTGTCAAGAAGCCAAGCTGGGGAGGGCAGTCCACTACAACCACATCGAAATCGTCTTCTACCTCACGTATCGCGGTTGCCACGCGCCGGAAGAAAATCTCCTCGGGATTACTGCGCGTCGCCATCATGTACCGCGGCGTCTGGTGTTCGAATTCCATAAGTTCGAGGTTGCCGGGAACGATGCTGATCCCATCGAAATAGGTTCGACGAACGACATTCTTCATCGGCACCCGCTCTTCATCGTAGCGGATCGCGCCATATATCGTTTCGTTCTCGCCAATATCGAACTCAGGCTGAAGTCCGAACATCGCAGACAACGAGGCTTGCGGATCGAGATCGATCGTAAGCACCCTCAAACCTTCTAAAGCCAGACCTTGGGCCAGGTAAACCGAAGTGGTGGTTTTTGCCGACCCGCCTTTGAAGTTGGCGACCGTGAGGATTTGCAGCTTGTCGCCATCGCGCCGTCGAGGCCAGAACTTGAGCGCCTCTTTCGGCCGCGCCACAGCGAGATACTGTCGCAACTCATTGACCTGCTCAAGAGTGTAAGACCGCCGTCCGCTCGGCCCTAGCTGCGGACTAGGCCCCAGTCCGTCGAGAGAGAGTTGCCGGAGATATCCGTCCGAAATTCCGACGATATCGGCCACCTCACCGGACGAGAAAGACCGCAATGTCTTTTCAGAGGTGGGTGCAAACACGCGTTCGGCGACTGCGCGCAGACGAACGGAAAGGGCATCCGCATGGCGCGAGATTCGACCTGAAGTGGTCTCGATATGGTGCTCCGATGCCGTCACTGTGCCATTTGCCTTGTGTTCGAGACGCTTTAATAGCGTTAGACGAATTCTTTCCGTCTTGAACGTGATGGCACGATTCCGGCATGCGGGCAACGAGATTAAGGTTAATCAAAAGTTTACGGTTGCCTGTCGAGTGAAATCGCGAAACTCGCTGACCTGCGTTCTTGGCGTTATTTCAATAGGTTAGATCGCACGGCTTTGCGACCTGTGTGATTGTGGACCTATCAGATTCGATAGGGTCTCGCATGAGAACGCACGCATGGTTTGCCGCCGCGCCACATCAGCATGAGAGAATCACCCGCTTGCGGCCCTGTCAGATTCGATAGGGTGACGATCATCCCTCACGCTGAAATGTTCCCCCGCATTGTTTCAGGGGGAGCTCGAAATGATGCGGGGAGCCAGGCTTCCATCGAATTGCGAAGTACGATTGCACGCTGCTCGGATCGGAGGCGCGGGCCATGGCTGACCGGCGCTCTCATGCCCGCCTCGTGCGTAAATTGGAAGAGGCGTTCGGGGAAGATATCTGCACTGCGCTCGCCGATACGAGCGTGGTCGAGATCATGCTCAACCCGGACGGTCGGCTGTTCATCGAGCGGCTTGGGCAGGGGATCGTTTCTGCGGGGGCGATGACACCGGGCGCGGCCGAGATCATCATCGGCAGTGTCGCCCACGCTCTTGGCTCCGAGGTCGACGACGACCGGCCTATCGTATCAGGCGAGTTGCCGATCGACGGTCACCGCTTTGAGGGTCTTTTGCCTCCGGTCGTCGCTGCCCCGACCTTCACGATCCGACGGCGGGCATCCCGGCTGATACCGCTTGCCGACTATGTGCGCGACGGGATCATGACCGCCGAGCAGGCGCGCACCATCCAGAATGCGGTGTCGTCCCGCCTCAATATCGTCGTCTCCGGGGGAACCGGGTCCGGCAAGACCACACTTGCCAATGCGATCCTCCAGGAAATCGCACATGAAGCACCAGACCAGAGGCTGGTGATCCTTGAGGATACGGCCGAGCTTCAGTGCTCGGCCGAGAACGCTGTGGCGCTGCACACCTCCGACAGTGTCGATATGGCCAGGCTTCTCAAGTCGACCATGCGCCTTCGTCCCGACCGCATCATCGTCGGTGAGGTTCGCGACGGCGCCGCGCTCACGCTCATCAAGGGCTGGAATACCGGACATCCCGGCGGGCTCACCACCATCCACGCCAACAATGCGAAATCGGCGTTGCGCCGTCTGGAGCAGCTGACCGCAGAAGTCAGCCAGCAGCCGATGCGCGAGGTAATCGGTGAAGCAATCGATCTGGTCGTCTCCATCGAGCGCACACCGCGCGGCCGTGGCCGAATGGTGCGCGAGATCATCCATGTCGAGCGGTTCGCCGATGGAGAATATCAGATCGAGCCGGTCACACGGGAGGAGGGGGATCGCCATGTCGCGTAATGTGCTGGGGCCAATCGCACTGATTGCAGCTTGTTTCCTTGTTCTTGCGAGCCAACCCGCTCTCGCGGGCGGCGGCGGCGGCTTGCCCTGGGAGGGACCGCTGCAGCAGATCCAGCAGTCGATCACCGGGCCGGTCGCCGGGTTCATCGCCTTGGCGGCCGTCGCGGTTGCCGGCGGCATGCTGATCTTCGGCGGCGAACTCAACGATTTCGCGCGCCGGCTGATGTATGTGGTGCTGGTTGCCGGCATCCTGCTCGGCGCGACCCAGATTGTTGGCTTGTTTGGAGCCTCGGGCGCCTCGATCGGCGATATGGAAGCCAGACTCCCGTCGACACCTTCAATCGTCGAGGAGGGGAGGGGGCATGGCTGAGACATCATCCCCTCTCGCGATGTCGATGATTCATCGTGCCCTGTCGCGACCAAACCTGCTGATGGGCGCGGATCGCGAGCTCGTGCTGCTCACAGCGCTGGCCGCGGTGATCCTGATCTTCGTCGTGCTGACCTGGTTCTCGGCTTTGTTTGGGGCAGCGATCTGGATCGGCGTCGTGGCGGCACTGCGCATGATGGCAAAAGCCGATCCTCTCATGCGGAAAGTCTACGTCCGACATATCCGCTACCGGCCGATCTATCGCGCGACGTCCACGCCTTGGCGAAAGGTGTAAGCACTTATGGTCGCGCTTCGCTCCTTCCGCCACGCGGGCCCTTCATTCTCCGACCTGCTTCCCTATGCCGGCCTGGTCGACAACGGCATCATGTTGCTCAAGGACGGGAGCCTGATGGCGGGATGGTATTTTGCCGGGCCGGATAGCGAGAGCTCGACCAATCTCGAACGCAACGACGTCGTGCGCCAGATCAACGCGATCTTTGCGCGGCTCGGTTCCGGCTGGATGATCCAGGTGGAAGCGGTGCGTGTTCCGAGCACGGCCTATCCCCCCGAAGAGGACTGCCACTTCCCCGATCCGGTCACGCGCGCGATCGACAAAGAGCGCAGAGATCATTTCGAGCGCGAGAGGGGGCATTACGAAAGCGAGCACGCGCTGATCCTGACCTATCGGCCGCCGGAGCGGCGCCGGGCAGGCCTAGTCCGCTACATCTATTCCGACGATGAAAGCCGCCGCGCCGACTATGCCGATACCGTGCTGGACAGTTTCAGGAACTCGATCCGCGAGATCGAGCAATATCTCGGCAATGTGTTGTCGATCCGGCGCATGGTAACGCGCGAGGCAGAGGACGAAAACGGCTTCCGCCTTGCCCGCTATGACGAACTCTTCCAATTCGTGCGGTTCTGCATCTGCGGCGAGAACCATCCGGTGCAACTGCCCGATGTGCCGATGTATCTTGATTGGCTGGCAACGGCGCAATACCAGCACGGCCTGTCGCCGATGGTCGACGGCAAGTATCTTGCCGTTGTCGCAATCGACGGATTTCCTGCTGCAAGCTGGCCAGGTATCCTCAACTCGCTCGATCTGATGCCGCTGACCTATCGCTGGTCGAGCCGTTTCATCTTCCTCGACGAGCAGGAGGCCCGCCAGAAGCTCGAGCGCACGCGCAAGAAATGGCAGCAGAAGGTCCGGCCGTTCTTCGATCAACTATTCCAGACCCAAAGCCGGTCGCTCGATCAGGACGCGATGGCCATGGTCGCCGAAACCGAAGATGCGATCGCCCAGGCGGCCTCACAACTGGTTGCCTATGGCTATTACACGCCAGTCATCATCTTGTTCGACGAGGATCATACGCGTCTGCAGGACAAGGCCGAGGCGGTCCGCCGGCTGGTTCAGGCTGAAGGGTTCGGCGCTCGTATCGAGACGCTCAACGCCACCGAAGCCTATCTCGGCTCTATGCCGGGAAACTGGTACGCAAACATCCGCGAACCGCTGATCAACACGCGTAACGTCGCCGATCTCGTCCCGCTCAATTCCGTCTGGTCCGGTAGCCCGACGGCGCCATGCCCCTATTATCCGCCCGCGGCACCGCCCCTGATGCAGGTTGCCTCCGGTTCCACCCCCTTCCGGTTGAACCTCCATGTCGACGATGTCGGACACACGCTGGTGTTCGGTCCGACAGGATCGGGTAAATCCACGCTTCTGGCGCTGATCGTCGCCCAGTTCCGGCGGTATCAAAATGCCCAGATCTTCGTCTTCGACAAGGGCGCCGCCATGCTTCCGCTGACGCTTGCGGCAGGTGGCGATCACTATGATGTCGGCGGGGAGGGGGCATCGTTGGCCTTTTGCCCCCTGGCCGAGCTCGACAGCGAGGGCGACCGGGCCTGGGCAAGTGGGTGGATCGAAACGCTGGTGGCCATGCAAGGCACGCAGATTACGGCCGATCACCGCAATGCGATTTCTCGCCAGATCAGCCTGCTCGCGCAATCGAAGGGACGGTCGCTTTCCGATTTCGTATCAGGTGTCCAGCTGCGCGATATAAAGACGGCGCTTCACCACTACACGGTCGACGGCCCGATGGGGCAGTTGCTGGACGCGGAAGAGGATGGCTTGTCGCTCGGGTCGTTTCAGACCTTCGAGATCGAGCAGTTGATGAATATGGGCGAGCGCAATCTCGTGCCGGTCCTCCTCTATCTCTTCCGCCGGATCGAAAAGCGCCTGACCGGCGCGCCGAGCCTGATCGTCCTCGATGAGGCCTGGCTGATGCTGGGTCACCCGACCTTTCGGGACAAGATCCGCGAGTGGCTCAAGGTGCTGCGCAAGGCAAACTGCGCTGTCGTGCTCGCCACCCAGTCGATTTCCGACGCCGAGCGCTCCGGCATTATCGACGTCCTAAAGGAGAGCTGCCCGACCAAGATCTGTCTGCCGAACGGGTCGGCGCGCGAACCGGATACGCGGACGTTTTACGAGCGCATTGGCTTCAACGAGCGTCAAATCGAGATCGTCGCATCGGCCACGGCCAAGCGTGAGTATTACGTCGCAAGTCCTGAAGGCAGACGATTGTTCGACATGGCGCTTGGTCCGGTCACCCTGTCATTTGTCGGGGCATCGGGAAAAGAGGACCTCAAGCGCATCCGCCAGCTCGAAGGCCAGTTCGATCGTGAATGGCCTGTCCACTGGCTTCATGAAAGGGGGATCGGCAATGCCTCTCAGATTCTCGCCCAGGCAGAAAGTGGCGGCCGGCGCGCTCGTCGCCCTGACCCTGCTTCCGACCCAGCTTCAGGCCGGAGCGGTAACGGGCCAGGCCACCGAGTGGACGCAGCTGCTCAACAACAGCGAATTGATCGCGCTCACCGGGCAGTCGGCCGAGCAGATCCGGAACCAGGTGACCCAGATCACGCAACTGGCTGAACAGATTCAGAACCAGCTGCGCATCTATGAAAATATGCTCCAGAACACGGCGCAGTTGCCCAATCATATCTGGGGTCAGGTGGAAAACGACCTCAACCGATTGCGCGGACTTGTCCAGCAAGGGCAGGGGATGGCGTTTTCGATGGGCAATATCGATGACGTGCTCAAATCGCGCTTTGCCAGTTTCTCCGAATTGAAGACCGGTCTCGCCAATGGAGAGAGTTTTTCGACCAGTTACCAAAGCTGGTCGGACACCAACCGCGACACCATCGCCTCGACCCTTCGGGCGGCGGGTCTCACCGCCGACCAGTTTTCCAGCGAGGAGGCGACGATGGATCAACTTCGCTCCATGTCGCAATCGGCGGATGGGCAGATGAAGGCTCTTCAGGTCGGCCATCAGATCGCAGCCCAACAGGTCGCACAATCGCAAAAGCTGCGTGGTCTCGTCTCCCAGCAAGTCACTATGATGGCCACATGGTACCAATCCGAGCAGGCCGCTCGCGATCTCACCCAGACCCAGCGTGAGCAGTTCTTCAATTCGAACGCGCCCTCCACCTCAGGCGGTCAAGTCATGGAGCCTCGCTGGTGAACAGGAACCTGCTCGTCATCATCGCTCTCAGTTTTGTCCTCGCGACCTGTGTGGTGATCTGGGTGATCCGGGACGTGCCTGCGCCCTATGCGGCTGCCCCGGAGGTGCCGGCGCGACAGCCGCTGGACACGACAGGCGGCCAGCAGATGCAGCCACGCTGGTCCGAACCGGCCGGGGAGGGGGAATGACGCGCCCCTTTGGTCTTCTCCTTGCCACGCTGACGGCAACCTTGAGCGTTGCCGCTCCAGCGCTTGCCCAGGATGGCTCTCTCCTGACATCACTTGAAAACGAGGTTTCCGCGGCCGCGCAAGGCTGGGAAGCCACGATCATGCAGGCGGCGCGGTCGCTGTTCTGGATTCTGGCAGGCATCGAGGTGGGGATTGCCGCCGTCTGGCTGGCTTTGGCTGCAGCCTCGCTCGATACATGGTTCGCTGAGCTGGTTCGACGCATCCTGTTCATTGGACTGTTCGTTTTCATTCTCGAGCAGGGGCCCGACTTTGCGCGGGCAGTCGTCGACAGTCTCTTCCAGATCGGCGCGGATGGCGGATCAGCGTCGCCAGCGAACGTCTTCAATGCCGGGATCAACGTCGCCGCTTCGATGTCGGAAAAAGCCAAGTTCGGCATATGGGAAGACAATGCGCTGGCGATCGCGGCCGTGTTCGCGATGGTGATCGTCGTTATCTGCTTTTCGCTCGTGGCTGCGATCTTCGTTTCGGTGATGGTCGAGATGTATGTGGGCCTTTTGGCCGGCATGATCATGCTCGGCCTCGGCGGCAGCAGTTTCACCAAGGATTTTGCGGTTCGCTATCTCGTCTATGCCTTCAGCGTCGGCATGAAGCTGATGGCGCTGGTGATGATCGCGCGAATCGGATCCGAGGTTCTGATCAATCTGGCCGACACGACATCGGAGAATGAGGAATTTCTCACGACGCTCGCGATTGGCGGGATCTCGGTCGTGGTCTTCGTGATCGCCATGTACGTCCCCAACATCATTCAGGGTGTGGTGCAGGGCGTCTCGGTGACGGGCGGCATGGAAACCATCCGGCACGGTGCCCAGGCCGCAAGCTTTGCCGCAGGCGGCGCGGCTTTGGCGGTGGGTGGCGCGCGGGCAGGGGCTGCGGCCTATTCCGATGCGCGCGCCTCGGGCAGCTCGTTCGGAGCCGCGGCACTCAAGGGCATGGCTGCTGGGGCTGGCGCCGCTGGCGGAGCCGCCGCATCCGCCGCGCGAGACAAGGCCATCGGCGTGCCAGGCACGTGGGGCGCTTCGACCCTCGGGCTGGCCAATGCCAAGCTCGATGCAAGCCAGGGACGGCCGTCCAGCAAACCCTCGCAAGACGATAAGGCGTAAGGGGAAAGCATGGCGAGGCAGACGGCACCGGACAACCCCTATATCGCAGCGCGTCAGGAGTGGAACGAGCGGTACGGCTCGGCTATTCATGCCGCTCGCTCATGGAAGATCGTCGGTATTACCGGGATGGTAATGGCGGTGATCGGGTTCTCTTACGCGCTTTATCTGAGCACCCAGGTCAAGCTCGTTCCCTATATCGTGGAGGTCGACCGGCTCGGCACAGCGGCCAATGTCGGCTTTCCGCAACAGATCGAATATGCCGATCCCCGTGTAGTGCGCGCTACGCTCGGAACCTTTGTTTCCAACTTCCGGTCCGTAACACCCGACGCCGTGGTGCAAAAACAATATATCGACCGCACCTACGCGATGCTGCGCACCTCCGATCCGGGAACCGAAAAGATCAACAATTGGTTCCGGGGCAGCTCGCCGTTCGATCGCGCGCGCACGATGACCGTATCGGTCGAGGTCACCAACATCGTGCCGCTGTCGAACCAGAGTTATCAGATCGACTGGACCGAATTCGAACGTGATCGGCAGGGTAGGGAACTGGCGACGCGGCGGTTTCGCGGGATTGCCACCGTGACCCTGACGCCGCCTCAGGACGAAGCCGTCATCCGGCTCAACCCCCTCGGGCTCTATCTGACCGACTTCGAGTGGACGGCCCAATTGTAATGGAGTGGAGGGCAACAATAATGACGGCTGGAACAAGCCGGGGGGCGCTGCTTGCCCTGATCGTCGCGGCGGGCGGGCTGGCCCTCTGCGATAGAGCGATCGCACAGCAGCTGACGGCCAATGAGACACGCGGCACTTCGCTTTCGACCCAATGGCAGCAAAGCACCGGCGTCGTAACACGCGGCCCGGACGGACAGGTCGTGTTCCTCTACGGGCAGGTGCAGCCTTCCATCGTGTGCTCGCCTCTGCATGTCTGCGACATCGAGCTCCAGGCTGGCGAAGTCGTCCGCGACGTGCTGGTCGGCGATACAGTCAGATGGAAGGTGGAGCCCGCCACATCCGGCGCCCCGGGCGGGCAGGCGGTTCATCTGATCGTAAAACCGGCAGAAGCCGGTCTTGTGACCTCAATGGTGGTGACCACATCGCGGCGGACCTACCATATCCAGCTTAAATCCCATCACAGTCAGTATATGGCGCGCGTGGGGTTCGAGTATCCGGAGGACGTGAATGCCCGCCTGGCCGAGATCAATGCGCGCATGGAGGCGAGCATCGTGCCAGGCGCCGGCGTGCCGGCCGATCAGCTGAACTTCAATTTCTCGGTGAGTGGCAGTGCCGGTTGGAGGCCGACCCGCATCTACTCGGATGGGCTCAAGACCTACATCCAGTTTCCGAGTTCGCTGGCCGGCCGGGACGCGCCGGTGCTGTTCGTCGTTTCGGGCGGCGAGAACCGCATCGTCAACTACCGGATCAACGGGACGATGATGGTGGTGGATTACCACATCGATCACGCCATCCTCGTCTCAGGTGTCGGCCGCTCCCAGGAAAAGATCATCATCAGGCGGAGGAGCTGAGCATGGCGGTCACCATACCCGGCCGGCGCTTTCTGGCAGCACTTTTCTGCGTAGTGGCCCTCGCCGGCTGCCAGACACTTGGCGGTTCGGGACTGATCGCCAGCTCGGCCTATGGCGGCCTGTCGCCGGAAGCCGCCAATGCGATCGCTGGTGACATGGTCGGACGGCTGGCCGAGCATGTTGGGCCGGGAACCACCACGATCCAGTTGCGACCCGATGGTTCGGTGTTTGGCCAAACACTCGAGCATTCGCTGAAGGGGTGGGGATACGCCGTGGCGACGGATCAGAAAGCCGAGGGGACCAACGTCGTCCCGCTCGCCTATGTCGTAGACAGCTTCGACAACGGCGTCCTGGCCCGTTTGTCGACCGAAAGCCTCACGCTGACGCGCATCTATGCGATCACCTCGACGGGTGCGATGCCAACGAGCCCTTTGTCCGTCATGACGGCAGGGCAGGGGGGCTGATGTGAGCGAAGCCCTCAAGCTCGGTGGAGAACGGCCGTCGGCAAAGAACTCCAACATCCGGCGATTGAACCGGCTGCCGATCTTCGGCGCGATTGGGCTCGTGGTGCTGTTCTTCGGGGTCATCATCTATGGGTTGGCCAACCGCGGACTGGTGTTTGGTGATCGACAAGGAGGTGATACCAATTCGGGCTCCCGGCCGGCATCGACCTATGCCGATCAGTTGAAGCAAGGTGTGTCGGACGGGATTATCGGTGAACCGGTGCGGGCAACGCCGCTGCAGCCGACACCGGTGGAAACGCGTATTACCGAAGACTCCGCCCCGTCATCGATGACGGAGCAACAGAGCGCGGTTCGCGACGAGGCCACAGGCCTTGAGCCGGAAGCGGTCTGGCGGGCGCGCATCGAGCGTGAGCAGCAAGAACAGATACTGCGTGAACTTCATCGCCAGCGCATGGCGAGTATCCAGGCCGATGAGGCCGCGTTCAACTCCCCGATCGCCGTCAGTCTGCAGGACCTGAACGCCCAGGGCCAGAACCCGCAAACCGCAGGGTTGCCGTCTTCTGGCAGTGCCGCCCGACCCGCGGGCGCGCTGGATCTTTATGCCGCAGCGATGCAGTCGGGCATGCTGGGACAAAACAACGATCCGAACGGGCAGGCGGCCAAGGAGAATTTCTTCAATCAGGACATCCGGGATCTCGGCTACCTGCCGAACCCGATCGTACCACAGCAATCGCCCTACGAGCTCAAGCGCGGGTCTGTCATCCCGGCAACACTCGTCACCGGCATCAATTCGGATCTTCCCGGCCGCATCACCGCGCAGGTTTCCCAAAATGTCTATGACAGCGCCACGGGTCGCCACGTTTTGATCCCGCAAGGGTCGAAGCTTCTCGGGCGCTATGACTCCAAGGTGGTGTTTGGTCAGAGCCGTGTGTTGGTGATCTGGACCGACCTCATTTTCCCCAACGGCTCGACGCTGCAGATTGGCGGCATGCCTGGCGTCGACGCCGCCGGCTATGGCGGATTCAGTGATCGGGTCGACAATCATTATCTGCGCACGTTCGGCTCGGCGATCCTGGTCGCGTTGATCGGCGCGGGAACCGAAATGCTGATCCCACAGGATCGCAACGCCTTCGGCCAATCCAACAGCGCCGAGGACGCGGCCCGCAGGAGTTTTGCGGAGACGTTTGGCCAGATGGCCGAACAGACCGTCTCGAGAAATCTCAATGTCCAGCCAACCCTGGAGATCCGGCCCGGCTACCGTTTCAACGTCCTCGTCGAACAGGACATCATTTTTCCGGGAGCGTCGCACTAGGCCGTGGTGCACATCCACCTTCCTGCACGGCTGTCAAAACAAGGAGACCGATATGAAGGACCTTACCAACTACGTCAGCATCGATGGCGACAAATTGTCTGGCAATGTGGCAACGCTTGCTTTCGACATCGATTTCAAGGGGGAGCCTGTCTCGAGCGACAATCCAGATGCACCGAAGTTCCGGCTCGTCGCCAAGAGCCCGCGGGGCCGCAGCATCGAAGTCGGTGCGCTGTGGCAGAACCTCAACCGGGAGGACAAGCCGTATTTCTCGATCTCGCTCGAAACCGGATATGGCCGGTACTATGCGAATCTGGGCCGGTATCCGGGCCAGGACGATGAAAGTCTCTATGCGGTCATTGCCAGACAGGGGCGAGGCCAAGGATCGGGAACTGATTAACCGGCACAGCAGTCGGAAAGGGCAGAGACATCAAAGACGTCCCGAGCGGGATCTTTGTTCGTAGCACAGTTGCGAAAGCAGGAGCTTCGACCCGCTCGGGACATTTTCTCGCGTCTTCGCAAGACATGAAAGACCTTTCGCTGCGCATCACCGAGAAGGACGTATTGGCAGGCTCAGAGGGTCTCGCATAGTCAGGTCGATCTGGTGACGCTGACGGAAGCCCGCAGCAAGGCCCAGAACCGGTGCATGATCTTGCTCGCCTCTCGAGCAGAACGGCAACGGGCACCGACTCATGAAACGGCGGATCAAGCCCCGATTGTCAATCTGTGAAAAACCACAGGTTGTCCTACCGCGGTTTCGTCAGCTACTCTGCCCCGACGGGGCTCAGTGCGGCGATCAGCCATGACTCAGGCGTCATCGATATGCCGATTCCCATCACGGCGATTTGAGGAACGTGCATCAATGGTGCTGGGAACCGGACTTGTTCGAAGGCAGATTGATGCCTTAGCGTTGTAGGTCTGACTGAATGCCGTCATACGAATCCGGATCGCTTCCTTGTCGTCGGAAAGCGTCCTGTGGACGCGGTGGAGCATTGTGGTCGGTTGTCGGGAGGGGACAGGATGGCCACGGAGTTGCGATTTCTCACGGATGCCTATCAAACAGAAATTCGTGGGACGATAAAATCGATCCTCGGCAATCTCATCGTCCTTGACCGAACCGTGTTTTATCCCGGGATCGGCGTGACGCCGGGCGACTGTGCCTCGCTAATCCGATCTGACGGCGTTTCATTTTCCATTGTCGGCGGTGTTTGGACGCAGTCCGATGCCCTCGAATTGGGCCACGTCCTTTCGGACGAAAGGCATGGTCTGGCTCACGGGGACAATGTGGTTGTCAGAATCGATTGGTCGCGCCGTCACACGATCATGCGAACCCATACGGCCTTGCACGCCGTTTCGGCAGCCTTTCCGTTCAGAATTGTCGGAGGACGCGTCGGGCCTGGCGAAGGCACCATCGATTTCCTGGTCGACAGCACGGCTATGAGTACTTCGTTGCTGCAGCACCAGGTGCAAAGATTGGTGGACAAGCACCTTCCGGTCGAGAGTAGCTGGGCGGCTGCCCAAGAAATCAAACTCGATGAGCGATCGCAGCCCTTTTCATGGCCGGGGCGGCCCGGCGTTCTTCGAATGGTTCAGATCGGCAATTTCGGCAGGCTGACGTGCGATGGTCTTCATGTACGAAACACAAGGGAGATCGGACCTGTCGTCATAAAAGGCATCGTCCCCGTCGGCGACAATATCTACAGAATACCCATATCGCTCAACGAGCGCCGCGCTTTTCCGTTTCTCGCACATGTAAATCGGCCCGCCCCGCAGGCCGAGCTCTAATTTGTCACGCGTGCATGGCCTCTGCGGGAGACAGTCTATGAGCGATGTCCTCGGCAAGATCATATCGGCGGTTCTGACAATGTGCGAGGGACTTGAGTGCGGCCGGCTTATCCTGATCAAAAAGCGCATTCACGAGATTCGCGAGCTGATCCAGAATGTCCCGGGCAGCCTCAGGCATCGTCAACTCGAGTTCGCGGAACTCTCGCGTGACCTCATTGAAGCGCCAAATCTCCTGGAGCATTTTCCGATTGCAGGAAAGGGCCGCGATCCGATCCACCAGATGCTCCTGGTAGATGGCAACCTCAAGGGCGAACTCATCCGCAGGGGGCAAGTCTGAATCCGGCCCCCAAGTTTGGAGAATGCGTGGTATCTTCAGCCCGGACAACGTGAACCCGGCTATATTCTCGCGGAGGCTATGTTCGAGAATGGCCCGCGCCATCCCGAACTCGTCCCGGAGACAGGTGGCCAGTGGTCTGGGCATCGGGTCAGTTTCGCTATTCATCGCGATAGAAGTTCCTTGTACTTTCGTTGTCGAGCTCGGTATTTCCAGTTACTCGGCGAACAAATTAACACTCTCCAGGGCAGCAAGGTTCCCTTCTCTTACGAGAGTGGGGATCAATTCATGTTTCCGATGGAACTGTTGCTTGAGGTTGTGGACGGCTGTCTGGGCGTCTCCGGCTTCAAGCAGCGTGACCAGTTCATTCATTGCTGCCGCTGTTTCCTGATGCCGTTCCTCGTTACGCATGTCGAGCTGCCTCACGTAATGCGTACGATCGTTGAACTCCATCATTTGCCGCACCAGGCGCTCGTTGCCGGTGAGGCCGGCGATGCGCTCGTAGAGCAATTCGATCGTTTGGCATATTGAGCGCAATCTGTCGGACACACCCCATTGTGAGGCCGCCTGCGCACCTCCAATTCTCAGGCCCGTCGCCTCGAAGTGCGCTGTCCGGTTCTCGATACAGTAGCGGGCGGTCATGAACGCAGCCTCATAGTCGTCCCGGACTTCCTGGGCCACCAGCGGACGGGTGACGTAGCTTCTGTTGGATTCCTTCGCGATAATTCTCTCATTGGCCAGCAGGATGAGCGCTTCCCGGACGGGGGTGATGCTGACCCCGAACCGCTTTGCGACGCTCGCCATTTCCAATCGTGTGCCTGGAGGAAGCTTCTGAAGAACGAACAACGACTTCAGCTGCCCGTATAGCTGACCGGCCTTACTGTTCTGCCCCGTGTCACTATCACGCGCATCAGGTCCTTCCTCAAGCATACAAAAGCCTCCTCGCATCTTCCACTGACCCCGCCTCCGCCATCGCGCGGACAGTGCTTAACACGAAGAAAACGCCACATCTGAATATATCGATAAATATACTCCGCCTTATATTCTGAAATACAGATTGATTAACCAGCAATAGCAATAACATCGACTTTACTCACGCTGTACACGGAATACATTTCGCGATATATTCCAGTTCCTCTTGATTATCTCAATGTTTTATTAGAACCTCTCTCTATGAAGGAGGTGTGACAATGCTGAATTCTTCAACAGGAGAGGTTCCGCCACAGGGAACGAAGGGCGCGCTTGCCGAGGAGGAACGGCATGCGCGAGCAGCATCGGGGATCGCTGCGTTTATTCCGAAGAGCGTCGGCCGCGTGGACGATCCAACCGACGCGTTGCGTCAGCTGATCACATCGCCGGACCTGTCATTCCTGATGGAAGCGCACGATGGTCTGTCGGCCGCGATTGCACGACAGGCGGGGTTTCCCGGGCTCTGGGCGTCTGGACTTTCGATTTCGGCGAGCCTTGGCTACCGGGACGCCAATGAGGCGAGCTGGACCGATGTCGTCGAGGTGGTCAGTCGCATGGCCGATGCCAGCGGATTGCCGATTCTTGTCGATGGCGACAGCGGCTTTGGCAATTTCAACAATGCCCGTCTGCTGGCGGCAAAGCTCCTCCAGCGGGGTGCGGCCGGCGTATGCCTGGAAGACAAGGGCTTCCCGAAGATGAATTCGTTCGTCGGCGATCGTCATCCCCTCGCGGACATTGACGAGTTTTCGGGACGCCTCAAGGCGGTGAAGGATACGACCGGAGACGATCTCATACTGGTTGCCAGGATCGAGGCGCTGATCGCGGGCTACGGCCTCGAGGAAGCACTCACGCGCGCCGAGGCCTATGCGGCAGCCGGCGCTGATGCGATCCTGATCCATTCGCGCAAGAGTGTTCCCGACGAGATCCTGGCCTTCGCCGACCAGTGGCAGAACAAGCTGCCGGTCGTGATCGTCCCGACGAAATATTACAAGACGCCAGTCGCAGCCTACCGCGACGCCGCCATCTCGACAGTTATCTGGGCGAACCATGCAATGCGCGCGGCCGTCGCCGGCATGCGCCAGATTTGCGGCCGGATCATCGCCGAGGAAAGCATCGCCGGTATCGAACCGGATGTTGCAACGCTCGACGAGGTTTTCCGCCTTCTCGGATATGACGAGTTGGCGGCCGCGGAAGAGCGATATCTGCCCAAACACGGCTGATCCCGAAAGGGCCGCCAGAACACGCTACCAGTCGGGTCGACAAGGAGGCGCACATGCTTGCGCACAGGACGAGTCTGTTCAAGTCATCGGGAACTGCTGCAGCCCGTGCCGCGGCAAAAGCAGCCGCGGATGCCGGTAAGGAAATCATCGACCTGACCGCCGGAGAAATCTGGGCTGACCTCGCCCCGACCATCCGCGACGGCGCCATCGAAGCAATCCAGCGTGGCGTCAATCGCTACACCGATACAGTCGGTCTGTCGGAACTCCGGGAAGCGATCGCAATGAAGGTTGCGTCCGAAACGGTGCAAAGCTGGAGCCTTGACGAGATCGCCGTGACCACCGGTGCCAAGCAGGCACTGTTCAATACCGCTCTGGTGTTATTCGATCCGGGCGACGAGGTGATCATTCCCGCACCCTATTGGACGACCTTTCCCGCGCAGGTGCTCGTGGCTGGCGGTGCCCCGATCCACGTCGACACACGGCAAAATGGCTATGTTCCCCGCATCGAGGATATCCGAGACGCGATTACTAGCCGCACGCGGGCAATCGTGGTCAACACACCAGGCAATCCCACAGGCGTTGTTTATGATGACGCCACGCTCATCGGAATTGCAGGCCTCGCGATCGAACATGACCTCTGGGTGATCTTCGACGAATGCTATGGCCCTTTCACCTATGACGGTCGCGGGCACCATCCAATCGTCTCGTTGGTGCCTGAAGTCAGATCGCGAACCATCATCATCAATGCATTCAGCAAGAGCCTGGCGCTCACTGGATGGCGTATCGGCTACCTCGCTGCACCCAGGGAGGTGATTTCCGCAGTCAAGGCGCTGCAGTCGCATTCGACATCGAATCCGAACGTCATTGCGCAATACGCCGTGCTTCATCACCTTCAGGCCGGTGACGGCTCCTACGAAGCCGGACTGAAATCGCGATTGATCGCGTCCCGACAGGCGGGACTCGAAATTCTCGGCGATCTCAAGCGCGTGCCATTTCCCACCGCGATGGGCGGCTTCTATTTCTATCTGGATCTGCATGAGGTTCTGGCGGCGGCAACCAATGGCGGTCCGCCGCGTACGGCCGATGACGTCGTCACGACCTTACTCGGTTCGGCTGGGGTGGCCGCCGTGTCAGGGAGCGCCTTCGGCGATCCGTTCGGAATGCGCCTCTCCTATGGAGCCGATCGGGACAAGCTCGAGCGCGGACTTCGCGAGCTCGTCGACACTTTGAACAAGGCTATTTGAGCGGGCGCTGGCGCCCTTTGCGTGGAGACTTGTGATGACAATGATGCCTACACGTGCAGTAATTCTTGCCGCCGGCTTCGGCTCCCGACTGCGTCCGTTCACGGACCTCCGCCCGAAGCCTCTGGTGGAGGTCAACGGAACGCCAATCCTTCATAACGCGCTCCGAAACCTGGACGCGATCGGCGTGACAGAGGTGACGATCGTTGTTGGCTATCGCAAGGACGCCATTGAATATGCCTGCGGCAGCCAGTTCGGCAATCTCCAAATCAACTATGTCGAATCCAACGTATTCGACCGCACGGGGAGCGCCTATTCGCTCTGGCTCGCCCGCGACACGCTGATTTCCGGGGACTGCTATCTTCTTGAAGGAGACGTCTTCTTCGAAGAGCAGGCGCTGCGGGAACTGGCGCGCTGCCCAGCGCCCAACGCGGCTGCCGTAGCACCGTTCGATGCCGCCATGGAGGGCTCCGCTGTCATCCTGTCGGACGAGGGCCTCATCTCGGAGGTCCGGCTCAAGCAGACCGCCGAGAGCCTTCTCGTTCCGGGTCCTGCCCTTTTTAAGACGATGAACCTGCTCCGGTTCTCAGCGACCGCTCTTCGCGGTGTCATCGTTCCCGTGCTGAACGACATGATCGGCTCAGGCGCGACCAAGGCCTACACAGAGGAGCTTCTCGGTCATCTGATCGATCGTCACGGACTGCAGCTAGCCGCAGTCCGTTGTGATGAGCTGCGCTGGTACGAGATCGACAGCGCCGATGATCTCCGGATCGCCGAGGGGATTTTTGCTGAAGAACGCGGGCTGCAGCTCCGGGTGGCTCACTAAAGGCACACGCAGGGAGGAGGAACGCGATGATCCGTCAATTGTTTGATCCGGCGAATGCGGTCACGGCAGCCGGCCTTGTGCTTTCCGTGATCGCGATCAGCCTTGCGCTTTCAGGTCGTGTCGAACTTGGTGTTGCGGTCGCGCTATGGGCTCTGCTGGCAGATCATCTCGATGGAGTCGTGGCGCAACGTTTGACGACCCGCGCGGAGAGGGCAGGGGAGGTCGGCAAGAACCTAGACTCTTTGGCTGACCTTGTGAGCGCTGGTGTTTTTCCGGGTATCGTTTTGCTCGTTGTGGGGGGCAGTGCAGCCCTGTTCGTTGCGGTCGCTGCACTCCTAGCCGCCGCGAGCGCTCTTCGCCTGAGCTATTTCAATGTGTTCGGCTCGCCAGGGGGGCGCTTCATCGGCGTACCGACAACCTATGCTGTTCCGCTAACCGCAATCCTTTTCCTGGTCCGTCCCCTTTTTCCAGATCAGACCTTTCCATTTGCCTTGGCTC
Source organism: Aquamicrobium sp. NLF2-7 (assembly GCF_022359935.1). Lineage (NCBI taxonomy): Bacteria > Pseudomonadati > Pseudomonadota > Alphaproteobacteria > Hyphomicrobiales > Phyllobacteriaceae > Aquamicrobium > Aquamicrobium sp. NLF2-7. The sequence continues at coordinate 6,488 of NZ_JAKSED010000004.1, read as the reverse complement.
TCGGGATTGGCGCGATCGCGGTTCTCCACGTCGCCCCATTCCGCGTCCCGAAGACTGCGGGTGTCATGTACATCGTGGTTACGCTGTTTTGCGTGGCCTTGTCCGTCATTCTAGCTTCCAGGGGGCTGTCATGAGCGCAGAACCGTCTCGCAGTTCAAATCGGGAACCCTCAGCGAGCCTGAGAGAGGTCGGCTGGATTTACCGTGAACTCGGCGTAGAGCCCTTTATTCAATGTGCCGGGGTCCGCACTATTTATGGCGCAAGCAACCCAAGCGAGGAAGTCATTGCCGCCATGAATGCGGCGGCTGAAGCCTTCGTCGACATGGATGAACTCGCCGATGCTGTCGGAGCAAGAATGGCTGCGCTCACGGGCGCGGAATGGGGCGTCGTCACCGCCGGGACGGCAGCGACCCTCGCCTTAGCAACGGCCGCCTGCATTGCTGGCAATAACCCGGAGCTGATGCTCCGTCTGCCGGATACCACGGGCTTGGCCAACAAGGTGATCGTACCAGCCGATCAGCGGTTCGCCTACGAGCAGTCCATCCGGATTGCTGGCGCGGAAATCGTGAGCGTGGCAACGATGGAAGAACTGTCGGCCGCGCTTGATGGCAGCGTCGCGATGATCTGCCTGGTTGGCCGGTTGGACGGAAAATCGCCGCTACCGCTCCGAGAGATCGCCCCGATCGCTGGCGCGGCCGGTGTCCCTATACTGGTCGACGCCGCCGGGCTGTCGCCGGCCAAGCCAGATCGGTGGACCGAAAGCGGCGCAGATCTTGTCGTCTATGCAGGCGGGAAATACCTCCGGGCCCCACAATCCACAGCGGTCGTTTTAGGCAGAAAGAACCTGTGCCAGGCGATCTGGTGGAATGGCGCTCCACACCAGGCCTTCGGCCGGTCCATGAAGGTCGGGAAGGAGGAGGTCGTTGGGGCGGTTGTCGCGCTCGACAGATGGATCAATGCCCAATCGGCAAAGGAAGAACGCGACCAGTGGCTGCCGCGTCTGCGCATCATAGAACGACATTTAGCGGAGATCTCTGACATAACAACCGAGGTCATGTCCTGGGCTGGATCGGTCACCGCAATCCGCTTGAAGATCGCCTGGGACCTTGCGACCACCCCATTCGATGCTGAGATGCTCCGTCTCGCTTTGCTCGCTCAACGCCCGAGAATCCTTCTCCACGATTTCTGGTCGACGCCGACATCCATCATCGTCGATCCGGTGAACCTCACGGACGATGAGGCGGAGATAGTCGGGCGAGCGCTCGCAGAAGCGTTCCGGCGCCCGGCCTCGATCGCGACGCAGGATACCCCACTGGAAGCGGCCGTAGACATTTCCGGGGCTTGGCACCTGGATATGAGGTTCCTCCATGGGGCGACCACCCAACAAATTGACATTCGCCAAACCGGAAACCTGCTCCAGGGGACTCATAGGACCAACGAGACGACTGGCATCATTTCGGGAGAAGTCCGCGGGCGCCGGGTCCGGTTCGAGGCCACCCATGAGCGGATACCGATCTGGCTGTTCTACAGCTTCGACGGTGAAGTCTCTGACGACGGATCGCTCATCGGCACCGTCCGTTTAGGTGGCACCGCCAAGGAGCATCTTGGGCCGGTTTTCAAAGGACAGTTTGGTTGCGCTGATTGGGATGCAAGTCGAATGCGGCAGGGGGCAGAAGCGGCAAGAACAACCCGCTGCTCGGGAGGTCAAGATGAACGAAGCTAACGGACAAATGCCTCTTGGCTTTACGTCGCTCGCGGGCAGCGTTGCCTTGGTTGTCGGCGGATATGGTGCGATCGGAACTACGATTTCCGAGACCCTGGCAAGGGCCGGCGCTGTGACTGTAATTGCGGGGCGTGATGAAAAGCTGGCAAGCGAGCTCTCGAACCAGATAGCGCGTGAGGGGAATAGGGCCGAGGGTCTTGGACTCGACGCTTCCAACGTGGCCAATGTACGCGATGGCGTCGCAAGGATCGCGAAGCATTTTGGCTCTGTCGACATTCTCGTCAACTGCGTTGGATACAACAAGGAGCAGCCGTTCCTCGAAGTGACAGAGGAGGCATTTGACGAAGTCTACTCGCGGACCCTACGGCCGGGGATGTTTTTGTCCCAAGCTGTCGGGGCAGAACAAGTTCGCACCGGTAAGGGAGGCAGCCAGATCCACCTTCTCTCGATTCGATCATTCTTAGGATTCCGAAATCGTGGATATAGCTCGTTTTGCGCCGCCAAAGGCGGTTTGGCGGCGCTGATTAAGCAGCAGGCGACCGAACTTGCGCCACACGGCATCACGGTAAATGGGGTGGTGCCGGGTCTCGTACTCACCCGAAAGAACGAAAAGTCATTCGAATCGCCTGAAGTTTGGGAACGTACGGTTGCAGATATACCGCTGGGACGGCTGGCCACTCCCTCAGACGTGGCCGGGGCGGTGCTTTTCTTTGCTTCTTCTTCTTCCCGCTTTGCGACCGGCCAGATCCTCCATGTCGATGGGGGCTTAACTGCATGCACATAACAATGCACAGGGACCAAGAAGAACGACGCGATTGCTGCAAATAGTATCGATTAACACTCGGAGAGGCTGCCGATTTGGCATTTCTTGCGGACATCTCTCCTCAGCGCGGAGAAGTGCAATGAACATTGATTCACGTTTCCAGCGGAAAAACCCACAGAACTTTCGAGAGGTGAGCCTCATTCGCAGCACCCCACCGACACCGCTGTGGATGGACCAAGAACTGGAAACGTCCTTACGACACATCGTTACCAATCCAAGCTACCAAAATATTCTTCGAAGTCACACCTTTCACGGTTCAAAGGCTGACAGGGAAGTTGCTGCAGACTGGTTGGCAGAACGACTCGGCAGCCGTCCGCATCCAGATCGGATCATTATCACCAACGGGACGCAGAACGCGATGTACATCGCACTACGGTCGATCTGCGGCACGAACGGCACGTTACTGACCGAGTCCATCAGTTACTATGGCTTACGACGCATTGCCTCGATGTTGAACATCGACGTCAAAGCTATTGAGATTGACGAAGACGGAGCTTCACCCCAAGAGTTCGTCGATCGTTGCGATCAATTCAAGGCAGGAGCGGTTTTTCTACAACCCACGCTCCATAATCCAACCTCAATAACGATGTCGACACCGCGAAGAAGAGAACTTGCGGAAATCGCGCGGCGGAAGCGAGTGGCTATTATCGAAGACGACGTGTATGGCGTGCTACCGTCAGACGCGCCGGCTCCAATTGCTGCTATTGCACCGGACATCACATGGTACGCTACCGGTCCCGCAAAGTGCATGGGGCCCGGCTTGCGGATCGGGTACCTCGTGGCTCCAACTCCCCAGGATGCAGCGCGAGCCATCAAGGTTTTCGAGACAATCTCAACCTGGCACGCCAGCCCCCTATCTTCTGCAATTATGGCCGATTGGATCAGGCGAAGAGTTCTCGCCCGCATCCTTGTGGCCGTGAGGGAAGAGATTGTGATTCGGCAGGCAATAGCGAAGCGTATTCTCGAACCTTGGATTGCCTCTACACATCACGAATCCGTCTACCAGTGGCTGCGTATGCCGCAGGGCGTATCTGCCGATCGGGTTCTGGAAGTATCGCAGAGCAGGGGAATTCTCCTGCGGCCCGGTGACATGTTTTTTGTCAACCCGAAAACGACCACTGATTGCTTTCGTGTCGTCATCGGAAGCCCAGAGAACCGAGATGACCTTGAGCATGCCTTGTTGGTGCTATCAGAGACAATCGCATCGCAGGCTTTGCCATGACCGGCTCATGGCGTGAAAAGGAGGCAAGAAATGTCCAGCTCACGTCCTTTTGGCACCGCGGAACACAGCGATCAATGGTCAGAGTTTGGTGTCTTGGCAGGCGAGTACAACTCTCGTCCCAAGTATCCAGACGAGATGATAGTTGATGTCGCGCAACTCCTGGAGGACTCGGGTTCGCGAGACCCGACGGTTGTGGAAATCGGGGCGGGAACCGGTATTTTTACACGCCTACTCGCCGCAGTGTTGCCGGCCCAGGCGCGCATTATTGCTATCGAACCGTCAGAAGAAATGCGCAATGTCGCGCTGCAAAGCTCACAGAGCTTCAGGTCCATATACGCAGTGAATGTCTCGCTTCCGACCCTTTTGCTGGAGGAGTACTCCATGGATAAGGTGGTCCCGCCATTCGTGCTCTCTGGCTTTGTGGGGGCAATGATGCTCGGCAGTGTGTTTACTGCTCGCCAAGCCACGAGGTGGCCGCGGCACCGAGCAATTGTTGGCGGGACGATCATGATATTAGTGATCTCCTCCCTCTTGTTGGCATGTTCCCTTCTATTGCACTCGCCCGAAGTCGCCATGGCGCTTTTGTTTGCATTCGCCTGCACAGTCGGTTTTGTGTCACCAATGGTATTGGCTTCGGCGATCGGGACGGCAGAAGGACACGTCGGCCTGGCCGCAGGATCATATGGAGCCGTGCAAATGGCAACAGGAAGCTTATTCGCAGTTTTGGCGGGACTTCTCGAATATCGCCTCGTTGGAATAGCTTCTCTGTTGTTTTTGTCGGCAGCAATCAGCCTATTGCTTCAGATGACGCGGCCAGGTGACACGCGGTCCGTACGGCCGGCCGTATGATTCAGCTCGCCGGAACGCTGGAGCGCTACCAGTGTTACAGCAAGGCCCCTACCTCCTCGCTTCTGCGCGGCGTCATGCCCACAATCGGCTGTTGTCAGGATCCTTTGCACATCACCCGTACATCGGTTCGGGACCTTGACCTTCGATAGCCAAGTGCAACACTGTTCGATCGTACTTTGGATCCCAGCCCTCGCGGTTGTGGAGAAGTGCGCAATTATCGAAGAGCACGAGATCATTTTCTTCGAGGGCGATCGAATGGAAATCGGTGCGGACGAGCACGTGGGCCCACAGGCGTTCTAAGAGCTCTCGGCTTTGAGCCTCACTCATCCCTTCGATAAGCGCATCGCGCCGGCGCGGCATGTAGAGAAGCGGGCGATTTGTGTTGGGATGCCGCCGAACGAGCGGATGGCGCGGCCCTTCCGACCTCTGCTCAAGCGGTGCGACCACTCCTTCGAAGAACGACTCGACGCTTTGCGAACGGTTGTGCAAGCTATGCACAGCCTTAAGTTTCCAGATGGTGCGTTTGAGCTCCAATGGCAGCGTCTCGTATAGCGAATAGGCGCTCAGGAAGGATGTCTTTGGTGGGGTCGGGGGAATCTTTTTTGCAAACAGGATCGTATACAAGTTCGGTTGGTTTCTCTGCGATCCGTCGGTGTGCCATACTTGAGCGTCCGCACCCTTGTCACCGATAGAGGTGCCACTTTTGGTGCGCGCACTCGACAGTACCTTCATCTCGGTACTTTTCGTTCCGATCGAAGTGGAGCCGACCTCGCGGTCGCCGAGTATGTCACCGACGATAGCAGCAAACTGAATTGCTTCCTCGGACGTGAACGTCGATTGAACGACCCTCACAAGAAGAAAACGATCCAGCAACGATCGTAGAGAGCGCCTGGCATCGTTTTCATTTCTCTGAAGAAGATCACGTGCATAGTGATCACTCAAATCGGCGCCGAATCCACTATTATCGATCATACTGAAGTCTTCCATAATCGGCATATTCATTCTCCTCTTCCTTTAGCTCAGAATTGATTGATCCTGCTTATTTAACCGGACGCAATCACCCGCTCCGCCGTTCGATAGTCCCGAATGGCAGTTCTTGGCGCCTGTGTATTCAACGCGTCTGATGTAAAGCGATAGCTTTTCGTCTCTGCTCTCAATGAGCGGACGCCTGCGCGCCCACACCTATGATTTCTGAGAGGCAGCCAAGCGCCAATGCCAGCTCATCCCGTGTTTCGGGACTGCCGAGAACAACTCGAATGCAATGAGGTGCCCTTTCTCCAACCACCGAGAACATGGAACCTGGACGCAGCGTAACGCCCTTTTGCAAAGCAGCGTCGATGAAGTTCGACTCTGTCAGGTGTCCAGGAAGATCAAGCCAGATATGTAGCCCGCTCTCATTAGTCCGAAACGACGCATTTGCGAGAAGTTCGGCAGCTAGGTTCTGTCGTGCCTGCGCCTCTTGACGAACCGCAGTGAGGATACGCTTCGCCACACCGTTTTCAATCCAGCGGTTGGAAAGCATGGCCGAAAGCGGTGCGACCTGCCATGTTGTCGTAACCTGGAACCTATTCGACAATCGCTGATGGGCGTCATCGTCTGGAGGGACAAGATATCCCGTCCTTAGACCAGGCGACACACATTTAGCGAGGCCGGTAGCGTACCAGGTGATATCGGGCGCTATAGATGCGAACGGCGGTGGAGCTTGCGGAGGAAGCAATCCATAAACGTCGTCCTCGATAATCGACACCCCGTACTTTCGCGCTATCGTTGCCAAATCCCTCCTGCGCTGCTCCGGCATTATACCAGTTGTGGGATTGTGAATGGTGGGCGTGAGGAACAGCGCTTTCACCTTCTCCTTACGACATGCATCC
>NZ_JAKSED010000003.1:0-364859 GCF_022359935.1 Aquamicrobium sp. NLF2-7 | reverse complement strand
GCAAACACCGATCACAAAGCCGACGGCAATCCCTGAGAAGAAGCCGATCGACCACAGCCGCGCCGTGTAGGCGATGCAGATCAGGATGCGCTCCCAGTCCACGATATAGACGTGCAGCAGGCCGTGCGGTGGCGAGAAAAACGGCTTGGGCATCCAGCCGAGCTTGGCGGTGATCAGTTCCCAGAGCGCGAACCAGATCCCCAGCGCGATCGCCCATGGGCCATACCAGGCGATCGGATCACGCGCCCGGCCAAGCCGATCAATACCGAAGCCGAGCAGGGCGAAAATTCCGGCCCCGCCGACCAGCAGTCCGGCAAAGATATTGGCGCTGCCCCATGGCACGACGTCGGGGAGCCCAATGGTGATCGCCGCCGCCAGCAGCCAGGCCGCAGCAGCATAGAAGCCCGGCCACCACAGCTGCCGGGCATCTACAGCGCTTCCATAACCGTCGGACCGCGCGTTTTCCGTCACGCTGCTCAATTTCCCGGCTCCTTGCTCAGGCCAGAATGTCGATGGTGACGCGATCGGCCAGTTCGCGGCTGTCGGTGGTCGGATCAAGCACCCTGATCAGCGAAAGGTCATCCGCAGCCCACTTCACCTGCTCCACCAGTTCCTTGCCGACCGGGTGATTGTGCAGGTCCCACGAGGCGATGTTGTCGTGAATGTCCTGCAGCGGAAAGCCGGGATTGAGGTTCTTCACGAACCAGTCGGCCACCTTGTCGGGATTGGCGGCGGCGAATTCATGCAGCTCGATATTGGCCTCCGCCAGCCGGCGCACGGCATCGCGATTGGCTTCAAGGAAATTCGAGTTGACGCCCAGAACGCAGCACACTGCGCCTTCGAACACGCCGCTTTGCGTGTTGTAGACCTCATGCAGGTCGAATTTCTTCTTGTGCGCATAGGCCCATGGATCGAGATGGGCGAGCGCATCGGCCTCGCCACGCCCCACCACCTCGCCGACCAGATCGAACGGCACATTCAGCCATTCCACGTCGCGCTCGGGATCGAGCCCTGCCTTGGCCAGCGCCACCTGAAACGAGTGCTTGGGCGGGCTCGCCACATCGTAGGAAGCGATCTTCTTTCCCTTCAGGTCTTCCAGCCTTGTGATGCCGGAAGATTTCGAGGCCAGCAGCCGCGTGCAGCCGCCATGCGAGCCGACGAACAGTTTTACGTCCAGCCCCTGCTCCAGTGGCTTGACCCAGTCGTAAAGCAGGCCCGCCCCGGCATCGGTCTTGTTGGTGGCGATGGACTGGATCAGCGTCTGCCCGCTGGCCCCCTGATAAAACAGCTCCACGTCGAGCCCGTGCTTTGCATAGACCCCTTCCGACACGCCATAGGCGACAGGCGAGTGGCAGGCCGCGAACTCGGTCCATGACAGCCTGATCTTCGTGGAATTGCCCGCCGTGGCAAAGCCCGGCGACGGGCGCGACAGCACGCCACCTGCTGCCACGCCGCGCCCAGCGCCCCCGCCGCGCCAAGGAATTTCCGGCGGGAGATGCCTTTCGCCCCGATTTCGGATGTGCCGCTCATAACCGTCCCTCTCGATTTTTGTGAAGCTGCTCAGGCCTGTTCCAGAGCCTGCGAAAGATCGCGGATCAGATCGTCCGCATCCTCGATGCCGATCGACAGGCGCACATAGCCGGGGGTCACGCCCGTCGCGAGCTGGTCTTCCTCCGAAAGCTGCGAATGCGTCGTGGTGGACGGGTGGATGGCCAGCGAACGCGCATCGCCGATATTGGCGACGTGATAGAAAAGCTGAAGCGCGTTGATGAAGCCGCGCCCCGCCTCGCGCCCGCCCTTCAGCTCAAAGCCGAGCAGCGCGCCATAGCTTCCGGGCTTCAGATAGGCCTCGGCCCGCCGCTTTTCCTCGCCGGTCGCATAACGCGGGAAGATGACCTTCGAGACCTTGGGGTGGCCTTGCAGGTATTCGGCCACCTTCACGGCATTCTCGTTGTGCTGGCGGATGCGCAGCGGCAGCGTCTCCAGCCCCTGAATGAGCTGGAAGGCGTTGAACGGGCTGATGGCGGCGCCCACGTCGCGCAACAGCACGGTGCGGGCGCGCAGCACATAGGCGACCGGCCCGAGAGGCTTTGCCGCCTCCACCCACACCTTGCCGTGATAGCTGGGGTCCGGCTGGTTCAGCGTGGGGAAGCGTCCGGCATGCTCCTCCCACGGAAAGTTGCCGCCATCGACGATGGCGCCGCCGATCGAGGTGCCATGACCGCCAATATATTTGGTGGCCGAATAGACGACAGCCGCGGCACCATGCTCCAGAGGCCGGATGATCAGCGGAGCGGCCGTGTTGTCGACGATCAGCGGCACGCCGAGTTCGCGCCCGATATCCGCCACTTCGCGGATCGGGAAGACGTTGAGCTTCGGATTGGGCAGGGATTCCGCATAATAGGCTTTGGTGCGCTCATCCGTCGCCCGGCGGAAATTCTCCGGATCGGAAGGGTCGACGAAACGAACCTCGACGCCGAAATGCTTCAGCGTTGCGGCAAACAGCGCCCATGTGCCGCCATAGAGATCTGTGGCGCTCACCACATTGTCGCCGGCGCCTGCAAGATTGAGGATGGAGTAGGCCGATGCCGTCTGGCCGGACGCCACCGCCAGCGCCGCAGCACCACCCTCCAGAGCCGCCAGCCGCTGCTCGAAGGCATCCTGAGTGGGGTTGGAAACGCGGGTGTAGATATGGCCATCCTCATCCAGTGAGAACAGCTTGTCGGCATGATCGGTGTCCCGGAACTGGTAGGACGTGGTCTGATAGATCGGCACTGCAACCGCGCCGGTGGCGGAATCGGACCGATAGGTGCCGCCGTGCAGGGCCAGAGTCTCAGGCTTCAGATTTTCAATGCTCATGATCTTCTTCGTATTTTTCGGATGGGAAAGTTCAGGCAGGTCGCGAAAAGCGTGGGCTGACCGTCCAGATGATCGGCTCAGGCTCCAGAAACGTGTGCAGGATCTGAGATCCGTCCTGACTGGAAATAAGAAAATTTATATCTGATGAATGTAATTCATCACCGAATGAGCACCGACATTCGTCACGTTTGGAAGATTCAATTTCCAAACTGCTTACAAGCGCAGAATATATTCGCTTAATAAAACCGCTCATTGCCGGATGCTCATTGCGTTGACTTGCATTACGATCACACAAAGCAGCGCATCTTTTAAGCCTGCGAAAACCAAAGCACCCCGCGAGAAGGGAAAATTTCACCCGCCGTCGCCAGAAGGCGAAGCAAATCCGTTTTCCGCTGCGGGGAAACGACGTGCGGGGAAGTGCGCGCGCCCGGAGAATTTTTCCCCAAACGGACAAGGCAGCGAGCGGTGGCTTGCTCGGGAGATGCCGTCACCGGGGCTAGAATGCCCCGCACAAGGAGAGAGCATCGATGCCACACATCAGCCAGATCGATTACGCGACGGCCGCACCCGACATCCGGGAGGCGCATGACGAGGAGGTTCGCGCGCGCGGCCATGTCACCAACATGAAGCGCACGCTCCTGCATTCGCCTCCGGCCTACCGGGCCTATATGGAATGGTACACGCTGCGCGACGAGCTTGCGAAGGTGCTGCCGGACCGGGCGTTCTGGCTCTACTCGCATGCCATTTCCGCGGCCACCGACTGCCTGATCTGCACCCTCTTCTTCCGCCGTGCGCTGATCGATGCGGGTTTCTCGCCGGAGGAATTCCAGCCGGACGAGGAAGAACAGCTGCTGATCGATTTCGGACAGGCGATTGCGCGCAACTCCAATGCGGTGCCGCCAGACATATGGGCGAGGATCAGCGAGCGCTACGACGAGAAGACGCGGGTCGATCTGGTGGCCTTTGCCGGGCTGATGATTGCCACCAACATCTTCAACAATGTCGTGGAGGTCAGCCCCGATCCCGAACTCGAACCCTACAGGAAAGCCTGACATGGCCGGCAGCTTCGACGGAAAGGTCGTCTTCATCACCGGCGCGGCCAACGGACAGGGCAAGGCCGCAGCGCTCGCTTTCGCCCGCGAGGGCGCATGGGTCGCAGGTTTCGACCTCGGCAGCAAACCGGGTTACCCTGCCTATGTCACGGAGGCATCGGAAGCGCTCGCTCGCGTGCAGAGCGAAATCGCAGCCGAAGGCGGCGCCTTCCTGCCCGTGACCGGCGACGTGCGCAGGCAGGACGACGTGCGCGCCGCGATCGAACGCACGGTGGAAGTCTTCGGCGGCCTCGACATCGTGTTCGGCAATGCGGGCATCGCGGCATATGGGCTCGCCCATGAACTCAGCGAGGACGAATGGGATGCCGTTCTCGACATCAACCTCAAGGGCAACTGGCTGGTCGCCAAGCATGCCATACCGCACCTGAAGGCGCGTGGCAGCGGCGTCATCCTGTTCAATTCCTCGATTGCCGGCCTGCGCGGCCTCAACCGGCTGTCGCATTACTCGGCGTCGAAGTTCGGTCTCGTCGGGCTGGCGAAGTCGCTGGCCATCGAGCTGGCGCCCGACAACATCCGCGTCGTCACCGTCCACCCCACCGGCGTCAACACGCCCATGAATGACGGGCTGGCGGCGATGGAAGGCGCGACGCCGGAAGAAATCGCGGAGCGTTCAGCCGGCAATCTCCTGCCTGTGCCGTGGATCGAGCCGGAAGACGTGGCCGAAGCGGTGCTGTTTCTGGCCAGCGAAAAGAGCCGATTCGTGACCGGTTCCGGCTTCGTGCTCGATGCAGGGCTGCTGACCCGCTGAACCCGCAAAGCGGAGGGGCGAGCGCCGCCATTATGCTCTTCCTTCCGCAACCTGTTTCGCCGGCGAACGATAGGGGACGGTGCCGGATCACGAATTTTGCAGGGTGCATGCGAAGCGCTTGCCTTTGCCGGTGGCGAAGACGGCGCCAGTGATTACCGAGTTCACATCCCACCGCAGGTGGACGTGCGCGCTATTCGCAGGCAAACGGGGCTGTCCCAGAAGGAATTTGCTGCCCGATACGGATTTTCCTTCGGCCGCATCCGGGATTGGGAGCAGGGTCGCTCGCCGGTCGATGCTCCCTCGCGTATCCTTCTTACGATCATCCGCAACGAACCTGAAGCCGTTGAGCGGGCGCTGTCGGCACCATAGCGGGACAAGCCTTTTGCCCTGAAGGCCCCGGCCCTGCAATGCAGGCCCCGGAAGCGTCTCTACCTGTTGCCTGTAGCGGCATGAGGATGGGCGGCGCCCTTCACCTTTCTCCTGCCGTTCAGGATGCGAAGCACCGGCTTCTCGACAAGCTCATGGATCACCAGACTGGCGATGCATGCCGTCACGATGCTGACCAGAGAGACCAGAAACACCGTGGCGGGATGCTCATAGCCGACGAAGCGTCTTGCAAGATAGGCCACGGCACCGATCACGAAGATATGCGACAGGTAAAGGGCGTAGGAAGCATCGCCGAGCTGTTCGAGCAGCTTCAGATGCCTGATCTTCGGCTCCAGAATGAGGCCAAGCAACAGCAGGCTTGCCGCCCACAGAACCTGTCCGGCAAAGCCGATCTGTTTCAGGAGCGGTGTGCCGTCATCAACGAAGACAATTGCCACGCCGGCTATGGCCACCAATGCCAGCAGCCGGACGTGCCCCGCTTCGGAAGCAAAACCGCCATCGAGATATCGCCGGCCAATCCATGCGCCGATGACGAATGCCAGCGGCGATACCCCCAGATAGAATTCAAGGACAGGGCTGGAGGGCGCAAGCAGCAGTCCCGCCAGCCACATCGCGACGAAAAAGACCGTCAGCGCATAGACGCGCGCGCTCAGGCTAAGAAACGCCAGCGCCGCGAACACGATATAGAAATAGACTTCGTAGTTGAGGGTCCATCCGAGAGACAGAATCGGGCTCGCGCCGCCTCGTTCGGGCGCTTCGTGAACGATGAAGGCGAGCGACTGGAGATAATGGGACCATGTAAAGACGGTTGTCTGGAAAAGGTCCGGCGCAAGGGCGGCCAGCAGCGCCGCAAGGGTGGTGAAAATCCAGTAAAGCGGCACAATCCTTATGGCCCGTCGCTTCAGAAACACCGGCGCGGAAAAGGGGCCGCTTCCCGAAATATACACCATGATGAAGCCGCTGATCACAAAGAACAGGATCACGCCCAGACGACCCGCGGCGACGATCACGGGATCGTCCGCACCAATCTGGTGGGAAAACGCATGCGCGAACAGAACCAGCAGCGCGGCGCAGGCGCGAAGATATTGGACCGAATAAAGCTTCTTCACGTTCCCCTCACATCATTGCGGGTGGCCGGCGCCTTCCGCCTGCCGCCGCAGGCACCGCACAGATCGCACAACAGGCCGTTGCTGCTTTCCATACGCGCAAACCCTTAAGGTCTGACTGTCGATCGGGTGAAAATCTTTCACGCTCAGGCCGGAATAAATTTCCGCCCTGAGCAAAAGAACAGAAGGTTTTTCCTTCCGTGGCAAGCACTCTTCCAGCCAGATAGCGGCCTGTTGCAAGAGCAGGGCCGAAAACAAGGCAGGCTCATCCTGCATACCAGACCCAAGCAGCCATTGCTTTGGAATATCTGGTTGCAAGACTGATGCATCAGAGTTACATCACAGTGTCCGGTTGGACCATCTGATCACGCGCGAAAGGTCTTCGCCTCCGGGCCGTGACGGGATGTGGGATGCCGGCGCCGCAAGGACGCACTGGCGCACGAAAGGAAGTCTCGCGCATGTCATCAATCAGCCGTCGTGATCTCATCGCAGCCGCTGCCGCAGCGGCTCTGGCGGGCTCGTTCGCCGTCCCGGCCTTCGCGCAGGACCTGCCGAAGATCGAATTCCTCTATTCGCCCTATGCCGACTATGCGCCCTTCTTCGTCGCCGAGGAGCTTGGCTACTTCGACGACTTCGGCGTCGACGTGACGCTCTCGCCGAAGGGCGACACGGCCGAAACCATCCAGATGCTCGCTTCCGGCAACATCGAAGCCGGTGCCGCCACCTGGGCCTCCAGCCTGTTCAACGCGCTGGATCGCGGCGCCACCGTCGCTATCATCGCCACCTCGGCCCGCATGCCTTCGACCGTGCCTTCCCCCTCGCCTTTCATGGTTTCGCAGACCGCTTGGGATGCCGGCGTTCGCTCCGTCGCCGACCTCAAGGGCAAGCGCATCGGCATTCCCGGTCCCGGCGGCTTCGGCATGTTCTCCGTCGGCAAGGCGCTCGAAAAGGGCGGCCTGACCTTCGACGACGTCGAGCCGGTCTTCCTGCCGCCGCCCGCGACCGCCGCCGCCTTCGCCAATGGCGCGCTGGATGCCGGCTGGAGCATCGAGCCTTTCGCCGGCCAGCTGGAAAAGCAGGGTCTTGGCCGCCGTCTGGTCGAGGACCACACTTTCGGCACCGAACTCGGCCTGATCGCCTTCAACCAGGATTTCGTCGCCGCAAACGAGGATGCGGTGGTGAAGTTCATGGCCGCCTATCTCAAGGCCGCCCGCCTGCTCGACAATGGCGGATGGGAGGACGCGAAGATCCTCGACGTCGTAGCGAAATACACCGGCACCGAGCCCGACGCCCTGCGCGGCATTCCCTACACCGTGCGCTCGGAGGACGGCGCCATCGACATGGCCTCGGTGCGCGAGCAGGAGGAATTCTTCCGCAAGCGCGGCGCGCTCGAATATGACGGTCCGGTGGACATCGAAAGCGTCTACCGCGTCGATCTTCTCAAGCGTGCCAACGACCTGCTCGCAAGCAAGCCGTGAGGCCAGCGATGGATGAGGCAGCACGCCCGGCGGCGGCGCAGGAAACGAAACCGGCGGTCGAGGTCAGCCACCTGACAAAGGCCTTCTACGACAGCGAAGGCGACCGCGTGACCGTGGCCGTCTCCGACGTCAGCTTTTCCGTCAAGCGCGGCGAATTCGTCTGCATCGTGGGACCCAGCGGTTGCGGCAAGACCACGGTGCTGCGCATTCTTGCCGGCCTTGAGGAAGAGCTCAGCGGCACGGTGAAGCTGCACAGCGCCACGCCGCCGGCCATGGTGTTTCAGGAAGCGTCGGTTTTGCCGTGGCTGACGGTGTCGGAAAACATCGCCTTTCCTTTGAGCCTCAAGGGCGTTGCCCGCGCGGAAAAAGAAGCCCGCGTGCGCGACATGCTGGCGCTCACCGGCCTCACCGAATTCGCGACGGCCCGCCCGCACCAGCTTTCCGGCGGCATGAAGCAGCGCGTCTCGGTTGCCCGCGCGCTGGTCGACGACCGCGAAATCCTTTTGATGGACGAACCCTTCGGCGCGCTCGACGAGCAGACCCGTCTCGTGCTCCAGCAGGAACTGCTGCGCATCTGGGAAACCACCGGCAAGACCGTCGTCTTCATCACCCACAGCGTCGATGAGGCGCTGACGCTGGCCGACCGCGTTCTGGTCATGTCGCCGCGTCCCGGCCGGCTGGTGGCCGACCTTGGCGTGCCGTTCGAGCGCCCGCGCGATGTGGTCGAGATGCGCCGCGACAAGCGCTTCTGGGATCTGACCTATGAGGTCTGGCGCCTGCTGGCCTCGCCCGTGGAGGCATGAAGATGAGCGCTGTTTCCACCAAAACCTCCGTCCATCTGACCGAAGACGAATGGCGCAGGCTCAAGGCACCCGCCCGCCGCGAGCGGATCTTCCGCATCGCCTCCTATTTCAGCCCGCTGCTGCTCCTGCTGCTGTGGGAGCTTTCCAGCCAGTTCAACCTCATCGACCGGCGCTTCTTTCCCGCACCCAGCGCCATTGCCGATACGGCATGGCGCATGATCGTCAGCCTTGAGCTGTTCCAGCACATCGGCGCGACGCTGCGACGGGTGGGCATCGGCTATCTCATGGGCGCGGTTCCCGGCATCGTCATCGGGCTCATCCTGGGACTGTCGCAGCCGGTGCGCCGCGTGCTCGGCCCCATCTTCGCGGCGCTCTATCCCGTGCCGAAAATCGCCATCCTGCCGCTGATCCTGCTGATCTTCGGTGTCGGCGACGCCTCGAAATTCGTGGTCATCGCCATCGGCGTGTTCTTCCTGATGTTCTACAACACCATGGGTGGGGTGATGCAGACGCCGCAGATCTACATGGATGTGGCAAGGAACGCCGGCGCCACCCGCTTCCAGACCTTCTGGCGCGTCGCCTTTCCCGCCGCGCTGCCCAGCATCTTCACCGGGCTGAAGCTCGCGGCCGGTTCCTCCTACATCATCATAGCGGCCGCCGAATTCCTCGGCGCGCGCAGCGGTGTCGGCTTTTTCATCTGGGCATCGTGGCAGACCTTCGCCGTCTCGCGCATGTTCGTCGGCATCGTGGTGATCTCGGTCATGGGCTACCTCACCATTCTGGCGCTTGAGGCGCTGGAGCGGCGGTTCGTGCCCTGGGCCAGGCATTGACGGGCTGAGGATCGCAAGCCCATGACCATCGACGCCGCTGACCCCATCCCCACCGCAAATGCACCTGTTTCGGAGCGCATCTATGCTGCGCTGCGGCAGGAGATCATGCGCTGCGAGATCGCGCCGGGGACGACGCTCGATGCGGCTTCGATCGCCCAGCGCTACGAGGTCTCGAAGACGCCGGTGCGCGATGCCATGCAGAAGCTTGCCGCCGACGGGCTGGTCGCGATCCTGCCGCGCAGCGGCTATCGCGTCGCCCCCATCACCTTTCAGGCCGTGCATGAAATCCTCGACCTGCGCGCCGCGATCGGGCCGCACGCGGCAAGGCAGGCGGCCCGCTACGCCACCAGCGCCGACATCGCGGCGCTGCGCCAGATCGTTTCGGAATACGCCGCGCCGCTCGACATCGGCGCCATGCAGCAGGTCGCGCGCCGCTTCCACATCGCCATTGCCCGTTGCAGCCGCAACCGGCGCGTGGTCGCCCTTTCGGAGAACCTGTTCGACGAGTTGGAGCGGCTTTTGCGCTTCGCCATCGATTTCACCGTCAAGACCGGCGAGCATTCCGACGAGCATACGGCGCTGGTCGATGCCATCGAGGCCGGTGACGGCGAGCGCGCGGCAGCGATCGAGACCGCCCATATCAGGAGCAGCCGGGAATTCCTGATCGAGCGCCTGATGACGCTGGGCTATCTCTCCCAGAACGAAATCCAGACCGGCGGCACCGGGCGGAGCGCAGGCGAATGATCCGGGTTCAGGATGCTGTGGAGCGCCTGTCGGCGGCTCTGGGCGGCAGTGCGGCTGCGAAGCTTGCAGCCTCGGCGCTGGTCGAGGCCGATGCGCTCGGCCTGCCGCGCTTCGGCATCGCCATGCTCGACGAGTGGACGGCGCAAGCCTCTGCCGTGCCGGAGGCCGTCGCGCCGCAGGCCGTAAGCTGGCTCGACTGTTCCGCTTCCTTTGCGCCGCTCGCCGTCGCCAGCGCCACGCTCGACCTGGCCGAGGCCACGCGCCGGCTGGGCATCGCCGCCGTCTTCCTGCGCGGCGTGCGGGGTTTTGGCCGCCTCGCTCCGTTCGTGCGCCATCTGGCCGATGCCGGCCTTGTCGGGATGGCGGGGGCCGAGGGTCCGCCTTTCGTGGCCCCGCATGGCGGCGCGCGACCGGTGATCGGCACCAACCCCTTCGCGCTGGCCATGGGCCACGGCGATGACCGCGTGATCATCGACATTGCCAGCAGTTCCGCCACCATGGCCGACATCCGCAACGCCCGCACCGATGGCACGCCGTTGCGCGAAGGCATCGCGGTTGACGGCGAAGGCAGGCCCACCACCATTGCCGCCGAGGTGGCCGCGCTGCTGCCGCGCGGCGGCCAGATCGGCTCGCTGCTCGGCCTCGTCGTCGAACTGATGGCCGGCGTCGCCGGTGCCGGGCGGGGCGATCCGAAGGGGCGCGGCGTCTTCCTCCTCGCCTTTGATCCGGGAGCCGCGGAAGAACGCACCGGCTGGCAGGAAAAGCTTGCCGCCCTGAAAAGCGACTGGACCGGCGGCGGCGGCTACTGGCCGCGCGGCGGCGCGGTGTTGCCGGACACCGTTCTGGACGACGACTTTGCCCGGCGCTTCGACGCCCATCTCGCGCGCATGAACACACGGTGATCCCGATGACGACGAAGCCTGTTTCCGTACCCGTCTTTTCGATCGAGCCCGTCGATGCGCTGATCGATGAGCCGCGCCGCATCGTCGTTTCCGGTCTGGTGCCCGATGAGCGCGTCGCCATTTCCGCCCGCACCCTGCGCGGCAACGGCGTTGAGTGGATGAGCCAGGCAAGCTTCATGGCCGATGCCGATGGCGTGGTCGATCTCAGCCGCGACGCCCCGGTCGGCGGCGACTATGCCCGCGTCGCGCCGATGGGGCCGGTCTGGAGCCAGCAGCCCGTCGACGGCACCAGCAATGAAATCTTCCCCGCCGATGTGATGGTGCCGCTGCGTACCCTGCTCACCGTCGAAACCGTCGATGGGGCCAGTGCCGATGCAGAGCTCCTGCAGCGTTTCGCGTCTGTCGGCATCGGCCGCCGCGAGATTCGCGAGGACGGGCTGGTGGGCACGCTGTTCACCCCGGCCGAGCCCGGCCCGCATCCGGTCGTGGTGGTGCTGAACGGCTCGGGCGGCGGCATCAACGAACCGCGCGCGGCGCTGCTTGCCTCTCGCGGCTACACCGCCTTCGCGCTCGGCTATTTCAAGGCGCCGGGCCTGTCGCCCTACATCACCGAAACGCCGCTCGAATATCTGGAAGCGGGCCTGCGCTATGCGCATGCCAAGCTTGCGCCGAAGGACGGTTTCGTTGCGATCAGCGGCCAGTCGCGCGGCGGCGAGCTGGCGCTGCTGCTCGGTGCCACCTTCCCCGATCTGGTGTCGGCGGTCATTGCCTTCGTGCCCGGCGCCATGGTGCATGGCGCGCAGGGGGCCGGCGATCCGGCGCGCGGCGGCTGGCAGGGCGTGACCTGGACCCGCAACGGTGAGGCCCTGCCGCATCTGTGGGACAACAACAGCGCCGTGCACTGGCATCCATGGGCGGGTGCTGTTCCGCCGACACGCCATCACTCGGTTTTCTTCGAGGGCCTGAAGGATACGGAGCTGGCGGCCCGCGCCCGCATTCCGGTGGAAAAGATCGCCGGCCCGGTGCTGCTCATTTCCGGCCGCGACGACCGCGCATGGCCCTCCAGCCTCTATTCGCGCATGGTGGTGTCGACGCTGCGCCGGCACAACCATCCGCATCTGGTGCGCCATCTCGATTTCGACGACGCCGGCCACGCCATCAACATTCCCGTCGTGCCTTCGACGCAGCTGACCCGCGAGCATCCGGTCTCGAAGGTGCCCTACACCAATGGCGGCACCCCGGCCGGCAACGCCGCAGCCGATGTCGGCTCATGGCGCGGCGTTCTCGAATTCCTGGGCGAAGTCACCGGCACCACCGGAAAGCTTCCCAACGCCCCGGCCGACACCTGAATTCCCTGGAAAGGAAGAGCAACATGCCCACGACAGAACATCTGGAAGGCCAGTGGCGCGAATGGCGCTATGCCCATGTCGCCACCATGTTCCGCCCCTATGGCTGGACCTCGCTGGTTGCCCAGTACTGGCTGGAAGAGGGTGACAGGGATGTCAGCTTCGACATGCTGCCCGGCCTCTGGTCGGTCGACGGCGGGCGCATCATGTTCACCCCGCCCACCTCCGGCCCGACCCTGTCGGTGAATGGCGAATATCCCGCTGCTCCGGTCGAGATCATTCCCGGCCGCAACCAGACCTATGGCCACGGCAAGAGCCTGCCGGTCTATTTCGGCCTCAACGAGGTCGAGGCGATCCTGCGCACCACGCAGGACGGCAAGCCGCTCTATGGCGTGCGCGTGCGCGATCCGCGCCAGGCGGCACGTCTTGAAGACGCCGGCGTCTCGGCTTTCGACTACGACCCCGCATGGCGCATTCCCGGCGTCTACACGCCGACCCCGAAGACTGAATATGAAGCGGAAACCGTGGAGGCGGGCGTGCGTGAATCGACCCCGCGCATCGGCACCTTCACCTTCCAGCACAATGGCAAAAGCTACAGCCTCGTGCTGATCGGCAAGGATACGCCGGCCGGCGTGCAGCCGGTGGCGCATATCCGCGACAGGACCAGCGGCCCCGTGACCTATGGTGCGGGCCGGGTGATCGAGCTGCAATTCGCCGACGAGGCGAAGACGCGTATCGACTGGATCGACTTCAACTATGCGGTCGCCCTGCCCTGCGCCTTCACCAACTTCGTCACCTGCCCGCTGGCGCCTGCCGAGAACCAGCTCGATTTCGAGGTGCTGGCCGGCGAAAAGCGACCCGCGCGGGATATCGTGCGGACCATGACCTATAAGGTCTGAGGCAAGCCCTGATCATGAGGTATGGAAGAGTGCGCTCCATCGAGCGCTCTTCCGCCTTATCCATGGCGCTCATGGCGGCATCAATGCCGCTGGCCCGCAGCAACCTGCGCACCGCCGGCAGATGTCCCGGCCTGCTGAAGCAGAGCATCACCCCCGATACCTCTTCCTGAAACGGGGTACTGCCCTGCCCGCCGTCAGGCCTCTTGCCGATGCGGCAAGGGTGGCGCACACTGTGGGGAACGAGGAGGCTGGTTGTTGGGAGGCATCATGGCTTCGGTGGAAACCGCCTCGGCGCTTGCCGCCTCATGGCAACGCTGCCGGGATGACTACAATCTCGATCCGAACGGAGCGTTCCCCCCTGCGCGGCTGACCGACAGCGAGATCCGTCAGCGGTTCGAGCGCACGCTCGACCGGGTGGAGTTCGGCTCGGGCGCCATGATCCATATGCGCAAGGTGGTCCGCGACACCGGCTACAGCGTGCTGTTCGCGGACCGGCTCGGGGTCGTCGTCAAGGATTTCTGCGATTCCGAGACCGCGCACCACCTGCGCGACAAGGGATTGGCGCAGGGGTCGGTGTGGAACGAATCCGTCGTCGGCACCAACGGCATCGGCACCACGCTCGTCGAGCGCCACGGCACCTTCGTGATCGGCTCCGATCACTATCACAACCGGCTCAAGAAGTTCGTCTGCGTGTCCACGCCCATGGTCGATCCGGAAGGCGACATTCTCGGCGTTCTGACGCTGGCGGGCAATGCCGGCATCCAGCCGGGCGAAGCGAAGCTGCTGCACCGGCTGGTGAGGGACTCGGCCGGATGGATCGAGACGGCCCTGTTCCGCAACCGCTTCCGCAGCCATTTCCTGATCGGGCTGGCACAGGCGCCCGACATCAACGGCGAGGTTTTCCAGTCCCTGCTGGCGGTGGATGACGGCGGCTTCGTCGCGGGCGCGTCCGAAAGCGCGCTGCGGCTTCTGGGCGCGGCGCGCGCCGATGTGCTGCGCCAGCCAGTCGGCGAGTTGCTCGGCGTTCCCCTGCGGGCGCTGGAAGGTGGCGCGGGACGCCTGCAACGGCTCGACGCCCAGGGTGGGGATGCGCAATATGCCTACGCGTTTCCGAATGGCCGGCGCAGCAGCGTCATCGTCCAGCCGCCCGCGCCCGGCGTCAGGCTGCGCGGGCCGGCCCGGCAGCCGGCGGCCGGGCCCGGCTTCGAGCGCCTCGCGGGCGGTGAGCCGCGCATGCAGCGCAATGTCGAACTGGCGCGCCGGGTCGCGGATGCCGACCTGCCCATCCTGCTGCAGGGCGAGACGGGCACCGGCAAGGAGGCCTTCGCCCGCGCCATCCACATGCATTCCGCGCGCAGCGAGCGGCCGTTCGTGGCGGTCAACTGCGCGGCGATCCCCGAATCCCTGCTCGACAGCGAGCTGTTCGGATATGAGCCCGGCACCTTCACCGGCGGGCTGAAGCAGGGCAAGACCGGCAAGGTTCTGGCTTCGAGCGGCGGCACGCTGTTCCTCGACGAGATCGGCGACATGCCGCTGGAATTGCAGACCCGCCTGCTGCGGGTGCTGTCCGAGCGCGAAGTGACGCCGCTGGGGGCGGTCGAGCCGGTTCCGGTCGCGCTCAGCATCGTCTGCGCCACCCATCGCGATCTGGAACGCATGGTCGCGGAAGGCAGCTTCCGGCAGGATCTCTACTATCGCATCCATGGCGTGCGCATCGCGCTGCCGCCGCTGCGCGAACGCAGCGATCTGCGCGAGCTCATCCAGTCGCTGGCGGCAGGGCACAAGTGCGCCGCCGGGCCATTGTCGCTGTCGGCCGAAGCGCTGGAATGGCTGGTGTCGCACCCCTGGCCGGGCAACATCAGGCAATTGTCCAACGTGCTGCGCCTGCTGGCGTTGACCTGCGACGACGGGATCGTCGGGGTCCACGACCTGCCGGAAGAAATCCGGGCGGGGAGGCAGCCGGCCTCTCCGGACGAGGACGGCCCGGCCGACGCGAACCGGGACAGCCTGCGCAACGCCAGCGACATGGCGCAGCGTCTGCGCATCCTGCAGGCGCTGCACGCGTGCAACTGGGCGGTCTCGAAGGCCGCACGGCACCTCGGCATCAGCCGTGCGACCCTGCATCGCCGCATGAAGGAATACGAACTGGCACGCCCGAACGGCTGACCGCTTCAGGTTCAGGCCCGCTTCCGGGCCCGCGTCGCAGGGTTGCGCCAGTCCTGTCTCAGTTCCGCGACACAGGTCGCAGGATTGCGCCTGCCATGGATGGTGCCCGGAGAAAAACCGCAAGGGTTTCCGGCTTTTCTCGAACTGGCACGCATCTCGCTTTCCGAAAGGCAGCGCATCCGCGGCAGGGTGCGGTTTGTTGGAGGAGAGCGATATGCAGCCGAACAGGGAACAGCAATTGTGGATGTACGAGCACATGCTCGTCAGCCGCTATTTCGAGGAAACCATCGAGAAGATCTATCTTGAGGGCAAGACGCCTGCCTTCAACATGGCCAACGGCCCGATTCCGGGCGAGATGCACCTGTCGAACGGACAGGAGCCATGTGCGGTCGGCGTGTGCGCGCATCTGAACGCCGGCGACATCGTCACGTCCACGCACCGCCCGCATCACGTCGCCATCGCCAAGGGCGTCAATCTCGACCGCATGGCGGCCGAGATATTCGGCAAGAAGACGGGCCTGAGCGGCGGCCGCGGCGGCCACATGCACATCTTCGACCCGGCCGTGAACTTTTCCTGTTCCGGCATCATCGCGCAGGGCATGGCGCCGGCCGTCGGTGCGGCCCTGTCGCGCAAAATGTCGAACAGGGAGGGCGTGGCCGTCGCCTTTCTCGGCGAGGGCGCGGCCAATCAGGGCGCCTTCCATGAATCTCTCAACCTTGCGGCGGTGTGGGAACTGCCGGTCATCTTCGTGATCGAGGACAATTCCTGGGGCATTTCCGTGCCGAAGGCCGACGCCACCGCCGTGCCCCGCAACGACGTGCGCGCCGCCGCCTACGGCATGCCGGGCGTGTATGTAGCCGACAACGATCCCCTCGCCATCTTCGATGCGGCCGGCGAGGCCATTGCACGGGCGCGGAGCGGCGGCGGGCCGACGCTGATCGAGATCGAGACCTGGCGGCTCGCCGGCCATTTCATGGGCGATGCCGAAGGCTACCGGCCGAAGGGCGAGAAGGATGCGCTGTTCGCGAAGGACCCGATCCCGCGCCTGCGCGAAAGGCTGATCGCCGCCGGCGACCTGACCGCCGAAGACGATGCCGCGCTTGCCGCAAGGGCACGCGCGCGCGTCGATGCAGCGATCGAGTTTGCCCGCAACAGCGACTACCCGGCCGCCGAAGAGGCGCTGGATCGGGTTTTCGCATGACCGCCGGCTGCGTCCGGCTTCCAGTCACGGATTTTTCGGGAGAGAGACAATGAACGACAAGGTTTCCGCCACCAATGAACGGCGCCTGACCATAGCGCGCGCCATGGCCGAGGCGATCGCACAGGAAATGCGCGTCGACGAGCGCGTCTTCGTCATGGGCGAGGACATCGGCACGCTGGGCGGCGTGTTCGGCAACACGCGCGGTCTGGTCGAGGAGTTCGGCAAGCTGCGGGTGCGCGACACGCCGATTTCCGAAACGGGCTTCATCGGCGCGGCGGTGGGCGCGGCCTCCGACGGCATGCGGCCGATCGTCGAGCTGATGTTCGTCGATTTCTTCGGCGTGTGCATGGACGCCATCTACAATCTGATGGCCAAGAACACCTATTTCTCCGGCGGGTCCGTCAAGGTTCCGCTGGTGCTGATGACCTCGACCGGCGGCGGCTATTCGGATGCCGGCCAGCACTCGCAATGCCTCTATGGCACCTTCGCCCATCTGCCGGGCATGAAGGTGGTGTCGCCCTCCAACGCCTATGACGCCAAGGGCATGATGACGGCGGCGATCCGCGACGAGAACCCCGTGATCTTCATGTACCACAAGGGCCTTCAGGGCATGGGCTGGCTGGGCACCGAACCGGGCGCCACCGTGAATGTGCCCGAAGAGAGCTACGAAGTGCCCTTCGGCAAGGCGGCCGTGGTGCGCGAAGGCACGGACGTGACCATCGTGGGGCTCGCCATGGGCGTGCACAATGCGCTCAAGGCGGCCGATCTGCTCGCGAAGAAGGGCGTCAGCGCCGAAGTGGTGGATCTTCGCACGCTGGTGCCGCTCGACCGCGACACCGTCTTCAACTCGGTGAAGAAGACCGGCCGGCTGATCGTCGTGGACGAGGACTATCACAGCTTCGGCGTTTCGGGAGAGATCATCGCCTCGGTGTGCGAGCGCGACGTTTCGGTGCTGAAGGCCGCGCCGCGCCGCGTCGCCTATCCCGATGTGCCGATCCCGTTCTCGCGGCCGATGGAGCAGTTCTGCCTGCCCAACCCCGACAAGATCGTCGCCGCATTCGACAGCATCGCAGGAGCCTGAGCATGGCAACGGACATCACTATCGCCGACGACATGTGGGACGGCGACGAGCAGGCCGTGGTGACCAACTGGTTCGCCCCGGACGGGGCCGCCGTGACGAAGGACATGCTGCTGGCCGAGATCATGGTGGCAAAGATCCAGTATGAGGTCAGGGCGCCGGCCGACGGGCCTCTGACCATCATCAGCAAGGTCGATGACATCGTCTCCAAAGGCGATGTCATCGGCAGGATCGGGTAAGACCATGACGCAGACGTCATCCGATCCGCACGGGCTCGCCGACCGCGTGGTGCCGCTGCGCGGCGCGCGCGCCATGATCGCGCAGAAGATGCGCAGCAGCCTTGCCGAGACGGCGCAGCTCACCCACCATGCCGACTGCTTCGCCGACGCGCTGCTGGCGCGCAAGGCCGCCCTGGAGAAGGATGGCGTCCGGGTCTCGGTCGAGGACCTGATTCTCGATGCCGTGGTGACGGTGCTGGCGCGCCATCCGCATATGAACGGCACGCTGTCGGAAGGTGCGGTGCATCTTTCGGCGGCGATACACCTTGGCGTGGCGATCGCGCTGCCGGGAAACCTGCTGGTGGCGCCGGCCATCTTCGACGCCGGGGCCATGGATCTGCAGGCGCGCGCCGCCGCGCGGCGCGATCTGGCGGAACGGGCAAGGGCCAACAGGCTGACCGTGCCTGAAATGACGAAAGGCACCTTCACGGTCAGCAATCTCGGCCTGTCGCGCGTGCGCTATTTCACGCCCATCCTCAACACGCCGCAGATCGCCATACTCGGCATCGGGCGCATGCAGGAGGTCGCCTGCCGGGGTGAGGATGACAGGCTCATCTGGCGCACATCGATGGGACTGTCGCTCACCTTCGATCATCAGGCAGTGGACGGCGCCCCGGCGGCGGCGTTCCTGTCGGACCTGTGCGCATCGATCGGGGAAGCGGGCTGAGACATGACAGGCAAGCCCGGCCGGTGCGCCGTGCGCCCGCCGGGCTTCCTGCCCGACCACAAGCGCAGCTGCACATCCGGTCGCGCATGAAGCGACGGGCCGGTGCTGTTCTCAGCCTGGCCCGTGCGGGCTCGCATCGGCCAAACGCATGCGCGATGGCGTGGTCGCCTGCCTGAGCGGGTTTCCCGTTTGGCGGACGAACGCAGCCTGCACCGCGTTCCGATCCCGCGACCAGCCCTTCGGTTGCCGGCGGATCCTGTCACGGTTTTCGGTTTTTCTGATCCTGCACGGCTGACGCTGCGGAATCCGGGTTGACAGAAATCGCCCATGCTGCAATTTGTTATAACAAGCAACAAGTCACAGAGCACTCATGTCGAACTACGACGTCGCAATCATTGGCGCAGGAATTGTCGGCTGCTCGGCAGCGTGGCTGCTCAACCGGCAGGGCCTGCGCGTGGCGGTGCTTGAGAAAGGCCGTATCGGCGGCGAGCAGTCGAGCCGGAACGCGGGTTTCATCCGCCAGCAGGGCCGCGACCTGCGGGAAATCCCGATGGCGCGCCGCGCGCTGGCGCTGTGGCGGCAGATCAGTGCCGAGGTCGCGACCGACATCGGCTTCCACGACGATGGCATTCTGGCCCCGACCTCCGACGCCGGACAGCTTGAAAAGATGCGCCGCTGGGCAGCCCTTGCCGCGCAATCCGGGCTCCATTCGCAGGTGATGTCACGGCAGGAGGTGTCGGCCTTCGTGCCCCGATTGCGCGGCAATTACGAGGGCGGCCTGTTCACGGCAGACGACGCCTGGGCCGAGCCCGACCTCGCCACCGAGGCGCTGGCCGGGCTGGTGCGGTCGCGCGGCGTCGTCGTCCATGAGCGTTGCGTCGCGAAGCGGATCGTCACGCAGGGCGGGCATGTCAGCGGCATCGAGACGGAGGCCGGGTTCATCGGGGCCGGGCGTGTGATCGTGACCGCCGGCGTGTGGGCCGCCGACCTTCTCGCCCCGTTCAGGGTTTCCCTTCCGCTCAACGATCTGCGCGTTTCGCTTGCCAGCACGGAGCCCTTCGATCACGGGCTGACGCATCCGATCTGGCTGCCCGACGTGCTGGCGCGGCCGCGCAAGGATGGCGGGCTCACCATCGGTCCGGGCACCGATGGGCCTTTCGATTTCGACATCAGCCCGCGCGGCATCAGGCTGGCGCCCCGCTTCGTGCCGGCGCTGCTGAAGCGACCCTCCGGCGTGCGCATCAACCTTGGCCGTCACTTCATCGACGATCCGCGACGGCGCAGCGCCTATCGTGGCGACGACGCTTCGCGCTACGATGCAATCCGCGTGCCCGAGCCGGAACCGACCGCCGCCATCATCGACCGCTGCATGGCCGCCTTGCGCCGGCGCTTCGGCTATGGTGCGGAACTGCGCATTGCGCGGCGCTGGGCGGGCCGGATCGACGTTACGCCCGATGCCCTGCCGGTCGTCGACCAGCTCCCGCAGCATCCCGGCATCGTGCTGATCTCCGGCCTGAGCGGCCATGGCTTCGGCGCCGGCCCGGCGCTTGGCGAAATGGCGGCCGAACTGGCGCAGACCGGCGCCTGCTCGCTGCCAAGGGCGGATTTTTCGCTCGATCGTTTCGAGAAGAAATACTTCCTGACTGCCGAGAGCGTGCTCTAGGCGCAGGCAACAAGAAGTCCTCAACGGACCGCACTGCCAGATATCGAACCTATGAGGGAACACTGACATGATCAGACGATCCATTTTGAAGGCACTGGCCTTCTCAGCCATCTCCCTGCCGATGCTTATGACCACACCGGCCGTTCAGGCGCAGGATGCGCAGACGGTCGACATCGGCGTGCTTCTGTCCATGACCGGCAGCCTCGGCCGTGGCGGCAACAACGTCGTGCTCGGCATGCAGACGGCGCTGGAAGAAGTGAACGCGCTGTCGCCCTCGCGGCAGTTCCGGCTCGTCATCGAGGACGACGAGTCCAGCCCGCAGGCCGCCATGGACGGCATCCGCAAGCTTGTCGACGTCGACAAGGTTCCGGTCGTGCTTGGAACCGTCGGCAGCGCCACCACCATTCCGACCGCGTCCTACTCGCTGTCGAAGAACATTCCGCATGTCGGCCTCACCGCCTCGTCGCCGGATGTGCGTTCGCTCGGCAAAGGCTACTTCTCGATCATCGCCACGGACGAGGTGATGGGCGCGGCCCTTGCCAAATTCGCCATGGAAGACACCGGCAAGAAAAAGGTCGGCATCATCGTGGCCAACGACGCCTATGGCGTCGGCCTTGCCAGGCGCATGCAGGAAGCGGTCGCCGCCAATGGCGGCGAGGTGGTCTCCGAAGTCCGCTACGAGGCGGGCCAGCCGGACTACCGCGCCGAGCTGCAGCGCCTGTTCTCGCCCAAGCCCGAGATCGTGCTTGCGGTGAGCTGGGGCGACAATGCCCGCCTGCTGACCAAGCAGGCCTATGAAATGGGCCTCATGCAGACCGTGCAGGGCGCATGGTATCAGCCCTATCCGGCCGAGATCGTGAACGCCTGCATCGCCGAGGCCTGCGAGGACGTGAAGGGGCTCGATATCGCGGCCGATCGCGGCGAGCGCTTCCAGCAGCTCAAGACCTCGCTTGAGACCCGTGTGGGCTCCGATGTGGTCATCGACTGGTTCATCGGCGTGGGCTACGATGCCGTATGGGTGACCGCGCTTGCCGTGGATCTGGCGAATTCCGCCGAACCCGCGGCCATTTCCGCCGCGCTGCCGAAGGCTTTCGAGATCTATCGCGGCGTCTCGGATGCGGACATGTCCGTCGATGCGGACGGTATCCAGCACAATCAGGAGTATGGCAGCTTCGTCATCAAGGCCGGCAAGCTCGAACCCTATACGGCCAACTGAACGGTTGCGGGCGGTCTTGCACGAAAGCCGCCCGCCCGGAACCTGCTGCACCTAACCTGCTGCACGGGGCCGGACGCAGGGAAGACGTAACGGGAAAATGACGTCGACATGAATCTCACCCAGATACTCATCAATTCGCTGGTGCGCGCCAGCGAACTCGGGCTGATCGCCATGGGCGTCACCCTGGTGTTCTCGCTGTTGCGGTTCGCCAATTTCGCGCATGGCGAGCTGGCCCTCATCGGCGCCTATCTCGCCTATGCGCTGTCCGCTGCGGGGCTCGACCTGTGGCTGGCCATTCCGCTCAGCGCGGTGGCCACCGGCTTCATCGCGGTCGCCATCGACAAGGCGCTGTTCGCCCGCGTGCGCACCGCGCCGGGCCTTGTGCTGCTGGTTGCATCCATGGGGCTTTCGCTGTTTCTCAAGAACATCGTCGGCGCGATCTGGGGCACGAAATCCTATTCTTTCGAGGGCTCGCTGGCGCGCAGCTTCTCCTTCGCCGGCGGCTTCATCACCTCCACGCAGGTCACCATCCTCGTCGTCAGCGTCATCGCCATGCTGTGCTTCCACCTGCTGCTTTCCCATACGCGGCTTGGCCGGGCGATGCGCGCGCTGGCCGACGACAGCGAGCTGGCGCGGGCGCGGGGCATCCGCGTCGAGGCGATCATCTCCAGGGTCTGGTTCATCGTCGGCAGCTATGCAGCCCTCGGCGGCGCGCTGATCGGGCTGGAAACGGTGATTTCGCTGGAGCTGGGCTACAGCGTCATCCTGCCCGCCTTCGCGGCCGCCGTTCTGGGCGGCATCGGCTCGGTGCATGGCGCGATGCTGGGCGCGCTGATCATCGGGCTGGCCGAGAACATCGTGCTGGCCATCGACTGGTCGTTCCTGCCCTTCGCATCCGGACCGCTCTACATCGATACCGGATACAAGCTGGCCGTCGCCTTCCTCGTGATGGTGGCGGTGCTCATCCTGCGGCCGCGCGGCCTCTTCCAGGGAACGAGTGGCGACTGATGACCGATATAGTTCTTTATTTCGCGACCATGATCGGCATCTACACGATTGCCGCCATCGGCCTCAATTTCCAGTACGGCATCGCCGGGCTGATAAATTTCGGCGTCGTCGGCTTCTTCGCCATCGGCGCCTACACGTCCGGCCTGCTCACCCTTGCCGGCGCGCCGGTCTGGGCGGGCCTGCTCGCCGGCGCACTGATGGCGGGGCTGGTTTCGGCGCTGATCGCGCTGCCGACGCAGCGGCTCAACGTCCACTACTGGGCGATCACCACCGTGGGGCTGGCCGAGGTCATCCGCCTCATCCTGCTTAACGAGGACTGGCTGACGCGCGGCTCGTTCGGGCTGGTCGGCATACCGCGTCCGCTCGATGCCATCGTGCCGGCCGGATATCAGACGGCGGCCTTCTGCGGACTGGTCTGGCTGCTGGCGATCGCATGCTATCTGGCGCTGCGCCTTCTCGTATCCTCGCCGTTCGGGCGCGTGCTCAAGGCGGTGCGCGAGGAGAACGATCTGGCCCTGTCCCTCGGCAAGCCCGTGTTCTCCATCAAGGTGCGGGCGCTCGCCATCGGCGGCCTGCTGATCGGGCTCGCAGGTGCGCTTTATGCGCATTACCTGACCTTCATTTCGCCGGCCGACTTCCTGCCCACCGTCACCATCATCATCTGGGCCATGGTCATGATCGGGGGTCGCGGCAACCTCGCGGCCTCGGTCGTCGGCGTCGCGGTCGTCACCGTGTTCCTCAACAGCACGCGCTTCCTCAAGGACGTCATCGCGCTCGACCCGCAGATGATCGCCAGCCTGCGCATGGTGGTGATCGGCCTGCTGATCATGGCGATCGTGGTCTACCGCCCCGACGGCCTGTTCCCCGAACGCAAGAAGGAGTTCGCAGATGGCGACACCCCTGCTGGCCGTTGAGCGCCTGTCCAAGAGCTTTTCCGGCTTCCACGCGCTCCAGGACGTTTCGCTGGAAGTGGCGGAGCGCAGCATCGTGGGGCTGGTCGGCCCCAATGGCTGCGGCAAGTCCACGCTGTTCAACTGCGTCAGCGGCTTCCTGCCGTTCGACAGCGGGCAGGTCCGTTTCAGGGGCGAGCAGATCGGCGGCATGGCTCCGCACCGGATCGCGCGGCTCGGGCTGGTGCGCACCTTCCAGAACGGCCATGCCACCAAACGCATGACGGTTCTGGAAAACATGCTGATGGCGGCGGCCGGCCAGACCGGCGAGCTGCCGTTGCAGGCGCTGTTGCGCCGCGCCGCGATCAGGACGCAGCAGACTGCTCAGCTTGGCCGGGCGCGCGAAATCCTCGAAACGCTGAAGCTGACGCGGGTCGCCAACGAATATGCCGGCAATCTGTCCGGCGGCCAGCAGAAGCTTCTGGCGCTCGGCCGCGCGGTGATGTGCGACGCGGATCTCATCATGCTGGACGAGCCGGCGGCCGGCGTGAACCCGACGCTGGTGCGCGAATTCGTCTCCATGGTGCGCGATCTGCGCGACCGGTCGGCCAAGACCTTCCTGATCATCGAGCACGACATGAAGTTCATCAGCGGGGCCTGCGATCATGTGTTCGTGCTGAGCGCCGGCCGCAATCTTTCCTCCGGCACGCCGGCGCAGATGCAGCGCGATCCGCGCGTGCTGGAGGTCTATCTGGGGAAGCGCCATGCAGCCGTTGCTTGAAGTCGCGAACCTGCGCGCCGGCTACGGTCCGGCACAGGTGCTGCACGGGGTGGATCTGTCGGTTTCTGCCGGCGAGATCGTGTCGATCATCGGGCCGAACGGCTGCGGCAAGTCCACCCTGCTCAAATCGATCATGGGCTACGTGCCGTGGTCGAAGGGGGAAATGCGCCTCGAAGGCCACAGCATCCTCGGCAGGCAGACGGAAGAACTGGTCGGGCTCGGGCTCGGGTTCGTTCCGCAGCTTGCCAACACGTTCAAAGGCATGACCGTTCGCGAGAATCTGGAGCTGGGCGGCTATACGCTCGACCGCGCGGCGGTGTCGCGGCGCATCGAGGAACTGGTCGGCATTTTCCCGATACTGGCTCCGCGCATGCGCCAGAAGGCCGGCACCATGAGCGGCGGCGAACGCCAGACCGTGGCGCTCGCTTCGGCGCTGATGGCCGGCCCCCGCCTGCTGCTGCTCGACGAGCCGTCCGCCGGGCTGTCGCCCTCCGCCACTGCCGACATGTTCGCCAGCGTGAAGGAACTGCCCGCGAAGCTCGGCATCACCGTGCTGATGGTGGAGCAGGATGTCTATGGCGCGCTCGAAATCTCCGATCGCGGCTATGTGCTGGCCATGGGCCAGAACGAATTTTCCGGCTCCGCGGCCGATATCCTCAACGACCGCCGCATAGGCATCGCCTATCTCGGCATGGATCCCGACGAACAGGAAGCTGGCCATGACGCGTCGTAACATCTCCTCCGGCTCGCACTTCGAGGCGGCCTATGGATATTCCAGAGCCGTGGTGACCGGGAGCCAGGCCTTCGTTTCCGGCACGGTGGGCATGAATTACGCCACCGGCACGATCGATCCCTACGCGGCCATGCAGGTGCGCCAGATCGTAATCAATATCGAGGCCGCCCTTGCACAGGCGGATTTCAGGCGGGCTGACATCGTCCAGCTCACCACCTATATTGCCGGCGCAGAGTTGATGCCGGCCGTGGGGAAGGCGCTCGGCGAGGCATTCGGGGACATCCGGCCGGCCAATACGGTTGTGGTCGTGGGTTTTCCGGTGCCCGGTGTTCTGGTTGAAATCAGCGCGGTCGCGGTGAGGGGCTGACGGAGAATGCAGTGTCCGGCTTGAAGGCTATCGATCCGATTGACCGGCAGGAAACGCTGGGCGGCATGGCGCATCGCAGCCTGCGCAGCGCGCTGATGGCCGGCAATTTCCGTCCCGGCGAGAAGATCACCATCCGGGCCGTCGCCGCCGTGCTTAATGTCAGCATGACCCCGGCGCGCGAGGCGCTCTTCAACCTCGTGGCCGAGGGCATCCTCGAACTCGACCAGAACCGCACGGTGCGCATTCCCGCCCTGACGCCGGAGCGCGTGGCAGAGATCACGGCTATCCGCCTGTCGCTGGAAAAGCTCGCCACCGAGGCCGCAACCGCGATCATCGATGACGAGACCGTCGATCGCATCGAGGCGTTCCATAACGAACTCGTCGTCCATTTCGCCGCCAAGGACTACACGGCCATGATCGAGGCGAACTGGAAGGTGCATTTCACCCTCTATGAAGCGGCGGGAATGCCGACGCTGCTGAAGATGATCGAGAGCCTGTGGCTCACGGTCGGCTCCTACCTCGTCACCATCTATCCGGACTTCGCCACGCCGGCCGACGGCCTGCCTCATCACGAGAAGCTGATCGGGGCCTTGCGGACACGCAATGCCTCGGTGGCCGCTGAGGCCATCGCAACCGATATCCAGTTCTCGGCAGAAGCGCTCACGCGCGCAGTCGCTCATCATGAGGAGCAGCGGCTGGACGGGACATTTCCCATATCCAGAAAGCCCTAGATAGCGGAGCCTGACACCTTTGGACGGTCTGCGCTTCCCTCATGACATGGGGGCTGCGCAGCGCCGCAAACCGAAGGCGAAGGCAGCTCCCGCAATCGCCCCGTATTACGACCCTTCATCCCGGGGGATTTTCACCGAGCTTTCAACTGCGGGCGGAATATTGTACTCGCCACAGGCAGGCTTCGGTGTTCGGGAGAGGACTGGATGGGGACCGCAGACGAGCGCCCGTTGCGCATCATGAAGGTATGCCGGTGGGTGGATCTGACGCCCACCATGCGGCGAGTGACGCTTGCCGGAACCGACGTCGGGCCGCTGGCAGGCAGCGGATTGCACGCAAGACTGCTGTTTCCCGAAGACGACCAGCCACAATGGCCGCATGTCAGCGCCGATGGCCGCCCGGTCTGGAACCGGGGACAGGCGCGGATGCCGATACGGGCTTACACCCTGCGCAACATTCGTGCCGATGCCGGTGAAGTCGACATCGACTTCTTCCTGCATGACGGGGACGGGGTCGCCGCTTCATGGGCGAAAAACGTGAAGGCGGACGCTCTTCTCGGCATCATCGGCCCCATTGGCCGCCCTGTCGATGAAGCCGACTGGTATCTGTTTGCCGGCGATGAATCCTCCCTGCCGCCGATCGCGCGCATGCTGGAAAACCTGCCTCATGATGCCCGCGGGCTTGTGCTGATCGAGGTCGCCGATGCGCAGGAGCGGCAGGTTCTGAAAGCGCCGGCCGGCGTGGAGATAAGATGGCTTCAGCGCGATGGCGAACCCGGACTGCCGCATGGCCGGCTGCTGGCGCAAGCGGTGGTGGAAACGCCCGTTCCCGAAACGGGCCGCGTCGCCTGCTGGCTCGGCGCTGAGCTCACCGCCTTCCAGATTGCGCGCGCTCACTGGCGCAAGCTCGGACACATCGATGAAAGTCGCATCCACGTAGCGCCCTACTGGAACGCCGCCAAACAGACGCGCACCGAAGTAAAGCTGCTCGCCCGCCCCGCTGCGGCTGAACTTTTCGAGCCGGTCGACACCGAACGTCTGGCCGCGCTGTGGCGACAGAACCTGGCGGATCAAAACCAGCCTGGCGTACCCGATTTCGCAGCCGCGCACGCTGTCACCGAAGCGCACCTGATGGCGGCTCTGGTCGGAGAAAGCGTCATACGGCTGGATACTGACTGGGAAGGCATTGTCCAGGCCCTGCCGGAAGCGGGGGAGGTTACCGTCGTGACCCGCAATCCTGCCGCAACCCATCGCAAGCATGGCGTCTTCGACCGGATCATGTGGAATGAGGAACGCCCGGTCGTTCTCGACCGCAACATCAATCTGCGCATCAGACTGGAAAGCTGGACGCATGGCTTCTTTGCCGGCGCACAGATAGCCGGATATGGCGCTGACGGCCTGCACATATTCGATTCCTGCGGGCGGTCTGTCCTGCATGTTCTGGCGCGCACGCCGGCCGGCGGTGAAAAGCTGCGCGAGCTTGCGCAGCTTTTCAGGGACAGCGATCAGAGCCCCCGGATCGGTGTGCACCGCCCTTCCCCGCCCCCGCCTGCACCCGACGACGCCGAAATCGATGTGGCGGCATTGGCGGCGCAGTGGCGCTCCATGCTTGATACGCATGATATTTTCGCGCTGGCCCGCCGCCACGGCGCGCAGCGCACCCAAAGCTACCGGCTGGTGCCGGACGATCTGGCCTCGCAGGTCGATACCGACCTGTTCTTCGAAGTGCTGAAGGAAGCAGCCAGACAGGGCGAAGGTGTCATGATCTTCGTCGGTTCGCCGGGCAACGTGCAGATCCATATCGGACAGGTGAACACTGTCAGCGTAACGGCGGAGCGTCTTTCGGTGGAAGACGAGACGTTCGGGCTTGAGATCGCCAGATCCCTGGCAGCAAGCTGCTGGCTCGTGTCCAAGCCGACCATCGATGGCGAAATCAGGTCCATCGAGCTGTTTGACGATCAGGGCGATCAGATCGCATGGGTGTTCGGAGAGCGCCGCCCCGGCAGCGCGCAGGCGCACTCCTGGCATGCCTTGCTGGACCGGATTTGCGGAAGAACGCCCGTGGCAGTCCCGGCCTGACCCGGTTCATCAGGACGACATTCCGCCGATAAAAAGCGCTATGCGTTTGCCTCCTGCAAGTGCGGGAGGCCGGACTGCGGGTCGGATTTCAGGCTGTGCAGGGAAAGGTCGACTT
This sequence comes from Aquamicrobium sp. NLF2-7, assembly GCF_022359935.1. Classification (NCBI taxonomy): domain Bacteria; kingdom Pseudomonadati; phylum Pseudomonadota; class Alphaproteobacteria; order Hyphomicrobiales; family Phyllobacteriaceae; genus Aquamicrobium; species Aquamicrobium sp. NLF2-7. The sequence goes on along the minus strand of NZ_JAKSED010000003.1, from coordinate 336,675 downwards.
CGCTGACAGGCCTCAACCCCTCCGGCCGGCGATGCGAGATGACGATGAACCCGGTGTCTGCCAGCTTCCGGCTCAGGCGGAGGAAGATCTTTTCTTCCGCCGCCCGGTCCAGCGCGCTCGTCGCCTCGTCCATGATGACCCATTGCGGCCTGTGCAGGAAGAGCCGGGCCAGAACCAGCCTTTGAAGTTCGCCGCCTGAAAGCGTGGTCAGATCCTCGGGTCGCAGGGCCCGGATGATTTCAGGTTTCAGCCCGACATCCTCCAGTGCGGCGTCGATCTCCTGATCGCTGAAGGCCGAAACAGGCAGGGGATAGCAGACCGCTTCCACCGCATCGCCCAGCGGCAGATAGGGGTGCTGGGGAATGACGAAGAAGCCGGACGCCGGGAAGAGCACCTCACCGCGTCCATGTGGCCACAAACCGGCGATGGCCTTGCCCAGCGTTGTCTTTCCGACCCCGGAAGGCCCGCTCAGCCAGATGGATTCGCCCCGGTTGAGACGAAGTTCCGGCAGAGCCAGAAAGGGTTTCGTGCCGGGAGCGGCCAGTTCCAGCGCCTGCGCGCGAAAAGCTCCGTCGGGCGATGACCCTGCCGAAATGGCGGGTGCGACCGCTTGCGGAGGCCTGTCCAGAAATTCGATCAGCCCACCCAGACGCTTCGCGGCGGCGGCCAGTTCCGAAAGCGGACGATAGGAGAAGATGAACCATGACAGGGTCGTCACCACCTTCGCGAAGGCCGAGCTGATCTGCATCATGCCGCCGAAGGTGAGCGCCCCGGCGAAATAGGCCGGCATGGCAAGGAAGGTGGGGATGCGCAGCGCCGTGTAATAATAGGGATAGGTGAAGGAGCTCAGCCGCAGTTCCTGCCCGATGAGGCGCCGCCAGTTGGCCACGATCCTGCCAAACCGCCTGTCGAGTTCGCGACGTTCCGCAGCGGCGCCGTCGAGCTGCGCGATCTGATCGGCATTGCGGCGAACATGAACGAGCCCGAAGCGATAATCGGCTTCACGCTGCTGCTGCCTGAAATACAGCTCTTTGAGCGGCCGCCCGAGCAGATGGGTAATTGCGATGGCGATAATGACATAGGCAAAGGCGACCCAGACCATGTAGCGCGGCAGCGACCAGTCGATGCCGAGCACGCCAAGATCGAGCGCAAAACCGGAAAGCCCCCACAACACGCTCGCATAGGATATAAGCCCCACCATTCGGGTCACGATGTCGAGCGACAGGGGAACGAAGCCGGAAGCGGTGGTGCTGTCGGCGACATTTCCGGAGATGAAGATCCGGCTGTCTTCCGCGATACGCTGGTCGGGATTGTCCAGAAGGCCACCTTCGGTGAACTCCTGTATGCGGTGGTAGTGGCCCCCTTGCAGCCATTTGTCGAGCAGGCGCGCCGTCAGCGCCTCGCGCCAGCGTATTTCCAGCATCTTGCGGAAATAGATGGAACCGAGGTTCCTCGACGCCTCCGCCACCACGATGGCCGCGAAGATCCACGTCTGGTGCAGCGCTTCGGCCGCGTTCATCTGCTGGAGCGCGTCATAGAAATCCTTGGTCCAGTCGATGACCCGCAGGGCAACGACGATGGAAGCCAGTTCCAGAACAAGAACCAGACCATAGATCAGCAGCGTAATCCTGCCGCCCCTGCCGCTGGTACACAGCTTCAGGATCCGCGAGACATGGCGCAGTATCTCAATCATCGTCAGGTTCCGTTCTCGACACGACCATCGGACAGAGCAGACAAGCCGTCACGCGTGACGGCTTGTCTGCTGCTGTTTGCTAGAAACGCAGCGTGGCTCCCAGCTTGAAGGTGCGCCCCGGCGCAACCTGCGCTTCAAGCGGGCGCGCTCCCGCCGTGGCCGCGGAGGCAGGGGTGACATCGTAACCGTAGAGGCTGTTTCGGAAGTAGCGTGTGTCGAACATGTTCTGGATGCCCGCGTTGAGCTCCAGATTGTTGCGCGGCTTCCAGTTCAGATAGGCATCGAACACCGCATAGCCACCCGGCAGGAAGGCGTTCGGGCTGGCGCGGCGGGTCACCGCTGCGCCAAAGGTGCCCAGAACCTCCGCTTCCAGATTCCAGTCGGCGATGAAATGGCGCAGGCCAAGCACCGCCGTCAGCGGCACGGCTCCGTCGAAGGGCGTCTTCTTTCCGCCCGCCACTCTTTGCGTGCCATGCTGGTAGGAGATCGCCGCAGATGCCCACCAGTCGGCCTGGAACTCATATTCGCCGGCGATCTCGATGCCCCACAGTCTGACGTCCTCGACATTGTCATAGGTCCAGACATTGGGCCGCGTGGGATCGAGATTCATCGGCCCGCGAATGAAGTCCTGATAATCGGCATAGAAGATACCGGCGCTGAAGCTTCCGCGATCAAGCAGCCCTCTGAGGCCGATCTCGTAGTTCCTGACCGATTCCGGCTTCAGACCGGGATTGGGCAGAACGATGCCATTGATGAACGGGTCTCTGGCCGAAACGAACATCTGCTGCGACGTCGGCATCTTGAAGCCTTCGCCATAGGAGGCATAGGCTGAATAGCTGTCGTCCAGCTCGTAGATCAGGCCGAGCTTCTTGATGAGCCTGGTGTTGCTCGTCACCTCGGGCTCGTTGCCGGGAAGCGGCTTGTATCCCGTGTCCCCGGTGGGATCGATCCTGTAGGTCGCAAAGCGAACGCCGGGCGTGATCCTGAGCCGCCCGTCCAGCAATTCCATCTCATCCTGGATGTAGAAGTCCGCGCGGCGGGTCTTCACTTCGGGGAAGTTGTAGCCCTGATTGGTCTGGATCGTCGTCACGCCGGTGTCGGATCGGTGGACGATATTATAGCCGTCATAGGAGGAATCCGTCAGATCGCCGTCGAAACCGTAGATCAGCTTGTGGGCGATGCCGCCGGTGGCGAAACGGCTGGTCAGCTGCACATCCGCCTCAAGGAAGGTTTCGCCATAATTGCGCACCGGCGTGTAGGTGTCCGTACGCGTGGCGAAGATGCGTGTCTGCGTGCCCGACGTGTCGCGCTTCTGGGGTGAATAGGACAGCTGCCACTTGATTTCGTCGAGCAGCGGCGTGTTGAGCGTCCATTTGTGCTCCAGCGCCAGACGCGTCCTCTGCATGTCCAGCTCGCGCGGATAGCTGGCGCTGGCATAGCCGCTGGAGCCGGCAAAAGCGTCCCACACCTGATCCACTTCGGTATGGCGCCTGAAGAACTCCCCGGTCAACCTGAACTCGTGATCTTCGGGGGTCCAGACCAGCTTGCCGAGCGCGTTCCATGCGTAGGCGTCGGCATCGAACAGCTTGTCACAGCCGAAAGAGGCCGGACGCGGACATCCCCAGATGCCGCCGTCGGCGCGCGCATTCCTGAGCCGTGGCTCATGGGCGGACAGGTGGCCGAAACTCGCCAGCATCTGGAAATCGCCCTGCGAGGCCGCCGCCGTGAACTGCTTGCGGAAGCTGCCGTCGAAGCTGTCATAGGCGCTCTTGATTTCACCCGCCCATGGCTTGTCGGAACCATCCAGCAAATCCTGCGGATCGCGGGTGCGAAACGAAACGACGCCGCCCAGTGCATCCGCCCCCCAAAGCACGGAAGACGGACCGCGAACGATTTCGACCGCCTTCATGTTGAAGGGATCGGCGAAATCGCGGCTGCCGTAGATCGTCTGCTCCTGAACCCGCGCGCCATCGACAAGGATCTGCACCCGGTTGCCGCCGACGCCCCGGATGCTGAACGAACCGAGCTGGCCATAGGGATTGTTGAGAGAGGTTTCGCGGTCGACGCTCAGACCGGGAAGATAACGCACCATGTCGTCGATATCGCGAACGGCCCTGCTGTCGAGTTGTTCGCCGGTCAGGATGGTGACGTTCTGCGCGACATTGAACAGTTCGTTCGGGCCGCGCTGGGCAGTGACGGTTATGCGCTCCAGAAGAATGGTTTCTTCAGGCGTCAAAAGAGGAGCCCGCGCCCCTTCAATGTCCTCCGTGCTCTGCTCGGCTCTCGTTTGCCCGAAAGCATTTCCCGGACCTGCCAGAGCGATCGCCGCCACCCCAAGGCCAAGCCATGCGATAAAGCCCGGCCTGCGGCGACCCGTATTGTTTGTGGTAGAATATGTGAAGACAGCCATTGCTCCCCCTCTCTTTAACAACGGGGTTCGCAAGACGGATGCCGCGTCCGGTTTCCTCTACCGAATGCCGCACATTCCAGTGGTCCACCCCGCCCACCGAACTTCCATGGTCAGGCAGGTCTCCTGGCTCACAGGTCATCATGCACCGGCTGTCTTCCCGGCAAAGCCAGTGACAATGAGCGACGGCGCACTCTCTGCTTACAGTTGCGGGGCAGCCCCGGATTTTCACCGGATTCCCTCTTAGCTTTCGCTCTCCGGAGACAACGAAAGAACCATAACCGCGCTCCCGATAACATGGACGCCCGGCAAGTCAATTGCCGCCGGACAGTTAAAGCATGCCGCTCGAAAGAGGGAACCGGATTCGAGGCAATAACATTCGTGAAAACAATGACTTAAAGCGGAATGAGCAAATCCGAAAGATCGCGACACGCTTCAGGTCCGGTCGCCTGCGCCAAACCTCTCCGCAACGATGCGCCGGCGGCCGTGCGGGGAGGTTCAGATGGCTGCGGCAGCCGCCGGCAAGATGCCCTGTGACAGACACAGCAATTGCGTCGGCCGGCGCGGACACGGCCCCACAGGCAGTCCATGGGCCTGAAGGCGGTCGGCACATGGCGGATCGGTTCTATCTGCCGTTGAACACCGGCTTGCGCTTTTCCCGGAACGCTGCAACGCCTTCCTTCAGGTCTGCGCTGGTGCGGACGACGGCAAGGTCGCGCTGGGCACGCGCAAGCTTTTCCGAAGGTGTCTGGATAAGCGTATGATCGACGACGAAGCGCTTCAGCGTCTTCAGCACCAGCGGCGCCATATCTTCCATCTCGCGCGCCATCGCCAGCGCGGCCTCCAGATGCGTGCCGTCTTCCACCACTTCGTTGGCAAGCCCGATCTCGCAGGCGCGGCGGCCGGAAACGGTTCGGCCAAGCAGCATGATCTCCATGGCCATCTTATGCGGTATGCGCCCTGCCAGCGTGGCAATCATGCCGCCTGTCAGCCCGACCTTGCCTTCCGGATAGGAAAAACGGGTGTTCTCGGTCACCACGCACAGATCCGCCATTGCGGCCATCACCAGCGCCCCGCCGACGCACCAGCCATGGACAGCGCATATGACCGGCTTTTCCGTGACGATGCCGATCGTTGGTATGCAGCGCCAGAGTTCGGGAATGTCCGAGACATCGGCGCCGGAAGAAAACGCCTTTTCCCCTGCGCCCGTGATGATCGCGACGCGCTGATCTGAGCTGTCAAATTCGGCAAAGCGCCGCTGCATCTCATTCGCCACCTCGGCATTGATGGCATTCATCTTCTCCGGGCGATTGATGGTGAAGATGGTCGTCCTGCCATCCTGTCTTACGTCCAGTGCTGACATTAAGTCCTCCAGTGCTGTGCATGTCCGTCCGGGCCGCTCCGGCCGCCGGATATCAGTTGTCGTCGAGCAGAATGCGGGCGTCGACGGCCACGCAACCCTTTCCGGCCTCTGCAACAAGAAGCGGATTCACGTCGAGTTCGCAGAAGCGGGGGCCGATGTCCGATACGATCCAGCTGATCCGCGACACGGCCTGGGCAGCGGCATCGATGTCGAGTTTCGCGCTGCCCCTGAAGCCCTGCATCAGCTTTGCGATCTGCAGGCTTTCGATCATCGATCGTGCCTTCCTCTCGCAGACAGGGGCCATCGCCACCGCCACATCCCTGAGCAGCTCGACCAGAACGCCGCCGGCGCCGACGATGATCATCGGGCCAAACTGCGGATCGTTGCGGGCGCCCACCAGCAGTTCGACCTTGCCGGTGCGCATTTCCTGAACGAGAAAACCCTCGATACGCGCATCGGGAAGCTTCTGCGCGATGGATGCGCCCATCTGCGTTACGGCCCGCGCGACATCGTCCGGCGTTTCGAGGCCGAGCACGACACCGCCGACGTCCGATTTATGCACGATGTCAGGAGAGACCACTTTCACCACGAAGGGGCCGTCCAGCAGCGCCGCCGCTTCGCTCGCCTGCTCGCGAGTGCCGACGATCTGGCCGCGATTGACGGGCACGCCGTTTTCGCCGAGGAACGCTTTTGCCTCTGCCTCACCGACACTTCCGGACAAGCCTTCGGGCAGGCTTACCGGCCCCATGGCTGCCGGGCGCGCCGGCGCCGTGGCAGGCTTCGTATCCGCAAGCCGGCCCCAGGCTTCGGTCGCGCGGATCGCGTCATCGAGACTGTCCGTGTAGATGATCTTCTGCGAGCGAAGGAACGATCTGGCCGCATCGGCCGACTGCCCCTGCTGAAGCACGATGATATGCGGCTTCACATGGCCCTCGTCCCGGGCCGCGACGGTGGCCTCATCAAACCTGCGGCACAGAAGCTCGACATCCGGGGCCGTGGTGATCGCCGACAAGATGAGATCGCTGCCGGTGTCGGTAATGATCGGCTTGAGCGTCGATGCCCCGACAACCAGCGAGCCACCCTGCTTTGCGGAGCCGAGATCGACGGGATTGGAGCCCGCGACATTGGCGGGATAGATTTCGGACAGTTCACGGGCCGTCTCGGCGCTGAATTGCGCCAGCGCTATGCCGTGATCGGTGAGGCGGTCGGCCGTAACGGCACCACCGCCACCGGAAGTCGTGACAATGGCCACGCGCTTCGGCCGGGCCTGCGGGAAGCGTGCCAGCGATGCAGCCAGCAGCACCATTGCATCCGGGTCGTCCATCGTCAGCACGCCGCAATCACGGCAGGCGGCCTCGAAGGCCTGATAGCTGCCGGCCAGACTGGCGGTGTGCGAGAAGGCCGCGGCTGCGCCGAAGGCCGTGCGGCCGGCCTTGACGGCGAGCCATGGCTTGCCGGCGGCATGGGCGCGCCGGGCCGTCTCGATGAAGCGCGCCGGATCCCTGATGCCTTCGATATAGCTGCATATGACGCGCGTGCGCTCGTCCTCGATCAGATAGTCGACGAAATCGCACATATCCATGTCGGCCTGATTGCCGATGGAGAAACAGTGCGAAAAGCCCAGCCCACGGGCCATGGCCTTGTCGAATATGGTGGCCATCAAGGCACCGCTCTGGCTCACCAGACCGATGTCGCCCTTCGGCATTTCATCCACGAACAGGGCTGGCGAAGCGCACAGGACGAGATCGTTCGCCGGGCTGATGATGCCAAGGCAGTTGGGACCGATGATGCGCATGTTGTGGCGGTTGGCCGCCGCGACGACCTGACGCTCCAGTTCCGCGCCTTCCGGGCCCGCATCGGAAAACTTGGCGGTGATGACGATCGCCGCCCGCGTGCCGGCCGCACCACAGGCCTCCACCGCATCCTTGACGGCATCCCGCGGCACCGCCATCACGGCCATATCCGGCGGGGTTGGCGTATCCGCGATGGAGGGATAGCACCTGATGCCAAGCAACTGCTCCCGCTTCGGGTTTATCGGATAGATGGCGCCCGAAAAGCGATGGTGGACCAGATTCTTGTAGATGCGGCCACCGAATTTGGTCAGGTCTTCCGAGGCACCGATGACGGCGACTGATCGCGGCGCGAGTATTCCCCGTGGCTGCGCTGCGCCACCAGAAAGCGTAGTCATCCTGTTTGCTCCGTATGCTTGGCTTGTTTCAATGAGCGGACGAAGGCCGTGCGGACTTATCCTGCATGTGTCTGCGTTTCATGGCTGCGCGATAGTCGCGGATACGCTGCGCCAGACCGGGCCGCACCGCGGAGCGCACCAGCGCCGCCAGATCCCGGTCGAGAAGGGCCGGGTCATCGCCTGCCGCACAGCGAATTGCGGCGAAGGTTTGGGGATCGAGCCGGACAGCGGCGGCCGTGGCCTTCTCCACCATCATTTCCAGCCCGGTTTCCGTCACGTGGCCGGTCGCAAGCCCGGTTTCCAGCGCCTTCTCTGCATCGACAGTCTCACCGGAGGCAATGATTGAAAGTGCTTCGTCTTCCCCGATCCGCGCCGCCAGCCGGCGGGTTCCCAGAACGAGCCCGAAGGCAGCCCCCGGAAAGCTGAAGGACGCATCGGGAAGCGCAAGCCGCGTGGAACAGGCGGCGAAAAGATCCGCTCCGGCGCCAAAGCAGCGGCCTCCGGCGATTGCCAGCGTGGCGAAGGGCGCCGACCACAGGCGCGCCAGAAGCTGCTCGATCCTGATGAAGCGCATCAGCAGGTCAGCATCGGGCGCCTCCTCGATGCCGGCAAGATCAAAGCCGGTGCAGAAGTTGCGCCCTTCCCCTTCGATGACCAGCATTCTCGTTCCGTTGCCGAGGGCCTCATCAAGCCCGCGATGCAGAGCTTCGACAAGATCATGCGACAGGGCATTGCCCTGTTCCGGCCGCGAAAGCGTCAGCGTCATGCGGACATCTGCTTTGTGGATGGTCAGTGGCATTTCAGGCCTGAGTGCCCCAGATGTTTGGCATGACCGAGTTGGAATAGCCTGAGATGAACGACTTCATGCCGCCTTCGGGCGGAAACACATTGCGCTCGATCGCTCCGATATCGCCGCCATAGACATGAATGCTGATCGAGACGCGATCGTCGCACGCATTCCAGACCTTGTGGATGTCGCCGACATCGGGCGACACCATCACGACCTGACCGGGGTCAAGACGTTCGGTTTCACCAGCCACCGGCTTGCCATCCTGCATCTCGTAAGCTTCCGAGATTTCCGCTCCCCGCAGCATTCCCACCAGCCCCCAGGTCGTGTGGTTGTGGATGGGCGTCTGCTGCCCCGGTCCCCAGACAAAGCTGACCACGCAGAAGCGGTCCTGCGGATCGCAGTAAAGCAGGTGCTGCTGGTAGCGGTCCGGATTGGCCGCGGCCCATTCTTCCGGGAGCCAGTCATCATGCGCCACCAGCGCTTCCAGATAGGTCTTGCCCCTTTCCAGAAGGACAGGCTCGTTGCCATCGGCCTCTTCAACCAGCCTGCTCATCTGGGAGAGGAATGTCCGAAGCCTTTTGGTGTTGGTCGTCATCTTGTTCTCCTCACGAACTCGTTTCATATCGCCGGGGTCAGCAGGGACCGGCGAATGCTTTCCCCGTGCTCATCGAGAGCAGGAGGCGCCTTGTAAATGGGCGGCGACTGACCATCGATCCTCACCGGGCTTGCAAAGGTGCGTGTATGCACACCATTTGGCAGAGCCATTTCCCGGACCCATCCCATGTGCTCGACCTGAATGTCCGACAGGGCCTGGGAATAGCTGTTGATGGAACTGCACGGCACCCCTGCACGCCTCAGATCTTCCAGCAGTTCGGCAACTGTACGGCGCGCGAACTCGCCGTTCAAAATCCGGGCAAGTTCCTTCTGGTTCCGCGCGCGGTCGATCGTGGTCACAAAACGCTCGTCTTCAAACAGGTCCGGGCGGCCGACGACTTCGCACACGCTGCGCCACAGCCGGTCGTTGCCGGCCGCAAGAACGAAGCTGCCATCGGAAGCGGTGAAGGCTTCATAGGGCGCATTGCGGGGATGTGCAGCGCCCAGCGCGCGCGGGTCCCGGCCGCTGGCGAAATATTCGCTGGTTTGAAGAGCGGCTATGGCGAGGCTGGCCCCCAGCATGGACACGTCGATATAGCCCCCCTTGCAGCCCTGCCTGACCCGCGTCAGCAGTGAGGCGATGGAAAACGCTGCATAAAGCCCGGTTGCGAAGTCCGAGATCGGAATGCCGCATTTGACAGGTTCGCCTCCCTCATTGCCGGTCACGCTCATGATGCCCGACATCGCCTGCACGGTAAGATCGAAACCGCCTTCGCCAGCACGGGGCCCGTCCTGCCCGTAAGCTGACAGGGAGCAGTATATCAGGCTGGGCATCTCCTGCGCGAACCTGTCATAGCTGAGCCCCAGACGCTGCATCGCGCCCGGCCGGTTGTTTTCCACAACGACATCCGCCTCCCCGATCAGCCGCACGGCAATGGCATTGTCGGCAGGGTTCTTGAGATCGAGAGCGATCGAACGCTTGTTGCGGTTGAGGGAAGCGAAATTCTCGCTGAATCCGTCGCTGTGAGGTGGCCATTGACGCATTGTATCACCATCGGGCGATTCCACCTTGATGACGTCGGCCCCCATGTCGGCAAGCAGCATGGAGCAGAAAGGCCCGGCGGCGACATGGCAGAACTCGACGACCTTGACCCCGGCTAGCGGCGCTGTGGCGCTGGACTTGGTTTCCGACACTTGAACTCTCCCGAATTGGTTCTGCTTCGCACCTGATCGCCGTAAGGCCGTGGCAGCATGGTGGTTTGCGCATCCCGATTTCGCGGGCTGCGCGGAATGTGTGGTCGATCCGGTCAGGCCGACAGCTGGCTCACGAATTTCGTATCCAGATAGGCGTCCAGCCCTTCGCTGCCGCCTTCGCGGCCATGGCCGCTGTCGCCCACCCCGCCAAACGGTGTTTCGATAGGCCCCAGACCGAAATGATTGATCGACAGCATGCCGACCTTCACGCCCCTTGCAGCCAGTGCGGCACGCCGCGACGATTGCGTGAACGCGTAGCCGGCCAGCCCGTAAACGGTAGCATTGGCAAGCCCGATGGCCTCGTCATCATCCCCGAAACGATTGATCAGAGCGACCGGCCCGAACGGCTCTTCCTTCATGATGCGGCTCGTCTGCGGAACATCCCCGAGCACGGTGGGCGCGTAAAAATATCCGGCATTGCCCAGCTTGCGGCCGCCTGCATGAAGGGTCGCGCCATCGGCTACCGCCTCGTTCACCAGTGCAGATACCGCATCGGCGCGCCGGCTGGTCGCAAGCGGGCCCATATCCGCATTGTCCGCACCGGCGCCCACTTTCAGGGAATTCGCCTTGCGCACGAACGCATCGAGAAACGCCTCGTAAGACCCCGACTGGACGAAGAAGCGCGTCGGCGAAATACAGACCTGCCCCGCATTCCTGTACTTGAACGCAGCAAGCTGGGTGGCCGCGGCCACAGCATCCGCATCATCGAAAACGATCACCGGCGCATGGCCGCCAAGCTCCATGGTCGTGCGCTTCATGTGAGCGCCGGCCAGGGATGCCAGATGCTTGCCCACCGCCACCGAACCGGTGAACGAGATCTTGCGGATTTCCGGCGCTGCGATCAGGTGAGCCGAGATTGCCGGCGGATCTCCGAATACCAGATTGAGAACCCCGTCGGGCAAGCCGGCCTGCGCCAGGCAGCGTGCGACCTCGCACACGGCACCGGGCGCTTCCTCCGGACCTTTGATGATGATCGTACAGCCGGCAGCCAGTGCTGCCGCAATCTTGCGCACCGCCTGAGAGACGGGAAAATTCCACGGGCTGAAAGCGGCGACGGGACCGACGGGCTCCAACATGACCTGCTGGCTGACGCCCGGCAGCCGGGCAGGAATGATGCGGCCATAGGCCCTGCGCCCTTCTTCCGCATACCATTCCATGATGTCGGCCGCATTGTCGACTTCGGCAACGGCCTCCCGCAGCGGCTTGCCCTGTTCCCCCGTCAGCAGCAGCGCAATCGCATCGCGCCGCTCACGGATGAGGCGGGCGGCCTCGCGCAGCATTTTCCCGCGCTCGGGAGCCGGGCGGGCAGCCCACACCGGAAAGCTCCGCGAAGCAGCCTGCACAGCCTCTTCGAGGTCGGCAATTCCGGCAACCGGAACCGTCGCGACGACGGCTTCCGTCGCAGGGTCGACCACATCGATCAGATTACCGCCGCTGCCGGCGCGCCAGCGACCATCGATGAACAAACCATGTTCGATCATAGGCTGTACTCCCGGCCGTTCAGTTCGCCTGCATCGACGGTTCCATGGCGTCCAGCGCCTTCTCGACGCCGTCGAACATCATGTCGATCTGCTGACGGTCGATGATGAGCGGCGGACAGAACGCGATGACATCGCGCAGGGCACGCACGATAACGCCGTTTTCCATCGCCTTCGCCTGTATGCCGGGCCCGATGCCGAGAGCCGGCGCGAACGGCGTCCTGCTTGCCTTGTCAGTAACCAGCTCAACCGCGCCGATGAGGCCGACACCACGCGCCTCGCCGATATAGGGGCGCTCCGCCAAAGCATGCAGCCGTTCGAGGAAGCGCGTCGAAACCTCCTGCACATGGCCGATAATGTTGCGATCCTCGTAGATCTTCAGCGTTTCGACGGCCACGGCCGCGCAGACCGGATGTCCCGAATAGGTGACGCCATGGGCGAAGCCGCCATGCTTGCGGCTCTGCTCCATCATCGCCTCGTGAATATCATCGCTGACGATGGTCGCGGAAATGGGCAGGTATGACGCCGACAACGCCTTGGCCACCGTCATGATGTCCGGCTTCAGGTCATATGTATCGCAGCCGAACATATTGCCGGTGCGGCCAAAGCCGCAGATCACTTCGTCAGCGATGAAAAGGATGTCATATTTGCGGAGCACGGCCTGAATGCCGGCGAAATAGCCTTCCGGAGGAACGATGACGCCGCCGGATCCACACACGGGCTCGGCGATGAACGCGGCTATGGTGTCAGGCCCTTCCCTGAGAATGAGCTGTTCGAGATTGTCCACCATGCGCCGCGTGAAATCAGCCACGCTTTCACCCGGCTTCGCATTGTGGAAATGGCTCGGCATGTCGGTGTGCAGGATATTCGCGATCGGCAGGTCGAAATCCGCATGGTTGGCCGGAAGCCCGGTCAGACTTCCTGAAGCGATGGTCACGCCGTGGTAGCCCCGCCACCGCGAAATGATCTTCTTCTTTTCCGGCCGGCCGCGCGCATTGTTGTAATACCAGACGAGCTTGATCGCCTGGTCATTGGCCTCCGAACCGGAGTTCGCGAAGAGAACCTTGCCGAGCCCGGCCGGCGCGATGTCGAGGAGCCGTTCCGCCAGCTCGATCGACGGCTCCACCGAGCGGTGATTGAACAGGTGGTAGTAGGGCAGCGTTTCCAGCTGCCTTGTCGCAGCTTCCACCAGCCGCTTCTCGCTGAAGCCAAGCGAGGCGCACCACAAGCCGGACATGCCTTCGATGTAGCGCCGGCCATGCTCATCCTCGACATAGACGCCGTCGCCCCGGGTCATCACCACAGGCCCCGTCTCCGGGTGCCGCGCCAGATTGGTATAGGGATGGATCAGGCTGGCTACATCGTTGGCGGCGTTGGAATTGCTGCGCGCATTCATAGTGAAATCCTTGGGCACGGCATTTTCATGCAGGCGGTGGAAAAACCTCTTTCATTCGGTCGAGAAGCAATGTATTCTAATATTTAGAACTCTGTACCGAATAGTGATACGAATGTGATCACCAGCGGCACATCATGTCAAGTGTCGCCGTCAAGAATTCATGCGCATGCCGGGAGAGGGCCTGAAAACAAATGGACAAAACATTGCTCAAGGGGCTGCAGGTGCTGGAATTTGTGGCCGAAGCGGATGGGCCGTCACGGATCACGGACATCGCCGCCGCGCTCGGCATCACCAAAAGCAACGCGCATCGCGTGCTCAAGACCCTGGAATATGCCGGCTATCTGCGTCAGGATCCCAGGTCGCGGGAGTACGCCGCCAGCTTCAAGCTATGGGAACTCGGCTCCGGACTGGTCGGGCGCCTCGACATCCGCACGCATGCGGCAGACATCCTGCGCCGCCTTGCCAACGAGGCCCGGGAGGCCGTGCACCTTTCCCTGCTTGAAGGGGGGCAGGTCATCTACATCGACAAGATCGACAGTCCCGAGCCCGTGGGCGCCTACACGCGCATTGGCGGCAGGGCTCCTGCCTATTGCGTGGCCACGGGCAAGGCGCTTCTGTGCCATCTGAGCGAGGAGGAGCTTGCCCCGATACTCGCCCGGCTTGAACCTCATTCGCGCAACACCATCACCGATCCTCAGCAGATGCGCGAAGAGCTGGAACTGTCCCGTCAGCGCGGCTACACGATCAACAGGGGCGAATGGCGCGAAAGCGTCTGGGGCATAGCCACGGCAGTCTACGGGCCGTCCTCGCAGGTTGTTGCCGCCATCGGCGTTTCGGGACCGGAATATCATCTGAATCAACAGGGGCGCTGCGAGAGCCTTGCCGAAATGGTCATGCGCGCGGCCGATGAGATCTCCCGCAGCATAGGCTACCGCGGCGACGCCCGCAAAGCAGTCCCGAGCCGCCCTGCATGACGTGACTTTTTTGGACCGGTCGGGTTGACATCCGCCAGCCATGCTGATGTTATCGATATGTGGAACATAGTTTCATTATTTAGAACAATTAAGTACCCTGCCCTTTCATGGTGACGCCGGCGAAGGCAGGGATGAAGGACACGCCGCCGGGACGAGGCCCCGGCCCTGAGAGATGGGCCGAAATTCGCGGCCCGGCATGGAAGCGGCTTGTTCTGTCGACAATCAACGGGAGGAAAAACATGGGACTGAAATCGGTTCTGCGCATGACCACGGCAGTCGTCATGCTGAGTTTTGCAAGCATGGCCCCCTCATATGCCGACACACCCCCCGACACGCTTGTCATGGCGACGTCCATCGACGGCGTTACGAGCTTCGATCCGGCGGAGGTGTTTGAGTTTGTCGGCGGCGAGATCAGCAACAATGTGTATCTGCGCCTGCTTGTGCGCAACGAGGCGGATTTCTCCGAGGTCATCGGCGGGGCGGCCGAGAGCTGGGAGATTTCCGAAGACGGCCTGACCTATACGTTCAGGATGCGCGATGGCCTGACTTTCGCCTCGGGAGCCCCGGTCACGGCGCAGGATGCGGCTTTTTCGCTGCAGCGCGTCGTCAAGCTCGGCAAGAGCCCGGCCTTTATCCTCACCCAGTTCGGCTGGACCCCGGAGAATGTCGAGCAAAACGTGACGGCGCAGGATGACAGGACGCTCGTTCTGCGCATTTCCGAAGCTTTCGCCCCGACCCTCGTTCTCAACGCTCTGTCGTCGGGCGTCGGCTCCGTGGTGGAAAAGGCAGTGGCCTTGTCCCACGAAAAGGACGGCGATCTCGGATATGACTGGCTCCGCTCGAATTCGGCCGGCGCGGGCGCATTCGTGCTGCGGGCGTGGCAGCCAAACGAGGCGATCGTTCTGGAGGCCAACGAATCCTTCTATCTCGGGAAGCCGAAGCTCAACCGCGTCATCTACCGCCATGTCCCGGAAGCCACCGCCCAGCGCCTGATGCTTGAGCGCGGCGATGTCGACATGGCGCGATCGCTGGGAGCCGAGCAGATCGATTCCCTTGCGTCCAATTCGGACGTAAAGGTCGAGATCGATGAGAAAGCCACGGTTCTCTATATCGGCCTGAACGAAAAGAAGCCCGAGCTGCAGAACCCCAAGGTGCAGGAGGCGATACGCCTGCTTGTCGACTATGACGGGATCGGCGGAACGATGCTCAGGCATCAGTACCGGGTCCATCAGTCGGTTCTGGCCAAGGGTGGTTTCGCCGCGCTTGAGGAACTGCCCTACAAGCAGGATCTGGAAAAGGCGAAGGCGCTGCTGGCCGAGGCAGGTTATCCTGACGGCTTCACCCTTGAGCTCGACGTCTTCGCCGGTGCGCCATACCGCGATATCGGCGAGGCGCTGCAGGCCAACTTCGCGCAGGCCGGCATCAAAGTTTCGGTCGTAGCCTCCGATCGCCGGCAGGTTCTGACCAAGTATCGAGCGCGCAACCATCAGGCTGTTCTGATGGTGTGGTCGCCGGATTACGGCGATCCGCATTCGACCATGGATTTCTTCCTCAGCAATCCGGACAATTCGGATGCGGGCACCGCCAAAACGGCTGCCTGGCGCAATTCCTGGTTCGACCCGGAACTGAAGGAACTGGCAGACAAGGCCATTCATGAAAGCGACACGGAAAAGCGCAAGGCGATCTACGCCGATATCCAGCGTTCCCTGCAAACGGACAGCCCGTTCGTCGTCATGTTCCAGCAGACCGAGCCGGTTGCCATGCGCAGCAATGTCGAGAACTGGATTTCCGGCCCTGCCTTCGACACCTACGTCTTCCGTGGCATAACGAAATGAGTTCAGCCTCGCCCACCGGTGCGAACGGTCCTTTGCAAAACCAGGCGCTGGGAACGTTTGCGAAAAACACCTTCGGGTTTGCGGTCAGCCTTGCGCTGACCCTGCTCGGCCTTGTGCTCGTGACGTTCCTGATAGCGCGGGTCGTACCGATTGATCCCGTTCTGGTGATGGTGGGCGACCGCGCTTCTCCCGAAGCATATGAGCAGGCCCGCCGGGCCATGGGCCTCGATCAGCCCGTGTACCGGCAATTCCTCGACTATCTCGGACAAGTGATGGTCGGCGATCTCGGACGCTCAGTGATGACCGGACGCGACGTGCTTTCCGATACGCTGCGGGCCTTTCCCGCGACCCTTGAGCTGGCGCTGGCCGCTACGCTCATCGGGGCGGCGCTCGGCGTACCGGCCGGCGTGCTTGCCGCCGTGCGCCGGGGGCGCGCCAGCGATCACCTCGTGCGCATCATCTCCCTGATCGGCTATTCCCTGCCGGTGTTCTGGCTGGGCATGGTGGCACTGCTCGTCTTCTATGCGCGGCTCGGCTGGGTCGAGGGGCCGGGGCGGATCGGAATTGCCTATCAGTACAGCGTCCCCGGCAGAACCGGTTTCGTTCTGCTGGACGCCTTGCTGGCCGGCGAATGGGCTGCGGCCCGCAATGCATTTTCCCATCTCATCCTGCCGGCCTGCATTCTCGGATATGTCTCCATGGCGTTCATTGCCCGCATGACGCGGTCCCTGATGATCGAGCAGATGTCGCAGGAATATGTGCTGGCCGCGCGCGCCAAGGGCGTTCCGGCCTCCACGGTGATCTGGAGGCACGCTTTCGGCAATGTCATCGTTCAGGTGATCACCGTCATCACGCTGACCTTCGCCTATCTGCTGGAGGGTGCCGTGCTGACCGAAACGGTGTTCGCATGGCCCGGAATCGGCCTCTACATCACGCAGGCGCTCTTTTCCGCCGACCTGAATGCCGTCGTTGGAGGCACCATCGTCATCGGCATCAGCTTCGTGTTCCTGAACAGAGGCGCCGATCTTCTCTATCGTATCTTCGACCCGAGGATCCGTTGATGCGTATCGTTTCGACATGGCTGGACTGGCTGACCACCGATGCACCCGAAAGCCGACTGCAGGGAAGGCTCGCCCAGTCCTATCAGACGTTCTACCGCTTCGTGCGCAATCCTCTTGCCGTGTGCGGACTGGTTATCGTGGCCGTTCTTGTCGGCCTTGCGATCTTCGCGCCGCTGCTTGTGCCATACGATCCGCTGGCGACCGATCTGGGCAGCCGCCTCCTGCCGCCTTCGGCCAGTCACTGGTTCGGTACGGATCATCTTGGCAGGGACATCTTCTCGCGCGTCATTTCCGGCAGCCGGGTCACGCTGACCATCGTCCTGCTCGTGGCCATTCTGATCGGCCCCATTGGCATGGCCATCGGCATTGTGGCCGGCTACTTCGGCGGAACGACGGATCGCTTTCTCATGGGCGTCACCGATGTCGTCATGGCGTTCCCGCGTCTCATCCTTGCACTGGCTTTCGTTGCGGTGCTGGGGCCGGGGCTGGAAAACGCCGTCATCGCCATCGCCATCACCGGCTGGCCGGCCTATGCGCGGCTGGCGCGTGCGGAAACCCTTTCGCTGCGGCAGCGTGAATTCGTGGTGGCAGCAAGGTTGCAGGGTGCGTCGGTGGTGCGCATCCTGATCCGCTACATTGCCCCTTTCTGCATACCATCCGTCATCATCCGCCTGACCCTCGACATGGCCGGCATCATCCTGATTGCCGCCGGACTGGGCTTCCTCGGCCTTGGCGCCCAGCCGCCGGCGGCCGAATGGGGAGCCATGGTGGCGGCGGGCCGCGACTATCTCATCGACAAGTGGTGGGTCGCCACATTGCCGGGCGCCGCCATTTTCGTGGTCAGCCTCGGCTTCAACCTGCTCGGCGATGGTCTGCGCGATGTGTTCGACCGGAGGGTGAACTGATGAGCCACCGCGAAACACCTGCTGCCGCGGAACCTCTGGTCGCGGTCGAAAATCTCTGGATACGCTTTCCGGGCCGTCGCGGGCCGGTGGCCGCGGTGGCCGGCGTCAGCTTTTCCATGGGGCGCGAAAAGCTCGCCATCGTCGGCGAAAGCGGTTCGGGCAAGTCACTGACGGCGCGCACCATCATGGGCCTGCTGCCCGAAGCCGCAGAGGTGACGGCCGACCGGCTCAGCCTTCAGGGCGACGATCTGCGCGGCCTCAGGGAAAAGGATTTCGCCAGGCTGCGCGGCAAGCGCATGGCGATGATCCTTCAGGATCCCAAGCAATCCCTCAATCCGATCATGACCGCCGGCCAGCAGATCGTCGAAAGCTGCCGGCTGCATCTGGGAGATTCCCGCCGCGCCGCGCGCGAGCGGGCACTGGAACTCCTGCACAAGGTTCGCATCGATAATCCGCAGCGCGTCTTCGGTCTCTATCCGCACGAGGTTTCGGGCGGAATGGGCCAGCGCATCATGATCGCCATGATGCTCGCCGCCGAGCCCGACCTGCTGGTGGCCGACGAGCCGACTTCGGCGCTCGACGTTTCGGTGCGCGCCGAAGTGCTGGATCTGATCGAAAGCCTCGTCGTCGAACGGGGAATGGGGCTCATTCTGATCAGCCATGACCTCGATCTGGTCAGCGCCTACAGCGACAGGGTCGTCGTGATGTATTCCGGCCGGGTGATGGAAACCCTGCCGGCCTCCGAACTGGCAAAGGCTTCCCACCCCTATACGCGCGGCCTCATCGGCTGCCGGCCACCGCTCGACCACAGGGTGGAAACCCTGCCTGTCCTGAAACGCGATCCCGCATGGCTGTCATGAAACACGCAAGTCCAGTCCCTGTAAACGCGCCGGCGAACGCGCTCGACGTGAAGAACCTCTGCGTCACCTATGGCTCGGCACGCGTCGTGAACGATGTCAGCTTCTCGGTCGCACACGGAGAATGCCTGGGCCTCATCGGAGAATCCGGCTCCGGCAAGAGCACGATCCTGAAAGCCCTCACCGGAACCGCTCCGGCCGCCGGCATGATGGAAATCCTCGGCATGCCGGCCTCCGCAAGGGCCAGAGACAAGCGGCACACGCGCAGTGTGCAGATGGTCTTTCAGGACCCTTATGCGGCGCTGCATCCGCGCCATTCTGTCGAACGGATTCTGGAGGAGCCGCTGGCGATACAGGGCATCGGCGACCGCGAGGCGAAGATCCGCGCCAGCCTGGCCTCCGTCGGCCTGCCGCTCGGCTTCCGCTTCCGATATCCGCATCAGCTGTCAGGCGGGCAGCGTCAGCGCGTCGCCATTGCGCGCGCCCTCATTGTCGAACCCGAAGTGCTGCTGCTCGACGAGCCGACTTCGGCGCTTGACGTATCGGTGCAGGCCGAAGTTTTGAATCTGCTTGCAAAGCTCCACCGTGAACGCGGCCTGACGATGCTGTTTGTCGGACACGATCTCGGGGTCATCGCCCATATGTGCGCCCGCGTCATCGTGCTCAACAAGGGCGAGCTGGTGGAAACCCTGATGCGCGACCAGATCTATTCCGGTCAGGCCACCCAGCCCTACACGCAGCAACTGCTGCGCGCCACGAAGCTGGAGCAGCGTTCCGCAAACCGGAACATGGCGTAGAGCATCCTGCAGCCGGATGGAGACATCCGGCGTCGCATGAATGCATGCCCGAACAAAGAGACAGAGCATTTCTGAGAGAAGCAGAAACGCTTCACGCAGCCGCGAGGGCCTTTCTCTCCGCAATGCGGCCGCAGCGATGTTCGCCGCACCCCTCATCCAGAACCGTGCTCGCAGCGATGCGGGCGGCCGCAGCCGTCATATGCATGTAACCAGCTGATGATAGTCGGCCCGGAACGGTAGGTGCGAGATTCCGACATCCGGCGCAGGGTGGAGCTTCACGCACGGATCGCGTTCCAATCCGGACCTGGAGAGTTTCATGGATTTCGACAACAGCAGCGCGGCATCCTGGCTGAGAGCCGAGATGGAGGACGCCCTCGACGAGGATTACGAACTCGAACTGTCCGAACCGGCGCTTTCGGCCGAACTGGCGAAGATCTACAGGAAGGCGCACCCCGACTCCCTCAATCGCCAGACCTATTTCCTGGAGCTGATCCGGCTTCAGTCCGAGCTCATCAAGCTGCAGGACTGGGTATCGCACTCCGGGGAGAAGATCGTCGTGCTGTTCGAGGGGCGCGATTCCGCCGGAAAGGGCGGCGTCATCAAGCGCATCACCCAGCGGCTCAACCCGCGCATCGTGCGGGTGGCGGCCCTGCCGGCGCCGAGCGACCGCGAGAAGACGCAGTGGTATTTCCAGCGCTATGTGCCGCACCTCCCCGCCGGCGGCGAAATCGTGCTCTTCGACCGCTCCTGGTACAACAGGGCCGGCGTCGAGCGGGTGATGGGGTTTGCCACGCCGGAACAGGTCGAGGACTTCTTCAACGACGTTCCCGAATTCGAGCGCATGTTGCTGCGCTCGGGCATCCGGCTGGTCAAATACTGGTTCTCGATCACCGACGAAGAGCAGCAGATGCGTTTCATGATGCGCATCCACGATCCGATGAAGCAGTGGAAGCTGTCGCCGATGGATCTGCAGTCGCGCGTGCGCTGGGAACAGTACACCAAGGCCAAGGAAGAGATGTTCGAGCGCACCAGCATTCCCGAGGCGCCCTGGTACATCGTGGAAGGCAATGACAAGAAGCGGGCCCGGCTGAACTGCATCGATCATCTGCTCACCCAGATCCCCTATCAGCCGGTGCCGCACGAGGAGATCAGCCTGCCGGAGCGCGTGTTCAATCCCGAATATGAACGCGCCACGCTGCCGGGCGAACTCTACGTTCCGCAGAAGTACTGAACAGGGGGGCGGGGTCAGGGCCGGGAGGACGACGCCTGTTGACGCCCTGCCCCGGGCGCTGTCCATAATGCGGCAGCCCCGCCTGAAGGGTGCAAACAGTGCCTGTCGTCCGGGCGATATTGCAAGTCAAGCAAGGCGCAGCTCGCATGATGCCGGAAACTGAACTCAAGCTCGCACTGACGCCGGACGATGCCGACGCTTTACTGGCCTGCAATCCGTTCGCACAGGAGGCATCCCTGCTGCGGCAGCGGGCCATCTACTTCGACACGCCGCGCAACGACCTTGCAGTGGCCGGCTTCACGCTCAGGGTCAGGGAGGCGAACGGCACGCGTACCCAGACGGTGAAGGCCGGAGGCCCGGCGGCAGGCATGTTTGTTCGCCGGGAATGGGAGCGGCCTGTAACGGATGATCTGCCGGTCTTCGATGACACCCTGCCGTTCGTCTCCATGCTGGGCGCGAAGGTGCAGGACATTCGCCCGGTTTTCGAAGTCCATGTCGGGCGCATGATCTGGAACGTCGTTCAGGATGACGCGACGATCGAGGTCGCGCTGGATCGCGGCGAGGTCATGGCCGGGGACCGCCGTTCCTCGCTGTGCGAGATCGAGCTTGAGCTTAAAACGGGGAACCCGGCCGCGCTGTTTGCCCTTGCCCGGCGGCTGGGAGATCTGGTGCCACTGCGGCCGGGCGTCCTCAACAAGGCCGCGCGCGGCTACAGGCTGCTTGCCGAGGCGCCACGGGCGATAAAGGCCGAAGCCGTGACGCTGCACGCAGGGATGAGCGCCGAGGATGCCTTCCAGGAGATCGCCGCTTCCTGCCTGCGTCATTTCCTCCTGAACGAGCCGCTGTTGTCGCCCGGCAATCCCGAAGCGCTGCATCAGGCGCGCGTGGCCCTGCGCCGACTGCGCTCGGCATTGTCGATTTACAGGGAGATGCTGGAGGATAGCCGGTTCGCCCGTTTGCGGGACGAGTTGCGCTGGCAGGCAGGCAGTACGGGCGACGCCCGCGATCTCGACGTGCTGGCTGCACGCGGTGCCGAAGACGGGTTGCGCGCCCGGATCGAGGTGGCGCGGACCAGCGCTTATGAGCGGGCCATGGAGGCGCTGAACTCACCGCGCGCACGGCTGCTGATGCTTGATCTTGTCGAATGGCTGGCGTTCGGCGGATGGCGGACCGCGGAAGCCGCCGCGGCAATCCGCGCACAACCGGTGCGCGACTTCGCGGCCTCCGCGCTCGACCGGTTTCGCCGCAAGGTCAAAAAGGGCGGCAGGGACCTTGCCGAACTTGACGACGAGACGCGGCACGAAGTGCGCAAGGATGCCAAGAAGCTGCGCTATGCGGCCGGCTTCTTCGGCTCCCTGTTCGACACCCGCCGCCAGCAGCGCCGCTTTCGGCGTTTCGTCGACGCTCTGGAGGTGATGCAGGACCGGCTGGGCACCCTGAACGACCTTGCCGTCCTGCCCCGGCTGCTGGAACGGCTGGACCTCGCGCCGGACGAGGTGGCCGGCATGCTGGCCCCGGCCGGGAGGGAAGGCCTGACCGAAGCGGCGGAAGCCCACGATGCCTTCGTCGATGCAAAGCGCTTCTGGCGGTAGCTCTTCGGGATCGACGGGAAGAAAGAGCTAGTCCCTACGCGCCATGCCCCGCAAGCACCCGCCCTGCGCTCAGGGCCGGGGCTCTGTGGCGGACCGGGGAATCGCTTCTGGCAGCGGCTTTCACCCTGTCGACCCAGTCGAGATAATATGCCAGCCCGAACTGGGCCGCGATGCCGAGCACGAGCAGGCAAAGATCGTAGCCGACGCCACCGGCATGGACGATGCGCAGCATCTGCGCGGCCAGCGCCAGCACGGTCCCGGCGATGAAAACCGCCAGTGAACGGCGGCCAAGGACGGCCAGAGGATTGTCGGCCCGGAACCGCACGCGAACCGCCGAACACAGGGCAAGCACAAGATAGGTCACCGCCAGGATATGCAGCAGGCGCGCCAGCGACAGATAGGTCTTGTCGAAACCGCCGAGGACCGGCGAAAGGCCGAACCATGTCACCTGACCCCACAGGGGCGAGTGAACCCACGCCAGCGCCGCGATCACATAGGCGCCTGCCAGTGCAACGCCCCAGCGACTTACGGGAAATGCACCCGTCCTGCGCACATGGATCGCGCCGGTGATGCCGATCGCGAACAGAAACTGCCACGACAGCGGATTGAGAAACCACTGGCCGGCTTCCGGATAATTGCGCGGCGCGATCTGCCACAGGCCGGCGGCCAGCCACAGCACGCCGCAGGCACCGAGCGTCGTGCCCGGCCAGCGCAGCGCGCCATGGATGATCAGCGGCGCCGCCAGCAAAAGCAGCGCATAGACGGGCAGGATATTGTTGTAGCCGATCTGATGGCCGAGCGTGATGATGCCGATCATCGCCTCCGGCGTACGCTCCATCACCGGCCCGATATTGATCTGCGAAAGCAGTTCAGGGCGCTTTGCGTACACTGCGCCGAGGCAGAAAAGCGCGATGCCGGCCATGGTGACGACGATATGCGACACATAGAGCACGCCTGCCCGTCGCCACATTCTCAGCGTCAGAGTGGCGCGCTGCCCGGGCACGAATCGCGTTCCATAGGCAAGCGCGATCGAAATGCCGGACACCAGCATGAAGATCTCGGTCGCGTCCGAGAAACCGAAATTCTTGTAGGTAAAGCGCTCCAGAATGTTGCCGGGAACGTGGTTGATGAAGATGGTCAGCAAAGCCAGCGCCCGCACCATGTCTATGCGCGCATCCCTCTGCGCCGTCATGCCGGTCTTCATGAGCTGTCCTTCCGATATGTTCGACGGCGCTATGCCACACTGCTTGCAGGCATCCATGACAAACCGGAGAAATCGGACCTAAAACAGGACCGGCATCGTTCAACTTTGGACAGCCTTGAAAACATTTCGTTTTGAAGCCGGCAAACCCGCCGAAGCCCACGCAGGACCGTCACATGCCGAGAACCTCGGAACTTCATGAAGAGCTAGCCTTCGGCTACCGGCTGCATGAACCGGACGCGCCGGATGGTTCATGGGCCATTCTTCTCCACGGCTCCGGCACGGACGAGACCGTGCTTGTGCCCTTCGCCGCGCAGGTTTTTCGGCAGGCGCGGCTGATGGCTGTGCGCGGGCGCATCGTGCAGGAGGAAAGCCGGCGCTGGTTTGCCCGCCTCACGCCGGTCGCGTTCGATCAGCACAGCATCCGCAGCGAGGCGCAGGCTTTCGCACGCTTCCTTGCGCAGGCGGGCCGCGAACATGGGTTCGATCCTGCCGATGCGGTGTTTCTGGGCTATTCCAACGGCGCCAATCTGGTGTCCAGCGTGCTGTTCCTGCATCCGGGGCTGGTCCGCCGGGCCGTGCTGATGCGCGCCATGCCGGTGCTGGACGCACCGCCCCAGGCCGATCTTTCCGCCGTGTCGGCGCTGGTGCTTTCGGGCAAGAGGGACGCGACCTACGGCCCCTATGCCGCGCCGCTGGCGCAGCAGCTGCGCCGCGCCGGCGCGCGGGTCGAAGCTCATGCGGTCGACTGCGGCCATGAGTTTTCCGATCCGGACGCAGCGCTCATCCGCAGCTGGCTTGAGCCGTGACGGTGGCGGGGACGCGCGTCGCGCATGCAAGGCGCATCGCTCATGCCCCGTTCGCGCTGAGATCCCGCCCGCAGCCCCGGCGGCGAAAATGTCAGCAAACCATTATCGCTCCGTCATCAAAAGGAATCGCAAGAGTGCCTGAATAGCGATGAAACCGGAGGGGCATCGTGTTTTCACTCGAAGGCCGCAAGGCGCTCATCGTCGGCATAGCGAACCGTGAATCGATTGCGTGGGGCTGCGCCCGGGCCTTTCGCGCGCAGGGCGCCGATCTCGCCGTGACATGGCTGAACGAGAAGGCCGAAAGGTTCGTCCGGCCCCTCGCCGAAGAGCTGGAAGCCGAAATTCTCATGCCGCTCGACGTGACGGTGCCGGGCTCTGACGAGGCGGTCTTCGCGGAAATCGCCGGACGGTGGGGGCGGCTCGACATCCTGCTGCATTCCATCGCCTTCGCGCCGAAGGCCGATCTTCACGGGCGGGTGGTGGATTGCTCGGCCGAGGGTTTCAGTCTGGCGATGGACATTTCGGTCCATTCCTTCCTGCGCATGATCCGGCTGGCGGAACCTTTGATGGAGGGGGGCGGATGCTGCCTTTCCGTCTCCTTCCTCGGCTCGCGGCGGGTGGTGGAGCACTACAATGTCATGGGGCCCGTCAAGGCCGCACTGGAAAGCGCCGCCCGCTATGCCGCCGCCGAACTCGGCGGCAAAGGCATTCGCGTCCATGTCCTGTCGCCCGGACCGCTGGCAACCCGCGCCGCCTCCGGCATCGACCATTTCGACGCGCTCCTCGATCAGGCCGCCACCCGCGCACCGACACGCCGGCTGGCCACCGTCGACGATGTCGGCGCGATGGCCGTCTATCTCGCCTCGGACGAGGCCCGCAACCTGACCGGCGGTGTCCATGACATCGACGGCGGCTTCTCGATTGTCGCCTGAAGGATCAATCACCATGGCAAGCGTCTTCGAAATATTCGACCCGAAGCTTCAGCCCGGCGTTCCCCGCGCCCAGAGCGATGCGCTCCACATCATGGAGGCCGGCATGGCCAGCGCGCGCGCCGAGGTCGGCGCCGCCTCGCAAACCGGAGAAATCCAGACCATGGCGGCCGCCAGCCATGCGCACCGCATCCTTGAAAGCCACTCGGCCCGCACCCGCCGCCTGATGGACGCCGGCGCCGACCTGATCTCCGGGCTGCACAGGTCGCAGGCGCAGCACGGCCTGATCGGCAGCCTGCTCGAATATCAGCGGGATGCGGCTGAACGGGCCGTGCTGACCGCCGACACGCTGCGCAAGCGCGGCGACATCTTTCTGGAGCACGAGGCGGCCGATTGCCCGCCGGTGCTGATCTACGATTACGAAGTGGTGATGGACGGGCGCGACCTGCCCTATCCCAGCAACTACATGCTGCTGAAGATCCTGCCGCCCGAAGGCGTCGTCATCAACGATACCCGCCGCCCCTACATCATCATCGACCCGCGCGCCGGCCATGGCCCCGGCATCGGCGGTTTCAAGTCCGACAGCCAGGTCGGCGTCGCGCTGCGCGAGGGCCATCCGGTCTATTTCGTCGCCTTCCGCTCGCGCCCGGAGCCCGGCCAGTATCTGTCCTACGTCACCCGCGCCGAGGCCGCCTTCGTGCGCGAGGTGATGCGCCGCCATCCGCAGGCGTCGAACCCGGTCGTCACCGGCAACTGTCAGGGCGGCTGGGCCACCCTGCTGCTGGCCGCCACCAACACCGACCTGACCGGCCCCATCGTCGTCAACGGCGCGCCGGTCGCGCCATGGTCGGGCCGCGTGGGCGAGAACCCGATGCGCTACAATGCCGGCGTGCTCGGCGGAACGTGGATACCCATGATGCTGTCGGATCTCGGCGGCGGCATCTTCGACGGCGCGCATCTGGTGCTGAATTTCGAGCTGCTCAATCCGGGCCGCACCCTGTTCCGCAAATACACCGATCTCTATCGCGACATCGACAAGGGCGACCGGACCTTCCTCGAATTCGAGAAGTGGTGGGGCGGCTTCTTCATGCTGACCGAGCCGGAAATCCGCTGGATCGTCGAGCAGCTGTTCGTCGGCAACCGGCTGGCGAAGAACGAGGCCCGGCTGGAGCCCGGCCGCCCGGTCGACCTGAAGGCGATCCGCGCCCCGATCATCGTCTTCGCCAGCCATGGCGACAACATCACCCCGCCGCAGCAGGCGCTGAACTGGATCGCCGAGACCTATGCCGACGTGCAGGAAATCCGCATCCGCGGCCAGCGCATCGTCTACATGGTCCACGATCAGGTCGGGCATCTGGGAATCTTCGTGTCCTCGCAGATCGCGCGCAAGGAACATGCCGAGGTGACCTCGACGCTGAAGACCATCGAGGCGCTCGCCCCCGGCCTCTACGAGATGCGCATCGAGGACATCGAGGAGTGCGACGGCCGCAAGCATTTCACCGTCGGCTTCGCCGAACGCACGCTGGACGACATCCGCGCGCTGGACGACGGCTTTGCCGACGAGCAGCCCTTCGCGGCGGTGGCGCGTGCCTCCGAGGTGCAGGCGCAGGTCTATGACACGCTGCTGCGCCCCTTCGTGCGGGCGACGGTGACGGGAACCAGCGCCGAGCTGTCGCGCGCGCTGCATCCCAAGCGGCTGGAACGGGCGCTGGCTTCGTCGAAGAACCCGCTGATGGAGGCGGTTTCCGGCATGGCCGCCAATGTGCGGGAAAACCGCACCCGGGCGGCGGCGGACAATCCCTTCCTCGCCATGGAAGCGCTGTGGGTGGAGGGCGTCGAGCAGATGATCGACTTCACCCGCGACACCCGCGACATGCTCTACGAGCTGACCTTCTTCAACGTCTGGTCGAACCCGTGGATGCGCGTCTTCGGCCGCACGCATGAGGCGCGCCGCACGCTGAAGAACACCGACGAGCTGCGCGGCCTGCCGGAAGTCGCGGCGGCACTGCACAACATCGAGCGCGGCGGCTTTCCCGAGGCGGTGATCCGCATGCTGGTGCTGCTGGCCGAGAACCGCAAGGGCGTGCGCCGCGACCGGCTGGAGCGATCCTCGAAAGTCCTGACGCAGGACGAGCCGTTCCGCTCGCTGGGGGCGGAGCGCCGGGCGCTGATCATCCACGAGCAGACGCTGATCGCCACCTACGAGCCTGATCTGGCGATCCGCACCCTGCCGGCGCTGCTTCCCGATCCCGCCGAGCGCGAGCTGGCGCTGCGCGTGGTGCGCTACGTGCCCGGTTCCACGGAAGAGATGCTGCCCGAAACCATCCAGCTTCTGCAAAGGTTCCACGAGGTGCTCGAGCTGCCGCATTTCCTCGGCGACATGCCGGACGACCCGCTGGAGGAAGCACAGGTGCAGGAAGAGCAGGCCGCAGCGGCGGCCGCCAATGCCGAGATCGCCCATGCGGCGGCCGTGGCGCGGCGGCAAAGGGCAACCGCCCGGACGAAGTCGGAGAGCTGACATGCATCTCGTCAACCGCACCTTCGCCGAACTCAGCGTCGGCGAGACGGCAGAACTGCGCCGTCTCGTCACCCCGGACGACCTCTACGTCTTCGCCGCGGCTTCCGGCAATTACAATCCCATGCACCTGCCATCGGCCGATGTGGACGGCGATGGCCGGCCCGAAAACATCGCCCCCGGCATGTTCGTGGCCTCGCTGATCTCGGCCGTCCTCGGCACGCTGCTGCCCGGGCCGGGCACGCTCTATCTGCGGCAGGTGACCGATTTCCATGACCGCGCCCGCGCCGGCGACGAGCTTCTGTGCCGGGTGCGGATGGTGGAGAAATCCGAAGACGGCACGGTCACGCTGGATACCGAGGTGACGCGGCCCGCCGATGGCGCGCTGATCGTCTCGGGCACGGCGCGGGTGCTCGCCCCGCAAGAAAAATACGATCGCGACGACATCGAGATTCCGGGCCTGCTGGTGCAGCGCCATCGGCATTTCGAAGCGCTGGTCGAGCGGGCGAAGGCACTGGCCCCGCTGCCGGTGGCGGTCGTCTGCCCCGATGACGGCAATTCGCTGGGCGGCGCGCTGCGGGCGGCGAAGGAAGGGCTGATCGTTCCCCTGCTCGTCGGCGACGAGACGGCGATCCGCGCGGCAGGTGCCGCACTCGGTTCCGATCTTTCCGGCTTCGAGATCATCGGCATGCCCCGTGATCAGGGCGGCGATCAGGCTGCTGCCGCCGCGGCCTGCCGGCTCGTGCACGAAGGCCGCGCCGGGGCAGTGATGAAGGGCCACCTCCACACCGACGACCTGCTGAAGCCGATGCTCGACAAGGCGGGCGGGCTGCGGGTCGGGCGCCGCTTCACCCATATCTTCGTCATGGACGTGCCGGGCCGGCCGGAGCCGGTCATGGTGACGGATGCCGCGATCAACATCGCACCCGACCTCGCCACCAAGGTCGACATCACCCAGAACGCCATCGACCTCGCGCTTTCGCTGGGCATCGAGCCGCGCGTCGGCGTGCTGTCGGCGGTGGAGACGGTCAATCCCGCCATCCAGTCCTCCATCGATGCCGCGCTGCTGTCCAAGATGGCCGAGCGCGGGCAGATTTCGGGCGGGCTGGTCGACGGTCCGCTGGCCATGGACAATGCCGTCGATCTGTCGGCCGCGCGCACCAAGGGGCTGAAGGGCGGCGTCGCCGGCCATGCCAACATTCTGGTGGTGCCGGGCATCGATGCCGGCAACATGCTTGCCAAGCAACTGTCCTTCGTCAGCCATGCCGAGGGCGCGGGGCTGGTTCTGGGCGCAAGGGTTCCGGTCATCCTGAACTCACGCTCCGACAGTCCGATGTCGCGGCTGGCGTCCTGCGCGGTCGCCTCGCTGCATCACGCATTCGCAGGGGAACGCAACCGATGACGTCCGCAGACCGCAACACCGGCATTCTGGCGCTCAATGCGGGATCGTCCTCGCTTAAGGTCGCGCTGTTCCCCGCAGAGGGCGACGAGCCGCTGGTTACCGGGCAGGCCGACCGCATCGGGCCGGAAGGCACGCTGAAGCTGAAGGATGCATCGGGCGCCGAACTGACCGTGGCCGGGGGCGACCTCACCAGCCACGCGGGCGCGCTGGCGGCGATCATCGCCACCGTCAAGCAGGCCTTTCCCGGCCTGCGCATGGCCGCCGTCGGCCACCGCGTGGTGCATGGCGGGCTCGACTATGCCGAACCGGTCACGGTGACGGAGGCGGTGCTGGCGAAGCTCGCCGAACTGGAGCCCTTCGCGCCGCTTCACCAGCCCCACAACATAGCCGGCATCCGTGCGGCGATGGCGGCGTTTCCGGGCGTGCCGCAGGTCGCCTGCTTCGACACCGCCTTCCACCGCGGCCAGCCCTTCGTCAACGACACCTTCGCCATCCCGCACCGCTATTACGAGAAAGGCGTGCGCCGCTATGGCTTCCACGGGCTCAGCTACGATTACGTGACGAGCGAGCTGGAGCGCATCGCGCCGCATCTGATGGCGGGGCGCGTGGTGGTGGCGCATCTGGGCAACGGCGCTTCCATGTGCGCCATCTACAAGGGCCGCTCCGTTGCCTCTTCCATGGGCTTTTCGGCGCTGGACGGCCTGCCGATGGGCACGCGCTGCGGCCAGATCGATCCGGGCGTGCTGCTCTACATGCTCGACCGGGAACATCTCGATACGGCGCAGATCCGGCAGATCCTCTACAATGAATCGGGGCTTCTGGGCCTGTCCGGCGGGCTGTCCAACGACATGCGCACGCTGGAGGAGGCCGACAGCGCGCAGTCCCACCGGGCCATAGACTATTTCGTCTTCCGCGTGCAGCGCGAGCTTGGCGCGATGGCGGCGGTGATGGGCGGTATTGACGCGCTTGTCTTCTGCGGCGGCATAGGTGAAAACTCGCGTGTCATCCGTCGTCGCGTGTGCGAACGTCTCGGCTGGATGGGGATAGAGATCGACCACGGCCGAAACGCCGCCAACGCGACTGTTCTGTCTTCCGAGTTTTCGCGGACCACGGTGATGATCGTGACAACGCGTGAGGATCTGGTCATTGCCCGGGCAGCCCGTGCCGCCGCTGGCATCAATGAGGGGGTTGCGGCATGAAGAGCACATTGAGGGCGGAGGCTGCCGCCGCCCTGATACCCGACGGTGCGAGCCTGCTGATCGGCGGCTTCATGGGCGTCGGCACGCCGGAGCGTCTGGTCGACGCCCTCGTCGCCCGCAATGCCCGCGACCTCACCGTCATCGCCAATGACACCGCCCTGCCCGGACGCGGCATCGGCAAGCTGATCAGCGCCGGCGCGGTCAGCCGTGTGGTCGCCTCCCATATCGGGCTCAATCCCGAAACGCAGGCGAAGATGATCTCCGGCGAGATCGATTGCGAACTCGTGCCGCAGGGCACGCTGATCGAGCGCATCCGCGCGGGCGGCATGGGGCTCGGCGGCATCCTCACCCCGACCGGCCTCGGCACCGAGGTCGAGGACGGCAAGCAGACCATAGAGGTC
Source organism: Aquamicrobium sp. NLF2-7 (assembly GCF_022359935.1). Classification (NCBI taxonomy): domain Bacteria; kingdom Pseudomonadati; phylum Pseudomonadota; class Alphaproteobacteria; order Hyphomicrobiales; family Phyllobacteriaceae; genus Aquamicrobium; species Aquamicrobium sp. NLF2-7. The sequence goes on along the minus strand of NZ_JAKSED010000003.1, from coordinate 305,804 downwards.
GAAGGCAGGACCTTCCTCGTCGAAACGCCGATCAGGGCGGATTTCGCGCTGATCGGCGCCTGGCAGGCCGATTACGTGGGCAATCTGTTCTATCTGCTGACGGCGCGAAACTTCAATCCGGTGATGGCGCTGGCGGGGCGCACGGTGATTGCCGAGCCGGATTCGATCGTGCCTGTCGGCGTGATCGCGCCCGATGCGGTGCATACGCCCGGCGCGCTCGTCGATCATCTTCTGGTTCACCGCTGAGGGAGGCACTGATGGACGCCAAGGAACTGATTGCCCGGCGCGTGGCGCTGGAAATTAGGCCCGGCACGCTGGTCAATCTCGGCATCGGCCTGCCCAGCCTTGTGGCCAATTACGTGCCCGCCGATGCCGGCGTGTATTTTCAGGCGGAAAACGGCATCATCGGGCTCGGCGCCCGCCCGCCCGAAGGGATGGAACATGCCGACCTGACCGACGCCGGCGGCGGCTACGTCAGCGCCGTGCCGGGCGCGGCCACCATCGACAGCGCCATGAGCTTCGGCCTGATCCGGGGCGGCCATCTCGACGTCACGGTTCTGGGCGGCCTTCAGGTGGACGAAGCCGGCCACCTCGCCAACTGGAAGGTGCCGGGCAAGATGGTGCCGGGCATGGGCGGGGCGATGGATCTGGTGACGGGCGCTGCCCGCGTCGTCGTCGCCATGCAGCATGCGGCGAAAGGCGTCTCCAAGATCGTGCCGGAATGCACGCTGCCGCTGACATCGGCGCGCCGCGTCGACCTGGTCATCACCGAACTGGCCGTGATCGAGCCCACCGAAGACGGCCTGGTTCTGCGCGAGCATGCGCCGGGCGTATCGGTGGACGACATACGCGCGGCGACCGCCGCAACCCTGATCGTCGCCGACGATCTGGCCGAAATGCGCTTTGCCTGAGCGCTTCCATCCTGAAAGCGGAGAGATCATGAAAATAGAGAAGATCGGCGTGATCGGCGCCGGCACCATGGGCAACGGCATCGCGCAATGTTTTGCCGTGGCGGGTTTTGCGGTGGTGATGCAGGACCTGTCCGCAGCCGCGCTCGAACGCGGGCGTGCCGCCATCGAAACCAGCCTTGCCCGGCAGGTGAAGAAGGGCGCGCTGACGGAGGCGGAAGCCGCCGATGCGCTGTCGCGGATCACCACCGCGACGGAGCTCACCGCCATGGCCGACCGCGACCTCGTGGTCGAGGCGATCGTGGAGCGGCTGGAGGTCAAGACGCAGGTGCTGAAGCAGCTCGATGCGATCTGCGGTGCGCAGACCATTCTTGCTTCCAACACCTCCTCGATCTCGCTGACCCAGATCGCGGCGGCCTCGGCCCATCCGGGCCGCGTCATCGGCATGCACTTCTTCAATCCCGTCGCGATGATGCAGCTGATCGAGATCATCCGCGCGCTGCAGACCACCGACGAGGTGGCACAGGCCGTCACCGAAGTCGCCCGCGCCATCGGCAAGAGCCCGCACGCCTCCAGCGACAGCTATGGCTTCGTCGTCAACCGCCTGCTCGTCCCCTTCATCAACGAGGCGATCAACTGCGTCCATGAAGGCGTCGCCACGCCGCAGGATGTCGACGCCATGATGAAGCTCGGCGCCAATCACCCGATGGGACCGCTGGCGCTGGGCGACCTCATCGGGCTGGACGTGGTGCTGAACATCATGGAAACTCTCTGTCAGGGGTTCGACGATCCGAAATACCGGCCAAGCCCGCTGCTGAAGCAGATGGTCCACGCCGGCTGGCTGGGCCGCAAGACCGGCAAGGGGTTCTTCGACTATCCGGGCTGAAGAGGAGCGGCCGGACCATGACAAAGGGAAGCTTCCGCGCGGAAGACGGCACGCAGCTTGCCTATAGCGACGAGGGCAGCGGCCTGCCCGTGCTGTGCCTTGCCGGGCTGACGCGGGACGGGCGCGACTTCGACTATCTGGCACGCCATATCAGGGACAGCGTGCGCCTGATCCGGCTGGACAGCCGCGGGCGCGGCGCTTCCGGCCGGGCCGATCCCGAAACCTATACCGTCGCGCAGGAAGCGCAGGATGCGCTGGCGCTTCTCGATCATCTGGGCATCGTGCGGGCGGCCATCATCGGCTCGTCACGCGGCGGGCTGCTGGCCATGGTGATGGCCGCCATCGCGCCCACGCGCATAGCCGGCATCTGCTTCAACGATGTCGGGCCTGCTCTGGAAAAAGAGGGGCTGGCGCGGATCGGCACCTATCTGGGCGTGAAGCCTGCCGTTCGCACGCTGGAGGAGGTGGTCGACCGCAGCCCGGCCGCCAATCCCGGCTTCCGCAACGTTCCCGCCCTCAGATGGGAGGAAGAGACGGTCCGCCACTTCATCCAGACCGAAGACGGCCTCGACCTGCCCTACGATCCGGCCCTGCGCATCGGCTTCGACCGGGCGATGACCGGCCCGCTGGCCGATGCCTGGCCCCTGTTCGAGGGATGTGCGGGGATGTCGCTGGCACTGATCCGCGGCGCGAATTCGGACTTGCTGACGCTGGAGACCGCGCGCGAAATGCAGCGCCGCAGCCCCGGCCTGATCCGCGCCGAGGTGCCGGATCGCGGCCATATTCCATTTCTCGATGAGCCGGAAGCGCTGGAGGCCATCCACATGTGGCTGGCGAAATGCGCGGCAGCGCAGGAGAAAGACCCCGCCTGACAGGGCATCGGCAGGGTCTGGGAGCGCGCAAAGTGCAGCACAGGTATGATGCCGCTTTCCGTTCGCCACACCGGGCTGCCCCTGAAGCGTGTCGCGATCTTTCAGATGAGCTGCCTGCGCTTCAGGTCCTTGTTCTGACCGCATTCATGCGACGCCAGATGTTTCCATCCGGCTGCAAAATGCTCTATCTCTTTGTTTTAGCCGCATTTATGCGACGCCAAATGTTTCCATCTGGCTGCAAAATGCTCTAGGCAGCCGTGGCGCTTTTCGCGGTCACTTCCTCCGGCGCCGGCTCCTGCCTGCCGCTATAGGCGAAAAGCAGGTGGGCAAGCTGGTTGCCGGCCTGCTCGATACGTTCACGAACCGTCAGATCGATGACCTTGCCGTCGAGGAATTCATTGTCGCTGGCATAGACGGAGGTGGGCACCGTCAGGGCGGAGAAGAAACCGAAAAGCGGGCGCAGCTGGTGCTCCACGACAAGGCCATGCCTGTGACCGCCGCCCGTGGCCCCGACGACGACGGGCTTGTTGGCGAGCCCCTCCGGCGAAACGAAATCGAACAGGTGCTTGAACAGCCCCGCATAGGACCCCTTGTAGACCGGAGAGACGGCAATGAGGGCATCTGCACTTTCGACGGCTTCGATCACCGCCAGCGCCTCCTCCGAAAGCGCATCACGCGTGAAGGCCGCACCGAGGCCTGGGCCGGCATCGATCAGATCGTAGCTCGTGACAACGACGTCGAGCTTCTGGCTGGCAACCTGCGCCACCGCTTCACCGAGCGCCAGCGACCTTGAAGGGCGCCGGGTGCTGCCGGAGAGAACCACGATATGGGGAATTCTGTCACTCATGATGGAAACCTTCGTTCTGCGTTATTCTGCTGCGACGGCAACTTCGAGGGGGCGGGTCTGGCGGGGTTGTTCCGGAGGCTGTGCTGCGGCCGCGAAACCGTCTTCTTCGCTGACGCCCAGCCCTTCCAGCAGTTCACGCCTCAGACTGATGAAACCGGCATCCGCCCGGTTGCGGGGACGGTTCAGGCCAACATCGAAGGTTCTGGCGATCCGCCCCGCCTCCACCAGCAGGATGCGATCTGCCAGCAAAAGGGCCTCATCCACGTCATGCGTGACGAAAAGCGTCGTCAGCCGGTGCTGTTCGACCAGCGCCGCCACCTGCTGCTGCATCTTCAGGCGCGTCAGCGCATCAAGCGCGGCGAAGGGCTCGTCCAGCAGCAGCAGCTTCGGCGTTCGCACCAGAGCGCGCGCGATGGCGACACGCTGCGCCTCGCCGCCGGAAAGCGTCAGCGGCCAGGCATCGGCGCGGGCCAGCAGATTGACCTCATCCAGTGCCGCCAGGGCACGACGGCGCAGTTCCGCCCGGTTGCCGCGCAGGCCGAGCACGACATTTTCCCAGACAAGCTTCCATGGCAGCAGGCGCGGATCCTGAAACACGATCGAGCGGTTTTCCTCGATCCGGATTTCGCCCTCGGCGCCGCGATCGAGCCCGGCGATGATCTTGAGCAATGTGGATTTCCCGCAACCGCTGGCGCCCACGATGACGAGGAATTCACCTTCGCCGATCTCAAGATCGATGTCGGACAGAACCCTGCGGGTCCCGAAGGTGCGGCTGACACTTCTGAGCGCGACACCCGAAGAGGCGAGGTTTGGCATGATCAGGCTCCCTGGAACGACCGCTGCCAGCGCAGCGCCCGGGTTTCGATGAGACGAACGATGGCGTCGGCGAGAATGCCGATAAGGGCGTAGACGGCCAGCACCATCATGATGACGGAGGTCTGGGCCAGCTCGCTCGCCTTGATGATCAGCCAGCCGAGGCCCGAGGTGGCGTTGATCTGCTCGGCGATCACCAGCACCAGCCAGGCGATGCCGAGCGAATAGCGCAGGCCCACCAGCGCATTCGGCAGGGCCGCCGGCAGGATGATGTCGCGGATCAGTTCCCAGCGGTTGAGGCCATAGCTGCGGCCAAGCTCGATCAGCCGTTCCTCGACGCCGCGTATTCCCTTGAAGACGTTGAGATAGATCGGAAAGAAGGTGCCGAGCGCCACCAGCAATATGCGCGGCGTTTCCCCCAGCCCGAACCACAGGATGAACAAGGGCACCAGCCCCAGAAAGGGCAGCGTGCGTATAGCCTGAATGGTGGAATCCAGCGCATCCTCGCCAAGCCGGGACAGCCCAGCGACAAGGCCCGCCAGCAGGCCGAGCGAGCCGCCCAGCGCAAGGCCGAGAAAGGCGCGCACCAGGGAAATCCAGAGGCTGTCGAAGAGCTGCCCGTTGACGGCCAGCTTCCACAGGGCCACGAGGATATCGACCGGAGACGAGCTGAAGCGCCGGTTGATGATGCCGTAGCTGGCAAGAACCTGCCAGATCACCAGAAGAGACACCGGAACGATCAGGCGGCGCACGAAGCGCGGCACCTGCCATGTGCCGGCGGCACCTTGATCGGCGGCCGATGATGAGGTGGAAACAGTTGCGAGGGACATGCGGCTCACGTTCATTGAATGATGCCGGCAAGCCTAAGGGGGTCTGCGCCATGCCTGAAGGGCGGCTGGCCTTTCCTTTCACCGCTTTAGTAGAGTATTTTTATAGACATTAGGTTTTTTTGGAAAACCAGTGCCTCCCAAGCCCGCGCACTGCCATGGCTTAATCCGGCTCCAAATCACACGGAGCAGATTTCCATGAGACTTCCCAGGCTGCTGAGCAGCGCCACCGCCGCTGTCGTTCTTGCCCTGTCGCTTTCCCTTCCGGTGCCGGCATCCGCCGACGATGCGAAGACGCTTCGCGTCGGAACCATCAATCTTTTCGGCGTTGCATCCACCTTCGAGCAGGCGGGCCATGACAAGGCCGGCGACATAACGTTCCAGATCATTCCCTTCACGTCGGGGGTCGTGGGTCTCATTGCCGCAATCAATGCGGGCGAGATCGACGTTGCCGAAATGGGCGAGGTCGGCCCTGTGGTGGCGCAGTCGGCCGATGTCGAGGCGCAGATCATCGCGGCAACGGAACCATGGCGCATCGGAGAAGCGCTGGTTGTTGCCGGCGACTCCCCCATCCGCACGCTGGAGGATCTGAAGGGCAAGAAGATTTCCTATGCCCGCGCCACCAATGGCCAGTGGGTCGTCAACAAGGCGCTCCAGAAGGCCGGCCTCGACATCACCGATGTCGAATCCGTGTTCCTGCCCGCGGGAACCAACACGCTTTCCGTGCTTGAGGCCGGCCAGATCGATGTCGCGGTGGCGATCGATGCCACCTTGTCGGCCTATGAGGCGCAGGGCGCGCGCCGTCTCGTCAATGCCGGCGATGTCGATGTCGACAACGCCCTGTTCTTCATCGCCTCCAACAAGGCGATCACGGAGAAGAAGGACGCCATCGGCGCCTTCGTCAACCAGCTCGGCAAGCATCTGGCATGGGCCAGCGAGAACCAGGAAAAGCATGCCGGCTTCGTGGCGGAGCTGCTCGGGATCGAGCCGGAAGTCACGCTCTCCGTCGAGCGCAACCGGCCCAAGAAGCTTCAGGAGATCCGGCCGGAACTGATCCCCAGCAATCAGGCGATCGCCGATGAGCTGTTTCGCCAGAAGGTGATCGAAAAAGAGATCAGGGTCGATTCCAGCTTCAACTACGAATTCAACAAATACATCCCGTGACAGGCGCCGTCGCGGATGGGAGCCCCCGTCCGCGACCGCTGTCCCTATGGAGAATACAGATGTCCGATTCCAGTACATTTTCGCGGCGGCCTGTGCAGAGCGGCCATCCGCTGCGCTTCGGCATATGGGCCCCGTATCGCGGCCAGTGGGTTGTCGGCGAGAATGACCACCTCGTTGCCGACTTCGACTTCAATCGCGAGGTCATCCAGAGTGCGGAGCGGGTCGGCTTCGACACCGTCCTGATCGCCCAGCACACCATCAATCCGATCGATCAGGCCGAGGAAATACTCGAAGCGTGGACGGCAGCGGCGGCGGCGGCTGCCCTTACCGAGCGCATCGAGATCATCGCGGCGATCAAGCCAAGGCTCTACCATCCCGCTGTTCTCGCCAAGATGGCGCTCGGCATCGAGGACATCAGCCACGGCCGCTTTGCCATCAACTTCGTCAACGCATGGTTCAAACCCGAACTGGAACGCTCCGGCATCGGCTTTCCCGAGCATGACGAGCGCTATGCCTATGGCGGCGAATGGCTGCGCATCGTCCGGGCGCTGATCGCAGGCGAAGAGGTAACGGCCGACGGGCCCAACTTCAGGCTCGACCGCTTCCGGCTGTCGCCACGCTCGCGTTACCGCGACCGTCCCATCATCTATGCCGGCGGTGAATCCGAGCCCGGCCTGCAACTGGTCGACGAACTGGCCGATCACTGGCTGATCAACGGCCGCCCGCTGGAGGATGTGGTGCCGCTGGTCGACAACATCCTGTCGCGGCGCGCGCCCGGCCGGCCACCGCTCGGTATCGGCGTCACCGGCTTCGTTCTGGCGCGCGAGACCGATGCGGAGGCGGTGGCCGAGGTCCAGCGGCTGCTGGACATTCAGGAACCGTTCTTCGCCGCCCGGCGCGAAAAGATGAAAGGCAATATCGACGAGAAGGCCGAGGCGCTGAAGGTCGGTTTCAAATATCCCGACAAGCCGATGATCGGCGCCAATGGCGGGACGCTCCCCGGCTTCGTCGGCAGCTACGACACCGTGGCGAAGCGCCTCGCCGAATTCCACGGCATCGGCATCTCGACCTTCATGCTCTCCTTCTTCCCGCTGATCGCCGAGCAGGAACGCTTTGCCGAACACGTCATTCCAAGGGCCCGCGCGCTGGTGGCGAGCCAGGCGCTTGCCAAAGCCAGCTGAAGACCGCCAGCCCCTTTTCAGGAACAGGAGATTTCGTTGACATCCACAACAGCCGTGCGGGCCGCCGCGCCTGCCGACACATCCGTCCACATCGTCCGCTCCGATGCCGAGGCGCTGGAGATCGTAACCCGCCTTGCGGCAGAGTTCCGCAAGGGCGCGCAGGCGCGCGACCAGAACCGCATCCTGCCTGCCGACGAGATCGGGGAGCTTACCCGCAACGGCATCTTCGGGGTTGCCGTGCCGAAGGAATTCGGCGGCGCCGGGGTTTCCGCCCGCACCATCGCCGATATCTTCAGGATCCTGTCCGATGCCGATCCCAGCATCGGCCAGATCCCCCAGAACCATTTCTGCTGGCTGCCCCTGTTCTCCAACGGCACGCCGGAACAGGAAGCCTTCTTCTATGGCCGCATCCTTGCCGGCGACCGGATCGGCAATGCCCATTCGGAGGACACCCGCAAGCGGCCCGGCGATTACGAGCACCAGCTCACCCGCGTGCCCGGCGGATGGCGCATCACCGGGCGCAAATATTACTCGACCGGCGCGATATTCGCCCAGTGGATTCCCTTCATCGGTCAGGACGAGCAGAACAACCAGCTGATGTTCTTTGTCGATGCATCCAGCGACGGCGTGACCGTGGTGGACGACTGGCGCGGCATGGGCCAGCGCACCACGGCCAGCGGCACCACCATTTTCGACGACGTGTTCGTGCCCGACGCCAATGTCTTTCCCTTTGCCTCGGACAAGCCCGGCAATCGCGGGCGGATGCTGCTGGCCAGCCTCATCCATGCAGCCATCGATCAGGGCATCGCCGAAGCGACGCTGGCCGACGCCCGGCACTACATTCTCAACCACAACCGCCCGTGGATCGACAATCCGTATGACGAGCACGCGAAGGAGCCCTTCGTCATCAAGGAATTCGGCGAGCTGGCCGTCGCCATACGCACGGCCGGCCTGTCGTTGCGGCATGCGGCCGATCTGGTCGACATCGCGCATTCCACCCGCACGGAAAACGACGTGCTGGAAGCACGGCTGGCCATCGCCGATGCCCGGCTGAACTGCGGCGCCGCCGCCACGAAGGTTGCCGACGAGTTCTTCCTTTTGACCGGCGCGCGCGCAACCCTCGACAAATACGGTCTCGACCGCCACTGGCGCAACGCCCGCACCCATTCGCTGCACGACCCCTTCCGCTGGAAGCTCTACCACCTCGGAAACTATCACCTGAACGGCGTGGTGCCCGGCCCGCGCACTTACATCTGAGATCGTCACATGGCCCAACGTCATCCCGTCATCGACTTTCACACGCACTACCTGCCGCCGGGTTTCACCATCGGCGCCATCGGGCAGGGATCGCCGCAGAACCGGGCCCGCTGGGAAGCGATCGCCAGCCGTATTTCAGACCGGCAGGCATTGCTTGAAGACATTGAATCCGGGGATCTCGCCGGCCGGGTCGTCAACAGCCCGACGGCCCTTCTGGAAGGAGGAACGGCACCGCTTGCCGATGGCATTCACGAAAGGCTGAACGAGGGACTGGCCGAACTGGTCTCATCCCATCCGGGCAGGCTCTATGGTCTGGCCAGCGTCGACACCTTCGGCGGTGAAGCAGGCGCCCGCCAGCTCGAGCATGCCGTGCGCCAGCTCGGCCTGCAAGGCGTGTTCGTCGACAGCGCCAGGGGCGATCTGCTGCTCGACGCGCCACAGGTACGCCCCGTGCTGGAGGCGGCGGCAGAGCTGGGCGTTCCCGTGTTCGTCCATCCCGTCAATCCGCCCGGGCTGACGGCGCAGCTTGCCAGATATCCGCGTCTCGGCATCCTCCAGGCGCGCGGCACCATCAACGGCGCCAGCCTGATCGCCCTGATAGAAGGCGGCGTGCTGGAAGCGCTGCCGCGCCTCAATGTCGTGGTGACGGCGCTGGCGGTCGGCGGCATCCTGTTGTCCTCGACATTCGACAAGGGTGAAGAGGGACGCCCCAGGGCCCGCGAACTGCTGAAACGTCAGGTCTATGCCGAAACCATGGGGCTGGATGCGGTGCTGTTGCGCGCCCTTGCCGATACGCTGGGGCCCGACCACCTCGTTGCCGGCAGCGACTGGCCGATCGTCAGCACCGGCCCGATCGCAGGCCGCCTGTTCGCGGCGCTGGATGAAGCCGGCTTCACCGATGACGAGAGCGCAAAAATAGCCTCCCGAACCGTTCTGAAACTGCTGAAGGCGCAGGTCTGACTCCCGCCCCTCGTGCTTATCGAAGGATACAGGGAGAAGCGCGCGCGATCACATTGCCTGAAACGCGTCCTGAGAGCCCGGTCGCTCCCGGCGCCCTGAGGGCGGCCGGCATCAGAATCGGTTCAGGTTTGCAGAAGGCTTTGGCCGAAGAACAGGCTGTACATCTCGACGGAACAGTCCCGGATCCTGAGCTTCTCGGACTGGTCCGCCGCATAATGGATCTGCATGGCTGCATAGGCGCGCATGCCAAGGATCTGATAGATAAGACAGTGCAGCTGCTGATCGTCGAAGCGCCGTATCCGGTTTTCAGCCATGGCCCGCCGGAACGTGCCCAGATAGCCGTTGACGATATTGTCCATGTGCTCCCGGTGGGCTTCCGGGGCGAATATTTCCGCCTCGTAGAGAATGCGGTAGAAACCCTCGTTCTCGATCACGTAGTTGAGGAACGCCTCGAAGCGGACGATCTCACGCTGAACGCCCGGAGGGGCCGTGCGCGCTATCTGTTCGATCTTCTCGCGCATCCGCAGCCCTTCATACGGCAGAAGCGCGTTGAACAGAGCCTTCCGGTCTTCGAAATAATTGTAGAAAGTGCCATGGGCGACACCGGCCAGATCGGCGATCTTGGCCACTGAAGCATCCGAATATCCCTCAGCTGCAACGACCGCGCAGCCGGCATTGAGCAGACTGTCCAGCGTCGCGCGGGCCTTTTCTTCCCGGCTCATGCGCCGACGGGGTGCTCTGCGGATACCGGCTGAAGGACTTTCGACAGACACTCTAGTCCATCCTCTCTGGTGACGCCTGCAAACGGGCGGCGTCGATGTCACGAAGCGTGCGCTTGAGTACCTTCCCTGAAGGGTTGCGCGGCAGGCTTTCTACAACAACCATATCCTTCGGACATTTGAAACCTGCCAGTCTTGCGCGGCAATGGTCCAGAAGTTCCTGATAGGTCATCGTCTGGCCGTCCGCAAGCACGATAGCTGCGATCGCCACCTCCCCCCAGCGCGGATGCGGGCGGGCATAAACGGCCACTTCCCGCACGGCAGGATGATCGTAGATCACGCGCTCCACCTCTGAAGAGGCTATGTTCTCGCCGCCGGAAATGATCATGTCCTTCTGGCGGTCGGTGATGAACAGGAACCCGTCTTCATCGAGATAACCTGCATCTCCGGACCGCAAAAATCCATCGGGAAAGAAAGCTTCCGCCGTTTTCTGCGGATCACGCCAGTATTCCCGCATGACCTTGGGGCCACGCATGCAGATCTCGCCGACCTCGCCTGCGGCAAGGCGCTGGCCGCTGTCATCGCGTATCTCGATTTCGACAAAGCGCAGGGGCCGCCCCACGGAACCGATCTTGTCGAATTCGCGCCCCTCTTCCATCAGCGTGTCGCCCGAAACGGTTTCCGTCATGCCATATGCATCGACATAGCGCGCATTCGCAAAGCGGTCGAAAAAGGCGCGGATACGCGTTTCCGGGGTCCGCTCGCCACCGGCTATGCACCAGCGCAGCGAGGAGACGTCCGGCAATCCTTGCGCCGGAAGGTTGAGGATTTCATTGGCCATGACCGGAGCAAGCCATATCCCGTCTGTCTTCTCGCGTTCGATCGTTTCGAGCACGGCGCGCGGCTCGTAGTCGCGCAACAGCACCAGCGCGCCGCCGGCCAGATGCACGCCGAGACCAGGCAGGTCACAGGCGCCGACGTGATAGAGAGGGCCGACGACCAGAAGCCGGGTGTTTTCGTTCAGACCCAGCGAAAGGGCGTGATCGAAGCACTTCCAGTAAAAATTGTCATAGCTGTGCACCACGCCCTTGGGCCGGGACGTGGTTCCGGATGTGTACATCAGGCGAAAGATATCGTCGCCGCCGCGCGGCACGGCCGCTGCCTGCCGCCGCCCGCCGGATGCATCGAGAAGCGTCGCCCCGATGTCCATCTGGCCATCCGTGCCGAGCAGAACAGTCGGCAGGCCGGCGCCGGCCGCCTGCGCCTCGAACACATCGTCGGCGACGATCATGACGGCTCCGGCGTGGCCCGTGATATACGCCACTTCCTCGCCTGACAGGCGGAAGTTCAGCGGCAGGATCACCGCGCCCAGATGGCTGACCGCATAGATCAGCTCGATGAAAGCGGGACTGTTCTTCATCATCAGGGCGACGATGCTGCCTTCCCCTATGCCGCGCGCTGAAAGCGCGGCGGCAAGGTGATGCACGCGCATTTCGAGCGTGCGCCAATCGAGGCGCAGGTCTGCGTAGATCAGCGCCTCACCGGCTGGCTTGCGGCCTGCATTGACCGCCAGATATCGGGACAGATTGAACATCGGCTCTCCTCCCCGGTCTCAGTAGGATCTTGGCAGACCGAGATTCACCGTCGAGATGTAATTGAGGATCATTTCTTCAGAAACCGGGGCAAAGCGGAAAAGGCGGGCATCGCGCCACAATCTTTCGGCATGGAACTCCCTGGAATAACCCATGCCGCCCATCACCTGCATCGACTGCTCCGCCGCCGCGGAAGCTGCCTGCGACGCAATCAGCTTTGCTGCATTGCTTTCCGATCCGAAGGGCAGGTTGCGGTCGAAATTCGAGGCCGCCTTGAGGTTGAGCAGGCGCGCTGCCTCCAGTTCCGCCCATTGCTGCGCCAGAGGGAACTGCAGCCCCTGATAGCTGCCGATCGGCCGTCCGTTGAAGACCTTGCGCTCCCGCGCGTAGTCCACCGCCAGCCTGAGCGCCAGCGCACCGGCGCCGACCAGACCGGCAGTCGTGACGATCCGCTCGCAATTGAGGATGTCGAGCAATTCCGGCCAGCCGCCATCCACCGTGCCGATAACCTCGTCATCAGATGCGAACGCGCGATCGAGATAGACGACCGAGGACGGCAGGGTGTTGGTGCCCAGCTTGTCGATCTCGGTATGGCTGACCCCTTCGCGATCCGTGTCGATCATGAACAGGCTGATGCCGTGGGTTTTCTTCACACCATCCTGAAGCGGCGTGGTGCGCGCGACCACCAGCATCTTCTTCGAGGCCGCGACCCCGGTGATCCAGATCTTCTGGCCCGAGATCGACCAGCCGCCATCGACCCGTGTCGCCTGGGTTTTCATGCCGAGAGAGTTTGTGCCGGCATCCGGTTCCGTCAGCGCCATGCTGAACGTCATGCTGCCGTTGCAAAGGCCGGGCAGCAGCTCGCGCTTCATGGTGTCGCTTCCGTAGAGAGCCAGAGCGACACCGCCGAAGACCGGATTCAGCATGAACATCTGGGACAGCGTGGAGCCCGCCCCGCCCTTGCAGAGCTCTTCGATGCACAGCGCCAGGTCGATCAGCCCCAGACCAAGGCCGCCATGAACCTCGGGCACCATCATGCCCGCGATCCCCGCATCGCAGATCGCCTGCCACACCTCATGCGGATATTCCTTGGCTCCGTCCTTCTGCCGCCAGTATTCGAGACCGAACCGCTCGCCGATCTGGCGCGCGGTTTCCATCATCATCTTCTGTTCTTCGGTAATGTCGAAGTTCATCTGCTAATCCTCAGTATCAGTGGACGGCCGGGAGGGTGCGCGCAGCAGCGCCAGCGGTGCTTCGAGCAGGCTGGAAAGAGTGGCGATGAACCGCGCAGCCTCCGCGCCGTCGATCAGGCGGTGATCGGCGGCAAGGGTGAGGATGATCTCCTGCACGGCTTCCGGCCGCCCTTCGGCGTCAGGACGGAAAAGGGTCTGCTCGGCGCCAACGCCGAGGATCATGGCCTGCGGCGGGCTGATGATCGGAGTGAGTGAATCCGCTCCGAACATCCCGACATTGGAAATCGAAATGGCTCCTCCCGAGACATCCTGCGTGGTGAGCGACCCCGCCCGGGCGCGAGCAAACAGGCCGGCGCAGTGGTCGGCCAGTTCATCGAGCGGCAGCTGGTCGGCGCGATCGGCAACAGGAATGCGCAGGCCATGCGGCGTTTCGGTCACGATGCCGACACCGATGCTGCCCAGCTCCAGAATGCCGTCCGGCAACCATACGCGGTTGAGGTGTGGATGCGCGGCCAGCGCCAGGCCGGTTGCCTTGACCAGCAGATGGGTGACCGAAAGCCGTGCGTGTCCGGAAGCGGCTGCGTTGAGATCGGCGCGCAGGCGGCTGAGCGCGCGTATGTCGACCCGACGGGTCACGTAGAAATGGGGAATGTCACGCTTGGCCGCCTGCACGCGCCGGGCCGTCGCCGCGCGAACCGCATCCGGCTGGACCAGCCCGCTGGCGGGAAGCACCGGCATCGTGCCTGTGCCTGTCCCTGTGCCTTTGGCAGCCGCGACATCGGCCGCCTTGATCCTGCCGTTCGGACCTGATCCCGTCACGCCTGAAAGATCCACTCCGTCCTGACGCGCGATCCGGCGTGCCAGAGGGGTTGCCACGACGCGCAGCACATCCTCCTTCATCACCCGCCCGCCGCGGCCCGTTCCCGTCACGCTTTCGCGATCGAGGCCGTGCTCGGCCATGAGCTTGCGGGCTGAAGGGGCATCGGCACCGGCCGGAACCGAAGGGGCCGGCGAAACACCGGTTGCCCCGCCGCCCCCCGAAAGACGCGCGATCGGCTGGCCGACGGGCACCACGGAGCCTTCGGCAAACAGGATCTCCTCCAGAACGCCGTCAGCGGAAGCCGGCACCTCGTTGGTGACCTTTTCCGTCTCGACCTCGAACAGCAGTTCGCCGGCCTTCACCGCCTCGCCCACCTTGCGATGCCATACCGTGATCAGGCCTTCGGTCATCGTCAGCCCGAACTTGGGCATCACGATCTCGGACATCTCATTCTCCCCGGAAATCGGCCTGACGCTTCTCGATGAAAGCAGCGCAGCCCTCATGCGCGTCGTGGCTGTCGAGAACGAGCCCGATCACAGCCTGCTCATGGCGCAACGCAGCCGAAAGCGGCATATCGGCGCCGTCGATCAGCGTCCGCTTCAGAAGCTTCAGGATCAGCGGAGATTTCGCCGCCAGCTTCGCCGCCATGGCGCGCGCTTCCTCCATCAGGCGCTCGTGAGGCACGACGCGGTTGGCGAGGCCGATCCGCACGGCCTCATCCGGCGCAATCATCTCGCCGAGATACATGATCTCGCGCGCACGGCAGGAGGGAACCTGCCGAAGGATGCGCTGGGTGCCCCCGGCGCCGGGAAAAAGCCCCAGATTGATCTCGGGCAGACCGAGCCTGGCCTTGTCCGACAGGAGCCTGAGGTCGAATGTCAGAAGCAGTTCCGTGCCACCCCCCAGCGCAAAACCGTTGATCGCGCCGATGGTAGGCTTGTCCAGCATCTCGATGCGGCGCAGCGTGCGGTGGATCGTTTCGGCGAATTCATTGTAATGCGCCAGAGCATCCCGCGAACCGAGATCGGCGATATCGCCGCCGGCCACGAAGGCGCGGCCCTCGCCTGTAAAGATCACGGCGCGAATGGCCTTGTCGCTCTCGATCCGGTCGAGAATGCCGTCGAGTTCAGCCAGAACGCCCATGTCCAGAGCGTTCAGTTTCTCGGGACGATCGAAGGTCACGATCGCCACCGCGTCCTCGATTTCCAGACGCACGCAGGCGGTTTTCTGTTCGGTGCTCATGAAATGCTCCCTCAGGCCATCAGGCGACGCAACGCCGCCATAATCTTGGTTTCGTTCACCCGCCATTCGCCCTCCAGCGCCGGGCTGAACGGCACCGGCGAGAAGGGCGCCGCGACCCGCAGGATCGGCGCATCCAGCTCATCGAAACCGATGTCGGCCATGCGCGCTGCGATTTCGGCGCCAACGCCGAAGGCTTCGACAGCCTCGTGGGCGATGAGCAGACGGTGCGTCCGGCAAAGGCTTGCCAGCACCGCCGCCTCGTCCCACGGCTGGATCGATCGCAGGTCGATCACTTCGACCGAGATGCCTTCCGCCTGCGCGATTTCGGCAGCCTTCAGTGCCGTCCACAGCGTCGCGCCATAGGTGACCAGCGTCACGTCCGTCCCCTCGCGGCGCACCAGCGCCTCACCGATACGGGCTGGCGCCGGCGCATCCGGCAGCTCTCCCTTGAGTGCGTAGAGCGCCTTGTTTTCCACGATGATCACCGGATCGGGATCATCGATGGCGGCGCGCAGAAGACTGTAGGCGTCTTCCACGGTCGCCGGCACCACGACCTTCAGGCCGGGGATATGCGCAAACCAGGCTTCGAGGCATTGCGAATGCTGTGGCCCTGCGGAGAGCCCGCCGCCATGAGGCGTCCGCAACACCATGGGCACCGAGCCCTGCCCGCCAAACATGTAACGGGCCTTGGCCGCCTGATTGACCAGCATGTCCATGGACAGCGTGACAAAGTCCATGAACATGATTTCGGCGATGGGGCGCATGCCTGAAAGGGCGGCCCCCACCGCCATGCCCGCAATCGCGGCTTCAGCAATGGGCGCATCATAGACGCGCTGCGGCCCGAACTCTTCCAGCAACCCGCGCGTGGCCTTGAACGAACCGCCCGCGGCGGCGACGTCCTCCCCGATCAGGATGACGGAAGCGTCGGCGGCCATCGCATCCTGCATGGCGCGGGTGACGGCCCGGACATAGCGGCTTTCAGCCATGACGGAGACCCCCTTCGGTATAGACATCGGCAAGCAGGGTGGCGGCATCAGGCAACGGCGCTGCCAGCGCCGCCTCAAGCGCTGCCGCATTGGCGGCTTTCACTTCGGCGTCGGTGGTTTCTGTCCAGCCGTCCTCCACGCCGGCTTCGGCGAGGCGGCGGCGGCCGATGGCGACAGGATCGCGGGCCGACATTTCGTCTGCCTCGCCCTCCGGGCGATAGTCCTGCCTGTCGCCCTCATAATGACCGCGAACCCGGGTGGTGTGGCATTCCAGAATGTGGGGAATACACTCCACCCGCATACGCCCGATCGCATCGCGCGCCACATCATGCATGGCCAGCATGTCGTTGCCATCCGCTTCGGCATAGGCGATGCCAAAGGCCGCCGCCAGATCCTTCAGCTTCACCGCAAGCTGCTTTTCCGTCGGGCTGAATTCGGACCAGCCATTGTTCTCGCAGCAGAACAGAACCGGCAGCGACCAGAGGCTGGCGATGTTCAGGCATTCGTGCACCAGCCCCTCGGCCAGCGCGCCATCGCCGAAATAGACGACCGCGATTTCGCCTTTTCCGCGCCCTTTCAGGGCCAGCGCGGATCCGGTCGTGATCGGCAATCCGGCGGCCACGATGCCGTTGGCGCCGAGCATGCCCAGCCGCAGGTCGGCGACATGCATCGACCCGCCCCTGCCACCGCAGATGCCCGTGGCGCGGCCGAGGATTTCCGCGAAGAAGCCGGTCAGGTCCACGCCCTTGGCAAGCGTGTGCCCATGGCCACGGTGATTGGAGGAAACCGTGTCGCCGGGTGTCAGGAATTCCGAGATCGCGGAAGCGACCGCCTCCTGTCCGATGGACAGGTGCAGGAACCCCGGAACCTTGCCGTCGACGAACAGCTGCTGAAGCGTCTTTTCCGCCTCGCGAATGATCATGGCGCGGCGATAGATGCTCTTCAGCGCCTCCGCCGGGTTGTTGGGGGCGGTCTTGCGACTCATGGCACGGCCCTCTTCATGTTGGTGCTGGTCATGATTTGCGTTCAGATGGCCAGGTAGCGGCCGGTGATGTCCTTGTCGGCTTTCAAGGTTTCGATGGTGCCGCGATAGACGATCTGGCCCTTGTCGATGA
Organism: Aquamicrobium sp. NLF2-7; assembly: GCF_022359935.1. Classification (NCBI taxonomy): domain Bacteria; kingdom Pseudomonadati; phylum Pseudomonadota; class Alphaproteobacteria; order Hyphomicrobiales; family Phyllobacteriaceae; genus Aquamicrobium; species Aquamicrobium sp. NLF2-7. Next base: position 288,422 of record NZ_JAKSED010000003.1, on the reverse strand, counting down.
CGACGGCGTCGTCCGAGATGCCGAGGCAGAAATGCATGTTCTGCTCGGCCAGAACGATCGTCACGCCGGTGCTGCGCAGGCTCCGGATGAGACGGCCGATCTCCTGCACGATAATCGGCGCAAGCCCCTCCGACGGTTCATCGAGCAGGATGAGATCCGGGTTCCCCATCAGGCAGCGCGCCATGGACAGAAGCTGCTGCTCGCCGCCCGACATCATGCCCGCTGCACGGCCGCGCATTTTCGCCAGAATGGGGAATGCATCGTAGATGTTGTCCATCGTCCATCTGGTCTGGCCATCTGCACCCGGCTTGGCGGCGATGCGCAGATTGTCGTCGACCGAATGCCGGGAGAAGACCTGCCTGTCTTCCGGCACAAGTCCGATGCCGTGCCGGGCGATGGCGTGCGGCGCCTGTCCGTCGATGCGGCTTCCCGCATAGTGAATTTCGCCTGACCGGGCGGGCGCGACCCCCATGATCGTCTTCATGGTTGTCGACTTGCCGGCACCGTTGCGGCCAAGCAGAGCGAGCGTGCGTCCCCTGCGCGCCTGGAACCCCATGTCGAAGAGGATGTGGGAGGCGCCGTAGAAGACGTTGACCCCGCGAAGATCGAGCACCACGTCGCTCATGCCGTTTCCTCCCCGGTTTCGCTGCCGAGATAAGCTTCGATCACATCGGGATGCCCGCGGATCTCGTCCGGCGTGCCGGACGCGAGCACGGCTCCGTAGCGCAGGACGTGGATGACTTCGGCGGTGCGGAACACCAGTTCGATGTCGTGCTCGATGAAGATGAGCGTCATGTTGGCGCTCTTCCAGAGGCGCTGCACCGTCGCCATCATCTGCCAGCGCTCTTCAGGCCCCATGCCGGCGGCCGGTTCGTCCAGAAGAAGCACCTTCGGTTCAAGCGCCAGGGCAAGGCCGACGTCCAGCAGCTTCTGATCGCCGTGCGAAATCTGGCCGGATATGCGCTCCGCGACGTCTTCCATGCCCAGAAGGCCGAGAAGCTCGTCCGTACGATCTGCGACATCGCGACGGGGAAAGGCGCTTCCCAGACTGAAGGTGGCGCGGCGATGTGCCGTCACCGCGGCGGCAAGCGCCTCCCTGACGGTCATCGAAGGAAAGATGCTGGCGATCTGGAATGCGCGGCCTATCCCCTTGCGCACGATGGCTGCGGGTTTGAGGCCGGTGATATCCTCATTTTCAAGCCGGATCCTGCCGCTGGTCGGAACGAGGTGGCCGGTGATCTGGTTGAACAGCGTGGTCTTGCCCGCGCCATTCGGCCCGATGATGGCCGAGAGCGAACCGGCGGGGAAGTTCAGCGAAACGTCGTCCGTTGCCGTCAGCCCACCAAAGCGTTTCACGAGATGCTCAATGCGCAGCATGGTCTTGCTCCTTTGCGGAAGGGGCGGCGTGGCGCGCCTTTCGCCAGTCGGCCAGCCAGTCGAGAATGCCGCGCTTGAGAACCAGAACGACGAACAGGATCGCCAGCCCTTTCGCCATTTCGGTATGGGTCGTGTAGAGCAGCGTCAGGTCGTTGATGATCCGCATGGCCACCACACCCACCAGCGGCCCCCAGAAGCTGTGCAGGCCACCGAGCATGATCATGAAGATCGCTTCGCCCGAAACCGACCAGCTTGCCCATTCGGGATAGGCGGCCGAGGTGAAGACGGCGAGGACGACGCCACCCAGCGAGGCGATCGACCCGGCCGCCGTGAAAGCCAGAACCTTCACGAGATAGGTGTTCACGCCGAGGAAGGCGGCGCGGCGTTCATTGTCGCGCACCATGCGCAGGCTCGCGCCGAAAGATGACAGCGTGATCAGGCGCACGGCCAGCACGCCGGCGACGAACAGGAAGGCTGAGAACGCATAGCGATCCCGCGCCTGCACCAGATCGAGCCCGAGGAAAGCCGGGCGCGGAATGCCGCCCATCAGCCCCTGATCGCCTCCGGTATAGTGCACCAGACCCTGGATGATGGACACGAACAGCATCTGGAACGCGAGTGTCAGGAAGGCAAAGTAGATTTCCGACAGCCGCGCGCAGATTGATCCGACGACCAGCGCGAAGAGCCCCGTTCCGCAAAAGGCAAGCAGCGTGGCAAGAGGCACCGACCACGGACCGCAGGCGGCCACGAAGGCGGGTGTCTGCAGAACCATCCCGAAGATGTAGCCGCCGCTGGCATAGTAAGCCGCATGGCCGAACGATATCAGCCCGGTGTAGCCGATCAGCAGATGCAGCGACATGACAAGCAGCCCCGCCGCGAACAGGCCTGTCAGCGTATCGAGCAGCCATGTGCCGGGGCTGATCGCTCCGACGAGAAGGAAACCGCAAAAGGCGGCGAATGCCAGCAGCGCGGCGCGGGCGAATGGATGGGCGAATGGATGAAAGCGGGTCATCGGGGCGCCCTTTCACCCAGCAGCCCCTGCGGGCGGAAGACGAGAATGGCGACCATCATGATGAACATCACGCCGTCGACGAAGAGCGGAAAGCCGAGACTGCCGAACGACCGCGTGACCCCGAGCAGGATGGCTGCGAGCAATGCGCCGGGGATGGACCCCATGCCGCCGATGACGGTGACGATGAAGCTGTCGATGAGGATCGAAAGCCCCATTCCCGGCGTCATGGAGCGGACCGGCGCGGCCAGAGCGCCCGCCATGCCGGCAAGCGCGCAGCCAAGGCCGAACAGCGCCGCGAAATAGACCGGCACGCGAATGCCCAGCACCGAAACCATGGAGGCATTCTGGGCCGCCGCCCGCACGATCTTACCGAACCGGCTGTAACGGATCAGCAGCAGGCAGGCTATCGCCACCGCCAGCGATGTCGCGACGAGGAACACATAGAAGGGCGGCACCACGCCGCCGGCGAACCGGTATGGCGGCACTCGGAATTCCGCCGGAATCCCCATGGCGAGATATTCCGCGCCCCAGATCATCTTCACGGCGTCGTCCGCGACCAGCACGAAGGCGTAGCAGACCAGAAGCTGCATCAGCAGGTTTTCCTTGTAGACCCTGCTGATGGCCAGCCGCTCGAACACGATGCCGATCACCGCGGCGGAAAGCGCGCCGGCCAGAACCGCAAGATAGTAGCTGCCGGTCGCATTGTAGGCCGACCATGCGGTGTAGGCGCCAATCATGTAGAAGGCGCCGTGGGCGAAGTTCACGACATGCAGAACACCGAAGATCAGCGTCACACCTGAGGCGACGAGAAACAGCAGCATCCCGATGATGATGCCGGTGGAGGTCTGCGTGACCAGACAGGACGTCGCGCTGAAACAGTTCAGCAATGCATCGAGATCGAGCATCTGCGGCGGCTTTCCTTAGAGATGGGGCCGCGCGGGCACTGGCGCCGCGCGGCGGGTGAGGATCAGATGAAGCCCTTGCGCTTCTTCCACTCGGTCTCGTGTTCGACGATCACGTCCCAGGCCATGGGCTGGAAGTCCGTGAGATACGGCGCTTCGGAAATCGTCTTGCCATAGCCGAGCGCATAGTCGACCAGCGTGTTGTCGCTTTCGCGCATGGTGACGGTGCCGCTCACGCCAAGCGGGCTGTCGATGGTGCGGCCCCTGGTTGCCTCCGCCAGCTTGTCGCGGTCAATGTCGCCGCCGGTCGCCCTGAGGGCCTCGATGACGAAGCAGGCGCCGGTATAGGCCTGCCAGCCCCAGTTGGTCGGCAGCTTGCCGGATTTGCGGAACGCCTCATTCCAGTTCTCGTTCGCCTCGCTGTCGGGAATGTCCTTGTGGTAGCGGTTGCCGGAATGGATGCCCGCCGGCAGGTTCTTGATCGCTTCCAGAACCGGTGCGTCGCCCATGTTGACGGCCACGGTCTGGAACTGGTCGAAAAGACCGTAGAGGCTGGCCTGATCGAAGAACGCCACCAGATCGCCGCCCCACAGGCAGGTGTAGAGCGCTTCCGGAGCGAGGTTCAGGAGATTGGTGATGTTTTCGGTGTAGTCCGGCTGGAAGGATTTCGGCCACGTCTCGCCGACAAGCTTTACATCCGGCGCGAAGATGGTCAGGAACTCCATGAACTCCGCCGTGGTGTCGCGGCCATAGGCGTAATCCGGCGAGCAGGTCGCCCAGCGCCTGACGCCCCCCTTTGCCAGTTCCGAGGCATAAAGACCGCCGGCAATCGCGTCATGGATGCCCTGCCGGCCAGACCGGAAGATCCAGTGCGCCGCATTGGCGGGATCGGCGGTCAGGGACGAGGTTTCGGAGATGGAGTGGACGCAATAGGTGCCCGTATCGCGCACGACCTCATGCACCGCGAAGGCCCCTCCCGAGGCTTCCGCGTCGAGAATGATCTGACAGCCGTCGGTGCTGATCAGCTCGCGGGTGATGCGGGCGGCCTCGTCGGGTTTGCCCTTCGTGTCCCGGATGACCAGCTCGATCATGCGCCCGTCGATGCCGCCGGCGGCATTGACCGCATCGACCGCCATTTTCGCGCCGATGGAGGCGGTTTCACCGAGGATGGCGACGCGGCCGGACAGGATGGTCGGAACACCGACCCGGATGGTGGAACCCTGCGCCCGCAGGATGGACGGCGCGGCGAGCGTCGCCGCACCAAGGGCGCCTGCCGCTGACAAAAAGCTACGCCGGGACAATCCGGTCCGATGGGATACGGTCATTCATTCCTCCATTGTTGAAAGCCGCCCTCTCCCGGAGCGGCAGGCCGGCCGATGCCGGACGTCAGTATTCCCTGACGCCCCCATACGGCGCCCAGGAGCCCACCTGGTAAAAGCCCGCATCGACCGCCATCGAAACGCCGGTGACGGCCGAGGCGTCATCCGACAGCAGGAAGGCGGCGACCGTGCCGATTTCCGACGGCTCGACCATGCGGCCAAGCGTCGAATTCGCATTCATCAGGGATATGTCGCGATGGCCGAGATCGATCTGGGCCTGAAGTGCCGGCGTGCGCGTATAGCCCGGCTCGATGGCATTGATGCGGATGCCGGCCCGGCCCCACTCGCCCGAAAGCCCCTCCACCAGATTGGTGACGGCCGCCTTGCCGGGGCCATAGGCATGAAGCGGGGTGGAGCGGCGCGCGGTGATCGAGCTGAGCGCCACAAGGCTGCCGGAACGGCGCGGGATCATGTGGCGCGCCATCTCCCTGAGAGACAGGAAGGTGCCGCGGAAATTGATCTCATAGATGCGGTCGAAAACCTCCATGTCCAGCTCGGCCGGCGGCTTCGGGGTCTGGACGATGCCCGCGGACGTGATGCCGCCCGAGATGGCGCCCATCTCGCGCTCCACGGCGGAAACGGCATCGATGACGCTCTGCTCCTCAGCGACATCGAGCTCAAAAGCTTTTCCGCCGATCCGCTCCGCGACGCTGCGGGCCTGGTCCATGTTGCGATCCAGTATGGCCACCTGTGCGCCGCGTGAGGCTGCAACCTCCGCGCATGCTGCACCAATGCCGCTGGCGCCGCCGGTGATGGCAATGATGCGGTCTGCAAGCTGAGCCTGCTGCGACATGGTTTCCTCCCTTGAATATGGCGGCAACGTAACATAAATGAATTATGAGTCAATTATCATTTTGTTGACATGACAGGCGCGGCGGCTCTAGCCTGCGGGCAGCAATTCGGTGGAGGAAAGCCATGACGATCGCGCAGGAGCTCGCGCAATTCACTTCAGCGCTGACGCGGGAAAACATTCCCGAAGACGTCCGGGAGAAGGCCCATGCGTGCCTTCTCAACGGCTATGGCATCGCCATGGCCGGCCTCGCAACGCCCTACGAGCCCGTAGCCCGTCAGGCAGCCCTTGCCATGTATGGCGGGCCGGGAGAGGCGACGCTGCTTGGCAGCGGCGAAATGAGCAGCGTAACCGGGGCGGCCATGGCCAATGGCGCGCTTTTCCATGGCCGTGGGCAGGAAGATACCTGCGGTGCGGCGCATCTGGGAGCGGTGATGATCCCGCTTCTGATGGCCCTCATTGAAAGCGGGCGGGCCAGCATCACCGATCTGATACCGGCGATGGTCGCCGGTTACGAAGTGGGCGGGCTGTTCGAGGAACTGCTGGCCGGCGACACCACGCCAAAGGGTTTTCGCGCCACCACCCTTTACGGAACAGGTGCGGCGGCAGCGGCGGTCGCGCGGCTTTTGCGGATGGATGCCGAACGGACATGCGCGGCCCTTGGAAATGCCGTTTCCTTTTCTGGCGGGCTTCTCCAGACCTTTGCGGAGGGAACCGACGAATGGCGCTATCAGGTTGGCGTGACCGCGCAGGCCGGCTGGACCGCGGCGGAGCTTGCAAAGGCGGGCTCCGTCAGCCTGCGTGAGGCATATGAGGGAGCCAAGGGTCTGGCCCGGGCCTTCGCGGGGCGGCCGCTGGATACCGAAGATACGATCGCAAGGATCGGCCGCGACTGGCAGACCTTGCGCGTTGCCTTCAAGCCGTTCCCGGTCTGCGCGTTCAACCAGACGCCGGTAACAGCGGCCTTGTCCCTGCGTGAGAAACTGGCGGGGCAGTCCATCGAAAACGTCGTGGTGCGCATGAACCCCTATGAATGCGGCTATGCGGGAATGGACAGCAAGGGCCCCTTCTCGACGATCGGCGGCACGTTGATGAGCATCCCCTTCTGCATCGCCCAGACCCTTCTGCGCGGTGCGCCCTCGATGGCCATGATGACCAGATATGATGACGCCGAAATCAATGCGCTGGTCGAAAAAGTGCATCTGGTTGCGGACGCCGAAGTGCCCGTTCTTTGCTGCCGCATCGAATTGCAACTCGCAGGTGGCGCAATCCTGTCCGAGGTTTGCAACATGACCCCTGCCGACTACGCCTGGAGCTTCGGCGAATTGCAGGAACGCCTGACGCTGACCGCAGCGCAGGAAGGACTGCCAGCCTCATGCATCGCCGGTCTCAGCACTTTTTGCCGGGACCCGGAGGCTGCAGGCATTGCCTTCCTGAATGACGTTTTTGCGCGTGCGCGCCCACTGATCCGCCGCTGACGGTCGCCTGACAAGAAGCCCCCGCATCTTCCGATCCGGGGGCTTCTTGTTTCGTGGTGGCCCGAAATTCAGTGAACGGCTGCGTACATCAGATTTTCTTCCGTCGCGTCGAGCGGCGAAAACTCCTCGACCACCCTGCCCTGCCGGGCGACCAGCAGCCGGTCGGACAGCTGCATGACCTCCGGCAGGTAGGAGGAGATGACCACCACCGCCTTGCCTTCATCGGCCAGCCTGTTGATCATCTGATGGATCTCGGCGATCGCCCCCACATCGACGCCGCGGGTGGGTTCATCGAAGATGATGAGTTCGGGCTCCTGAATCAGCGACTTGGCTATCACCACTTTCTGCTGGTTGCCGCCTGAAAGCTCGATGACCTTTGCATCCTTGCTGACAGCGCGGATGTGCAGCGACTTGCCCCACTCTTCGCCGATGCGGTTCATTTCCGACCGGCGCAGCCAGAACTTTCGCCATCCCGCCTTGGCGAGCTTGCCCATGAAGATGTTGGCCTTGATCGACATGGTCTCGAAAAAACCTTCGATCTTGCGGTCCTCGGTGATGTAGGCGACCCTCTCGCGCAGGCTTTGCGCCGGCACGCGGTAGCGCACGCGCTTGCCGCGGATGAACACCTCACCGCCGTTGAGATAGTTGCGCTTGATCGCGCCGGACACGACCTTGAAGGTTTCCGTCCGGCCCGAGCCGACAAGGCCGAACACACCCGTCACCTGTCCCGCGAACACCGACAGCGAATTGTTGCGGACCATGTTGCCGACACGCAGGTTGGAGACCTGGAGAATTCGTTCGCCCGGCGGGCGGACGAAATCCTTGCGCTTGCCATAAAGCTCTTCCGACAGGCTTCGTCCCACCATCGACTGCACGATGCGCGCCCGGTCGAAACTGGCGGTGTCGTCGGTAACGACATGCTGCCCGTCCCGCAGGATGGTGATGCGGTCGGAGATCGCCAGAGCTTCTTCCAGCGCATGGCTGATGAAGATGATGGCGACGCCCCTGCTCCGCAGAGTGCGCACGAGGTCGAAAAAGTGCTTCTTTTCCTCCGGCGTCAGCGTTGCGGTCGGCTCGTCGAAGACGATGACCCTTGCATTCGACAGCATGGCGCGGGCGATTTCGATCATCTGCTTCTTCGCCGCGCCCAGCGTCTGGACCATGGCGGTCGGGTCAACCTGAAAGTTCAGAGCCTGCATGAATTGCTGCGCGGCGATATTGATGCCGCGCAGGCGATTGAAGAACTGCTCGTTGCCCATGAACAGGTTCTGCGCCACGGTCATCGAGGGAACGAGGCTCGTCTCCTGAAACACCATCGCAATGCCGGCTTCAAGGGCGGCCGCCGGGGTGCGCAGATGAACGGCCTTTCCGTCGAGCAGAATCTCTCCGGAGGTGGGATCGACAACCCCGGCGATCATCTTCGTGAGGGTCGATTTTCCGGCGCCGTTTTCGCCGAGAAGGGCATGGACCTCACCCGGCATCAGGGTGAAAGTGATGTTCTCCACCGCGGGCACGCGGGCATAGAGCTTGGTGAGGCCTCGCAGTTCCAGAACAGGGGTCATGCCACACCTCCGGTCACGCCGTTTGCCGCGCGGATTTCCTGAAGCTTCATGCGCAGCAGGCGCCCCGCTCCCTTCGAAAGGGCCAGAACTTCGTCGCCGCGTTCGAGCGTGGTCACGATGCCGTGGTTCATGCCGCCGACCCGGCTGTGAACGGACATCAGCGGATTGCGGCTGGCGTCGCAGCGCACGGCAAGGCCGTAGGAGCGCGGCGGCGCCCACGGCTTCAGTATGCCCATGTGCTTGACGCCACCGCTTTGCAGGGGCTCCAGAAAATCCTCTCCCGACGAAAGCGCCGGGGAAATCCAGTATTTCGGGTCGATGGTTTCCATCATCTCGCGGCGGAACGCGTTCTCCTGCAGCACGAATTCCACGATCTGCGCGCGCCCCGAAAACAGCGACAGCCAGAAGCCGCCATCGGCTGTCGGCGTGATGCGGGCGGGATAGCCGGGAAGCTCGCCGGTGGCATCGCCCTTGCCGGCACGGCGCAGGCGGTGGCGCCAGCTTTCGGAAATCAGGATGCCGTCGTCGCTCTCCATCGCGCCGAAGGCCCAGGCCAGATCGCTCTGGAGCAGTTCAGCCTTGCCGGTGGCCGGCTCAAGCGCCACGAGACGCCCGGACTTTCCGCGGGTCATCAGGTCATATTGCCACTTCGCGCCTTCGTAGCGCGCGGAAGCATCGCAAACCAGAATGCGCCCGTCGGTCATGACCGAAAGAGCGGTGATCGCCCTGAAGCGCCGCCCGCATGCTTCGGCGATCGGGGCAGCCCCGCCTCCGATCACGATGCGGTCTCCCAGTGCGACAACCCGGCGGCCATCGGCAAGGACGGTCAGGGCGGTGATCGTGCCGTCATGGCGCTCCGCCATTCGCAATCCGTCGCACCCAGCCCCCAGAATTCCGGCCACCAGAACTTCGCTGCCTGCCGCCAGCAGCAAGGTGCCGTCGGGGGCAACGGCCATGTCTTCGAGGCCGGGACGTTCAAACAGCACCTCGGCTTCTTCAAGAAGGTTGTTCGGCCTGAAGGCGCCGTCGAGGATCGGCACTGAAAGGCCTGAACCGCTGCGGCCGAAAAGACCGCCGATCATCTGTCCGACAAACTCAAGCATGAGACACCTTCAGGTCGACGAAATCGGGGGCGACATTGTCCAGCTTCAGCCGCCCGATGCGGTTGTTGTGGATGCCTCCGATGTAAAGATGGCCGCGATGTTCGCGCATGGAGGTGATCATCGGATGGTTCTCGCCCCCGAGGTCCCACATGACATCGAGAATCTCGCCGGTTTCACTGATCTTGACGATGCAGCCGGTGTTGAGATTGGGCGCCAGCCATTCGTCGCCCGGCAGCTTCTTGGACATGCGCCGGCGGAAGGCCGGCCGCTTCATCGCCAGATCGAAGACTGGACTGCGCACCCCCATGATGGCCAGCCAGTAATGGCCGTCGGAAGCCCGGTTGAGGTTGTCGGGATAGCCGGGAAGATCATCGATGATGACTTCGACCGTGCCCTTCTTCGGTCCATCGAACCAGTACCGGCTGATCCGGCAGGCCCAGCTTTCCGCGAAAAGCAGCGACTGCCCGTCCGAAGCCATGACGATGCCGTTCGGAAAGACGAGGTTGCGCAGCACCGTCGTCGTTTTCCCGGTTGCGGGGTCGTAGCAGATGATGCGGCCGTTGCCCCGCGCCTCAAGGCTGTCGGTGGGCCATTCATGCATCTCGTAGCGAACGGTGGCCTCGGAGAAGAAGATGCGGCCGTCAGGTGCGATGTCGAGATCGTCGGCAAGGCGCAGACGGCTGTCATCGATGATCGACAGCAGCGAGCGGTTCGTTTCGTCCGTTACCTTCGAGACGCTTCTGTCTGGCCCCACCTTGTAGAGCCCCATGCCGCCGACACACACAAACAGCGTCCCGTCCTCCGTCATCGCCATGCCGAGAGGCTGTCCGCCGATATGCGCATACACTTCCTGCCGCTTATAGTCGGGCGCGAAGAAGCGGATGATGTCGCCGTGGCGGTTGCCGCAGTAGAGATTGTTGTCGGTGTCCAGCACCACGTCCTCGGGCGCTTCGACTTCGCCCAGACCAATGGTCTCCACGCCGCGCAGCTTGTCGTTCAGCGCATAGGGGGAGCCGCTGTCGCGCCCGGTGGTTTGCGGCGGCGGCAGTTCCATGTAGCCCGGGCTCACATACAGTTCCTGCACAGCCTTGTGGCGGTTCTTGAACCAGCGGATGTCGAGCAGCGCGGCCAGAAGCAGAATGGAGGCAAGGATAACGCGCGACGTGCCTGCCGACATCGCCATCCGCAACATGCCATTGGTCAGCAGAAGGACGATCAGCGTGCCGAGGATCGCCTTCATCACCGAACCCTTGCCGCCGCCGAGGCGAATGCCGCCGAGGATCGCCGCCGTCAGCACGACGATTTCCAGGCCTTTGCCCGTATCGGCACCCGGCGAAGCCAGGCGCGAGGCATAGAAGATCGCGGCCAGTGCGGCGAAGGCGCCTGAAGCGACATAGGAAAGCGCCACCACCCGCTTCACGGGCAGGCCGGTATTGTAGGCGGAACGGCGATTGCCGCCGATCGCAAGCACATGCCAGCCGGCTCTGAGGCGTGTCAGGAAGATGTGTCCGGCAATGGCCACGACACCGAACACCCAGACGATGACGGGAATGTTGAGGAACGTGCCCGTGCCGAGATAATCCCAGGCCGGGGCATCGGGAAAATTAGCCGAGATTTCAACGCCGATTCTGGCGTTCAGCATATCGTTCGCTGCCTTGTAGACGATCAGCGTGACCATTGTGGTCAGGAAGGCGCGCATGCGGAAATAGCCGATCAGCACGCCGTTGACACCGCCCAGAAGCCCGCCCGCCACAAGGGTGATCGCAACCGTGGGCACCATGCCAAGGCCAAGCACGTTGACGCAGTAGAGCGCCAGGAGATTGCACAGCGCATAGATGGAGCCGACGCTCAGGTCGATGCCGCCGACGATCAGGACGATGGACATTCCAAGAACGACAAAGCCGAGTTCGCAGGCCTGCCGCAGCGTATCCGACATGCTGGCGACGGAAATGAAATTGTCGATCCGCGCGCTGAAGAAGGCAACGACGCCCAGCAGAACCAGAAGCGGCACCGCCGTTTCCATCCATGGCTTCTGCAGCAGTTCGCCAAAAATCTTGTCCGGCCAGAAGCGGTAGCGCAGTTTTACGAGTGTATTCATGATCCGTTGCCTCTGACGCTGACAGTTGCGCGACCTGGGCCGCGCTTCCCCCTCCCTGTGGCGGGAGGGGGAAGTCTTTCCCGGGAAGGTGGCTTTAACGCAGGGTATCCAGCGTCCAGCACCGCTCGTCCCCAAGCGTTTCGGGGGTATAGGTCACCAGCGGGGTGTAGATGACGGTTCGCGTCGAGCCGACCTCGTTCTTGTCCTGAAGCGCGGCGAGGATCAGCGCGTTGAGGTCGCGGCCCTGCCCGGGAACGTCGTAGCTGACGTAATACTGCCAGAGGCCTTCACGCAGTCCCCGGCAGGCCAGTTCGCCGCCACCGCCGGAGGTTGTCACGAGAATATCGCCGGGCTTCTTGCCGGCTTCCTGCAGCGCCGCTGCGGTGCCGACATCGGCATTGTCCCAGACACCGAGAATGGCGCAAAGATCGGGATGCTGCTGCAGCACCACCTGGGTGATCGACTTGGCCTTGGAGGATTCATAATCGCCGGTGGACTGCACCGAAACGATCTGGATCTTGGCATTGTCGTTCAGCACATTCTCGTAGCCCTTGAGCATATATGCCGAGAAGGGGCTGGTCGGAGGACCTGCCAGCACCAGAACCTTGCCGGGCTGATCGCCGCCGCCGCATTTGGCCACCGCGGCTTCTGCCTGCTTCTCACCGATCAGCTCGACATCGGCGCCGACAAACCCGGTGGTCTGGTAGTTGGTCTTCATGTTCAGCTGAATGACGTGAATGCCGGCCTTCTCGGCCTGCTGGAGAAGCTTGGCATAGGACTGAACGTCGGGGTTCTGCACGACGATGACGTCGGGCTTCTCGCTGATGAGCGAGGTGATGGTCTGCGCGCCGGCCGCCGTGTTGAAGTTCGAATTGCGCACTTCATAGCTGTAGCTAAGCTCACTGGCCTGGCGGGACATGATCTTGGACCAGCCCTCGGTCAGGTCCAGCCCCATGAACACGGGTACGAACACGACCTTCCGGTCCTTGAGGTTGGTGTAATAGCTTTCCCGCAAGGGATCGCCCATGCTGGTCTGGGCGACGGCGCCGGTTGCGCCGCCGAGCATGGCCGCCATGGCGAGGCCGCAGGCAAATCTGGAAAGTATGTTCATTCTAATCCTCCCGATGATTACGTTGTCCGTCATGCCGACCTGCCGCCGGCGGTGACGGGTTCAGATATCGCCCTGCTGTGAGGTCTCCTCGTTGCGGGGGTTGATGATGCTGTCGGCGAGAACCGCCAGCAACAGCACGAGACCGCGCACCAGATTCTGCATCTCGAAAGACACGTTCATGATGGTGAGCCCGTTCATGATGGTGCCGATCAGCAGGGTGCCGATGATGACGTTGACGACGCCGCCGCGTCCGCCCGAAAGGCCGATGCCGCCAAGCACGACGACCAGAATGACGTCGTAAATCCAGGTGAGATTGAAGATGCGCGTATCCATGCTGGCCGATGAGGCGGCGAGAACCATGCCGGCGAAAAAGGCCACACAGGAAGCGATGATGTATTGCATGACGAGCACCGGGCGGAGCGAAATTCCGGTCAGCCGCGTCGCGCCCGGATTGTCGCCCGAGGCATAAACGAACATTCCGGGCCGAGTGCGGTTCAGGAAAATCCCGACCAATATCGCGACCACGGCGAAAGCCAGCACGGAATATGGAATTCCCAATACGCTGCCCCGTCCGATCCAGGCGATCACATCAAGCTGGGCCGGCCATGAAACGATTTCATAGTCAAAGAGCCCGATCTGCCCGATACCGGCCACGCCAATGCCCACGGCAAGCGTCGTGAACAGCGAGGGGATTTCGGCGTAAGCCACCAGAACGCCGTTGAGAGCGCCGATGGCGACCGCCATCAACAGACCGGCAGCGAGTGCGGGAGCCACGCCATATCCCTTGGATGCCAGCATCAGAACCAGCGCCGAAGGCACGGCCAGCGAGGCGATCATCGACAGGTCGATTCCGCGCCCGATCACCACGATGGCCATGCCAAGGCCAAGAATGCCGAGCACGGCGACCGTGCGCATCAGCGTCAGCAGGTTGCCAAGGCTGAAGAAGCCGGGCAGCACCATCGAATAGATCACGAAGATGACGATGAACAGCAGGGTGACGATCTTCAGCTGGTCGAAACCGATCTTGCCCGATCCGCTGAGAAGAGCGGTAACCGAAGCCGGCCGGCCAGCTGTCTGACCCTCGACAGGGGTTTTCATGGACTTCCCTCCCTAAAGGCCTGGAGACCGCACTGGTGACACAGTCGCTTCTTTATGCGCTTTCACGCGCCCGGCCTGCTTGCATGTTACAGGTGCCACCAACTCCGCCCCGATGGTCGCGCACCGCAATCTCCCACGCAGAGAAGACACTTTAATGATTCTTGAGTCAATAATCATTTTATGACGCGTCCGCCCTTGTTGTTCCGCCACGCCGTGATCTCCTGCGGGTCGAACAGGACGACCTGACGGATGGCTTCTCCGCGATCCAGCCGGTCGAAACCTTCGTTGATGTCATCCAGGGAAAGCACGTCGGTCAGCAGGCGGTCGACGGGCAGCTTCTCGGCCCGGTAGAGGCTGATGAAGCGCGGAATATCGCGCTGCGGCACGCAGGAACCCATGTAGCTGCCTTTTACCGTGCGTTCGTCGGCCACGACATTCACGGCCGGAATCCTGAATTCGGCGGTCGGGGAGGCCAGTCCGGCAGAAACGGTCTGTCCGCCGCGGCGTGTGATGCGATAGGCGAGATCGAAGGCGGGCGCTGCTCCGGCAACCTCCACGGCGTGGTCGACGCCACCTCCTGTGTCCTTGCGCACCTGTTCGATCACGTTCTCGCCGGACGCGTTGTAGGTTCTTGTCGCGCCGAGGCTGCGCGCGATTGCCAGCTTTTCATGAGACAGATCGATGGCGATGATCTCGGTCGCTCCGGCCGCCACCGCGCCCAGCAGGGCCGCAAGGCCAACCCCGCCCAGCCCGACGATTGCAACGCTCTGGCCGGGCTGAACGCGACAGGTGTTGATGATCGCGCCGACGCCCGTCTGCACGGCACATCCAAAAAGCGCAAGCTCGGCGAACGGCACGTCCGGAGCATCGACCCTGACCACCGAATGGCGGGAAACCACCGCGTGATCGGCATATCCGGAGATGCCGCAATGATGGTGGATGTCATGGCGGTCGTGCTCATCATGCAGGCGGACCCCGCCAGCCATCATGACGCCTTTGCCGTTGGCCTCGGCACCGGGAATGCAGAGCGCCGGGCGCCCCTCCGCACAGGGCAGGCAATGGCCGCAGCTCGGCTGGAAGGTCATCACCACCCGGTCTCCGGGCGCCAGGTCGCGGATGGCAGCTCCCACCTCGACGACCGTGCCGGCAGCCTCATGGCCAAGCACCATCGGCGTCTGCCGGGGACGGTTGCCGTTGATCACCGACAGATCGGAGTGACACAGCCCGGCCGCGCCGATCCGCACCAGCAGCTCTTCCGGACCGGGCGGATCGAGTTCGATCTCCTCGATCGACAACGGCCGGCTTTGCGCAAAGGGCGCAGCAGCCGGCGATTGCTTCAGAATAGCAGCGCGAATCTTCATGGATACGGGTTCCGGAGAAAGAAAGGGGCCGCCCCGGAGAGGCGGCCGGGAGAATTCAGACGGTTCGCCCACCGTCTACGGGCAGCAGCACGCCCGTAATGAACTCGGCGTCGTCGGAGGCCAGATATAGCGTTGCCCGCGCAATATCTTCAGGGCGCGACATGCGTCCCATCGGAATCGTCGCCACGAAGCGGGCGCGGTTTTCCGGCGTGTCGGGAACGCCCATGAAGGCTTCCAGAAGCCCCGTCTCGCCCATGACCGGGCAGATGGCATTGACGCGGATCTTGTCGGGCGCAAGCTCCACGGCCATCGACTGCGACAGGATGTTCACGGCGCCCTTGGTGGAGTTATACCAGGTCAGGCCCGGCCGTGGCCGGATGCCGGCAACCGAGCCGATATTGACGATCGAGCCGCCGCCGATGCTGCGCATCAGGGGCACGATGATGTTGGTGATGTGATAGATCGACTTCACGTTGATCGCATAGACGCGGTCGAACTCCTCCTCGCTCACCTCCAGCATCGGCTTGTTGCGATGCGTCCAGCCGGCATTGTTCACGAAAACGCTGGGGATGCCGAACGTGTCGACCACCTTCTGCACTGCTTCTTCCATCTGCGTGCGGGAGGTGACGTCCGCGGTTAGCGCAATGGCGTTGGCGCCGATGTCGGCGGCCACTCTTTCCGCTGCCTCGCCTCTGAGATCGAGCACCCCGACCTTTGCGCCTTCGGCAGCGAAAAGCCTTGCGATTCCCTCACCGAAACCGCCTCCGGCTCCGGTTATGACGGCGATTTTCCCCGCCAGACGGCCCTGTTCTGCTGCCATGGCTTTCTCTCCTAGTCGTGTTTGATGACAATGGTCTTGAGCGCGGAGAACTCGTAGAGAGCCTCAAACCCTTTTTCGCGCCCATGGCCGGATTTCCGGGTGCCGCCGAAGGGCAGCTCTATGCCGCCGCCGGCGCCGTAGGCATTCACATAGACCTGACCGCCCCGCAGTTGCCGTGCAACGCGCAGCGCGCGGCTGCCGTCGCGGGTCCACACGCCGGCGATCAGCCCGTATTCCGTGCCATTGGCGAGCGCCACGGCATCGGCTTCATCCTCGAAGGGGATCGCCGCGAGAACCGGACCGAAGACTTCATCGAAAGCCAGCGCATTGTCACGCGGCACCGGTCCGAACACGACGGGGGGCACATAGAAGCCGCCGGCGGGCGCCTTCGGATCAATGCCGCCTTCCGCGATGACAGGAACGCCCTGTTCCTTCGCGCGGGCGATGAAGCCTTCGACACGCTCTTTCTGCCGGGCGCTGATGATCGACCCGAGATCGGGCTCGTCGTCCGGCAGGCCTGCCTTCAGCGCCGAGAATTTTGCGGCGATGAGCGAAACCGCCCTGTCCCAGATCGGGCGCTGGATGAGCACGCGCGCGCCGGCCGAGCAGGTTTGCCCGGCGTTCTGGATGATGGCCGCGACGACGACCGGGACAGCGGCATCGAGATCGGCATCATCGAAGAGGATCTGAGGGCTTTTTCCGCCCAGTTCGAGCACGCAGCCGATATGGTTACGTGCAGCAGCGGTCTGGATCAGCGTGCCGACCTGCGGCGAGCCGGTAAAGGAAATGAAATCGATGCCGGGATGCTCCGCCAGCGCCGCGCCCGCTTCGTGGCCGAGGCCCGGCACCACATTGACGGCCCCCTCCGGGAAGCCCGCCCCGGCGGCGAGTTCGGCAATGCGCAGCACCGTCAGGCAGGCGTCTTCGGCCGGCTTCAGCACCGTGGCATTGCCCATGGCAAGTGCGGGACCCAGCGTGCGCCCGGTCATCTGCGCCGGATAGTTCCAGGGAATGACATGGCCGGTAACGCCCAGCGGCTCGCGCTCGCCGGTCACGTAGTAGCCGTTCATGAACGGGATCTGCTCGCCGTGGAACTTGTCCGCAGCGCCGCCGTAGAACTCGAAGTAGCGGGCCGTCGCCTGAATATCGGCACGGGCGGCGCGCAAAGGCTTGCCGCAGTCCCGGGCTTCGATGGCGGCCAGTTCCTCAAGGTTGTCGGTGACAAGCTGCGAGAGCCGCATCAGCAGGCGTCCGCGCTCGGTGGCGGTCAGGCGCGACCACGGCCCCCCCTCGAAGGCAGCGCGGGCCGCAGCCACGGCACGGTTCACATCCTGTGCATTGCCGGCGGCGATTTCCGCGAAAATGACGCCCTCGGCAGGCGCGATGACGGGCAGGGCCGCACCCGAAGAGGACGGCTCCCAGCGATTGTTGATGAAGCAGCCCTGTGCGGGCCGCAGTCCGGCCTCACGCGGATAGTTTTCAGCCACGCGGCTGCCCTCCCTGACATGCCCGCCGCCATCCCGCCCAATGCGGCGGGACGGAAACCTGACAGGCCAAAACCTCCTCGGCGCCTTCGCGACGGTCTGCCGTAGCGGGGCGGTTGAGGCGATAGTGGCAGCTAAGCCGGCAGGAGGACAAATTCAGAAATTCGTCACCCCCCATATGTAAATGTTCTGACATCGGCGCGGGCGTGCCGCGTCAAATTATATGGGGCTACACGACGCGCTTGCTGTCGGAACGGCTTTCCCGAACGGCCGTGGCGCCGGCCCAACGGCCGTTTTCCGACAGTTCGTGCAGCAGT
This sequence comes from Aquamicrobium sp. NLF2-7, assembly GCF_022359935.1. NCBI lineage: Bacteria > Pseudomonadati > Pseudomonadota > Alphaproteobacteria > Hyphomicrobiales > Phyllobacteriaceae > Aquamicrobium > Aquamicrobium sp. NLF2-7. The sequence goes on along the minus strand of NZ_JAKSED010000003.1, from coordinate 270,530 downwards.
TCGCGCACCAGATCGCGTATGGCCGCGACGGCGTTCGTCATCGGCCGTTCGACCGACGAGGCCAGATGAACAGAGCGGCGGATCGGCGGGTCGGTGATGCTCCAGCTGCGCAGGCTGCCTGCCTGAACCTCCCGTGAAACGGCGTTCAGAGGCAGTACGGAGCAGCCGAAGCCCGCCGCCACCAGTTCCTTGATGTTCGAGTAGGAATCGACCTCGATGCTGACGTTCATCTGAACGCCGGCGGCCCGGGCATGCTGATCCAGAAGCGAGCGCAGACCGTGGTCCTCTCCCGGCAGGATCATCGGCAGCCCCGCCACATCGGCAAGGCGGAGAGGCTTGCCCGACGGCGGCAGAGCGATCTCTTCCCCAAGACCGCGGCGCGGCGCGAAAAATACAAGTTCCTCTTCGAGCAGTTCGACCGTCGCCAGTCCCGCATCCGACACCTTGCGGTAGATGACCGCCAGATCGATGCGCGCATCACGCATCCATTCCAGCACGAACCCACTCATGGCCTCGGCGATGCGAAGCTGGATTTTCGGATAGCGCCGCCGCGCTTCGGTGATCAGCGGCACGGAGAGGATTTCGCTGACGGTCCCCGGCAATCCCAGACGCACCACGCCGGAAGGATCGTTCTTATGGCCACGGATTTCTTCTTCGGCGACTACGAGCTGATCGAGAATGATGCGCGCATTCCGCAGCAGGATCTCGCCGGCCTCGGTCGGCACCACGCCCTGCGGGCTGCGAAACAGCAATTGCGTGCCGAGATCCGCCTCGATGTTGCGCACATGCAGCGACAGCGCCGGTTGCGCTATGTGCAGAATCTGTGCCGCCCGCGAAAACGAGCCCTGCTCAACGATGGCGATGAAGTATCGAAGCTGGCGAATGTCCATGCCGGATGACTACAACAACGGGTGCGGTTTCGCATCCTGATAGTGCGTTCTGCCCTCAGCCATGGATCATGTGGCCCGGCGCCCGATGTGCCTGTCAGCTCAGCCCGGTATCGGCAGCGCCCCTCATTCAGCAGCTTTGGCCTCCCCGAACTCGTCGAGTATTTCGGCCGTATGCGCGCCGAGCGCCGGGACCGGCCCCAGCTCGGTCGTCATGCCGTCGACCACCGTGCCCGGCGCCAGCATGCGTACCGGTCCGGTGGGGGTTTCGACCTGCACATAGCGGTTCTGCGGATGAGCGGCGAGATCCTGCAGCGTGGACACCCGTCCATAGGCAATCCGCGCCTTTTCCAGCCTTGCGACGATCTCGTCCCGGTCGAGCCTGCCGAACTCGCTTTCGATGATGGCATTGAGGGCCGGGCGGTTGGCCACCCGCGCGGAATTGTCGTGGAAACGCGGATCAGAGGCCAGATCGGGCAGAAGCAGGACTTCGGCGCAGAATTGCCCCCATTCCCGCTCGTTCTGAATGGAGAACAGCACTTCCCGCCCCGAGCGGTCGGCATAGGCGCCATAGGGAGCGATGGTGGGATGCGTCAGGCCGTTGCGTGGCAGAACCTGACCGCCATAGACATACTGCAGGTAGGGGACGTTCATCCAGTCGGTCAGCGCATGGAAAAGCGAAATGGCGATGTGCCGGCCCTCCCCCGTGCGCTCCCTTGCATAAAGCGCCTGAAGCACCGCCTGATGGGCCGTTGCCCCGGCAGCTATGTCGCAGATCGAGATGCCGACGCGGGTCATGCCCTCAGGTGTGCCGGTGATGGAGGAAAGACCGCTTTCAGCCTGCACCAGCAGATCATAGGCCTTGAGGTTCCTGTACGGACCGTCCTCGCCATAGCCGGAGATCGAAACCGTGATCAGGCGCGGATGGCGCTTGCGCAGCACTTCGGGCGCGAAGCCCAGCCTGTCGATCGCCCCCGGTGCGAGGTTCTGAATGAAGACATCCGCACGTGCGATCATCCTTTGCAGCGCTGCCCGCGCAGTTTCCTCGCGCAGGTCGAGGCAGACGGATTGCTTGCCCCGGTTCAGCCACACGAAATATGCGCTCTCACCATGCACCAGCCGGTCATAGTTGCGGGCGAAGTCGCCTTCCGGTCGCTCGACCTTGATGACGCGCGCGCCGGCCTCCGCCAGCCAGGAAGAAACCAGCGGAGCGGCAACGGCCTGTTCGACCGACACCACGAGCAGGCCGGCAAGGTCGGTTTTGGTCATGTCTGCTCCCGTCAGAAGTTTCGGATGCCCCCCCGGGTTGGGTTGGAGGCATCCTCGTACCGGCGGCAGAATTGACGAAAGCAGCCATCACATCAAATAACGGCTTTCTCCATCGGGCATAACGAAAACAGATGGCACCAGTGAGCGTCGAGATACATTTGCGTTATGGAATTGAGATAAAAAATATATTTCCCTTTATACCCCTCTGTCCCCATCATTCCCCGGGCCAGAGGGGAGCCGGAAAATCCGATGCCAGGGGAAATCGCCAGTCTGACATTGCCGCTTTTCGTGCCGGCCGACCGGCCGGAACGGTTCCTCAAGGCTGCCGCCGCCGGCGCCGACGCGGTGATCGTCGATCTGGAAGACGCCGTAGCGCCAGAGGCCAAAGCCGCGTCGCGCGACCTGCTCGTCAAAGGGCTGGCCGCCATGCCGCAGGCGATGCCCGTCCTGTTGCGCATCAATGGCACGGACACGGAATGGCACGAAGCGGACATCGAAGCTGCCCGTCGCCTGCCTCTTGCCGCAGTGATGGTGCCGAAAGCCGAAGAACCCGCCGATCTCCATCGGGTCGCAGATCGCTGCGGCTGTCCGGTGATCGCTCTGATCGAATCGGCTGCCGGCCTGCACCGCGCGGTGGGGATTGCGGGGGCCTCGGAACGCATGGCCTTCGGCTCCATCGATTTCGCCGCCGACCTTGCCATAGCCCATACGCGCCAGTCGCTGCTGATGGCCCGCTCAACCCTTGTCATGGCAGCGCGCATCGCCGGGAAGGCCGCCCCACTGGACGGCGTCACCACAGCCATCCAGGATGCCGGCCTCATCGCAGAGGATTGCGCGCATGCGGTGGAGCTGGGTTTTTCCGGGAAGCTGCTGATCCATCCCGCCCAGATCGCCCCCGCCCGACGAGGCTTTGAGCCATCGCAGGATGAGGTTGGCTGGGCAAAGCGCGTGCTTGCGGCCCAGGCGGACGGCGCTGCCGTTCGGGTCGACGGGGCGATGGTGGATGCGCCTGTGGTGCAACGGGCCCGGCAGATCATGGCCCGCCATGCGATGCCGGCTGGGAGGAGCGACCTATGTCAGTGACCAGAACCATAGCCGATTTCGCAGCGGGGTTCGCTGCGAACGAGATTCCAGCTGAAGTCACGGCGCGCGCGCTTGCACTAGTGACGGACCTGACAGGGTCGGTCTTGCGGGCGGCGCATGAAGCGGATTCAACGCCGGCGGTTCTTGCCATGCTTGGGCGGCTTGGCATGGACAGCGAAGGCCCCTGCACGGTTTTCGGCCTCAACCGCCATTATGGCGCGGCGGCTGCCGCCTTGCTCAACGGAACCCTCGGGCACAGTCTCGATTTCGACGACACCCACGCCGACAGTTCCCTGCACCCAAGCGCGCCGGTGGTCCCGGCAGCTCTGGCGGCGGCTGAGACGACGGGCGCATCGGGCGCGGAATTTCTTGCCGCGGTGGTCGTCGGTTTCGAGGTGTGCTGCCGGCTCGGAATGGCGCTGGATCCGACCGCGCATTACGCACGCGGCTTTCATCCCACCGCAACCGCCGGAACATTCGGCGCGGCAGCAGCCGCCGGGCGTCTGCTCGGCCTCGATGGAGACGCCATGGCCTCCGCCTTCGGGGTCGCCGCCAGCCAGGCCTCCGGATCGCTTCAGTTCCTCGTCAATGGCGCGTGGAACAAGCGATATCAGGTGGGTGAAGCGGCCATGAAGGGGCTGATGGCCGCCACCCTTGCGGATTCCGGGTTTGTCGGCGCCGAAGACGCGATTGACGGCAAGCACGGGTTTCTCGGTGGCTACAGCGACGGCGCGGAGCCGTCCCGCGTTGTTGCGGACCTTGGCAGCGTCTGGGAAACCATGCGGATCGGCGTCAAGCCTTACCCGGCCTGCCGCTATACCCACGCCGCCGTGGACGGCATTCTCGCCCTGAGGGCGGAACTGGGCCCTGCACCGGCGGATGTGCAGAAAATCACCGTGGGGCTGCACCGCAACGGCATTACCCTTGTCGGCGCTCCGCTTGAGGAAAAGCGGCGGGCCCGCAGCGTGGTCGAAGGCCAGTTCTCGATGCCGTTCGCCGCAGCCGTCGCCCTGTTGCGCGGGCGCTTTGGCTGGGATGATTACGACCTGCTCGGAAAACCGGAGGTCGAAGCGCTGGCCGATCGCGTCGATGTGGTGCGCGACGAAACGCTCGAAGGGCTGCGCCATCCATTCGGTGCGACCCTGACGCTGCGCACAGGCGATGTCGATCACCGTCTTCGCATTGCCGACCCATCCGGCGAGCCGGACAGTTTCCCGGACCACGAAGCGATGGCAACGAAGTTCAGGACACTTGCCGGCCCCGTGCTCAACCATGGCGCCGACGCCCTGCTGGCCCGCCTCGGCGAAGTGCCGCAAGCCCCTTCGCTGCGCGGCTGGTTTGGCTGATCGCACAAGCCGCCCGCATTTCCACCGGAGACCTGCCTTGAAAGACATAAACAGTCAGCACGAAACCCATGCCGAACTGCGTGAAGGCATCCGCGCGTTGTGCGCCAGTTTCCCGGCCGAGTATCACCGGAAGGTGGATGAGGCACGTGCCTACCCTGAAGAATTCGTCGACGCGCTCACGAAGGAAGGCTGGATGTCGGCGCTGATCCCCGAAGCCTATGGCGGCTCGGGTCTCGGCCTGACCGAAGCGGCGATCATCATGGAGGAGATCAACCGCGCCGGCGGCAATTCGGGCGCCTGCCATGGCCAGATGTACAATATGAACACGCTGGTCCGGCATGGTTCGGACGAGCAGCGGCGGAAATACCTGCCAAGGATCGCGAGCGGCGAGTTGCGCCTGCAAAGCATGGGCGTCACCGAACCGACCACCGGAACCGACACCACGCAACTGAAGACGGCGGCGGTCAGGAAGGGCGACCGCTGGGTCATCAACGGGCAGAAAACATGGATCAGCCGGGTACAGCATTCCGATCTGATGATCCTGCTTGCCCGCACCACGCCGCTGGATCAGGTGAAGAAGAAATCAGAGGGACTTTCGATCTTCCTGGTCGACGTGAAGGAGGCGATGAAGAAGGGGATGCAGGTGCGCCCCATCCTGAACATGGTCAATCACGAGACCAACGAGCTGTTCTTCGATGACCTTGAAATTCCCGCAGAAAACCTGATTGGCGAAGAGGGACAGGGCTTCAGATATATCCTGACCGGCCTCAATGCCGAGCGGGCGCTGATCGCCGCCGAATGCATCGGCGACGGCTACTGGTTTACCGACAGGATCGTCGCTTACGCATCGGATCGCGTGGTGTTCGGCCGCCCGATCGGCCAGAACCAGGGCGTGCAGTTCCCGATTGCCGAGGCCTATATCGAAATCGAGGCGGCCAACCTCATGCGCAACGAGGCCTGCCGCAAGTTCGACGCCGGCCTGCCCTGTGGAGCCGAAGCGAATATGGCCAAGTATCTGGCGGCAAAGGCAAGCTGGGAGGCCGCCAATGCCTGCCTGCAATTCCACGGCGGTTTTGGCTTCGCCTGCGAATATGATGTGGAGCGTAAATTCCGCGAGACCCGCCTTTATCAGGTGGCTCCGATTTCGACCAATCTCATTCTGTCCTATGTGGCAGAGCATATTCTTGGCCTTCCCCGCTCTTTCTGAAGCCGGCGCATTGTCACGGCTCAGGCGAAAAAAGAGGATCCTGCATTGCTCGATTTGGACCATCTGAAAAGCTGGATCGGCACCACCCGCGAAAGCCGGGACGTGATCTCGCCGCGTCTCGCAAACGGCCTCGCCGCCGTGCTGGACGAGGCGCCGCTTCTCGGGGAAGGTGATCCGGCGCCCGCCGGCATCCACTGGTGCCTGTCACCGGATATCGTGCCGATGTCGGGCCTCGGGCCGGACGGCCATCCTGCACGCGGCGATTTCCTGCCGCCGGTCGCCCTGCCCCGCCGCATGTGGGCGGGCGGGGAGCTGGTGTTTTCGGGGGAGTTCCGGGTCGGCGACGCCATGACCCGGCGCTCCCGCATAGCTGACGTGGTGCTGAAGACCGGCCGCACGGGCATGCTATGCTTCGTCACGGTCACTCACGACTATTCCGGTCCCCGTGGTCAGGTGCTGAGCGAGCGTCAGGATATCGTCTACCGGCCGGTCCGGACGGCATCGGCCGGAGCCACGCAGGACATTCCGCAGCCGTCGCCCGACGCCTCGCATGAGGTCGGGGCGAGCCCGGTTCTTCTGGCCCGCTATTCGGCGGTCACGTTCAACGGACACAGGATCCATTACGATCGTGACTATTGCCAGCGGGAGGAAGGGTATCCGGGCCTCGTGGTGCACGGCCCGCTTCAGGCAACCTATCTTCTGCGGCTTGTCTGCCGCATGAATGAAGGCCGCATGCCTGCCCGCTTCGCGTTTCGCAGCATTGCGCCCTTGTTTGACGGCGGCAGTTTCACCGTGAACGCCGCAGCCAGCGCACAGGATCACACGCTCTGGGTCCGCTCGCATACCGGAAGCGTCACCATGCAGGCTACAGCCAGCAAAGAACTGGCAGCGTAACCGCCCGGCCAGCCGGCCGGCATCTGTGAAGTACAGCCGCAAAAGCCCTGTCCTTACAGCTGGCCCGGAAACGCTCCGGCGTCTCAGCCTTCCGGCAGCACGCTGCGGAGCGCGGCCACGGAGCGCGCCATCGCGGTTTTCGGATCGAGATAATAGCGGGGACTGGTGATCTCGATCGACAGGGCGCCGCCATATCCGGCGCCCTGCAGTTCAGAGACGATCGCCTGTGCCGAAAGCACGCCATCGCCCCATGACAGATGGCTGCCGGCGGGATCGGAATCGATCATGTGCACATGCGCCAGCCTGTCACCCAGAGCGTTGACATAGTCGGTCACGGTTTCGCCGGTGCCGAGGGCTCCGGCCGTGTCCAGCATGCCGAAGAGTGCGTTCGAGCCCACGGCGTCCAGGAGGGTGCGAAGCTCCGTTGCGGTTACCGCAATGTTGGACCAGGCCGGCGGCAGCGCTTCGAGGAACAGCTTCTGGCCGAGCTTGCCGGCGCGACCGGCAAGAAGCTGAAGTCCCGCCACGCAACGCTCGAAGGCCTCGCCGCGGGACTGGTCAGCAAAGCCCGATCCCGGTGTGACGAGCAGCGCGGGGCTGCCCATTTCCACGGACATTTCAAGACTTTCGAGAAAATACCGGATCGATCGGTCGCGCAATTCGGCCTGCGGCGAGCCGAGGTTGATCGGATACACGCATTGCTCCGGGGTAAAGCAGCTGATCGCCATTCCCCGCGCCCGGATGTTTGCGCCCAGCACGCGGGCATCGGCAAGCGTCCTGTCGCCCAGATAGAAGTGAGGCGCCGCGCCCCAGATCTCCACCAGTGGCAGGCCAAGCGCTTCAGCGTCGTCCAGAAAGCGATCGAGGCCGTGCCGGAAGTAATGAAAGTTCATGCCGCAAATATGGGTCTGGGCGAGCGTCATGGCTTTTCCCCGCTGGTCTGGCCCCCGATGATCTGGCCGAGGGTGGAAATGGACCCTCGCGAGATGAACTCCGCCTGCATCTCGATCGCTCTGGCGGGGTGGTCCGAACCATCGATGCGTTCCAGCAGCATGATTGCAGCCGCCTCCCCCATCGCCAGCCTGGGCTGGGCCATGGTCGATATGCCGGGCGCGACGAAATCCATCCAGTCGAGATCATCAAAGCAAACGATGGAGAGGTCCCCGGGCACCCGAAGCGCGGACTGCGCGATTGCCCGCACGACCCCCTCCGACATCGTGCCGTCGGTGGCGAAAACCGCGGTCGGCCGATCGGCCCGGCTGATCAGCGGCAATGCCGCGGCGCCGGCCTGTGCTGCCGAATAGGCCCCCACACGGCATATGAGGGACAGATCGACATCGAGCCCCGCCCTTTGGTGGGCGCGCAAATATCCGAGCAGCCGCTGCCAGCTTGGATAGAGCGTGTCGGTTGAAAGGACATTGCCGGAAAGCGCGCGGCGGACGAATGCCTCAAGGTCGTCGCCGGCCCCTTCAAGCAGCTCTCCGACGAGGCCGATGCGTCTGTGACCGGCTCCAATCAGGGCGGCGACCGCACGCTCGGCAGCGTCGATATTGTTGATGGCGACCCGATCCACATCCAGCCCCGCCACGGTGCGGTCGAGAAGCACCAGCGGCAGGCCTTCTGCATGAAGATCGCGAAGATGGCGGGAATTGCGCGTGTCGCATGGCGAAACGATGATCCCGTCCACCTGCTTTTCCCTCAGCAGATCGACCGCGCGGATTTCCTTTTCGAGGCTCTCATCGGAGTTGATGATCAAAAGGCCGAATTCCCGGTTTTCGACGACATCGGCGATGCCGCGCAGGATCGAGGCGTAGAACGGGTTCTGGATGTCACCGGCAACGACGCCGATCGTGCGGGTCTTGCCGGTGATGAGACTGCGCGCCAGAGCGTTGGTGCGATAACCAAGCTTGCGTGCCGCCTCCAGCACATGGCTGCGGGTTTCTTCCTTTGTGTAGCCGTAACGGCCGAGCACGCGTCCGGCCGTGGCGGTCGAAACGCCGGCAAGCCGCGCCACATCGGCAATCGTCGCCTTCGGGTTCTTCGCCACTGTACGTCCCTCCACCAGATCCCTGTTCACCGCCGCGCCGCCGGCCGGTCTTCCCGGCCGGTCCGGATTTCAGCCGGCTTCAAAAAGCGCGATTGCCGTGAATACGTCGAGATGCGCACCGCCGACATTCTTGAAGATGGTGATTTCCTCAGAGGACTGGCGGGCCTGAACTCTGCCCTGCGCGAGATCGAAATGATCACCGGCGATTGCGTCGGGCGATATGAGCCCCGAGGCGAGCGCCTGTCCGAGATCGCCGGTGTTTTCCATGCCGCGACGCGTGTCGACGAAGATCCGGCTTCTGACCAGAGCGTCGTCGTCGGTCTCGCGCAACTCCGTCATATAGGCCCCAACGAGATCCAGATGCGTTCCGGGCTTCAGGAGCGCGCCCTTCACCAGCGGACGGTCGGACATGGTCACGCAGCTGATGACGTCGGCCTGGCGAACCGCCGCATCGAGGTCGCTCACCGCCCCGGCATCGATGCCGCCGGCGCGAAGCTGTGCGGCCACGGCCACGGCCTTGTGCGCGGTGCGGTTCCAGATCATGACGCGTCTGAGGGAGGGACGCGCAGCCATGTGCGCCTCGGCGAAATGCGGCGCCAGCGCGCCGGCACCGACGATCAGCAGCATTTCAGCATCGTCGCGCGCCAGAAGCGAAGCGCCAAGGGCGGAATCGCCGGCGGTCTTGCGTTCGGTCATGGCGGCCCCGTCAGCGACGAGAAGCGGTGCGCCGGTCGAGCCGTCGAACATCGCAACCAGCCCCTGAACATTGGGCTGGGGCGGTGTCAGCTTCTCGTTTGCGGGAAATACGCCCACCATCTTGACGGCAACCGGCCCGCCGGCAAGCCAGCCGGGCAGGGTGATGAACTGGTTACCGCTGCCGGCGGGATCGCCTTGCACCACGACGTTCGAGGCCGGAACTGGCCCGCGATGCGCCTCCGACAAGGCCCTGATGAGAACGGGCCACGGCAAAGCTGCACGAACCGCGGCAGCATCATAAACCTTCATCGCATTTCCTTATGACATCGCATCCGCCCGCTCAGTTCTTCACGGCAAGCGTGACGAAGCGGCAGGGCGTGATTGTATGGGACAGGGCTATCGGGGCACCGCCAGCGCCAAGAACCAGTTTCTCGATCTGGTAGACGGGTTCAGTGGTGGAGACCCCCAGCGACTGAGCCTCGGAAGCGCGGGCGAACCCGACATCGATGACACGTTCGGCATGTTCCGGCTCGACGCCATAACATGCGCGCAGGGTCGCGAAGAAGCTCTCGCCGGTTCCGACCGGCCCGACAGCATCGGCAAAACGTTCCTCGTCGAAGAACAGGGTCTCCAGCGTCATGGGCCGGTCATCGATTTCGAGAAGGCGCACAAACCGCACGACCCGCTCCGCGCGCAGACGGCTGGCAGCGGCAGGCGCATCGGCGCCATCCTCGCGCCCGAGAATGCGATGGCCGGCCTTGTGCCCCCTGCCTTCCACCACATCCGCGAATCCCGACAGCGAGATCGATTGCTGCAGCTTGCGGGGCGCGATCACCGTGCCCCGGCCCTGCTGGCGGATCAGCACGCCTTCGTCGCAAAGTTCACCAACAGCCCGCCGCAACGTTATGCGGCTGACGCCGTAGGTCGCGCACAGCTCGAACTCCGGCGGCAGGAAACTGCCTTCGGCAAGACGGCCCGTCTCGATCTCCGACAGGAGCCTGCGTCGCACCTGTTCGTAGAGGGGGAGCAAGCCGTCCTGCGTCATCATTGCCTCAATAGTCGGTGAGCTTCTTCATGTAGCGGCGTCCGTCCAGCATGACCTGCTGGCGGAAGTCGGCAACCTTATAAATGAAGCGCCAGAGCGTGTCGAAAAAGATCAGCGGCACGACATTGCCCCGGAAACGCTCGTCGATCCCCGACAGGTCGAGCTTTGCCGCGTCGAGAACGAGAATGTTCTCAGCCTTGCCGAAGCGATGCAGGAATTCATCGGCCCGCTCGTCGAGCGGACGGGTGGAGTCCAGACCCTTCATCAGCACGAAGCAGCGCGTCTCGTCCAGAACCTCGAACGGTCCGTGGAAGAACTCGTTGGAGTGGATTGCCTGGCTATTGATCCACTGCATCTCCATCAGCACGCAGATGGCGAAGGAATAGGCCGCGCCGTAACTGGCGCCGGAGGCCATGGTGTAGATCACATCCTGCGCGGCGAAGTGCCTTGCATAGCGGTCCCACAGCGGCGCATAGGTTTCCTGCGCCTTGCCGATCGCCGCCTGAAGGTTGCACAGGCTGTCAATCAGCGGTGCGGTGAGGTTTTCTCCGCCGGTTGCAGCCACAAGCCCCATGACGATCTGGTAGATGATCGAGTAGTTGCTGTCGCGCGCATCGATCGGCACGCCGGTAGTGTAAGGGGCCTCGAATTTCACAGCAAAATCAACCGCTTTGCCCAGCGGCGATTCCGGCTCCACGGTGAGGCCGATTGTGGTCGCCCCTTTTTCGCGCGCGAACTTCGCGGCGGCGGCGGTCTCCTTCGTCGTCCCGGTCATGGAGCAGAGAACGACAAGCGCGCCGGGACCGAGCCGCTTCGGCGCGCGCGCCACGAATTCGGCTGCGTTGTAGACATCGGAAGCCACCGTTCCATGCTGGTCGAGCATGAACTTGGCCGGATGCATGATCGACAGAGAGCCGCCGCAGGCTACGAAGAACACATGGCGCAGACCATCGGCATCGATGGCCGACAGGGCGGCCGAAACAGCCGGATGGAAGCGATCTGGGAGTGTCATCTGCTATCACCTTTCGATAAGATGACATAAGACATATTAATTTCATCGTGAGAGTGTCAAGCAGCCATTGACAAGCCGGACGATTTATTGCGAACGTTCTCACATTGATGAGGAGACGACATATCCGTGTCACGAAAGGCCCCCAGAATCATCGCCTTTGGCGACAATGTCGTGGACTGTTACCGCGACCAGCAGCGCATGTTTCCGGGTGGGAACTGCGTCAATCACGCCGTGTTTGCCCGGCGCTTTGGCGCAGAGGCCGCCTATGCCGGGGCGGTCTGCGACGATGCGGCGGGCCGGGCCATCCGCGATGCCTGCCTCGCCGAGGGGGTGGATGTATCGCTGCTGCGTTTCATGCCGGGGCAGACGGCCTATTGCGTCATCGCCAATGAGAATGGCGAGCGGGTTTTCCTGGGCGCAAATCTCGGCGTGTCGATCATTGCGCCTTCGCAGGGCGATCTCGACCGGATGAGCAGGGCGGACGCCGTGCATACGGGCCGCTCAAGCCACATCGATGCCTGGCTGCCCCGTTTCGCCTCACTGACCCGCGTGTCCTATGATTTCGCCACCATCCGCGATGAAGCACATATTGCCCGCCTCGCGCCACACTGCTTTCTCGCCGGGTTTTCCGGTGGCGGCCTGAGCCGTGAAGAAGCCCTCGCCCTTGGCGAAGCGGCGCTGCGCAACGGCGCTCAATGGGCGATCACGACACGTGGCGAGGATGGCGCCATGCTGGTCGGTCATGGCCGGATATATGAAGTGCCTGCGGCCCCCGTCGTGCCTGTCGACACGCTTGGCGCCGGCGACACGTTCATCGCCCGCACGCTGGTCGGGCTGCTGCGCGACGAAGCGCCGGATGTGCTGCTGAGCGAAGCCGCCACGGCCGCCGCGGAAACCTGCCTCTCGCCGGGCGCCTTCGGGCATGGCGCAGCGATGGACATCGATCTGACCACGATGCTCACGCTCGATGAAATTTACCGGAACACGAAGCCTGTCGCCGGGCCGGCAGACATGAAGGAAATCGTTCTCACAAAGTGATGCCCGTATGACGGTGCCGCTGCGTGCGAACGTGGGTTAGGCATAGATCTCAGGAGGAACTCAATGACACGCCACTATTCATCTCCCGGCATGTTCGCCGTTGTCGCATCCCTGTCTGTTCTGCTGGCCGGAACGGCGCTGGCGCAGGACGTGACCATCCGCATTGCATCGGTCAATTCGCCAACCAGCGAATCCTGGAAGGGCGTGATGGAAACCGCGAAGCGGGTTACGGAGCGCACCGACGGACGGGTGAAGTTTGAAGGGTTCCCTTCCGGCCAGCTCGGCACGACCACGGATTCCATCGAGCAGGCGAGCCAAGGCCTGCCCATGATGACCTTCACCTCGGCTTCGTTCCTGGCGTCCTTCGGCGTTCCCGAACTGTCGATTCTGGAAGGCCCGTTCATCGTCTCCGATACGGATGAAGCCGATAAGCTGGCCTTCTCGCCGCTGATGCAGGGCTATTACGACAAGCTCGCCGGGACGGCCGGCATTCGCGTCGTCGCCATCAACTGGTTCGACGGACCCCGCCACATGATCGGGACCGCCAGCTATTCATCGCCGGCGGACCTGAAGGGCGTGCGCATGCGGGTTCCGCCGGTGGAGACGTGGCTGAAAACCTTCCAGCCTCTCGGTGTCGTGGCCACCACGGTTGAAGCGGCTGAAGTTTACTCGGCCCTTTCGCAGGGCGTTGTTACGGCTGCCGAAAGCCCGCTGACCGGCTTGCGGGCCTCGGGCTGGCAGGAAGCCGCCAAGGAGATAACCCTGACCGGCCATTTCAATCTTTTCACCGGCTGGGTGATGAGTGAGGCCGTGTTTCGGCAGATGAGCGATGAGGATCGTGGCATTCTCCTTGAGGAATTCCGTCAGGGCGGCCGCGACCTGACGAAAGTGTCCGCCGACCTCGAAAAAGAAATCCGTGAGGAATTCGAGAAACAGGGCGTGACGTTCCACGAAGCCGATATCGAGGCTTATCGTCAGGCAACCGCAAGCTTCTACACCAGCTTCCCGAACTGGCCGGAGGGCCTTTATGACCAGGTGCGGGCGGCAGCCACAGGAAACTGATCAGCGCGAGGGACCGGGCTGACCCCTGATCAGCCCGGTCCTCCGCCCACAGGGAGGAGACGATGGCGATGAAGGCGCTGCGCTCAATTATCGAATTTCTGGGCGTGACCGTGCCCGCGCTGCTGCTTGCGGCGCTGGTCGTCATTGTCCTGTCCGACGTCATAGCACGCAACTTTTTTGCGACCTCGATCATGTGGGCGCAGGAACTCGCGGTCGTGCTGATGGCCGCCACGGTCTGGCTGGGTCTGGTCGGCGCTTCCATGAACGGGCAGCTGTTCGGCATTTCCCTGTTCGTCGACAGGTTGCCGGAGCGATATGCGCCTTTCGCGCGGCTGCTGGCGAACATCCTCGTGCTTCTCATCTGCGCGCAGGTGATCCGCGCCGCATTTGCGCAGATCGCCACGGCAAGGTTCACGACCTTTCTCACGCTCGGGTGGCCGAAATGGATCGTCGCGGCCTTTCTGGCCACAGGCATGATCCTGGTGATGGCCGGTCTTCTTCTCAACATGGCTGAGGATTTCAGGAAGGAACGTCCGTGACCGTCGTTGCCATTGTTTTCGTCCTCCTTCTTGTACTCGGGCTGCCGGTCGGCTTCGTCATGCTGGGCGCTTCCATGGCCTATTTCGCCATGAACCCCATGATGACCAGCCTCGTCGCTCAGCGCATGTCTTCCGGGCTGGAATCCTTTCCGCTGCTGGCGATACCGCTTTTCGTGGTTGCCGGCGGGGCCATGGCGCGGGGCGGCATCGCGGATCGCCTCTATGCCTTCTGCGAAACGCTGGTCGGCCACTGGCGCGGCGGACTTGCCCAGATCGCGGTGCTGAATTCCGTATTCATGGGCGCCATGTCGGGATCGGCCAATGCCGATGCAGCCATCGATGCCCGCACCATCGTGCCGGTCATGCGCAAGCGCGGCTATTCCAACGCCTATGGCTCGGCCGTCAGCGCGGCCTCGTCGCTGATCGCTCCGATCATGCCGCCAAGCATCGCGCTGATCATCTATGGCCTGCTGACCGACACCTCGATTGGAAAGCTGTTTCTTGGCGGCGTCATTCCCGCACTGGTCATCGCCGTTGCACTGATGCTCACGGTGCGCTGGACGGCAGTGCGCATGAACCTCGCACCGGCCCGTGAAAGCCGGGCGGGACCTGCCGAGATCCTGAGCAATGGCCGTGCGGCCCTGTGGGCTCTGGCCATGCCGGTGATGCTGTTGCTGGGATTGCGCAGCGGCTGGTTCACGCCCACCGAGCTTGGCGCGGTGGCGGCGGTCTATGCGTTTCTCGTCGGCATCATCGTCTATCGCGGCCTGACTGCCGGAGAAACCATGTCGCTGCTGACGGAGTCAGCGCTCACCGCCGCCGGCGTCATGTTCATTGTCGCGTCGGCCTCGGTGTTCTCGCTGATCCTGAGCCTTGAACAGGTTCCCCAGCACCTGATCACCACGCTGCTTTCCGTATCGGACAACAAGTATGTCGTGCTGCTGATCATCAACATCGCATTGCTGATCCTCGGAACGGTGTTCGAAGGGCTGGCGATCATCGTGATCCTCGGGCCGCTGCTCATGCAGGTTTCGCAGGGCCTGGGTGTCGATCCCGTCCATCTCGGAGTGGTGCTTGTGTTTAACACGGCCATTGGTTCGATGACCCCGCCTGTCGGTACGGTGATGTTCACCGTCTGCTCGATCACCCGGTGTTCGGTGGAGGATTTTACGAAGGCGTCCCTGCCCTTTCTGGTCGCGTCCTTTGGCGTGCTGATGCTTCTGACCTATGTGCCGGCGCTGGTGACGTTCCTTCCCGACCTGATGTTCTGACGAACCCGAAACCCGCAGCTTCGTGGCTGCGGGTTTCCCCGATGGCCATCGCGCCCTCTGATCATGCTTCTGGTATCCGGCCCGGTCGGGCAAAACCTGCCGTGCCGGCGGGTGTGGTTCGCGGCAACGATACCAGTCCCGCCGATTGCTCAGCGATCCCGGCCGCGCTTGTGTTGCGCCCGGAGCATTTCTGCATTTGTGCGACGCCAGATGTTTCCATCCGGCTGCAAAATGCACTAGCCGGGGGTCTGCGCGATCAGCTTGCGCGCGCGCAGTACGGCGGCGGCACCCTCGGCGAAATGATAGGCCTCCTCCACATGCGGCTGGCCGGACAGGATGAAGTGGTCGAAGCCGAGCTCATGATATTCGCCGATGAGATCGGCGACCTGCTCGTGGCTGCCGACAAGTGCTGTGCCGGCCCCGCCGCGCACCAGCCCGTATCCGGCCCACAGGCCGGGCGACACTTCCAGCGCCCGCGCATTGCGCGACGTCACGGCCGCGATGCCGGACCCCTCCTGC
Source organism: Aquamicrobium sp. NLF2-7 (assembly GCF_022359935.1). NCBI lineage: Bacteria > Pseudomonadati > Pseudomonadota > Alphaproteobacteria > Hyphomicrobiales > Phyllobacteriaceae > Aquamicrobium > Aquamicrobium sp. NLF2-7. The sequence continues at coordinate 254,615 of NZ_JAKSED010000003.1, read as the reverse complement.
AATTGCGTCATGCGCTGCTGCCCGGTCGACTCCGTGCGCGCGAAGACGGCCTGCGCCTTTGCGACGCGCTCGGGCGTTATCCGCTCGATCAGCCTGTCGGCCTCGGCCCAGGCCTGCGCTTCCGTATCGCGGCTGATGACGTGGAGGCGGATGCCGAAGGAAACGGTGCGGCCATGCGAGGCGGCTAGGTCGCGCACGCGGCGCACCCGCTCTTCCACCACCGAGGGCGGCTCGCCCCATGTCAGGTAGGTGTCGACATGGCGGGCGGCGACCTGCTCGGCCGCCGCACTCGCCCCGCCAAAGAATATCTGCGGCAGCTCATAGCCGCCGAAATCGATGCGCGCCGCTTCGATGCGGTAGTGGCGGCCGGCATAGTCGAATTCGCCGGGCTCGTGCGCCGGCTTCGAGACGCCGCGCAGCACTTCCAGAAATTCGCCGGTGCGCGCATAGCGCTGGTCGTGATCGAGGAAATCGCCGAAGCGCCGCTGCTCCACCGGATCGCCGCCGGTCACGATGTTGAGAAGCAGGCGTCCGCCAGATATGCGCTGGAAGGTTGCGGCCTGATGGGCAGCGAGCGTCGGGGTCACGAGACCCGGCCGGAAAGCGACGAGGAACTTCAGCCGCGCGGTCGCCTGCGTCAGCGCCGCGGTGGTGATCCACGCATCCTCGCACCAAGTGCCGGTCGGCGTCAGCACCGCCTCATAGCCCAGCCGCTCCGCCGTGCGGGCGACGTCGGCGAGATAGCCGATGCTCGGCTCGCGAAAGCTCGGCCGGCTGACCCCTTCAATGACATGGGAATCGTCGCCCGAGCCCACGATCTCGCGGCTGTCGCCATTGGTGGGCAGATACCAGTGAATGTGAATGCTCATGGGGCTGTGCTGTCCGTGCCTTTTGCGGATGGGAATGGTCGCGCAAACATTGCCGGAAGCAGCGGCCGGCGCGAGAAAGAGCGTTCCAATAATGCGCACGATCCCGGAACAGGCTTGCGCGCCGCCGGTCCGCCGCGAAGGCGAAACCGCTTCGCGAACGCCTGCAAAAGTGGAATCATTTGCCTTGTTTCGCGAGCCGCGAGAGCCGATCTATCACCACGGTTCCACACTCGAGAAAGGCTTCCGCAATGACGACGCTCTTCGACCCGATCAAGGTCGGCGCCCTCGATCTTCCCAACCGCATCGTGATGGCCCCGCTGACGCGCAACCGCTCTCCGGGTGCGGTTCCCGGCGAACTGGCAGTGACCTATTACAGCCAGCGCGCCAGCGCCGGGCTGCTCATCACCGAGGCCACGGCGATCAGCCATCAGGGGCAGGGCTATGCCAATGTGCCCGGCCTCTACGCACCCGACCAGCTCGCCGGCTGGAAGAAGGTGACGGATGCCGTTCACGCCGCCGGCGGGCGCATCGTGGTGCAGCTGTGGCATGTGGGGCGCATCTCGCATGTGCGGCTCCAGCCGGGCGGCGGCAAGCCCGTGGCGCCGTCGGCCATCCGCGCGGCGGCCAAGACCTATCTGGTCAACGAGGACGGCAGCGGCGCCTTCGACGAGACGTCTGAGCCCCGCGCGCTCGACATCGACGAGATCCCCGCCATCGTGGAGGATTATCGCCGCGCCGCAAAGGCGGCGGTCGAGGAAGCCGGGTTCGACGGCGTCGAGATCCACGCCGCCAACGGCTATCTGATCGACCAGTTCCTGCGTGCCGGCTCCAACCATCGCACCGACGCCTATGGCGGCTCCATAGAAAACCGGGCGCGCTTCCTGTTCGAGGTGACGAAGGCCGTCACCGCTGCGGTGGGCGGCGAGCGCACCGGCATCCGGCTCTCGCCCGTGACCCCCGCCAACGACGCCTCCGATCCCGATCCGCAGCCGCTGTTCGAACATGTCGCCGCGCATCTGGCGCCCTACGGCCTTGCCTATGTGCATGTGATCGAAGGCGCGACCGGCGGCGACCGGGACTTCCGGCAGGGCGGCCAGCCCTTCGATTACGCTGCCTTCAAGACCGCTTATCGCGATGCCGGCGGCAAGGCCGCGTGGCTGGTCAACAATGGCTATGACGCAGAACTAGCCGAAAAGGCGGTGGCGAACGGCACCGCCGACCTCGTCGCCTTCGGACGGCTGTTCATCTCGAACCCCGATCTGGTCGAGAGGCTGAGGAAGGGCGCCGAGCTGGCGACGCCCGACAATGCGACCTTCTACGGCGGCGGGGCCAAAGGCTATATCGACTATCCGTCGGCTGCCTGATCATCGCCTGTCTGACTATATCGGCTGTCTGACGCACAGCCGGGTTGCCGCCGCCGGCCGAACGCGCACGACGGCGGCAACCGGAGAATGAAATGAAATTTCCCCTGCCTCCGGAAAACTTGGCATGGGTTGGCTCTACAGCAAAGGCGGGATTCTGCATCGTAAACGGGCACTCAGGTTCAACACGAACGGGAACGAGCCCCATGTCCAGGATTTTCCGGCCAACGATCACCCGCCGCGCCGTCATCGCGGCTTCGACCGCCCTGCTTGCCGCTTCGCTGGCATGGCCGGCCGCCGCGCAGGACCTCAAGCTGACCATCGGCTACCAGACCGTGGTGGAGCCCTCCAAGGTTCCGCAGGCGAATGGCGACTATGAAAAGGCGCTGGGCGCGACCATCGACTGGCGCAAGTTCGATTCCGGCGCCGACGTGATCGCCGCCATCGCCTCCGGCGCGATCGACATCGGCTATGTCGGGTCGAGCCCGCTGGCGGCCGCGGCAAGCCGCGAGCTGCCGATCGAGACCATCTTCGTGGTCGGCCTGATCGGCAAGTCGGAAGCGCTGGTGGCCCGCAACGGCTCCGGCATCGCCTCGGTCAAAGACCTTGCCGGCAAGAAGGTGGCGGTGCCCTTCGTCTCCACCACGCATTATTCCCTGCTCGCCGCACTCAAGCACGAGGGCGTCGACCCGAAGAGCGTGCAGATCCTGAACCTGCGTCCGCCGGAAATCGCGGCGGCATGGGAGCGCGGCGACATCGACGCCGCCTATGTGTGGGACCCCGCGCTCGGCCAGATCAGGACCTCGGGCGAGATCATCGTCGATTCCGCGAAGGTCGCGGAATGGGGCGCGCCCACCTTCGACGCGTGGATCGTGCGCACCGAATTCGCGGAGAAGAACCCGGACGCGGTGACCGGCTTCGCGCGGGTGACGGGAGCCGCCTACGACGATTTCCTGAAGAACCCCTCCGCCTGGAACAATGCTTCCGAGAACGCTGCCCGGATCAGCAGGCTGACCGGCGCGAAGCAGGAAGACACCGAGCTTCTCCTCGGCGGCTACGTATTTCCGTCGCTGGCGGATCAGGCCTCAGATAAGTTCCTTGGCGGCGCCATCACGCAGGCGCTCACCGCGACGTCGCAGTTCCTGAAAGAACAGGAGCGCATCGACGCGGTGCTGCCCGACTACGGCAAATACGTCTCCGCCAGATATGTCGAACAGGCTGCCCTGTCCAACTGACGCGTCATCCTCCCCTGACGCCCACACCGGACGCGATCACCGGCCCGCTCCACCGCCTCCGCGGCGTGGGGCGGGCTTCGTGGCAAAAGGATCTCCGACATGCCGCAACTGTCGCTCGACGACATCACCATCCATTATGACGGCCAGCCGCATGTGGCGGTGGCGCAAACCTCGCTCGCAGTGGCCACGGGCGAGTTCGTGGTGCTTACCGGCCGCTCCGGCTGCGGCAAGACCAGCCTGCTCAATGTCGCGGCCGGGCTGGTCGAGCCGCTGTCCGGCTCGGCGACCATCGACGGCCGGCCGATCACCGCGCCCGGCGCCGACAGGGCGGTGGTCTTCCAGAACGATGCCCTGTTTCCGTGGCTGAGCGTGCGCGAGAACGTCGCCTTCGCGCTGCGCATGCGCGGCGTGGCACCCGGGCGCAGGCAGGCGCAGGCCGATGCGCTGCTGCGGAAAGTGCGTCTCGACAACAGCGGCGACAAGCGCATCTGGGAGCTTTCCGGCGGCATGCGCCAGCGGGTCGGGCTGGCGCGCGCGCTGGCCGCTGAACCCGACTTCCTGCTGATGGACGAACCGCTCGGCGCGCTGGACGCGCTGACGCGCGAGCGCATGCAGAGCCTTTTGCTCGACATCTGGGCCTCGGCGGAGGCCGGGGTGCTGATGGTCACGCACGGCATCGAGGAAGCCCTGCTGCTCGGCACTCGCATCGTGGTGATGGCGCCGGGGCCCGGCCGCATCGTATGGAGCCGGGAGGCAGCATTCGGCCGGCGCTACGCCGATGGCGAGCCGATCGCCTCGATCAAGGCCGACCCTGAATTCATCGCCGCCCGGGCCGAGCTGTCGGCCGCGATCTTCGAGGGAGAAACAGCATGAGCACCGTATCCGGCACGCTTGCCAAACCGGCGCCCGCCGCGCCGCGAGCCGCCGCTGCACGACAGGCCCCGCCGACGCGCAGGAAGCGGTTCTGGACCTCGCAGCGCATCAGCCTCGCGACGCTTGCCGTGCTCATCGCGCTTTGGGCGCTGGCCGCGGAACTGCGGCTGGTGTCGCCGGTCTTCCTGCCCTCGCCCGCCGCGGTGGCAGGAAAATTCGTCACCGTATCCTCCAATGGTTTCGCCGACGCCTCGCTGTGGACCCATCTGGGCGCCAGCCTCGGGCGCGTCTTCGCCGCACTGGCGGCCGCGCTGGCCGTCGGCGTTCCGGTCGGCCTCGCCATCGGGCTGAGCACCGTCGGGCGCGGCATCTTCGATCCCCTGCTGGAGTTCCTGCGGCCGATCCCGCCCCTCGCCTATCTGCCGCTGATCATCATCTGGTTCGGCATCGGCGAACCGTCCAAGGTGCTGGTGATCGCCATCGCCATGCTGGCGCCGATCGCGCTGTCGACGGCTTCGGGGGTGAAGAGCGCCAGCCGCGACCGCGTCAACGCGGCGCGCACGCTCGGCGCCTCGCGCGCGCAGGTGATCCGCCATGTGGTGCTGCCGGACGCCCTGCCCTCGATCCTGACCGGCTTGCGCATCGCGCTCGGAACGGGATGGACCACGCTGGTCGCCGCCGAACTGATCGCCGCGACCGAGGGGCTTGGCTTCATGATCCAGTCGGCGGCGCAGTTTCTGGTCACCGACGTGGTGATCATGGGCATATTCGTCATCGCGGCCATCGCCTTCCTGCTGGAATTCGCCATCCGCAATCTTGAGCGCAGGCTGGTGCCATGGGCCGGGCGGGAATGAAACGCCGACGGCAGGTGACAGGCTGAAGGCTTGCCGTCAGCGCCGCGGGGGCCGGCTGCATCGCAGCTAGCCCCCGGTAAACCGCCTGACTTCGTTCCGATGTCAGTTCGCCGCAGCCTGTTCCAGAAGTTCGGCGAACACTTTCTTGGCCTTGCCGGGATGCTTGACGGCTTTGGCCTCTTCCAGATTGACCGGATTGCCCACGACGATCAGCGCCACCATGCCCATTCCGTAGTGAGGCGTGCATTTGATGCCGTAGACGCCCTCCTTGTCGAACGTAACGGTGATCTGCTCATTCACCTTTCCCTTGAAGGGCGTCGCCCCTTCCGGGAGCATGCCCTTGACGCTTTCGGCATCATGCGACTTGTCGGTCGGCAGGAAGGTCACCGTGTCTCCGGGAGCCGCCGCGATAAAGTCGGGCTGGAACACCATCGCGCCCTTGTCGCCCTTGTTGAGCATCTGCACCTGATGGTCCGCAGCCTGCGCGCCGCCACCCAGCAGCAAGCCTGCAAGTGCTGCCGCGATCGTGAGCGTCCATTTCATTTTTCTTGCCTTTCACTCTGTTTCCAACGTCTGACGTTGTGCTGTTTCTAGGCGCGCGCGCTCAGCGTGACTTTGCAAAAACGCAAACAGAACAGGAAAAGCAGAGATCATCATGCCGCGGGACAAGCTTGCCCGACATATCGCGTTCATGTGAAAGTCGCTAAGGATGAATCCGCCCGTACGCATACAATCCAGGGACCGATGAATGTGAGCAGACTTGACCGTTCCCTGATTTCAGGTCTGCCTCCGTTCGAGGGTCTGGATGCCGCCGATCTGGACGCCGTTCTCCGAAGCGCCCGGTCGCTGCGGGTGGAGAAGGATGCCGCGATCTTCGGGCAGGATGGCGAGGCACATTCCTTCTTCGTGCTGCTCGATGGAAAAGTGCGGGTGGTGAAATCCACCGTCGACGGCCAGCAGATCATCGTGCGCTACATCGTTCCCGGCGAGCTGCTGGGCATCGCGCAGGCTCTGGCGCGCAGCACCTATCCGGCCAGCGCGATAGCCGTCGTCGATTGCGTGCTGCTGAGCTGGCCGGGCAAGCTCTGGTCCGAGTTCGCCGCCGCTTTTCCCACCTTCGGCACGACCACGTACAGGACGGTGGGCGCCCGCCTCAGTGACATGCAGACGCAGGTCATGGAACTGGCCACAGAGCAGGTGGAGCGCCGCGTCGCCCATGCCCTGTTGCGGCTCGCCCATCAGTCGGGGCGCAAGACGGACAAGGGCATTCTGATCGACTTTCCGCTGTCGCGGCAGGATATCGCCGAAATGACCGGCACCACGCTGCACACGGTAAGCAGGCTGCTGACCGCATGGGAGGAAAAGGGGCTGGTCGGCTCCGGCCGCATGCAGGTGTGCATCACCGATCCGCACGGATTGCTTCTGCTGGCCGATGGCAGGACCGGCCGGCCCTGAACTCAGCCCTGCCGGCTGCCGCCTATGGCCTTCATCAGGGCGTTGCGGAAATCGTCGCCGTCGATCTTGTGGGCGCGTATCGCGTCCTCCACGGTATGAAAGGGTGCAATCGGACAGCCGACGCACAGCAGGCGATGGTCGAGCACGACGCGGATGGTCGCCGGCCACAGCCGCATGATCTCATCCATGCTCATGTCGTCCCGATACTGCCTGTTGGTGGGCATGGCGCAGCGCTGGCCCTTCCAGCCAGAGAACTTAAAGCGTGCCGCAATCTTTCAGATGCGCTCCTTACGCCTTAAGCCGTTGTTTTTACGCATGTCGTAGTCCCGAAACCGGTCCTCACCTTCGGGCGGCATGCTTTAATGGAAAGAAGAACGGGCGCATCGCAGACGCGCCCGTTCCTGCCCCCCGGTTTATTTGCCGAGGCTTCCGGCCGGGCCGGAATGCATGATCTCGTCATCCACCGGGCCGTCCACGATCAGGTAGCCGGCCAGCCCGCGCTCGGCGCGCGACAGGGCGTGATCGACCAGCACATAGTGTCCGCCACGATCGATCCTGAAGTCGACGATGGTGGCGCCGCCGGGCGGCACGGTGACCGTCTGGACCCCGGTGACGGGCGGCGAGGTCACGCTGCCCAGCGTGTAGACATGGTCGAAGATCTCGCCGATGACATGGAAGGACGAGGTGTAGTTCGGCCCGCCGACGCCGAAGAATATCCGCACCGTCTCGCCGGCCGTCGCATAGAGCGGATGCGATTTGGTGAGCGCCCCGACGGAGCCGTTGAACAGGAAGTATTCCGCCCGCTCGGAGATCAGCTTGTCATAGTCCATCTCCATCTCGCCCTGCGTGCCGAACGGCTCGACGGTGTAGAGTTCCCCCTGCATCACGTAGAATTCGCGATCGACCTGGGGCAATCCGCCTTCCGGCTCCACGAGGATGAGGCCGTACATGCCGCTGGTGATGTGGTGGGCGACGCTCGGCGTGGCGCAATGATAGACATAGATCCCCGGCTTGAGGGCCTTGAATGTCACCACCGCCTCCTCGCCCGGCGCGATCTGGGTGAAGTCGGCGCCGCCGCCGGGACCCGTCGCGGCATGGAAATCGACCGAATGCGGCATCACGCTGTCGGACGCGTTTTTGAGGTGAACCTCCACGGTATCGCCCACGCGCACGCGGATGAACGGCCCCGGAACCTTCCGGTTGAAGGTCCAGTAGACATAGCTCGTTCCGTCGTCGAGCTTGCCCTTCAGCTCCACCGTCTCCATCTCGACCTTGACCACCTGAGGGGCGCGCTGGCCGATGGGGCCGGGCAGATCCGCCGGATCATGCACGATGTCCGCCGCGTCCGTGTCCATGGCCTCGCGCGGTCCGGGCATGACCTGGATCAGCCCTTCCATGCCGGCTTCGCGATGCCCGGCGATCGAGCAGAAATAGGTAAATTCGCCGACCTTGTTGGCGATGAAGGAGAAGGTCGAGGATGCGTTGATGCCCACGACGATGGAGGAGCGGGCGGGATACTGATCGATGACCACATCATGCTCGGCGCCCTCGCCGTTGATGAGGTTGATCTGCACGAGTTCGCCCTCATGCACCATCAGCGTCGGATTGGTCTGGCCGTCTATATCGCCGCCGACGCCGATATAGACCATGCGCCCGCCTGCGATGCCCGTCTTCAGGGTGAAGATGGTGGCGTTGTGGTAGCTGACGGCCGGCGAGGCGGCCGTGCTGGTGCCGTCGGCGGGCGTTGCCACAGGCTGCGCAGTGGTCGCCTGCGACGAATCAGTGCCCGTGGCGTGATTGTGCTCCTGCGCCACCGCGGGAGCCATGGCCAGCATCAATGCACCCGTCATCGCCGCCAGCCACCGCGCCGGGTGCCTGCGAACCATGTCCGGCCCGGCCCTGCTTCCTCTGTTCATCGGGAAAACTCCTTTGTCGATGATTTCAGACGGAATCTATCCGGCCCGCGCGGAACGGACTTTGCGCAATCACAAACAGTTGCGATGCGGATGTCCCAGAGCAATTCCAGCAAAGGCGCGTCGCGATCTTTGCGTCCGGAAATGCTCCATCGCTTTGTTTCAGCCGCATTTATGCGCCGCCCGATGTTTCCATCTGGCTGCAAAATGCTCTAGCCGCGCTTCTCGTGCGGTTGGGTGGCCTCGCCGGACGAAGGTTCCGGATCGCCGTCGATACGGTCGCTTTCGGCATCGATGAGGATGCGCTGCGCGGCCCCGTCGAGGTCCTCATACTGGCCGCTCTTCAGCGACCACAGGAAAGCGCCGAGCGCGACTGCGCCGAGCATCAGCGCCAGCGGAACGAGATAGAGCAGGCTGCCCGTCATCCGCAGGCCCGATGCCGCCATGGGGTGCGGCACCTCATCTGATCGCCCTGTAGCTGTGCCACGTCGCATGGCCGAGCAGCGGGAAGATGACGACGAGACCGACAAGGCCGGTGACGATGCAGATCAGGAACAGCGCAAGCACGATGGCGCCCCAGAGCAGCATCACCGGCAGGTTCCTGAACACCATGGAGATGGAGGTGCCCATGGCGGTGAAGGCATCGACCTTCTCGGCCAGCAGCATGGGTATGGAGAAGGTGCTGATGGCGAAGGAGAAGGCGGCGAACAGCCCGCCCACCGCGGTGCCCACCACCAGCATGGCCCAGCCTTCGGGCGTGGTGAACAGCATGGCGACGATGTGGTCGAGGCCGGGGAAAGGCCGAAGGCCGAAGAACAGCGCATAGATGATGACGGCGGCGCGCATCCACACCAGCATCAGCAGGCACAGGATGGCGCCGGTGAACCACACCTGCGCGCCCGATTCCGCCCGGACGAAGATCATGCGGGCAAGGCTCAACGGCCTGCCCTCCTCCAGATCGCGGCTTTTCTGGTAGAGGCCGATGGCGACCAGTGGCCCGACCACCATGAAGCCGGCCAGCGCCGGGAACAATATGTAGTCGAGCTCCAGCCTGAACAGGCAGATCACCACCGCCAGCGACAGCACGAACACCACCAGCCCATAGGCGAGACTGGGCAGGGGATTGCGCCACAGGTCGCGCCAGCCGGCCGCCAGCCAGCCGAAGGCGGCGCTTGCCGGCAGATTGCGCCGGCGCTGCCCGGCCAGCGGAAGAGGCGTGCTTTCGGTGCGTCCCATGAACTTCCTCCTCAGCAGGACGATCTGGCGGCGCGGTAGGTTCCCGCGCCCTCGGCCGTCTTTTCATGCGGCACGCAATCGGGCTGCGAGCCGATTGCGACATAGACGAGATGGGCATTGGCGCCGGCAAACAGCAGCACGCCGCCGGCGACGATCAGCGCCGAGATGAGGCGCCAGTTGAGCCGGCCGGGGCGCGTGGCGGGAGGCGCGGCGCTCATTGCGTGCCTCCGTCGGTCGCGAGCGTACCGACATAAAGGGCGAGGATCCTGATATCGACCGGCGACAGCCGGTCCTGCCAGTGCGGCATGTGTCCCTGCCGGCCCGAATAGATGGTGGTGAACACCGACTGGGCGTCGCCGCCATAGATCCAGTTCTCGTCGGTGAGATCTGGCGCGCCGGCCTCGACCATGCCTTTGCCCTCCTCGCCATGACAGGCGGCGCAGTTCGCGGCGAACACCTCCTGCCCTTCCGGCAGCCGGGCCTGATCGGTTTCGCCCAGCTGCTGGCCGGACAGCGAGCGCACATAGGCCGCCACCGCCCTGACCTGCCCGATTTCGAGCACGCCGTCGCGGCCGAAGGCCATCATCTGCGAGATGCGCGTATCGTCATCGGTGGAATTGATGCCGACGCTGATGGTTTCGGCGATGGTCTCGGGGTCGCCGCCCCACAGCCATGCGCCAGCCGCCAGATTGGGGAAACCCGGACCGCCGGTGCCGCGCACGCCATGGCACACGGCGCAATTGTCGACGAACAGCGTGCGGCCGGTGTCGCGCACATGGCGCATCAGCTCCTCGTCGGCGGCAATGGTGGCAAAGTCCTCGCTGGCGATGCGGTCGGCCCAGACGGCGCGTGAGACGGCGGCCTGCTCCACCTGCCGCGTCACCACGGTGCGCTGGTCGATGCCGAGCAGGCCCTTCGTGTAGGTCCAGCCGAGCGGCCATGCCGGCATCAGCAGCCAGTAGCCGATCGCAAACAGCGTGCCGGCGATCAGGAAGAAGAACACCACGCGCGGGACCGGCGTTTCCAGTTCCTCGATGCCGTTCCATTCGTGGCCGGTGGTCGGGCGCCCGGTGATGGGGTCGTGTCGTTCGGTTGCCATGCGCCTACTCCCCCTCCCCCGGCCGGTCGTCATCGTCGAGAATGCTTTTCTTGGCCCGGTCGAACCGCTTCCTGTTGGCCGGCCAGAAGGCGTAGACCAGCACCCCGATGGCGAAGATGATCAGGTAGAAGAGGCCCCAGCTCTTGGAGAAGGCGACGAGCGTCTCGTGGTCCATGGCCTCACTCCTCCACGGCCGCGCTCTGGTGCGCGGCATCCGTCAGCCTGCCGAGGATCTGCAGATAGGCGACCAGCGCGTCCATCTCGGTGATGCGGGCGGGATCGCCGTCGAACACCCTTATGATGGTGGCCTCGCCATAGCGCTCGGCCACGCCCTGCGCCTGATTGCTGTCAGGGTTGGCCTGCCCGTAGGCGTCCCATTGCGCATTGGCGATCATCTCGTCGGTATAGGGCACGCCCACCTTGCGCTGGGCCGCCAGATGCAGCCCAAGATCGTCGTATTTCAGCTCGTTGCGCATCAGCCAGCCATATTTGGGCATCACCGATTCCGGCACCACGTCACGCGGGTTGATGAGGTGGGCGACATGCCAGGCGTCGGAATATTTTTCGCCGAGGCGGGCGAGGTCCGGCCCGGTGCGCTTCGACCCCCACAGCATGGGGTGGTCGTATTGTGACTCCACCGCCAGCGAGAACGGCCCGTAGCGCTCGACCTCGTCGCGCAAAGTGCGGATCATCTGCGAGTGGCAGGCATAGCAGCCCTCGCGGATGTAGATGTTGCGCCCCGCCAGTTCGAGCGGCGTGTAGAGGCGCATGTCGGGCGCGTCCTCGACCGTCTCGCTGATGGTGAACAGCGGTGCGATCTCCACGATGCCGCCGATGGAGGCGACGCCGACGATCGCCAGGACGAAGCCGATGGCGTTGCGTTCGATCTTGCGGTGGAAGAATTCCTTCATCGCTATTCTCCTGCCTGCACGGCGTCGGCCCTGCCGTAAAGCGGCACGTCGGCGCCGCTCTCCTGATGCTGGCCGGTGCGGGCCATGCGGATCGTCATCCACACGTTCCAGGAGGCCACGATGGCGCCGGCAAGGAAGAACAGGCCGCCGACGGTGCGCGCGATATAGTAGGGATGCATGGCGACGAGGCTGTCGATGAAGGAATAGGCCAGCGTGCCGCTGTCATTGTAGGTGCGCCACATCAGGCCCTGAATGATGCCCGAGTTCCACATGGCGAAGACGTAGATGATGGTGCCTGTGAGCGCGAGCCAGAAGTGCACCTCGACCAGCTTCGGCGAATACATGCGCTGCTGCTTCCACATCCACGGCACCAGCGCGTAGAGCGAGCCGAAGGTGATCATCGCCACCCAGCCGAGCGCGCCCGCATGGACATGGCCGACGGTCCAGTCGGTATAGTGCGACAGCGAGTTGACGGCGCGGATGGCCATGAACGAGCCCTCGAAGGTGGACAGGCCATAGAACACGGCCGCCACCATCATGAAGCGCAGCGTTGCGTCGGTGCGCACCTTGTCCCATGCGCCGTTCAGCGTCGCCAGCGCATTGCCGGCGGAGGCCCATGACGGCACCAGCAGCACCAGCGAGAAGGTCATGCCCAGCGTCTGCACCCATTGCGGCAGCGCCGTATAGTGCAGGTGATGCGAGCCCGCCCACATATACATGAAGGTGATGCCCCAGAAGCTGATGATGGAAAGCCGGTAGGAGAAGATCGGCCGTTCGGCGCGCTTGGGCAGATAGTAATACATCATGCCGAGGAAGCCGGAGGTGAGGAAGAAGGCGACCGCGTTGTGGCCGTACCACCATTGCGTCATCGCATCCTGCACGCCGGAGAACAGCGAGTAGCTCTTGGCATGGCCGAAGGAGACCGGCACGGCGAGATTGTTGACGATGTGCAGCACCGCCACGACCAGGATGAAGGCCATGTAGTACCAGTTGGCGACGTAGATATGCGGTTCCTTCCGCCGCTGGAGCGTGCGGATGTAGATGAGGAAATACACCACCCACACGATCACCAGCCAGATGTCGGCATACCATTCGGGCTCGGCATATTCCTTCGACTGGGTCAGCCCCATCAGATAGCCGCTGGCAGCCAGCACGCAGAACAGATTGTAGCCGATCAGCACGAACCACGGGCTGAACTGGTCGGGCAGGCGCGCCCGCGACGTGCGCTGGAGAACGTGGAAGGAGGTGGCGATCAGCGCATTGCCGCCGAAGCCGAAGATCACGCCGGAGGTATGCACCGGCCGCAGGCGGCCGAAGCTTGCCCAGCCGGCGTCGAAGGTCAGGTCAGGCCACGCCAGCAGCGCGGCCACCCACACGCCGAAGAACATGCCGACCACGGCCCAGATCATGGTCAGCACGATGCCGACCCTCGTCGGGTCGTCGTAATAGTGCGCCAGCCGCTCCGCCGGCGGTTCGGGGTCGTTGTAGCGCGAGATCACCAGGAAGATCAGCCCAAGGCTGAAGGCAAGCACGATGAAGCCGTGAATGCCCAGCGCATCGGCCCGGCCGGCAGCGGCCATGGCAAGCCCGCACAGTGACAGCAGCGTGAGCACGGCCAGCGAAAGCTGGCGTTCGGAGACCGTCAATCCTGAAACCATCTGGCTTTCCCCTTGCTTGTTTGCCGGCTATGCCGCGATGCCTTCGATGCCGAGCAGGATGCCGAGCTGCCTCCTGTTGCGCACGATATCGGCGAGCGTGTACTTATCGAGGACGGCAAGCCAGGCGGCGAGCGCCTCGGAAAACATGTTCCGGAGCTCACAGCAGGGCGAGATCACGCAGTGCCCGCCACGCTTCTGCATGCATTCCACGAGAGAAAGATCTTCCTCGATCGTGCGCACCAGCGCGCCGATGCCGATGCTCGCGGGTTCCCGCTTCAGCCTTATGCCGCCGGAACGCCCCCGCACCGTCTCGATGAAGTCATGCTCGCGCAGCGTCTGCGCCACCTTCAGCAGGTGATTGCGCGACAACCCGTAGGCTTCGGCCACATCGCTCACCGTGCACGCCCGGTCGGGCCGTGTCGCGGCGTAGATCAGCATGCGCAGCGCATAGTCGGTATGCAGCGTCAGGCGCATGGCAGCGCCCATGCAATACGGAAACGGGAGACTGTGGTGAAAACGGGCCTGACAAGGGCTGTCAGGCGCAAACCGGAAACGGATGGCATCGGGCTCTCCTGCACGAAATTCGTGCTCCTCCTAAAAGAGGTATCTCAGATAATCTTTTTGCGCAAACTTCCCCGACAACAAATGTGCGATATGGTCGCAGCAGGCGCCGGCTCATTCTCCGACACCCCGGCAAGCCCCCATTTCAGGGGCGCCGTTCATGAAACTCGTGCGGAAATGCATCCGAAGGTGACGGCAAGCACCTCTGCCTATGCGCGCAAGCAGCAGTCACGGAAGGGTCGGCGTCACGCGGTCGCGGTCGGGATCAAGGCCCATGTCTCCGCGGTCAGTCGGTGACGATGACGTCCATCGGGATGTCGTGCGGCTGCGGATATATGGTCCTTACCCGGCTCAGGGCATAACCGACGCCGATCGTCAGGGGCTTGCGCGGCATGGCAGGAAGGCAAACGGAATTGAATGCGGTCAGCGATCCCTTTGCCCGTGCAGCGTCACGAAACCAGCCTGCATCACGGCCACGCTCGGCCAGCAGCCATTTGCTCAATAATGGCCGTCACTCAAAGCACTCGGTCCCGACCCTAAAGCCGGTTGGCGAGGAGATGGCAGAAAAGACGCCATCTTGCCGCAAATGCAGCCTTGTCGTCGCCGGTGGCCTCCTGGCCGGGGCAATCGGCAGCACAGGCGAGCAAGGAGGGATCTTCGGCGGCGGCGACCAGAACGGCAACGGCGAAAGGGTCGATGCCGCCTGCGCTGCCGCCCTTGTCCGGATTGCATTGCGGGGTGTTTTCCCAGCCTGAATATCTGGCGAGCATCGCCTGGATCAGTTCAGCCTTGTTGGGAAAGTAGTAGAGCAGGCCACCCTTGCTCAGCTTTGCCTGCCTTGCCACCGCATCCATGGTGACATGGCCAAACCCCTGATCGAGCGCAACCGCGACGACGGCACAAAAAACGCGGTCGCGCTGCCGCTTCTGCGCCGCGGGAATGACGGAAACGCCTTCCTTCGGGCGTTTCGGATTTTCCGTCTTGCTCATCGCTTCGGTGTCCCTTCCAACCGTTCCTGATGATCAGGAATGCGCAAGCCCTGCTTCAAAAAAGCCCTGCCGCCGGTTTTGACACGGGCGGCAGGGCCGTTACGCGGTACGAGTTTACTCAGCTACGCACGCAATCAGGCGGTGACCGCCCGATCTTCTGTCCGGCGGCGGGAAAACAGCCGGTTGATGACGACGAAGAACACCGGCACGAACACCAGAGCCAGAAGCGTTCCGGTGATGGTTCCGAAGAAGGTGGCGAAGCCGATGGCCTGCCGCGCGCCCGCGCCGGCGCCCGACGACACCACCAGCGGCAGAACGCCGAGGCCGAAGGCCAGCGAGGTCATCAGGATCGGGCGGAAGCGCAGTTTCGATGCTTCGCGCGCCGCTTCGACCGCGCTCTCGCCGAGCTTGGCCATGCGGTCGCGGGCGAATTCCACGATCATGATGCCGTTCTTGCCGGTCAGGCCGACGACGGTCAGCAGGCCCACCTGAAAATAGACGCCGTTGGACTGGCCGCCGATCCAGGCGCCGATCAGCGCGCCCAGAATGCCGACGGGCATCGCCAGCAGCACGGCGATCGGAATGGTCCAGCTTTCGTAGAGGGCTGCAAGACACAGGAACATGGTGGCCAGCGCCAGACCATACAGGATCATGGCACCCGCACCGGCTTCCTTTTCTTCAAGCGACATGCCCGTCCAGCGCAGATTGTAGCCGGGGGGCAGCTTTTCGGCGAGCTGCTCCATGGCGGAAATTGCCTCGCCCGAGGTGAAGCCTTCGCGGGCCGAACCTTCAAGCTCCATGGCCGGCAGCGCGTTGTAGCGCGTCACCTGCTGCGGCCCGAACACCCATTGCTGCTCGGAGAAGGTCGTCAGGTCCACGAAATCGCCATTGACGTTGGGAATGCGCCACAGCGCCATGTCTTCAGGCTTGGTCCGTGCCGAAGGCTCTCCCTGCACATAGACGCGCTTGACGCGGCCTTCGTAGAGGAAGTCGTTGACATAGGCGCCCGACCAGATGGTGTTCAGGAAGGTGCCGACATCCGCCGCCGTCACCCCCACGGCGCCGGCCTTCTTCCAGTCGATGTTCAGGCGGAACTGGGTGGCGTCCTCCACCCCGTTCGGCCGCACCGCCGTCAGCATCGGATCGTCGGACGCCATGCCGATCAGCATGTTGCGGGCGTTCAGCAGTTCCTCATGGCTCTGGCCCGCCGAGGCCTGAAGGAAGGCGGTGAAACCGTTCGACGTGCCAAGCTCCATGACAGCAGGCGGCACGAAAGGCACCACAATGGCCTCGCGGATGCCGCCGAACAGCGGGCCGAAGGCGCGTCCGGCAATGGCCGATGCCGAGGCATCGGGAGAGGTGCGCTGTGACCAGTCCTTCAGCTTGACGAACATCATGCCCATGTTCTGGCCCTGACCGGAAAACGAGAAGCCGCGAACGGAAAACACCGACGCCACATTCTCCGGTTCGGCGCTGATGAAGTACTGTTCCACCTTGTGCAGCACCTCTTCCGTCTGTCCGGCGGTGGCCCCGGAAGGAAGCTGGACGATGGCCATCAGCACGCCCTGATCCTCATCGGGAAGGAAGGAAGGAGGCGTGCGCTGGTAGAGCATGACCATGCCGCCGACGATCAGGGCATAGACCACCAGCATGCGCAGCGGCCCGCGGGTCGCGAAGCGGACGATGCCGGAATAGCCCGACGTCACCTGCGAGAAGCGCCGCTCGAAACCATCGCTGAACGCGCCACCCATGCGGGCCAGCATTCCCTTGCGCGGCGCATGCGAATGCGGCTTGAGCATCGTGGCGCACAGGGCCGGCGTGAACACGATCGCCACCAGCACCGACAATCCCATGGCCGAGACGATGGTGACGGCGAACTGCTTGTACATCTCGCCGGTGGAACCGCCGAAGAATGCCATCGGCACGAACACCGCGGACACGACCATGGCGATACCGACCAGGGCGCCGGTGATTTCGTCCATGGATTTCCGCGTGGCTTCGACCGGCCCCAGATGTTCGTCGCGCATGATGCGCTCGACGTTCTCCACCACCACGATGGCATCGTCCACCAGAAGGCCGATGGCGAGCACCATGGCCAGCATGGTCAGCGTGTTGATGGTGAAGCCCAGCGCCGCCATGATGCCGAAGGTTCCCAGCAGCACAACCGGAACGGCGAGCGTTGGAATGAGCGTGGCCCTGAAATTGTGCAGGAACAGCAGCATCACGAAGAAGACGAGAATGATCGCCTCACCCAGCGTGTGCAGCACCGCCTCGATCGAGATCAGAACGAAGGGCGTCGTGTCGTAGGGAATGACGTAGCTGACGCCCGCCGGCAGCGAAGCGGCAAGCTCCTCCATCCTGGCCTTGACCAGTTCGGCCGTATCCAGCGCGTTCGCGCCGGAAGCGAGCTGGATCGCCATGCCGGAGGAAGGCTTGCCGTTATAGAAACCGGTGATCTCGTAATTCTCGGTGCCCAGCTCGGCGCGCGCCACGTCGCGCAGCAGCACGAGGCCGCCATCGGCATCGGCACGCAGCACGATGCCCTCGAAATCCTCGGGCGTTTTCAGGAGCGACTGGGCGGTGATGGTGGCGTTGAGCAGCTGGCCTTCCGGCGCCGGCATGGCGCCGAAGGAGCCCGCCGAAATCTGCGCGTTCTGGGCGTTGATGGCCGCAACCACCGTCGAAGGCGCCAGATTGTAATATTTGAGCTTCTGCGGATCGAGCCAGATGCGCATTGCATATTCGGAGCCGAACACCTGCACCTTGCCGACGCCGGTGAGACGGGCGATCGGCTCGACCATGTAGGAGTTCAGATAGTCGGCGAGATCAACGTCGCGGCGCGCGCCGTCGTCGGAGATCAGGGCAATCACCATCAGGAAGCCGGTCGCCGACTTCTCCACCGTAACACCCTGGCGCACCACGGCTTCGGGCAGGTTGGCTTGCGCCTGGGCGAGCTTGTTCTGCACCTGAACCTGCGCGATGTCGGGATCGGTGCCGATGTTGAAGGTCAGCGTGATCGAGGCGGTGCCGGTCGAGGTGGTGCTCGATTTGATGTAGCGCAGCCCGTCGAGGCCGGTCATTTCCTTTTCGACGATCTGGACGACCGTATCGGCGACGGTCTCCGCCGAGGCGCCGGGATAGACCGCGCTGATGACGATCGAGGGGCCGGCAATCGATGGATATTGCGACACCGCAAGCCGCGATACCGACAGCAGGCCAAGGCCCATGATGATGATGGCTATGACCCATGCAAAGATGGGCCGGTCGATGAAGAAGCGGGCCATGGATCAGTTTCCTTTGGCCGGCTGCACGGCCGCTTCAATCTTCTCGCGCACGATTTCCACGGGCGCGCCGGGGCCAATCTTCTGGAAGCCGGAAGTTATGATCTCATCGCCCTCCTTCAGGCCGCCGGTGATGACCCAGCGGTTTTCTGAAGCCGTCAGCACCGTGAGATTGCGCACGGCGACCTTTCCGTCCTCGACCACCCAGGCATGGGCGGCGCCGGTCGTGTCGCGCATCACGGCGTTCTGGGGCACCAGATAGGCACCTTCGGCGACAGCCTGCGGCAGCTCCACCTCCACATAGAGGCCGGGCAGCAGCGTGTGTTCGGGATTGTCGAAGGTGACGCGCAGGGTGATCATGCCCGTCATCGGCTCCACCTGCGGTTCGGCCGCCCTGAGCTTTCCCTGGTGCTGGAACGCGCCGCCGGTCGGCAGGATCAAGGTTGCGGCATCCGCGCCGGGCTCTTCAGACTTGCGCGACCCCTGCCAGCGCATGAGGTCGTTGGCCGACTGGGTGACGTCGACATAGATCGGGTCGAGCGTGCGGATGGTGGCCAGCGCAGTCGCCTGCTGGGCGCCGACAAGTGCGCCGGTGGTCGTCTGCGAAAGCCCGATAACGCCGGAAACCGGCGCGCGCACATTGGTGCGTTCGAGTTCGATCTCGGCGCTCATCAGCTGCGCCTTCGCGAGCTGCAGCGCGGCGTCGGCGGCATCGCGCGCAGCATTGGCGCTGTCGCGGCGCTGTTCCGAGCCGGTCTTTGCCTGAAACAGTTCGTCGGCGCGGCGGGCTTCACGCACGGCCAGATCATAATTAGCCTGGGCCTGCGCGACAGTCGCCTTCGCCGCGGCTACGGCGGCAACATAGGTGTCGTCCTCGATCTTGTAGAGCTGCTGGCCAGCCTCGACCCGCGCACCTTCGTCGAACAGCCGCTCGCGGATGATGCCTGACACCTGCGGGCGCACCTCCGCGACCGTGGATGCCTTGACGCGGCCGGGCAGCCGCGCGGTCACCGTGAAATCCTGCGGTTCGGCTTTCATGACCGTTACCGTCGCCGGCGGTTGCTCCTGCGCCATGGATGCAAGCGGGGCAAGCCCGCTCAGAACCAAGGCGAAGACACCCGTTGCAGCGCTTCCTGTGAGCCTGTTTCGCATGGGAACTCTCTGATGAAACCGTTTTTGGGAGAATGTATTTGCGCTGGCGACAGCGCCTTTTGTTCCGGCTAGCCGGGCAGATCCGGCGTCGGCGGAGGAGGCAGCGAAAAGATCAGCGCGATCATTCGGATGCCCTCAGCATGGCCAGCTGCCCGCGCAACAGCTTGGAGCCAAGCTCCTTCAGCGGGAAGACTTTCTTGGCCCGCAGCCATTCGCCCAGAAGCCCGTTCATGCTGGCCATGAGCACGCCTGCCGCCTCGTCCGGCGTGAAATGGGGCCCGAGCTTGCCCTGATCCGCTGCGATGCGCGTCAGGCGCGAAATCAGCCTGAACAGGCGGCAGTTGGCATCGTCCAGCCAGTCGGCGCTCTGCCCCCGGCCGGTATGGCTGGAGAGAATGCTGAACAGGCGCTGGCAGCTTTCATCTTCTTCGAAGACGGTCAGGGCCTTGATGCCGGCAGCTTCCAGAAACTCGAACGGATCGTCGGTGCTGTTGGTCTCGTCATAAGCAAGCAGTTCTTCCTGCGGCAGCGAACTGCGCGCCTGCAACGCGCTCAGAAGATCGGTCTTGTCCTTGAAATGCCAGTAGAAGGCGCCACGCGTGACGCCGGCAGCGCGCGAGATGCCGTCCAGCGTCGCGGCATCTATGCCGCGCTCCATGAAGACGCGCTCGGCCGCATCGAGGATGGCCGTTCGGGTCTGTTCCGCGTCTTCCTTGGTCCTGCGCATGACGACACCTTTCGGGCGCTCTTATATACAAACAAGAATGTATGTAAAGTTTCATTTTTTAAAAGGCGTGATTTTGCTCCTGTTTCCGATGATCGGCCGCAACACGGATCACCGTCGCGCGATGCCCGCGCGGCGCTGGTGTCCCGCCCGTTGCGAGTAACGATCGCCAGCTCCGCCAGCCGCTGCATGGACTGCACATCTCGTGTGTGCCGGTCCTCATGCGGAGCGCTTCCGTCCCGGCCCACCCTTTCAGCTGGCGGCGGGGTTGCGGCGCTGAGACAAAAAAGTGCTGCATAGAAAGCACCGCCTCCCGGCAACAGATGCCGGGTCCCTCAGCCATGAACGACAGCCTCCGGAAACGGCCGTCCGGCACGCTGGCGATGGCCCGGCTTCGGCTGCCGGTCATCCCTTCGCTGGCGATGAAGGTATCACCAATACAGGGGAGGCTCACTGCAACCGGACACCGGCGGCGTGCCGCCCGGATGGCGCGTGGCACAGTCGGGAACGGCCCGGCAGGATCACTGAAGGGTCAGACCCGCGGCCCTTTTCCTCCGGACCATCACCGGATCTCCCTGCCACGGCGCCGGCATTCCAAACGGTGCGACAGAGCGGCTTCGACACCATTGCGTGTGGGCCACGGAAAGGCTGGTTCAAACCGGTCTTTCGCCAGGAAGTGGAGCGATGCTGCGTTCAGGGTCACGTCGGGAGCCTGAAGACAAGCGCGCTGGAGGCAGATGAAACCGGCTCGAAGCTGGCCAGAACCCTGTCGCCAATGGCTGCTGTTTCATCTTCGCCGAGCCTGATCTGCGTGTAGATGCAGATGCCTTCATCGAGCTGCACGATGGCTGTGGCCTCAGGCGGAGAAGCCCGGTGCATAACCGCGATGCTGTGGATGGTCCCATGGCCGGCGGACTGTTTCCAGCGCAAATTCCGCCCATGACAGTGCGGGCAGATGGCGCGGGGATACCAATGGTGCCGGCCGCAATCCTCGCAAAAGGGCAGGACCAGCCGGTTTTCGGCAGCCGCTTTCCAGAACGGCAGGGTTTCGGGCGTGCGCGCAATGAGCGCGGAATGTTCGGTCTTGCTCATCGGATCACCTCCGCTCCAGTATGGCAACGCTGCTGGCATGGCGCGAGCCGAGATAGCCGCCAATGCCGCTCACCAGCGCGAGTTTGCAGTCCGACACCTGCACCTGCGGTGCCGCCTCTCCGCGCAATTGCCTGACGGCCTCGATCACCTTGGTCATGCCGCCCCGGAACGCGGGATGGTTGCTGCACAGCCCGCCGCCGTCGGTATTGACCGGCAGCCTGCCGGACCCTGCTATCAGCCCGCCATCCGCAACCATGCGCCCTCCCTGCCCTTTCGGGCAAAAGCCGAGGTCTTCCAGCTGCAGCAGCACGGTGATGGTGAAGCTGTCATAGATGGAGGCATAATCGATGTCGGCGGATGTGACGGCTGCCGTCGCGAACGCCCTCTGGCCCGCTTCCGCCGCAGCGGTGGAAGTGAGGTCATAGCCCAGCGGCGGATGATAGCGGATGGCCTCGCCATGCCCTCTCAGCGTGATGAGCGGCCGGGCAAGCGATCTGGCGATCTCGGGCCTGGTCAGGACGAGCGCGCCGCCGCCATCACTGATCACGCAGCAATCCAGCCGATGCAGCGGACCCGCCACCAGCGGCGAGTTGACGACATCTTCAACGGTGACCGGTTTGCGCAGCATGGCGTTCGGATTGTGCTGCGCGTGATGGGATGCAGCCACTTTCACCCAGGCCAGCTGTTCGCTGGTGGTCCCGAAGTCATGCATGTGCCGTGCGGCGGCAAGGCCATAGAGCGACAGAACCGTGGGATTGAAAGGATGCTCGAACTGCAGGGCCGGCGCGGACAGATGTTCCGAGCGGCCATCGCTTTCCGAGCGCGGGCGCCCGGCCAGCGTCACCAGCGCGACGTTGCATTTTCCCGCGGCGATGGCTGCGGCTGCGTGGCCGAGATGGGCAATGTAGGAGGCGCCGCCACCCTCGCTGGAATCGGCATGGGAAAGCTTCAGGTTCATGTATTCGGCCATGGCGAGGGCGCCGCCCGGCGCATCCGAAGCGCAGAAATAGCCATCCACATCGGAAAAACTCAGGCCCGCATCCTCAAGGGCTTTGGCGGCCACCTCCGCGTGCAGGCGGGCCACGGATATGTCGGGCGCGTGGCGGGTGGGGTGCTCATGGATGCCCACGATGCAGGCAGTGTCACGAATGCCCATGGTCAGCTCTCCGGTCCGGACAGGTTGAGTTTGCGTTCGCTTGCACGTCTCAGCAGTTCGGCAGTGATGAGAACGGCAGACAATGTGACAAGGATGACGGTGGACGCAGCCCCCAGGATCGGGCTGGCGGCCAGATACATGCTCGACCACATCTGGTTCGGAAGGGTGTTCTGCAGGCCGCCGCTCACGAACAATGCGATGTTGAGATCATCGAAAGAGGTGATGAAGGCGAACAGACCGGCGGCGAAAAGGCCGGGGCGGATCAGCGGCAGCGTGATGTGCCGGTACACTCTTGCCGGACTGGCGCCGAGGCTGCTTGCGGCCTGATCGAGCCGTCGGTCGTAGCGTTTCAGAACTGCGGAAACGGCGACGACCACATAAGGAATGGCCAGAATGCTGTGGCCGATGACGAGCGCGAAAGGCGTCGAGGCAAGGCCCAGCCTTGCAAGGAAGAAGAACAGGGCGACAGCCACCGCCATGCGCGGCAGGATGAGCGGCGCCATGATGAAGCCGATCAGCAGGCCCTTGCCCGGCACCTGCTCGCGCACGAGAACGAATGCAGCCGCGGTTCCCACCACCACCGCAATGAGGGCCGTCGCCAGCGCGACCAGAAGCGACCGGACGGTCGCCGTCATCCAGATTTCGGATCCGAAGAATTCCGCATACCAGCGCGTGGAAAAGCTGGTCGGCGGGAATTGCAGGAACTGGCTGTCGTTGAAGGATACGGGAATGACGATGAGGGCCGGTGCCGCCAGAAACACGATGCCGGCAAGGCCGATGAACCGCAGGGTCATGCGGCTGCCCGGAAGCCCGCGTGGAATGAGCTTCGCCACGGCGTCGGTGAGATTGGCTGCTCCCGCCAGCAGGCTTCTGCCGGCCCGCGACAGGAGGCTGTCGCCGGCCTTGTCACCGCGTGTGCCCTCGCCGCCCATCGCGACGGACCCGAAGACAAGCTGGAAGACGAGAAAGATCGCCAGCGCGGACAGGAACAGGATCACGGCCAGTGCGCCACCGACGCTCCAGTTCGACATTTCAAGCACCAGCCGCATGATGACCTGCGCGATCATGGTCTCGTTCGGGCTGCCGAGGATGGCGGGGGTGATGAAGAAGCCGAGCGAACTGATGAACACCAGTACGGCGGCGGCGAGAACACCATTGAGCGACAGCGGAAAATAGATGCGCCAGAACGTCTGCGCTGCGCTGCCGCCGAGCGTCGCGCCGGCCTGCACCAGCCGCCGGTCGATATTCTCCATCACCGCGAACATGGTCAGCACCGCGAGCGGCATCAGGGAATGGGTCATGCTGACGACAACGGCCGTCATGTTGTTGATCATCTCGATGGGGCGCTCGACCAGTCCAAGGCTGACCAGAAGCTGGTTCACCGGGCCCTGAAAGCCGAAAATGATGAGC
Organism: Aquamicrobium sp. NLF2-7; assembly: GCF_022359935.1. Taxonomy (NCBI): domain Bacteria; kingdom Pseudomonadati; phylum Pseudomonadota; class Alphaproteobacteria; order Hyphomicrobiales; family Phyllobacteriaceae; genus Aquamicrobium; species Aquamicrobium sp. NLF2-7. The sequence continues at coordinate 230,786 of NZ_JAKSED010000003.1, read as the reverse complement.
GCGGCGAAGGTCTTGACCAGAAAGCCGCTCCAGAACGGCAGCAGCACCAGAAGCATCAGGATCTGGCGGCTGGAAACGCTCGTCGTGGCCATCAGATAGGCGATCGGATAGGCGAGCACGACGGAGAAGACCGAAACCAGGCCTGATATGACGAGCGTGGTCTTCAGAGCCTTCATGTAGACGGCGCTGGCCAGAACCTTCTCGTAATTTTCAAAGGTGAAGGCCCCCTTCAGATTGGTAAGGCTGACCGAAAGAAGCTCCAGGACCGGGTAGCCGAAGAAGACGGCCAGAATGATCAGAGCCGGCCACAGGGGGTAGTGGTGGAGAAACCTTCTGAGATGGGTCATGATCCGGGCCTTCCCGCGGCAGGTTTCATTGCTGACGACACTTTGCTGCTTTTGGAAATCAGAGCGGAATGCAGGCGTCCGCCGGCCAGTGAATGGTGACGGAACTGCCGGCCCCGACCGCGGCGTCATGCTGGCGGCGCAGCATCTTGGCCGTGAGCGTCTGGCCGTCCGCGAGGCGCAGGAAGTATTTCACCGCCTCTCCAAGGAAGACCACTTCGCTGACAATGGCCGGAAGACTGCCGACAGCCGCCTCCTTCTGATGGCCGACGATGACGTCTTCGGGCCGCAGTGCCAGGGTCGCGGTTTCCTGCGCGCGTGCCGCCGCCTGCGCGGGAAAGGACAAGCTCATGCCCAGAAGATCGACGGTCAGAGCAGAGGCATCGGATCTGGTCACCCTGGCCTTAAGGAAGTTCGATTCACCGATAAAGTCGGCGACGAACTCGCTGGAAGGGCGCGCATAGATTTCCTCCGGCGTGCCGATCTGGGCGATGCGGCCCTCGCTCATCAGGCAGATGCGGTCGGACAGCAGGAGGGCCTCTTCCTGATCATGCGTGACCCAAAGCAGGGTGATCCCCGTTTCGCGATGAATGCGCTTGATTTCAAACTGCATCTGCTGGCGCAGTTTCTTGTCCAGCGCGCCCAGCGGCTCGTCCATCAGCACGATGGACGGTCGGTAGACGATCGCCCGCGCCAGCGCGATGCGCTGCTGCTGGCCGCCGGAGAGCTGGCCGGGCAACCGGTCGGCGACATGCGGAAGGCGTATCAGGTCGAGAACGCGGCTCACATCCTCGCGGATCTGTCTTTGCGACATCTTTCGCATGCGCAGCGGGAAAGCGATGTTCTCGAACACGCTCATATGAGGAAACAGAGCATAGCTCTGGAACATCATGCCGATATCGCGCAGGTGCGGCGGCATCTGCGTGGCATTCTTACCGCCGATCCAGATCTGCCCGCCATCGGGCATGGAAAGCCCCGCCACCATCATCAGCAGCGTGGTCTTGCCCGAGCCGGAGGGGCCGAGAAGGGTGACGCACTCCCCTTCCCGGACTTCGAGACTGGTCGGGTGCAGCGCCACGAAGTTGCCGAACTTCCTGGTGACGGACTCGATTTTCAGCTTGGCTGTATCAAGGGTCACGATGTCATCCCATCAGCCAGGCTTCAAACCGCTCGTGCGCCTCTTCCTTGTTTGCGGCCCACCATGCAGCGTCTCCCTTGTAGGTGAGATCGACGCGGCCGGGCTCGGTCGGCAGCTTCGCCGCGATCTCCGGCGAGATGAAATCATAGGCTTTCGGGTTGGTCGGGCCATAAGGCAGATAGTCGGTATAGGCGGCCTGACGGTCGGCCCTGGCGCAGAATTTGACGAACTGTCTGGCAAGTTCGGTCTTCGGCCCGCCCTTCGGCACCGACCAGCCATGCTCGATGAGGCTCGCCTGGTTCCAGACGATCCGGACAGGCGCTCCTTCGTCGATGGCCACCTGAGCGCGGCCGTTGTAGCAGCTGCACAGATCAAGCTCGCCGGTTACGAGGAACTGCGAGGTCTGCGCGCCGCTGGTCCACCATGTGGTGATGTGGGGCTTGATCTCGTCGAGCTTGCGCAGGGCGCGGTCCATGTCGAGCGGGAAAAGGTCCGCCGGCAGCACACCGTCGGCAAGCAGCGCCTGCTCCATGACCTCCGCCTCGCGCACGAGACCGCGACGGCCGGGGAATTTTTCCACGTTCCAGAAATCCGCCCATGACGATGGCGCCTCGTTCGGGAACGTATCGGTGCGATAAGCGAAAGCCTGACTGTAGATGTCGATCACCATCCAGCCCGGCATGCGGGTGGCAGAGGGGATCAGCTGGCCGACATCGGGGCCGGAATAGTCGAGCGGCTCGACCATGTCGAGGTCGTGGAGCAGGATGGCGTCCTGCTCGCTCAGCGACACCACGTCCCACTGATAGGTGCCGGCCCTGATCTGGGAGACGACCTGCATTCCGGGCAGATAGGGGTGAACGACCAGATTGACGGCGATGCCGGTTTCCTTCGAGAAGGGATCGGCGAACGCCACCTTGAAGGCCTGCTCATAGGGTCCGCCGGGATGGGCCACCACGATGCTTTCCGATGCCCGCGCCACGCCGGGCGCACCCAGTGCGGCATAGCCCAGCCCCATCAGCCCGCCCTTCAGAAGGTTTCGGCGGCTGACATCGATCGTCTGCAATTTCCCGAAAGTCATGACTTGGTTCTCCTCCCTGTTGACCGGAAAGCACCGGCTTGTTCTTGTCAGTCTTCGTTCTCTTTATCGCCGTCATCGACGAGCAGGCCGAGGGCGGTCTGTTCGAGCGCCTGAAATGCGGAGCGGCTGATCCGCATCCCATGGCGTTGTGCTGCAAAACGCAGAGCGGCCAGTCGTTCCGCGCCGAGAAACCGCGTCGAAGCGATGTCGCCCAGCGCTGAAACAAGTGCCGGGCGCAGGTTGAGATCGGATGAAATCACGGATGTCACCTGAAATCCCGTATTCGCCGAAGCACATGACAACGCAGACATGCCCGGTATGCATTCGGCAGCTTTGGTGAAGATCCGGTGTGCTTCTTCGGCCGATTGTGTTCCGCAGCCAAGAAGCCACGCCTGCCCCTCACCGTCAGGGCCGGCGATAGTCAGCCCATGGCGCCCGGCGCCGCAACCGCTGTCATCATGGGTCCAGGCATGTATGGTCACATGCCCGTTTCGCGCCGCATCCAGCGTCAGGTAATCCAGCATGGCAGCCCCCGATGCGCCCCGCAAAGTCAGCGAGCAGGTTCCCGACAAGGCCGCGGCCCTTGCCATGGTCAGGTCAGCAGCGTCGAGAGCCGGCCCGGCGAGCCAAATGCCGGACAGGTCGTGGCTGCAGCCGTTTCCGATGAAACGCAGACCTGCCGCCTGAACCGGAGGCGCGCGTCGCATGTCGCTGATGCAGGCATCGATGGCGTTGCCGTGCAGCGTTTCGCTGAACAGGACAGCGCTGGCGAGGCGCTCGGACTGTCCGAGAGAATAGCCTTTGGCAAGCAGTGCCTTCGACAAAAGCCTGTGCAGCTCGCGGGGCGAGCACAGGAGCATTTCGGTTTGCGTCGAAACGGGTGCCGGAGCCCCGGCTGTCCCGTCTGCTTCGGAAGCGGGCCGGCGGAGCGCCGGTGCCCCAACCGGAACCGGGGCTGCACCGTCATCTTCGGGAGCCAGCGGAAACGGCCAGTCGCCGGCATGGGTGCGCGCCGCGATTTCCGCCATGGTCGGTGCGCCCTGAAGGAAAGCGCCACGGGCCGATTTCGGCAGGCTGGGGTCGAGTTTCTCCATGCCGTAGAAGGCAAGGCTGAGGCGCATCGCGGCGAAAGGGCGAAAGCGCCAGTCGATGAGGTTGTCGCGAAACTCGGCATAGTCCAGTTCCGCGCAACTCTGCACCCGGGCCGCAATGTCGCGCAATTGCGGATGGTCGCTCACGAGATCGGCGGCCATCGCCCCCGCGTAGCCCGCCGTCATGTCGTAGAGCTGGCGGACTTTCCAGGCGATGTCCATGCGCGATTCCACTTCGGGCCACGGAGCGGTGGCGCGAACCGTGCGGCGGGGATCGAGCGGCGCGGCAACCGACCGGTACCACGCATAATGACTGGCGTCGGGATCGCTGAAATCGATCTCCAGCGCCCAGTCATATGCGGTTTCGATCGCCCTGCGCAGGTCCGCGATAGGCTGGGCCGGTCTGACATGAGGTTCGCCAAGGCAGGTCAGGTCATCGCTGAAGCGTGCGGCCTCATTCCCGGACAGAAGCTCGATGGCGATGGCATGGAAAACCTCGGCAGTTTCGGCGTTGCAGGCCGCCAGCGCCGTGTCGAGGGCGTCCGGAAGCCCGGCAACGGAGCCGGCATCCCTGATCAGCCCGCGCAGACCCGCCAGCTCCCGGGCCGTCTGCGAGGACGGGCAATAGATGCCGTTGCCGCTGCGCTGATCCGCGCTGAACCAGGCGATCGCCTTGTCGAGCAAAGGGGCGACGAATGTGCGCAACAGATGAGGCTCCGCCGCCAGCCGGTCACGCGCCAGAGCCAGCGCTTCCTCGAAGCTGCGGCACCAGCGGTCGATGATCACGGGGTTGTTGACGATAAAGGGCACAAGCCCCGCGCCGGCGGCATTGCCCACGCCGATGAAGCGCTTCAGCGCCGGCGCCAGCGACACAGCCTGCGGATTGCGATGCCGTGCCATGGTTTCCAGAAGATCGAATGTATATTCCCGCAAGAGCAGCGAGGAGACCATCTGCACTTCATAAGGCCGGGCGAAGGGATGGCCAGCCTCCAGTCCGGCGAAGGGGCGCATGCCAAGCGCGCCGTTCGCGATGACGCCGGTGGTGCGCAACGCATAGCCGACCTCTGAAATCAGCGCTGCCGAAGGCTGAGAGCCCTGCGCAAGGCTTTCCACGATGTGGCTGAACAGCCTTGCGCTGCGGTTGCCGCGCAGCGTGCACAACGTGTCATAGTCGAAGCGGCCATGCCTTTGTTTGGGTGTTTCACCCAACAGCATCTGCTCGCGGGCCGGCGACCAGTCGCCCTCGCACAGAACCGCGGAAGCGTCCCAGTTGCGGCCGGCACTGTGATCGGTCTTGGCGGAAGGGTCGAAATTTTCGGAGACCACCAGAAAATGGAACCGCTGGCCGTCGACCACCAGACGGTAGAGGCAGCTGCCGACGCCCTCTGCATCGAGGTCGATCCGCACGCGTTCAAACGAGCATTCCGATTTCAGCAGGCGTTCGACTGCGGTGCGCCCGAAGCTCAGGCGCGAAGGAAAGGCGGCAGCGGCGCGGGCCGGCGACATCACCAGTGCCGCAGGGCGCAACCTGCCGTGCGGGGTGATGCCGGGACGTGAAATCATGGCTGCCGGCCTTTCATCCATGGTCAGCGTCCGGCCACGGGGATCGAGGCGTCACGCACGAAGGTTTCGCGGTAAACCCGCATCCAGTTGCCGGACAGGATCTTGTCCGCTTCCTCCTGAGAGAAACCACGGGCTTTAAGCGCTGGCCCGATCTTTTTGAAGTCGCGGCTTTCGAGGAACCACTCGGGGTCGTCGACATTCCCGGGCTTCTGCGCCGATCCGGCCCCATAATTGACACCGCGCGTCCATCTGCCCCGGCGCATCCAGTCGAGGAATTCCGGGCCGGAGCCGTAACTGCGGTCGGTGCCGATGCCAACGTGATCGATTCCCACGATATCGACGGTTCGCGCCACCATCTCGGTCCATGCCTCGACCGTGCTGCAATAATAATCGCCGGTGATGTTGCGGTATGTGGCCAGACCGATGACGCCGCCATTTTCGGCAAGCGCCTTCAGGACATCATCCGTCTTGTTGCGCACATGGGGAAACAGCGAATGAGGGTTGGCGTGGCTTACCGCCACCGGCTTCATCGAATGTTCGATGGCATCGAGGCTGGTGCGGTTGCCGACATGCGACAGGTCGATGAGGATGCCGCAGCGGTTCATTTCGCGCACCACTTCCCGGCCGAAACGGGCGAGACCGGAATCGTGCTCCTCGTAGCAGCTGGCGCCGAGTTCGTTCTGGTTGTTGTAGGTCAGCTGAATCTGGCGCACGCCAAGATCGGCAAACAGATCGACCAGCCGGATGCGCCCTTCCAGAAGGTTGGAATTCTGAAATCCGAGCACCACGGCGATGCGGTTGCTCTCCTGCGCCGCGATCAGGTCTTCCGCGCAGGTGGCGACAAGCGCCACATCCGCGCTTTCATGCATGAGGTCGCGCCAGCGGCCAAGGGAATCGAGCGACTCCAGCGTTCCCTCCCAGAACCCGCAGGTCACGGTGACGCAGCCCAGTCCCCCATCGCGAAGATCGCGAAGAACTTCGGGCGTGAAGGTGCCGCATTGCAAGGCGTCGATGATCATCCGTTTCTCCTCCCCTCAAGGGGTCCCTGTTTCACTTGTCGCCGTAGGTCGCGCCACGCCATGCCTCCCCGAAGACAAGGGGCGCGTCCGTTATGGCCTGCAAGGCTTCGCACGACAGGCCCGGCAAGCTCTCGATGACCTGGAAACGATCGCCGCGTGGCTCCAGCAGGGCATGGCTGGTGTAGATGCGCGAAACGACGCCCGCCGCCGTGATCGGCATCGAGCAGGCGCGCGCCAGGCGGCTCGTGCCCTTGCGGGTGAGGTGCTCCATCGCAACCCAGATCCGTCGCGCTCCCGCGGCAAGATCCATGGCACCGCCAACGGCCGGCGCGGAACTGGCAAGCGATGTCGTCCAGTTTGCGATGTCGCCATTGGCAGCCACTTCGAAGGCCCCCAGAACGCACAGGTCCAGATGGCCGCCACGAACCACGACAAAACTGTCGGACTGACTGATGAACGCCCCGCCATCCAGCAGCGTGACGAATTCCTTGCCGGCATTGACCAGCCACGGATCGATGCTGTCCTGCGCCGGGGCAGGTCCCATGCCAAGGATGCCATTTTCGCTGTGCAGGACGATTTCGCGATCCTGCGGCAGAACGTTGGCGACGAGGGTGGGAATGCCGATGCCCAGATTGACGCACCACCCCTCCTCGATGTCGCATGCGATGCGGGCTGCGATGGCGGAGCGGGTCAGGGACTGAATGTGTGTGTGCAGGGTCATGATGCTGTCTCAGAAAGTCGGCGGATCGCCGTAGGGAACGTGGATCACGGCGTCGACGAACACCCCCGGCGTGACAATGGCTTCAGGGTCGAGCGCACCAAGCCCGACCATGTGCTGCGTCTGGACGATCGTCCTTTCGGCGGCGGTGGCCATGACTGGGTTGAAGTTGCGACCGCTGCGGCGGTAGGTCAGGTTTCCCCAGCGGTCCGCCTGCCAGGCTTCGACCAGTGCGATGTCGGCCTTCAGGGCATATTCCAGCACATGCTCGCGTCCATCGATGGTGCGCGTCTCCTTGCCCCCGGCAAGGGCGGTGCCCACTGCCGTTGGCGTAAAGAAGGCCGGTATTCCGGCGCCCGCTGCACGCATCCGCTCCGCAAGAGTGCCCTGAGGGACGATCTCCAGCTCCAGCAGACCGGCATTGTAGAGTTCTTCGAACACCACCGGATCTGAACTGCGCGGAAAGCTGCAGATAACCTTGCGGACCCTGCGCAGCTCCAGCAGCCGCGCCAGCCCCTCGCGTCCGACACCGGCATTGTTGGCCACGACGGTGAGGTCGCGGGCGCCGTTTTCGATAAGGCCGTCGATGAGGGCCAGCGGCTGGCCGACGGCCCCGAAACCGCCGATCAGCACGGTCGAACCGTCCTCGACATGGCCGAGCGCATCGGCGGCGGAAGTGTGAAATTTGTCGATCATGCTTTCGTTCAATGTTTGCCGGCCGGCCGGAAGTGGCGGCTGATGACCTCAGACTGAGGCGTGCAAATCCATTTGTCCAATTTGTTGAATTTTAGTTTTAACAATGTTTGTTTATCAATAAGCGGCACCTTTGGGGCCCGTGCGAGTGGAGGAAAGCGGGTATGGACGTGACCATCAGGCAGTTGCGGGTGTTCCAGAAAATCGCGATCTGCCGCAATTTCCGCATTGCTTCCGAGCAGCTGTCGATCTCGCAGCCTGCTCTTTCCATTGCCATAAAGCGGTTCGAGGACGGGCTCGGCGCCACCCTTCTGGACCGGACGACGCGTCGGGTCAGCCTGACGAAGGAGGGCGAGTGGGTCGCGGCGATCGCCGACCGCGTGCTGTCGGATTTCGACCGGACCATCGGGGAGCTGCGCCGGGGACTGAAGGATCGCGGACGGCAGGTGACGATTGCCGTCTCCGTCACCTCCATCATTCCCGTCTTCTTTCCGAGCCTTCTGAAAGAAGTGTCACGCACGCGCCCGGACCTGAAGGTCCGCGTCCTGTCCGGCCTGTCGAGCGAAGTGCGCAAGCGCGTGGAAATCGGCGAGGCGGATCTGGGGATCGTGTCGACATGCGAGCAGGAAGGGATTTTCACGCATCAGGAACTGATGCACGACCCGCTGGTGATGATCGGCCGCAACGACATGGCCATCATGGCTGAACGGAGCCCGGTATCGCCTTCACAAGTGCGCGGGCAATCCATCATTGCCTGGGCGGAGGGCGGCGGCATGCGCCAGATCATCGACCGCGATCCCGAACTGAAAGCCGCCATGCAGCAGGCCAGCTACGAACTCTCGGACTGGCAGGCGATCGAAGGCATGATATGCGAGGGCATGGGCATATCGATCGTGCCGCGGCTCGTGGCGGAACTCGTGCGCAAGGATTCCATCGGCTTCAGGGAAATCGAGGGGCACCGCATCGGCCGTGACGTTTTCCTGATCAGCAAACGCGACACAGCCCTGCCCGCCGCCGCCATAACCCTGAAGGCGCTGCTGGAGAAATATGTCTCGGAAACCAACCTGCGCTAAGCATCGGATAGGCCGCAGCCGGTGACGGGACTGGCTACCCCCGCGAGGACAGCTTCATCGCAGGAAAACATGTTTCCGTCATGCAGGACGGGAGCATGCAGACCTGATCAGATGGCGCAGGTTGGGGGAAACTCCGGAGCGGCGTCCCCAAGGCGGCAGGCGGCATCCCTGCCGCCCGTAAAACCTGCCGCCGGACCATAAAATCCGGCGGAATGGAGAGAGGCGGTTTCAGGCTGCCGCCCAGCAGGAGGCGGTGCGCTTGTGGTACATCTCGCGGAACTGCTCCGTGGATTTCGGCAGAAGCGTCCCCTTGTCCCAGTCGAGGATCACCGCATAGCGCCGCACCGCATCGAGCGCATTGATCTTTCCGGCCTGGAACAGGGCCGCCACCTCTTCAGGCGGGGTTGCGAGCCAGCCGTTGCGTTCCGCCCGGATGCGCTCGCGCTCTTTTTTCGTCGCCTCCGCATCGATCTCGTATTCGCAGATTTCGGGATCGACCGGGGTGATGACCACGCCATAATCCAGCGCGGCGCGCTCCACCGAGACATAATCGTCGATGACGTCCTGCAACACGCGCCGGGGGTCGCGCTCCAGCGGATCGCCGAAGCCGCCGCCGCCGGCGGTCGGGCGGCCGAACTCGTCGTTCTGCCCGATGGCGACGTTGGAGAACACCGATCCCAGCCATTCGGGCTTGTCCGAGCCGTGACGGCGCAGCGTCAGCCCGTGCGGCATGGATGGCAGGCCGCCTTCGATGCCCCACACCACGGCGCGCTCGCGGTCGCAGATGTAGGAGATCACCGTGTTCTCGGCCTCCAGCATGACGGAGGTTTTCTGCACGCCCGCACCGCCGCGCCATTTGCCGGGGCCGGCGGAATCCGTCAGCACCTCGAAGCGCGTGGTCATCATCGGGTTGGCACGCTCCTGGCCTTCCACCGGCTGCGCCATCAGCCCGGTGCCGAAGCAGGCGGTGGTGACGTTGCAGCCGTCGCGGCCATTGCGCCCGCCCCAGCCCCCCGGCAGCCAGTCGTAGAACATGAAGATCGGCTTTTCGGGGCTGCGCGCGTCGCGGCCGCCGGTCAGCAGATATTCGAGGTTGAAGGCGCAGGCGATGGCGCGTTCGGGCAGGATCTTGGACCACATCTCGTAGATGGCGTTCATGATCTTCTCGAACGGCATCAGGAAGCCCGTCACCGCCACCGGCCATCTGGCATCGACGATGGAGCCCTCGGGTGCCGTGATGTCGAACAGGCGGTAGAAGCCGCTGTTCAGCGGCAGGTCGGGGAAGAAGGTCTTCATGCCCGCCGCCACCGCCGAGAAGGTGGAGCCGAAGGCGGAATTGTAGATCGAGCCGATGGTGGCGTGAGAGCCGCTGAAGTCGTAGCTGACGCGGTCGCCTTTGATCGTCAGCTTCACCCTGATCGGGATCAGCCCCTCTTCGCCGGCCGGGTCCTGATCGATGAAGTCCTGTGTTTCCCACTCGCCGTCCGGCAGCGCTTCGATGCGCTGGCGCATGGCGCGCTCGACATAATCCTGCACGGCGGCCATGCCGAGCTTTATGGTGTCGACGCCATATTTGGCGACAAGGCGCAGGATTTCGCGCTCGCACACCTGCGTGGCCTGTGCCTGCGCGTGGATATCGCCGATGATCGAGGCCGGGTCACGGGTGTTGGAAGCGATCATCCGGGCGACGTCCTCGCAGAAGCGGCCCCCGGCGAACAGGCGCACCGGGGTGATGCGCATGCCTTCCCTGAACATGTCGGTGGCGCTGACGTCGAAGGAGCCCGGAACCGAACCGCCGAGGTCGGACCAGTGGCCGTTCGACTGCGAGAAGGCGATGACCTCGCCATCGTGGAAGATCGGCCGGATCAGGCGCACGTCGTTGAAGTGGGTGCCGCCGGCATAGGGGTCGTTGATGGCGTAGACGTCGCCTGGATGCATATCGCCGGCAAAGGCGCGGATCACCTCCTTGCAGGTGAAGTGGAGCGTGCCGACATGCACGGCGATGTCCTGGTTGCCCTGCGCCACGCAGTTGCCTTCCGCATCATGCAGCGCGCTGGAAAAATCGCGGTTGTAGATGACGAAGGAATAGCAGGTGCGCAGGATCTGCTCCGCCATCTGGTCGACGGTGGTGATGAAGGAGTTCTTCAGCACCTCGAAGGTGACGGGATCGAGAGTTGGCTTGGTCAGCATCTTGGTTCCTCTCAGACGCGGATGATGATGTTGAGATACTGGTCGACTTCCGCCTTGGTGCCGGGCGGCACCACCACGGTGGAGTCGAGCTGCTCGACGATGGCCGGTCCTTCGAAGCTGAAGCCCGCCGGCAGGTCGTCGCGGTCATAGACCGGCGTGTCATGCGGCTCGTCGGGCCCGAACCAGACCGGGCGGCGATGAAGCGGCGCGGGTGTGACGCCGGTCGGCTCATGCTTCGGCAGTTCGGCCTTCGGCACGATGCCCGTGGCCTTCAGGTTGAGGCGATAGAGGCTGACCGGGGTTTCGTCGCGGCGGAAATTGTACTCGCGCTTGTGCTCGCGGTGGAAAGCCTCGACCAGATCGGCGATGCTGGTGACAGGGGTCGGCGCATTTACCGCCAGCGAACGCCACTGGCCCTGATACATCATATCGACGCTGCGCTGGAGCACGATGTCGCCGGGCTCGACGCCCTCATGCACCAGCCGCTCCACCGCATCCTTTTCCATGCGGGCGAAATCGGCCTCGATGGTCGCGGCATCCGCTTCGGAAGCCGCCTTGATGTAGCTTTCGGAGAAGTCGTGCTGCATGTCGACGAGCAGGCAGCCGAGCGCCGAGGTGACGCCGGGATTGGGCGGCACGATCACGGCGGGGATCGACAGTTCCTTCGCAATCGCGGCGCCATGCAGCGCGCCCGCACCGCCGAAGGCGACCAGCGCGAAGTCGCGCGGATCATAGCCGCGGCTGATCGAGATCAGCCGCACGGCGTCCGACATATTGGCGTTGGCGACCTTGATGACGGCGTCGGCGGCCGCATGAATGGACAGGCCGAAAGGTTCGGCGACGCCTTCCGTCACCGCCTGCGCGGCCAGTGCCGGATCGAGCGTGATCTTGCCGCCGGCAAGGCTGGTGCCGAGACGGCCGAGCACCACATTGGCGTCGGTGTTGGTCGGCTGCCTGTTGCCGTTGCCGTAGCAGGCCGGTCCCGGATTGGCGCCCGCCGATTGCGGACCGTTGCGCAGCGAGCCGGCCTCGTCGCGCCAGGCCAGCGAGCCGCCACCGGCGCCGATGGTCAGCACCTCGATGGAGGAAAAGCGGATCGGATAGCCATATTCGATGAACCAGTCTTTGGTGACGCGAGACTGCCCGTCATAGGCCAGCGACACGTCGGTGGAGGTGCCGCCCATGTCGAGGCCGATGGAGTTGCGGAAGCCGCACAGCATGGCGATCTGGCGGCTGGCGATGGCGCCCGCCGCAATGCCCGACCCGGCGAGGCGGGCGGCGAAATCCTCGACGCTCTTCGGCGTCATCACGCCGCCGCCGGTGTGCAGCAGAAGCAGGTCGCGGGTGTAGCCGTCCTCCTGCAGGCGCTGGCCGAGCCGTCTGGTGTAGTCCACCACCACAGGGGTCAGGACGGCATTGGCGACGGTGGTGGAAAAGCGCTCATGCTCGAAGATTTCCGGCAGCACTTCGGACGAGGTGGAGACCGGAACGTCCGGCATCGCCTCCTGCAGGATTTCCTTCATGCGCTTTTCATTGGCGCCGTTGACGAAGGCGTTCATGAAGCACACCGCCACGGCGGCAACGTTGCGGCGTTTCAGGATGCGGGCGACTTCGCGGGCCGCCGCCTCATCGAGCGCTTTCACCACCTTGCCTGCGGCATCGACGCGTTCGGGCACCGTCAGCCGGTCGCGGCGCGGAATGTAAGGCGGCACCACGTCCTTGTAGGTGTCCCAAAGGTCTTCCTTGTTGGCGCGGCGGATCTCGATGACGTCGCGAAAGCCTTCGGTGCAGACCATCGCCGCGCGCGGCAGGCGGCGGGTGATCAGCGCGTTGGTGGCAACCGTGGTGCCGTGCGAGAACAGCGCCACATCGGCCATGTCCACGCCCGCCTTGGCCACACCGCCGAGGATGCCGTCGATCGGGTCGGGGGTCGAGGCGGTCTTCTCGATCCGGATGCTTCCGGATTTCTCGTCCATGATACAGACATCGGTGAACGTACCTCCGACGTCGACCGCCACACGCAAGCTGGGCATCGTGTTCTCCTTTTTGGCAATGTAATGGGAAGGGCGCGCCGGCAGCGCTCTCAGCTGGTTATGCCGGCGCTGTCAGTCAGGGCGATGTCATGCGGCTTCGCTCTCTCGTCCCGCTTGGCGTTTCGCCGAACTCGGCGCGATAGAGCCGGCTGAACTGGGCCTGATCGCTGAAGCCCCATTCATAGGCGATCTCCGAAACCTTCTTCCGGCAGGCGGGATCGCACAGCATGTGCCTGCACATCAACAGCCGCTGCAACTTCACCCATTCGCTCACCGAACGGCCAAAGCCGGTGAAAAGCTGGTGCAGATAGCGCACGGAAATGCCGCAGGCGTCGGCAATGGTTTGAGGGCTGAGCGAGGGCGAAGCCAGATTGAGACGGATGAAGTTCTCCACGCGATACAGATGCGCCATCTGCACGGAGGACGCATTGGCGTTGAGCATCTTTTCGTCGGCGGAAACCGCCATGGCCAGCATGTCGACCAGATGGCGGCCGGACATGGTGCGCGCCTGATCGTCCATCTCCTCCAGCCGCGCGGCGACCAGACGCATCATGTCGACGAACAATGCGCCCGCCCCGCAGGTCGCGTCGAAGCTCAGGGACGCCAGCCGCTCCGGCAGCACGACGCGCGAGCGCAGCACGCTGCCCGGCACCTTCAGCACCCACAGCGCATTGGCCTCGGCATAGGAGAAATCATAGGGAAGATGGCTGCGCTCGACCAGGATCTGGCCGGGCTTGCAATGCGCCTCGCGGCCATCCTGCAGGAAATGCACGTCGGCGCGTTCCGGCACGGTGATCAGGTAGCTTTCGTCGCGCTCGTGCAGCAGATGGTGCTTGTGGCGGCGATAGAGCAGGCCGTCCGATGCCAGCCGCGACAGCGACAGCGTACCGAGGTTCCAGTTGTTGAGGGAACCGTCGAAGCGGGGCTCGTTCCTGAAGGTCAGGTCGAGCGAGAAATAGGTCTGCGATACGGCTTCATTCCAGTAACGCTTGCGCGCGGCAGGACTGGCATCGGCGGTGGAATATCTGATGTCCATTCGAACCTCCCATTCCGTGGTCAGGCGCAATATCGCGCCGCCGTCGAACACATTTCCCCGGAACCCCGAGCTATCGTCTCCTGCAATAGTCTCGTCATAGGAATACGCTAGTTTCGCCATGCTGCCGAGTCTTGCATCTGAGTGCACCCAGTCTTGCTTTGGAACGCACCCGCCGGCCTGAACCGGCAGGTGCGGACCATGGTTATCCGGCCGCAAAGAACCAGGAGCGCTTTGCGCTGCGCAGACCCGCCGCGTAGATCGCGAACGCGACGACAGCCGTGGCTGGAGCGGAAAAATCCGCGTAGCTTCCGCCCGAGACATAGAGCAGGATGCCGATGGCGGCCGCCCCGAACCATGCGGTGAGGCCAAGCGGATTGAAGGCCGGCACCTGTTCGGATCGGTATTCCACCGTACCGCCGGAAAGCCGGTCGTAGCGATCGCTGAGAATATGGGCCATGGCGACCGCCACCCATGCGACGACGAATATGCCCTGATAGGCCAGCGCCTGAAGCAGATAGGCGAAGACATCGGCCAGCATCAGCACATAGACGATGGCGCCGACGGCAATCGCCCAGCCGATCCGGCCGAAGGGCATTTTGCCGAAGGCCGCGACCAGCGCCTCCATGTTCACCGCCGCCAAATAATAATTGGCGGTGTTGATGCGGGTCTGGGTGATCCACACGAACGCCAGCCCCCAGATGCCCATCAGCTTGAGAAGCGCCAGCAGCACCGAAACTTCCGTCGCGCCGACATCGGGCACCGTGGCGACCATGAACATGCCGAACAGCCCGCTCACCACGAAGACCATCAGGTAGAAGGGCGTGCCGAAGTTGAACCAGGCGTGATAGTCCGCATCCTCCTGCCGGCCGAAACGGGCATAGTCGAAGGTGAACATCATCAGCACCCACACGCCCATATAGGCGACGAAGCAGGACCACCAGCCGGAAGCGGGCGCGCCACCCTCCGGGCCGAGATTGAGCCATTTGTCGCTGTAGCCATATTCGCCGATGGCGAGCGCCACCGCCACGATCAGGCCAAGAATGTAGAAGGGCAGCAGCACGCCGTTGAACTTGTCGAGCCAGCTCTGGATGCTGCCGAAGATCAGCGGCACGCTGTAGAGCACCACGATCAGCGCCGCCACCGGGTAGGCGACGGACGGAAACACCGTGTTGATGCCGACCGCGATCACCGAGCCCTCGAACACCGCATAGTAGATGGCCGTGGCGCAGAAGATGAGCGTGGCGATGCCCGCGCCGACATTGCCGAACAGCACGCGCGAGAACAGGGCGACCGACAGGCCGGTCCTGATCGCATAGCGGCTCAGCACCGCGTTGACCGCGGAATAGGCGATCACCGACAGCACCATGCCGATGATGGCATTTTTGCTGCCGAAGCCAAGCGCCAGCGCCGCGCCGACGACAATATAGAACAGGGCGCTGCACACGGCCCACCAGGCCATGGTCAGGCCGAATTTCGGCATGCGCGCATTCGGCGGCACAGCCGTCGTCGAGAAGTCGAGCGTGTCGACCTCTTCCATCGAAATCTTTCCGGACATGGGTTTTTCCCCTCGCAGCGCGAAGCCTCGTCGCGATATGTGCGCTTCCGAGACGTTCCCGAGCCTCGTTGACACGGCCCGCTCCTTCTTGCGGAGCGGACTGCCGGTGTCTTTTGCACCGTGCAGCCGGAAAGCTAGGCCCTGCGTAAAAGCTTGTCTTTGCCGGCAGGGAACGATTGTTTGCACGACAGCGCATATGCGGGTTGCCGAAGCCGTCCGCCACGGACCATTGAAATCCAGAAATTCTGACGCTATATTGCGTCATAATAATTGGTATTCCCGAATGGAGGCAAGCAGATGGGTCTGGCTCAATATGCCGATGACGGGCTGTTCTCGCCACGCAAGATCGCCAGCGCCTTGCGCACGACGAGCGAGGAGATCGCGCGCACGGCGGGGCTCGGAAAGGATGCGATCCAGCGCAAGGACCGCATTCGTTCGGACAAGACGCAGCGGCGCCTGCGCGAGATGACCGAGATCGTCAACAAGGTCGAGCCCCGGTTCGGCTCGGCGCTGATGGCCTATGCGTGGTACAGGTCAGAACCGCTGCCGGGCTTCTCCGGCCTCACGGCCATGCAGCTGGTGCGCGACGGTCGGGCCGACGAGGTGCTCGACTATATCGACGCGGTCGACGCCGGCGTGCACGCATAAAGCGCCGATGGAGTATCGCGGATCACTCTACCGGGCGCTGAACCCGATCTATGCGCGCGCGCCGCTGTCGGGCCGCGGCGCCGAGCTTTATGGCGGCCGTTTCAACCGCAAGGGAACGCCGGCCCTCTATGCGTCGCTGTCGATCATGACGGCCTTGCGCGAGGCCAATCAGGTCGGCTCGCTGCAACCGACCACCCTTGTCGCTTATGAGGCCGACATCGGGCGTGTCTTCGACAGCCGGGACGCCACCGCCCTGCGGGCCGAAGGCATGACCCGCGAAGCCCTTGCCGACGCCACCTGGCGCGACCGGATGAAAGCCACCGGCGAAGCCCCGACGCAGGCCTTCGCCGCAAGGCTTCTGGCCGCCGGCTACCATGGATTGCTGGTGCGCAGCTTCGCCCATGGCGCGAGCGATGACGACCTCAATCTGGTCCTCTGGCGCTGGGGCGACGCCGCACCCTGCCGGCTCACCCTGATCGACGACGAAGGCCGCCTGGCGCGGTAGGGGCATTCCTGCAAAATGCGAAGCGGTTCAGCGTCCGCAATTGCGCAAACATCCGTCGGCTCAGCCGCGCAATACGTCGAGAAAGTCCGAGCACCAGCGGGAAATGTCGTGTTCGCTCAACTGCTGCATCATCGGCGTGAAGCGTGCGCGCCGTTCCTCCAGCGGCATCGACAGCGCCTTCGCCACGGCATTGCCGACCGCCTCGATGTCGTAGGGATTGACGAGGATGGCGCCATCAAGTTCCTGCGCGGCGCCGGCGAAGCGTGACAGCACCAGCACGCCGGGATCTTCCGGGTCCTGTGCGGCGACGAACTCCTTGGCCACGAGGTTCATGCCGTCCCGGAGCGGCGTGACCATGCCCACGCGCGCCACCCGGTAGAGCCCGGCCAGCACCTTCTGGTCGATGGCGCGGTTGACGTAGCGGATCGGCACCCAGTCGAGCCGCCCGATCGCCCCGTTCACCCGCCCCGCGCTTTCGGCGACCTCGCGCTGCATGGCGGCATAGCCCGGCACCTCGGTGCGCGATTTCGGCGTCACCTGCAGCATGGTCGTGCGGCCGTGCCAGGCCGGATTGGCGGCGAGGAATTTCTCGTAGCCGTCGATGCGCTGGGTCAGGCCCTTCGAATAGTCGAGGCGGTCGACGCCGATGATCAGGTCGCGCCCTTCGAGGCTGTCGGCGAAGCGGCGCACGGCGGCCGTGCGCACGGCCCGGCGCGCCAGCTCGGCGAATTCGCGCGTGGCGATGCTGATCGGAAAGGTGCCGGCGCGGAAGCGGCGGCCATAGGCCTCCATCCAGCCATCGCCGGCATCGCCGCCGATGCCCTCGCGCTCCAGCCCTGACGCGAAATTTGTCGCGTCGTGCTTCGTCTGGAAGCCCACCACGTCATAGGCGGTCAGCCCTCCGATGATCGCCTCGTGAACGGGCAGCGTGAGGAACACATCGGGCGACGGCCATGGAATGTGCATGAAGAAGCCCATGCGGTTTTCCACGCCGAGCCGGCGCAGCTCCGAGGCCAGCGGGATCAGGTGGTAGTCATGTACCCAGATGATGTCGTCCGGCCGGATCAGCGGCCGCAGCCGTTCCGCGAAGAAGCGGTTGACGCGGAAATAGCCGGCCATGTCCTTGCGGGCATAGTCGGTGAGGTCGAGCCTGTAATGGCACAGCGGCCACAGCACGCTGTTGGCGAAGCCCGCATAATATTCGGACAGGTCGCGCCGCGACAGGTCCGAAAGCGCGAAGGTGATGCCGTCCCGATCCTCCACATGCAGCGGGCCGGGCTCCTTCGATCCGCTCGACTTGCCCGACCAGCCCATCCAGATGCCGCCGCGCTTTTCGAGCGCGGCCTTGAGCGCGACGGCCAGCCCGCCCGGAGGCGGGCCCTTGCCGATGTCGGGCACGCGGTTCGATACGACGATCAGCCGGCTCACAATACATCCTCCCAGCGGCGCGACAGGTGCATCGCCGCATTGATGAGGCCCACCATGGAATAGGTCTGCGGGAAGTTGCCCCACAGTTCCCCGCTCTCGACATGCAGCCCTTCCGAGAGCAGGCCGAGATGGTTCCTGTGCTTCAGCACATCGGCGAAGATGGCGCGCGCGTCCTCCTTGCGCCCGACGCGCGTCAACGCATCGATCAGCCAGAAGGTGCAGGCGGTGAATGCCGTTTCCGGCTCGCCGAAATCGTCCGGCGCGCGATAGCGGTAGAGATGGTTGCCGAAGCGCAGATGCGCCTCGCAGGCGGCGAGCGTGGACAGAAAGCGCGGATCCTGCGCCGGCATGAAACCGATCTCCGGCATCAGCAGCAGGCTGGCGTCGAGGTCGGCGCCGCCGAAGGAGGAGACGAAGCTCTTCATGCCCTCGTTCCAGGCGCGCTCCAGTATGCCGGCGCGGATGATGTCGGCGCGCTGGCGCCAGTGCGCGGCGCGGCTGTCGAGGCCAAGCTTCACGGCGATGCGCGCCAGCCGGTCGCAGGCCGCCCAGCACATCATGGCCGAATGGGTGTGAACACCGTTGCGGGTGCGGAACTCCCAGATGCCGGCGTCCGACTGGTCCCAGCGGGCGAAGGCCTGATCGCCGAGCGGCTCCAGCCGGCCGAACAGCGCTTCGCCGCCCATCACCGGCAGGCGCTCGTCGAAGAAGCACTGCATGATCGACAGGATCACCGAGCCATAACCGTCGTTCTGCACCTGCGTGTAGGCGGCATTGCCGCTGCGCACCGGGCCGTAGCCGCGATAGCCGGGCAGGTCGCCCACGATCCTCTCGTCGAGAAGACGCTCCAGACCGAGGCCGAAAAGCGGCTGCAGATAGCCGTCGGGCGAGTCGGCGGCGATGTTCGACACATAGCCGAGATAGTCCTCCATCGTCTTTGTTGCCCCCAGAAGGTTGAGCGCCTTGACGGTGAAGTAGGAGTCGCGCAGCCAGCAGAAGCGGTAGTCCCATGTGCGCCCGCTCTGGCCGTATTCGGGAATGGAGGTGGTCAGCGCGGCTACGATGCCGCCGGTCTCCTCATGCGAGCACAGCTTGAGGGTGATAGCGGAACGGATCACCACGTCCTGAAAGTCGATCGGCAGCGAGAGATAGCGCACCCACTCACACCAGTAATTTTCCGTCTCTTCAAGAAAAGCGCGGGCGGTATGCAGGGGTGCCTGCGTCAGCCGCTCGTCCGGGCCGAGGATGAAGGCGCAGGGCCGGTCGAGCAGAAACGGCGTTCGGCGCTCGACGAATTCCACCGGCGCGTCCGTGGTCATCCGCAGCACCTGCCCGCCGAGCAGGAAGCGGATATGATTGGTGCCGCGCGTCGTTTCCGGCTCCTGCGCGCCGTAGCCGTGGCGCGGGCGCAGATCCACCTGAATGCGCGGCGCGCCCTCCACCGGCTCCACCAGCCGCACGATCGTCTGCGGGCGGAAGATACGCCCGTTCGCCTTGAAGCGCGGCGCGAAATCGGTGATGCGCAGCCGGTTGCCGTCATGGTCGGTCAGCACCGTTTCCAGAATGGCCGTGTTGCGCAGATAGCGCTGCTCGCTGGTGGCCACGTTCCTCAGGCTTATCGACCAGCGCCCGCCATCGCCGGGGGTCTTGTCCGGCCCCTCCCCCAGCAGGCTGCAGAAGACGGGATCGCCATCCATGCGCGGCACGCACATCCACACGATGGAACCGTTGCGGTCGATGAGCGCGGCGCTGCTCGAATTGCCGATCACGCCGAGATCGAGGGAGGGCGCAAACAGGGGCTGGTTCATGCCGATATCCTCGCAAGCCAGTCGCGGACGTCAGAGGGTGCGCGCACGCGACCCCGCGCGAGGCTTGGCCTGCCGTCGAGGCCCACGCGCACGGACAGGCCGTCCAGCCGGTTGGCGGCGGCAAACATCGCCTCGTCGGTCACGTCGTCGCCGATGGCCACGGGCCGGCGGCCGCGAAAGGGAGTTTCACGCATGAAGGAAACCAGCGCATCGCCCTTGTCGCGCCCGCGGGGGCGCAGCTCAACGACCTGCTTTCCCTCCTGAAGCTCCCATCCATCGGAGATGGGACCGGCAATGGCTTCCATCATCTCGCGCACCTGCGCTTCCCGCTCCGGGGCAAGGCGATAATGGGCGGCGATTGCAGCGCCCTTGTCCTCGAAGATGACGCCGGGCATGTCGGCCGTCTGCCGACGCAGATGCTGACGCGCAAGCTCGAAAGCTTCGGTTGTCGCGATGGTCGCGGTGCGCCCGTCCGCGCCGCGCCATTCGGCGCCATGAAGCCCGCTGACCGCCGTGGCGGGAAGCCTGAAAAGCGCGTCGACGGTGCCGATCGACCTGCCGGTGATCAGCGCCAGCGCACCCTCCAGCCGCTCCGCCAGCCGCTTCAGGCTGTCGGGCAGACCGGGAGGCACCACGACCGCTTCCGGCGTCTGCGCGATGTCGAGAAGCGTGCCGTCTATGTCCAGAAAGAGCGCGAGGCCAGAGGCATCTTCCGGAAGGGAGCAGGACAACCGGCCATGCCCGTGCAACGATAAGGTCTCATCATGCATGGCCTCAAGGATAGGCCCCCCGACGCGATCGGCAACCCCCCGAGCCGGATCGTTGTGCCGAACCCATACGCCGCGAACCGCCATTGGCGGCGGTTCCGCTCTGCACCAGCGGCCCCACTTTCGGCCAGCAGGCGGCACCGGTCTGTCGGGAATCCACGAAGGCGGCGTCGCCCGGCGGCCGGCGGCCGGCGCAAGGCACCTGACACCACGCCAGCCCCATCCCCACGCCCTGCGACGCGATCGGCACCTCCGAGCCGGATTGTTGTGCCGAACCCATGCGCCGCGAACCGCCATTGGCGGTGGTTCCGCCTTGCACCAGCGGCCTGCTCCCGGCCAGCGGGCAGGACCGGCCTGTCGGGGATCCGCGAAAGCCACCATGGCTGCGGCGCCCCCGCTGCCGGCGTAAGGCACCTCACATCACGCCGGCCCTAATCTCCACGCCCGCCAGCGCGACAAGCATCCCGAGGACCGGGGCCGGAAGGGTAGTTTGACCAATCCATGTCCACGCCTGCCGGCGCGGCAAGAACCGTCAGCTCATTTGCCGCGCCGGGCTGCCGATCCGAAACGCCCGGCGCGCCACCTTGGCCATTCAGGCCCCGGCGACATGTTGAAAGTGTCGGCAACAACCTGCCGGAACCGGCCCGCATCGTGTCTTTCCGGCATGAAGACCGCCGTCAGCTGGGAATGCTCGCCTTCATTCCCGCAGCGGATTTCGAGGCGACAGACGCAAATTGCTACCCACCTCACGACGGCAAGGTTCTGATGGCGGGCGCGAACCCGGCAGGCCCGCCTTTCTCCATCAGCGATGGTTTCAGGCAAGATACCGCCCGTCGCGCAAACGGTTTCATGAGTTTATATCGTCATAAACGCACAGCACGTATTTTCTTTATGAAGTCCGATAATGTTGCCTTATCGTTCCTTATACTGCACAGTGCAAAATTGGCGTTCCCGGCTGGCAGAAGCGCGGAAATGCGAGCTTGCCAGCCGCAGCGCGACGCAGGAAACACTGTTGGCGGGACGGATTCGCCTTTTCGCCACGTCATGGAGCTCAAATCGCAATGCCTGACACCGATCTGCCCGACATCGTCGATCTGGTCCGCACCATGGGGTCCAGCGCGGAAAACGCGGCTGAAGAGGGTGCGGCCGCCGAACAGGAGCAGGATATGGCGCGGACTTCTGCTGCCCTGCATGACGACGACGCGGCAGACGGCGTTTCCGGGGAGCACGCGAGCACGGCAGCGGAAAACCGGCAACAGAAGCAGGCGGGCGGCCATTCAGGGGAGGATCGGGCCCGTCCGGGTGGGGACAGTCCAGGCATGGCCAGTCCGGGGCGCGCCGGTCTGGGTGGGCCCGGTCTGGGCGGGGCCGGTCTGGATCACGCCGATCTGGAGCATGATAGCCCCGATCAAGGCGGGCAGGAGCACGCCGGCACGCCTTCCGTGCCGGAAATGCAGGGTGCCGGGACCGCGCTGCCCGCGCATCTGCAAAACCTTGCCGAGCGTGCGCGTCATTATGTCGATGCCGCCGCCTCGCCCAATACGCGCCGGGCGTATGCCGCCGACTGGGCGCATTTTACCAGCTGGTGCCGGCGTCAGGGGCTTGCCTCCATGCCGCCCGATCCGCAGATCGTCGGGCTCTACGTCACCGCCCTCGCCGCCGGAACCGCAGATGACGCGCCCGGCCGTCCGGCCAGACGCACCGCGGCCAAAAAGCCGCATGCCGTTTCCACCATCGAGCGGCGCCTGTCGGCGCTGGCATGGAACTATGCGCAGCGCGGCCTGATCCTCGACCGCAAGGACCGCCACATCGCCACAGTCATGGCCGGCATCCGCAACCGCCACGCCGCCCCTCCCCGCCAGAAGGAAGCGATCCTGCCGGAGGATCTGATCGCCATGCTGGAAACGCTCGATCGCGGCACCCTGCGCGGCCTGCGCGACCGGGCCATGCTGCTGCTTGGTTTTGCGGGCGCCCTGCGCCGTTCCGAAATCGTCGGGCTCGACTGCGGCCGCGACCAGACCGAGGACGGACGCGGCTGGATCGAGGTGTTGGACGGCGGACTGCTCATCACCCTGCGCGGCAAGACCGGCTGGCGCGAGGTCGAGATCGGGCGCGGTTCCGCCGATGCCACCTGCCCCGTCGTTGCCCTGCAGACCTGGCTGAACCTCGCCCGCATCGCCCACGGCCCCCTGTTTCGCCGGGTCACCGGACAGGGCAAGAAGGTCGGCCCCGGCCGTCTCAACGATCAGGAGGTGGCCCGTCTGGTCAAGCGCGCCGCACTTGCCGCCGGGGTCCGCGGCGATCTCTCCGAAAAGGACCGCCCTGCCCTGTTCGCCGGACACTCCCTCCGAGCAGGCCTCGCCTCATCGGCCGAGGCCGAAGAGCGGCATCTGCAAAAGCAGCTCGGCCACGCCTCCGCCGAGATGACCCGCAAATATCAGCGCCGCCGCGACCGTTTCCGCATCAACCTCACCAAAGCCGCGGGGCTTTAAGGCGGTTTCGGCAGAACTTCTTCGCCATTTGCACCGGCAACTGGAAGCACCCGCCGCCATTTGGCAATCCCCGCACAGGCGCGAATGGTGTGGACGGATTTGCAGACTGATGGTTCGCATCCCGCACGGGGATGCCGTTGGCGTCAACGCAGGCGCAGACGAAACCACCTTCCTGAAAGCCCGGTCCTGCAATCAACGGGTTTCCCGCAGGCCCCTCCCCCAGCCGAAGGAGAAAACGCCCTCTTGTCCCGTCGCGACAGATATCCGGCTTCCCGGATGCAAATGCAGTTCCCAGAAACCACGCGGAAAATTCTCACCGCCAGCCGCAGGCACCCTTATGCGGGAACAAGCCGGCACCCGATATGGCGGGCGAACTGCGGGCCGTGAAGCGGCCCTTTTTTGGGGTGGCCTATGCAACGACGGCCGCCGCCTATATGGGCGCGTTCGGCGATAAGCATGTTCCAGTCAGGCGGGATCGCCTGACCGCATGAAGGTGGACCGGAAAACAGCTCCAATAGCTGCGGCAACGCGCGTCAGAGCGCCTGCTGCTCCATGTCGGAGCCGGAAAATTCAGCTCAGCCCGCCGGCGACCTGCGTCAGCAGCCATTCCTGAAACAGCTGGCCCCATGTGCTGTTGCGCTTGCCGTCGGGCAGAACGACATAATAGCTGTTGTCGGTCGGCATCGGGGCGTCGTCCAAAAGCCGCAGCGTGCCGCTCGCAAGCTCGCCCTCGATCAGATATTTCGGCAGCAGCGCAACCCCCATGCCTGCCAGCGCGCCTTCGATGATCATGCTGAACTGATCGAAGCGGCTGCCCCTGTAGGCCATTTCGTCGCTCAACCCGTTGCGCTGGCACCATTCCGACCACAGTTTCGGGCGTGTGGCCAGGTGCAGGAGCGGCTGGCCGATGATATCCCCGACATCGGCAAGGCCGGCCTTGCCGATCAGCGCCGGGCTCGCCACGGGATAGATCATTTCGCTGCACAGATAGGTGCAGCTCGCATGCGCCCAGATCGGCTGGCCGTAATGGATCGCCAGATCGAAACTTTCCGCGGTGAGGTCGAAGGGCTGCGAGCGCGAGGCCACGTCCACGATCACACCGGGGTTCCTGTCCATGAAATCGGGCAGGCGCGGCATCAGCCAGCGGCTTCCGAAGGTGGGCAGGGTGGCGACCGTCAGCACCTTTCCGGCAGAAGCTGCTCTGGCGCGCAGCATCATGTGCTCGGCCTGCTGCAGCAGCTGGCGCACTTCCGGCTGCAACTGGTGGCCCGCCGCCGTCAGCACCACCCGCTTGCGGATCCGCTCGAACAGGGCAACGCCGAGCTGATCTTCCAGCAGCTTGATCTGCCGGCTCACCGCGCTCTGCGTCAGGCTCAGCTCCGCCGCCGCCTTGGTGAAATTTCCATGGCGTGCGGCGGCCTCGAACGACTGCAGCACGATCAGGTCCGGCATCAGTGTACGGCTGGCGTTCATTCCGCTATCGCATCAAAACAGTTCAAACAGTCATTGGAACGGTTGGTTCGGCTGCAATATGATCTGAAAACTGCATGATTGATAGTCTCAGCCTGGATTTTGCACCGCCATGAACGCGCATCTGGTCTCCCCCGACGACATCCGCTCCGCCTTCTCAGCCGCCATGTCGGCCATGTATCGCGACGAGGTGCCGGCCTATGGCACGCTGATGACGCTGGTGGGCAAGGTCAATGAGGAGACGCTTCTCCACGATGCGCAGCTGAAACAGCGGCTGGCGGCGACGGATTCGCTGGAGCGCATTTCCGAAGAGCGCCATGGCGCGATCCGTCTCGGCACTCGCCATGAGCTTGCCATGATGCGCCGCGCCTTCGCGGTCATGGGCATGGTTCCGGTCGGCTATTATGATCTGTCGACGGCGGGCGTTCCGGTGCATTCCACCGCCTTCCGTCCGGTCGAGGATGCCAGCCTGAAGCGCAATCCCTTCCGCGTCTTCACCTCGCTGCTGCGGCTCGATCTCATCGCCGACGAGACGCTGCGCGCCGAGGCGGCCAGGGTGCTCGCCGGCCGCAACATCTTCACCGAGGGCGCGGTGGCGCTGATCGGGAAGGCCGAGCGCAATGGCGGGCTCGACCGCGAGGACGCCGCACGTTTCGTCGCGGAAGTGCTGGAAACCTTCCGCTGGCACGACAAGGCCATCGTCGATGCCGGCATGTACAGGCGCCTGCATGACGCCCACCGGCTTATCGCCGACGTGGTCTCGTTCCGTGGCCCGCACATCAACCACCTCACGCCGCGCACGCTCGACATCGACAGGGTGCAGAAGCTGATGCCCGAGCATGGCATCGCGCCGAAAGCCGTGGTCGAAGGCCCCCCTACCCGCGCCTGCCCGATCCTGCTGCGCCAGACTTCGTTCAAGGCGCTTGAGGAGGCGGTTTCCTTCAGGGGCGCGGATGGCACATGGCAGGCCGGTTCCCACACCGCCCGCTTCGGCGAGATCGAGCAGCGCGGCGTGGCGCTGACGCCAAAAGGCCGCGCGCTCTACGACAAGCTGCTGGGCGACACACGCGCGCGGGTTCGCCCTGCCGCCGATGGCTCCAACGCGGCAGAGTACGAAGCCGCACTTGCCGATGTGTTTACGGCTTTCCCCGACGACTGGGACGGCATCCGCAAGGCCGGGCTCGGCTATTTCCGCTACAGCCTGACCGAAACCGGCAAGGCTGCCGTCATGCGTGTCGATCTGGAAACGGCGATCGCGCAAGGCCTGGTGCAGTTCGATCCCATCGTCTACGAGGATTTCCTGCCCGTCAGCGCGGCCGGCATTTTCCAGTCCAATCTGGGTGACGACGCCGCGCAGGAGTTTACCGCCAGCCCCAACCAGATCATGTTCGAGCGCGATCTCGGTGCTTCCGTGCTGGACGAATTCGCCCATTATGCTGAAATCGAGCGGGCTTCCATCCAAAACTGCCTTGCCGTGGTCACTCCGGCGCAGGCAGCGGAATAAGGTTTTTCATGATCAGTGAAGATCATATCAGCGCACTGCGGAAGATCCTTGGGCCAAAGGGGCTTCTCAGCGGTTGCGATGACATGTCGGCTTATGAGACCGGGGCGCGCTACGATCAGGGGCGCGCCGCTTTCGTTGCCCGCCCGGCCACGACGCAGGAGGTTTCGGCGGTCGTTTCCCATTGCGTGCGCCATGGCCTGCCGCTGATTGCGCAATCGGGCAATACCGGCCTCGTTTCCGGCTCGACGCCCGACGGCAGCGGCACGCAGGGTATTCTCAGCCTCGACCGGCTGACCGGCATCTGTGAGCTCGACCGGGTGAACCGCACCGTTCATGCCGGCGCGGGCCTTCGCCTGTCCGATCTCAACGGCAGGCTGGAAGGCGAGGGGCTGTTCTTTCCCATCGATCTCGGCGCCGATCCGCGCCTTGGCGGCATGATCGCCACCAATACCGGCGGCTCGCGCTTCCTGCGCTATGGCGATGTGCGCCGCAACACGCTGGGCCTCAAGGTGGTGCTGGCCGATGAACAGGGCACGGTGCTCGATCTGTGCAGCGGCCTGCGCAAGAACAACACCGGCATCGACTGGAAGCAGCTTTTCATCGGCACCTCCGGCAGTTTCGGCGTGATCACCGAATGCGTGCTGAACGTGGAGCCGCTGCCGCGCCAGTCGGCAACCGCGCTGCTGGTGCCCGCCTCGCCCGCCCATGTTCCGGCCCTGCTGCTCGCCATGGAAGATGCGCTGGGCTCCAGTCTTTCCGCATTCGAGGGCATGTCGGGCCATGCGGTCGCTGCCGCGCTCGACCATGTGCCGTCGCTGCGCAATCCGTTTCAGGCCGGCGTCGTTCCCGGTTTCGTCATTCTTGCCGAAATCTCACGCAGCAATGCGCCGCGCGAGGGCGAACAGGCGCTCCAATCGGTTCTTGAGGATGTGCTGGGTCTGATCTGGGAAGGCGAAGACGGCTTGCTGGAAGACGCTTTCGTCGGCCCCACCCATGAAATGTGGGCGCTGCGCCATGCGCTTTCGGAAGGCGTGCGCCACGCGGGGCGGTTGATAGCCTTCGATCTGTCGTTCCGCCGCGGTGACGTAATGCGCTTCCTCGCCTATATGAAGCAGGAACTGCCGCAGCACTTTACCGGCATCACCATCTGCGATTTCGGCCATATCGGCGATGGCGGCGTGCATTTCAATCTGGTGGTGGCAAAGGACGATCCGCGCCTTGCCGACCCCGCTTTCGAGCCGGCGCTGCGGGAATTCGTGTTCCGCGTCGCCGTGGAGGAGTTTGACGGCAGTTTCAGCGCCGAACATGCGCTCGGGCGCAAGAACCAGGCGGTTTACGACCGCTATACGCCGGCCGGAGTGCGCAGGCTTGCCGCCGCGCTCAAGGCCAACATTTCGCCGGGTCCCCTCGGGGCCGCAACTTTCTGACCAGTCACGACAACGGAGATCGCATCATGACAGTCGACGTCAAACAGGAAACCGCAACCATTCTCGACAAGCTGGGCGTTGCCCGCGCGGCATGGGAAGGCGGCGACATGGCTTCCTTCAGCCCGGTCAGCGGCGAGCAGATCGGCGCGCTGAAGACCGTTTCGGCCGCTGAAGCAGCCGCTGCCATCGATGCCGCGCATGAAGCCTTCAGGGCATGGCGTCTGGTGCCGGCGCCGCGCCGCGGTGAGCTGGTTCGTCTGCTCGGCGAAGAGCTGCGCGCCGCCAAGGCCGATCTCGGCCGTCTCGTTTCGATCGAGGCCGGCAAGATCACCTCCGAAGGCCTCGGCGAAGTACAGGAAATGATCGACATCTGCGATTTCGCCGTCGGTCTGTCACGCCAGCTCTACGGCCTGACCATCGCCACCGAGCGCCCCGGCCACCGCATGATGGAAACCTGGCACCCGCTGGGCGTCGTCGGCATCATCTCGGCCTTCAACTTCCCCGTCGCCGTGTGGTCATGGAATGCAGCCCTTGCGCTCGTCGCCGGCGATTCCATCGTCTGGAAGCCTTCCGAAAAGACCCCGCTGACCGCACTTGCCTGTCAGGCGATCCTTGAGCGCGCGCTGGCCCGCTTCGGCGATGCCCCCGCTAATCTCAGCACCGTGCTGATCGGCGACCGCACCATCGGCGAAGCGCTGGTCGACAATGCAAAAGTGGCGCTGGTATCGGCCACCGGCTCGACCCGCATGGGCCGTGAAGTCGGCCCGCGCCTTGCCAAGCGTTTCGCCCGCTCGATCCTCGAACTCGGCGGCAACAATGCCGGCATCGTCTGCCCTTCGGCCGATCTCGACATGGCGTTGCGCGCGATTGCCTTCGGCGCCATGGGCACCGCCGGCCAGCGCTGCACCACGCTGCGCCGCCTGTTCGTGCATGAAAGCGTCTATGATCAGCTCGTGCCGCGCCTGAAGAAGGCCTACACCAGCGTTTCCGTCGGCAATCCGCTGGAAACCTCGGCCCTCGTCGGCCCGCTGGTCGACAAGCAGGCCTTTGACGCCATGGAAAAGGCGCTGGCAGCTGCCAAAGCCGAGGGCGGCACCGTCACCGGCGGCGAACGCGTTCCCGAAGCCGGCAAGGACACCGCCTATTACGTGAAGCCCGCAATCGTCGAAATGCCGAAGCAGGCCGGCCCGGTTCTGGAAGAAACTTTCGTGCCGATCCTCTACGTCATGAAATATTCCGACTTCGACGCCGTGCTGGACGATCACAACGCGGTTGCTGCCGGTCTGTCCTCGTCGATCTTCACGCTCAACGTGCAGGAAGCCGAGCGCTTCCTTGCAGCCGATGGCTCCGACTGCGGCATCGCCAACGTCAATATCGGCACCTCCGGCGCTGAAATCGGCGGCGCGTTCGGCGGCGAGAAGGAAACCGGCGGCGGACGCGAAAGCGGTTCCGACGCCTGGAAGGCCTATATGCGCCGCGCCACCAACACGGTGAACTACTCCAAGGCTCTGCCGCTGGCGCAGGGCGTGTCCTTCGACATCGAGTAAGCCACCATGAACGCAAGGTCTGACATTGGGGAGGCGGGCTTCCGGCCCGCCTCGCGGATCGCCTCCGTCGGCGTTTCCAAAATCCTGCAGATCGGCGCCCGCGCCGCTGCCATGAAGCGTGAAGGCCTGCCCGTCATCATTCTGGGTGCCGGCGAGCCCGATTTCGACACGCCAGATAACGTAAAGCAGGCCGCGAAGGCGGCCATCGACCGCGGCGACACGAAATATACCGGCCTTGACGGCACGCCGGAGCTGAAAAAGGCCGTGGCGGAGAAATTCCGCCGCGAAAACGGCGTCGACTACGCGCTCGACGAGGTCACGGTGGCGACGGGGGCCAAGCAGATCCTGTTCAACGCCTTCATGGCCACCATCGATGCCGGCGATGAGGTGATCATCCCGACACCCTACTGGACCTCCTATTCCGACATCGTGGAGATCTGCGGCGGCGTGCCGGTGCTGATCCCCTGCGACGAGGAAAACGGGTTCCGCCTGCGCGCGGACCAGCTCGAACAGGCCATTACCGCCAAAACCCGCTGGGTGCTGCTCAATTCGCCGTCGAACCCCTCGGGCGCGGCCTACAGCGAAGCGGACTATCGCCCGCTGCTCGACGTGCTGCTGAAGCATCGCCATGTGTGGCTGATGGTCGACGACATGTATGAGCACATCGTCTATGACGGTTTTCGTTTCGTCACGCCGGCAGCACTGGAACCGCGCCTGAAGGACCGCACGCTCACCATCAACGGCGTGTCCAAGGCCTATGCCATGACCGGCTGGCGCATCGGCTATGCCGGAGGCCCCAAGGCCCTGATCAAGGCGATGGCGGTGATCCAGAGCCAGGCCACCTCCTGCCCCTCCTCCATCGGGCAGGCCGCGGCGGTCGAGGCGCTGAACGGGCCGCAGGATTTTCTGGCCGGCCGGCAGGAAAGCTTCCGCAAGCGTCGTGACATGGTGGTCGCCGGGCTCAACGCCATCAATGGCCTCACCTGCCGCACGCCCGAAGGCGCATTCTACACCTTCGCCAGCTGCGCCGGCATCCTCGGCAAGCGCACGCCGGCCGGGAAAGCGATCGAAACCGACGCCGACTTCACCGATTACCTGCTCGAACAGGCGCATGTGGCGGTGGTGCCGGGCTCGGCCTTCGGTCTTTCGCCCTATTTCCGCATTTCCTACGCCACCGGCGAGCAGGAACTGGTCACAGCCCTGCAACGCATCGCGGACGCCTGCGGAAAGTTGACCGCCTGACAGGGAAGCGGAGCCTGCAAGGGCTCTGCCCCCGACCCATCTCCCATGACAAGGGCCGTGCATCATGCGCGGCCCTTTTTTTGGCCCGCACCAGACAATGGCCCTGAAACGCCCGCCATTGCCGGGAAGTTGAGCAAGAACAGGCAAAGCCACGTTCCAACAGCCACCTTTCGTCCCTGCCCGCATCACTCTGCTCCTGCATCGGCCCGACGGTTCCCCCAGAGAAGCAAGATCCGGCAATCATCCGCATGATGGCCATGCTGCCTGCCTGCCGCACCCAAATCGGCCTTGCAGGCAGTTGCCAGCTGTCAATTCAGCCCGTCGGCGGCCTTTTCCCCTGCCCTTTCCAGAGCTGTGAGCATCGGCAGCAGCGAGAAACGTCCGCTTTCGGCGCGTTCGGTCAGGGCCCGCAGATAGCCTCCCGGCGAGCGGATCGCTTCGGATCGCTCCAGAATGGCCGCAATGACCACCGCAGCGGTCAGTTTGCCCATCGCCGCGCATGCCTTGTTCCAGGCATCGGGCGAAATGCCCAGCATGGAGCGCACCAGTTGCGCCGTTGCCAGCACATCCCCCCAGTCTCCGATGCCGTCGCGGGCATAGCTGGCCAGCGTCGGGCAGGTTTTCAGCAGATAGTCGAGCGGAACCGGCTGGCTCTTGGTTTCAGGCGCCCGGCCCGCCTCCGATAGCCCTCCTGCTTCCTCTTCCCGCCAAACCTCCCCATCGGGCAGATGCTTGCGGTCTGGCTCGGTTTTCGGCTTCAGCTCTTTTTCTGAGCGATATTCAAATGGATGATCTATATTTGAATTCTGATATTGCCGCTCAGAACCAGCGTCAGTGCCGCTCATATTCTGATTATCGAGAGCATTCAGATAGGCTGTTTCTACCTCGGCCCGAAGCCTGACCAGAGCATCGCGTCGCTCCTCCAGGACATAGCTGGAGACGTTGCGGCCAGGGCGACGGCACAAAGGCATCAGATCCATGGCAAAGCGCTCCCACTGGCTGCCTGCCCCCTCTTCCCGGCCTGCCTCGATGATCTTGGCGACATCGCGCTGGTGGATGGTGATCTCGCCGCGCAGGCGCCTGCACAGCCGCTCATGGGCCCGTGCCGCTTCCGCGGCCTCGTGGATGGCGGGCGCTGCCAGCGCCAGCGGCGACAGATCGAAGCCGAAGGCGCTCTCCACCTCGCCATAGCCGTCACGGCGGCAGTAGCGCTTTCCATTGGGGCTGTCGCGGCGCAGGATCAGCCCCGCCTCGACCAGCGCCGCCAGATGACGGCGCAGCGTCGCATCGGCCATGCCCCGGCTGCGCAGCGAAAGCTCCGCATTGGAAGGAAAGACGATGACCGGCTGCGATCCGTCCAGTTCCCGCTCGGGATGGAAGCTCAGCAGCGCATCAAGCACCACGATGGTGCGATCGGACAGGCCGAACGCGGCGCGCGCCTCGGTCAGCGCCCGGATGAGCTGCCACTTTTCGGTGCGGCCGGTATCGTTGCCGCCTTCGTTCAATTCAGCCCTGCGCCGGTCCACCGCCTCGCGATGCCGGAATTGGGCCGCACTTATCCGAGCGCCGCCGAAAGGCG
Organism: Aquamicrobium sp. NLF2-7; assembly: GCF_022359935.1. Taxonomy (NCBI): domain Bacteria; kingdom Pseudomonadati; phylum Pseudomonadota; class Alphaproteobacteria; order Hyphomicrobiales; family Phyllobacteriaceae; genus Aquamicrobium; species Aquamicrobium sp. NLF2-7. The sequence goes on along the minus strand of NZ_JAKSED010000003.1, from coordinate 198,838 downwards.
TCGTCGCAAAACGCTCCGTCATGAGAATCACCTCATCTCCGAGGCATAAAAACACCCGGCCAGGACGCACCACGGCTTGACAATAATGTGCGGAAGTGATTCTTTCAGATTGCTACATCGAAAGGGGCTTCCGGGATGGTGACGTTCTGGGGGCCTTTTTTCTTGCCTGCTTCTCCGCTTCTGGTTTCCGTTTTCGGCTCACATGCCGGGAAGGATGCAACCCTGCCGGCAAATCCCTTTTTCTAAGCGCCTTGCGTCCGTTCGGATCGCTTCCTGCGCCTGCAATTCCCGTCCTGCATGTGCCGCCCGAAACCGGATCCCGTTTCCGGACGACATGCTCTAGTCCGCCTTGCCTTCGCTCTGCGCCGCCAGAAACGCGGCATGCAGGCGCGGCAGCTCGTCGGCGACGAAATCGGCAAAACCGCTGCCGGCGCTGGCCGGAATGGTCAGGCGGGCGGCCTTGCCAGCCACCGCGACCTCGCCCAGCACCCTGCCCTGCGCATCCGCGATCCGGCGGGCCCCGCCCGTTGCACCACCCGCGGCACGCCGCTTCGCGGACGCCTGAAGGCGATCGAACAGCCGCTGGAAGCGCGTGTCGCTGTCCGCCTCACGGAAAGCGCTGAGGGCGATCTCGTCATGCGCCAGCCCGCCCCGGTCAGCGGCCAGCAACTCGCCGAGTTCCATCCAGCGCGGGCGCCCGGCCTTCGGCGCGGGGCCGATCGCCTGGACGATATCCAGCGGCACGTTTTCGGTTACCTGCAGCAGGCGCGTCATCTCCGATTTGTGGACGGAAAGCGCCACCTGCGCCGTCGCCCGGTCAAAGCCATGATCGAGCAGCGCCTTGGCGAAGAACGCCCGCTCGATGAAGGACAGCGCCCGGCGCTCGGCATTTTCCTTGCCCTGCGCCAGCGCCAGCGCGGCATCGTCCAGCGTGCGCACCACGGCGCGCACTGGCAGGCCAAGCTCGCGGGCCGCCTGCGCGCGGCGATGGCCATAGGCGATCTGATAGAGGCCGCGTGCCGCTTTCTCCGGGTCGGGATGCGGGCGCACCAGAACCGGCACCTGCTGGCCGTGCTCGGCCATGCTGGCCTTGAGTGCCGCGAAATCTTCGTCATTGCGCGCACCATCACTCAGGCGGTCGAGGAAGGGCGAGCGCTCCAGCAATTGTGGATCGATCTCGACGACGCGCTCGCCGGCGGCGAGCATTTCGCGCAGCCGGCCGGCCTCCTGCGCCTCCTGCGACAGCGAGCCGAGCGTCAGCCCCATGGCCTTGACGGCGGCCGACGTCGCCCGCTTCGGCGCGGCAGCCGGCTCGGACGCCGGCACCGGCGAAGCGGTTGCACTGGCATCGTCGACCGAAGCGGCGGGCGCTTCCCCGGACAGCAGCGAGCGCAGTCTGTTCTTGCGTGTATTCATGAGCCCTCACCTCCCTGCTGCGCATCATCGCGGAGATTCGCCAGGTGTGGATAGATCGCGGCCGAATTTGAACGGCGCGAGGCTCCGATTCGCACCGCGCGGGACAAGTTGACAGCTGTCAACCGGCTCATGGCTTGCGTCCCCATGATTGGATGAGCAGTGCCTCGATCTCGGCATTCACCGCCGTCAGCGCCTCATAGGCACGATCATAGGTGGCGCGGTTGAAGTTCTCGCGGCCCACTTCGTAAAGCGTCTGCTTGGAAAGCCCCGCATCCGACACCGCCGTCGATTTGAGCATCGGCGCGGTCAGCACCCTGTCCCCGAACTGGGTGCGCAGGAATCCGGAAATCTGCGTCTGCGGCCCGTCATTGGGCTCATAGCGGGTGATGAGATAGCGCAGGAAATCGAAATTCAGCTCCCCACCCGCCTCGCGCACCACGGCCAGAAGATCGGAGGTCATGAACAGGAACTGGCTCATCGAGGCCACGTCGAGCATCTGCGGATGCACGGTGACGATGACTGACGTGGCCGCACACAGCGCGCTCAGCGTCAGATAGCCAAGCTGCGGCGGGCAGTCGATGACCACCACGTCATAGTTGGCCTCGACGGTCGAGATCGCCTGCTGGACGCGGGCGAAGAACAGCTCCTGTCCCGCACCCTGCCCGCGCGCCGCCAGATGCTGCGGCGTGGTGTGCTCGAATTCCTGCAGCTCGAGATTGCCGGGGACCAGATCGAGTCCGTCGAAATAGGTGGGGCGGATGATGCTGGAGAGCTCCACCCGCTCATCATCATAGCGGATCGCGCCATAGAGCGTGTCGTTGCCGCTGAGATCGAGTTCGGGCTGATAGCCGAACAGGGCCGAGAGCGAAGCTTGAGGATCCAGATCGATGGCCAGCGTGCGATAGCCCTGCAAGGCCAGATACTGCGCCAGATGGGCCGAGGTCGTTGTCTTGCCCGAGCCGCCCTTGAAGTTGGTGATCGCCACCACCTGCAAATGCTCGCCCGGCTGGCGGCGGCGCAGATAATGGCGCGCCTTGGCGCCGCCCTGTCCGGCCAGATGGGCGCGCAGCGCGTTCACATCGGCCAGCGAATAGAGCCGGCGCCCGCCGGCGCCGACTTCGGGGGAGGGGCCCTCGCCTGAAATCGACAATTGCCGCAGATAGCCGTCGGTCACGCCGATCAGCCGCGCCGCCTCGCCGCTGGTGAAGGGGCGCAGCGTCTTCATGGCGCTCGGCGGAAACAGCCGGCCGCGCAGCTTGGCAAGCTCGGCCGACAGCCGCTCGGCATCGGCGGCGATCTGGCGATCGGCCGGCCCCTGCACGACAGCGTGCTGCGCGGTCTGCACCTCGAGTGTCATATCTGAACCTGCCTGCACAAAAACACACCCGTCCCCCCTGTCGGGAAACGGCCTTCTCCGACTCACCGGATGGACACAAGTCTACGCGATTACGCTTGAGTTTACAGTGGCCGCCGCAAGTTACGGATAATACCGATATTTACCTGCAATTGCCGTAGATGAGGCTGGGTGAAATACCGATTCCTGTCAAGCAAAAGAGGGTTAACGGAAATTAACCTTTCTGCAACCAATTCCGCATTCCGAATCGGCAAGAGTTGCCAGCTGTCAACTCGATAAAACGCATGTTTTCCGGATGGTTGCGGATTTTCAGGTCTCACAGAAGGCTTTCACGAGACATAAGACGGTCGATGAAAGCGATCCGGGAGGATGTCGGATCGCAATATCAGGCTCGGATCGAGCCGCGAGCAACATGCCTCTTCGAATCGCAAAAGTGTCGGCCCACGATGGAGCGGGCCGTCCCGCGCACCAAGCGGGCGTGCCGAATCTCCAAGGCGGAGCCAGATCGCTTCGGCTTCCGGCCAAGCGGAGAGGGCATTCGGCGTGCCGATCCGGACAAGCCTTCCAGCGATCCGAAATCAGGCACAAGATAACGCCCAAAGCTCCATGACCTTTCCCGGCCAGTTGTCGGCAAAATTCTTTGAAGAGAAAACCGATCGGCGGCGGCGATCGGTGGCGTTGTGGTTACTTCAACAGGGAAGGAGGGACGCCCACGAAAGAAGGGCATAACGGTTCCGGTGTGTTCCCAGACCAGTTTCATCTTATAGAGGCCGAGTTGACACGATGGATGGCCGCGGGGAACCAAAGCATATCGCTCGCAAGTGGGAACCGGTTTCGAGCGACATGCGATAATAGAAAGTCAAAGCGCGGGGTGAAACCGAAAGAATCGCGACACGCTCTAATCGGCAAAAGCCGCCACATCGTAGACAAGCCGGAAGCTGGCATTGCTGGTGGAGGAGTCGATGGTCAGCGCGGAGCGCGCGGCGATGCGATAGCGGTGGCAGTAGGAGGCGTGGCAGAGGAAGGAGCCGCCCTTCAGCACCTTCTCCTGCTCCAGCGCGGCATGCCGGTTGCGGGCCTTCGCCGCTTTGGAGAGGGAACGGACGCGATAGGCGTCCTGCGTCCACTCCCACACATTGCCGGCCATGCCATGGAGCCCGGCCCGGTTGGGCAGGAAGGCGCGGACGGGGCTGGTGCCGAAATAGCCGTCGGCCAGCGTGTTCCGGTGCGGAAAGACGCCCTGCCAGATGTTGCAGAAGATGGTGGTGTCGTCGGGCTCGTCGTCGCCCCACGGATAGCGCACGTCGCCGAGACCGGCGCGGGCCGCATGTTCCCACTCGGCCTCCGTCGGCAGCCGCCCGCCGCTCCATGCCGCGAAGGCGCTTGCATCGTTCCACGACACCTGCACGACCGGATGGTCGCCGCGCCCGGCCAGATCGCTGGCGGGGCCTTCCGGCGTCTTCCACGAGGCGCCTTCCACGCGCACCCACCAGGGCGTTTCGCCCTCATTGGCATAATAGCCGGCCCCATCCGGCAGCAGGCCGATGAACACCGGCGACCAGCCGAAGCGCTCGGCCTCGGTGACATAGCCGGTCGCGGCAACGAAAGCGGCGAAGCGGTCGTTGGTGACGGTCTCCGTCTCGATCTCGAAGGCATCGAGCCGCACCGGGCGGGCAGGGCCCTCGCCATCTGCCGCGATCAGCGGCCTGTCGGTGCCGATGAAGGAGCGGGCGGCCTCGAAGCGGGCGCGGGAAGGGGCGTCCGCATCGTTCCCCGGAGCAGGGGAGGAAGAATTTATCGGAGAGCTGGCCGCAGCGGGCTCTTCCTGCGGCCGCTGCTGCGGGGTGCGGGAGTTCGCGCAGCAGCTCATTCCGGTTCAGCCGCGCCCGAGCTGTCCCCGCACGACGGCGCTGTCATGCTCGGGGCTATCACCGATCTCCGCCATTTTCGCATCGAGCTTTTCAAGCATCGTCACGAAGACATCACGGAAAGTCGGGTCCGCCGCGCGGTTGTGCAACTCGAACGGATCGGCCTCGCAATCGAACAGCTCCCATTCGGGCGGCTCGTCGCCGGGATTGGCGCCGGTCTCGCCCAGAGGATCATTGTACCAGTAGATCAGCTTGTAGCGTTCATCGCGCACGCCGTAATGGGCGAAGGCGTTGTGAAAATCGTCCTTGTGCATCCAGTAGCGATGATAGGCGACGTCCTGCCAGTCCGCATCCGCGCGCTGTTCCAGAAGAGGCCGCAGGCTGGTGCCCTGCATGTAGGAAGGGGTCCGCGCGCCGGCATAGTCGAGGAAGGTGGGGGCGAAATCGACATTCATGGCGATCTGCCGTGACACCGCACCCGGCGCTATGCCCAGCGGATAGCGGATGAGGAACGGCATCTGCAGCGATTCCTCATACATGAAGCGCTTGTCGAACCAGCCATGCTCGCCGAGGAAAAATCCCTGATCGGAGGTGTAGATGACGATGGTGTCGTCGGTCAGCCCTTCCGCGTCGAGATAGTCGAGAAGCCGGCCGACATTCTCGTCGATCGCCGCCACCGTCTGCAGATAGCGCATCATGTAGCGCTGGTATTTGAACAGGGCCAGTTGCTGCGGGTCGGTGAAGACAAAATTCTTCCCCGTCGCGGCATCGATGAGGCGGATTTCCTGACCGGGAGCGATGTCCGGAACCTTGCGGTCCTTGCGGCCTGCAATCAGCAGCTCGCCGGCCTCGGCGCCCGCTTCGGGCTGCACCAGGCCAAGGTCCTTGTAGGTCATGTCGGCGCGGATGCGCATTTTGGCGGCGGCGGCAGCGGCGGCGCGGTTGGCGTAATCGTCGTCGAAGGTTTCAGGCACCGGCAGATCGCCGTCGGCGTAGAGATGACGATGGCGCGGATGCGGCTCGAAGGGGCGGTGAGGGGCCTTGTGATGGCACATCATGAAGAATGGCCGCTCAGGGTCGCGCCGCTCCAGAAAATCGAGGCACTTGTCGGTCAGCACATCGCTGGCGTAGCCCGGCACCGTTTCCGCGCCATTGGGGCCGATCATCACCGGATCGAAATACTCGCCCTGTCCGGGAAACACCGACCATTCGTCGAAGCCGGTCGGCTGGTGCGCCCTGCCTTCGCCGAGATGCCACTTGCCGAACATGCCGGTCTGGTAGCCGGCCTGGCGCAGATGCTTTGCGACATGCGGCAGGCGGTTGTCGATATGGGTGTCGAGCGTGGTGACGCGGTTCACATGATTGTACGTGCCGGTCAGGATCGAGGCGCGGCTCGGCGTGCAGATCGAATTGGTGACGTAGCAGCGGTCGAGGCGCATGCCGTCGCGGGCGATGCGGTCGATATTGGGCGTGCTGTTGAGCCCGGCCCCATAGCAGGAGATCGCGCGCGCGGCATGATCATCCGACATGATGAAAAGGATATTGGGTCGCGTGGTCATGTCACTCTCATATGCGGGCGGCAATGCAGGTGCAAAAGGCGATCAGCGCGATTCGTCGACGCCCCGGACGCGGGTGGAAGCCGGGCCGCTGCCGCGCATGTAGTGCAGCTCGGGGCGGTAGCCATCGGCGCGGATGCCGACCAGCGAAAGCACGCGCGCCGCCGCACTGCCGAGCCCCGCCCGGGCGCGCGCGCCGGGTTCCTGTCCGGCTTTGCGCCCATGCGGAGAACTGCCGCGCCCGGTGCCCGGTTTTTCGGGGGAGGGGAGGCCAGGGGAGGGGAGGGAACCGGAGGGGAGGGAAGCGGAGGGCAGCCCGGAAGAAGCCGGCGCGCCGAGCCGCTGGCCCGTCTTCTCGTCGAAGAAATGCAGCCGGGCCGGGTCGGGCCTGATGCGCACCTTGTCGCCGGGGCCGATGGCGACGCGCTCGCGGCCGAGATAGTTGATGCGCTGGCCATCGATATCGAGGAGCAGATAGGTTTCCGATCCGGTCTGCTCGACCACCGTGACGGTTGCCTCGACACCGGCCGGATCGAGCAGCAGGTGCTCGGGGCGGATGCCCAGCACCACGCCGTCCAGCATGGTGTCGACACCGGCATCCTTAGCCGGCGCAATGATGTTGCCGGGGCCGTGAAACTGTCCGTCCTCGATCCAGCCCTTGATGAAGTTCATGGCCGGCGAGCCGATGAAGCCGGCGACGAACATGTTCTGCGGATGGTCGTAGAGATCGAGCGGGGCGCCGATCTGCTCGACATGCCCGTCGCGCATCACGACGATCTTGTCAGCCATGGTCATGGCCTCGACCTGATCGTGCGTCACATAGACCGTGGTGGTGCGCAGGCGCTGGTGCAGCGCCTTGATCTCAGCGCGCATCTGCACCCGGAGCTTGGCGTCGAGATTGGAAAGCGGCTCGTCGAACAGGAACACCTGCGGGTCGCGCACGATGGCGCGGCCCATGGCCACGCGCTGGCGCTGGCCGCCGGAAAGCTGGCGCGGATAGCGGTCGAGCAGGGCCGACAGGTCGAGGATCGCGGCTGCCGCCGCCACGCGCTCGTCGATCTCCTTCTGCGGCCTGCCGGCCAGCTTCAGCGAAAAGCCCATGTTGCGGGCCACCGTCATGTGCGGATACAGCGCATAGTTCTGGAACACCATGGCCACGTCGCGCTGCTTGGGCGGCACGTTGTTGACCAGCCGGTCATCGATGCGGATCTCGCCCTGCGCGATGTCCTCCAGCCCGGCGATCATGCGCAAAAGCGTGGACTTGCCGCAGCCGGACGGGCCGACCAGCGCCACGAACTCGCCATCGGCGACATCGACATCGATGCCGCGCAGCACCTGCACCGTACCGTAGGCTTTGCGCACGTCGCGCAGATTGACCTCAGCCATGATCGTTTTCCCTGTTCATATGGCGCCAGCCGTTCCAACTTCGACCGACACGGAAAAAGCAGACGTTTCACCGGGCGCCAGCAGCGGCGCATCGGCATTCGAGCCATCCTCGTTGCGCCCCACATTGCAGGGCTCCACCGACAGCACGCCGCTGCGCGGCATCAGGTTGCGCCACAATTGCAGGCAGGGCAGGCGCGCGGCATCCCAGCCAAAGCGCAGTTGCGGGCTGCCCGCGCCGGCATCGACGCTGCACACGGCATGCCCCGCGCCGCGAAGAGGGTGCAGGCTGGCAGGAACGGGGCCTTCCTCCGGCATGGCCAGCGGCCCGATCAGGCGTTCGCCATCCAGCTCGACCACACTTCCCGGCGCGACGGCCGGATAGCCCAGATTGAAATGATAGAGCAGATAAAGCGGCAGCGGCCGGGGGCCGATATTTTCGATGCGGTCGATGATGCGCAGCTTTGTGCCGCCGATCGGCGCTTCGATGCGTCGCTTCAGGCGATAGGCGTCGGCGCCATTGCGCCACTGCACCACCTCGCCCTCGCAAAACAGCACCGGCTCATCCGCCTGCCAGTCCTCGCCATAGGTGGTAAGGCGCGCGGGCGAATAGGGCAGGCGCCCATGCAGCGGGTTTCCGTTGGCCGGCTGGCGGATATGCTCCAGCCCGCAGGTGACGAGAAAACCGCCGAAGGCACGGTCAAACCCGCGGCCGCCATCGGCTTCCGGGCCGGGCGGCGGGCCGAAGCCGGCCGGGCTCTGCCAGCCGAGCTGAACGCCGCGGAAGGAGAACGTGGCGATGTCGAGCGAGCGGTCCACCGCCACCCAGAAATCGAGCCCGCCGCCGGTGGAGAAGGCCAGCATGCGCCCGCCGCGCCCCGGCCCGTCGTCGAGCACGATGCGGCGCACGGAGGCGATCTGCGACAGATCCGCAGTCAGGCTGCGCAGGGAGGCCGCGTCGCCGAATTTGCCGTCCCGGCCGGTCATGTCACACCCGCCGGTATGTCGAGGCCGAGTCGGGTGAAGGCTTCGGGCGGCGCGCCATTGGCCTGCATCAGCCCGCTCATCAGTTCCGTCATCGCCGTTTCCAGCTTCGGATCGTCCAGCGGCGCATCCTGCCCCGGATCGGTGGCGAGATCGTAGAGCCGCGTTTCCGATTCCAGCAGGCTGCCCGGCCCGTAATTGTTGTACATGGGCGAGCGGTCGATCACCGGCACTTTCAGCAGCGATGCGCCCTTGGTGAAGGACAGCGGCGGCGACAGCTCGATGTCGGCCAGCTCGGCCGGCGTGAACGGCGAGAAGATGTGCGTCGGCACCAGCGTGTACTGATAGAGCGCCTGCTTCGACAGGTCCTCGGGAAAGCGGTGATAGGTGTGCTGGCCATCCGTGACGTTCACCGCGCCGCCGAAATAGCCGAACAGCGCGCCCTTGCGCCGCTCGGTGCCATCGGCCATGCCGGACAGCGAAAATCCCTCGTTTTCCGGCGGCGGCTCGGCCCCGAAGAGGTCGAGGAAGGTGGCGGCGATGTCGATCGACTGGGTGAGCGCGCCTGAGCGCGTGCCGGCGCGCTCGGGGAAGCGCGGGTCGTGCAGGAACAGCGGGATATGCGCGACCTCCTCATAGAGGTTCATGCGGTTCTTGGCCCAGAAATCATGCTCGCCGAGCAGGAAGCCGTGGTCGGAGGTGACGACGAGTGCTGTATCCTTCCACAGATCGTGCTCGTCGAAATAATCGAGCAGCTGACCGAGCAGATGATCGCACATGGAAACCACGGCGTAATAATTGGCGCGCAATTCCTCGCATTCCTCCGGCAGCTCATCGACGCGGCCATAGCGCGGCCAGTCGCGGACCGGGCCTTTCCAGCCGGTGTCGAACGGGGCCTTGAAGCGCTCGGGCGCGGTGAAGGGTTCGTGCGGATCAAAAGTTTCGATCTGGAGGAACCAGTTGTCGGCATCGCGGTTGCGGTCGAGGAACTCGAAGCCTTCCGCGAAGCAGCGCACCGAGGGGAAATCCTTTTCCTCGCGGATGAATTCGCGGTTGACCATGTTCTGGCGAAAATAGGAGCGCGGTTCCTCGCTGAACTGGCGCGCATGATAGGTCTCGCGCAGCCGCTCCCAGTGCGGCTGGACCATCGCCTTCCAGCGGTCGCCTTCCTGCCCGCGCACGAATTCGTAGGAATCGTAGCGGTTGTGGTAGGTCGCCCCGCCATCTTCCCAGTAGTGGAAATGGTCAGTGATCAGGTGGCTGTAGGTTTTCTTCTGCCGGCTCAGTATCTCGGGAAAGGCGTTGTCGAAGGGCTCCAGCGGCCCCCAGCTGCGGTGCAGGAAGGTCAGGCGCCCGGTCAGCATGTCCCGCCGTGCCGGCATGCAGGGCAGGGAGCCGACATAATGCCGGTCGAAGGTTGTGGAGCGCGCCGCCAGCCGGTCAAAATTCGGCGTCGGAATGCGCGTGCCGCCATAGGCCCCCAGCATGTGGCGGTTGAGCGAATCGAGCAGGACGAAGACGGCCTTCATGGCAGCTTTCCTATTTCACCGCACCCTGCGTCAGGCCACGCACGATATAGCGCTGGGCGATCAGCAGCACGACAAGGGCAGGCAGCATGGCAAGGGCAGCGCTTGCCGCCATCTGCGTGTACTGGATTTCATAATCCTGGGCGAATTTGGCGATGGCGACCGGCACCGTCGCCGTTTGCTTCATGGTCATGGTGAGCGCCACGGCGAACTCGTTCCACGACGAGATGAAGGTGAGGATCGAGGTGGCGGCAAGGCCGGGCGTGATCAGCGGCAGAACCACATGCCACAGGACGCGCGGCGTGGAAGCTCCGTCCATCACCGCCGCTTCCTCAAGCTCCTTCGGCACCTCGCGGATGAACACCGCCATCAGCCAGATGGCGATCGGCAGGTTGAGCGTGGCATGGGCGAGGATCAGGCCGGTGAAGGTGTTTTCCAGCCCCACGGCGCGCGCCATGGTGAACCACGCGCTGGCCAGCGCCACCGGCGGGATCATGTGGAAGATCATCGTCCAGGCAAGGAAGATGTGCACCACCCAGCCCGGCCATTTCAGCCGGTTCAGCGAAAAGGCCGCGAGCGTCGCCACCACCACGCACAACAGGGTGCTGAGCACTCCGACGATGATGGAATTGCGGTAGTTGAGCAGGAAATCCGAGGTCTTCGACCACAGCACCTCGTTGAAATTGTTCCAGATCGGCGTGAACGTCATGTGGCCCATGAGCAGCGAGATCTGGGTGCGGAAGCCGGCACCCACCGTCCACACGATGGGCGCGATGACGACCAGCGCACACAGCACAAGCGCCAGATGCAGCATGAGCGAGGAAGAGAAAGGGCGTCTCATGACTGTCTTCCCGCGCCGCGACGAGCCGAAATCGCGATCACCAGCAGGATCGAGACGATGAAGATGATGGCCACCGACATGGCCGAGCCATAGCCTGCCTTGTCCTCGGTGAAGAAGCGCTGGTAGAGCGTGAAGCTCAGCACTTCCGTGGACGTGCCGGGGCCGCCGCCGGTGAGCAGATAGACCTCGTCGAACACCTTGAAGGCGACGATCAGGCGGAAAGCGAAAGTGACGATGATGGTCGGCACCATCAGCGGCAGGGTGATGTGGACCAGTTCCTGCCAGGCGCTGGCGCCATCCATTTTGGAGGCCTCGAACACGTCCTGCGGCAGGGATTCAAGTCCCGCGAGGAACAGCAGGAAGCAGAACGGGGTCCAGTGCCAGATATCGACCACGATGACGGAGAACAGCGCCGTCTCGGGGCTGCCCAGCCAGTCATGCGGCATGAAGCCAAACAGGCCAAGCAGCTTGTTGACGAGGCCGAAATCGAAATTCAGCATCAGCTTCCAGATGGCGCCGATGACGATGCCGGGAATGAGCAGCGGCAGGATGAAGATCGCCCGGTAAAGCACCCGGCCGCGCACGATGCGCGACACCATCAGCGCCATGGCGAAGGCCAGCACCATCTGCCCGGCCACGGCGGCCAGCGCGAAGATGACGGTGTTGCGCAGACCCGCCGCGAACAGATTGTCGGAGAACAGCGCCTTGTAGTGGGCAAGGCCGGCAAAGCTGCGCGTCGCCTGCCCGTCAGCCCATGAAATGTCCTGAAAGGACGTGATCACCAGGTTGACGATGGGCAAAACGCTGAGCGCCAGCATCATGGTCAGGGCAGGCGTGAACGAAATCCAGCGCCACAGGCGCTGATCGCCCTGCGCAACGGCGCCGGTGCCTGCGGGAGCGGGGGCGGCGTTGGCCGGGCTCGGCCGCGGCGCGGTCGCTTGGCTCGTCGTCACCGGTGGTACCTCCGGGTTTGGGTCGCTTTCCCGCCGCGGCGGGTCGCGATCCTGCTCATCGTCTGGATACGCAGACGACGGGCCGGTATCGGGCCCGTCGTCTGCGCAATGATCTTACAGCGGGCTGATCTGCCCCGTGCGGTAATTGTAGCCGGCCATGATCTTCTCGATCTCGCCCGCCATGCCGTTGAGCGCCTCGACGCTGCCGATCTCGCCCGCGACCGCGCGGTTGAGGCCAAGCTCCAGAACCGCGATCACCTCGCTGGCCTGCGGGAACTGGTAGGAGTTGACCGCATGCGGCAGGGCCTCGGCAAGCGGCTTCATCCAGCGATACTGCCGTTCCTCGGCAATCGGCTCCTTGTAGACCGCCGCGTTGACGGGAATGCCGCCGGCCTTGGCGGTCTCAAGCTGGGCTGCCTTGGTCTGGAACCAGCGCAGGAACTCGACGGCGGCGCGCTTGCGGTCGTCGGGAACGTTGCGCGAAATGCCGGCGAGCCAGTGGCCAAGCGCAGGCGCCGTGGGCAGGCCGGGCGCCGAGGGCGGCACGGCATATTCGACCTTGTCGACCACGGCCGACTTGTCGGGATCGTCCATCTGCGAGGCGGCCGAGATCACCATCATCACATGGCCAGCCGTGCCGGTGACCATCGCCTGGATGACGTTGGCCTGATCGTTGGCGGCGGTCTTGGGATGGCCGGCTTCCTTCGCGAGGCGGATATAGTAATCCAGCGCCGTGCGGCCTTCCTCCGAGTTCAGCGTGACGGTGAAGTCGCCCTCCGACTGGTTGCGGAAGATGGTGCCGCCGAAGCCGTAGAGATAGGGATAGAAATCGTAGGACACGGTTGCCGGGCCGCGCGCGCCCCGCTGGACGATGCCATACATGGACGGCGGATTGTGCAGCTTCCTGGCGTTGGCTTCCAGCGCGTCGAAGGTCTTCGGCACTTCGAGGCCGGCCTCCTTGTAGAGGTCGCCGCGATAATAGAGCATCGGGATCAGCGGCGAGACCGGGATCGACATCAGCTTGCCGTCGCTGGTCAGCGATTTCTTCTCGGCGTTGTAATAGATGGTGTCGTTGAGCGTGTAGAGATCGGGATCGAGCTGGAAGCCCGGATCGATATCGGTGATGGAATCGACGAAGCCGCCGCCATACATTTCCGTGAACCAGCCCGAATTCATGATGAGAATATCGTACTGGCCCTGGCTGGCGCGCACGGAATTGCGCTGCTTCTCCAGCGAACCGGCGAAGGGATTGACGTCCAGTTCCACCTTGTTGCCGGTTTCGGCCTCGTAGGCCTCGACCGTCTTGCGGAACGAATCGAACCACGGCGACTGGTTGATGACGATGGTGATCGGCGCCACGCTCGCGGCATAGAGCGGGCGTGACGACAGCGGGGCCAGAACGCTGCCGAGGCCGGCCGCGCCTATTCCCTTGAGCAATGTACGTCTTGGAATGCGGATGTTCGTGGTCACTTTAATACTCCCGGTTTGCGCCACCAATTTATGACCCGGTTTCCGGGCCGTCATGCAAAGGGCGATCTGGCTGACCTCTCTTTATTGGATGTCTTTGCCTCTATCGCCCTCATTCGCAGAAAATAGGGCTTGCCCAGTTCCACTGTCCGTTTGCCTGCCGCATGCGGGCATAAATCCATTCGCCGCGCCTGAGCGGCTCGATGCCGACCGTGCCGCGCCACTGCCACTGATGCGGGCGCGGAAGCGGGTGCAGCCGGAACGCGGGGCTGTCGATCGGCCCCAGATTTCCCGACAGCGCGCCCTGCAAAAGACGCTCCGCGCTCGCCTCAAAAACCTGCCCGTCAAGCGTGAGCCGCACCTCAGCCTCCGGCCGGATGCGGATGCGCGCGGCGATCGCCTGCGTGGCAGAGGTGAAATTGTTGGGATTGCCCATCGAGCGCAGCGAAAACGCGATTTGGTTGCCCTCCAGCCCGATGCGGGTGCGGTCCTCTTCGTCGCCATCGCCTTCCAGCGGCGACACCACTTCCGAACCGCGCAGGCGCGGCTCGACCGACAGGATCTCGCCGCCGCTCAGCTCCAGCGTGCCGGTCCAGTCATGGAAGGAACCGCGCGCGCCCCAGCCAAGCTCCAGAACCAGCAGCGTTTCCATGTCGTCACCCTCCGCCTCGATAGGGGAGGGAGAAAGCTCGGGCGTGATGCGCGAGACCAGATCGCCATTGCGGACAATATCGATGCTGTCGATAAAACTGCCGCCGACGGCTTCCAGCTCCAGCTCCGCCGGCCCACCGGCGGCGATCTGCCCGCCCTGCACCGTATCGCCGATGGCGAAGAACAGATGGCTGCAATCGCCGGTCAGCGCATTGGTGCGCCGCCGGTGAATGCCATCCCACAGGCTTTCATGGGAGTTTTGCGCTGCATAGACCGCCGAGCGGCCATGGCCGTAGGAACCCGGATAGCCGCTGTGATGATCGGTATTGCCGAGGAAACCGAAGCGATGGCCAAGCGACAGGCCGTGGCGCGCGGTCGAGAACCCGTCGCTCGGACCCATGGAATGCAGGAAAGGCCGGTCCATCATCGAGGTTTCGGAGCAGCCATGCATGGAGACGATTTCCATGACCGGCGACAGGTCCGGCACCACCGTATCCCAGTTCACGCCGCGTGCGCCCAGCCGATAGCCGATGTGATGCGGGAAGGCGAAAGCCCCGTCGCCAACCTCGGCGCGCAGCTTTGCATGCAGTTCGGCCGGCGTCTCGGCCTCGATCAGCGGCTGGCCGGCAATGTCGCGATAGACGATGGTGTAATCGCCATGGGCGAAGGAATGTATCTCGTAGCCGGGAAATACGGTGAATACGCCCGGCTCGTCGGCCGCCGCGAGCTGGTCGAAGTGACCGGCCCACAAGGTCTGCAGCCGCGCGAACCCTTTGACGTGAAAATCGACGATATGGGCGACGCGCGGATCGTCGACCGGCATGTCGGGCCAGTAGGCGTGGCCGGTGACGGAAACGAAATCGAGCTGCCGGCGCGCGCGGCGCAGCGCCTCTTCCAGCGAGCCATGACCGTAGGAAATGCCGCAATGATTATGGATGTCGCCATACCACGGCCGCAGGCCGAACCGCGTGGCCAGCGGCGACAGTCTTTCCGGCAGGCGTTCACCGATCATGCATTCCTCCGCCTTCACCCCGCAGCCTCCCCCGGCTGTCAGGCCCGGCCCCGGGCAATGCCCCGGCCGGATGAAGTTCAATATGTATTGTAGCGTATCATACATATTGGCGAGCGCAAGCGTGGAATCGCAGGGAGCAGCGTTTGTGCACAGTGGGGAAGGGGAGAAGTTGTATCGGGGAGGGTATTTCGGATCGGTTGCGGGCGGCCAGAACGAAGCTACATAAGCGGAGGCTAGGTGTTCAACCGCATCTTCGCGGAGTTGGCCGGTCAGGCCGGGGAGCCCGATCAGATCATGATCGATGCGCCCCATTTGAAGGCCCACCGGACGGCGGCGAGCCTTCTAAAAAAAGGGGGATGTTCCCCCGACGTTTCGGGCGTACCAAAGGGGGCCTGAACTCCAAGCTGCACGCCGTCTGCGACGGGCAGGGACGTCCCATGCTGATACTGCTCTCTGAAGGGAAAATGAGCGACTACAAGGGCGCCACCCTCATGATCGACGGCTTGCCGGGAGCCAAGTAACTGCTGGCCTACAGAGCCTATGACGCCGACTGGTTCCGACACACCTTGGCCCAGCGAAGCATCGCCGCCTGCATCCCGCTGCGCGCTAATCGCAAGATCAAAATTCCCTACGACAAGGCCCTCTATCGCCAACGACACAAGATCGAGAACCTCTTCGCCCGCCTCAAGGACTGGCGGCGCGTTCACACTCGTTACGCCCGCTGCGCTCACCCGCGCGCCCGTGCTCTCGCGGATCGTCTGGGCGCATTCGAGATAGACGATCTGCGGGGGCGTTTCGGGGTTTCGAGGAGGCGGCGGATGACTTCCACGAGGCGGCGGGCGCTTTAGAGATAGGAGCTTCCGGCGATGCTCATGGTGCCGAAATGCTCGGTCGGCACATCATGGGCGCTTGAACAGGACCAGTATCGTGAACGCAAGCAGGCCCAGGCCGACGCTTGTCGGGACAGCAGGATCGAGATCAGGCTCGCACAAAAGCCGATGGCGAAACGGGCAATGAACCAGATCGGCAAACTGTCAGTCATCGCGAACGCCGCAAGGCCGATAGAGCAGCCGAACAAGGCCGCGACGATCAGGCGGTTTCCCCGAACCCTTGCGGTGAGCCGGTCTATTGTCAGAACAGATACTATCGCGCCGGCGGCGTAAGTGGCGGCGTTCAGACCAATCAGACGTCCGGCCACGCCCCTTGCTTCAAGCGCAAGGGAAATGAGCGGAAAGGTGAGGCCCTGAGCGACTGCAAAGGCGGTCACGCTCAATATGACGATCACGATAGCGGCCCAATCCGGCGCCGCGTTCTGGCGTGTTGTCGTTGCGACCATGGCTGGCACTGCCCTTCGCTGTCCAGATGCACAGCCAGAATAAGGGATAGCGCTCTGTCTTTCTGTCGATGATTGATCTATTTATATCGGGATTTCGTCAAACCGACATTGGGTTCCGCCACGATGCCCGGTGCAATACGGCCCCGATATCTTCGCGACATTGAAAGCCAGGAGGCGGGTCGGGACCTCGGCTGGCATACACACGATTTCGGCCAGTTCTTTTCTGCCATTCGCGGATCGATGTATGTTGGCACGCGCGACCGGGTTCTCCTCCTCAATCCGGCCATGGCCGTGTGGATACCGCCCGATGTCGAACACTGGCTCCGCTATGTGTCGAGCAACGAGATCATCTATGTCGACGTGAACCGCGCAGAGGCAGCGAGGCTCGGAACGGAGCCTCGCATCGTTCACATGACGCCGCTTCTTCAGGCCCTGATGGGCGTTGTCCCGGACAGCGAGTCCTCCGGCCTCGCAAAGCCGCATGAGGCCGCTTTGTACGAGCTGCTCTTTCATGAAATTGTGGCTGCCAGAGACATCCCGCTTTCAGTTGCGATGCCGCGGGACAAGCGCATTTCCGGCCTCGCGCACGCCGCGCTGGATGATCCGGGCTCGATTGCTTCTGTCGACGAATGGCTCGTTGGCGCTTCGGCCAGCCGCAAGACGATCGAGCGGCTTTTCATAACCGAAACAGGAATGCCGCCTTCGCGCTGGTTGCGGCAAATCCGCATTCTTCACGCCGTCTCCCAGCTTGCCGCCGGCAAGAAAATCAGCTCGGTAGCGCTCGATCTGGGCTACCAGTCGCCAAGCGCCTTCACCTACATGTTTCGCAGCGCCATCGGGTTGAGCCCGCGCGCCTTCCGCCGAACAGAGAAAAGCGGCGGCAGATAGGTTGCGCCAGAGACTGCCACTTTCAGGCGTTGGTGAAGTCGTAACGAACGATCGCAATGAGGGGCGGCAGCTGCCATAGGCGGCCCACGAAATGCGGGGCTCGCCACAGGCTCGAAGGCTCACGAAACCCGCTCTGCCACCCGCTCTCCCGTGCTCTCGCGGATCGTCTGGGCGCATTCGAGATAGACGATCTGCGGGGGCGTTTCGGGGGTTTCGAGGCGGCGGCGGATGACTTCCACGAGGCGGCGGGCGCCTTCGAGATAGGAGCTGCCGGCGATGCTCATGGTGCCGAAATGCTCGGTCGGCACGTCGTGATGGCCGAGGATGAAGACGGCCAGATCGCGCGGCCAGTCAATGCCCAGACCATCCAGACAATGCCGGATGCCGAAGGAATCGGAGAGGCCGAGCGTGATCATGGCGCTGAAGGGCAAGCGGCCTTCGCCATCCATCAGCCCCGACAGCGCCCTGCGCAGCGCCTCGCCCACCGAATGGGTTGGATTGTGGACGCCGCCCAGCATGATGGTGCGCATGTCCCGCCACTGGCCGTTCTCGCGCCCGGCGCGATCGAAGGCGCGGCGTACGGTGAGGATCGGCTGGGCCATGGAATCCAGCGACACCAGCGCCACCGAGCGATGCCCGAGGCCGGCCAGATGCGCCATCGCCATGTCCAGCGCATCCTCCCAGTCGGTGCCGACACGATCGATGTCGACGCCGGAAACGGTGTGGCCGTCGACCACCAGCGCGCGCGCCTTGCCCTGCAGGAGGCTCAGCAGCCGGATCGGGATGCTTTCATAATGCGATTGCAGGATGGCCGCGTCGAAATTGGGGATCGAGGTGAGGATCTCCAGCAGATGCCCCGTATTGTGGTAGGAGATCTGCACCACCTTGCTGCCGGTGCGCGACAGCTCTTCCACGATATGGTTCTGCACCAGCATGCAACGCTCGTTGAGGCTGGCGTTGGACAGGATCAGCAGGCTTTCCAGCCGGTCGCCACGCGGGCCGTCGTCCCCGACCACATGGGCGCCGTTCTTCACCACATAGGTGCCGCGACCGACCTGCGAGGTGAGCAGACCCGCCTCGCGCAACTGCCCCAGCGCTTCCTGCACCGTGGCCTGGCTCACGCGATGGGTGCGCATCAGCTCGCGCACGGTAGGCAGCCGCGCGCCGTCATCGAGGCGCGCGATCAGCTCGCGCAGTTCATTCAGGACTACATTTCCGGATGCGGCTCGCAATGCTCGTGCCTCGACCTGTCGATTGCGCCGTCGATTCGCCGATAAAGGCGGCTCAGGGCGGAATACAATTTGAATTCGCGCTGTGCAATCCGGCCAGATTTGACCAAAGACGGCGCCACCACGAACATTCCAGCTGAGCGAGCCTTAGCATATAAAAATACAAATTGAACTTTACAATTTATACGCGGTAGTTATCTTCCCGCCAAAATCAGCTTCATCCGGTCCATTTTCACAAAAACAGGGTAACCGACGCATCATGAACGCACTTGCCTGTGACGTCGGCGGCACCAACACGCGCATGGGGCTGGTGCGCCACGGCCTGCTTCTGGCCGACAGCGTGGCCATCTACCGGAACGACGATTTTTCCGATTTCTACGCGGTCGCGACGGCCTATCTGGCGCGCACCGGTCTGGCTGCGGTGGATACGGTGTGCATCGCGCTGGCCTCGGTGGCGACGGCCGAGGGCGCGACGCTGACCAATCGCGACTGGACCATTTCCCGCAGCCAGGTGCTCGCCACCTGCGGAGCGGCGCGTGTGGGCTTCATCAACGATTTCGAGGCGCTGGGCTTTTCGCTCGGACAGGCCGCACGGCTGGAAACGACCTGCCTGACCGGGGGCCTGACCCGGGGCCTGAACGGGGGCCTGACGAAAGGGGCGGGCGCGAACGAGGGCGCGCCGCGTCTGGTGATGGGGGCCGGCACCGGCTTCAACGCCGCCGCATGGTGCCCGTCGCGCTTCGGCGGTGCGCCGCATGTGGTGGCGGCCGAATGCGGGCACATGACGCTGGCGCTGGCCGGCGAAGACGAGTTCGCGCTGCAACAGGCCCTGTCGCGCATCAATGGCCGCGCCTCGGTGGAGCGCGCCCTTTCCGGCAACGGGCTGGTGGCGATCTACAACTGGGTGTGCGCGCGCCACGGCGCCGAGGCGCGCTTCAGCCATGGTGCCGAGATTTCCAGCCGGGCGGTGGAGCGCAGCGATGCGCTCTGCGGGGAAGCGGCGCAGATGTTCATGCATCTGCTGGGCCGCGTCGCCGGCGATCTGGCGCTGGCTTATCTGCCCTATGACGGCATCTATCTTTCCGGCGGCGTGACGCGGGCGCTCGGCCCCCTGCTCGAAAGCGAGCCGGCATTTCTGCGCGCCTTCACCGCCAAGGGCCGCATGGCCGAGCTGATGGAGCAGTTTTCCATCCATCTGCTCAGCGACGACGCCAGCGCCCTGCATGGCTGCGCCGAATGGGTGCGGCTGTCTTCCGCCGCCTGAGCGGTCAGCACATTTCCCGCCGGGATCGGATCGCTCACGTCTGCGCCTGAAGCACCCGAACCCCTGCCCACATGGGATAGGGGGGATTGCGGGATGCCGGCGGTCCACTCCCCTTGTGGCCCTTTGTGGGGAGGGTAAGGTTCGGGAGCTATCAGGGGTAGCGCTACGTCCTCATTTCAGCCTGCGAAGCCTGCACGCTGGTGACTGCGATCATGTTGTAGGCGTCGTCGGCGCTGCAACCCCTTGAGAGGTCGTTGGCGGGTTTGGCCAGCCCCTGAAGAACGGGCCCAATGGCTTCGGCCCCGCCGATGCGCTGGGCGATCTTGTAGCCGATATTGGCGGCGTCCAGATTGGGAAACACGAAGACGTTGGCCTGCCCGTGCAGGGCGGAGTTTGGGGCCTTGGCGGCGCTGACCGCTTCGACGAAGGCGGCGTCGAACTGCAACTCGCCGTCGATGAGAAGATCGGGTGCTGCGGCGCGGGCAAGCCGCGTCGCCTCCACCACCTTCGACACCCGCTCATGGGCGGCGCTGCCGCCGGTCGAGAAGGACAGCATGGCGACGCGCGCCGTCTCGCCCGTCAGCGCCTCGCAGGAGCGGGCGGAGGCCAGCGCGATGTCGGCAAGGGCGGCGGCATCCGGGTCGACGACCAGCCCGCAATCGGCGAACACGAACGCGCCCTTCTTCTGATGGTGCGGCTGGCACAACATCATCAGGAAGAAGGAGGAGACGATGGCGACGCCCGGCGCGCGGCCGATGGCCTGCAGGGCGGCACGCACCGTATCGGCGGTGGTGGCGACGGCCCCGCCCACCGTGCCGTCGGCCTCGCCCTCGCGCACCATCATCGCGGCGAACAGCAGGGGCGAGCGCAGCGCGTGCAGGGCCGCCTGCGCATCGACGCCCTTGGCCCTGCGCAGGTCATGCCAGCTTGCGGCGAGGGGCTGTGTCAGCGTGGAGGTTTCGGGATCCTCAATGCGGAAGCGGGCGGGGTCGGCCCCGCAGGCGGCGAGTTGCGCCTCGACCTGCGCCCGCGCGCCGATAAGCACGATGTCGGCGATGCCGTCATTCACGGCGCGAACGGCGGCCGCGGCGATGCGCGGGTCCTCGCCCTCGGAGAGCACGATGCGCCTGCGCGCCCGTTTCGCGGCCTCGACGATGCGTTCAAGCGGCTTCATCACACATGTCCCAGATAATAGATGCCGGCGAGGATGAAGAGGCCGATGAACAGGGTCTCGGCGACGATCAGCGCCACCGCGTCACCACCCACCTCCAGCACGCGGCCGAGCGAGGTCTTCATGCCCACAGCGACGATTCCGGCAAGCAGGGCCCAGCGCGACAGATCGGAAGCGGGCCCGGAAACGGCCTCGGGAACGAAGCCGAGAGAGTTGAGCGCCGCCAGCGCCAGAAAGGCCAGCACGAAGCCGGGCAGCAGCGGCGGGCGGACGGGCTTGCCGGAAGCGTTCTGCGTGGCCATGTCCATCCCTTGCCCGACATTGCGGGTGGCGAGCGCGAACACGATCACCACCGGGGCCAGCATGGTGACGCGGATGAGCTTGACCAGCGTCGCCGTGTCGCCCGCTTCCGGCGATACGGAAAAGCCTGCCCCCACCACCTGCGCCACATCGTGGATGGTGCCACCGAAAAAGATGCCGGTGGCGCGCGCGTCGAGGCCGAGCGACTGGGCCAGGATCGGATAGAAGATCATGGCGACCGTGGACAGCACCGTCACCGACAGCACGGTGAAGATCAGGTTACGCTCGGAGAATTCGTTCTTCGGCAGCACGGCGGCAATGGCCATGGCGGCGGACGCGCCGCAGATCGCCACCGCTCCGCTGGTCAGCAGCGCCAGCCGCCAGCCGCGCCCCAGAAGCCGGGCTGCGGCCAACCCGAAGCCGACCGTCGCCGCGATCGCCAGCACCAGAAGCAGGATGGTGCCGGCTCCCAGCCCCAGCAGAAGCTCGACGCTGATGCGCATGCCGAGCAGCGCCACGCCGAGCCGCAGCACGGTGCGCGCGCACAGTTCGATGCCCGGTCCGCAGCGCCCCTCTTCCGACAGAAAGTGGAAGGCGATGCCGAGCAGCAGCGCCATCAGCATGGCCGGCGCGCCGTAGTGATCCGACAGGAACTGGGCCGCGATGGCGACGGCCACGACCACGGCCACGCCGGGCCACACTCTGCCGAACGCCGGGGGCAGGCTCCGGAGGCGTCCTTGCGCCGGCGCGATGCTCATGGTCCTGCCTCCTCCCCGTTCCGCATCACCGATGATGGCCGGCCCCGCCCCTGCGGGCGAGGCGCTGGCCGTATTGCCTCAGACGGGCTGCTGGGCCTGCATGTCGGCCTTGTCGACGCCGGCCACAGACACCGGCTTCTTCATGGCGTCTCGGCGGAAGGGCTCGCCCAGCTCCTGATTGAGCACCACCTCGATGAAGGTGGTGACGCCTTTGGCCTGCGCCTCGCAGGCGGCGCGGATCGCTTCCGTCACCTTCTGCGGCGTATCGGCCATCACGCCTTTGAAGCCGCAGGCCTCCGCCACCTTCGCGTAGCTGAAGTTGCGGTTCAGCTCGGTGCCGACGAAGTTGTTGTCGTACCAGAGCGTGGTGTTGCGCTTTTCGGCACCCCACTGGTAGTTGCGGAACACCACCATGGTGATCGCCGGCCATTCGTCACGGCCGATCGAGGTCATCTCGTTCATGGAGATGCCGAAGGCGCCGTCGCCGGCAAAGCCCACCACCGGCACGTCCGGACAGCCGATCTTGGCCCCGATGATCGACGGGAAGGCATAGCCGCAGGGACCGAACATGCCCGGCGCGAGATATTTGCGCCCCTCGCCGAAGGAGGGATAGGCATTGCCGATGGCGCAGTTGTTGCCGATGTCGGTGGACATGATGGCGTTTGCCGGCATGCCGGCCTGAATGGCCCGCCATGCCTGACGCGGCGACATCAGCCCCGCATCGCGCACCCGCGCTTCCTCGTTCCAGCTGGTGCCCGGATCGTCGTCCTCATGGTCCATGGAGGAGAGCAGCTGGAGCCATGCCGAGCGGGTCTGGTGGATGGACGCCTTGCGCGCCTCGCGGCCATCGTCGCCGGCCGAAGGCGAAAGCTGATCGAGGATCTGGCGCGCCACCTGTCTGGCATCGCCGCAGATGCCGACGCTGATCTTCTTGGTCAGGCCGATGCGATCGGGATTGATGTCGACCTGAATGATCTGCGCCTCCTTCGGCCAGTAGTCGATGCCGTAGCCGGGCAGGGTCGAGAACGGGTTGAGGCGGGTGCCGAGCGCCAGCACCACGTCGGCCTTCGAGATCAGCTCCATCGCCGCCTTCGAGCCGTTATAGCCGAGCGGGCCGACGGCAAGGCGGTGGTCGCCGGGGAAGGCGTCGTTATGCTGGTAGCCGCAGCACACCGGCGCATCGAGGCGCTCGGCAAGGGCGACGGAATCCGCGATCGCCCCGCCGATGACCACGCCGGCCCCGTTGAGGATGACCGGGAATTTCGCCGACGACAGAAGCTTCGCCGCCTCGGCGATCGCTTCCCGGCCGCCCGCCGGACGCTCCAGCCGAACGATCTGCGGCAGGTCCACGTCGATGACATGGGTCCAGTAATCGCGCGGAATGTTGATCTGGGCGGGCGCGGAGCCGCGCCATGCCTTCTCGATCACCCGGTTGAGCACCTCTGGAATGCGGGCGGGATCGCGCACCTCTTCCTGATAGCAGACCATGTCCTCGAACAGCGCCATCTGCGGCACTTCCTGAAAGCCGCCCTGACCCATGGTGCGGTTGGCCGCCTGCGGCGTCACCAGCACCATCGGCGTGTGGTTCCAGTAGGCGGTCTTGACCGCCGTGACGAAACCGGTGACGCCCGGTCCGTTCTGGGCGATGGCCATCGCCATCTTGCCCGTGGCGCGCGCATAGCCGTCAGCGATCAGGCCTGCATTGGTCTCGTGCGCGCAATCCCAGAAGCTGATGCCGGCCTTCGGAAACAGGTCCGAAACCGGCATCATGGCGGAGCCGATGATCCCGAACGCATGTTCGATGCCATGCATCTGCAAAACCTTCACGAAGGCTTCTTCGGTCGTCATCTTCATTGTCGTGTTCCCTTTCATGTCATTGTTGGGCGCGGGAGGCGCCGCTGGCTGAAGCAACGCTCACAGCAATTCGTCGCGCAGGTGATACCAGTGGTAGAGGGCGCGCTGGCCCATGCGCCGGAACGGCGTCAGCAGCCCGTGATGGGGCAGCGCCGAGGTGAAGATAGGCAGGTCCAGCCCTTCCCCCTTGCCGGCGACCATCTGCGCCAGCCGGCGGCCGGCCTGCGCCGAATACATCACCCCGTTGCCGCCATAGCCCATGGCGTAGAACAGGCTTTGCGCCGGATCGGGCTGCGCGATGCGCGGCATCATGTCGTGGCTGACATCGACCCAGCCCCACCATGAATACTCGACCTCGATGCCCTTCAGCGACGGGAATTTTCGCGCCATGCCGGCCAGCAGCAGGTCGAGGTGTTTTTGGTTGGTCGCATCCGCCCCGGTGATGGCGCTGCGCGAGCCGATCTGGAAGCGGTTGTCGGGCATCAGCCGGTAATAGTGGCGCAGCGTGCGCGTGTCGGTGAGCGGGATCTTCGTGCGGAAATTCAGCGCGTCGACTTCCTGCTCGCTGAGCGGCCTTGTGACGATGGAGTTGGACAGGACCGGCATCAGCCGGTGCTTCGTCAGCGGATGCAGGCCGGGCGAGGTGTAGCCGGCGGTGGCGAAGGCGACGGCGCGGGCGCGCACCGTGCCGCCGGGCGTCGCCAGATAATGAAAACCGTCCCGCCGGCTGTAGCCGATGACCGGGCTGTCGGTATGAACCTTCGCGCCCAGCTTACGGGCGAGCTTCAGGTAGCCGAAGGCGAGCTTGCCCGCATGAACGCCCATTCCGTCCGGCTCGTACATCGCGCCCCGCGCTTCCGCGTCGCGCACGAAATCGCGGTGGACCTCGTCGCGGCCGAGAATGCGGGTTGGATAGCCGAACACCTCGTTGAGCAGCTTCGATTCCTTCTCCAGTCCCGGCATCATCTTGTCGCGATGGGCGATGTAGAGATGGCCGCCATCCTGAGGCAGGCAGTCGATCTCCGGCTCGGCGATCAGGGCGCGGAACAGGTCGAAGCCCTCGGCGATCTCCCGGTGCAGTTTCTTCGCGACATCCACGCCCCAGCGCTCGATCCACTGCGAGCGCTTGAGGCGGCCTGCCGAAATCTGCGCCTGCCCGCCATTGCGGGTGGAACAGCCCCACGCCACCCCGTTCGCTTCCAGAACGGTGGCCTTTATGCCGTGCTCGCGGGCCAGATGAATGGCGCAGGAAAGCCCCGTATAGCCCGAGCCCACCACCACGACATCGGCATCGATGTCGGCCCGCACCGGCCCGTCATCGGCCGGCGGCGAGCCCGCCGTGCCGATCCAGTAAGTCGGCGCATAGTCGCGGCCATGGCCGGGATCGGGCGCCACGACCGGGTCGTAGGTGGGATCATAGGGCTTGCGGGCTTGCCCGCTTTCGATTGCCTGATGCTGCATGGCTGAAAATCCTGCGCCCGGACGGGCTTGCTTTCACGCGGCGATGAGCGGCCGCTGCTTGCGGAAGGCCTGCTTCCTCACGATCCTGCCGTCGCGCAGCGTGAACAGGTCGCAGCCCTCAGCCTCGACGCGGCTGCCGTCTTCGTTGGTGCCGCTGAAGGTCCATTCCGAAACGGCGCGGTCGCCATGGACGAAGTGGCTGTGATGGTCCCAGCGCGCATCCTTCATCGCCGCCCATACGCCCGAAAACGCCGCCGCGATGGCCGGCGCGCCCTCGATGCGCGTGCCCCAGGCCTCAGCGCCGCCGATGGTGTCGAACACGCAGTCGGGCGCGAACCAGGCCATGATCCCGTCGATGTCGTGCCGGTTGAAGGCATCGAACAGCGCCGCGAGATCGGCTGCGGTGAGTTGCGGGGTGGTCATGTCGGTTCCTCCCGGCCGGGCAGTGCTTTTCCTGCCGCAGCCCATGCGTCATCGTGCGGGCGCGGAACGCCCGTCATTGCTGTTGGCGGAAGCTGCCGGAACCATCCGTCCGGGACGGAAATGATCGCAGCCGCTTCCCGTGTTCACTTTTGCGAATGAGGTGATGCTACGGGAGGAATGGCCCTTGCCTTATATCCAAATGGGAACTTCAATGAGTCCAATTGGGGGAGACAAGCATTGAGCCAGCAGATCGTATCCGAGACGATTTTCTTCATCGACCGCAAGTCGCGGTCCGGGTTGCAGAACCAGATCCGCGAGACGCTGGTTTCGGCGGTGCTGTCGGGCCGGCTGGTGCCGGGCGCGCGCCTGCCCTCGACGCGCAAGCTGGCCGATTACCTCAACATCTCGCGCATCACGGTCACGCTGGCCTATCAGGAGCTGGCCTCGCAGGGCTATCTGGAAGCGAGGGGCCGCAGCGCCTATTTCGTTGCCGACAGCTCGCCGCAGGCAGGCCCCGGTTCCGGCGAGAGTGCGGCCGCCGAAAGCTCCGTCAACTGGCCGGCCAAGATCAAGGCCAGCTTCTCAATCGCCAAGCCCATCCGCAAGCCGCTGGACTGGCACCGCTTTCCCTTCCCCTTCCTCTACGGCCAGATGGACCCGACGCTGTTCGACCTCTCGGCATGGCGCGATTGCGCGCGGCGCGCGCTGGCGCGCGAGGATTTCGAGCTGATGGCCGGCGATTTCGCCGCCGCCGACGATGTGCAGCTGGTCAACTACATATGCAGCCGCTCGCTGCCGAACCGCGGCATCAAGGCCAGCCCCGACGAGATACTGGTGACGGTGGGCGCCCAGAATGCGCTGTGGCTGGCCATCCAGCTGATGCTCAAGCCGGGATCGGTGGCGGTGTGCGAAAATCCCTGCCATCCCGATCTGAGTGCGGCGCTGCATCTGAGCGGCGCCGACGTCATTGCCGTCGATGTCGACGAGGGCGGGCTACGGCTGGATCTTTTGCCGGCAAAGCCGGACGTGGTGTTCGTCACCCCGAGCCACCATTCGCCGACCGCCGCCACCATGCCGATGGAGCGCCGGCTCGACCTTCTGGCCGAAGCCGAAAAGCGCGACTTCATCATCGTGGAAGACGATTACGAATTCGAGATGAGCTTTTTGAAGCCGCCTTCGCCGGCGCTCAAGTCGCTCGACCGCAACGGGCGCGTGCTTTATGTCGGCTCCTTCTCGAAATCGCTGTTTCCGGGGCTGAGGCTCGGCTATCTGGCGGCGCCCGCGCCGGTGATCCGCGAGGCGCGGGCTTTGCGCGCGCTGATGCTGCGCCATCCGCCGGGCCATCTGCAACGCACGGTGTCCTACTTCCTGGCGCTCGGCCATTACGATGCGGTGATCCGCCGGATGCGGCTCGAATACCGCAAGCGCCATGAGGTGATGGCGGCGGCGCTGGAGCGGCACCGGCTCAAGATCGCCGGCGCTTCCGATTTCGGCGGCACCTCCTTCTGGATCGAGGGACCGCAGGGGCTGGACGCCGACCGGCTGATGAACGAGCTGCGGCAGGACGGCGTGCTGATCGAAACCGGCTCGCCCTTCTTCCCCGACATGGACGGCCCGTGCCGCTTCTTCCGCATGGGCTATTCCTCGATCCCCGCCGGCCGCATCGAGGAAGGCGTTGCCCGCACCGCCGCGCGCATCGCGGCGATCATGCAGGATCAGGCTGCGGCATAGGCAAGGGCGAGCATCCGGCGAACCAGAAAGGACAGGCAGCGGAGATAAGTCCCCCCGCCGCCCGGTTGGCTGGAGCATTGCTGCTTTTCTGCGACGCCGGATGTTT
The DNA here is from genome assembly GCF_022359935.1 of Aquamicrobium sp. NLF2-7. NCBI lineage: Bacteria > Pseudomonadati > Pseudomonadota > Alphaproteobacteria > Hyphomicrobiales > Phyllobacteriaceae > Aquamicrobium > Aquamicrobium sp. NLF2-7. Next base: position 171,306 of record NZ_JAKSED010000003.1, on the reverse strand, counting down.
CCATCCGGCTATAAAATGCTCCAGCGGCACGTTCAGCGTGCCGTGCGGACAGTGCCGCGCCTATTTCGCCGCGAGGAAATCCGCCACGTCGAGCAGGATGAACTCGTTGTTGGCGGCCTGGCCGATGCGACGGCCCGCCGAGAAGGGCAGGTTGTTGTCGTTGGCGATCAGAATGTGGGTGTCATCGTAGAGCATCACATCCTCGATGGTGAAGAAGGGGAAGGTGAACTTGCCCTTCAGGTCGCGCGCGGCATCGGTTTCCAGAATGGCCTTGCCGTCCGGATCCTGAATGTCCATCAGGTCGATGTGGCCGATGCGGTGGATGAAGCCGTCGGCGTCGATGCGGGCGGTGTCGACCAGCACGATGTTCTTCACCTTTGCCGGAACCGGATAGCAGGCCGACTTGTCCCCGGCACCCTCGGCGCAGGCAAGGCTCGGATCGCCCTCGCCATTGTCGCGCTCGATGACCAGAGCGCGGCTGTCGTCGATGAAGTTGAAATCACCGATCGCCGTAGCGCCCTCGGCGAGGCGGAACTTGTAGCTGTCGCCGGTCCAGCCGCTCTTGCCCGTATCGCCCTTGCCCGTATCGAAGGTGATGACGCGCAGGAAGTCGCCTTCCGGCTTGCCGTCTTCACCGAGGATCGGCTTTTCCAGCATGGCCCACAGGAGATTGGTCTTCGGCTGAAGCGCCATGCCCTCATATCCGCCGGAGCGCTGCACCTGAAAATCCTTGCCGGGCTGGGCGGGAACCACGGTGCCGGGCGTGTCGGGACCGGTCAGCGCCTTGCCGTCCAGCATGGTCTGGTGAACGTTCAGCACCCGGCCGTCGGCCGTGGCGTGGATGATGTAGGGGCCGAACTCGTCGCCGATCCAGACCTCGCCGTCGAGGACCTGGATGCTTTCGGGATCGAAATCCGCGCCGGTGAGATAGCGGCTGTCCGTGCCTTCATAGGCGATGCGGAACGGCACCTTGCGGTCGGGATCGCGCAGGAACACCGATTCGATGCGCTCCACCTTGCCGGTTTCGAAATCGGGTTTCACGCGGTGGAAGAACAGGAGCGCATCGGGGCTGTTGGCCTTGGTGCCGAAGCCGTTGTCGGTCAGCGTGTAGATGCTGCCATCTTCGGCGCGGTTCATGGCGAAACCCGACAGGCCCTGCACGGGTTGGCCGATGAAGGGCAGCGAAATGCCGGTCGGATGGCCGCCATAGGCGGGGCCGACATCGCCCGGCACCGACATCACGTCATGGTTGCGCGTCTTGCCCGTGAACTTGCCCGAGATCCACGCGTCCTCAGGCGCATCGGCAGGCGGGGGAATGAGCGTGAACGCCGGCAGATAGGCATGGCCGGCGAGCTTGGCGGGGAAGGTTTCGGCGGCGGAGGCCGGCAGGTGAAAAGCCAGAAGCGCGGCCGTGGCCAGAAGGGTCTTCTTGAACATGGAAGGGGTCCTCGGATTGCAGGAAGATGCCCCTTGCGCCTAGCGCGCGGCTGTGACGGTCACGTTTCACAATCGCGACGATCCCGTGACGATCCCGGGCGCAATGCGAGGGCGACCCCCGGGGAGGGAGGGGGCGATGCGGGACGCGGCCTCTTCGGGTCGGCACCTTCCCCGGCTTTTGCGGCCTGCGCGCAAATCTTCCTTGGCAGGAAGCGTTATATATGTATGAATATAGATAATTCTATCTATCAAGGGAGACCCTCCGTGCGCCTGCTTGCCTTCGCTCTGTCCATATTCGCCTTTTTCTCCACGCAGGCGCTTGCCGTGACGGAGGCCGATCTGCCGAAGTCCAAGCACACGAAGCTTGGTCTCTACCTCACCCCTTCCGAGGCCCATGAGATGATCGGGCAGGACCCGGCAAAGGTGCTTTTCATCGATGTGCGCACGCCCGCGGAGATGAACTTCATCGGCATGCCGACCGAAGCCGACGCCAATGTTCCTTACATGCTGATGCCCGATTTCCCGGTCTGGGACGCGGAAAAGTCCAGTTTCAAGCTGGAACTGAACCCCGATTTCGTGCCCGCCGTGCGTGAGCGCCTGGAAAAGAAGGGGCTCGACCAGAACGCGAAGGTCATCGTCATGTGCCGCTCCGGCGACCGCAGCGCGGCTTCCGCCAACCTTTTGGCCGAGGCCGGCTTCACCAATGTCTACAGCATCGTCGAAGGCTTCGAGGGCGACATGGCCAAGGAAGGCCCCACTGCCGGCACCCGCAGCGTGAACGGCTGGAAGAATGCCGGCCTGCCATGGTCCTACAAGCTCGACCGCGAAAAGATGTACGGCCTGCAATAGGCCTTGTCGCTTCCATCCTTATATTCATTCAGATATAAGGATGGTTGCATATTACCTCGACGGAACGCTTTCGCGCAGGGCCGGACCATGAAGATTGATCTCGATTCCATGCAGGCGGCGGCAGACTATGCCAGCGAGTTGCTGAAAGTGCTCGCCAACCGGCATCGCCTGATGATCCTGTGCATGCTGATGGAGGGCGAAAAATCCGTCGGCCAGCTGGTGGAGCTGCTCGGCGTGCGCGATTCGACCGTCTCGCAGAACCTTGCCACGCTGCGCCGCTGCGGGCTGATCAGCGGCCGCCGCGATGGCCAGATGATCTGGTACCACGTCGAAAGCAGCCCGGCGCGCGGGGTTCTGGAATCGCTCTACAGTTCGCTGTGCGAGCCCCAGCGGCAGCAGCCGAAAGCCAAAACGTTCACCGCCCCGCTCTCCATGTGGAGCACTGCTGCCCTGCGGGCCTGAACCAAGACGCATCCATACAGATAAACGCAACGGATCGCGTCCCCTGAGCGCCGGCGCAACCGCTTCAGCTGTTGCGTCACACATGTCGCCCGCCACCGCTTCTGGTTACGGGCGACTTGCCTGTCGCCGGGGCCTGTCTCCGGGGCTGAAACTCAGCGAAGCCGGTCGGCGTGCCAGCGCAGATGATCGTCCATGAAGGTGGAGATGAAATTGTAGGAATGGTCGTAGCCGTCCTGCATGCGCAGCGTCAGCTCCATTCCGGCATCCCGGCCCGCATCCCGGCAGGCCTTCTCCAGAAGCTGCGGGCGCAGGCCTTCCTCAAGGAAGGAGTCGGCCGTGCCCTGATCGACCAGCAATTCGGGGAACCGGCGGCCGTCGGCGATCAGCAGCGTGGCGTCATAGGCGCGCCATGCCGCCTCGTCGGCGCCGAGATATTTCTCCAGCGCCGGCCGCGACCAGCCCGCCGTCGAGGGCTGCGCGATCGGGGCGAAAGCGGTGCAGCTGCGATAGCGGCCGGGATTTTTCAGCGCGATGGTGATCGCGCCATGCCCGCCCATCGAATGGCCGAAAATGCCCTGCCTTTCCATGTCGGCGGGGAAGTTGGCGGCGATCAGCGCCGGCAGCTCCTCCGTGATATAGGAATACATGCGATAGTTCTTCGCATAGGGCGCTTCGGTGGCATCCAGATAGAAGCCGGCGCCCGAGCCGAACTGCCAGTTGTCCTTTTCGTCCGGCACGCTCTCGCCGCGCGGGCTGGTGTCGGGACACACCACGATCAGCCCAAGCTCCGCGGCAAGCCGGCGGTACTCGCCCTTGTCCATCACATTGGCATGGGTGCAGGTCAGCCCCGACAGATACCACAGGACCGGAACCGGCGCCTCCTTTGCAGCCTGCGGCGGCACGAACACGGCAAAGGTCATGTCGCAGGCGCAGACCTCGGAAGCGTGCGAATAGACACCCTGAACGCCGCCATGCGACTTCGAGGTGGAAACAGTCTTCATCATGGCCGGAACTCCTCCGCGTTGACGGCCATGGCGCGGCGCGAACCCGTGCGTTCGCCTGTCGCGCCATCAGGCTTTGGGGTGATGGGCTTGCGCGGCAACTGACCCTACCGGCCCGCAAAGGTCAAGCCGCCGGGGGCAGCGAAGAAGGAAAGAAATTTTCCGGCAGACGATCTCGCAACTGCGAGAATTCCGATTCTTGCGGGCTCGTCTCATGTCGGCCCTGCAAACCCCGCGAGGGCCTGCCATTCTGTTGAAAACACGAGCCAGAATGTCGCGGCATGGCAGCTATGCAAAATCGCAAGCCTCTGAAATTCGTGCAAAATCCGCCCGATTTCACGGCTTTTCAACGGATTGCGGCGGCTTTCCCCTTTCCGATAGACAAAATCTATCAATCCGGCGGGATCAATCGATTTTACGTGCTGCGGTGCAACATCTATATCCGGTGCCGAACCGTTCCAAAGGAGTGCACAGTGGCTATCATCAATTCGAAGATCAAACCCTTCATGGCGCAGGCCTACCGCCAGGGTAAGTTCATTTCCGTCAGCGAAGAGGATGTGCTGGGCAAGTGGGCGGTCTTCTTCTTCTACCCCGCCGATTTCACCTTCGTGTGCCCGACCGAGCTTGGCGACGTGGCCGACCACTATGACGAACTGCAGAAGATGGGCGTCGAGGTCTACTCGGTGTCGACCGACACCCACTTCACCCACAAGGCATGGCACGATTCTTCCGACACCATCGGCAAGATCAACTACACCATGATCGGCGACCCGAGCGGCGTCGTGACCAACAATTTCGGCGTCATGCGCGAAGGCCAGGGCCTCGCCGACCGCGCCACCTTCATCGTCGATCCCGATGGCGTGATCCAGGCCATGGAAATCACCGCCGAGGGCATCGGCCGCGACGCATCCGACCTCGTGCGCAAGATCAAGGCCGCCCAGTATGTGCGCGCCCATCCGGGCGAGGTTTGCCCCGCCAAGTGGCAGGAAGGCGAGGCGACGCTCGCTCCTTCGCTCGACCTCGTCGGCAAGATCTGACCGCTTCGCGATGATGAAAAGCCGGGCTGCCCGCCTGACAGTGCGGCCCGGCCATCACACAGGGAAGGCCGGGCCTGCGATCCCCGGCCCCAAATTCCCCCACAAATTCCAAGGAGTGCAGCCATGCTCGACGCAAACCTGAAAACCCAGCTCAAGGGCTATCTCGAACGTCTGGTGCGCCCGGTCGAAATCGTCGCCTATGCGGGTGAGGATGCGAAGTCGCGCGACCTGCTGCAGCTTCTCGAACAGATCCGCGAGCAGTCGGACAGGATCACCGTGCGGCGCGGCGACGTGGCCGGCCAGCGCGTTCCCTCTTTCGCGCTCACCACGCCGGGCGAGGACATCCACCTCACCTTCGCCGGCATTCCGCTCGGCCATGAATTCACCTCGCTGGTGCTGGCGCTGTTGCAGGTCGGCGGCTATCCGCCCAAGGTCGAGCAGTCGCTGATCGACCAGATCCGCGCGCTGAAGGGCAATTTCCGCTTCGAGACCTATTTCTCGCTGTCGTGCCAGAACTGCCCCGACGTGGTGCAGGCGCTCAACCTCATGGCTGTGCTCAATCCGGGCATCGAGCATGTCGCCATCGATGGCGCGCTGTTCCAGTCGGAGGTGTCCGAGCGGCAGGTGATGTCGGTTCCGACCGTGTTTCTCAATGGCGAGACCTTCGGCGCGGGCCGCATGGGCGCCGAAGAGATTCTGGCGAAGATCGACACCGGCGCGGCCGACCGCGCCATCGAGACCATCAACGCGCAGGCGCCCTTCGAGGTGCTGATCGTCGGCGGCGGCCCGGCCGGGGCGGCGGCTGCCGTCTATGCCGCGCGCAAGGGCATCCGCACCGGCGTGGTGGCCGAGCGCTTCGGCGGGCAGGTGCTGGACACCATGTCGATCGAGAACCTGATTTCCGTGCCCCACACCGAAGGGCCGAAGCTTGCCCGTGCGCTGGAAGCCCATGTGCGCGAATATGATGCCGAGATCATCAACGGCCAGCAGGCGACGAAGCTGGAACAGCTGGCCGATGGCTTCAAAGTCACGCTGGCCTCGGGCGCTTCGCTGACCGGCGCTTCGGTGGTGCTGTCCACCGGCGCGCGCTGGCGGCGCATGGGCGTTCCGGGCGAGCAGGATTACGTCAACAAGGGCGTGGCCTTCTGCCCGCACTGCGACGGCCCGCTGTTCAAGGGCAAGCGCGTGGCGGTGATCGGCGGCGGCAACTCCGGCGTCGAGGCCGCGATCGACCTCGCCGGTCTGGTCGGCCATGTCACGCTGGTCGAGTTCGACAAGATGCTGCGCGCCGACGAGGTGCTGCAGCGCAAGCTGAAAAGCCTGCCCAACGTCACCATCATCACCTGCGCCCGCACGACGGAAGTGAAGGGCGACGGCAAGCGCGTCACCGGAATTGCCTACGAGGACCGCACCAGTGGCGAAATCCGCGACATCGCGCTGGAAGGCGTGTTCGTGCAGATCGGCCTCGTGCCCAACACCGAATGGCTGAAGGGCACGCTCGCGCTCGACGCGCGCGGCGAGATCATCGTCGACAGGCATGGCCAGACCTCGATCCCCGGCGTGTTCGCCGCTGGCGACTGCACGACCGCGCCCTACAAGCAGATCGTCATCGCCATGGGCGAAGGGGCGAGGGCATCGCTCGCCGCCTTCGACTACCTGATCCGCCTGCCGGCCGAAGAACAGGCTGCCTGAGGGCTTACGACTCGGGGTCCGACATGCGATGAACCTGCGCGAGCTGGAATATCTCGTTGCGCTGGCCGACCAGCGCAACTTCCACCGCGCCGCCGCAGCCTGCGGCGTCAGCCAGCCGACGCTGTCGGCGCAGATCCGCAAGCTGGAGCAGGAACTGGGCGTGGCGCTGTTCGAGCGCGCGCCACGCCGGCTTATCCTCACGCAGGCCGGCGAAGCCGCCGTGCGCCGCGCCCGCGCCGTGCTCGACGAGGTGGCGCAGCTGCGCGACGAGGCGGCGCGCCATTCCGGCGGCGCCACGCGGCGGCTGCATCTTGGCGTCTTTCCCACGCTGGGGCCTTATCTTCTGCCGCATGTGGTGCCGCGCTTCATGCGCGCCTTTCCCGCCACCGAAATCCTGCTGACCGAGGAGAAGAGCAGCATCCTGCTGCGCCGCCTGATCGACGGCCAGATCGACGCGGTGCTGCTGGCGATGCCGGTCGAGGATGCGCATGTGACCGGGCGCAAGCTGTTCAGCGAACCGTTCCGGCTGGCCGTTCCGGCCTCCCATGCCCTTGCAGGGCGCAGCCCCGCGCCCGTCGATGCGCTCGCCAGCCAGAACCTGATGCTGTTGGAAGAAGGCCATTGCCTGCGCGACCAGGCGCTGAGCCTGTGCCGCCGCTACGGCGCGCGCGAATATGACGATTTCCGCGGCACCAGCCTCGAAACCCTGCGCCAGATGGTGATCGCCGGCATGGGCGTGACGCTGCTGCCGCAGCTTGCCTGCACCGGCCATGCCACGTCGAAGGACATGGCGCTGCTGCCTCTGGAATCGGGCGACTTCCGGCGCGACATCGGCCTGTTCTGGCGCAAGACCAGCGGCGCCACCGACCTGATGGAACAGCTGGCGGCCACCATCACCACGGTCGCCGGCCAGCTGATCGGGCAGGCCGGCGCAGAAGCCGCATGATGATGCCGACAGCCATCCCGACGATCCGGTTGCCCGCATATGTCTGTCGAAAAAGCGACATTTGCATTGGACGCAGCCGGCCGGCTGCGGATAGATTTCGCAAAATTTTCTAAGAACCGGGGTTTCCGATGGCGCGGGTTTCCAACCAATGGACGTGGTACAATAATAAATGGCACGAAGGGGATGTGCGCATTCTCGGTGCCGGCTCGCATGCGACATGGCTGGGCTCGCTGGTGTTCGATGGCGCGCGCCGCTTCGAAGGCGTCATGCCCGACCTCGACCTGCACTCCGAACGGGTCAACACCTCCGCCCGGGCGCTCGGGCTCCAGCCGACGCTCAGCGCCGAACGGATCATGGAACTGGTGCATGAGGGGCTGAAGCATTTCGCCGCCGATGCCGCCATCTACATCCGCCCGATGTACTGGGCCGAAGAGGGTGACGCAAGCGTGGTGGCGCTCGACCCCGCCTCCACCACCTTCGCGCTGTGCCTCGAAGAGCGACCTATGGTCGAGCCCGGTGGCTTCACCATCACCACCACCACCTTCCGCCGCCCAACGATGGAAACCATGCCGGTCAACGCCAAGGCGGCCTGCCTCTATCCCAACAATGGCCGCATGCTGGCGCAGGCGCGCGCCGCCGGCTTCGGCAATGCGCTGGTGTGCGACACGCTGGGCAATGTGGCGGAGCTCGCCACCTCCAACGTGTTCATGGCCCGCGACGGCGAGGTGTTCACGCCGGTTCCGAACGGCACCTTCCTCGACGGTATCACCCGCCAGCGCGTCATCCGCCTGCTGCGCGATGCCGGCGTCACGGTTCATGAAAAGACGCTGAGCGTCGACGACTTCCGCAAGGCCGACGAGATCTTCTCCAGCGGCAACATCACCAAGGTGATGCCGGTTCTCGGCTTCGACGACCGCAAGCTGGAGTACGGCCCCTTCGCCCGCAAGGCGCGCCAGCTCTACTGGGACTGGGCGCACGCCTGACGGGCCGCAGATGACGGCGCGGCAACCGCGCCGCGCTTCATCCGTAGCGCTATTCCAAATCCGAACAGGGGCTGTCTTTTCGTTGCCGACCCGCTAGGTTGGAATCGGACATTCACAGCGGCATTGGGAGGATGACAGTGCCCGCACATTCCGTGCACCGGCTAAGCGAACCCGATGGCGATCCCGAATTCGGTCCCTGGCTCGCACAGGCATCGATACTGGTCGTGGACGACGAACCCGGCATGCGCAATTTCCTTGTGCGCACGCTGGGTCCGCGCTGCAAGCGGCTGGAAGAGGCGGCCGACACGCAGGAAGCCACCCGCAAACTCGACAAGCATCATTTCGACATCGTCATCCTCGACAACATCATGCCCGGCAAGAGCGGCGTGGAATGGCTGGCCGAGCAACGCGCCATCGGCTTCTTCGCCGACACCATCCTGATGACGGCCTTCGCCGATCTCGAAACCGCCATTCAGGCACTGCGGGCTGGTGCTGCCGATTTCGTGCTGAAACCGTTCCGCTCCAACCAGATCCTGAACGCCGTGGCGCGCTGCCTCGACCGGGTGCGGTTGCAGCGCGAAAATCAGGTGCTGCGCTACCAGCTGCGCGCCGCCGCCGACCAGATGCTGCTGCGCGACCGGCTGATCGGCGAGTCCGAAGCGATCATGCGGGTGCGCGAGACGATCACGCGCGTCGCCCCGCTGCCGACATCAGTGCTTTTGACCGGCGCTTCCGGCACCGGGAAGGAGGTCGCGGCCCGCTCGCTGCACTCGCTGTCGGACCGGGCCGACAAGCCCTTCGTGCCGGTCAACTGCGCGGCCATTCCGCCCGACATGATCGAAAGCGAGTTGTTCGGCCACCTGAAAGGCGCCTTCACCGGCGCGGAGCGGGCGCGCGAAGGCATCTTCATGCATGCGCAGGAAGGCACGCTGTTTCTCGACGAGATCGGCGACCTGCCGCTGCCCATGCAAAGCAAGCTGTTGCGCGTGCTGGAGGACCGGCGCGTGCGGCCTGTGGGCTCGGAGCGCGAGGTGCCGGTCGATCTGCGCTTCGTGTTCGCCACCAATGCCGACCTTGAGCGGCTGGTGCAGCAGGGGCAGTTCCGGGCCGACCTCTATTTCCGCATCAACGTCATGCAGATCCACATGCCGCCGCTGAACGATCGCGGCAACGATGTGTATGATCTGGCCGAGCTGTTCATGCAGAAGCTGTCGCGCCAGCTTGGCATGCCGCCCGTGCCGGTGGATGCCGCCGCCCGCGCCGCACTCGGCCGCTACGACTGGCCGGGCAATGTGCGCGAGCTGCACAATCTGATCGAGCGCACGCTGATCCTCGGCCGGTTCCCGGTCGAGCATCTTGTGAACACGCGCCAGACGCCCGGCGACGCAGCCAACGCCGCAGCCGACAGCCTGGCGGATATGGAGCGCCGGCATATTCTCGGCATGCTGCGCGAAACCGGCGGCAATCGCGACGAGGCGGCACGCAGGCTCGGCGTTTCGCGCAAGACCATCGACCGCAAATGCGCGGCGTGGAATGTCTGACACGCAAGGGCCTTCACCGGACCAGAGCAAGCCGGACCAAAACGGGCCGGACCAGAACGGGCCGAACCGGAGCGGGCCGCAACGCGGCCGGATGAGTGCGGCGCGCTCGGTTCGCGTCCGGCTTCTGGCCATCGCACTTCTGCCGACGCTGGTGCTTTTGCCGCTGCTTCTTGGCGTCACCATCCTGCGCTGGAATTCCAAGTTCGATGCCGCGCTGATCTCGAAGGTCAATGGCGATCTCACCATCGCGCATCAGTATCTGGAGCGGCTGCTGGAAAACACCGGCGAGCGCATGGCAGCCCTCAGCGGATCGTCGCGCTACCGCGACGCCGTTGAACCGCAGGCCCGAACGCCAGCCGCGCTGCGCGACCTGCTGGAAGAGCAGCGGCAGGCGCTGGGCTTCGACTTCCTTTATCTCGTCGACGAGCAGGGCAGGATCGCAGCGACCGCGCGCGACATGGCCTCAGGTGTGCCCCGCGCGGACTGGCCGATCATTCAGGGCGCGCTGGAAGGGCGGCCTTCCACCGCCATCGACATCTTTGAAAGTGCCGATCTGGCCGTGTTCTCGCCGGCGCTTGTGGAACGGGCGCGCGTGGAACTGGTGCCGACGCCCAATGCCGTGCCGACCGACCGCGACGAGGAAACGCGCGGCATGGTGATCCATTCCGCCGGCCCGGCCCGGCTTGCCGACGGACGGCAGGGCGCGCTGGTGGGCGGGTTGCTGCTCAACCAGAATCTGGAATTCATCGACACGATCAACGATCTCGTCTACCGCGAAGCCAGCCTGCCCGAAGGCAGTCAGGGCACGGCCACGCTGTTCGTGGACGATGTGCGGGTGAGCACCAATGTGCGCCTGTTCGAGGGGCGGCGCGCGCTCGGCACCCGCGTTTCGGCCATCGTGCGCGCGGCGGTGCTGGACAAGGGCCGCACCTGGCTCGACAGCGCCTTCGTCGTCAATGACTGGTACATTTCCGCCTATGAGCCGGTGACAGACAGCTACGGCAACCGCGTCGGCATGCTCTATGTGGGTTTTCTGGAAGCGCCCTTCACGCAGGCCAAGCATGAGACGCTGATCACCATCCTGCTGGCCTTCCTTGCCATCACCGCCGTCAGCGTTCCGGTTTTCCTGCGCTGGGCAGGCTCCGTGTTCCTGCCGCTGGAGCGCATGACGGGCACCATTACACGAGTAGAAAGCGGCGACCTTGGCGCGCGCACCGGCGTTCGCCAGGCGCGCGACGAGATCGGCCGCGTCGCCATCCACCTCGACAATCTGCTCGATCAGTTGCAGGCGCGCGATGCCAGGCTGCGCGCCTGGAACGACGAGCTCAACATCCGCGTGGAGGAGCGCACGCGCGAGCTGGAACTCGCCAACCGCCAGCTTGAGGCCACCACGCGCCAGCTCATCATGTCGGAGAAGCTGGCCGCCATCGGCGAGATCACCGCCGGCGTGGCGCATGAGATCAACAATCCCATCGCCGTCATGCAGGGCAATCTGGAGGTCATCCGCGCGGTGATGGGCGACAAGGCGCGCGAGGCCGGCACCGAATTCAGGCTGCTGGACGAGCAGATCCACCGCATCAGCCAGATCGTCACCCGCCTGCTTCAGTTCGCCAAGCCGGAGGAATATGCCGGCTATGTGGAGCGCCATGCGCCAGATGACGTGATCACCGATTGCCTGCCGCTGGTGCAGCACCTTCTCAACCGCAGCCGCGTTTCCGTCGAGCGCCGGCAGCAGGCGCAGCGCATGGTGCTGATGAACCGCACCGAGCTGCAGCAGGTGCTCGTCAATCTCATCGTCAACGCGCTCCACGCCATGCCGGACGGCGGCAGGCTGACGCTGGCGACCCGGGACACGGAAATGGAGGGGCGCAGCGGCCTCACCATCACCGTGGCCGACACCGGCATCGGCATGTCGGAGGAAACGCTGCGCAAGGCCTTCGATCCCTTCTTCACCACCAAGCGCCGCGAAGGGACCGGCCTCGGCCTGTCGATCACCCGGAAGCTGATCGACCGTCAGGGTGGCAAGATCATGGTCGAAAGCGAACCCGGCAAAGGCACCGCCTTCATGATCTGGCTGCCCGAGGCGGACTGACTTCAATTCTGCGTGTGCGCCCGGCATGCTCCCTTGGTCGGATTTGCAACTAACCGGACCGGAGGCTACACTCAAAGGAAGGGCCTGCGACGGCCCCTGAGGCAATGCCGGGCAGGGTGGAGGATGCCCGGACAGGAACAGGCCTCGGAACAATGCGCTGATGCGTAACTCCTGAAGCAACGCACGGCGTTTTGTGAGGCAAAGGAAGCCGCCCGGGAGGAGCCGATGGGTGCATCCGTAGTTGCGCAGCATGCCAGCAGAATTCACGCTGCCATCGAATCCGACGCCGCCGCGAAATCGGCGCTGGTCGCCTCATGGCGGCGCTCGTCGGCACTGCACAAGCTCGACCCGGCTGAGCGCAGGGCGCCGCAACGGGTCACCGATCATGAGCTCAATCACGCCCGCCAGCGTGTCGAGCGGCTGCTGCGCGCCTCGCAGGCGAGCCTGGACCGGCTTTATCTGGCGGTGGGCGGCATCGGCTGCTGCGTGCTGCTGGCCGACCGCGACGGCGTGCCCATCGAGCGGCGCGGCGCTGCCGCCGACGACGAGACGTTCGAGCACTGGGGGCTGTGGACGGGCACCGTCTGGAGCGAGGAAAGCGAAGGCACCAACGGCATCGGAACCTGCCTCGTGGAAGGGCGCGCGCTGACCATCCACCGCGACCAGCATTTCCATTCCAGGAACACGCTTTTGTCGTGCACCACCGCGCCGATCTACGACCACGAGGGCAATCTCGCCGCCGCGCTCGACGTTTCGTCCTGCCGGGCGGACCTGACCGAGAGCTTCATTCACCTGATCGCCATGGCGCTTGGCGATGCGGTGCGCCGCATCGAGGCGGAGAACTTCCGGCTCGCCTATCCCGACGCCCGCATCGTGATGGCGCCGACGCCCGATCAGGCGCCGGGCGCGTTTCTGGCTGTCGACCGGGACGATCTGGTGGTGGGGGCGACCCGCTCTGCCCGCATCGCCTTGGGCCTGACCCCGGAAGTGCTGGCCCGGCCGCTGCCCGCCGCCGATCTGCTCGGCGGCGACACCAGCTTCTCGGAGGATCTGCGGCAGGCGGAACGCATGGTACTGGAACGCGCGCTGATCCGCTCCAACGGCAATGTGACGGCGGCGGCGCGCGCGCTTGGCATGTCGCGCGCCACGCTGCACCGCAAACTCGGCAGGTTCGGCCTGCGCGGTGCGAACTGACCGGCGGTTTTTCCCCCGCCGGCATTTTTGGACCGCCCATTTTGTGACGGCCCCGGCATTTTTCTACGGACAAGTGTCGCAAGGCTGAGACAGTTGGCCTGAAGCATCTGCCATCGACGGGCTGACACGGAGCAAAGGTAAGGAAACACTTCACTTCGACGCGCCGCATGAGGCGGTGCTGTTTTCTGGGAGGAAGACATGAACAAAGTGGAATTCCATCGAACCGCCAAATCGCCTTACGCCAAGAGCTACGGCAATTTCATCGGCGGCAAATACGTACCTTCCAAATCCGGCAAGACCTTCGAGAACACCTCGCCGGTGAACGGACAGGTTCTGTGCGAGATCGCCCGCTCGGAAGCGGCCGATGTCGAGGCGGCACTGGACGCAGCCCATGCCGCCCGCGAAAAATGGGGCCAGACCAGTGCCGCCGAGCGCGCCCTTCTGCTCAACCGCATCGCCGACAGGATGGAGGAAAACCTCGCCACGCTGGCGCTTGCGGAAACATGGGACAACGGCAAGCCGATCCGCGAAACGACGGCCGCCGACATTCCGCTGGCCATCGATCATTTCCGCTATTTCGCCGGCGCGGTGCGTGCGCAGGAAGGCGGCATTTCCGAGATCGACCACGACACGGTGGCCTACCACTTCCATGAACCGCTCGGCGTGGTCGGGCAGATCATTCCGTGGAACTTCCCCATCCTGATGGCGGTGTGGAAGCTCGCTCCGGCGCTCGCCGCCGGCAACTGCGTGGTGCTGAAGCCGGCCGAGCAGACCCCGGCCTCGATCCACATCCTGCTCGGCCTGATTGCGGACATCCTGCCGCCCGGCGTGCTCAACGTGGTCAACGGCTTCGGTCTGGAGGCCGGCAAGCCGCTCGCCTCCAACCCGCGCATCGCCAAGATCGCCTTCACCGGCGAGACGACGACGGGCCGGCTGATCATGCAATATGCCAGCCAGAACCTCATTCCGGTGACGCTGGAGCTCGGCGGCAAGTCGCCCAACATCTTCTTCTCCGACGTGGCGGCCGAGGATGACGATTTCCTCGACAAGGCGATCGAGGGCTTCGTCATGTTCGCGCTCAATCAGGGCGAGGTCTGCACCTGCCCGAGCCGGGCGCTGATCCATGAGAAGATCTACGACCGCTTCATGGAAAAGGCGATCAAACGCGTCGAGGCCATCGTGCAAGGCGACCCGCTCGATCCCGCCACCATGATCGGCGCGCAGGCATCTTCCGAGCAGCTTGAAAAAATCCTGTCCTATCTGGATATCGGCAAGCAGGAAGGGGCGCAGGTGCTGACCGGCGGCGAGCGCAACGAACTGCCGGGCGATCTCGCCGGCGGCTACTACGTCAAGCCGACCGTCTTCAAGGGCACCAACAAGATGCGCGTCTTCCAGGAGGAAATCTTCGGGCCGGTCGTGTCCGTAACCACCTTCAGGGATGATGAGGAAGCGCTGTCTATCGCCAACGACACGCTCTACGGTCTGGGTGCCGGGGTGTGGACCCGCGACGGAAACCGCGCCTACCGCTTCGGCCGCGCCATTCAGGCCGGACGCGTGTGGACCAACTGCTACCACGCCTATCCGGCCCATGCGGCCTTCGGCGGTTACAAGCAGTCGGGCATCGGCCGCGAGAACCACAAGATGATGCTCGATCACTATCAGCAGACCAAGAACATGCTGGTCAGCTACAGCCCGAAGAAGCTCGGCTTCTTCTGATAAGCACTACGAAATGGCGGTGCGGCCCCTGCGGCCGCGCCGCCGCTCACATGACGGCAGGAGGTTCTGATGTCCGACACGGCTTCTCTGGGAAAAGTCTCGGCCACGCCGGAAGCGATCAGGCTGCTGGACGAGATCATCGCCGATCACGGCCCGGTTCTGTTCCACCAGTCCGGCGGCTGCTGCGACGGCTCCTCGCCCATGTGCTATCCGCGCGGCGACTTCATCGTCGGCGACCGCGACGTGCTTTTGGGCACGATCGGCGACACACCCGTCTATATCAGCGAATCCCAGTATGAGGCGTGGAAGCACACCGACCTCACCATCGATGTGGTGGCGGGGCGCGGCGGCATGTTCTCGCTCGACAATGGCCGCGAAAAGCGCTTCCTCACCCGCTCCAATGTCTGCGCCGTCGTTCCCGATCCCTGAGCCGGCGATCTGACCTGCGCGTATCCGGCATCCCGGCGCGCGATTTCTGCCGCGGCTTCTTTCCGGCCCCGGCGATCCACGTCATCGCCCGCATGAGGCCGATGCCCGCCCGCGCGTGAAACCCCGCCGGCACCGGGGGAAGGGGTGGTGCGGGCGATGGACTTCGCAACGGCATCGCTTCATACTCGTTCCATTCATCAAGCGCCCGGACTCAGGACACGGGGGGCAGATTTCGGCCACCGACCGTCCCCCGGCCTGCGGATTTTTTGGAGCGTTGCGCGCGTGTGGACTGTGTTGCAGGAATACTGGCCGCATATACTGGCGGTCATTTCCTTCGTGATTGCCGCCATCGCCGGCATTCATGCCGCCATGACCAAGGAGGAAGTGCGCTCGGCCATAGGCTGGGTGGGCGTGATCATGCTGTCGCCCATTGTCGGCGCGCTGATCTATGCCGTGGCGGGCGTCAACCGCATGCGCCGCGACAACATCGCCGCCGAGCGCTCAGCCGCCGGCCACGGAAAATCCTCGCATCCAGGCGCTGACGTTACCGACGAGCTGGTGGCGCAGCGCTTCGGGGGGCGGTTCGCGGCCCTCAAGCGGGTCGGCGACAGGCTCACCCATCATCATATGGTCTGCGGCAATTCCATCGGGATGCTGAAGAGCGGCGATCAGGCCTATGGGGCGATGATCGAAGCGATAGCGGGCGCGCAACGCAGCATTCTTCTGGAAACCTATATTTTCGACCGCGATGCGATCGGCCTGCGCTTTGCCGATGCGCTGATTGCGGCGGTGAAACGCGGCGTCACCGTGCGGGTGCTGATCGACGCGGTCGGCGCGCGCTATTCGGTGCCCAGCATCGTCGGCTATCTGCGCGAAGGCGGGGTGCAGGCACGCGTCTTCAACGGGCGCATCATCGTTGGCCTGCGGCTGCCCTATGCCAATCTGCGCACCCACCGCAAGATCCTCGTTGTCGACGGGGCCGTCGCCTTCGCCGGCGGCATGAACATCCGGCAGGGCTTCACGTCCGAATTCGCCGGCGACGCCAGCGCCCGCGACACCCATTTCCGCATCCGGGGCGCCGTCGTGGCCGACATATTCGCCATTGCCGCCGAGGACTGGCTGTTTGCCACCGACGAAAGGCTGGAGGGCGAGGCATGGGAAATCCAGCCCGCCGAGGTGGAGCCCGGTGCGCCGCTTCTGATGCGGGCGCTTCCCTCCGGCCCCGACGCCAGCCTCGAAAGCAACCACAAGATGCTGATGGGCGCGTTTTCGGTGGCCAACAGCACCATCCGCATCATGTCGCCCTATTTCCTGCCGGACCGGGAACTGATCAGCGCGCTGAACACGGCCGCCCGCCGGGGCGTGACCATCGACATCGTGGTGCCGGCCGCCAACAATCTGCTGCTCGTCGACCGGGCGATGACGGCCCAGTTCGATCAGGTTCTGAAAGGCCATTGCCGGGTGTGGCGCGACGAGGGCCCGTTCGATCATTCCAAGCTGCTGGTGATCGACGGCACCTGGGCTTTCGTCGGCTCCTCCAACATCGATCCGCGTTCGCTGAGGCTGAATTTCGAGATCGATCTGGAAGTCCTCGACCGGGATTTCGCCGGCGAGATCGACGCCCGCATTGCCGCCATCGTGGCCCATGCCCGCCCGGTGAAACTTGCCGAACTGCGCGCCCGCCCGTTCGCCCGCCGGCTGGTGGACCGCATTCTGTGGCTGGGTTCGCCTTATCTTTGACAGGAAGGTGCTTAGCCTTACGCAGGCATTGCATGGGCTTGTGCGCTTGCCTACCTTAAGGAACCGAATCCCGATTCATGCGCAGTCAGGGGAGACGAAGACATCATGCAGAAGCTTGGGGCTGGCCTTCCCGCCAGCATACTGGAGCGGCTTCGCGTGCGGCGCGACCATGCGGGCGAAGTGCCCGCAGTCGAACATGGCGGCCGGCACGGCATGGTGGTGGCGTCCTACAACGTTCACAAATGCGTCGGCACGGACGGCAGGTTCGACCCCGAGCGCATCGGCCGGGTGATCCATGAAATCGGCGCCGATGTCATCGCCCTTCAGGAAGTGGACAAGCGCTTCGGCGACCGGCAGGGTCTTCTCGACCTTGCGAGGCTCGAACGCGAGGCAGGGCTGACGCCGGTGCCCGTCTTCGGACGGGCGAAGTCGCATGGCTGGCACGGCAATGTGGTGCTGTTCCGGCGCGGCGCGGTGCGCGACGTGCACCAGTTCACGCTGCCGGGACTGGAGCCGCGCGGCGCCATCATGACCGAGATCGATCTGGAAGCCGGCGGCAGTCTGCGCGTGGTTGCCGCTCATTTCGGCCTGCTGCGCCATTCGCGCACGCTTCAGGCCCGCATGATCCTCGACATCATGAACGCCCGCGATTCCACGCCGACCGTGCTCATGGGCGACCTCAACGAATGGCGTCTCAACGACCGCTCGGCGCTGTCGATGTTCGAGGCAGCCTTCGGACCGATGCCGCGCGCGGTGCCGAGCTTTCCCTCGCGCCTGCCGCTTCTGGCGCTCGACCGCATCATCGCCAACCGCACCGACATCGTCTCGCCGGTGATCGTGCACGACACGCCGCTGGCGCGGATCGCTTCCGACCATCTGCCGATCAAGGCGTTTGTCAGGCTGGACGGCGAGAATACCGGCGATGGCGCGCAGGAGGGCCGCGCCGCCGCATAAGCCGCAACGAAAGTTGCCGGCTCCCGGTGCATGCACTTTTACGCAAGCACCAAAATAATCGCGCTTACATCGCGAAGCATGCTGCACTATGATCCGTCTTCGCCATTTGCTCGGGAGGAACAGATGGTCACCAGCATTACCAAAAGTGACTGGGAAGCGTTCATGGCCGTTGGGCGTGTACCTCTCAGTGTCAGGGAGCTTGTGCTGCAAAGCTGGCAGCGCAGCGCCCGCAGTGGCGTCACCAGTCTCAAGAGCGCGCCCAAGGTGGGCGAAAGCGAGCTGCTCGCAGGAAGGCGCGATGCCCGCAGGCTGCGGCTCGGCGCCCGCGCAGCCCTTCAGAAAGCCGGCTATCTCCTGAACCACAGCGGCAACATGCTGCTCCTGTGCAACGACAAGGGCGTGGTGCTCGACGTGGCCGGCGACGAGGCCACGCAGGCGCGGGGCCGCGAAAACCACCTGCATGTCGGCGGGCGCTGGTGCGAATCCGCCATCGGCACCAACGCCATCGGCACCGCCATTCACCTGCGCCGGCCCACGCAGATCAGCAGCGTCGAGCATTATTGCGAGGAAATCCACCGCTGGAACTGCGCCGCCACGCCGATCACCGATCCGGCCGATGGCAGGCTGCTCGGCGTCGTCGACATTTCCTGGCCGAACGATGTGGAGCAGATGAACGCGGCAGCGCTTTCGGCGACGCTGGCTTTGCAGATCGAGTCCGATCTCGGCCGCCACTACGCCATGGAGCGGGCAAGGCTGGTGGAGCGCCTGCACATGCAGCGCCCAAGGCTGAGTTCCGATCCCGTTCTGGTTCTCGACCGGGCCGGCCGCGACCTCTTCGCCACCGAGGATTTCCGACGCCTGTGCGCCGATCCCGAGGCTCTCAATTCGCTGCGCGCCCGCATTCCCGACCTGATGGAGCAGGTGCCGGAAGTGATCGCCGAGGAATTGTCCGGCGCGCTGCCGGGGGCCGATCTGGAGGTCATCGCCGAGGGCGAGGATGCGGTTGGCGTCATGCTTTCCCTGCGCCGTACGCGGCCGGTGCCGATCAGCCCGGGCGCCGAGCTCGACAAGATCGCCCGCATCGGCCCGGTGACGTTCGAGCTGTGCAGCCAGGCCCAGCGCCTTGCCGGCGCGCATATCCCGATCCTGATCGAGGGAGAGACCGGCACCGGCAAGACCTTTCTCGCGCAGGCGATCCACCGCGCCAGCCCGCAGGCCTCCGGCCGCTTCGAGATGCTGAACTGCTCCACCCTGACCCATGAGGGGCTGCGCGAGGACCTTGCCCGCGAAACGCGCCGCTCGGCCATGCTGGAGCAACTGGCCGAAAGCGGGGGCGCGCTGTGCCTCGACCGGCCCGGCGCCACGCCGCCGGAAGCGCAGAAGCTGCTGCTCAGCCTGCTGGAGCAGGTCAGCGCCCGCGCGCGCACCGGCATCAAGCTCCTGTCGCTGTCGTCGACGCCGCTTTACGAGGCCATGCAGGAAGGCAGGTTCCGCGGCGACCTCTACTACCGGCTGGCCGGCGCGCGGCTGGTCATTCCGCCCCTGCGCACGCGCCGGCAGGAGATCATCCCCTCGCTGAACATGGTGGCCGAGCGCCACGCACGCACCGGCGGCAACCGCAGCCTGCGCTTCACGGCAGCCGCGCTCGCCACGCTGGAGGCCTATCACTGGCCGGGCAATCTGCTGGAGATGTCCAACCTCGTCGCGACGCTGGATGCCCTGTCGCACAGCGGCCTGATCGATGACAAGGACCTGCCGTCCGAGATGCGCCGCCAGTCCGCGGAGCGGGAGGATTTCACCCTGCGCGGCTCGGAAAAGGCCGACATTCTGGAAGCCATCGATCGTTCCGGCGGCAACCTCACGGAAGCTGCTCGCCGGCTCGGCATCGCCCGTTCCACCCTCTATCTGAAGCTCGATTCCTACGGCATCGACCGCCGGCGCAAAGACTGAAGGAACTGCGCCGGCTTGCGGGTGGCGTCGCCTTTTCGCCAGATGCTGCAACAGCCCGGCCTTTTGTGCTGACGCACGGTCGCCACGCACGTCTTCCGCAATGGCCCCGGAAGCCCGGCCATTTCGGAGTATGTCAGATCCCTGCGCCTTGTGCTTGTTTTCACTGCGTTTCCGGTTCGCCGCAGAGCATCCCGCGGCAATGAAAAACGCCGTGACGGGTTCGGCTCCGCTCTTTTTCTTCGCGTCCGCAACATGTCCGTCAGGGTGTCCGAAAATCGGACACCCGGCCTGTCCGTTCTGCCTTCACAGTCCCCCCTGCGACCTGTCCCGACATTGCGGACGTGGTCCTGAAGGGAGGATATTCAATGCAATTGGACAAACAGAACAGTCGCACGGTCCAGGTGCTCGGCATCGATGCCGGCGGCACCATGACCGACACGTTCTTCGTCGATTCCGACGGAGAGTTCGTTGTCGGCAAGGCGCAATCGACGCCTGAAAACGAAGCGCTCGGGCTGATCGAAAGCTCGCGCGAAGGACTTGGACAATGGGGAATGACCCTCGACGAGGCGGTTTCCACCATTCAGACCGGCGTTTATTCCGGCACGGCGATGCTCAACCGCGTCGTGCAGCGCAAGGGCCTGCGCACGGGCCTCATCGTCAATGCCGGCATGGAAGACTTCCACCGCATGGGCCGCGCCATCCAGGCCTATCTCGGCTTCGCCTATGAAGACCGCATCCACCTCAACACCCACTATTTCGACGATCCGCTGGTGCCGCGTCACCTCACGCGCGGCGTGATGGAGCGCGTCGACATGTTCGGCAAGGTCGTGATCCCGCTGCGCGAGGAAATGGCGCGCACGGCCGCCCGCGAACTGATCGAGCAGGATGTCGAAGGCATCGTCATCTCCCTCCTGCACAGCTACAAGAACCCCGCCCATGAACGCCGCGTGCGCGACATCGTGCAGGAAGAAGTCGACAGGTCCGGCAAGTCGATCCCCGTGTTTGCCTCGACCGACTACTATCCGGTGCGCAAGGAAACCCACCGCACCAACACCACCATCCTCGAAGCCTTCGCCGCCGAGCCGTCCAGAAAGACGCTCCAGAAGATCTCGGGGTCGTTCAAGGAACATGGCTCGAAATTCGACATGCGGGTGATGGCCACCCATGGCGGCACCATTTCCTGGAAGGCCAAGGAACTGGCCCGCACCATCGTTTCCGGACCGATCGGCGGCGTCATCGGCGCCAAATATCTGGGCGAGGTTCTGGGCTACAAGAACATCGCCTGCTCCGATATCGGCGGCACCTCGTTCGACGTGGCGCTGATCACGCAGGGCGAACTGTCGATCCGCAACGATCCCGACATGGCCCGCCTGGTGCTGTCGCTGCCGCTGGTGGCGATGGATTCGGTCGGCTCCGGCGCGGGCAGCTACATCCGCCTCGACCCCTACACCAAGGCAATCAAGCTCGGACCGGACAGCGCCGGTTATCGCGTCGGCGTGTGCTGGGCGGAATCCGGTGTCGAGACCGTCACCATCTCCGACTGCCACGTCATCCTCGGCTATCTCAATCCGGACAACTTCCTGGGCGGGCAGGTGAAGCTCGACCGCGAACGCGCCTGGAACGCGATGAAGGAGCAGGTCGCCGATCCGCTCGGCCTCACCGTGGAGGAAGCAGCGGCCGGCGTCATCGAGCTTCTGGACAGCGAGTTGCGCGACTATGTGCGCTCGATGATTTCCTCCAAGGGCTACAGCCCGAGCTCCTTCACCTGCTTCTCCTATGGCGGGGCGGGGCCGGTCCACACCTATGGCTACACCGAGGGTCTGGGCTTCGAGGACGTCATCGTTCCGGCATGGGCGGCGGGCTTCTCGGCCTTCGGCTGCGCGGCTGCCGATTTCGAGTATCGCTACGACAAGTCGCTCGACATCAACCTTCCGCAGGAAGCAGCCGACGCGCACAAGCAGGAGCAGGTCGCCCAGCTCAACGATGCGTGGCAGGAACTCGCCCACCGCGTTCTGGAAGAGTTCGCGCTCAACGGCTACAGCGCCGATCAGGTCACGCTCCAGCCGGGCTTCCGCATGCAGTATCGCGGCCAGCTCAACGATCTGGAAATCGAAAGCCCGATCGACACCGCCGTGACCGCCGGCGACTGGGACAGCCTCGTCGAGGCCTTCAACGACACCTATGGCCGCGTCTATGCCGCGTCCGCCCGCTCGCCTGAGCTTGGCTATTCCGTCACCGGCGCCATCATGCGCGGCACGGTTCCGATCCCGAAGCCGAAGATCCCCTTCGAGGAAGAAGGCGGCGAAACACCGCCGGAGGAAGCAAAGCTCGGCACCCGCAAGTTCTACCGGCACGGGAAGTGGGTGGATGCCCAGCTCTACCAGATGGAGACGCTGCGTCCCGGCAACCGCATCAAGGGGCCTGCGATCATCGAATCCGACGCCACCACCTTCGTCGTGCCGGGCGGCTTCGAAACCTATCTGGACGGCCACCGCCTGTTCCACCTGAAGGAAATCTAGGGAGGAAGACCAAGATGAACATGCACACGAAACTGGACGGCATCGTGCGGGGCGGCGAGACTCTGAAAGAGCACCGCGACCGCCTGATGGATGCCACGAAGAAGACCGGCCACTATGGCGGCATCAGCAAGATGGAGCTGCGCGACAGCCAGCCCATTCTCTACAACAAGCTGTTTTCGCGGCTGCGCGCCGGCGTCGTCGACGCCCGGGAGACAGCCAAGAAAATCGCGGCCTCGCCGATCGTCGAGCAGGAAGGCGAACTTTGCTTTACCCTCTACAACGCCGCCGGCGACGCCATCCTCACCTCGACCGGCATCATCATCCATGTCGGCACCATGGGTGCGGCGATCAAGTACATGATCGAGAACGGCTGGGAGCATAACCCCGGCATCAACGACAAGGACATCTTCTGCAACAACGACTCCCTGATCGGGAACGTGCACCCCTGCGACATCCACACCATCGTGCCGATCTTCCACGAAGAGAAGCTGATCGGCTGGGTGGGCGGCGTCACCCACGTCATCGATACGGGTTCGGTGGGTCCGGGCTCGATGTCGACCGGACAGGTGCAGCGCTTCGGCGACGGCTATTCCATCACCTGCCGCAAGATCGGCGCCGACGACACGCTGTTCCGCGACTGGCTGCACGAATCGCAGCGCATGGTGCGCACCACGCGCTACTGGATGCTGGACGAGCGCACCCGCGTCGCCGGCTGCCACATGATCCGCGATCTGGTCGAGCAGGTGATCGCCGACGAAGGCATCGAAGCCTACTGGAAGTTTGCCTATGAGGCGGTCGAGCATGGCCGTGTCGGCCTTCAGGCCCGCATCAAGGCGATGACCATTCCCGGCAAATATCGCCAGGTCGGTTTCGTCGACGTGCCTTACGAGCATGAGGACGTGCGGGTGCCGTCCGACTTCGCCAAGGTCGACACCATCATGCACACGCCTTCGGAGATGACGATCCGCAAGGACGGCACATGGCGGCTGGACTTCGAGGGCTCGTCGCGCTGGGGCTGGCACACCTACAACGCCCACGCCGTCTCCTTCACCTCGGGCATCTGGGTGATGATGACGCAGACGCTGATCCCCACCGAGATGATCAATGACGGGGCGGCCTACGGCACGGAATTCCGCCTGCCGAAGGGAACGTGGATGAACCCGGACGACCGGCGCGTGGCCTTCAGCTATTCGTGGCACTTCCTGGTTTCGTCGTGGACCTCGCTGTGGCGCGGCCTCAGCCGGGCCTATTTCGGGCGCGGCTATCTGGAAGAGGTCAATTCCGGCAACGCCAACACCTCCAACTGGCTGCAGGGCGGCGGGTTCAACCAGTATGACGAGATCCACGCCGTCAACTCGTTCGAATGCGCGGCCAACGGCGTCGGCGCCTCCGCCATCGCCGACGGCATCAGCCATGCCGCCGCCATCTGGAACCCGGAAGGCGACATGGGCGACATGGAGATCTGGGAGCTGGCCGAGCCGCTCATCTATCTCGGCCGCGAGATAAAGGCCTCGTCGGGCGGTGCCGGCAAGTATCGCGGCGGCTGCGGGTTCCAGTCGCTGCGCATGGTCTGGAACGCCAAGGACTGGACCATGTTCTTCATGGGCAACGGCCATATCAGCTCCGACTGGGGCCTGATGGGCGGTTATCCGGCAGCCTCCGGCTACCGCTTCTGCGCGCACGACACCAATCTGGAGAAGATCATCGCCGATGGCGGCGAAATCCCCTCCGGCGGCGACACCGACCCGCAGAACCCGACCTGGGACGCCATGCTGCCTGACGCGAAGATTAAGCGCGACAAGCAGGCCATCACCACCGAGGCGATGTTCAAGGACTACGACCTCTATCTGAACTACATGCGCGGCGGCCCCGGCTTCGGCGATCCGCTGGAGCGCGAGCCCCAGAAGGTGGCCGACGACGTCAATGGCGGCTACCTGCTCGACCGTTTCGCCGACACGGTCTACGGCGTGGTGCTGGTGAAGACGGCCGACGGGCTGGTGGGGGTCGATGAGGCCCGCACAGAGGCAAGGCGCGCGGAGATCCGCAAGGAGCGTCTGGCCAAAGCCGTGCCGACGAAGGAGTGGATGGCGAAGGAGCGCAAGCGCATTCTGGCCAAGGATGCGGGCGTGCATGTCCAGCAGATGTTCGCAGCCTCGTTCAAGCTCGGGCCGGACTGGGCGAAGGGCTTCCGCAAGTTCTGGGATCTGCCGGACGACTGGCAGCTTCTGGAAGCGGATCTGCCGATCCCGTCCTACGGCCGCGAATATTCGATGGATATTTCCGAGCTTCCGGACGTGAAGACCGTTCAGTTCGTCGACGAATGATGCGCCGCGGGCGCTCCGGACCGGAGCGCCCGTCATCAGCCCCGTCAACACCCCCGTCACCACAATGAGGAGGAAAAAATGGCCTACACAAAAGCGAAGATCAAAGACCTCGTCGACGGCAAGATCGACCGCGACACGCTGCACACCATGCTGTCCACCCCCAAGGACCGCGAACGCTTCCAGATGTATCTGGAAATCCTGCAGGAGCAGGTGCCGTGGGATGACCGCATCATCCTGCCGCTCGGCCCCAAGCTCTACATCGTGCAGCGCGCCGGCGACAAGCGCTGGGTCGTCAAGAGCCATGCCGGGCATGAGTTCTGCGACTGGCGCGAGAACTGGAAGCTGCATGCGGTGATGCGGGTGCGCGAGACGCCGCAGGAGATGGAGGAGCTCTATCCGAAGCTGATGGCGCCCACCAGCACATGGCAGGTCATCCGCGAATATTACTGCCCCATTTCGGGCGACCTGCTCGACGTCGAGGCGCCGACCCCGTGGTATCCGGTGATCCACGATTTCGAGCCGGATATCGACGCCTTCTACGAGGAGTGGCTCGGGCTGCCGCTGCCCGAGCGGGCCGAAGCCGCCTGAGGCCCGTGAAGCGCCATGTGCTGCCGCGCGCATGGCGCTTCAACACACATGCACGTCGCCCGGAAGCAAAAACCGGCTGCGGGCGACATGCAAAGGACGGCAACCTGCAGCGCCTTGCAGGAGGAAAGCTTAGAACACCTCCAAATCATTGACGTTGCGTGATTTTTTCAATGTCGCTAAGAGGGTTGTCGTTCCCGTTCCTGCAAAGCGGCGAAAGCGATGAATGCGACTGTCCCGGACGCGTATCACGAACTGATCTCCCTCTACCTGCGCCAGTGGAGCGTGCTGCGGTCGCGGCTGAAGCGGCAGACCGGCTCGCACGAACTGGCCGAGGACGCCCTTCAGGAAACCTGGCTCAGGCTTTCGCGCATGAAGGGCGGGCCGATCGACATCCGCGACCAGCATGCCTTCATTCTGCGGGTGGCCAGCAACATCGCCATCGATCTGGCCCGCAGGGAAAACCGCCATGGCGGACGCTGCATCAGCGACGAGGCGGTGCTGGCGGCCATCGAGGATGCCTGCCCCTCGCCGGAACGCGTGGTCATCGACCGCGACCAGTTGCGGCTCCTGGTTCTGGCCTTGTCGCAATTGCCCGCCAGGCCACGCAGGGCGCTGCTGATGAACCGCTGCGACGGTCTCACCCATCGCGAGATCGCGGCGCGGCTCGGCGTTTCCGAAAGCATGGTGGCGCGCTATCTGGTGCAGGCGCTGCGGCATTGCCGCGATCACTTCCGCGACCAGCACTGATTTTTTTCGCAGGCCGAAGTGCAATATTCCCCGCTCCGTTTCGTCCTTGCTGTAGGGGCTCGTGCAGGGCTCCCTCCCGGTGCGGAGCAAAGCATGACCAGTGAGGTGGAGGCGGCCGGCTCATGAAAGCGGATGGCAGGCAAAGGCATGCCGATACGGCGCTGAGCGACGAAGCGCTCGAATGGCTGGTGAAGCTTCATTCCGGCCGGGCTTCCGAGGCGGACCATGCCGCCTTCACCCGATGGCGCAACCGCAGCCCCGGACATGAGGAAGCGGCACTTGAGGCCGAAGCCATCTGGAACGGGCTGGGCATCGCCGGCAGCGGCCTGCGCGACGCCCACCGGCAGCGCGTCACCCGCCGCGCCGTGCTGGGCGGCGCAGCGGTCGCTGTGTCGGGGGCCGCCCTCTACGGCAGCGGGATCGTAGGACCGCATCTGTTCGCCGATCACACGACCGGCATTGCCGGGCAGCGCAGCATTGCTCTGCCGGACGGCTCCACCGCCTTCCTCAATGCCGACACGGCATTGTCCGTCGATTTCACGCAAGCCCGGCGAGGGCTGCGCCTGTTCAGGGGACAGGCGACCTTTACGGTCGCCCACGATCCGGCGCGCCCCTTTGTCGTCGATGCGCAGGGCGGCCATGCGCGTGCCGTCGGCACCGTCTTCGATGTCGATATCCGGCCGCGCGAAGTCGCCGTGACCGTGCTGGAGGGCGTGGTCGCGATATCGGGGCCGGGACAGGAGGCCTCGCCGCTCACCGCCCATGCCGATCAGCGGGTGCGCTATGGCGACGATGGCATTTTCGCGCCGGCGGAAAGCGTCGATGCCCAGAGCGAAACCGCGTGGCGGCGCGGCAAGCTGATCTTCAACCGCCGGCCGCTGGGCGACGTGGTGGCGGAAATCGGCCGCTATCGCAGCGGCTCCATCCTTGTCGCGGGCGCAAGCCTCAGCGCGCTGGAAGTGACCGGCGTGTTCGATCTGCGCGACCCGGATGCCGTGCTTGAGGTCATGGAGCAGACATTGCCGATCCGCATCACCCGGCTGCCCTTCCTGACGATCATCCGCTGAGCATGGCAGCGCGCCGGGTTTTCGCGGTTTCCACCGTGGAGCAGGATCTCCGTCGCCACCCCCTGCGCCGCAATATGGAAGGAAAAACCATGAATGGGGAGCCTGGGAAGATGCATTTTTCCGTTGAGTGCGGCCTGCGTTGGGAAGCGTTTCGCATGTCGCCCGCGATTTGGAACGGATGCGTCAAAGACGATGCGGACCGCGCCAATCTTGCGATAGACAACGGCGCCGGCCATGACTACATGAATGTCTTATTGATGCCGCGCCCGGCCGCTCAAGGAGCCCCAGCCTGACGGTAAAACTCCGACGCGTGCCCGGCAGCGGGCGCGAGCCACCAGCAATCGAGGGATTTTGATCATGACCGAAGCCGCCGTTCTGGACCGACCCACCGAGCTTTCCCGCTCCAAGCGGCTGAAAGCGGCCACGGGCGACACCCATGAGCGCCTCGACAAATCGATCATGGCGGGCGAGCCCTTCGCCAGCCGCGAACGCTACGCGCTGTTCGTGAAGGTCCAGCACGCCTTCCACCGCGAGATCGATGCGCTTTACGACGATGCGGCGCTCGACGGCCTGCTGCCCGACCTTCAGGGCCGCCGCCGCCTGAAGCAGATCGAGCAGGACCTGACCGACCTCGGCTTCGACATTCCCGCCTATGAGAGCGAACCGGCGTTCAAGGCCGGCGAGAAGGCCGATGTGGCAACCGCCATGGGCTGGCTCTATGTTGCCGAAGGCTCCAATCTGGGGGCTGCCTTCCTGCTCAAGGATGCGCTGAAGCTCGGCCTCTCGGAAGAGTTCGGCGCCCGCCATCTGGCCGGCGCGCCGGAAGGCCGCGGCCTGCACTGGCGCACCTTCACCGCAGCGCTCGACGCCGTCGACCTGTCGGCGGAAGAAGAAGCCCGCGTCATCGCCGGGGCCGAGGCAGCCTTCAACCGCGTCCACTCGCAGGTGCGCAGCGTATTCGGCTGATTTTCAGCTTTCAGTCCCGCCTTCGGGATCACCCATGAAAAAAGGCGGCTCCGTTTTTCGACGGAGCCGCCTCTTCTGTTTGAAGCGCCGCTGTCAGCGGGCAGGCTTTGAGGGCCTGAAAGCCAGCAGGCGCATGGCGTTCATCGTCACCAGAACGGTGGCGCCGGTGTCGGCCAGCACCGCGATCCACAGGCCCGACAGGCCGGTGACGGTGGTGATGAGGAACACCGCCTTCAGCCCGAGCGCGATGGCGACGTTCTGGTGAATGTTGCGCATGGTGGCGCGCGACAGGCGGATTATGCCGGCGACGTCTCCGATGCGGCTGCCCATCAGCGCGGCGTCGGCGGTTTCCATGGCCACATCCGTGCCGGAACCGATGGCGACGCCGGCACTGGCCGCCGCAAGGGCAGGGGCGTCGTTGATGCCGTCGCCCACCATGACGACCTTGCCATTGGCGGCGAGCTTGCGGATTTCCTCCACCTTGTTCTGCGGCAGCAGCTCGGCCCGCACCTGCATGCCGAGCTTCTTGCCGATGGCGTTGCCGGTGCGGGCGTTGTCACCTGTCAACATCACGCTGTCGATGCCGAGGCGCGACAGTTCGGCGATGCCTGCGGCGGCATCCGGGCGCGGCTCGTCGCGCATGGCGACGAGGCCGGCGGCCACGCCGTCGGCTACGACCACGGCCACCGTCTTGCCGTCGCTTTCCAGCGCGGCGGCGGCCTCTGCCAGTTCCTTCGACACGCTGCCCGCCTCGCCGGCAAAGCGCGGCGCGCCGATGAAGATGGCCTGCCCGCCGGCACGGCCTTCCATGCCCCGCCCGGCTATGGCGCGGATGTCCTCGCCGGCGATGAAGGGGGCGGCAAGCTCCGTCGCATGATCGACGATGGCCGTGGCCAGCGGATGGCTGGATTCGCGCTCAATCGCCGCCGCGACCGCGATCAGCCGCGCCGCGTCGCCATCGGCGGCGACCACGTCCGTCACCCTCGGCTTGCCGAGCGTCAGCGTGCCGGTCTTGTCGAAGGCGATGGTCTTCGTCTGGGCCAGCGTCTCGATGACGGCGCCGCCCTTGATCAGCATGCCCTGCCTTGCCCCGGTGGACAGGCCGGAGGCGATGGCCGCCGGCACCGAGATGACCAGCGCGCAGGGGCAGCCGATCAGCAGCAGGGCAAGGCCGCGATAGATCCACTCGTCCCAGGTGCCGAAGCCGGCCAGCGGCGGCACGATGGCCACCAGCGCCGACAGCGCCACGATGGCCGGCATGTAGACGCGCGAGAAGCGGTCGATGAAGCGCTCGGTCGGCGCTTTTGCTTCCTGCGCGTCCTCCACCAGCGCGATGATGCGGGCAATGGTGTTGTCGGACGGCGCGCGCTCGACGCGGATGCGCAGCGAGGCATCATGGTTGATGGAGCCGGCAAAGACGTTGCTGCCTTCCTGCTTGGCGACGGGAATGCTCTCGCCGGTCATCGGCGATTCGTCGACGCTTGAGACGCCGGCGATCACCACGCCGTCGGCCGGAATGCGGTCGCCGGGGCGGCACACCACGGTCTGGCCGATGGCCAGCGCATCGGTGGCGACCTCGCGCAGGCTGTTGCCTTCCGCCACCATGGCGGTGCGCGGAATGAGCGAGCCCAGCGCCTTGATGCCGGAGCGCGCCCTTGCCGCCGCCATGCCTTCCAGCACCTCGCCGATGAGAAACAGCAGCACCACGACCGCCGCTTCCTCGACCGCGCCGATGATCAGCGCGCCGATGGAGGCGATGCTCATCAGCATCTGGATGGTGAACGGCGCGCCCATGCGCGCTGCCGCGAAGGCACGTCTGGCGATCGGCGCCACCAGCACCAGCGTCACCACGGAAAACACATAGCGGCTGCTCGCCGGCCAGATGAACTCGGCCGCGAAGGCCAGCGCCACCAGCACCACGCCGAGCGCCGCATGGCGCGATTTCACGCTCTGCCACCACGGCTTCTCGCTGCGGGCAGCAGGGGGAGCTGAAGCAGCTGGGGAGGCAGGGGCAGCAGTCGCGTGGTCATCGGCGTGGTCATGGCCATGGTCATGATCGCAAGCCGCGCCATGGGCGTGGTCGTGTGTGTGAGCGTGCCCGTGCTCATGCTCATGGTTTCCGGCCGACGGCAGCGGGGAACCGGCCTTGCCATCCAACAGGGTCGGCTCGAAACCGAGGCTGCGAACGGCCTTCTCGATGGATCCCACCGGGGTCTGCGCCACATCGAGCGACAGCGCCAGCCGTTCCCGCGTCACCGAAACATTGACATCCGAGACGCCGGGCAGATGGCCAAGTGCTGTGGTGATGGTGCCCGCGCAACTGGCGCAATCCATGCCTTCGACGCGGAAGACGAGCGCTTCCGCATTGCCGCCGCCTGATGGTACTGACCGGGTCATGATGCAATTCCTTCTTCCAGTCCGGCCAATGTAGTTTCTCTAGCGGCTAGAGGTTCAAGGGGCATTTTGCGAATTTTTTCAGTGCAATGGTGCTGGCCTCATCGGTTTGCATGAACTGGGCGCGGAAAGCCGCTTGAAGAAGGCGCGCCGGCGGACGATAGTGCCGCGGCTCCGACTCGAAAGGGGCGAATTGCGGGAGGCCGCGCCGGCGCATCGCGAAAGACGCATGCAGTCCGGCCCGCGGCGTACCCATGAAAACCGACAGGCATCGCCATTCCGCGCCACGCCGAGGCAGGCTGCGGACCCGGCGACACCCGGCTCAATCAACCCCAGCACGGGAATGGAAGCGGCGATGACCGATACTGCATTGCGGACTGCTGACCAGCCGCTCCGGAAACGAGACGTGATGAAGCGGTTCGCCACCTATTACCGGCCGCACCGCAAGCTGTTCGCGCTCGATTTCGGCAGCGCGGTGGTGGCGGGCCTGCTGGAACTGGCCTTCCCGATGGCGGTGACCGTGTTCATCGACCGGCTGCTGCCGACCGGCAATCTCGGTATGATCGCGCTTGCAGCGCTCGGCCTGCTGGTCGTCTATGCGGCGAGCGCCGGCCTGCACGTGATCGTCACCTACTGGGGCCATATGCTCGGCATCCGCATCGAGACCGAGATGCGCCGCAAGGCCTTCGACCATCTCCAGAAGCTCTCCTTCGGCTTCTTCGACAACATCAAGACCGGCCATCTGGTGGCGCGGCTGACCAAGGATCTGGAGGAGATCGGCGAGGTCGCCCATCACGGCCCCGAGGACGTGTTCATCGCCGTGATGACGCTGATCGGCGCCTTCCTGCTGATGCTGTGGGTGCATGTGCCGCTGGCGCTGATCACGGCCATCATCCTGCCGCTGTCGGCCTTCATCACCATGTATTACGGCGGGCGCATGACCCGCACCTGGCGCGCCATCTACGGGCGTGTGGCCGAGTTCAACGCCCGCATCGAGGAAAATGTCGGCGGCATCCGCGTGGTGCAGGCCTTCGCCAACGAGGACCACGAGCGCAGGCTGTTCGCCGAGAACAACCGCAACTATCTCGCCACCAAGCTGGAAGCCTACAAGGTGATGGCGGCGTCCATGTCGCTCTCCTACCTGTCCATGCGGTTCGTGCAGGTGGTGGTGATGCTGGCCGGCTCCTGGTTCGTGGTGCATGGCGAGCTGACGCCGGGCGGCTTCGTCGGCTTCCTGCTGCTGGTCAACGTGTTCTTCCAGCCGCTGCAGATGATCAACACCATCATCGAGATGTATCCGAAGGGCATTGCCGGCTTCCAGCATTACCTGCGCTTCCTCGACACAAGGCCCGACATCGCCGACCGGCCCGGCGCCATCGAGGCCCGCGGGCTGAAGGGCGACATCGAATATCGCGATGTGCGCTTCGGCTACGGTTCGGACAGGCCGGTGTTCGAGGCCCTCAACCTGAAGGTCAGGGCGGGCGACACGGTCGCCTTCGTCGGCTCGTCGGGCGCCGGCAAGACCACGATCTGCTCGCTGCTGCCGCGCTTCTACGAGGTGGAGGCCGGATCGATTCTGATCGACGGCATCGACATTCGCGACATGACGCTGAAGTCGCTGCGCTCGCATATCGGCATCGTGCAGCAGGACGTGTTCCTGTTTGCCGGCACCATCCGCGAGAACATCGCCTATGGCAGGCTGGACGCCAGCGAGGCCGAGATCACTGATGCCGCGCGCCGCGCAAGGCTCGACCAGGTCATCGCCGCACTGCCGGCCGGTCTCGACACCGTGATCGGCGAACGCGGCGTGAAACTGTCGGGCGGGCAGAAGCAGCGGCTGGCCATTGCCCGCATCTTCCTGAAGAACCCGCCGATCCTGATCCTCGACGAGGCGACCTCGGCGCTCGACACCGAGACGGAACGGGCCATCCAGCAGTCGCTGGCGGACCTGTCGGAGGGCCGCACCACGCTGGTGATCGCGCACCGGCTGGCGACCATCGCCAATGCCGACCGCATTCTGGTGGTGGAGCAGGGCCGCATCGTGGAGGAAGGCAGCCATGCCGAGCTGCTGGAACGGCCGGACGGACGCTACCGCACGCTGCATGCCGCGCAGGCGGCGGCGCGGTAACGTTCCCCCAAGAGCGACGGGGCAATCGCGGCGCGGCAATCGCGATCGGACCGGGCAGCGATCCTGCGCCGGTCATCGCATAGAGGCAAAGACCCGGACGCCTCCGGGTCCTTTGCTGCTACCGCATCTGTGCACCGTCAGGTGAACCCGCCCGACTGCGAAAGCGCCTGCAGGTCGGGCAACAGCTGCCTTCAGAGCATCTTGCAGCCAAATGGATAGATTTGGCGTCGCATAAACGCGGCAAAACAAACGGACAGATCATTTCATCAATGCCGTGAAACGGTGCAATGATCTAGCGCGTCAGCATCCGTCCCAGCATGTCTTCCAGAATTTCGCACAGCGGTTCCGGGTCGAGACGGGCGGAGGCGATGGCGTCGTCGACGACGCCGTGCATGCCGTCGAACAGGATGAAGGCGGCGGCGCGGGTGTCGGGCAGGTTCCATGCGCCGGCCTTCTGCCCCGCGTCCAGCAGGGCAGCCAGCTGGTCGATCACCATATCCTTTTCCTGCGAGCGGCGGCGGTCATGGGTGAAGTCGTGGAACACCACGTCATGCAGGCGGAAATTGGCGACATAGGCGCTGACGGCACCGCGCAGCCATGCCCTGAAGCGGGCATGATGGTCATCCGGCGCACAGGCATCGATGGCGGCCTGCGCGCGTGAATTGAAGTCCTGCGAAAAGCGCGCCCGCAGCGCCAGCAGCACATCCGCCTTGGTCGTGAAATAGTGATAGAAGGTGCCCTTCGCGACACCGGCCCTTGCCACGATGTCATCGACAGTGGTGGCATCCAGACCCTTTGAAAGGAACAGCTCGGCCGCCGCCGCGATCAGGTGCCCGGTGCGCACTTCCGCCGGCAGAACCCGGCGCTGGCGGCGCGCGCGCGGCATTTCCGGTTTCAAATCCGATTCCAATTCCGGTTCAGATGACGGTTCCGGGCGAGGGCTTGTCGCTGCGCTCATTCCAGCCACTCCATTGCGTTTCCTTCATCAGAGCCTGACGATTTTCGCCCCAGCCATGCGGTGAAAGCATCCTATCTGCTTGTTTTCACATGCTTCCTCACAGAGGCGGCCCGCCGGCCTCTTCATCGATGCTCTATTGCATATTGGACGGGTTTGGCAAACAATCAAGCTATTGACCGACGGTCGGTCGATAATATAATGATGAGTAATAAACTCAACATTACGGTTCCACACGCATGCCCAACTCGCCAAAAAGCCCCGGATCCCGCAAAGGAATGGCGGTCGCCGCCGTCTATCTCGGCACTTTCATGGCCACGCTCGCCATCAGCATCGTTACCGTGGCGCTGCCCGCCATACAGGCGGGGCTGTCCACCGATCTCGCCGGACTGCAATGGGTGGTGGGCTCCTACGCGCTGTGCCTGTCGGCCTTCATGCTTTCGGCCGGCCCCATCGGCGACCGCTATGGCCGCAAGCGCGCATGGCTCGGTGGCGTGGCGCTGTTCGTGACCGGCTCGGCGATCTGCGCGGCAGCACCCTCGCTCGCCGTTCTGATCGCCGGCTGCGCGCTGCAGGGCATTGCGGGCGCGCTGGTCATTCCCGGGGCGCTTTCCATCCTCACGCAGGCTTTCCCCGATCCGGGCGAGCGCGCCCATGTCATCGGCGGCTGGTCGTCGTTCAGCGGCATTTCCCTGATCGTCGGCCCGATGCTGGGCGGGCTGCTGGTCGACAATATCGGCTGGCAGAGCATCTTCCTCATCAACCTGCCGGTCGGCGCGGCAGCGCTGGTGCTGGGCATGGCCGGCATCAGGGAAAGCTCCGATCCCGATCACGCCGCCCTCGATCCGGCCGGCCAGCTGCTGAGCGTCATATTCCTCGGCGCGCTCACCTATGCGCTGATCAGCGCCGGGAACGCCGGCTGGGGCGCGCCGGTGGTGATGACGGCGCTGGCCGTCGCCGTGGTTGCGCTCGTGCTGTTCATCGTGGCCGAGATGCGGGCGGCAAAGCCCGTTCTTCCGGTCGACCTGTTCCGCGACCGCGCCTTCGCCTCGGTGAATTTCGCCTCCTTCATCCTGGGATTTGCCGGCTACAGCAGCCTGTTCCTGTTTTCGCTGTTCCTGCAGAAGGCGCAGGGCTGGTCGGCCACGCAGGCCGGCTGGCGCATGGCGCCGGTGTTCGCGGCCATGGCTTTGTTCGCCTCGCTGTTCGGCCGGCTGGCGCGGGCGCACGGGCTGCGGCGGCTGATGATCCTCGGCTATGTGCTGCTGGGAGGGTCCATGCTGGCCATGGTGCTGTTCACCTCGCACACCTCCTATCTGGCGATCGCCCCGCTCTTTGCCCTTCTGGGCATCGGCATGGGTCTGGCGGTGCCATCGACCGGGGCCGCGGCCATGGAATCGGCGCCGCGCGAGCGCACCGGCACGGCCTCGGCCACCATGAATGCGCTGCGCCAGGGCGGCATGACCATCGGCATCGCCCTTCTGGGCACGGTGATGGGCGCCCGCGCCATCTCCTCCATGAGCGACACGCTGGCCGGCTCGGGCGCGGCGGACGCCGCAGCCCTTGCCGGCAGCGCCGTGCGCCGCCACGCCATGCCGGCCGGGCTCGACATGGCGCCCGACGCCTTCCGCGAACTGCTGACCTCGGCCTTCGCCCATGGCTTTTCGTTCGCCACCGGCATCGCCGGCATCTGCGGCCTGATCGCAGCCCTTGCGCTGGCGATTGCGGTGCGTGGCCGCCGCGCGGCGCCCGCCGCTGCCGCCATGGATGAAGCCTGATCATCATCGAGGAGTAGCGACATGAAATTCTTCCGCGAACTGGAACCCGACATCCATCTCGGCATCGGCGCGCTCGAAACCGAGCAGGATGGCCGCGACTGGGTCGCGGAATATGATGGGCTGCTGGCGCGCGGCCGCGCGATGGTCGTCATCGTGCGCGAGGGCGACCGGCCGCAGCCGGGCGCCGGCAAGCCGATGGTGCTGTGGATGAAGGCGCGCAAGGCCGAGCTTGGACGGCTGGTCGCGGCAACCGTTTTCATCTTCGAGGACGAAGCGGAACGGCAGGCCATGGAGCTGGCCCTGCCCGGCCGCGCCAGGGCCTCGCCCTATCCCATGGTGCTGGCGACAAGTGAGGCAGATGCGCTCGAAAAGGCCCGCCAGCGCCTGAA
The DNA here is from genome assembly GCF_022359935.1 of Aquamicrobium sp. NLF2-7. Classification (NCBI taxonomy): domain Bacteria; kingdom Pseudomonadati; phylum Pseudomonadota; class Alphaproteobacteria; order Hyphomicrobiales; family Phyllobacteriaceae; genus Aquamicrobium; species Aquamicrobium sp. NLF2-7. Next base: position 135,428 of record NZ_JAKSED010000003.1, on the reverse strand, counting down.
GGCGGCCAGCACGGCAGGCGCGATGGCCTGAGCCGCACGCTGCGGGCCGGCGCGGGAAGAAGCGCGGGCACCGCCTGCGGTTTCACGCACGCAGACACAAGGAGAGTTCACATGACCGGATATTTCACCGAAGCCCGGATCGAACTTGGCAATTCGCCGGCCTTCATCAGCAGGATCAGCGACCATCTGAAGCTCTATGGCGCGGAGCTTTCCCGCTGGGACAATGCGCTCGACGCCTCGACCGAATTGTGGACCAGCAGCTTCGAGAGCGAAACCGACCGCCTGCTGGTCCGCGCCGAAGCCTCAAGCCTCGACATGCTCTATCTGGTCAAGATGACCATTGCCGAGCAGATCATGCAGTTCGTGGGCAACGAGGCTTTCCGCATCGCCTGGACGGGCGACGGCAGCGACCTCACGATTCCACCCAATTTCAGCATCATGGAGGTGGCGTCCGTCCGCGACGTCACCCCGCATATGCGGCGCATCACCTTGCGCGGCGATGATCTCTCCCGCTTCGATACGCTGGAGGCGCTGCACCTGCGCATCCTCGTCCAGCATCCTGATGCGCCCACGCCGCAATGGCCGACGCTCGACCCCAACGGCATCGTGCGCTGGCCGGATGGCGAGCACCGGCCCCGCCTGCGGGTCTACACGGTGCGCAGCGTGGATGTGGCGGCGGGAACCATGGATCTCGACTTCGTGCTCCACGGCGATGCCCACACGGAAGGCGGTCCGGGGACCGCGCCGGGGGCGGACTGGGCGCGCCATGCCGCCATCGGCCAGCCCATGGGCATTATCGGCCCCGGCGGCGGCGGCCTGAAGGAGGCGGACTGGTATCTGTTCGCCGGCGACGAAACCGGACTGCCGGCAATCGGGCGCATGCTCGAAGCCCTGCCGCCGCAGGCACGCGGCCATGTCATCGTCGAGGTGGCCGATGCCGGCGAGGAGCAGGCGCTTGCCGCCCCGCAAGGCTTTGAAATCCGCTGGCTGCACCGCAACGGCGCGGAAGCCGGAACCACCACCCTGCTCGCCGATGCGGTGAAGGGCGTGTCCTTCCCGAAGGATGGCCGCGAAATCTATGCGTGGGCCGCCTGCGAGTTCGACGCTTTCCGCGCCATCCGCACCTATCTGCGCAAGGAGGTCAAACTTTCCCGGGCCGACCACCTCGTCGTTTCCTACTGGCGCAGAGGCAGAAGCGAGGAAGAAAGCGGCGGCCACCAAGACGACTGAGCTTCAGCATTCCTGTCCCCCCAAGCCAGCCAAAGGGCCAGCCAAAGGGGCCAGCCAGCGCCTGACCCGCGAGCCAGCCACCCCCCCAATTGATCCAGTTTTGGACAAAAGATGATCCAGAGAAGTCGGTTATACCGGCTTTTTTATTTCCTGTCGGCTGCGGAACTGGTCAAACCCCATATTAACATGATAATTTTAGTAAAGTTCAGAAGCAGCGGCCCGCCACTTCACGAGACCCGCGCATCTCGCTCTAAGCTGTTGCCATTGCGTGATTTTTACCTTTCCGCTAAGGCGCAACGGTTTTGCACAAACAAAAAGGTTCGGGGCGTTGGCCTGGGATTTTCAGGAACTGTTCCGCAGACATGCGAAGGAAATAGCCCGCGCGCTGCGGCGCCGCGGGCTGGCGGAGGACGTGGCCGCCGACCTGACGCAGGACACGTTCCTGCGCGTCATGGCCAGTCCGCCGGGCGAGGCGACGCAGAACCACAATCCCCGCGCCTATCTGTTCGAAGTCTCCCGCAACCTCAGCATCAACTATCACCGCAGGCAGGCCATAGACCCCACCGTCTATGTCGACGAGGATGACATGATCCGCGTGGCAGACCCCGCGCCCTCGGTGGAAACACTCGTCTATTCGCGCCAGATGCTGCGGCAGATCGCCGATGCGCTCGAAGAATTGCCGGACAAGACGCGCGAGGCCTTCATTCTTCATCGCATCGATGGCATGACCATTGCGGAAGTGGCGGAGCGGCTGGGGCTTTCGAACACGCGCGCATGGGAACTCGTCCATCGCGCCTACCGGCATCTTCTGCTTCGGGTGGAATAGGCGCCGGGTGGAACAGGCGTCGGTGGAACAGGGGCGGATTTGCGATTTTTCTGCTCAGATTCTTTCGCCCCGATTCTTGCGTGAGGGGAGCGAATATTTTCCGCTCTGCTTTGTATCATGAGGAAAGCGTTCGCATGTCGCGGGCAACCAACCGGCCTTGAAGGTTTTCCATGGGCGAGAACTCAGACGAATTTGATCGGCTCGTGTCGGAAGCCATCGATATCGTCATCCGCATGCAGAACGACCCGGCCAATCCCGTGCCGGTGGAGATGGCGCGCAGCTGGCGCGCCCGCAGCGAACGGCACGAAGCCATCTGGAGCCGTGTCAGCGGCATCCATGGCGCGTCCGGCCAGCTTCTGGAAGAACAGCGCCGCAGCCAGCGCAACGTCACGCGGCGCAACCTCATCGGCGGCGCGCTGGCCGTGGCGGGCGTGGCCGGCCTCGGCTCGCTGACGATACCCGGCGCGCTGGTGCGCGCGCAGGCCGACCACGTAACCGGCACGGGCGAGATCCGCCGCATCGAGCTGCCCGACGGCAGCATGGCGACGCTCGGCCCCCAATCCGCGCTCGCCATGACCCTGACGCGCACCGAGCGCCGGGTCGAACTGCTCATGGGCATGTGCTTCTTCGACGTGGCGCGCGACCGCGCCCGGCCGTTCGTCGCGTCGGCCGATGGCGTCGAGGCAAGGGCGCTCGGCACGGCCTTCGAGCTTTCCAGCGATGCCGACATCGTCAGCATGGCCGTTGCGGAAGGGACCGTGGAAGCGGCAGCCCCCGGCACCGCGCCAGCGCTCCACGAGATGCTGACCTCCGGGGAATGGCTGTCCTACGATCCCGCCAGCGCGACGGTCACCCGCGGCAGGCGCGAGCCGGCGGAGGTGGCAGGCTGGCGCGACAGTACGATCGTCGCCGACCGGGAAACGGTGACCGCCCTTGTCGCCCGCATCAGCCGCTGGATACCCGGCACCGTCGTCAGCGCCCACCCATCGATCGGCGCACAGCGGGTCAGCGGTCTCTACGACCTGCGCGATCCCCTTGCCGCGCTGGAGGCCGTGGTGCAGCCGACCGGCGCGCGCGTGCGCCGGCTTTCTTCCGGCCTGACCGTGATTTCCCCGATCTGACGCGCATTTTTCCTGTTCGTGCCCATCCGGCGCGTGCCGGCAAAAAATATTTGCAGACAGGCCCGAATATTTCCGGCCCCCGATTGTAACAGCCTGAGGAGACCGTGTTACCCAGCAAACAGGCAGGCGAGTCCAAATCTTTCTCGATCGATCGGAGTCGTCTGCAATGGGTTACGCGTTCAGCAATCGGGCTGTGTTCAGGGTTGGCCGCAAGGCCTTTGCCGCCGCCTTGCTCGGCACCACGGCCTTCGCCGTTCTTCTGCCCGCCACCATGGGGCCGGCAACGGCGCAGTCTGCGCAGATCAGCTTCAACATTCCGGCCGGCCCGCTCAGCCAGGCCATAACCGCCTATGGCAGGCAGGCAGGGCTTCAGGTCACGTTCCTGGCCTCCACGGCCGCCGGCAAGACGACCGCCGGCTTCAGCGGAACCGCCACGCGCGAAGGCGCGCTGTCGCGGCTCCTGTCCGGCACGGGGCTGAGCTATTCCTTCACCGCTGCCAACACGGTCGCCATCTCGACCGTGCCCGCTACCGCCGGCACGGCCAGTGCGGCCGGCTCGGTGGTGCTCGATACCATCGACGTGACCGCGCAGGGCGTGGGCGATGCGCCGTTCCGCACGCCTGCAGCGGTCAGCACGACGACGGCCGCCAATCTGCAGGGGCGCTATGGCGGCGACGTCAACCAGGCACTGCGCAACACCCCCGGCACGTTCTCGCGCCCCGGTGGCAACCAGCCCGGACTTTCCGTCAACATCCGCGGCATGAGCGGCTATGGCCGCGTCAATTCCATGATCGACGGCGTGCCGCAGACCTTCCGCAACGGCGCCGGCCACGGCGCCTATGGCGGCACCTATCTCTATTTGCAGCCCGACTTCATCGCCGGCGTCGACATCACGCGCGGTGCGGTTTCGGGCGCGGCCGGTTCGGGAACGCTGTCGGGCGCGGCCAATTTCCGCTCCATCGGCATCGACGACATCCTGCTTCCCGGCTCCAACGCCGGCGTGATGACCAAATGGAAGGTCGGCTCGAACGGCTATGACTGGAGCGGCATGACCGCTGCCGGCATGCGCACCGCCATCAATGGCGGCGAGGGCGAGATGAGCGTCATGGGCGCCTGGGCCGACAGCCAGAGCAAGGACTACCGCAACGGCGACGGCACCACCTTCTACGAGCGCAACCGGCCGCTCGGCGGGCTCGGCAAGATCGAGATCAAGCCCAACGACACCCATGCACTGAAGCTGGGCTGGGTCTATTACGACAATGATTTCCGCAATTCCGGCTATATGTGGGGCGTGAAGAACAACACCTATTCGCTGAACTACGCCTTCACGCCGGACAGCAATCTCTTCGACACGAAGATCAACCTCTACTACAACAAGGCCAACATGCTCTACGACCCCGGCGCCGGCGGCGGCAGCTATGCGGGTCGTGAAACCGACGCCATCTCCTTCGGCGGCGACATCACCAACACCAGCACCTTCGACCTGACCAACGGCTTCGGCCTGAAGCTCGACTATGGCGCGTCCTACCACATGGACGACTACCGCGTTTCGGAACGGCGCGGCGTGAACCAGCCGGGCAAGCTCGCCAAGGCCAGCGCCTTCACCGACGCAACGCTCTCCTACGGCATGTTCGATTTCATCACCGGGCTGCGCTACGACCACTGGCACCTTTCCGGCACCCGGCAGGCAAGAACGCAGGGCACGGGCGCGGGCGGCTCCGCCGAATGTCCCGTGGGTCCGGAAAACTGCCCGGCCGAGCATGTCTCGCGCGATGGCGGCAAGGTCAATCCGAAATTCACACTGGCGGCCAACCCCACCAACTGGCTCCAGCTCTACACCACCTATTCGCACACCTACCGTCCGCCCACCGCGCAGGAGTCCTTCTGGGGTCTGGTCGGCATCGGCGCACAGCTCGGCAGCGGCATCTTCAACAACATGGATCTCAAGCCCGAAACCAGCAAGGGCTGGGATCTGGGCTTCAACATCGCCAAGAACGACCTGTTCTTCGAAAAGGACGCCGCGCGCCTGAAGGTCGGCTACTTCGACAACCGCATCAGGAACTACATCACCAACGGCACCATCAGCATGGAGCGCTGCGCGGGCGCCGCCGAATGCTGGTACGACACGGCGATGTGGATCAACGTGCCGGGCACCACCCGCATGCGCGGCGTCGAGATCGAGGGCGGATATGATGCCGGCTTCGCCTACGCCAACTTCTCCTACACCAATGCTAAAACCAAGACCCCCACTGGCGGCATGGTCGGCGCTGGCGGCAATGCGGACATCGACATTCTGCCGGAAGATTACGGCATGGTCGATGTGGGGCTGCGCTTCTTCGACGAGAAGCTCACCCTCGGCGGCAAGGCCCGCTATGTCGGCAAGGGGACCTATGCGACCATCAACTTTTTCGGTCCCGACGCGACCTTCACGGATGTCCCCTCGCACACGCTGTTCGACATCTACGGCTCCTACGACTTCAACGAGGCGAGCCGGCTGTTCTTCTCGGTCGAGAACGTGGGCAACAAGGTCTATGCCGTTCCGCTGAGCGGCGACGGCGTGCAGCTTGCCGGCAAGGGCCGCACCTTCATCGCCGGCTTCAGCACCAAGATCGGCGTTCCGGGCATGTCCTCGAAGCCCGCCGACCCGGATGCCGGCATCATGGCGGCGATCGCGGCCCAGAAGGGCGGCGTGGTCGCGCCGGCTTCCTATGACTGGAGCGGCTTCTATGCGGGCGTCAGCGCCGGGCACGACTGGTCGCGCAACGGCAACGACTATGCGCTGGATGCCTCGGGCGTATCCTACACCAACTCCTACAGGCAGCGCCTCGAAGGCTTCCTCGGGGGCGTCTATGCCGGCTACAATCACGACTTCGGCAACGGCTTCGTGGCTGGCGTCGACGCCGACCTCAACATCGCCGACAGCTCCGGCGGGCCGGACACGTTCAGCATCTACCGCGCCAACGCATCGGATTACCTGAATGCGACGCTGAAGTCGAAGCAGAGCTGGTCGGGAGCGCTCAGGGGCCGCATCGGCTATGCCTATGGCCGCTACCTGCCTTACGTCGCGGCCGGCGTCGCTGTAGCCGGATACGAGCACGAAGCCTCCTTCGCCAATGGCTGGTTGGCCACGCCGCGCGATCCGGTCAGCGGCTCCAAGACCCATACCGGCTTCACCATCGGCACCGGCATCGAGCATGCCGTGACCGGCAAGGCGATCGTCAGGGCCGAATACCGCTACTCCGACTATGGCAGCGCCGACTTCTCCGCTGCCGGTCTCGACCGCAAGATCGGGATCGACAGCTCGCACGACCTGCGCTTCGGCCTGAGCTACAAGTTCTGAACGGGTAGCTTCAAGCGTTCCAGACGGCATCGACGGCGGCTTCGGCCGCCGTTTCGCTGACAGCAACGCCCGCCTCGCGCAGGACGCGGGCAACGGCGCGGATGCCGGCCAGAACCGTTTCCCGGGCAGCGCGGGGGCCGGTATGATCGAGGCGCAACAGCCTCGAAGCAACCACGCCGACCCCGGCGGACAAGCCCGCCGCAACCGCCGCCCCATGCTGCGCCAGCCTGTGCGAATCCAGCCCTTCTGGAAGCAGAATGGTGGTGACGAGCCGCGAGGCCTCGTTTTCATCGCTCACCCACAGGCGCGCGCCAAGCGCTTGCAGCCCGGCGCGGGCGGCGCGCTGGGCGCGCAGATGGCGGGCGATGGTGCCGGCGATGCCTTCCGCCTCCACCCGGTCGAGCGCGGCTTCCAGCGCGTGGAACTCCAGCGCGGACGGCATACCGGAAAGCAAGCCGCGCCCGGCATCCAGCCAGTTGCGCTTTATATCCATGAGCGACAGCACCGAGTGCCGCGGCGCGTCCGGCCGGTCGATGGCCTGCCATGCGCGCGGGCTGACGCAGAGCGCTGAAATGCCGGCCGGCCCGCCCAGCCCCTTTTGCGGGCCGATGACGGCGAGGTCGATGCCCAGCGCGTCCACATCCAGCTCGTGTCCACCCGCGGAGGCCACCGCATCGACGAGCAGCAGCGCGCCATTTTCGCGCGCCAGCTTCGCGATTTCGGGCAGCGGATTGAGGATGCCGGACGCCGATTCCGCATGCACCAGCGCCACCAGATCGATGCCGTCCGCGCCGGCCAGCGCCTGCGCCACCGCTTCGACGGTGGCGGGCAGGCCGGGCTCCCCCTTAAGTTCAACGACCTCTGCGCCCGCACGCTTCAGCCACCCGCCGAACAGCTCGCCATAGGGGCTGGTGACGATGTTGAGCGCGCGCAGGCCGGGCCGGCCGAGGCTGGTCGCTGCCGCCTCCAGCGCCACCACGGCTTCCGCCTGCACGAACACCACGTCGTTGCCGGTGCCGATCAGCGCTGCGATGCGGTCGGCAAGCCTTGCGTAACCCGCGGCAGGATAGGGTGGCAGGTCGAGCAACGAATGGCGGTCGAAATCAGGCATTTCGGGATGCTTCCCCATGAGGTTGGGAGGTGTCAGGTTGGGAGGTGTGGGGCCGGGGGATGTGAAGGCGGGGGATGGCCGCGACCAGCGCGCGGCCGGTTTCCGATTGGGGATCGGCGACAACCGTGGCGGCGGGGCCTGCTTCCACGATGCGGCCGCGATCCATGATGGCGATGCGGTGCGAGACGGCGCGCACAACGGCCAGATCGTGCGAGACGAACAGATAGGCAAGGCCGCGCTCGCGCTGAAGGGCAACCAGCAGGTCGAGGATCTGGCCGCGCACGGTGACGTCGAGCGCCGACACCGCCTCATCGAGCACGATCAGCTCCGGCTCGGTGGCCAGCGCGCGGGCGATGGCGACGCGCTGGCGCTGGCCGCCGGAAACGGCATGGACGGGCCGCGCCGCGAGATGTGCCGGCAGGCCCACGCTGTCCAGCAGCTCCGCGATCCGGCGCGGGCGCTCGGCGCGGGAGGCGAGCCCGTGAATGCGCAGCGGATCGGCCAGCACGTCGGCCACGGTGGCGCGCGGATTGAAGGCGGCGGAGGGATCCTGAAACACCATCTGTATGCGCTTGCGCATGGCGCGCAGCGCCTTGCCGCTCAGCGCGCCGAGGTTTTCGTCGCCGAAGGCGATGGTGCCGGAATCCGGCTCGATCAGCCGCATCACCACCCGCGCCAGCGTGGACTTGCCGCTGCCGGACGGCCCCACCAGTCCGATGGTTTCGCCGGCCGCCACCGACATCGACACATTGTCGAGCGCCTTCACCTCGCGCCCGCCCGAGCGGTAGGTTCTGGTGAGGTTGTGAACGGCAAGCAGCGGCGCTATCATGGCTGCTTCTCCGTGATCAGCGGCGGCGTGTCGAGCCCGATATGGCTGGCAAGCAGCTTGGCCGTGTAGGCCTCTTTCGGCGCGCCGAGCAGCGCGGCGGCGGGGACGGCCTCCACCAGCCGCGCATCGTGCAGCACGGCGATGCGGTCGGCGAAACCGGAGGCGAGCGCGATGTCGTGGGTGATGAAGATCAGCGTCATGCCTTCGGCACGAACCAGCTCGTCGAGCAGCGCCACGATTTCGGCCTGCACGATGGTGTCGAGCGCGCTCGTCGCCTCGTCGGCGATCAGCAGCGACGGCTCGCCCGCGATGGCCGCCGCTATCGCCACGCGCTGGCGCTGGCCACCTGAAAGCTGGTGCGGATAGGCGGCAAGCGCACGGTCGGGATCGGGAATGCGCACCCGTTCCAGCAAGGCGCGGGCGCGCTCCCGCGCCGCGTGGCGCGTGAGCCCGAGATGCAGGCGCGCGACTTCGGCGATCTGCCGGCCGACCGGGATGACCGGGTTGAGGCTGGCGCCCGCATCCTGAAACACGAAGCCGATGTCGCGACCCGCGCGCGGCGGCGCGGCAAAGCCCGGCCAGCCGATGCGGCCCGCAATGCGCGCTTCCGGCGGCAGCAGGCCGCCCAGCGCCAGAGCCAGCGTCGACTTGCCCGAGCCGCTTTCGCCGATGACGGCCAGCCGCTCGCCTTTGAGAATGTCGAGGTCGAGGCCCTGAAGGGCCACATGCTCCCCCTCAGCGGTGCCATAGGTGACGGTCAGACCATGCAGAGTGGCAAGCACAGTACCGCTCATGGCCGCGCCTTTCTTGACGCGAGCGCATCCGAAAGCCCCTCGGCCAGCAGATAGACGCCGAGCACCGTGACGACGAGGCCGATGCCCGGCACAATGGACAGGAACGGCGCGGAGCGCAGCACGTTGCGCCCCTCCGCGATCATCGAGCCCCATGTGACGATGTTGGGATCGCCGAGACCGAGGAAGGAAAGGGCGGATTCGATCAGCACCGCGTTGCCGACGATCACCGCCGCCAGAGCCAGCACCGGCGGCAGCGCATTGGGCAGCACTTCGCGCAGCGCGATTTCGGTCGGATGCATGCCGATGACGCGCGCCGCCGCCACATAGTCGCGCTCGCGGATCGACAGCACCTCGGCGCGCGCCAGCCGGGCAGGGCCGGTCCATGCGCCGAGCGCGATGGCGAGGATGACCACGGGCAGGGACGCGCCGGAAACGCTGACGAAGGCCAGCGCCAGAAGAAAGCCCGGCACGGTCTGGAAAGCGTCCACGACGCGCATCAGCGCCTCGTCCACCAGCCCGCCGGCAAAGCCCGCTATCGTGCCGACCAGCGCGCCGAAAATGATGGAGACAGCGGCAGCCGCCAGCCCGACGGCCAGCGAAGCCTGCGCGCCGTGGAACAGCCCGGCCAAAACGTTGCGGCCGAGCCGGTCGGTGCCGAGCGGAAAGGCCGGGTCGGTGAAGGGCGGCGTCAGCGGCGGTCCGGCAATCGCCAGCGGATCGCCCGGAAAAAGAAGCGGTGCGCTGAGTGCGGCCAGAACCAGCAGGGCCAGCAGCACCAGACCGGCCACGCCGGCGGGAGACCGCAAGAGGCGTTTTATGGCGCTCATGCCGCCACCTCGTTCGCGCCGACGCGCGGATCGAGAAACGCATAGGCCATGTCGACGGCAAGGTTCACCAGAATGACCAGCACGGCGCTGACGAGGATGATGCCGGTGAGCAGCGGCGCGTCGCGCCCGGCCACGGCCTCCTGCGCCAGCCGCCCGAAGCCGGGAATGGCGAAGACGCTTTCGATGACCACGCTGCCGCCCAGCATCGAGGCGGCGTGCAGGCCCAGCATGGTGACGAGCGGCAACAGCGCGTTGCGGGCAATGTGGAACACGGCGATGCGCGCCGGCCCTATGCCCCGCGCCCGGGCTGCCAGCGCATAATCCTGCCGCCAGGCTTCCGCCATGCCGGCGCGCATCATGCGCAGGAACAGGGCGAGATAGATCAGGCCGAGCGCTGCCACCGGCAGGGCCAGATGCCATGCGATGTCGCGCGCCCGCGCCAGCCCTTGCTTGCCCGACGCGATGGTCTCGATGCCGGAGGTCGGGAACCAGCGCAACTGCACGGAAAACAGCACGATCAGCACGAGGCCCAGCCAGAAGCTCGGCACGGCATAAAGCGCCAGCGAGCCGGTGGAGAGCAGCCGGTCGCGCCAGCTTCCCGGTTTCGAGCCGGCAACGATGCCGAGCAGCGAGCCGGCGGTGAAGGAAAGCCCGACCGCGCCGACCATCAGCCACAGCGTGTTGGGCAACCGCTCCGCGATCAGCCCCGCGATCGGCCGGTTGAAGGTGACGGACCAGCCGAGATCGAACCGGGCGAGCGAAGTGAGATAGAGCCACAGCCGCGACAGGGTGGAGCCTTCGAGGCCATAGCTCTGGCGCAGCGCCTGCACCAGTGCCGGATCGCCGCCGCCGATGGACAGAAGATAAGCGTCCGCAGCATCGCCGGGCGCAAGCTCCAGCAGGAAGAAGGCCCCGACGATGACGATCAGAAGCACCGGAATGCTGCTGATCAGCCTGCGCCGGAGAAGGCGAAGCGCACGGTTCATGCGTCAGACTCCAGAGCATTTCGCAGGCAGACGGAATCGTCTGACGTGGCACAAATGCGACCACGGAAAACAAGCTGGAGCAGCGGCGCTGCGTTCTTCAGAACGCCGGCTGCCCCGGATCGGTTCGGGTTTCGGAGGCAGCGGCCCGCAGCATCCCTCCGCCACTGATCCCTTCCCGCGAGAGAGGGAATTGCGAGAGGCCAGCCCCTTGTGGAGGGGTAAGGGCAGGGGTGCTTCATGCGCGACCATCGAAGTTCCATGCCCCGCCAAAAATTGCTCCGGCGGGGCAGGCCATGACCTGTCACGCGTCCAGTTCGGTGTCGGCCCAGCTGGAAACCGCCCAGCGCGGATTGTTGGACACATTCTTCACCTGTGAGCTTGCCACGGTGATGAAGCCCCAGTCGGCCACGTTGATGATCGGCAGGTCTTCAGCCACCAGCACCTGAAGCTGCTTGTAAAGCGCGGTGCGCGCGGCCGTGTCGACCGTCTCGCCAGCCTTGTCGATCAGAGCGTCGATCTCCTTGTTCTCGTAGCCGCCCTGGTTGGAGAAGGGCACGCCGGCCGGTGTGCCGGAACGCACCAGAATGGTGGTGGAGATGGCCGGATCGCCGCGGAACACGGTGGGCGCGACGGCGAGGTCGAAATCGTGGTCGGTGTAGACCGCCTTCTGGTGCGCGGCGGCATCGTTGTTCACCACCGTGGCATCGATGCCGACAGCGGCCAGCGCCTGACGCAGATAGTCGCCGAACTGGCGCGTCTCGGTGAAGTAGGGCGCGGGCAGCAGGCGCAGCGCGAAGCGGGTGCCGCCGTCCTTGCGCGGATAGCCGGCCTCGTCGAGCAGCGCGTTGGCCTTGTCCACGTCGAACGGATAGAGCGGCACGTCGCCATTGTAGAATTCAGGCGCGTTCTTCGGCACGATGCCGGTGGCCGTCTCCGCATAGCCGAGGAAGATGGTGCGCACCACGAAATCGCGATCGATGGCGTGCGCGATGGCCTGCCGCACCTTGACGTTGGCCAGTTCCGCGCGGCGGTGGTTGATCTCTACGCCAAGCTGGTAGGTCAGCGCCTCATAACCCTTGGAATACACCTCGATGCCCGGCACTTTCGAGATGCGGTCTAGGTCGGTCAGCGGCACCTGGCTGAAGGCGGCAAGCTGGATTTCGCCGGCTTCCAGCGCGCCTGCCGCCGCGGCGCGGTCGGGCAGCACGCGGAAAATGATCTCGTCGAGCTTCGGCTCGCCTTCGCCCCAGTAATCGGGGTTGCGCTCCAGCCGGTAATATTCGCCCGGACGGTGCTCGGCGAAGCGGAACGGGCCGGTGCCGACGAGCCTGTTGTTGGCCTCGCTGGCGGCAATGTCGGCCTCGCCCTCGAAGATGTGCTTCGCCACCACGCTCGACACCACCGGCAGCGCGTTGCGGATGAGCTGGAACGGCGTCGGCTTCGCAAAGCGGAACACGGCGGTGTGGTCGTCCGGCGTGTCGACGGTTTCGAGATTGGCGAATACCAGCCGGCCGAGGTTTTGCAGCGGCTTCCACACCTGAAGGGCGGAGAAAGCGACGTCGGCCGAGGTGAAGGGCTTGCCGTCATGCCACTTCACGCCCTCGCGCAGTTTGAAGGTGGCCGAAAGCCCATCGGCCGAGCCCTCCCACGAAGTGGCGAGGCGCGGCGCCAGCCCTCCCTCGCCATCGAACGAGGCTTCGGCCAGCGACTCGATGACCTTGGAGGCGACGAAAAAAACGCCGTTCGAGGCGACGATGGCCGGGTTGAGGTTGCGCGGCTCGGAATCGGCGGCGACGACGAGGCGGCTGCCGCTCTGGGCGAAGGTGAGCCGGGGCAGGGCGGTGGAGGCCAGCAGAAGTGCCGAACCCTTGAAAAGGGTGCGCCGGGAAAGGGAAACCATGTTCATTTTCTGCTCCGCCAGAACGCGTTGAGGAAGTGGATCGATGCCCGGTAGCACGATGCCCGATGGATCACGAAGTCCGGCAGCGTCCGGAATTGGCGGCATTCTCCTGCAAGCCCGGACCCTCATACAGGGATGAAATCCTGCGGATCGCCGCATGATTAGAATTATCTCTTACATATGCGGCGTCAACGGGAAGGAGATGGCGTGGACCTAAGCATATTGCCCGCTGGACCGGCCAGCAGGCAAATGTAGACGCTATGGGCTGCTCATATCGGCGATCCGGCTTGCCGGTCGCGGCCGGTTCGCGCCGCGTCAGGGGAAAGCCCTCGGTGATCCCGCTCGGGGTCTGCCCTCAGTGAATGGAGATCTCCCTGTCCACCGCGCGCCACTCGGCGGGCGTGATCAGGTGGTGATGGGCAACCCGCACCGAATGCAGCGGGCCATCCAGCTCCCGCGCCCAGTAATCGAGGAAGCTCTTCAGCTCGGGGAAATGCGGAGACAGATCATATTCCTGCCAGATATAGAGCTGGAGCAGGGAAGGGTGATCGGGCAGATGGTAATGGATTTCGGCCGTGGTCAGGCCGTAGCCCATCATCTGAAGCTGGAAATCGCTGCGTGCCGTGGTTGCCATTGGTACATCCTTGCGCATGTCGTGTGTGCACGTCTTGTGAACGTGTCCGGGGGCTGGTCCTGTCCGGACCGCGCCTGCCCCGGTCGCAAGGCGACGGTCGGATGCGGGTGACGCCGGGATGAAGGCGGGCCTGTTTCGTAACCTCCCTTGCGCGCTGCCGCCGGCACCATTCCACCCACACCTTCACAGTGTGGCCGATCATCGTTCAAATTCAAGATCGAAAAGCTTTGCCGGTGTAAAAAACATTGTGATTTCATGGCACTAGCAATCATGTGCTGCGAGTGCCAAAATTTTTGCCGACACCTCTTGAAACCCGAAATCCGCGAAACCAGATCGATAGCCGCGCGACGCCGGAAAGGGTCGCGCGTGCCGTTCCGCTCCGCACGATCCGGGCGGAACGGTGCAGTTCGTTTGTCCGTGAGAGGAGAACAAAGACATGACGTTCCGTCCCCTGCATGACCGCATTCTGGTGCGCCGCATCGAGGCCGACGAAAAGACGGCCGGCGGCATCATCATCCCCGACACCGCGAAAGAAAAGCCGCAGGAAGGCGAAGTCATCGCCGTCGGCCCCGGTGCCCGCGACGAAAGCGGCAAGCTGGTCGAGCTCGACGTGAAGGTCGGCGACCGCATTCTGTTCGGCAAGTGGTCCGGCACCGAGATCAGGCTCGACGGCGAAGACCTGCTCATCATGAAGGAAAGCGACGTGATGGGCGTGATCGAGCAGCCCACCACGCTGAAGAAGGCCGCCTGACGGATTCTTCGACCATCAACCAGTCCCAGCAACCAGTCAACGAAAGCTGCCTATTGAAGGAGTGATCCAATGGCTGCCAAGGAAGTCAAGTTCAACACCGAAGCCCGCGAGAAGATGCTGCGCGGCGTCGATATTCTCGCCAATGCGGTGAAGGTGACGCTCGGGCCGAAGGGCCGCAACGTCGTCATCGACAAGTCGTTCGGCGCGCCGCGCATCACCAAGGACGGCGTTTCCGTCGCCAAAGAGATCGAGCTTGAGGACAAGTTCGAGAACATGGGCGCGCAGATGGTGCGCGAGGTTGCCTCCAGAACCAACGATCTGGCCGGCGACGGCACCACCACCGCCACCGTTCTGGCGCAGGCCATCGTCAGGGAAGGCGCGAAGGCCGTCGCCTCCGGCATGAACCCGATGGACCTGAAGCGCGGCATAGACAAGGCCGTGGATGCGGTGGTGGCCGAACTGAAGGCCAATGCCCGCAAGATCACGAAAAACGACGAGATCGCGCAGGTCGGCACCATCTCGGCCAATGGCGACACCGAAATCGGCCGCTTCCTGGCCGAGGCCATGCAGAAGGTCGGCAATGAGGGCGTCATCACCGTCGAGGAAGCAAAGACCGCCGAGACCGGGCTGGAAGTCGTGGAAGGCATGCAGTTCGACCGCGGATATCTCTCGCCCTACTTCATCACCAATCAGGAGAAGATGCGGGTGGAGCTGGAAGAGCCCTATGTGCTCATCCATGAGAAGAAGCTGTCCAACCTTCAGGCCCTGCTGCCCGTGCTCGAAGCGGTGGTCAAGTCGGGCAAGCCGCTGCTCATCATCGCCGAGGATGTGGAGGGCGAGGCGCTGGCCACGCTGGTGGTCAACAAGCTGCGCGGCGGCCTGAAGATTGCTGCCGTCAAGGCTCCGGGCTTCGGCGATCGCCGCAAGGCCATGCTGGAAGACATCGCCATCCTCACCGGCGGCACCGCGATCAGCGAGGATCTCGGCATCAGGCTGGAGAACGTCACGCTGGAGATGCTCGGCCGCGCGAAGAAGATCGTCATCGAAAAGGAGAACACCACCATCGTCGACGGTTCCGGCAGGAAGGAGGAGATCGAAGGCCGGGTGAAGCAGATCAGGGCCCAGATTGAGGAAACGACCTCCGACTACGACCGCGAGAAGCTTCAGGAGCGGCTGGCGAAGCTCGCCGGCGGCGTTGCCGTCATCCGCGTCGGCGGCTCCACCGAAGTGGAGGTGAAGGAAAAGAAGGACCGCGTCGACGATGCGCTACACGCCACGCGCGCGGCCGTCGAGGAGGGCATTCTGCCCGGCGGCGGCGTTGCCCTGCTGCGCGCCGCAAAGGCGCTGGACGGCGTGAAGACCGACAACGAGGACCAGAAGCACGGGGTGGAGATCGTGCGCCGGGCCATCGAGGCGCCGGTGCGCCAGATCGCAGAGAATGCCGGTGCGGAAGGGTCCATCATCGTCGGCAAGCTGCGCGAGAAGCCGGAGTTCTCGTACGGCTGGAACGCCCAGACCGGCGACTATGGCGACCTGTTCGCGCAGGGCGTGATCGACCCGGCCAAGGTGGTGCGCACGGCGCTTCAGGATGCGGCTTCGGTCGCCGGCCTGCTGGTCACCACCGAGGCCATGATCGCCGAGAAGCCGAAGAAGGAAGCCGCCCCGGCAATGCCCGCCGGAGGCATAGACTTCTGATCCGGTCGTGAAAGGCCCGCTTCCTACAAAAAGGGGAGCGGGCCGTCACCGACGGGTCGCAGGACGATGTGACGACAATGCAGCTTTCAGACCACGTTCCACCGCCAACGCAGCCGGCCGGTGCGTTTCTGGCGCATGAAACGGAATGCCGGAAGGTATTCCTGCCCCTGCTGGAAGACCTTCTCGACAAGGCCGAACAGGCCGGCTGGGACCGCCGCACGGTTGCCTCGACGCTGATGTTCCTTTCGGCGAAGCAGGTTTCCGCCGCCGGCAGCCGGGATTCCTGAAAACAACCGGGCACCAGACAGAAAAGACCTCGCCGGCCGGCGAGGTCTTGTTATTTTGCACGCCCTTTCAGGCCCGCCGCATCGCAGCGCAAACCGCGGGAAGGCGTATCAGGCGGCCTTGCGCCTCTGGAACGGTCCGTGCGGGATTTCCGGCGGCGCGAAGGATTGCGCGTTGGCGCGGTCCCAGCGGCTGTACCATTCGGAAAGCTCGGGAATTTCCTTGCCCGCCACCAGAAAACCTTCCGGCAGATAGGGGTAGGCCTCGTTGCCGTCGAGGAACTCGTTGTCCTTTTGCCGGAACATGAAGTGGTAGGGCATGAAGTCGCTCGGATTGGTGAGGCCGGCGGCACCGGCGATCTCGCCCAGCGCCTTCATGGTGTTGCGGTGGAAGCGGGCCACGCGCTCGCTCTTGTCGCCCACGTCGATGGCCCGCTGGCGTCCCTTGTCCTGGGTGGCGATGCCGACCGGGCAGCAATTGGTGTGGCAGGCCTGCGCCTGAATGCAGCCGATGGCGAACATGAAGCCGCGCGCCGCGTTGCACCAGTCGGCCCCCAGCGCCAGCGTGCGCGCGATGTCGAAGGCGGTGATGATCTTGCCGGCGGCTCCGATCCTGATCTCGTCGCGGATGCCGGCGCCCCTCAGCGTATTGTGCACGAAGGTCAGCGCCTCCAGCATCGGCATGCCGACGCGGTTGGCGAATTCCACCGGGGCAGCGCCCGTGCCGCCTTCCGCGCCGTCGACGACGATGAAGTCGGGCATGATGCCGGTTTCCAGCATGGCCTTGACCATGCTCATGAATTCGCGCCGGTGGCCGATGCACAGCTTGAAGCCGACCGGCTTGCCGTCGGAAAGGGTGCGCAGCTGATCGATGAACTTCATCAGGCCGACGGGCGTGGAGAAGGTGCTGTGGGCGGCCGGGGAAACGCAGTCCACGCCCATGGGGATGCCGCGCGCCTCGGCGATTTCCGGCGAGATCTTGGAGGCCGGCAGCATGCCGCCATGGCCGGGCTTGGCGCCCTGGCTCAGCTTGATCTCGATCATTTTGATCTGCGGATCGGCGGCCAGCACCCTGAATTTCTCGGGCGAGAAGCTGCCGTCGTCGTTGCGGCAGCCGAAATAGCCGGAAGCGATCTGGCAGATGAGGTCGCCGCCGCCCTGACGGTGATAGCGGCTGATGCTGCCTTCGCCGGTGTCGTGGGCGAAGCCGCCCTTGCGGGCCCCGGTGTTGAGGGCGAGGATGGCATTGGCCGACAGCGAGCCGAAGCTCATGGCCGAGATGTTGTAAAGGCTGGCGCTGTAGGGCTGCCGGCAGGCCGAGCCACCGATGCGGACGCGGAAATCCGTATCGGCGATGGTGACGGGCGTGGCCGAGTGGGTCAGCCACGCATAACCGGACCCATAGACGTTCTCGATGGTGCCGAAGGGGCGCTTGTCCTCGACGCCCTTGGCGCGTTGGTAGACGAGCCCGCGATCCTGCCGGCTGAACGGCACCTCGTCATGGTCGCCCTCGATGATGTACTGGCGGATTTCCGGCCGGAAGCTTTCCAGCAGGAAGCGCAGATGCCCGACCACCGGATAGTTGCGCAGGATGGAATGGCGGCGCTGGCGCACATCGTGCACGCCGAGCAGGAACAGCGCGCCGGCGATGACGGCGGGCATCAGCAGCCACTTGCTGTAGAGCGCGGCCCCGGCAAGCGATGCGAATGTGATGAGCGCGACGCTCACGAACACGGTGTAGCGTTGGTAGGAGAGGATGGTCGTCACGATATCGGGATTCGTTCTTTATGGCGGGCGGAGCCGGCCTGATTTGACGGGACCTGATTCAGCCGCAGCATGGAAAGGCCGCTCCGGCGATTCGCCTATAGCACATATCCTGTAACAGTAACTGTGGCGCAAAGACGTTATTGTCATCCGCGACAATAGTCGTTCTCTGTTTTCTTGATCCGTATCAAGGCAAGGTGCTCAAGCCCCGGCATTGTGGAAGAAAAGGAGACCAGAGCATGACGGCACTGAAGGACCTGACACCGAACTTCCGCCACGTGAGACTTCTTCTCGCGCGGACCGCAGGCCACCCGCAGGGCGACCGCGAAGAGGGCTACGATCTTCTCGTGCCGCTGGACGAGGCCGGACGCCTCGACGCCGCCACATGGAAGACCCATCAGGCCTTCTGCCGTGTCCGGCGCTTTTCCGATGATGGCGACGAGCGCATCGGCCGCCTGCGGCGCAAGCCGGGCGGGCAATGGTATTTCGACTATGAGGAAGGCGACGCCGACAACGAGATCGGCTTCCGCCTCGGCGAGGAAAGCTTCGTCACCGGGGAATATGTCTCGATCATGCAGGACGGAACCATGCAGACTTATCAGGTAGCGCGGGTCGAGAAACCCTGATCATATGAAGGCCGCAGATCACGCAACAAAAGCGAGGGTGAAGATGTACAGGCATATCCTTATTGCGACCGATGGGTCCGAACTGGCTGCGAGGGGCATCGAGCAGGGCCTTGCCCTTGCCGGCCCGCTGGGAGCGAAAGTGACGGTGCTGAGCGTGTCGCAGCCTCTGGACACCGCAGCCGCACGCGCCGCCGCCATCGGCGGCATCGCCGATCCGATCGGCCGCTACGACCAGCAGATCGACGAGGAGATGAAGAACCGCTTCCGCTCGATCGAGGAGCGCGCCGCCGAACATGGCGTCGTGGTGGATCTGCTGCACGAGATCGACGACCATCCGGCCGAGGCCATCGTGCGCACGGCGAAACTGAAAAACTGCGACCTGATCGTCATGTCCTCGCATGGCCGGCGCGGAGCCGCGCGGCTCATTCTGGGCAGCCAGACCTCCGAGGTGCTGGCGCACACCACGCTGCCTGTTCTGGTGGTGCGCTGACCGCACCGAAATGCCGCAGCCCCGGAAGCGGGGCTGCGGCACAGCTGACCATCAGGATCGGGGTGTATCCTGATGATCGAGGGTCCAGTCGCGGGCGCTGCGGCGATGGCTCCAGTAGGCGGCGAAGCGGCCGCCGGCGGCGATCAGCGCCTCCCGTTCGCCCGCCTCTACGATGCGTCCGCCTTCGACGAAGACCACATGATCGGCGCGGGCGATGGTTTCCAGCCGGTGCGCGACGACCAGCACGGTGCGATGGCCGAAACGGCTGAGCGCTGCGGCCACCGCCACCTCGTTCATGGTGTCGAGACCGCTGGTGGCTTCGTCCAGAAGCAGGATCGGCGCATTCTTCAGAAGCGCGCGGGCGATGCTGACGCGCTGGCGCTCGCCGCCCGACAGATTGCCGCCACCTTCGCCGACAGGCGCATCCCAGCTGCCCAGCCGCTCGACGATCTCGTCGACGCAGGCGGCTTTCGCGGCTTCCATGAACTCGGCCTCGGTGGCAGCCGGGCGCGCAAGGCGGATGTTCTCGGCAATACCGCCCTCGAACAGCTGGACGTTCTGGAACACGATGGACAGCTGGTCCATCAGGGTCGCCGGCGCATAGGCGCGCACATCGTGCCCGCCGACCCGCACTTCGCCCTCGCTCACGTCATGCATGCGCGCGATCATCGACAGGATGGTGCTCTTGCCGGATCCCGACGGCCCGACCAGCGCCGTGGTGCTGCCTTCCGGCACGTCGAAGGTGATGCCGTTGAGAATGTGGTTGCCGTTGGCGTGGAAATGCACGTTGCGGAACGCGATTGCCGGCGCCTGCGGCACCGCATCGCGCGCCGGCGACGGCAGGGCCGGAACGTCGAGCACGGCCAGCGTGCGCTGCGCCGCCGCATGGGTCGATTCCAGCGCCACGAACAGATCCGACAGCGTGTTCAGCGGCTCCAGAAAGCGCAGTACCACCACGATCAGCGCCACGGTGCGGGCGGCATCCATGGCCCCTTGCGCATACATCAGCGCCAGAATGGCGATCATCGCCACCAGCGTGGCCTGCATGGCCAGCGAAAACAGCAGCGTGCCGGGCACGGTGAACCAGATCAGGCGCAGGCTCTTCGCCTTCTGGGCCTCGATGGCTTCGCCCAGAGGCGTGCCGGCGGTGCCGGTGCGCCCGGCCGCGCGCAGCACGAGCTGGTTGCGGGCAAACTCGTCCGTGCGGGCCGCGGCTTCGCCGGAAGCGGCGGAGAAGTCGGCTTCCGCGCGGCGGATGAAGCCGCCTCCCGCGAGCAGCGCGCCAAACAGGAGCGGCACGGCAATGAGCGCCGCGACACCCAGCGGCCACGCCACGAACAGCAGGCCGAGCGCGATGGCCGGCGGCAGCGCGATCGAGATCAGCGCCTGCGTGCCCAAATTGACGGTGCTGGCGAACAGCTCCGGAACCGCACCCGCCAGCGCCCGCTTTGCCTTTTCCTGCTCCCCGGTGCCGAACCAGCCGATCGGCACGGCAAGCAGATGGTCGACGAGGCGCGTGTTCATCGACATCATCATGGCAAGGCCGAGATCGAAGGCGCGCACCACCATGCGCCGTTCCAGCATCCAGCCGGCCACCACGCAGGCGGCCAGCGCGGCGAGCCACGGCAAGGCCGCGCGCGGTTCGGGCGAAAACAGGGCGCCCAGCAGCGGCACGAGCAGCAGCGCCGACAGCGCCCTGAGTGCCGCCGCCGTGAGGCCGAAAAGCGTGAACAGCGGAAGGCGGGCACGTGCCTGCGGTGGAAACAGGGAGGCGACGATCATGATGCCTTGCCTTCTGCTGCCATCGTTTCAGGCTCAGGTGCCTTCGTTTCGGGCGGCCGCTTTTCGCCGGCCTGCCACAGGTCGCGATAGAGGCCGGGGCGGGTGAGCAGCTCTTCATGGCGGCCGCGCTGGACGATGCGCCCGTCCTGCATCACGGCGATGCAGTCGGCATGGACGATGGTGTGCAGGCGATGCGCCACCACCAGAACGGTGCGCCGCCCGATGAGCGCGCCGAGCGCCTTCTGCACCAGATGCTCGGACTCGGGATCGGCGAAGGCCGTCGCCTCGTCGAGCACGAGGATGGGTGGATCGGCAAGCAGGGCGCGCGCGATCGACAGGCGCTGCGCCTCGCCGCCGGACAGGCGCACCTCATCCCCGACGATGCTGTCATAGCCGCGCGGGGCGGCCACGATCCGCTCGTGGATCTGTGCCGCACGCGCCGCATCCTCGATCTCGGCCATGGAGGCACCGGGGCGGGCAAGGGCGATGTTGTCCTTCAGCGACCCCCTGACCAGCCGCACATCCTGAAAGACGAAGCCGACGCTGCGTTGCAGCGCCTCCGGCGTCACGTCGCGGATGTCGATCTCTCCATCGCGTGTAGCCAGCCGGATGCTGCCTTCGGTCACATCGTGGAAGCGCCCCGGCAGGCCGGCCAGCGTCGACTTCCCGGCGCCGCTCGGGCCGACGAGCGCGGTCAGCGTGCCGGGCGCCAGAACGAGATCGATGGATTTCAGCACAGGCTTGCGCGGCCGGTAGCCGAAGCTGACCTCCTCGAAGCGCAGCCCGAGCGGTCCTGGCGGAATGGCGCCGGTGGAACGTCTGCGGTCTAGCTCGGTTTCCTCCAGCAGGTCGCCGATGCGCCGCGCGGCCTGCCTTGCCTCGCGCATGGGCACGAAGCCGTAGAGGACGGAAGTGATCTGCGCGCCGAAGGCGGTGCCGAGGAACAGGAACGGCAGGAGGTCTGCCGCCTCCATGCGCCCGGAGATGATGCGCCAGCTGCCGACAGCCACGATCAGCAGCAGGAAGGACGGCGGCTGGATGGAAAGCTGGGCCGCCACCTTGCGCCCCGCCATCGGCCGCTGCCAGCCATTGATGAAACTGGCCTGTCCCTCAAGCACCGAGCGCACGGAGCGCCCGTCGCCGCCGAAAACGCGCACCACCGGCAGCGCGTCGATGAAGGCGCCGGCGGCGGCATTGGCGCGCTTGGTCCAGTTCGCGTATTGCACCAGCTTGTCGGCCACGCCGCGCATCATGTTGGCGAACAGGAAGACGAAGGCGAGCAGCGGCACGAACAGCAGCCCGGCCAGCGCCGCATCGACCGTGAACAGATAGGCGATGGCCGCCACCGGCGTGACGATGCCGGCGACGATGTCGGGCACGGCATGAGTGACCATGTAATGCAGCCGGCCGGCATCCTCCTGCACGGCCTGCTGCACGCTTGCGGCGTTGCGGTCGGTGAACCAGCCGAGCGGCAGCCGCGCCAGCTTGGCGATGATGGATTGCCTGAGCGTATGGCCGAAGCCGGCATCGACCATGTGAAGCCACAGCATCAGCACCGCCGAAAGCGTCGCCGCCGCGCCATAGAGGACGACCGCCCAGATGATCAGCGGCGAAAGCGCATCCCAGCTTTTCTCTCCGCCAAGGAGGCGGCGGCCAAGCTCGGCCAGCAGCACCAGCGGCGCAAGCTGCATCAGCGAGATGATGGCCTGCAACAGGCCGGCGGCGCGCAGCTTCCAGCGCAGGGAATCGAGAAGCTCCTGTCCGCGCTGCGAGCGCCAGCGGGGCTTTGCCGGCGCGGCTTCGCGTGCAGCCACCGCCTCGGCCGGCGGCGGGAGGGGGGCCGGCTCGGCCTCGGCCGCGCCGCTTTCCTTGCGCAGCCGCATGGCCTTGCCCCTGATCCAGTAGGCGGCATGCTTGATGTCGGTCAGCGGAAAGCCGTGGGTCTGGTTGAGCGTGGCGCGCAGCACCTTGATCGCGGCGTTTTCGGCGGCCACCCAGGCATACCAGTTCGACCAGTCGCGCACCGGAACCGCTTCGGCCAGCGCATTGGTGCCGGGCCCGGTCCAGATCACCTCTGCGCCCGGATGCGGCGTCACCGGAATATCGCGATCCTCGGGCAGATGCGCCTGAAGGATGACCACGATGTCGGCCTCCGGCGGCAGCACTTCGAGGATGGCGTTGATGGCCGGAAGGGCGGCAGGATCGCCCATCAGCAGATAGCCCTCCGGGTTTTCCGGCGGCTCGAACTTGTGGAACATGTAGTAGGAGGCCGCGATGGTGTCGCCGGGCTGCGCGGCGGCGGCCCAGGCCGAGGCCGGCCCCATCGGCTGGTGCAGCACGAAGTCGAAGCTCACCTCGCCCTTTTCAGCATCCGGCTCCACCAGCGTGTAGCCGCGCTGGTGCACCTTGTCCGGATCGTCCGGGTCCGGCGCCCACAGCCGCACGAAGGAGGCGGTGGGGGTCTCGCGGCCGTCGATCATGGTCGGGGCCGAAAAACGGATGCGCCGGTAGCCGGGCGTCAGGTCCGTCACCGACAGCACCGTCATGATGTGATCGGTGGCCCCGAGGGCCTTCATCATGGTCCGCTGGAAACGCGCGCTCATCGGCCGCCCCGCAACAGGGCGACCGGGTTGCAGAAAGACATCATGTCACTTGCCCCGTGTGCGGATCGCGCGCCGTCACCAGCGCACGGAGGAGCCGATGCCGACCACCCGGCCGCGACCGAAATAGGCGGTGGTTCCGCTGGCTCCGCCGGGCATGAGCGCCGGATAGGTGAAGGCGTAGGACAGCGGGCGCTCGTCGAGCAGATTGCGGCCGAAGGCGTAGATGCGGAAATTGTCCTTTTCCCAGCCGATCTCCGCATTGAGGATGTGATAGTCGTCCATCTTCGCGGCATTCTGGATGTCGGCATAACGGGTGCCGACATACTGGTAGGTGCCGCTGAGCGTGATCTCGCCGGGCAGCCCCACCGCATCCGCCAGGAAGCGGTAGGAGAGCCCGACATTGGCGGAGAACCCCGGCACCTGCGGCACCTCGTTGCCCGGCAGCGCGCCCAGACTGAGGGAATTCGCCGAGACATCAACGAGACGCGAGCCGATCAGCGCACCGCCGACCGTCAGTTCCAGCCCATCGGCCAGCGTGGCGTCGACATTGGCCTCGATGCCATAGCTTTCAAAATTCTGGTTGGTCATGAAGGGCAGGGAGGTGTTCGTATCAAATCCGACGACCTGCCCGTCCTTGACGTCGTTGTAGAAGATGGCGCCGCTGACGCGCAGCCTGTCGTTGATCTCGGCCTTGGTGCCGATCTCATAGGTCCATGACGTGGCCGGCAGGAAGGCCTCGGTGACCAGTCCGTAACCGGCATAGGAGGTGGTCTTCTCGAACCCGCCGGAGGAATAGCCGCGCGCCAGCGAGACATAGCTCATGGCCCGGTCGTTCCACTCATAGGACAGCGCCATGCGCCCGGTCACATATGTGTCGCTGAATGTGTTGTCCTGCTGGAAGGCCGGCAGCGTGCCCGGAAAGCCGTTGGAAACATAGAGCGCGTCCAGCTTCTGGCGGTCATGGGCCACGCGCAGCCCGCCGGACAGATTGAAGCCCTGTCCCAGCGGCGCGCTGGCGTCGGCGAAGGCCGCCACCGTCTGGCTTTCGATGCGGTTGTCGAAAGTGCCGTTCATGGTCGGCGCATACATGCCGGCGTTCTGAATGCGGTAGCTGGTGTAGTCCGACCTGAAATAGCTGGCGCCGGCCACCCACTGGATCGTCGAGCCCTCATTCGAGTTGAGGCGCACCTCCTGATTGAAGACCCGCTCGCGGTCGTTCAGATCCACCTTCTCGGCGTTGTGATCGTTGAAATAGGCCGGCGGCAGGCCGGTGATGCGGCTGAAGATGAAGGCGTCGGTGAAGTCGCCCTTGTTGTGGATCTTCACGTCCTGATAGCTGGTCGTCGAGGTGAGCGTGAACGGCTCGAATTCCTTCGCCACCTTGAGGGAGCCATTGGCGACCTGCTGGCGGTTGTCGGGGCGCACATCCGCGCCGCTCTCCGGGAAATTGGGGGATTCCAGCCACACGAAGGCGGAATTGTGCCGCGTCTCCTTCGAGAAGCCGCCGCTGAGGTCGATGGTGAGCGTGTCATCGGGCGTGTAGCGCACCGAGGCCTTGCCGGCCCCCAGCTGCGCGCCGCCCTCCTTCTGGCCGGTGATGGGGTTCGGCACGTCGCCATCGTAATTCTGGAAGCGCAGCGTGCCGCGGCCGGCCAGCACGTTCTCCAGCAGCCAGCCGCCGGTGGTGCCTTCGAGGAAGGCATGGCCGTCGGAGCCCAGCTCGCTGCTGAGAATGGTTTCGCGGGTGCCGTCGGCGGGCTTGCTGACGATGTTGATCGCACCGGCAAAGGCGTTGCGGCCGAAGGTGGTGCCCTGCGGCCCCTTCAGCACCTCGACCCGCTCCATGTCGAGGATGGGCGCGCCGATGCCCGACAGCGTGGTCGGCACGCCATCGACGGAAATGCCGATGACGCTGTCGAGCGAATTCATGGCCGTGCCCAGCGTGCTGAGGCCGCGCATGGTCATGTAGCTTTCGCCGAAGCGGCCGAAATCCAGGAAGTTCGTGCCAGGCGACTGTCGGGCAATTTCCGTGATCGGATCGAGCGTCGCAGGCGGCACGTTGCTCTGGTCGAGGATGGTGGTGGCGACGGGAAGCTTCGCATCGTCCTGCGGGCGCTTGGTGCCGGTGACCACGATCGGCGCAAGCACAATAGGCGCATCAGCCGTTTGCGCGAAAGCCGTCTTCGCCGGCAAGCCGGCGCCTAGCAGAGCCAGTGCGGTGGTGGAAATCAGACGCGTGCGCGTGATGGTGTTCATGCAGATGCCCCGGAGTTTGCGAACAGGGGCTATGAATACCGGCCGGCCTGTTCCTGATACCAGCACTCAACTTTCGCGAAACGCAGGCAAACATTCGCGAAACCCAATAGATGGGGTGGCGATCAGATCACATGCATGGAGCGCGCCGGCTGAAATTCCGCGCGCGGCGGATGGCCGAAATGCTTCCTGTAAGCTGCGCTGAAGGCCGAGGGCCGGGAAAAGCCGACCCGCCGGCCCGCTTCCGAAACCGAAAGCCGGTGCTCCTGAAGCAGGACCTTCGCCATCATCAGCCGCTGCTCGCGCACATGGGCAAAAATGGTCTTGCCGAACACCGTCTTGAAGTTGGCCTGCAGGGAGGTGACGTTGATGCCGACCCGGCGCGACAGCTCCATGGTGGTGGGCGTGGCGACGAGATCGGCGTCGAGGATTTCGCGCGCATGCATCACCCGGTCATATTCGCGGCGGCCGAGCAGGGCGACAAGCCGGCGCTCATCCTTCAGCGCCTGCGCCGCCTCGATCACGAAGGCCAGCGCCTTGCTTTCCAGAAACAGCCTTTCGAGCTGCCCCGTATAGGGATGGTCGAGGCACAGTCTGGCGATTTCGGTGATCAGGGGCGAATGCGAGATGACGCCCGTGCGGAAGCCGCCCTCCATCAGTTCCCGCAGCGCCATCAGGCCGTCGTCGGCAACGCCATCGGCAAACCGCTCGAAGAAGGAAGGCCGCAGCACGAAGCCGGCGGAGGTGAAATGCGCGCCCTGCCGGAGCGGCGTCGAATAGCGAAGCGGCGCGTTGAAGCCCATAAGAGACACCTGCTGCGGATAGCGCACGAAGCGGCCGTAGCCTTCCACCATGGAGGTCACCGGCCCGCCGCTGAGAAGGATGCCACAGACCAGCGCCGGCTCCATCTCGACGGCAAAATTCTGGTTGCTGGCATAGGTCACGTCACTGGCGCTCAGCGTCAGGCCGGGCTGCACCTCCAGCGCCAGCAGCCTTCCCGTATAGATGGGCGTTTCCATGATGCGGGGGCCGACATCGACCGGCTCGACGCCCAGCGCAAGCTCGGCGCCGAGGCGCACGAGATCGTTGAGGGTCATTCCCTGCTCAGGGATGCGGTTGTCCATGAATCGCCATTTCTTGCATTCTCTCGCCCGTGATGGGGAATCCGACTGCAATATCAGCCGGTTTACTACATAATATGATTATAATAATCAAGTTTATACCATATCCGATCGCCATGGCGGCCGGGTCCTCTGTTGAAGGCGAGGCGTGAAACCAGTATTCGTCATGTCGACAACAGGTGGCGGCATGAGCGAGAAAACGGAGACATCACAGGCGGAGCGCAAGCGCGGGGAGGGGGTCAGGCGCGTTTATGAAATCCTGCGCGACGACATTCTCGACCTGAGGCTGGTGCCCGGCAGCCCGATCGACGAGGTGCAGCTTGCCGAGCGGCTTTCCATGTCGCGCACGCCGATCCGCGAGGCGCTGGTGCGGCTGGCCGCCGAAGGGCTGGTGACGACGCTGCCCAACCGCTCGACCGTGGTTTCCAGCATCGACTTCCTCAACCTCCATACTTTCTTCGACGCGCTGACGCTGATGTACCGCGTGACCACGCGGCTGGCCGCCGAATTCCGCACGGATGCGGACCTGGAGATCATCCGCGCACGGCAGGCTGAGTTCACCCGCGCCGTCGAGGCGCATGATGCGCTGGCGATGATCGCCACCAACCGCGAATTCCATGCCGCGATCGCCGAGGCGGGGCGCAATCCCTATTACACCGGCCTGTTCTGCCGCCTGCTGGATGAGGGACGGCGCATTCTGCGCGTCTATTATTCGTCCTTCGACGACCATCTGCCCCGCCGCTATGTGGATGAGCATGAGGACATGATCGCGGCCATCGGGGCGCGCGACGTGGCCGAAGCCGACCGGCTGGCCAGCGCCCATGCCGACCAGATCGTGCGCCAGATACAGGACATGATCGCCCGCGACCGCCGCCGGCCCATCGCGCTGTAGCCACCCAAGCCCGATCCGCCCGCCTTCAGCGAAACGGCTTGCGCCGGCGCCTTTTTCTGCCGTACGATTTCTTGTCGACAAATAAAATACAAGTGGTATTATGGCATTCATCCAATCCGGCACAAGGGAGAGCCCTCATGAATGCGCAGATCTTTTCCGGCTGCATGCCGGCGCTGATGACCCCCTGCACCCCCGACCGCAAGCCCGATTTCGATGCGCTGGTGCGCAAGGGCAGGGACCTGATCGCCACCGGAATGTCGGCCGTGGTCTATTGCGGCTCGATGGGCGACTGGCCGCTGCTGACCGACGCCGAGCGCATGGAGGGCGTGGAGCGTCTGGTGAAGGCGGGCGTGCCGGTCATCGTCGGCACGGGCGCGGTCAACACGGCAAGTGCTGCGGCCCATGCCGCCCACGCGCAGAAGGTGGGCGCCAAAGGGCTGATGGTCATTCCGCGCCTGTTGTCACGCGGGCCGTCGCCGGCCGCGCAGCGCAATCACTTCAAGGCGGTGCTGTCGGCGGCGCCCGACCTGCCGGCCGTGATCTACAACAGCCCTTACTATGGCTTCGCCACACGCGCCGATCTGTTCTTCGCGCTCAGGGCCGAGCATCCGAACCTCGTCGGCTTCAAGGAGTTCGGCGGTGCCGCCGACATGACCTATGCCGCCGAAAACATCACCAGCGGCAGCGATGCGGTGGCGCTGATGGTGGGCGTCGACACCTGCGTTTTCCACGGCTTCGTCAATTGCGGCGCCACCGGCGCCATCACCGGCATCGGCTGCGTGCTGCCGCGCGAGGTGCTGCATCTGGTGTCGCTGTGTGAGGCGGCGGCGAAGGGCGATGTCGAAGCACGCCGGCTTGCGCAGGAGCTGGAGCAGGCGCTCGCCGTGCTCTCCGCCTATGACGAAGGCCCCGATCTGGTGCTCTATTTCAAGCACATGATGGTGCTGAAGGGGAACCCGGAATACGAACTCCACTTCAACGAGAGCGATACGCTGAGCGCCAGCCAGCGCGGCTTCGTGGAAACGCAGCTGAAGCTGTTCGATGACTGGTATGCGGGCTGGTCGAAGCAGTCCGGCCTTGCGGAGCGCAACGCCGCCTGAATCGGCATCACGGAAACTGCCAGAAAAAAGCCCTCCGGCGGAGGGCTTTTTTTATCGGCATCAGGCTACGGCATCGAGCCCCAGCGCTTCCAGCCGGTCGAGCTGCGCGGCCTCGGCGGCGGTGAGGGTGATGCCCTCTGACAAGGTGCGCTTCCTCGCCGCGAAGCGGCGTTGCGAAGGCAGGCGCGCGCCCTGTCCGGCGATGGCCTCCAGCAACACCTCGGCGCGGGCGAACGGATCGCCCGGACGCCCGGCGGCAAACCGCTGCGGGCTCATGGCGATGATCAGCTCGCCGTGACGCGGGGCAAGCGTGGTGGTGCCGAGAAAATCTAGCGCCTCGCTGCTGGTGAAATCGCCGATCATGGTGCCGGCCAGCAATTCGATCATGGTCGAGATGGCAGAGCCCTTGTGGCCGCCGAAGGGCAGCATGGCGCCGGCCAGCGCAGCCTCCGGATCGGTGGTCGGCCTGCCCTCGCTGTCGACCGCCCATCCTTCGGGCAGTTGCCGGCCTTCACGCCGGTACAGCTCGATCTCGCCGCGCGCCGCCACGCTGGTGGCGAAGTCGAACACATAGGGCTGGGCCGGATCGACGCGCGGCCAGCCGAAGGCGAACGGGTTGGTGCCAAGCAGCGGCTCCTT
This sequence comes from Aquamicrobium sp. NLF2-7, assembly GCF_022359935.1. Classification (NCBI taxonomy): domain Bacteria; kingdom Pseudomonadati; phylum Pseudomonadota; class Alphaproteobacteria; order Hyphomicrobiales; family Phyllobacteriaceae; genus Aquamicrobium; species Aquamicrobium sp. NLF2-7. The sequence goes on along the minus strand of NZ_JAKSED010000003.1, from coordinate 105,830 downwards.
GCCACCGGAAGGCGCGACCGTGGCATAGCTCGGGCACATGGCGATCGCCGCCACACCCAGCGCGGCAAGCCTTTCCACCTCCGGCCACAGGGCCGAGAAATGCGTGCAATCGTTGATGACGAGCGCCGCGATGCCGAGCTTCTTAGCGCGTTCGGCGAGGATCGGCGCGCCCAGTTCGAAGCCGGCGCAGGAATAGCCGCCACCGGCCTCGACGCGCACCACCGCCGATCCGTCGTCGCGCAACACAGGCTTGACGTCGGGCACCACCTTGCCGGCCTTCACCGTGCGCAGGCAGCCCTCGATGCGGTAGACACCGTGCGACTTGCAGCCATCCCGCTCGCCCGCAACGATCACCGCGCCAAGCGTGGAAGCGTGCTCCTGCGAAAGCCCGGCCTTGCGGAAAATGGTCTCCACCCGGCCTTTCAGTGCCTCGACGCTCAGATTCACGCTTTCACTCATTTTGACGTCTTTCTTATCAGTAACTGGCTTTCGACGATTCCTGCGTTCGTCCCTATCATGATCGCCACCGCGCGGCCACCGACAGGTCCTTGTCCTGCCGGCATCGGCCGGGAGGTTATTTGGTCCCGGAATATGCGTTCAGCCGGCGGCCTGCGCTTTTGAGAGGCGGTCAAGCAGCGCTTCCAGATCGATCGCCTGGCAGGCGCGGTCGAGTTCTTCGGCAAGTGCCACCGCCACCGCCTTGCCGGACCCGGTTTCGATCTCGGCCCAGTTGATGTGGGTCGGGGCCTCGATCCCGCTGTCGATGCCGATATCGGCATAGAGCGCGTTGATCGCGGCTGCGGCAGTGACATGATCGAGATCGGCAAACAGCGCCATATGGGCCAGAACCGCATGTTCGCCCGGCCGTCCGCGCCCCAGATTGCGCCAGCGCTGCGCCGTTCCGGCGAGCTTGCGGGTGCCGACGACGATGTTGTAGATGCCGTCGCACATGGTGCCGTGGATGGAGCGGAACGCACCCTCGATGCCCCTTGCGCGCAGCATGGCCATGACCGGCTCGCACAGCACCCGGTAGCTGGTTCCGATGCGTTCGCGCACCTGCGGCCCGATCGAAAACACCATGGACAGGTTGACCACGCCAGCACCCTGAACCACGGCCCCGCCGCCCGTATCGCGCACATGAACGGGAAAGCCGCGCGCGGCGGAGGCGGCGACGGCTTCCCCGAAGCCGGGGCGAACCGTATGGCTGCGCGGCACGACGATGCAGGTTCCGGTCTGCCACAGCGACCAGACCATACCGGGGCTGCCATCCGCCGCCGCCAGCATGGCCCGCTCATGCGCAAGCGCCTCATCATATTGCATTTCGGGCAACAGGGCCGGGGTGGAAACGTCCGCCCCGTTCTCCGACCCGGTGTCCACCACCGTGTCAGCCACCGTGTCCACCGCCGGCGGTGAGCCCGCAATCCGCGCCTGCGTCATCATTCCCTGCTGCCATCCTGATCGCGTCAGACAGGCACAAACGCTGCTTATCCCGCAGCGTCAACCACCTGACAGCCGAAAATGGCAGCGCGCCGGGCAATCTTCAACAGGCCCGGATTCACCGGGCCCGGCCGCGCCTGTCAGAATTTGGCGCTCAGCGAGGCCCAGAAGGTGCGGCCCGGTCCCGGAATATTGGCCAGCCCCAGCGGGTCGACGTAGTGAACGTCTCCCACATTGTCGATCCTGAAATCGGCCTTCAGGCTTTCGCTGATTTCATAGGAGGCGAAAACATCGACCAGCACATAGGGCCGCCAGTCCACCGGCACGATGAAGGGTGCAGCGCCCTGCGCCGTCGGCTGATCCGCCCTGATGGTGCGCGGCCCCACATGCGTCGCCCGCGCTCCCAGCGTCAGTGCATCGTCGAGGAATTTATGCGATGCCGTCAGCGAGGTCGTGTATTTCGGCGGTACATGGTTGGTTGCATAGTCGCCATACAGCGAACTCCTCTGGCAGGCCCCCGATTCCGGGCAGAACGCCATGTCGGTGTAATAGGAGGCGCCCAGTTCGAGCTTCAGGCCCCCGAGCGCATAGTGCCCGGAGAACTCGATGCCCTCGAACTTCGCCCGGGCGATATTGCCCACGGCCGGCCCGTCATAATTGGTGCCGAAACTCGTGGTCACATTGACGATGCGCCGGGCGATATAGTCATCGACGTCATTGTGAAACCAGCCCAGTTTCAGCTTCAGATCGTCATCGGCAAACAGCACGTCGCCAGCCTGATAATTGACGCCGACATCCCAGTTGTGGGCGCGCTCGGGACGCACACCCGGCGCGTTGAACGTCGCAGCAAGAGCCGAAGATTCCGCCAGCGCCGGCATGCGCAGCGCTTCCGAATAGCGGGCGAAAAGCTGCAGGCCCTCGACAGGCTCAACCGAAACGCCGAGGGTCGGGCTGATGCCGCTGGCGCTTCTTCCCCGCTGCTGCCCGGCGAAGGAATTGGCAACGCTGTCTTCCTTCGTGCTGCGATCGCGCGCCGAGAAATCCTGATAGCGCAGGCTGCCGTCGATGGTCAGCCAGTCCAGCGGCTTCCAGTTCGCATTCATGAAGCCCTGCCATTCGTGGCGCACGCCGTTGGGCGGCAGGAACTCCTCCACCGCCCGGCTGAGTTCCGTCGGTCTGGTGTCTTCGTGAAGATAGGACAGTCCATAGTTCAGCGATATGTCTCCTAAAGCCGTTCCAAATCGCGAGGTGTTGGAGACATCGGCTCCCCACTGCCGCGTATCGGTGCCGACGATAACGCGTGTCTTGAGCGGATCGGGCAACCCCATCTGCGCCAGGGTGAGAGAGTGCGCAGTGGTCGGGTTGCGGATATCCAGCGAGGTCAGCCACAGGCCCGAGCGCAGATCTATCAGATCATTGTCATCCGGGTTCCAGCGATGCCGGGCCGAATAACGGTCCACGGCCGCGGTGGAGGTCCAGCGCTGCGTGGCCTGCACAGACGTCATGCTGGACAGGATGGAGGCGCGGATATCGCCGTGATCGCTTCTGAACCCTGTGTGGGACAGTTCCAGAGAATGATCCTGCGGCAGATCGAACTTTGCCTTCAGCAGCCATGAATCGGTGTCGCTGGAGGTGTTGAGCACCTTCTCGCCACCCCGGTAGAGCGAAACGCCGGTGTTCTCGTAATAGCTGGGATAGTTCGTACAGAACACGTAACCACTGCCATAATCCCGGCAGATCGAGCGCGGGCCGACATCCTCCGAGCTTGCGGCGGAGGGACCGTTTCGGCCGGCATGATAATTGCCGTTGCGCCGTCCGGCATAGGCCGCAACGAATTCATAGCCTTCTCCCTGCGCCGCCCCGGCAATGCTGCCAAAACCCCGGGTCGGCTCCAGCAGGGCAGGGCGCGCCATATCGGCAGGCCCCAGTACCGTTCCCGGCTTCGACTGCGAGAAATACATGCCACCGACCGTGCTCCTTGCAGGAACGCCGGAACTGTTGCTGCCAAAGCCGCCTTTCAGGCGTATGCCATAGTTACGGCCATCCAGAAGAATGTCGGATGCCTTGAGCGTTTCCATGCTGACGGAACCGGCAATGCCGCCATAGGCGCCGGTGCCCGGACCTTTCTGGATGCTGATCCCGCCGATCAGGTCCGGATCGATATAGGAGCGGTTACCGACGCCCTGATAGCCCTGATAGACAGTTGCCGAGGAAAGGCTGCCATCGACGCTGATCGGCACCCGCCCCATTCCCTGCATGCCCCTTATGTTGACATCTATGGCGCTGCCATTGCGCGCTTCACCCGACAGGACGCCGGGAGTGCCGGTGAACATGTCGGACGGGGTCGTTCCCCGGAACCGCTCGATCCGCTCGCCGCTGATGTAGGCCGTTGGCGCCGGCGTGCTGAACGGCGCATCGGCCGGGCTGGCGTTCTGCAAGCCGCTCACATTGATGGTTCCAAGAACCACGGCGCCGCTGGCATCGAGCGGCGCACGCGATGCCGAAGCGGGATCGGAGATGGTCACCGTGCCGGCATCGGTGAACTGATAGACGAGGCCGCTGCCGTCCAGCAGCCGCGACAGCGCCTCTTCGCGGCTGAAGGTGCCGGAAAGGGCAGGGCTCGTCTTGCCGGCCACAAGCTGCGAGGGAAACAGAAGCCGGATCCCGGCCTTGTCGGCAAAGGCAGTCAGGGCCGAACCCAGATTCTGGGCGCCGATGTTCAGCGACAGGGTTTGCGTGCCCTGCGCGTGCGCAGCCGTGACCGGCCCGGTCCCGGTCACCGTCGTCAGCGCAACGGAGCCCAGCAGGGCCGCCCTCATCAGAAATCGTGAAAAAGAAACTCCGTCCGCCGTAACCGCCGCTTCGCGCATGCCCCATCCGCCTGTCTTGCAATCCTGAAAACGAGGAGGGCGTGGCTGGCGCTTTGTGACGTGATCTTGGCTGGCCCTCACATCAAGGACGAAACGGGGGCGGCGGTTCTGCACCGGCTTTTTCAAATAAGATGACGCTTTCTGTCATCTTATTGAAAATGCATCGCTATATTTTTATGCGGTCACACAGCGACGCGTTTCAAAGACCGGCGGCCGGACCCTGCGGCCAGACGATCGTGACCTCGACATGATCGAGCACGCCGCGCACCGGGGCGTTGGGTTTGCGCACCGTGATGCGGGCGCGCATGATCTGCGGGAACACCTCGCAAAGGGTGCGGCTGATGTCGAGGGCCAGCGTTTCGATGAGGAAGCGGCGGCGGCCGGTGACGATCTTCTCGATCTCCGCGAAGGCAAGCCCATAGTCCACGGTCGCCTCGATGCAATCCTCCTCGATCCCGACGGAAGGCCGCACATCGAGCTCGGCGTCGACATAGAACCGCTGGCCGAGCCGCTCTTCCTCATCGAGCAGGCCGTGGCGGGCGAAGAACGCGCAGTTCTTCATCGTGATCCTGTAGGTCGTGCCGGTGGTGTTGCGGCGGAAAATCCGGCCTCCGGGAGCGGAGGTGCCGGCAATGGCGGGGTCGAGAAGCAGTTCGTCAGTGCTCATGGGAGCCTCATTCATCTGTCACGATTGCATCCATGGGAATGTCCAGGGAATGCGGATGGATGGTCGCAAGTCTAGCGCCGGCATAGCCGACCCCGAGCTTGAGGGGCCGCTTGCTCATCGCCGCAAGGGTGCGGTCGTAGAACCCGCCGCCATAGCCGAGACGGTAATTGGCGCTGTCGAAGCCGACGACCGGGGAGACGACGATATCCGGCTCGACCACCCGCCCGCCGGACGGAACCAGAATGTTCCACACACCGCGTTCCAGTGGCTCGCCGGGCGCCCACAGCCGGAATTCCAGAGGCTGCGCCTTGGCGATCACCACCGGCAGCGCGATCCGGCCGCCTGCGGCAATGACCTTCTCAGACCATTGGCGCAGATCCGGTTCACCCCGGAACGGCCAGTAAAGCGAGACGATGCGCCCCTGCGGAGCGCCGACCAGACGGTCGAGGCCTTCGGCGATCGTTCGGGTTCTGGCAGTGCGTTCGTCCGCGCTCATGGCAAGACGCTGGTCGATCAGACGCTTGCGCTCCGCCACGCGCCACTGCGAAACTTCCCTGGAAAGTTCCGAGGGTGGCCCGTCAGGCCGGTCTGGTGTCGGATTGGAGCCCTCTCCAGCCATCGCCTCTCCTCACGCCTTCTCCCTGATCTCCGGCTTCAGACCCTGAAGCGTGTCGCGATCCTTCAGATCGCTACGCTTTAAGCTCTTGTTTGCACGCATGTCGTTTCCCCGAAACCGGTTCCCCTTTCGGGCGACATGCTCTAGCTCAGGACCTTGGCCTTTCCTTCTTCGGATCATAATGCGCGAATGCGACGATTTTTGCCGGAAGGCGCTTTTGATGCCCGTCGAGCTTGCCGATTTCGACTTCGGTGCCGACGGCGGCATGGGTGGCGTCGACCCTTGCCAGCGCGATGTTCTTCTTCAGAAGCGGCGAGCGCGTCGAAGAGGTGACCTCGCCGATCTGGGCGCGCCCGATATGGATGCAGTCGCCATGGCCGACGGCGACATTGCTGTCGATGTCGAGGCCGACCAGCTTGCGCACCGGATGCTCCTTGCGCCGGATCAGCGCCTCGCGGCCGATGAAGTCGTCGGTCTTCGACTTGAGCGGCACGGTGAAGCCGATGCCCGCCTCGAACGGATCTGTCTGGTCGGAGAACTCGTAGCCGGCGAAGATCAGGCCGGCTTCGATGCGCAGCATGTCGAGCGCCAGCAGCCCCATCGGCTTCAGGCCGTGCGGCTGGCCCGCCTCCCAGATCGCATCGAAAACGGCACCCGCATCGCGCGGATGGCACCACACCTCATAGCCGAGCTCGCCCGTGTAGCCCGTGCGCGACACCACGACCGGCGGTCCGTTCTCGCCGCCGATGCGGCCGATGGTGAAGCGGAACCACTCCACCTCTTCGAGCTTCGGCTGGTGCGGCGGGGTCCAGATCACCTCTTTCAGGATGGCGCGGCTGTTGGGGCCCTGCACGGCAACGTTGTGCATCTGGTCGGTCGAGGAGCGCACCATCACCTTGAGGCCGAGCTTTTCAGCAACTTCACGCAGCCACACGCCCGAATAGTCGTCGCCGCCGATCCAGCGGAAATTGTCGAGCCCCAGACGCAGCAGCGTGCCATCGTCGATCATGCCGCCATGCTCGTAGCACATGGCGGTGTAGACCACCTGGCCGACGCCGAGCTTCTTGACGTCGCGGGTGAGCGTATATTGCAGCAGCGCCTCCGCATCCGGGCCGGTCACCTCGAACTTGCGCAACGCCGAGAGGTCCATGATCACCGCCTTCTGGCGGCATGCCCAGTATTCCTCGATCGCCCCTTCCTTCGCGAAGGAATTGGCGAGCCAGTAGCCCTTGTACTCGACGAAATTGCGGGTGTGCTGGGCAAAGCGCGAATGGAAGGCAGTTTCTGTTGTCATTTTCGGCTCGGAATCCGGAGTTACGCGGCGGGCGATGGCACGTGAGAACCTGTTCTTGTCGGAATAGGTGCGCACATGAATGTCGGAGAGGTTCCAGCCATTGGCCGGAGAGGTATCGTCAGGACAGGCCGACGACACGCACACGATGTCGGTCAGCGCGCGCAGCAGCACATAGTCGCCCGGCCGCGACCACGGCTCGTCGGAGAACATCACCCCATGGGCATCGACGCCGGTGTTGAAGAAGAAGTTCGCCGCCATCCAGCCGGCGCGGGGGCGAACGCCCTTGTCGGCCAGCGCGCGGTTGAAATTTTCCGAGCAATTGGCATGGCCGGGATAGCCGATGTCGTCGTAATATTTGGCATAGCAGGCCAGCGCGAAGGCGTCGTGGCGGCCGCAGGTGTCCTGCACCACTTCCACCAGCGGCTCAAAGTCCTGATCGTAATATTTGGCGTGCAGGCCGGGCATGGCATAGGCATGGCCGAGCACCGAGCGGGTGGCGGTGACGTCGAGGGGATTGTCGATGCCCTTGTCGAGCTTGCGCGCCGAGAAGCACTGGAAGTCGGTGCACTGGCGCCCGTCGACATCGATGATCTGGATGAACTCGCCGGCGCGCACGAAGAAGGACTGCGCGGTGGCCGATTTTACCCTGAGATCAAGGACCGGATCGGCCAGCGGCTCGGGCAGTTCGGCACCCTTGACCTTTTTCTGCACGCGCGCGCGGCGCACCAGAACCTGAATGGGCGTGACAGTGTCATGGCCGTCGATGGCCATCGGCCCGCCGGGGGCCGCAACCACAAGGCTGCCGTCACGGGTAATGGTGAAGGCCTCTTCGTCGCCGGCCGGGCTGTCGCTGCCGAACACCCGCACGGCATCGGCATGGGCGAGATCGATCCTGCGGCGGGCAAGGCCGGCGCGAAAGGCGCTCAGGCTTTCATTGTCGCCGGAAAGCAGGGCCTGAAGACCCGGGGCACTGGAGTTGGACTTCACGCCCAGAATGGAGGCATCGGTGCGGCCCGAGGCATCGGCGGCGACCAGCTCGCAGGCCTGACCGCCTTCCATATCGCGCACCGTGATGACATCTCCTGCCTCCACGGACACGAAAATCGCGCCGGCGCCCCGCACCTCGTATCGCTCGGTTCCGGCAGGAAGCGCAAGGCCAGAAGGAAGCCGGATTCCGCTCGGACGAGGCGGACCCGGAACGACGTCCGGATAGACTGTTTCCTGCAAGTTTGCCTCCCAGCGAATTTTCTTGCTTGTCAACTTTATTAAATCAGAAGAATAATCCACACGGAACTGCATGGCAAGTCCGGAACGTTTGCGGCTGCCGCTTTTCCTGCCAGGAATAAACGAATGTCACACAATGCATTGACAGCAGGATGAAACCAAATACCATACTGATGGTGAAATAATTTTCGTCCAAGAAAACAATATGGGGAGGACGCGAATGAACAGGAGGGTCGCCGTTATCGGCGCCGGGCCGTCTGGCCTTGCACAATTGCGGGCATTTCAATCGGCAGCGAGCAACGGAGCTGAAATCCCGGAAATTGTCTGTTTCGAGAAACAGGCAAACTGGGGCGGGCTGTGGAACTATACCTGGCGCACCGGCCTCGACCAGTATGGCGAACCCGTTCACGGCTCCATGTACCGCTATCTCTGGTCGAACGGCCCCAAGGAAGGCCTTGAGTTTGCCGACTACTCATTCGAGGAGCACTTCGGCAAGCAGATCGCATCCTATCCGCCGCGCGCGGTTCTGTTCGACTATATCGAAGGGCGCGTGAACAAAGCCGGCGTGCGCGACTGGATCCGCTTCGAAAACGTCGTGCGGCTGGTGGAGTGGAACCCGGACACCAAAAAATTCACGGTGACGGTTCAGGACCTGCCGAACGACCATTGCTATTCGGAAGAATTCGACAATGTCGTCGTCGCCTCGGGTCACTTCTCGACGCCAAACGTGCCCGAATTCCCCGGCTTCGACCGCTTCAACGGCCGCATCCTGCATGCCCATGACTTCCGCGACGCGCGCGAATTCGCCGGCAAGGACATCCTGCTCATCGGCACCAGCTATTCGGCCGAGGACATCGGCTCGCAGTGCTGGAAATACGGCGCGAAATCGATCACCAACTGCTACCGCACCAGGCCAATGGGGTTCGACTGGCCGGACAACTGGGAAGAAAAGCCGCTGCTGGAGAAGGTGCATATCAACACCGCAACCTTTAAGGACGGTTCGACGAAGCACATCGACGCCATCATCCTGTGCACGGGCTACAAGCATCATTTCCCGTTCCTGCCGGACGATCTGCGCCTGAGGACGGCCAACCGGCTGGCGACAGCCGATCTCTACAAGGGCGTCGCCTATGTCCACAATCCGGCGCTGTTCTACATCGGCATGCAGGACCAGTGGTTCACCTTCAACATGTTCGATGCCCAGGCCTGGTGGGCGCGCGACGTCATGATGGGGCGCATCGGCCTGCCCGCGAGCAAGGATGAAATGGTCGCCGATGTCGAGGCGCGCGTTGCCGCCGAGGATGCCGGCAAGGACGACTACGACGCGATCCGCTATCAGGGCGAATACGTCAAGGAACTGATCGCCGAGACCGACTATCCGAGCTTCGATGTCGACGGGGCCAACGAAGCCTTCTTCGAATGGAAGAAGCACAAGAAGAAGAACATCATGGAGTTCCGCAACAACTCCTATCGTTCCGTCATTACCGGCACCATGGCGCCGCCGCACCACACGCCGTGGAAAGACGCACTCGACGATTCACTTGAAGCCTATCTGGGAACGGAGGCCACGCCCGCCGCAGCAGAATAAAATCGGGGCATGCCGGCGAATGGGAAAACCCACGCTGGCATGCATTTAACGACAGTAACCAATGGGAGGGTCCACTGTCCGACGAACCTATTCTCGAACTGCGCAATGTCATAAGGAAGTTCGGAGGGCTCACAGCCGTCAACGACCTGTCCTTTTCCGTAAAGCGCAACAGCATTCACGGACTGATCGGCCCCAACGGGGCCGGTAAAACCACGACGTTCAGCCTGATCAGCGGCTATTACCGGCCAACGAGCGGCAGGATCCTGTATCAGGGTGAGGACGTTTCCGGGCTGAAGACCAGCCGGCTGGCTCAGCGCGGCCTGATCAGGACGTTTCAGGGCACCACCCTGTTTCATGAGTTCAGCGTCATCGACAATGTGCGGGTCGGCTGCCATCGCAGCGCCGGCGCCGGCTTCTTCTCACGCATAACGGGCGCGGATGCCCCGACCGAGAGGGAAGCCGACAGAAAGGCGCATGAAGCGCTGGAGCTGTTCGACCTCGGCGCGCTGGCCAACGAGCCGGCCTCCAGCCTGCCGCACGGCCACCAGCGGGCGTTGGGCATGGCGGTGGCGCTGGCCGCCGATCCGACGCTGATCCTTCTGGACGAGCCGTTCACCGGCATGAACCCGGAGGAAACGCGGCGGATGATGGAGCATGTGCGGCGCATCCGCGCCGAGCGCGACATCACCATCATGCTGGTCGAGCACGACATGCAGGCCGTCATGGGCCTGTGCGAGCGCATCACCGTCATGAATTTCGGCCAGTTCCTGACCGAAGGCGCTCCGCAGGAGGTCGCCAACGACCCGCGCGTCATCGAAGCTTATCTGGGGCGTAACGAAGATGCTGCTTGAAGTCCGCAACCTCCACGTCCACTACCAGAAGGTGGCGGCCCTGAAAGGCATCAGCCTTCAGGTCCCTTCCGGCGGCATCGTCACCATTATCGGCGCCAATGGCGCCGGCAAGAGCACCACCTTGCGCAGCATTTCGGGCCTTGCCCGGCCTTCCGGTGGAGAAATCCATTTCGAGGGCGAGCGCATCGACACCATGCCGGCCGAAAAGATCGTGGCGCGCGGCATTGCCCATGTGCCGGAAGGCCGCCGGATTTTCCCCGACCTCACCGTCGAGGAAAACCTGCGCATCGGTGCCTTCCTGCGCAAGGACACGGCAAAGATCGAACGCGACATCGAAGACATCTTCGAGCGCTTTCCGCGCCTGAAGGAGCGGCGCACGCAATGGGCCCGCACCCTTTCCGGCGGCGAACAGCAGATGGTCGCCATCGGGCGGGCGCTGATGTCGGGACCGAAGCTGCTTCTGCTCGACGAGCCGTCCATGGGCCTGTCGCCGGTGATGGTGCAGGAAATGGCGCGCATCGTTTCCGACATTGCCGAGACCGGCGTGCCGGTGGTGCTGGTGGAACAGAATGCGGGGCTGGCGCTGCGGCTCGCCTCCTATGCCTATGTGCTCGAAATCGGCACGGTGGCCGTGGAGGGTGCTGCGGCCGACCTGAAGACCAACGACCATGTGCGGAGGGCCTATCTCGGTGCATGAGACCCGGACCCTTGCCGAACTCGTCACCGCCGGCTGGAGCGAAGCCGACCTGCAATGGGAAAAACTGGCGGAAGCCGCCCTTGCCGCTCTCGCCGAGGGACAGGTGGAACCGGCGCGCGAACTCTATGCGCAGGCGCTGCGTGTGGCGCGCACGGAATTTCCGCCAAACGACCCGAGGCTCGCCGCCAGCCTGAGCAATCAGGCCGTCGTGCAGCCCGTGTCCAGCGGCCGGATCGAGGCGTCGGCCGCGCAGGCCTGGGCTTCATGCGGCCGCTGGATCGATACGATGACCGCGCCGCGCACGGCGCGCTCCTCGCTCTTTCATCTGCGCATGGAGCGCCTGCACCGGCCCGCCTACGAGGAGCGCTGGCGCATGAAGGCCCGCGACATGCTTGAGACCCTGCGCCGCGACCATGGCGCAATGGACAGCCTCGAACTGCTCGACCGCGACGCGGCGGCACAACGTCTTCTGCAATGGGATCGTGAACGCCCCGCAGGGATGAACGACCCACGAAAGTTCATGGCAGCGATGATCCTGCTCGGCTTCCGCCGCAAGGCGCAAGGCGCGGGCATGGGGCAAGTGCATACCCAGGCGCATACCGGGGCCACCAGCCTCCAATAAACAAGAGTGAATTCTGACAGGGGAACAGGGTGCGCGATCCAATCGCGCGCCAGCATGCCCGGCTCTGCCCGTTTTCCGGGCATGAGGCGGATTCTAACGCGGTAGCTACTTTTTCAGAACGCAAAGCGGAGGAGACTGCAATGAAGCCTGCATCGAGCATCACACTGAACAGACGAACCTTGCTGACCGGCGCGGCCAGCGCCGCGCTGCTGCCCGTGGTGGGCATGCCGAAAGCCAGCTTCGCACAGGACAACGTCGTCAAAATCGGCTTTCTCGCCCCGCTGACGGGCGCCGTGGCGGCATGGGGCAAGCCCGGCCTCGACGGCTGCAGGATCTGGGCCGACTGGGTCAATGAAGCCGGCGGCGTCGAGGTCGGCGGACAATCCTACAAGGTTGAGCTCGTCTCCTATGACGACGAGGACGACGCCGGTAAGGCGCGCACCGGCGCAACGCAGCTCATCCGCGAAAACGACGTCAAGTTCATCATGATGCTGGGCGGCAACTCGTGGCCGGGCGTGGAGGAAATTGCCGCACGGCAGGGCATGATGGTGTCCACCCTGCTGCCGAGCGACCTGACCCCCGACACCGAAACCCTGATCGCGCCCTGCGAGGTGCATCCGATCTACAACGTCACCGGCGTCGACTGGCTGGCGGCCAACCGGCCGGAGCTGAAGACGGCGGTGGTCTGCGCGCAGGACGATGCGCTGGGCAAGCCTTCGGTCGCCACCTATCTCGCCGCCTTCGAGGCCGCCGGCATCCAGATGGCGAGCCCGCCCTTGTTCTTCGATCCGGCCACCACCGATTTCGCGCCGGTGATGACCCAGCTTCTGGCCAACAATCCCGACATATTGTGCCTCGACACCTGTTATGCCGACTATGTCCAGCCGCTGTGCGAGCAGGCCTTCCAGCAGGGCTACAAGGGACAGATCATCTCCTGCACGCTCGACTTCTACCAGCGCATCGTGGAGCGCACCTCCAAGGAGTTCATGGAAGGCGTCATCTTCCAGTTCCCCGATTTCGATGATCAGGCACTGAACGATCCGCGCATCAACTTCAGGAAGCCGAACGAGTTCTATGCCGAATATGTGAAGCGCTATGGCGCCAACGAATGGTCGGCGGTGTCGTGGGAATACTCCTCGATCCTCGATCTGTGGGCGGACGCCGCCCAGCGCGCCGGCAGCATCGAGCCCGATGCGGTACTGGCCGCCATGAAGGATGGCGGCACCGGCAAGCATGCCTTCGGCGAGGCGCGCTGGTGGGGCAAGGATCTGTTCGGCATCGACAACGCGCTCGTCGGCGACTGGCCGGTCGTGGTGATCCGCGACGGCAAGGCGACGATCGCCGAATTCCGTTCGATCCCGGAGTGGTGGGACAAGAACAGCGAATTGCTGCTCAAGCACATGTCCGATCTCGGCCTGTTGTGGAACCAGCGGACCTGAGCGCTGAGCCGGGCCGCGCGCCGGCCCGGCAGCCTCTCACCTGAAACCGAATTACAGAACGGGATACACTATGCCGGATTTCCTCCTGCAGACCGTGTTCAATGCCTCTTACGCCGCAAGCTACATGGCTCTGGTCGCCGTCGGGCTGGTGCTCATCTTCGGCGTGATGGGCGTGATCAACTTCGCGCATGGCGAGCTTTACATGGCAGGCGCCTATGCCATCGTCTTCTTCTATGCCTGGCTTGGCCTGCCCTTCGTGGTGGCCGTGGGGCTTGGGCTGTGCTTCGCCGGATGTCTGGGCGTGCTGATGGAGCTTGCGTTGTTTCGGCCGCTGCGAACCAATCCGCTCGGCGGGCTCATCGCCTCGATAGGCTTCCTGCTTATCCTGCAAACACTTGCCGTGCTCGGCTTCGGCCTGCGCAACCAGACCGTGCCGCCGGTGTCGCAGGGACGCCTCACCATCGGCGGCGCGATCCTGACCTATGAGCGGCTCTATGTGATCATCGCAACCGTGGTGCTGCTGGCCGTGCTGTGGCTGTTTCTCAGGCGCAGCAAGTTCGGCTGGGCGCTCAGGGCCTGCGCGCAGGATCGCGAGGCGGCCGCGCTGCAGGGCATTTCGATCAACCAGACGGCGCGCTACGCCATGTTCATCGGCGCGGCCCTCGCCGGTGTGGCTGGCGCCATGACCGCGCCGCTGGTCGCGCCCTCCCCCTTCATGGGCCACGGCATCATCGTCACCGCCTTCATCATCATCATCGTGGGCGGCATCGGCAGTCTGGAAGGCGCGGTGCTGGCCGCGGTGCTCTATGCCTTCGTCCACACCTTCGTCACGACCTTCTTCGATGGCGTCATCGCCAACATCGTCGGCCTGCTGCTGATGCTGGCCGTGCTGGTCGTCAAGCCGCAGGGTCTTTTTGGAGTGCGCGAACGTGCCTGAGAAAAACACCATCGGAGCCGCCGGCATCGCCGGCATCCTGATCCTCGCGGCCCTGCTCATCGCAGCCCCGCATGTCGTCAGCTTCTCGCAGCAGGAACTGCTCGTGCTGCTCACCATCAACGTGCTCGTCGTGGCGAGCTACAGGCTGCAGACGCTGACCGGCGAGTGGTCGCTGGCCCATGTGGTGATGATGGGCTCAGGCGCCTATGCCAGCGCGCTGTTTGCCAAGAGCTTTGGCTTTCCGGTGCCGCTGGCGATGATCGGGGGCGCCGTCGTCGCCGGGCTGGTCGCAGCACTGATGAGCTTTCCGCTGTTTCGTATGAAGGGGTTTTACTTCCTCATCGGCTCCTTCGCGGCCGGCGAGATCCTGCGGCTGATCTGGAAGCGCTTCACCAACCCGTTCGGCGGGCCGAAGGGCATCCAGCGCATTCCGGGTTTTCCCGAGATCGACCTCGGCTTCATCCGTATCGATTTCTACGATCCCGCCAACTACTATTATCTGGTGCTGGCGGTGGTGCTGGTGTCGCTGTGGGTTCTCTACCGGATCGAGAAATCGCGCATCGGGCTGACCTTCCATGCCATCCACTGGCAGGACAAGCTGTCGGAATCGGTCGGCGTCGACGCCTTCCGCTACCGCATGCTGGCCTTCGTCGTCGCCGCCTTTTTTGCGGGCCTCGCCGGCGCGCTCTATGCGCATTACCTCAGCACCGTCAATCCGAACCAGTTCGACGTCAACACAATGGTCTATGTGCTGATCTGGACGATCGTGGGCGGCACCACACGCTGGTATGGCCCGATCCTGGGGGTGGTGACGCTGACCATCATCGACGAGGTCATCCTGCGCGGCATCGGCGCCGATCAGGTTCGGCCCCTGCTCTATGGCGGCATCCTGATCCTCGCCATCCTGTTCCTGCCCAACGGGCTGGAAAGCCTCGTCATGCGGGCTTCCGACGCCCTGCGCCGCAATCGCGGACAGGCAACATCGGGGGCGATGGTGCGCGAGTAGGACAGGGCCTGTCAAAGGGTTCCGGGCACCCCTGCCCCGCAAACAAAAAAGCCCGGCCGGATGATCCGGCCGGGTTTTTCGACGTCTTCAGGCTGTCCTCTCACGCGAGGGAGTTGACGACCTTTTCGGTGATCTCGATGGTGCGGTCGATGTCGGCGTCGGTGTGGGCCAGCGAAATCGAGCCCTGCTTGGTGACGACGGGGAAATGGAACACGCCATTGTCGATCAGCGCACGGCGATAGGCGATGTCGCGCTCCATGTCGTTGTTCATCACCACATCGCGCCAGTTCACCGGCGCATGGTCCATGAAGTAGACGGCAAAGGCCGAGCCCTGACGCACGATGGTCGTCGGATAGTTGCGCTTTTCGAAGATGCTCTTCAGGCCCGCCTCAAGCCGCGCGCCCAGACGCTCCAGCCCGCCATAGACTTCCGCCTCACGGGTCTTCAGCCGTGTCAGGCAGGCCAGCGCCGCCGCCACGTTGACTGGATGGCCGTTGTAGGTACCGGCCACCGAAACCCGCTTCTTCGGATCGGGATGCGCGCACAGGCCCATGATTTCGCGCCTGCCGCCGACGACGCCCATCGGGTAGCCATTGGCCACCGCCTTGCCGAAGGTGCACAGGTCCGGCGTCACGCCCGACAGCGCCTGATAGCCGCCCAGCGCGTGGCGAAAGCCCGTCTTGACCTCGTCGAAGATCAGAACCGTGCCATACTTGTCGCACAGCGCCCGCAGGCCCTCCAGATAGCCGGGCTGCGGCTTGACGATGCCGATGTTCTGCAGGATCGGCTCCAGGATGATGGCCGCCACGTCGCCCTTCGCCAGCACCTTCTCGGCCGCCGCCAGATCGTTGAACTCGATGGCGCGCACCGTCTGGTCGATCACCTTCGGCACGCCGGCCGTCGTCACCGACAGCGGATATTCCTCGCCTTCCCGGTGATCCTCGACGAAGGAGCGCGGGTCCATCAGATTGTAGCTGACATAGTCGAAGCAGCCATTGTAGCCACCCTGCATGACCACCACCACATCGCGGCCGGTGTGGGCGCGCGCCAGACGCAGCGCATAGCCCACCGCCTCCGAGCCGGTGCTGGTCAGCTGCAGCTGCTCGATGCCCGGCACGCACTCGACCAGCAGCTCGGCCACCTCCGCCTCCCACGGCATGGTGCCGGCGCCGATCAGCGAGGCGCCCGAGCGGATCATGGCGATCACCGCCTCGTCGACCTCCGCATCGCCATGGCCGAACAGGTAGGGCGCAAAGCCGGCATGGTAGTCGATATATTCGTTGCCGTCGGCATCGTAGAGATAAGCGCCCTTCGCCCGCACGAACAGCTTCGAGGGCGTGATAGCCCGGTTCAGCGACATCGTTCCACCAGCAATGTACTGGCGCTGACGGTCAACGGTGCTTTGCAGAGTATCCGGCATGGTATCGGCTTTCATGACATGAGGAAAATTTCGCAGCCGCCCATGAGTCTTTCCTCCCACAGCACCGGCCTGCCGACTTGATACGGGTAGGTTTAACGTTAAGTCAAGCGTAAAGCCGTATGCCAGTGTGCTGATCACATCCTTTTCGGAGATCAAAACGGAAAGCCGGGGGACCCTGTCAGCCGATCCGGTGCTGTGCGGTGGTTCCCGCAGACCGGCATATGCCTCCACGAAGCGTTGCGGGACATGGGGTTGCCGGTTGCAGCCGCGAAAATCGCTGCGGGCAATGCGATCCCGGGACATGGAGGCGCTCGGGAGCCATCAGAAGACACAAGGGACGATCCGACCTATCGCCGAAGCATCGGCCAAAAAACCGGATGCCACCTTTGGGTGCGATGCTGTGGCATTTGCCGATTTCTTGCGAAACTTCCGGCGTTACCAGATGGCGGCACTGTTTCAGTCCGGCGCAGGACTGCTGCCGGAAACAAAAAAGCCGGATGCGCGGGGAGTGGATTCCCGTTGCCGGCGGAAATTCGCCGGGGTCTGGCCAGTCCAGCGGCGGAAGGCTTTGGTGAAGGCGCTTTCATCGGAAAAGCCAAGCCTTTCGGCCACATCGCGCAACGGGCTGTCGCCGCGAAGCTGCTCCACCGCGACCGCATGCAGGCTGGCATCGCGCAGCAGCTTGAACGAAGTGCCCTCCTCCGCCAGCCGGCGGTTGAGATGGCGGCCGCTGACATTCAGCCGCTCGGCCACACGCTCCTTGCCCCAGCGCGGATGGGCGCGGATCATGCGCTGCACCTCTGCGGCAAGGCTGGCGTGACCAAGCTCGGCCAGCACCTTGTCGGTCAGGCCGCGCAGATGCTCGCGCAGGGTGCTGTTGGCCTGAATGAGGGGCAGGCCCAGTGCGGACGCGCTGAACATGAGCGCATTGAAGGGCTGGCCGAAGCTGACGGGAATGCGCAGCAGCGCGCGGTAGTGCGCCTGCGCCGCCAGCGGCTGATGCGTGAAGCTGAGCCCCGCCGGGCGGAACGCACCGCCCGTGGCCCATGTGCTGATCTGCAACAGGCCTGCCAGAACCGCTTCCACCCGCTCGGCCTGCCGCAGCGCCAGATGCGACTGGTAACGCACAGTCACCATATCGCCCTCGCTGTCGATCAGGAATTCGCCGCCCTCGCCGACGATGGGCGCGACCTCGCCAAGCTCTTCCAGAGCTTCGCCCAGCGTGTCGCAGGACACCAGCAGCATGCCCGCGCAATCCAGATGCCCGGCATGCAGTTCGAGGCCGAGGCGCAGGCCGGCCAGTGGATCGGCGCTGGCGCTGCAATAGGCTTCCCACAGCGCATCGAGCGTCGTCAGCGGCAGCCTTGCATTGTTCTCCACCGCCTTGCGCAGCTCTGCCGGCAAAACCAGCGCCAGGCGATCCGCGCTCTGGATCACCGCCCGTGCATAGAGCCGGTTGACGCTGAACAAATGCTCGCTCATTCCCGGATTGCCGCCTCCCCTGCCGACAAAGCCATAAGGCCGGTGCTCACCGGCGATCCGGGATTTGTAGAGCATATGGCAGGGCGAGGCCAGCGGGCAGCAGCCGGCCGGTCCGCACGACGAAAGGTCAGACCGTTCGGCCGGCTTGCGGCTGGAGCATTTATGCCACGCCAGACGTTTCCATCTGGCTGCCAGATGCTCTACTGCCGCAGCTCGACCGCGAATTTGCGCATCATCAGCCGCTGATAGAGATCCGGCGCAACCCGCCACAGAAAGCTTGCCGCCACGCTGGCGCGGTCGGAATAGACGCGCCGCCTGCGCTTCTCCAGCGCCAGCACGATGCGCTCCGCCATCCAGCCGGCATCCTTCGGCTTGCCGATTGTGGAGCGCGCATGGCGCGCGGGCTTGCCGTCATGGCCGAGCGCATTGGTCTCGATCGGCGTGTCGAGAAAGCTCGGATAGGCCATCAGCACGTGAACGCCGTGCTGCTTCTGCTCGCAGCGCAGCACCTCGAAGGATTGCGCCAGCGCCGCCTTCGCCCCGCAATAGCCGGCGCGGCCGAGCACCGGCATCCAGCCTGCCATCGAGCCGATGTTGACGATGCTGCCGCGATGCGCCTGCAACTGCGGCAGGGCCCCAAGCGCCAGCTCCAGCGGCGCCTGCCAGTCCACCTGCATCACCTTGCGCAGCACAAGCGGATCGGTCTTCGCCACCGGCGAGCGATGGGTGATGCCGGCATTGTTGACCAGCACGCTGACGCCGCCGAAACGCGCCTGCGCCCGCGCCAGCAGCTCCGCCTGATGGGCCACATCAGTGATGTCGCCCGCTATGCAGGCGATGCGCGTGACATCGCCAAGCTCACCGGCCAGCTTGCGCAGCACATCCGTATCGAGATCCGCCAGAACGAGATTGTGGCCGCGCCGCCAGAAGGCTCGGGCAAGTGCCTGCCCGAGCCCTCCCCCGGCCCCTGTGATCAGAACGCTGCTCACAGGTCCCCCCTTGCGCGTGCGTGCTGCACGTAGAAGCGGAAGGTTTCTTCCGATGTCTTTTGCGGCCGGTAGCCGAACTCCTGCTTCAGCCGCGTGTTGGACAGGACCGGCCTGTAGCGCAGGAATTTCACCTGCTCCGGCCCGTAACGGCCCTTGCCGAGAAGGCGCGCGGCCCGCAACGCAGTTCTGACAAGTCCGGCCGGCAAAGTGAGCACCGGCTTGCCGAGGATGGCGGCGATTTCGTGCACGCTGAGCGCACCGTCGCCCGCCATGTTGTAGATGCCGCAGCGGTCGCCGCGCAGCCCGTGCTCGATGGCTGCCACCACATCCTCGTCCCAGATGAAGACGAAGGGAGACTTGCTGCCGCGGATCGACAGAATGCGCTTTGCCCGGAACAGGTTGGTGATGAGGTTCTGCGTCGAGGCCCCCAGAATGGTGCCGGGGCGCAACACCAGCTGACGCATCTGCGGGTGGCTTTGCCGGTACTGCGCCAGCATCTCCTCGACCCTGCGCTTGTGATCGGAATAGGCGATCTCCGGATTGCCGCGCAGGGGCTGGTCCTCGTCGATCCATTCGGGGTTGTCGGCATGATAGCCATAGGCCGCGCCGGAGCTGGTGACGGTGATGTGTCCGACGCCCGCTTCCAGGCAGCACTCCACCACATTGCGGGTGCCGTTGACGTCGATGTCGAACTCGCGGGCGCGGTCGGTGCCGGAATCGAGCACCGAAGCCAGATGCACCACATGGGTGATGGCCTGCTCCTTCAACAAGTCGGCCAGCGCCGCGTCGCGCACATCCATCCGGTGCACCGGAAAGGGCGCATCCGGGCGGGGGCGAATGTCGGTGCCGATGACGGTGAAATCCCGCGCCAGCCGGCTGCCGAGCAGGCCGCCGACATAGCCGGCCGCCCCGGTGATGAGAATTTTTGTCTGCATCACTGTTGCCCTGCCGGTGCAGGCGTATCGCGGATGGGGATGCGCGACCAGATGCAGGCCAGCGTCAGCCCCGAAACCAGATGCCACACGCCCCAGAAGGCGGTGATCAGCATCATGCCGCCGGCATTGGGCATGAAGGTGAACAGGATGACCAGCCCGAGGCCGGAATTCTGGATGCCCACCTCAAGCGTCACGGCGCGGGTGTCGGGCGTGTTCAGCCGCATCAGCCGCGCCATCGCAGCACCCAGCAAAAGCGCCATGGTGTTGTGGGCGACGACCAGCCAGAAGAAAGTGTGGAAGCGCTCCACGAACAGGGTGTAATTGTTGCTGAAGGCGATGGCGACGAAGGCAAGGAAGATCAGCAGCGCGAAGATGCGCAGCGGCGGCTCGACCTTTGCCGCGAGACCCGGAAAGCGACGGCCGACCGCCATGCCGATGACCAGAGGCAGGCCGAGCACGACGAGCACCAGAAGCACGATGTCCTTGCCATCCACGGCGATGGAAACGAGCAGGTCGCGCGTGTTGGGATTGAGCCAGCCATAGAGCGCGAAGTTGAAGGGCGTCAGCACCGTGGCCGCGAGGCTGGACACCGCCGTCATGGAAACCGAGACGGCAACATTGCCGCGCGCCAGCCAGGTCATGATGTTGGAGAACGCCCCGCCCGGACAGGCGGCGACGAGGATCATGCCGAGCGACAGTTCCGGGTCGATGCCGAAGAACCATGTCGCGAAACAGGTCGCCGCCGGCAAAAGCAGGAACTGCGCGAACAGGCCGGCGAACACCGTTCGGGGCTGCGTCACCACCAGCCGGAAATCGGCGGGCTTCAGCGTCAGCGACACGCCGAACATCATCAGCGCC
Organism: Aquamicrobium sp. NLF2-7; assembly: GCF_022359935.1. Classification (NCBI taxonomy): domain Bacteria; kingdom Pseudomonadati; phylum Pseudomonadota; class Alphaproteobacteria; order Hyphomicrobiales; family Phyllobacteriaceae; genus Aquamicrobium; species Aquamicrobium sp. NLF2-7. Next base: position 84,898 of record NZ_JAKSED010000003.1, on the reverse strand, counting down.
AGAAGCAGGTTGAGGATGACGAGGCTGGCGGGATTGAACTCGATGGGAACCGGACCGCTCATGGCTGCACCTCGACCCTGTGGTTGATGCGGGCTGCACCCGGCGTTGCCGATCCCAGTTGCCGGCGCAACTCATCGGCATGGGATGCGACGGCCGCCCGGTAGCTGTCCTTGTGAACGTAGTAGGCCATGCGTTCGAGATCGAGATAGGCATAGCCGCCGTCGATGCGTTCGGTGGCAAGCCGTGCCTTGACTTCCTTCAGCCGCGCGGCAGCCGGCACGCCTTCTGCCAGCCCGCGAATGTAGAGCGCGGCCAGCTCCGCCTGCTTGTTGCGCCCTTCCCAGCCGAGGCCGGCGGCCTCGATCATGCCCATCATGAACAAATTGTCGTGGTCGGGATGAAAGACATTCAGATAGAGCCGGGGCGCGCCGGCCTGCTGCGGCCAGTTGAGTTCCGACCTGTCGATGAACGGATAGTCGAGCTTGTAGCCGGTGGCCAGCAGGATCAGGTCGTACTCGCCCCGCCTGCCGTCGGCGAAGACGACGCCGGACCCATCCAGCCGGGCGATGTCGCCGCGCGGGCCGATGTCGCCCTGCCCGATATGGTGCAGGATCAGCGAATTCATCACCGGATGCGATTCATACATGCGGTAGTCGGGATCAGGCAGGCCATATTGCGAGGGCTTGCCCATCACCGCCCGCACCAGCAACGAATCGAGAATCTGCTTGAGGCGTCGCGGAAGTCTGAGCTTGCCGCCAAGCGTGTCGGTCGGCTTGCCGAAGATGAATTTCGGGATGAAGTAATAGCCGCGCCGCACCGAAATATCGACGCTTGCCGCATGATGCACCGCATCGACGGCGATATCGGCCCCCGAATTGCCGCAGCCGACGACCAGAACCCGCTTGCCCGTGAGCTGCGAGGGCGAGCGGTAGTCGGCCGCATGCATCAGCGTGCCGGAAAACGCGCCCTCGAAGCGCGGCATGTTGGGATGATGCAGCGTGCCGCTGGCAATCAGTACGCCGGCGAAGCGGCGGGTCTGCTGCCGGCCGCCGCTTTCCGTGGTCACCAGCCAGCCATCGCCGTCCCGCTTCATCCCGATCACACGGGTCGAGAACTCATAATGGCGCATGAGATCGAAATGGCGGGCGTAATCGCGGAAATACCGGCACATGGCGTCATGGCGCGGATAGGTCGCAACGCCTTCTGGCATGGGGAATTCGGCGAACTCGGTCGTCGTCTTCGACGAGATCAGGTGGGCGGTCTCGTACATGGTGCTGTGCGGATTATCGATGTCCCACAACCCGCCCACATCGCAATGCAGCTCGAAGCCGGTGAAGGCGATGCCCTGCCTGTCGAGATTTCGCGCCACAGCCAGCCCCATCGGGCCGGCACCGATAACCGCATACATGGCGTTTCCTCTCTCCCCGCGCAGGCATATGCAAGATGATGCAGGAGCCCGGCCGCCAGAAAACAGCGCAGGGCACTCCTCCCGCAACGGACCGCACTCCTCCCGCGATCCGCCGGTGATCCTGCCACAGCGCCGGCTGCGCGTACCGGGACAAATGGGACACCGGCCCGTCAATTCGGGACATGAGACCGGCGCGCGCCATTTTCTTCAGGTAACGAAGGCGTTACCGCTGTTCAAAGGCACCATTGTGGGAAGATGGCCCTGTGCATCTTGTGCAGGCCTCTGCGCGCCTCTACATCAGCCCCGTCCGGGTTTTTTTCCGGGCAGCCACCTCTTCAGGGGCCGGGATTCCCGCATGGGAAGCCAGACCCTGAGGTGACCGCACCAATTGGGGAGAGACCTGACATGTTTACACCACGCCGCACCGGACTGTTCGCGCTGTTTGCCGGGCTGATGCTCGCCTTTTCGATGGTATCGGTGGACTACGCCGAGGCAAGGCGTGGCGGCAGCTTCGGCAGCCGTGGCCTGCGCACCCACCAGAGCGCGCCGGCCACCCGCACCGCGCCGAACCAGGCAGCTCCCGTCGAGCGCTCGATGACGCCCAACACCGCGCCCAATGCAGCGCGCCAGCCTGCGGCCGGCCAGCAGCGGCCGGGCTTCATGAACGGGCTCGGCGGCTCGCTCATGCGCGGCCTGCTGATCGGCGGCCTGATCGGCCTGCTGCTCGGACAGGGATTTGGCGGTCTGGCAGGTCTGTTCGGCCTGTTGCTGCAAGGCCTGCTGATCGCCGGCGCCATCATGCTCGCCCTGCGCTTTTTCCGCGGCCAGAACGCCGCTCAGCCTGCCATGGCCGGTGCCGGATCAGGAAATGCGCCCAACAACAACGGCTTTGGCCGTCAGGCGCACCCGGCGGGCGACAACAACAAGCGTGCCGGCTTCACCGTTCCGTCCTTCGGCGGGCAGCAGGCAGCCACGCAGACGCCCGCAATGCGCGACATGACACCCGATCAGGACGACCTCAACCGTTTCGAGGCGCTTCTGAGCGAAGTGCAGGATGCGTTCTCGCGTGAAGACTATGCCGGCCTGCGCGCGCTGGTCACGCCGGAAATGGTGTCCTACCTGTCGGAAGAACTGGCCCAGAACACGCATAACGGCCTGCGCAACGAGGTCAGCGACGTGCGGCTTCTGGAAGCCGACATCGCCGAAAGCTGGAGCGAGGGCAACCGCGACTACGCCACCGCCGCCCTGCGCTATGAAGCCATTGAGCTGATGCGCGACAGGACCACCGGCAAGGTCGTCGAAGGCGATGCCGACACCCCGAGCGAGACGGTGGAGCTGTGGACCTTCGTGCGCGAAAACGGGCAGGACTGGAAGCTCTCCGCCATCCAGCAGCCCGGCTGACGCAACCGGCAGCAACCACGCCCGCAACCTGCCTTCTGAAACTTTCAGGCGGGCAGGTTGCCGCACGAGCGGGACGGAAACCGACCTTCGGCCAGCGCAGGCGCAACAGCGCTGAAGTTCAGTCGGCAAGGAAACAAGCTGCGCGATTGTTCCATGGCGTATTCCGCCGCAAGTGCTGCCCCGGAACAGGAGCGGGCGCGGCATGTCATCGGCAGCCATGCAGCCCAGCCGCACGGCATGGCTCTCACGCTATCCCGCCCGCTTCGTCAGCCGAAAGTCACGGCCCGCCGGAGCCGGCATAAGCTGCCGGCTCATCTGATGACGAGAAACCTCTGATTGGGCTGCCCCGTACATTTGTAGCTCAGCACCGGCGTGCCGTTTGCATTGGCGGCCATACGCACATCCAGACAGCTGCCGTAGGCGTTCACGATGCGGCCGCTCTTTTCGACGGTCCACATCTGGCGTGTTCCGCCCGTGCAGCTCTTTACAAACACCGGCCCATCCTGCCGGATTGCAGTCAGGCAACCCGCGTTCACGCGTATCGTCGTTTTCTGGTTGTCCCTGAAAACAAACTGCTGATTGCTGCCATGGTGACACGTCCACAAAACGAGTTCGCCCTGCGCCGTGGCGTCGAGGCATTTGTCGCGTGCGTGGGCCGGCCGAAGGATCGCGCTGCCGCCCGCCCCCGCCGGCGTTTCCGGCTTTGGCAGATCGTAGCGCGCCCAGCGCTGGTTGATGGTGCCGTTGCAGCGATAGGTGATCACCGGCGTTCCGGCGGTTTTGCGGTTCTGCTCGACATCGACGCAAAGCCCGTTGCCGTTTTTGATCTGTCCGGTGTTGCTGTAGGCCCATGTCTGGGTGACGACATTGCGGCATGGCGCCAGAAAAAGCGCCTCGCCTTCGCGATTTCCTTCGAGACATTGCGACCCCACGCGCATCCTGCGCTCGCCATTTTCACGGCGCTCAAGCGTGATCTTCTGGGCATTCGAGCCGCTGCATTTTGCCAGCTTCGCATCGCCTGAAAGATCCATGCACAGATCGCGCGCGCTGTCCGGTCTCAGGTTCTTCGTTTCCGCCGGATAAAGGGTCGCCTGTGCCGTGCCCAGCCACGACAGCATTGCAAAAGCGGTCAAAGAACAGTGCTTTACAGCCCTCAGCATGGTGATCGGTTTTCCTCTTCCCGTTGAATCGCGTGTGGGCCGCATGGAAAACGCAATCCGGAGGGGCTGGCATCCACCAAAAGGTGGACGCGTTTTTCCTGTCAGCCGCTATCTCCCGGTTACCGCGCACATAAATACGGGATGAGATCGACATGAAGGCAGCCCTACGTTCCATGGTCCTGACCGCGGGCCTTCTGGCGAACCTTGCCCTGCCTGCCTGGTCGCAACCCACCCCCGACCTGCTCGATTTCTTCTCGATCGCGACGCCGACCGAAAGCACGCCGCGCATCGACAATTTCGACGAGACGTGGCTGATCACCGGCCCGATCTCGGAGTTCACCTCGAAGGTCATGCAGGGGCCGAGCTGGCTTCAACTGGAGGGAAAGGTGGTCTACGCCTATTACCGTTTCCAGCCCGGCGACAATGCATTGCAGGTGCAGCGCGCCTTTGAAAAGGCGGCGGCGGAGGCCGGCTATGCGGTCAGCTTCTCATGCAGCACCCAGAAGGGGGATTGCTTCAGTGAAGGCAAGCCGCTGTCCGGCGTCTCGCTCGGCATATTGCTGGACAAGCCCACCGACATGCCGGCGCTTGAGCCGCTCGGCATCGTGCGCAACTATTTCTATGTCGGCGGGGCCAGGCTCACCTATGTGGCCAAGGACGAAGAATCGAGCGTCACCCATATGCAGGTGGCGTTTGCCGATACGCCGGAAAAGGGCGTGATGGCGGTCACCAAATCCGTGATTACCGGCACGCCGCCGGAGCTCAGCAAGGCTTCGTCCATGCATTCGAAGCTGCTTGCCGGTGAAAGCGTTTCTCTCGACAATCTGCTGTTTGACACCGACAGCGCGATCCTGCTGCCGCCCTCGCGCGACCAGCTCTTCGAAATCGCCATGATGCTGCGCGAAAACCCGGCCCTCAAGCTTCAGATCATCGGCCATACCGACAGCGATGGCGGGCGCGACCACAATCAGGGCCTGTCGGAACGCCGTGCCGCCGCCGTGGTCGATGCACTCGCCAATGGCTTCGACATCGAAGCCGCTCGCCTCGCCTCCTCCGGCCGGGGCATGGATGCACCCGTTGCCAGCAACGGGACGGCGGCTGGCAAGGCCAAAAACCGGCGCGTCGAGCTGAAACTGCAATAGCATTTCAGCACGGCCTGCCGCGCGAAAATGCTTCCGGTCTTCAGGGGCCGGGATTTTCGCTTGCGCGCGCACCGTAAGCGGTCCACCAGATGGTGGATATGCGGTGCGGCGGAATTTCCATGTCTCCTTTCATCTCGCCTGAAAAACTCTCCGGACTGATCGGCCAGATCTACGATTGCGCGCTCGATCCGGAGCGATGGCCGCAGGCCATGCAGGCGATCTGCGAGGAACTGAACCTGCGCACCGGCGTCATCAGCATCATCGACATGATGCGCGGTGAGCCCCTTCTGGCATCGACGACCGGCTTTTCACCTCAATGGCTGGAACGTCTGCCGGAATTCTCCGACGGTCTCGTCGGACTGTGGGGCGGTGAGCGGGCCGTGCGCAACCTGCCGCTGGAAGAGCCAGCCGTGCTGTCCCGGGTCAACCCCTCCGGCGTGAGCGAAGACAGCGAAGACGGTTTTCACCTCGGCTTCAACCGCCCGCAGGGCTTTGTCGATGCGATAGCCGTCGGCCTGACCCGCGACGACACCATGCTCGGCACGATCGGCTTCAACCGCCATGAGGATTTCGGCCTCATCGGCCCGCGCGAAACCGAGGTGATGCGGCTCCTGCTGCCCCATCTTCAGCGCAGCGTGGCGATAAGCCGTGTGCTGGAGATACGGCGGATCGAAACCGACGCCATCAGGCTCGTCCTGAACTCGCTCAGCGTGCCGGTGTTCGTGGTCGGCTCCGGCTTCCAGCTTCGCTTCGCCAACGACGCCGGCGAAGCGCTGGCCGTGCAAAAGAAAATCGTCAGCATTCAGGGTGGCTGTGCGCGGCTCGACAACGCGCAGGCGCAGCGCAGGCTGGCATCCCTGATGCAATCTTTCATACAGGAGCCCGCGAACAGATCCGAAGAACCGTTCGGAACCGCCTTCCGGGATCATGAGCACAAGCCCTGGGTCGTCCATCTTCTGCCGCTGAGCAGCAGGGTTGCGGGGAATATCCGGTCGGGGGACGACCAGATGTTCGCGCTGCTGCTGTCCGGCCCCTCGCCTGCGGATTCTGCCGCAAGCCTGGAAGCGCTGGCGCTGCTCTATGATCTCACGGTTGCGGAAACGCGGGTGTTCCGGCTGTTGTGCGCCGGCGCCCCGTCAGGCCGGATCGCCGAGGAACTGAGCGCCGCGCCCAGCACGATCAAGACCCACACGCTGCGCATCTATGAGAAGACCGGGCTGCACCGGCAATCCGATCTGGTCGCGCTGGCCGGCTCCCTCGCCCCGGTCAGGCCGGCGGGGGAAGAGAGCGGCAGCCTCCGCTCCTGATCCGACAGAACATTTCGCCGTCAGACGAAATCGCCTGACGCCGCGGGAAGCGGCTCGGACAACGCCCGGCTTCGGCCGGTCGCTCCTGCGATCACGCATATCGCAAAGCGCGGGGCAAGAAAGGATGCAGGCTGCGGCGGCAGCGACTGCTGCCGGCTCCCTGCCCGCAGGCTTTTTGCGCCTGAATAGATGCATATTGTGCAATCATATAATAACGACATTGCACTATATGCAATTCAGGCTCCGCTGTATCGAAAGTCCAACTTCAGCAATCCCGAACGGGACACTTTCGATCGGACCTTTCTTCCATGTCTCAACTATCCGTATCTCCGCCGCAGGCTGCCACGCCTGCTCACGCTCCCCGTCATCCACCCCTGCGCTCCGGCCCACCCCTGCGCTCCGGGATGGTGCTTGCGGGGCTCTCGCTCGCCATTCTGCTCTCGCAACTTGGCACCAACATCATCAATGTGGCGCTGCCGACGCTGGTGGACGATCTCGGCGTTGAGTTCAGCGCCGTGCAATGGGTTGTCGTCAGCTACCTGCTCGTCGTCACCGCTCTCATCGTCGGTGTCGGCCGCCTTGGCGACCAGCTTGGCAAGAAACGCCTCTATCTGTGGGGCCTCGCCATCTTCATGGCGGCCTCGGTGCTGTGCGCGCTTTCGACCAGCCTGCCGGTGCTGATCGCCGGCCGCGCCGGGCAAGGGCTTGGCGGCGCCATCCTGATGGCCCTGTCCTTTGCCTTCGTCGGCGAGGTGTTTCCGAAGGAGCGCACCGGCTTTGCCATGGGTGTCCTGTCCACCATGGTGTCCTTCGGCATTGCGCTCGGGCCATCGCTGGGCGCGCTGACGCTGGCGGCCTTCGGCTGGCAGGCCATGTTCTGGCTGAATCTGCCCTTCGGCCTGCTGGCATTTCTGCTGATCAGTCGCTACCTGCCGGATGCGGTCGATGCCCCGCGCCATCCGCCTGCCCCCGCCCATTTCGACTGGGTCGGCACGCTCCTGCTGGCGCTGACGCTCGGCGCCCATTCGCTGGCCATGACCTTCTCCGGCAAACAGGGTTTTGCGGCGCAGCCGGTGCTCCAGCTTGGCTTCGCGGCGATCATCGGACTGGCATTGTTCCTTGCCGTTCAGATCCGGGCACGGGCGCCCCTGCTCAGGCTCTCCATGTTCCGCAATGCCCTTCTCTCGACCAGCATGGTGATGAGCGTGCTCATCTATGCGGTGATGATGGCGACGCTGGTGATCGGGCCGTTCTATCTGTCGAAGGGGCTCGGCCTCGACACCCGCATGGTTGGCCTCGTCATGACCACCGGTCCGCTGATGGCGGCACTCATGGGCGTGCCTGCCGGCACGGTTGCCGACCGCATCGGCGCCCGGCTGGCCATGGTCATCGGCGTTGCCCTGCTCACCTTCGGCACCTTCGCGATGTCGTGGATTTCTGCCGGAAGCGGCGTGACGACCTATATCGTTGCGATGCTGTTCATCAGCGTCGGGCTGGCCTTTTTCCAGACGCCGAACAACACCGCCGTGATGGCCGATGCGCGGCCCGAAACCCGCGGCCTGGTATCGGGGCTGCTGGCGCTCGCCCGCAATCTCGGCCTGATCACCGGCGCTTCGCTGATGGGCGCGCTGTTTGCCAATGCGCTGGGCGATCCCGCCGTCGCGACGCCCGCCATGGTGGCGGATGCCACCAGCCACGCCTTCCGCATCGCGGCAATCATGACCATGGCCGCCTTCCTCCTTTCTCTCTCCACGCTTCGCGGAGGCCGGCGCAACCGCTGACCCCGCCCCTGAAGGATTACCAAAATGCACATGCACACCGCATCATCGCCCGGCGTTTCCCGCCCCATTCCTCCCGAACGGCGGCTGAGGGTCGCCGAAGTCCGCAAGACGCAGCGGATCACGCCTCACATGCAGCGGATAACCCTTGCTTCGGCCGCTTTCATCGATTTTCCGGTTCGCCGCCCCGCCCAGTGGGTCAAGCTGTTCGTGCCGACGCCCGAAAACGAAAAACCCAGCGGTCGCGCCTACACCATCCGCGAGTTCCGCGAAGGCCTCTGCGAGATGGACGTCGACTTCGTCCTGCATGGTGACGGCCCCTGCTCGACATGGGCGCAGGCAGCCAGACCGGGCGACGTGGCGCAAATCGCCGGCCCCCGCGCCGGCTTCCAGCCCGACCCGGACCTGTCCCACCTGCTGATCGGCGGGGATGAGACCGCGCTGCCGGCCATCGGCTCGATCCTCGAAGCCCTGCCGGCCGGCGCAAGCGCCGACGTCTTCGTGGAAATCCCCGAGGATGCCGACGCCCAGTCCATCAGCACCAGGGCCGATGTGGAATTCACATGGCTACCGCGCAACGGTTCGGAACCGGGAACGACCACCGCGCTGGCCGAAGCCATGATGGCGGCCAGCCTGCCGCAGGAAAACAGCTTCGTCTGGTTTGCCGCCGAAGCCGGTGTCGTGCGCACGCTGCGCCGCCATTTCCTGTTGGACCGTGGCCTTGAACGCTCCCGGATGGCTATGGCCGGCTACTGGAAAAAGGGCGAGACCGATTTCCGCGACAGGGAAGACACCCCGTAATCCGTCAGCCTCCCTCCGGTGCAGCAAGCTCCTGCTCCGGAGAGACGAGGCCCGTCTTTCCCCTGCCCCGCGCCGGAAATTTCTCCACCCTTAAGGTTGCCTTAAGCCTCGGGGCGAACCGGGTCCATGTCCGGCATTTCCGGCCCGGACAGGCAGCGGGGGAGCTGCCTTGAATTTTACGACAACAGGGAGGAGCCGCAGGTTCTGAGCGGGGTGCATCTGCGCCCTGCCGATTTGTCGTTCCATCACATAACTTATTGAAATTGAAAGATAAATTACGAAATCATTGACCTGAATCAACGCCCCTGAAGGGTGAAGCTTCATCATGGCCCCGTCTCATCAGACGAGGACATTATGAGGTTCGTAAAACTTGCCCTTCTTGCCGGATTGTCGGCTCTGGCGATCGGGTGGGGCGTGGCAGCTTCCACCCCCACCTGGTTCGCACCGAAACAGGACCGCAAGGTCGATATCGCCGATCCCGACCTGATTGCGCGCGGCGAATATCTGGCCCGGGCGGGCGATTGCGTGGCCTGCCACACCGCACCCGGCGGCGCGCCCTATGCGGGCGGTCTCGGGCTGCAGACCCCGCTCGGCACCATCTACGCCACCAACATCACGCCCGACCGTGAAACCGGCATCGGCGCTTACGACTATGGCGATTTCGAGCGCGCGGTGCGCAAGGGCATGCGCCCGGACGGCGTGCACCTTTACCCGGCCATGCCCTTCGCCTCCTATCAGGTGGTGTCGGATGCCGACATCGAGGCGATGTACGCCTATTTCATGAGCGCGGTGAAGCCGGTCGCCAAGCAGAACCAGCCGACCACCATTCCATGGCCGGCCTCGATGCGCTGGCCGCTGGCATGGTGGCAGTTGCTGTTCGCCCAGCCGCGCGATTTCGATGCGCCGAAGAGCGACGATCCGCTGGTGGCGCGCGGCGCCTATCTGGTCGAAGGGCTGGCGCATTGCGGGGCCTGCCACACGCCGCGCGGCCTTGCCTATGAAGAAAAGGCGCTGAAGGACGACGGCTCCGGCCGGTTCCTCTCCGGCTCGGTTCTGGAAGGCTGGTACGCCAAAAACCTGCGCAACGAGGACACCGGCCTCGTCACCTGGACCGAGGACGAGCTGGTGACCTTCCTGCGCACCGGGCGCAACAAACGTACCGCCGCCTTCGGCTCCATGTCCGATGTCGTCGAGCACTCACTGCAATATCTCGGCGACGGGGATCTCACCGCGATTGCGCGCTACCTGAAATCCCTGCCGCCCCGGCCGGGCCGCGAACAATGGGTGCCAAAGGAAGACGTCACCACGGCAGCGCTGCGCAACGGCGATTTTTCGGCTCCGGGCGCCATGACCTATGTCGAGCACTGCACCGCATGCCACAGGCTGGACGGCAAGGGCGCGCCTGAGGTCTATCCCGCCCTTGCCGGCAACTCCATGGTGTTCGCCGATGATCCGAGCTCGCTCATTCAGGTGACGCTGGCGGGCGGGCGCATGCCTTCGACGCCCGAACACGCCATGGCATTCACCATGCCGGGCTTCGCGCATCTCGCCAACGCCGATCTGGCCGAGCTGATGACCTTCATCCGCAACTCCTGGGGCAACCATGCCAGCGCGGTAAGCGAGGCTGACATTGCCCGCATGCGCAAGGAAATCGCCCACAAGCCCGTTCACTACGCACCGGAGGCTGCGCAATGAGAAAGTCGTTCCTGATTGCCGGTGCCGCCCTGCTCGCCATCGCCGGCAGCGCCGCCGGATGGATTGCCAGCCGCCCGAACACGGATGCGCCGCCACCGGCGAGCTTTGCCGTGCTCGACGCCGACAACAACGAGGTTGGGCGCTATGTGGTGCCGGCCGACAAGGACATCCTCGCCCAGCCCAACGCCGACGAGATCATCTATGGCAAGCGGCTGCTGGCGGATACGGCGCGCCTTCTGCCGGACAATGTCGGCGCCGCGATGAACTGCAACTCCTGCCACCTGCTCGACGGCAAGATCGATGCCGCCAACGGCTATGTCAACACCGTCAACTTCTATCCGCGCGTGATGCCGCGCGCGGGCAAGGAGGTGGATCTGGAAATGCGCATCAACGGCTGCTTCCAGCGCTCCATGAACGGCAAGCCGCTCGACCGCGAAGGCCGGGAAATGAGGGCCATGATCGCCTATATGGACTGGCTGCGGCAGGGCGTGGCGAAGGACCACCGCGTCGATATCGTCAATGCCGGCGCGATCGACGAAAGCCTCGTTCCCGATCCCGAGAACGGCAAGGCGATCTATGCGCTGAAATGCGCAGCCTGCCACGGCACCGATGGCGAGGGCATGCGCGACCAGTTCGGCGACATCATCTTCCCGCCGCTGTGGGGCGAGGACAGCTTCAACATCGGCGCCGGTCTCGCCCGCACCTACAAGGCCGCCCAGTTCGTGAAATGGGCGATGCCGCCCTCCATGCATCTGGATGGCCAGCTTGGACAGGGCGGCGTGCTGAGCGATCAGGAAGCGATCGACGTGTCGGAATATTTCACCCACATGCCGCGCCCCGACTTCGCCCCGAAGGTGAACGACTGGCCGAACGGCAAGAAGCCAAAGGATGCCCGCTACTGAGCAGGCACCAGCTGGCCGAAGCAAAGGCGTCGCATCCTGCGGCGCCTTGTGCGTTTTGGGGGCATTTTCTCATGCCTCTCCCCCGCTTCTCCCCACGAAACAGATGCACCGCCCAAAACGGATATTGAACAACTGTTTTTTCAATGCTATCAGAAAAACAATTGTTCCACGCACATCCGGCGACGGCCGGCTGGCGGAAAACTGCAGGGAGGAGGGCATTGATGTCATTGCCACGCGTTACCTACACGAATCTGGGTGAGGATTTTTCCGGCGTTCATGCGCGCCTCGATGCCGAGCTTGAACATCTGGCCGCGCAAACGCTGGGCCGCAGCCATGCCGCCTCCATCGGCGGGCAGGATGTGGCGGGCACCGAAACCTTCTCCATCGCCTCGCCGATCGACAGCGACATCGTGCTCGGCCATTTCGCGGCCTGCGACACTGCCACGGTGGACCGCGCGGTTGCTGCCGCCCGCGCCGGCGCTGCCGAATGGTCGGCCCTGTCCTGGCAGGAGCGCGTGGCACGGCTGCGCAGCGCCGCCGATCTCGTCGAAGAGCGCAAATATCCGATCTCCGCCGCCTGTCTGGTCGAAGTCGGCAAGTCGCGCATGGAGGCCGTCGGCGAGGTCGAGGAGGCCATCGACCTGATCCGCTATTACAGCGGCGAGCTGGAGCGCAACAGTGGCTACGAGGCGGAAGGCAACAAGGCCCTGCCGCAGGAGCGGAGCTGGTCGCGCCTGCGCCCCTATGGCGTTTTCGCCGTCATCGCGCCCTTCAATTTCCCGGTGGCCTTGTCCATCGGCATGTCTACGGCTGCCCTTCTCGGCGGCAATGCGGTGGTGTTCAAGCCGAACGAAATGAGCGCGCTGACGGGCCGCCTGCTGGCCGAGTGCTTCCTTGAGGCCGGCCTGCCGGCAGGTGCGTTCAACCTCGTCTATGGCGGCGCTGACGTCGGCAAGGCGCTGGCGGAGCATCCGGGTGTCGATGGCATCGCCTTCACCGGCTCCAATGGCGTCGGCATGGAACTGCTGCGCCGCTACACCTCAGGCCGCGCGGCCAAACCCGTATTGGCCGAAATGGGTGGCAAGAACTCCACCTTCGTGACCGCAGACGCCGATCTCGATGTCGCCGCCGCCGGCGTCATGCGTTCCGCCTTCGGCCTTCAGGGGCAGAAATGCAGCGCGCTCTCCAAAATCTATGTGGCCAGCGCCGTGCGCGCGGCTTTCGTTGAAAAGCTGCTGGCCCAGATGGCGACCATCGTCATCGGCGATCCGCGCCGGGCCGACGTCTATATGGGGCCGGTGATCAACGAAAAGGCCATCGCCCGCTTTGAAAAGGCGGCGGCCGAGGCCGCCCGCGACGGCAGGCTGCTGGCCGGCGGCAAGCGCCTGACCGAAGGTTTCATGGCGCGCGGCCTGTTCGTGGAGCCGACGCTGGTGGCGGACCTTGACGCCGACCACGCCATCAACCGCGAGGAACTGTTCCTGCCGTTCCTGTCGCTGCAGGAATTCACCTCGCTCGACGCTGCCATCGCCGATGCCAACCGCGATGCCTATGGCCTGACCAGCGGCATCTATACGCAAAGCAAGGCCACGCTGGAGACCTTCCTGAACACCATTCAGGCAGGCGTGCTCTATGCCAACCGGGCAACCGGCGCGACCACCGGCGCATGGCCGGGCATCCAGACCTTCTGCGGCTGGAAAGGTTCGGGCACCACCGGCAAGGGCGGTCTCGGAAGCTGGTATCTGCCGCAGTTCATGCGCGAGCAGAGCCTCACCGTGTTCGGCCAGCCGGCAAACGCCTGATCCCGCGATGATCTCCGCCACACCTCTGGTCGTCCGCGATCTGCGCAAGAGCTATGCCAGCCTTGAAGTACTCAAGGGTGTCAGCCTGACCGCCAATAAGGGCGATGTCGTCGCCATCATCGGCGGGTCGGGCTCGGGCAAGAGCACCTTCCTGCGCTGCATCAATTTTCTGGAAACGCCTTCTGCCGGCGAGATCAGCCTGTTTGGCGAGCCGGTTCGGCTGAAACACACGGCGCGCGGCGCGGAGCCGGCCGACAAGGCGCAGTTGCGGCGCATGCGCACCCGCGTCGGCATGGTGTTCCAGAACTTCAACCTGTGGCCGCACATGACGGTTCTGCAAAACGTCATCGAGGCTTCGATCCATGTGCTCAAGCGCCCGCGCGCCGAGACGGCCGACAAGGGCATGGCGCTGCTGGAGCGGGTGGGGCTGGCCGACAAGCACGGCCACTACCCCTCGCAGCTTTCGGGCGGACAGCAGCAGCGCGTGGCGATTGCCCGCACGCTGTGCGTGGACCCGGAGCTTCTTTTGTTCGACGAGCCGACCTCGGCTCTCGATCCGGAACTGGTGGGCGAGGTGCTGCGCGTCATGCGCATGCTGGCCGAGGAAGGGCGCACGATGATCGTCGTGACGCACGAAATGGCCTTCGCCCGCGAGGTTTCCAGCAAGGTCATGTTCTTCAGTCAGGGCCTTGTGGAGGAGGAAGGTGCGCCGGCCGAACTGTTCGGCGCACCGCGTTCGGAGCGTCTGGCGCAGTTTCTGGCCCGCGTTTCCACGTGACGTTTTTTTGGGAGAGGAAAAACATGAAAAGACTGATCCTGCTGGCCATGGCCAGCCTTATTGCCGGTGCCGCACACGCGCAGGACGTATTGCGAATGGGCACCGAGGGCGCCTATGCGCCGTTCAACTATGTCGGGGCCGACGGCAAGGTCGCCGGCTTCGATGTCGATATCGGCAATGCGCTTTGCGAGAAGATGAACCGCAGCTGCGAATGGACCACGCAGGACTGGCAGGGCATCATTCCCGCCCTTCAGGGCGGCAAGTTCGACGTGCTGATGTCGTCGATGACCATCACCGAGGCCCGCCGCCAGCAGATCGACTTCACCGAGCCTTACTACATGTCCAAGGGCATGCTGATCGGCCGGGCCGACGCAAATCTGGAATTCAGTCCGGAAGGTCTGAAGGGCAAGATGCTGGGCGCGGTGCGCGAGACGGTCAACGCCATCTATGTCGACGCCAAGTTCGCCGACGTCGCCACCATCCAGACCTATGTGTCTTCCGACGACCTGTTCCTCGACCTGAAGAACGGCCGCCTCGATGCCGCCTTCGGCGATGCGACGGAGCTCAGCCCATGGCTGAAGGATCATGGCGGCGACGAGTTCGTGCAGATCGGCGAGACGGTCAGCGATCCGCTGCTGGGCGAAGGCATCGGCATCGGCGTGCGCAAGGGCGACAGCGCGCTTCTGGCAGACCTGAACAAGGCGCTCGACGCCATTGTCGCAGACGGCACATTCGCCACCCTCAGCCAGAAATATTTCGACTTCCCGCTGCGCTGACAGCCGGGAGGAAAGCGAAGCGGGGGCGGCCATCACTGGCTCGGCCGTCTCCCGCATCGCCCATCGCATCAAATGACCATCTGTCCGGCGTCAGGCAGGCACGGCGCATCGCACGCGCAGCGCCATGGCCGCAGGACCACAGCAGGCAAGGAGGCTTCGAATGAATTTGCAGGGCTTCGGCGCGCAGCTTCTCGCCGGCGCGTGGCTGACCATTCAGCTTGCCGTCTGCGCCTCGCTGCTGGGCAGCGCGCTGGGTTTCGCGACGATGCTGGCAAAGGTTTCCGACAGCCGCCTGCTGCGCGCTGCCGGCTTCGGCTTCGCCAATCTGTTCCGGGCCCTGCCCGAACTGCTCGTCATCCTGATCGTCTATTTCGGCCTGCCGCAGCTGCTGATGGCGCTGAGCGGACAGCGCGTCGAGGTCGGTCCGTTCATGGCCGGCGTCATCGCCCTGTCGCTGATCTTCTGCGCCTACTCGTCGGAAGTGTTCCGGGGCGCATGGCGCGGCATTCCCAAAGGACAGGTGGAGGCAGCCATGGCCAGCGGCATGGGCCCATGGCTGATCCTGCGCCGCATCCGGTTTCCGCAGATCGTGCGCCTGTCCCTGCCCAGCCTCGGCAATCTGTGGCTGGTGCTGTTGAAGGACACCTCGCTGGTGGCGGTGATCGGCCTGCAGGAGCTGATGCGCAAGGCGCAGATGGCGACTTCGGTGACCAAGGACCCGTTCACCTTCTACGGCGCCGCGGCCCTGCTCTATGTGGCGATCTCGGTGGTGTCCTCGGCCGGGCTGCAGGCCCTGGAACGCCGCTCGCGGCGCGGCCTGGCAGCATAGGGAGGGAACGGCCATGACATTCTTCTCCACCCTTGCCGGCATGTATGGCGAGCACTGGCGCGAACTTCTCAACGGCCTGTGGCTGGCGCTCGCGCTGGTCGCCGCCTCCTGCGGTCTCGGCTTTCTGGCCGCGCTGCCGATCTCGCTCGCCTGCTCGTCTGAAAACAGCTGGCTGCGCTGGCCAGCGCAGGCCTTCTCGGTGGTGTTTCGCGGCTCGCCGCTCTACGTGCAGGTGTTCCTCGTCTATTTCGGCCTGCCGGCCGCGCTGCTGGAGCTTTACGGCGGCAATGTCGGCGCGCTCAGGCAGAGCATGTGGTGGCCGCTTCTGTCATCGCCCTTCCTGCTGGTGCTGGTCGCCTTCACCCTCAACAATGCCGCCTACATGGCCGAGGATCTGCGTGGCGGCTTGCAGTCGGTGCCGCGCGGCCTGCAGGAGGCCGCGCTGGCGCAGGGCATGGGCTACTGGCCGATCCAGCGCCGCATCGTCCTGCCGCTCGCCTTCCGGCAGGCGCTGCCTTCGCTGTTCAACGAGGTGATCTTCACTTTCAAGGCGACTGCGATTGCTTCCACCGTTACCCTGCTCGACCTGATGGGAGTGGGCAACAGGATCTTTTCCCGCACTTACGACGTCACGGCCTATATCGCGATCGCGGTGATCTATCTCATCGTCGTGGCCATCATGGCGCGTCTGTTCGGTTATCTGGAAAGACACCTGTCACGCCACCTCCCCGGCGCAGCATGACGAGGAGCAGGCAGAGCATGGCAAAAGACAACAACGAGCGCGACCTTTCGGCAACCATGTCGATGGACGAGCTGACCGCGACCATCCACGAGCAGATACCGGCCATGCCCGCACAGCTTGCCGCCGGCGCCCGCTTCATTCTCGATCACCCCGACGTGGTGGTCACATCCTCGATGCGCGACATCGCCATGTCGATCGGCGTGGCCCCGGCAACGCTGGTGCGCCTTGCCCGGGCGCTCGGCTTCCCGGACTGGTCGTCGCTGCGCGAAATCTACGTCGCCTCCTATCGCGGCTCGCCGGGGCTTTATGCGCGCGGCGCTTCGGCGCTGGTCGAAGGCGCGGACGAGGAAAGCCTGCTTGGCCGCATGGCCAACACGCTGGCAGTGGATACGACGCGCCTTGGCCTGATCAACGACGCGGCCACCTTCGATGCGGCGGTGCGCCGGCTGGCCGAAGCGCCGCGCATCTATGTCGCCGCTTTCCTGTCCTGCCGCGCGCCGGGGCTGACCTTCACCTATATTTCGCGCCTGTTCCGCGACGGTGTGCATCTGAGCGAGGCGTCCGGCTCCTCGCTGGTCACCGAGCTTGCCACGCTCAACGAGAAGGACGTGGTGCTGTCGATCAATTTCAGCCCCTATTCGCGCGATTCCCTGCTGGTGGCGGGTGCCGTGAAGCGCTCGGGCGCGGGGCTGATCTCGCTGGCCGACAGCCGCGTCACGCCGCTGAGCGATGTGGCAGAGCATGTTTTGCTGTTCGAGACGGCAAGCCCGTCCTTTTTCCCCACCATCACCGCGGCCACCGCACTGGCTGAATCGCTGACCGCCGGCATGATGCGCCATCTGGGCGTCAAAGCGACCGAGCATCTGACCCGCGTGGAGGAAAGCCTCTACGCCGCCGACACCTATGTGGCGGCCAACGCCCGCAGCTCCGGCCCCGCCCCCGCCCCCGGCATTGCATCGAAATCAAGTCCTCCCCCCACCACCGGAAATAACTCATGACCACGCATGTCTTTCACCGCGCCCTGAAATCCGCCCTGCCCTATGTGGCGGGTGGTGACGGCATCACGCTCAGGGATGCGGAGGGCAGGACCTATATCGACGCCTGCGGCGGCGCTGCCGTTTCCTGCCTCGGTCATGGCCATCCGGCGGTTCTGGAGGCCATGGCCGCGCAGGCGAAGCAGGCGGCCTATATCCACACCTCCTTCTTCACCACGGAAGCCGCCGAGAAGCTGGCCGCGCGCGTGGCGGAAAACTGCGGCGGCGACCTCAACCATGTCTATTTCGTCGACAGCGGCTCGGAAGCCACCGAGACCGCGCTGAAGATGGCGCGCCAGTACTGGCTGGAACGCGGCCAGCCGCAGCGCACGAAAGTCATCTCCCGCCATTTCAGCTACCACGGCAACACGCTGGGTGCGCTCTCGGTGAGCGGCAACCGCTGGCGGCGCGAGCCCTATGCGCCGCTGCTGGCCGATGCCTCCTTCATCGAGCCCTGCTTTTTCTACCGCCACGCGGAGCCCGGCGAGACGCCGGAAGCCTATGGCGCGCGCGCCGCTGCGGCCCTTGAAAAGCAGATCCTCGAACTGGGTCCCGAAACGGTGATGGCCTTCATCGCCGAAACGGTCGTCGGCGCCACCACCGGTGCGGTTGCGCCCGCGCCCGGCTATCTGAAGCGCATCCGCGAGATCTGCGACCGTCATGGCGTGCTGCTCATCCTCGATGAGGTGATGTGCGGGGCCGGACGCACCGGCACCTTCCTCGCCGCCCATGCCGAGGGCGTCGCCGCCGACATCGTCACCCTCGCCAAGGGTCTGGGCGGCGGCTATCAGGCGATCGCGGCCGTCATCTGTTCGGACGAGGTCTATGAAGGCTTCTACAACGGTTCGGGCGTGTTCCAGCACGGCCTGACCTATTCCGCGCATCCTGTGGCCTGCGCCGCCTCGCTGGCCGTGCAGGAGGTGATCCTGCGCGACGATCTTCTGGCCAATGTGCGCGCCCGCGGCGAAGACCTGAACCGCGCCCTGCATGGCCGTTTCGGCACCAACCACCATGTCGGCGACATTCGCGGGCGCGGCCTCATTCAGGCCATCGAGCTGATGCGCGACCGGGCGGAAAAGTCGCCCTTCGACCCCGCCCTGAAGCTCAACCAGCGCATCAGGGCGGAAGCCTTTGCGCGCGGGCTGATGGTCTATCCCGGCGCCGGCTGCGTCGATGGCCGCGCGGGCGACCACATTCTGCTGGCTCCCCCCTACATCGTCACCCAGGCTGACATTGAGGAGATCGTCTCGCGCCTCGGCGAGGCCGTGGACGCCGCACTCGCGGCAGTGAACTGAAACCCAGTATTATGCAAGGCAGTCAAATGGCGCGTGATCCCCGCTACGATATCCTGTTTGAACCCGTCCGCATCGGACCCGTCACCGCCCGCAACCGCTTCTATCAGGTGCCGCATTGCAACGGCATGGGCTGGACGCAGCCGCAGGCGCTGGCGGAATTGCGCGGCGTGAAGGCCGAAGGCGGCTGGGCGGTGGTCAGCACGGAAGAGGTGGAAATCCACCCGACCGGCGATTGCGAGCCGTTCCATGAGGGACGCCTGTGGTCGGATGCCGATGTGCCGGCTCTGGCGCTGATGGCCGAGGCGGTTCATGCGCACAATTCACTGGCCGCCGTCGAGATCATGCATCACGGCGCCTCGTCGGCCAACTGGTCGTCGCGCGAGATGCCGCTGGCCCCGTCGCACCGGCCGATCATCTATTATGCGCCGGTGCAGGCGCGGCGCATGGACAAATCCGACATCGCCGATTTCCGCCGCTGGCACCGCGAGGCGGCGCTGCGGGCGAAGAAGGCGGATTTCGACGTGATCTATGTCTATGCCTCGCATGATCTCAGCCTGCCGATGCACTTCCTGCAGGCCCGCAAGAACGACCGCATCGACGAATATGGCGGCAATTTCGAAAACCGCGTGCGCCTGCTGCGCGAGGTGCTGGAAGACACGAAGGAAGCGGTCGGCGACCGCTGCGCCGTGGCTCTGCGCTTCGCCGTGGACGAGATGATCGGCGCCGACGGCATCACCAGCGATGGCGAAGGCCGCGACGTGGTCGAGCGGCTGGCCGAGCTGCCGGACCTGTGGGACGTCAACGTCTCGACATGGTCGAACGACAGCGCCACCTCGCGCTTCCAGAAGGAAGGCTATCAGGAGGACTTCACCCGCTGGGTGAAGTCGGTGACCACTAAGCCGGTGGTCGGCGTCGGCCGCTACACCTCGCCCGACCGCATGGTCAGCCTGGTGAAGTCCGGCGTGCTCGATTTCATCGGCGCGGCGCGTCCTTCGATTGCCGACCCCTTCCTGCCGAAGAAGATCGAGGAAGGCCGCTTCGACGAAATCCGCGAATGCATCGGCTGCAACATGTGCGTGTCGTCGGACTACACCAACACCAATCTGCGCTGCACCCAGAACCCGACCATGGGCGAGGAATGGCGGCGCGGCTGGCACCCGGAGCGCATCGCGCCGAAAGGATCGGACCGCACCGTGCTGGTGGTGGGCGCCGGCCCTGCCGGTCTTGAGGCGGCCCTTGCCTCCAGCCGCCGCGGCTATGAGGTGCATCTGGCCGAAGCCGGCACCGAGCTTGGCGGGCGGGTGAGCCGCGAAGCGCGCCTGCCCGGCCTTTCCGAATGGGGCCGCGTGCGTGACTGGCGCGTCACCCAGCTTTCCGTCATGCCCAATGTGCATATCTACCGCGACAGTCCGCTGACCGCGGAAGACGTGCTGGCCTTCGGTGCCGGCCATGTCGCCATCGCCACCGGAGCCGACTGGCGTCGCGACGGCGTCGGCCGCGACCATGGCGCGCCCATTCCCGGGTTCGACGATCCGCGCGTGTTCACGCCCGACGACCTGATGAACGGCAAGCGCCCCGAAGGTCCGGTCGTGGTGTTCGACGACGACCACTACTATATGGGCGGCGTGCTGGCGGAACTGTGCCGCTCATGGGGGCTGGAGGTGACGCTGGTCACCCCCGCCAGCATTCCTTCCGCCTGGACCGTGAACACGCTGGAGCAGGGCCATATCGCCAAACGGCTGGCGCGTCAGGGCATTGCCGTCGTCACCTCGGCGACGGTCACCTCCTTCGGCACCGACAGCGTCGAGATCCTCGATTACCTGCCCGGCACCACGCGCAGGCTGAAGGCCGGCGGCATCGTGACCGTCACCGCGCGCCTGCCGCGCGAAGGGCTTTACGAGGAACTGGCGGCAGCGCCCGAAAAACTGGAGGAAGCCGGCATCTCGACGCTGCGCCGCATCGGCGACGTCTATGCCCCTTCCACCATTCAGGCCGCGACCTATTGGGGTCACCGCTTCGCCCGCGAACTGGATGCGGAAGTGGTGCTGGCCGAAGACCTGCCGCGCGAACTGCCACAAGCCGCGCCGCTGCGCCGCCACTGGGCATAAAACCCTCCCGACGATAACGGAATGGTCCGCAAGCCACCCCGGCTTCCGGACCATTTTCCGCATCCCCGCAGAATGGGCAATTCTTCCCGGAAGGGCAAAGCTCCCGACCATGTTCGCCGGCGCACGGGTTCGGCTAAACCCATGCGCCGGCCAAAGACATCACTTCGTGTGATGCACTTCCTGCAGGCCGTAGACAGGCGTCGGTATGCCTTCCATGCGCGCCTTCAGTTGCAGGGACAGATATTGCGAGTAATGGCGCGACTGGTGCAGGTTGCCGCCGTGGAACCACAGCGCTTCCTGCTGCGTCGGCTTCCACATGTTGCGCTGCTCGCCTTCCCACGGGCCGGGGTCCTTGGGCGTGTCCGAACCCAGTCCCCAGACCTTGCCGACCTTGTCCGCTGTCTCCGCGTCGATGATGTCGGCGACCCAGCCGTTCATCGAACCGTAGCCTGTGGCATAGACGATGACGTCGGCGGGCAACTCCGTGCCATTGGCGAGCTTCACCGAATTCTCGGTGATCTCCTCGATCTGGCCGGATGCGAGCCTGATCTTGCCGTCGATGATGAGCTGCGAAGCGCCGATATCGATATAGTATCCCGAGCCGCGCCTCAGATATTTGAGGAACAGGCCCGACCCGTCCGCACCGAAATCGAGCTGGAAGCCGGCCTTTTCGAGCGCCGCATAGAAATCGGCGTCGATCTCGCGGATCTTGTCGTAGATGGGCTTCTGGAACTCGTTCATGATGCGGTAGGGCAGCGAGGCGAAGATCAGGTCCGCCTTGGCGGTGGTCACGCCATTTTGCAGCGCCTGCTCTGAATAAAGCGCCCCGAGCCCATGTTCCATCAGCGGTTCTGACCGCACGATATGGGTGGAGGATCGCTGCACCATGGTGACGTCGACGCCGGCCTCATAAAGGGCGGCACAGATGTCATGGGCCGAATTGTTGGAGCCGATAACCACCACCTTCTTGCCCTTGTAGCCATCCGGGCCGGGATGGCGGGACGAATGATGCTGCTCGCCTTTGAAGCGGTCCTGTCCCTTCACGGTCGGGATGTTCGGCTTGCCGGACATGCCGGTGGCGAACACCAGCTGCTTCGGGCGTACCACGACGTCCTCGCCATCGCGGTCGATGACCACCGTCCATTCCTTGTCCGCCTCGTTCCATTTGGCGGACTTGACGGTCGAGCGTGTCCAGTAGTTCAGCTCCATGACTTTGGTGTAGAATTCCAGCCAGTCGCCGATCTTGTCCTTGGGCGCGAAGACGGGCCAGTTCTTCGGAAAGTCGATATAGGGCAGGTGGTCGTACCAGACCGGATCGTGCAGGCAGAGCGACTTGTAGCGCTTGCGCCAGGAATCGCCTGGCCGCTCGTTGCGTTCGACGATGATCGTCGGCACGCCGAGCTGGCGCAGCCGCGCGCCCAGCGCGATGCCGCCCTGCCCGCCGCCGATGACCAGCACATAGGGCTGCTTTTCGTAGCCCAGCGTGCGCTCTTCCTCCTCGCGCTCTTCCTTCCATGTTTTCGCGCCGAGGTTCTGCCCGTGCTTCGCACCGAGCGGCCGGGTGAAGCCCGCCTTTTCCTCATGACCCTTCAGTTCCGACATGACGGTGAGAAGCGTCCAGATCCTGCCATTCTTCAGGCGGACGAGGCCGTAGCCGCGCGCAACTTCGGTCTCGAACGAGATCCAGCTTTCGGTGACGCCGTTGGCTTCGGTCGCGGTTTCGCCTTCCGCTACCTGCCAGTTGGTTGGCTTCACCTGCTGCAACTGGGATTGCAGCATGTCGCGCACCTCGTCATGGCCTTCAACGGTTTTGATGTTCCAGGTGAAGGCGACGAGATCGCGCCAGTAGCATTCGTCGGCGAACAACGAGACCGCCTCGTCGATGCGGCCGCCTTCCAGCGCAGCGCCGAACTTGTCGAGAACGGCCTGCACGCGCACTGTCGGGGTTTTCTCAAGCATTGCAATTTCCTCCCATGCAAAGTTGCGCCGGCCCTCCCGGAACCGGCAGTGAAATGTGTCTATCTGTTCAGATCGATCAGGATCTTGAGCTGGGTGCCGGCCGGGTCGAGCAGCCGGTCGAAACCTTCGGCGACCGCATCCTCCAATGCGATCGTCGCGGTGACGATTCTGGCTGCCGGTATCTGGCCGCTGGCGATCAGCCGCGCCACGCGCGGCCAGTAATGCGTGGGATAGGCCCACGAGCCCCTGATATCGATGTCCTTGAAGGTGACATCGAACCAGTTGAGCGGGTTCTCATGCGGGTGCAGGCCGGTCTGCACCACGACGCCCTGCTTGCGCACGGCATCGGTGCAGTTCTTCAGCGCGTGCTCGTTGCCCACGCATTCGATGGCGACGTCGCAGCCGACGTTCCCTTCCGTTTCGGCCCGCACCACATCGCCGACATTCTCGGCTTTCGGATTGATGGTGCGGACCTCGCCCAGTTTCTCGCGCGCAAGCTGCAGGCGGGTGTCGTTGAGGTCGGACAGGAAGATCTGCGATGCGCCGGCCGCCCTTGCCGCCATCGCGGTCAGGATGCCGATGGGGCCGGCGCCGGTGACCAGCACGCTGTTGCCGGCGGTGACGCCGCCGCGATCGCAGGCATAGACCGCCACGGCCGTCGGCTCGATGAGTGCCGCCTCCTCGTCGCTCAGATCGTCAGGGATCGGCTGCACATTGTAGCTGTTGAGCAGCGCCTGACCGGACATGCCGCCCGAATGCCAGGACAGACCGGCCAGCGCGAGGCTGGTGCTCAGATGGTAAAGCCCGCGATCGGCGAAATAGTCTCCCGCCCGCGGCATGATCAGCGGCTGCACGGAGACGCGGTCGCCGACCTTCACATGTGTCACATCCGCGCCGACGGCCTTGACCACGCCGCCAAACTCATGCCCCAGAACCTGCGGGCCGCTTGCCCCGGTGAACGGATGCGGCTCGGTGGGGATGAAGATCGGCCCATAGGCATATTCATGCAGATCGGTGCCGCAGATGCCGCAGAAGCGGTTTTCGATCAGCACCTGATCCGGGCCCGGATCGGGCGGCGCGGCCACCTCCTCCACCCGCAGATCCTTTGCCGCATAAAAGCGCAACGCACGCATGCATGTCTCCTCCATTTTGTCCCATGGAAGAGTTAGCAAGGGCCGTGCCAGATGCAGGCCAACACCTAAACGATTGTTTTCTCTATATTCTCAACAAACAGAAAATTGCCCCCGCGCCCGATGCAACAGGCCGGTTGCAACAGGTGTTGCACCTGTTGCAGGGTCAGTGCAGGCGTTTCAGCCGCCGATGGATGGTGGAGCGGTTGACGCCCAGCCGGCGCGCCAGCTCGGAGACATTGTTGCCGCATTCGCCGAGCTGGCGGCGCAATGCCTCATTGTCTACCTGCCCGCCGCCGGGGAGAGCTTCGGTCTGAAAATGCTCCGGCAGACACTCGGCGGTGATAGCCGCATCCGTCGCCATCGCCGCCGCCACCCGCAAGGTGTTGTCCAGCTCCCGCAGGTTGCCCGGCCAGTCATGGCGCGCCAGAGCCCGCCGGGCGGCGAGGTCGATGGTGATGGTCTCGCCCTCCTCCTCGCCGTGACGGCGCAGGAGATGATCGACAAGCCCGTCGAAATCGCGCCTCTGGCGCAGGGGCGGAATCGTCAGCGTCGCGGCGTTCAGCCGGTAGAGCAGATCCTCCCGGAAACGCCCTTCGGCGGCCATGGCGGCAAGATCGCGGTGCGATGCCGAAAGCAGGCGGAACCTAACGGGCTTCGGCCTGAGCGCTCCCACCGGCTGCACTTCGTTTTCGGAAAGCACCCGCAAAAGCCGGCTTTGCAGGGCAAGCGGCATATCGCCGATCTCGTCCAGAAACAGCGTTCCGCCGTTTGCCGCCTCGATCAGGCCCGTCTTGCCCTTCTGCATCGCGCCGGTGAAGGCGCCGGGCGCATAGCCGAACAGTTCGGATTCGATCAGCTGCTCGGGGATGGCCGCGCAGTTGACGGCGACGAAGGGACCGGATCGCGCGCTGCTGTCATGAATGGCGCGGGCCAGATATTCCTTGCCGCTGCCGGTTTCGCCCCGGATGAGGATGGGCAGATTGCGGTCCGCCAGTTTCGCCGCCCGCGCCTGCAACGCCTCCATGGCCGGATCGCCGAAACTCAGATGCCGCAGGGCGGCAGGCAGCCGTGCGGGGATGATCGTCGACGGGGTGCGGAAGCTGCTGATCGGGGCGATGGCGCTGGCAAACAGCGCCAGCCCGTTGCGCGCCCGCACCATGCGCTCGCCATTCGGTCTGCCCCGCATCAGGGCGGGAAGCTGGTCGATGTCGATGTCAAAGATATCGGAGACCGGCTTGCCGATGAAATCCCGTGTTGGCGCCGTATTCTGGTTCATGGAGCGCGCGACCGCGCCGAAGCCGCCATGGGTCATGCCCGTGATCATGCCGTTGCCGTCGATGGTGATCGCCGCATCGGGATCGACATCGAGAAAATCGGGCAGCCGCGCCAGCCGCAGAACCCAGTCTTCCCGCGCCCGCGTCATCAGGTTCGCAAGCTCGATGCGGCGCGCCGTGGAGGCGACCAGATGCAGCGCCAGCTGCTGGCTGGCCTTCTCGGTCGGCGAGCGCAGCTGCGAGATGTCGAGCACCGCCGACAGATCCCCGAACGTGTCGAAGATCGGCGCGGCCGTGCAGGTCAGGCCGATATGACAGGCATCGAAATGATCGTCCTGATGAATGATGACGGGTTTTTCCGAGACGATGCAGGCGCCGACGGCGCAGGTTCCCGCCCGGTCTTCCGACCATTCCGATCCGAGATACAGCCCCGCCTTGCGCAACTGGTTGTCGAAGGTCGGATCGCCCATGAACTCGACGGTGACGCCGCGCGCATCGGACAGCAAAAGCACGTAGTTCTGATCGGCCACCTGCCTGAACAGCCCTTCGAGCCCGGTTCGCCCGATGCGGATCAGCTCTTCCGACTGCTCGCGATGTTCCCGCAACTGGGTGGCGGGTACGATATAGGCTTCCTGCGGGCGCGCGGGATTGAGCTGGTAGTCGTTGAGGCAACGCAGCCATGACTGAATGACAGGGCGATCCCGGTTCGAGGGCCTGCCCATGGCAACGCGCTCGATCTCCCTGATGTGCGACAGCGCCGACACCATGATCTTTCTCCTCCGCCTTCAGGTTGGCACAAGAGGTGTCGACACTCAACAGCGGATATGTGGCCGGGAAGCGGGCAGCATGTCGGCGCGGCTGCCGGTCAGCCTTCCGGAATCTGGTCCATGGTCGCCAGCGAACCGATGATCAGCGCCCTTGCTCCGAGGTCGTACTGGGCCTTGATCCAGTCCGCCCTTTTCAGTCCGCCCCTTTGGGGGAGAACCTCCTGCCCGTCCTTGATGGGCAGCACGGTATCGGCCACCGACACGCAGAAATAGGCAACAATGAACAACAGCCAGTTCGCCCGCGTAAAGGGAATGCCGAAGATGCGCGCGACACCTTGCTGGTGCTCTTCCATCTTCCGCATCATCGCCGGCGTTATCAGGTCCTCGCGAAGAATGTAGGGCGCGATGCCGGGATGCCGCTCGACCAGCATCCACATCGACTGGCTGAACGACAGCATGAAGCTTTCAAGCCCCTCGCCGCCATCGGGCGCGGGCGGCGGAAGCTCCCAGCGCAGGAACAAATCCTCCGCAATCTGCTGCTTCAGCTCCTCAAGGCCGGAGACATGCTTGTAGAGCGCCTTGGCGCTGACGCCGAGATGCGCGGCAATGCCCAGAATGGTGACATTGGGAAGCGTGATCTCGATGCCGGCATCGCTCAGGCGCTCCCGCGTGATGGTCCTTGGACGACCTCTCGCGGTTACAGGATGGCTCCCGATCATGGCTCTCCTTTCCCCACCTGAGTGTCTGTGCAAAAAGCACGGGCACTTGAGCCGGATATACCAGAAAAACAAATTTTCACAATGATTTCTGTGTGTTGCGTTTTGACGCCGGAAAAGTTGACTGGTTTTGTCAATTAAGTTAATGGGTGTGAACTAATTCTCGCGGGGACCCCCATAATGTACTGCCTGACTGCACGACACTCTCTTGGCGCGCGCACCGCGCGGCTGCTCCTGACCACGGCGCTCGCCTCATCCTTCGCCATCGGCATCACCACCGGCCCGGGCATGGCGCAAAGCCGGACTGCAAAACCCGCTGCCGGAGAAAAGACGGAGGATGCGCCAAAAAAGCAGCAGGAGAGCGAGGACGGCACCATCAACCTCGACACCGTTCTCATCCACGGCAAGGGCGGCAAGCCGCCGGCCTATGCGGGCGGGCAGGTGGCCACCGGCAGCGGCATCGGCCTGCTCGGCAACAAGGACGTGATGGACACGCCCTTCAGCACCGTTTCCTACACGTCCGACCATGTGAAGAACCGCGAGGCGCAGGACATCGGAGCCGCGATCGGCGCCACCGACCCTTCCGTCTATGTGCCGAGCAAGCGCACCATCTTCGAGACCTTCTACATCCGCGGCTTCTCAAGCTCGGCCGATGACGTGCTCTTCAACGGTCTGGCGGGCATGGCGCCCAACATGCGCGGCTCGACCGAATTCGCCGACAGGATCGAGGTCCTGAAAGGCCCCTCCACCTTCCTCTATGGCATGCCGCCGGCCGGCAGCGTCGGCGGCATCGTCTCGCTGGTGCCGAAGCGGGCCGAGGACGCGCCGCTGACCCGGCTGACGACAAGCTATTCGTCCGACAGCCTGTGGGGCGTGCATGCCGATATCGGCCGCCGCTTCGGCGAGAACAAGGAATGGGGCATCCGCGTCAACGGCGTGCTGAGGGACGGCCATACGGCTGTCGATGACGAGAAGCATGGCATGAAGATCGGCGCGGTCGGCCTCGACTGGCGCGGCGAGCGTGCCCGCTTCTCGGTCGACTACTACAAGCAGAAGGAAGACATGGACGGGGTCAACTATTTCGGCCTTGCCCTGTCTCCGGCCGTTACCCAAATCCCGTCTGCGCGCAACGGCAAGCATTCGCTGGCCGCCCCGTGGGCGTTCAATTCGACGGAGACGGACGTGGTGGTGCTGCGCGGCGAGGTCGATCTCACCGATTCCATCACCGCCTATGCCGCCGTCGGCCGCCGCTCGGGCGGCTACGATGCGCTGATCACCTCTCAGACGCTGATGAACAATGCCGGCGACATCTCGGTTTCGGCCACCCGCCAGAAGACCGATGGCACGCAATATTCCGGCGAGGCGGGCCTGCGCGGCAATTTCGCGCTGGGCGGGGTTACGCATGAATGGAACCTGTCCGCCAGCGGCTTCAAATCCAGGATCGAGTTTGAAACCAACGCCAGGCGGAATTTCTGGAACACCAATTATCACCATCTGGATTTCGGCCCGGCCCCCGACCTGCCGCTCCTGCCGAATGGAGCGATCGAACAGCATCTCTCCAGCTATGCCTTCTCCGACACGATGAAGGCCTTCGACGACCGTTTGCAGGTCACGGTGGGCGCAAGATACCAGAACGTGAAGCGCGAACAGTTTTATCTGCCGAGCGGACAGCTTGCTTCCAGCTATGAGTCCAGCCGGCTCACCCCCGGCATCGGCGTCGTCTACAAGGCGACCGACAGCATTTCGCTTTACGCCAATTATATCGAGGGCCTGAGCCCGGGTTCCACAGCGCCGCTCAACGCAGCCAATTCCGGCGACATTCTCAAGCCTTACAAGACCACGCAATATGAGGTCGGGGCCAAATGGGATATGGGCAGCGTCACCACCTCGCTCGCCCTGTTCCAGATCGGGAAGCCAAGCGCCTATATCGATCCGGCCACCCAGATCTACGATGTCTATGGAGAACAGCGCAACCGGGGCGTCGAGCTCAGCGTCTATGGTGAAATCAGGTCGGGCCTGCGCCTTCTCGGCGGCATTGCCTATACCGATGCGAAGGTGACGAAATCGGACAAGGCGGAGACGCAGGGCAGACACGCCACCGGCGTGCCTTCGGTGATGGCCAAGCTCGGTCTGGAATATGATGTCGGGACGATTGAGGGCCTGACCCTGCTCGGCAATATCAGCTATACCGGCAAGCGCTATGCCAACAACACCAACACCCTGACGGTGCCTGACTTCACCACGCTGGATCTGGGCGCGCGCTACACCACGCGGATCGGCGACAACCCGCTGACGCTTCGCGCCATGGTGCAGAACGTGACCAACGAATCCTACTGGGCCGGCGGCGATCTTTCCGGTGGATATGGCGCACCCCGCACCTTCCTGTTTTCAGCCACGATGGACTTCTGACCCAAGGAGAAGACCCGATGAAACGACTTGCACTCGGCCTGTCGGCACTGCTGGCAGCCACATTCCTGGCGACATCCGCCTTCGCGGCCGGCGCGGCTGCCGCCACGGTTGCGGAACCTTCGGCCCGCATCCTGCGCATGGAGGTCGCGCCGGCTCTTTACGAGCTGGTCTATTCGCCGGCGCAGGACGCCGTTTTCGTGGCCTCCGCCGGCGGCTTCGGCGAAGGCGCAGAGGCTGGCCGCATCCTGCGGCTCGATGCACGCACTCTTGAGAAAAAGGGCGAAATCGTCCTGTCCGGCCGGGCTTTCGGCCTCGCACTCGACGATGCCGCCGGCCGCCTCTATGTCGGCGACACCACCAGCGCCTCGATCACGGTCATCGACACCAGAACGGATGCCGTGCTCGGCACCGTGCAGCTTGCTGAAAAAGTGACCACCGACAAGGGCAAGCCGGAATACCCCCACAATTTCCGCGAACTGGTGCTCGATCCTGAGAACAACCGCCTCTATGCCCCCGGTCTGGCCGCGAAGGACAGCGCGCTCTACGTCGTCGATACGGCGGCCCTCAAGGTGGAAAAGGTGATCCCAGGCTTCGGGGCCGGGGTAGCCGGTGCCGTACTCGATGCCACGCGTGACAGGCTCTACGTCTCGAACCTTCAGGGACAGCTCTTCGTTCTGAACACGGAAGGGCCCGAACTGCTCGCCACCGCCGAGGTGGAGGGCGACCAGCTTCTGAACCTTGCTCTCGATGCCGCCGGAGAACGCATCTTCGCGACCGATCAGGGCAACGAATTCATCGACAAGATGCGCGCTGACGTTATTCCCGATTACAAGATCAGGGGCGAGGGAAACCGCGTCGTGGTGATGGATGCCGAAGGCAGGACCATCCGTCACCTGCCGACGGGAGCCGGACCGGTGGCCCCGCTGGTCGGCGGCGAGCGGCTCTATGTCACCAACAGGGATGACGGCACGGTCAGCGTCTTCGACACCAAGAGCTATGAGCTTGTGGAGAAGATCGCCCTACCGGTCCACCCCAACAGTCTGGCGCTCGACCGCGAACGCAACGCGCTGTTCGTCACGGTCAAGAAGGGCCATGGCGAAAAGGGCGCCGAGAGCGTTGTTCGCATCGGGTTCTGACGAAAGCAGCGTCCCGTCCCACCGATCATGCCGGCGGCTTACCCTGCCGGCATGTTGCATTGCCGGCAGGGTTTTGCCCCGGCCCCTGTTTCCCTGCCCCGCGGGATTCCCGCCGGGTCGTCGTCACATCCGGGTCAGCGCAGGCGCTCGCACAACCCTTGGGTGATCAGCGCGCTGCCGCTGTCGCCGCCAAGGTCGCGGCTGATCAGCCCGGCCTCTATCGCCGCACTCACCGCCTCACGGATGCGCGATGCGGCCCGCGCCAGACGATCGTCGTCATGGTTTGCCGCCAGCCATTCCAGCATCGAGGCGGCCGACAGCACCGTACCATAGGGATTGGCGATGCCCTTGCCGGCAATGTCGGGGGCGGAGCCGTGGGCAGCTTGGAACAGGCCCTGCCTTTCCCCCACCTCGGCCGAAGGGGCGAGCCCCATGCCGCCGATGGTGGCGGCGGCGAGATCGGACAGGATATCGCCGAACATGTTTTCGGTGACGATCACGTTGTAATGCCCCGGACGGGTGACGAGATACATCGCCATCGCGTCGATCAGGCCATGCTCGGCCTCGATATCGGGATAGTCCGCGGCCACTTCATCGAAGATCGAGCGGAAGAAGGCGTAGCTGCGCAGCACGTTCGCCTTGTCCACGCAGGTGACACGGCGAACGCCGTCAGCCGGCGCGCCATTGGAAGCCCGCGCCAGCTCGAACGCCTTGCGCACGATCCGTTCCACGCCCTTGCGGGTCTGAACCAGCGTGTCGACCGCCATTTCGCCGCGCAGCTGCGCGCCGGCGCCGCGCGCCGCATACAGGCCTTCGCTGTTTTCCCGCAGGATGATGTAGTCGATCTCGCCTGCCTTCACATCGGCCAGCGGCGAGCGGATGCCCGGATACAGGCGGATCGGGCGGATATTGGCGTAGAGATCCAGCTCGAAGCGCAGCCGCAGGGTGAAATCCAGACCCGCCTCGGTGCCGTCGGGATGCACGACGCCGGGAATGCCGGCCGCCCCATGCAGAACCGCATCGGCCTGCGCGCAGGCGCGGAACGTGGCTTGCGGAAAGCTCTCTCCGGTCTGGCGGTAAAGCTCCGCCCCGGCCGGGTGATCGCAAAAGCGCAGCGGGCAATCATTGCCGAAAGCCCCGCGCAGCACCCGCACAGCCGCAGCGGCCACTTCCGGGCCGATGCCGTCGCCGGGTACGACGGCAATTTCATATGTGTCTTTCATGGTTCCGGCCTCAGATGCAGCGTCCGCCATCGACTTCCATGGCGATGCCGGTGATCATCGAGGCTTCCTCCGAGCAGAGGAAAGCGGCGGCGTTGCCCATGTCCTCAGGCGTCGAGAAACGGCCGATGGGGATGGAGGCAAGGAATTTGGCGCGGATCTCCGGCGTGTCCGCACCCATGAAGGTCGACAGAAGCGGCGTGTCGCCGGCCACGGGGTTGATCGCGTTCACGCGGATGCCGAAAGGCGCAAGCTCCACCGCCATGGCGCGGGTGGCGGTGATGACCCAGCCCTTGGAAGCGTTGTACCAGGTCAGGTTCGGCCGGGGCGAAACGCCGCCGGTGGAGGCCACATTGAGGATCGCCCCCGCCTTCTGCGCCTTGAAATGCGGGACCATGGCGCGCGCGCCGTAATAGATCGAGCGCATGTTCACATTGGCGATACGGTCGAAGGTCGCCTCGTCGATATCGTCGAGGGGTGTCGGCACATGGCCGACGCCGGCATTGTTGACCAGCACGTTCAGCCCGCCGAAGGCGGACAGCGCCAGATCGCGGGCCGCTTCCATGCCCTGCGCCGTCGCCACATCGCCGACGAGCGGCCGGCAATCGTCGCCGAGGCTTTGCGCGACCCGCTCGGCATTGGCCTGATCGCGGTCCATCAGCACGACCTTCGCGCCTTCGGCGACGAACTTGCGCACGATCCCTTCGCCGAAGCCCGATCCCCCACCGGTGATCACGGCAATTTTTCCTGTCAGTCGCATCCTCACTCCTGCGGGTCGTCTTCACGCAAAAAACCGATGTTCAGAATGCTGGAAAGCCATGGCCGGTAACAGTCGCATTATCTGAACGCGCAATCAGGTTTCCTTCCTTGAGATGCACGCCCGCGTGGCTCATGTTGCACCGGTAATGCCGTGCTCCGGGGAAAAACATGACTGACTGGAAAAGCCGCGCCGCCGCCCTTTACGATGGCGGCTTCCGTCCGATGTTCATCGACGGGAAATGGGTGCCGGCAGCTTCCGGCGAGGTGATGGATGCCCGCAACCCCGCCAATGGCGCGTTGCTGGCAACGGTGCCGAAAGGGGCCGCTGCCGACATCGACGCCGCCGTCGCGGCCGCGCGGCGCGCCTTCGATGGCCCGTGGTCGAAATTCACCCCGTTTGAGCGGCAGGCCCTTCTGCTGCGCATCGCGGAGCGTTTCGAGGCGGAATGGGAAACGCTGTGCCTGTCGGACACGCTCGACATGGGCATGCCGATTGCGCGCACGCTTGCCAATTCGCGCCGGGTGCTCGGCATGCTGCGTTTCTATGCCGGACAGGCGGTTGCCATCCATGGCCAGACCATCCCGAACTCGTTCCCCGGCGAAATCCTGTCGCAGACCGTGAAGGAGCCGATCGGCGTGGTCGGCGCCATCATCCCCTGGAATGCGCCGATCGCCGGCTCGGTCTGGAAGATCGCTCCGGCGATCGCCACCGGCTGCACCGTGGTTCTCAAGCCGTCGGAAGAAGCCTCGCTGACGGTGCTGCTGATCGCCCGGCTGATGGCCGAGGCCGGCCTGCCGGACGGCGTGCTGAATGTGGTGACCGGCCATGGCGCCGATGCGGGCGCGGCGCTGGCCGCGCATCCGGGCGTCGACAAGATCGTGTTCACCGGCTCCACCGCCACCGGCCAGGCCATTGCCCGCGCCGCCACCGGCACGCTGAAGCATGTTTCGCTGGAACTGGGCGGCAAATCCCCGGTCATCGTCTGCCGCGATGCCGATATGGACAAGGCCGTGCCCGTAGCCGCCATGGCGGTGTTCGCCAATTCCGGCCAGATCTGCATTGCCGGTTCACGGCTTTTCGTCGCCCGCGAGATCCACGACGAATTCGTCGCCCGCGTCGCCGACTTTGCGGGCAGGCTGCGCATAGGCCATGGCATTGACCCGGACACCGAGATCGGCCCGATCATCTCGGCCCGCCAGAGCCAGCGCATCGAAGGGTTTCTCGGCCTCGGCATCGAGGAAGGCGCGCGCGCCTTCACCGGCGGCGCCCGCCATGAAGCACCCGGGCTGGAGGGCGGCCATTACATTGCCCCAACCGTGTTCGGCGGCGTTACCGATGCGATGACCATCGCGCGCGAGGAAATCTTCGGCCCCGTCATCTCCGCGCTGCCGTTCGATACGCTGGACGAGGTGGTGGAGCGCGCCAATGCGACGCCCTACGGTCTTGCCGCCGGCATCTTCACCAACCATCTGGGCACCGCGCACAAGCTGTCGCGACGCATCCGCGCCGGCTCGGTGTGGGTGAACATGTACCACGCCATCGACCCGGCGGTGCCCTTCGGCGGCATGAAAATGTCCGGCTATGGCCGCGAGGGCGGGCTGGAGCACATGTATGAATATCTCCAGACCAAGGCGATCTGGATCAACACCGACTGAGCCGCGAACGCTGCCAGCGCGCGGACGTCGCTGCCGGCATCAGGGCCGGCAAAGCTCGGTGCGGATCAGCTCGATAAGCTGTTCCGAATAGCTGTGCTGCACATAGCCTTTGGCGGTCAGGATGCCGACCGAGCGGCTGGATTGCGGATCGGCGATCCGCACGACCCGGAATTCGGCCGCCGGCAACATCGGCACCGCGATTTCCGGCACCAGCGCCACGCCGAGCCCGGCCGAGGCGAGCGCGATCGCCGTGTAGGCGTTCTGCACCTCATACTGCATGTTGAGCGTCAGGTTCTGATCGGCGCTGATGCGATCGATGAGGGCGCGGCTGGCGGTCTGCCGGTCCAGCAGGATGAGCGGATAGTTCGCCACTTCCGACAGAAGAAAGCTCTGCGCGCCGTCATCGAAATCGGCGGGCACGCAGGCGACCAGATGATCTTCGAGGATGGGCTCGAACTGGAAATCGCTGAGGCCGGGCACTTCCGGCCCGATATAAAGCTCCACCTCCTGCTCCTGCAGCAGCGTCAGGGCGGCGGTGGGCGGCGTTTCCTTCACGTCGACCAGACTGCGGGGATAGCGCAGCTTGAAGGTCGCCAGAATGCGCCCGAGCCGCGTCGAGGCAAGGGTGGGCGCGCAGGCGATCTTCACATGGCCGCGCCGCTGCGCCGCCACTTCCGACAGCCGCGCCAGCCCCGCCTGCACTTCGGCCATGGCGGTGCTGACCTGCTCGTAGAGCACCCTGCCCTCTGGCGTCAGATTGGCGCGCTGCGGCGTGCGGATGAACAGGCTCATGCCCACCTGCGCCTCCAGATCGCGGATCTGCATGGAGACGGCCGACGGGGAGCGGTTGCTCTCCTCGGCGGCGCGGCGGAAGCTGCCATGTTCGGCGGCCAGCAGAAAGGTCTGCAACAGCTTCAGATTGACGTTATTCGCGGCCATGGCGGGCTCCCTGTCTTCAGGCCGGGATCACGAAATCCGACCGCCGGCAGCCCGCGTCGAGAGCCGCTCAGTGAACGGCCGCGAACATGATCTTTTCCTCATCCGCGTCAAGGGCCATCATTTCCTCGACGATCTTGCCGCGCTTGGCCACCAGAATGCGGTCGGACACCGCCATGATCTCCGGCAGATAGGAGGAAATCACCACCACGGCCAGACCCTGATCGGCGAGATCGTGGATCAGCTGGTGGATCTCGACGATGGCGCCGACATCGACGCCGCGCGTCGGCTCGTCGAAGATGATCAGCTTCGGCTCCTGGATCAGCGACTTGGCGATCACCACTTTCTGCTGGTTGCCGCCGGACAGCTCGATCATGCGCGCACGGTCGGAAATCTGCTTCAGTTGCAGCCGCTCGCCCCATTCCTTCGCCAGCTCCATCGCCCGGCGCGGCGACACCACCGACAGCGGATTGGACTTCTTCGACAGCTCGCCAAGCAGGATGTTCTGCCCGGCCGTCATGGTTTCGAAGAAACCGTCGAACTTGCGGTCCTCGGTGACGTAGACGATGCCGTCGCGCATGGCCGGGCGCGGCACGCGGTAGCGCACAGGCCGGCCGTTCAGACGGACTTCGCCGCCATGCATGAAGTCGCGCTTGAGGACGCCTGCCACCACCTTGGCCATTTCGGAACGCCCGGCACCGACAAGGCCGAAGATGCCCGTCACCTGACCGCCGAACACCGAGAAGGAGGAGTTGCGCACCATGGCCCCGCAGGACAGGTTCTCCACGCTCAGCACCTTCTCGCCATACGGCCGGGGCTTGCGCTTGCCGCTGCCGTGGAGGCTGGCCGAGAGATTGCGCCCGACCATGGCGTGAACGATGCTCTCGCGGGTGAATTCGCCGGCCGCGCCGGTGGCCGCAAGCAGGCCGTCGCGCAGGATGGTGATGCGGTCGGAAACCTCGAGCGCCTCCTCCAGCGCGTGGGTGATGAAGACGATGGCGACGCCCTTCGCCTTCAGCCGCTCGACCAGCATGAAGAAATGCCGCTTCTCCTCCGGCGTCAGCGTGGCGGTCGGCTCGTCGAAGATGATGACACGGGCATTGTGGTGAACGGCGCGCGCGATTTCGACCATCTGCTTCTGCGCCGCGCCAAGCGTCGAGACCTGCGCGGTCGGATCGACCTGAAACCCCATGCCGACCAGAAACTGGCGCGCCTCGATGTAGAGGCCGCGCAGGCGGTTGAACATCTTTTCGTCGCCCAGATAGATGTTCTGCGCCACCGTCATCGCCGGCACCAGATTGGTTTCCTGGAACACCATCACCACGCCGTTCTTCAGCGCTTCGGCCGGCGAGGAAAAGTTCACCTCGCGCCCGTCAAGGGTCATCACCCCTTCGCTCAGCCGGTAGACGCCGGCGATCACCTTGGTCAGCGTCGATTTTCCGGCGCCGTTCTCGCCCAGAAGCGCGTGAACCTCGCCACGGCGCAAGGTGAAATCCATCGACCGGAAGGCCGCGATCCCGCCGAAGCTTTTCGTGGCATTCGTGAGTTCGACCACGGTTTCCATCTTCAGGCCTCCCGCGCCGCGCCGGCAAGGCGCAGCACCTTGCCATGACCTTTCGAGGCGACGAACAGGTCGTCGCCATGCTCGACCGCCGCAACGCACCCATGGGCAGCCCCATCGGCGCGCGAATGGAAGCTGCGCAGCGGCTTCATCTGTGCAGAGCAGTGCACCACCAGCCCGTAGGAGCGCGTTTCGGCGAAAGGCTTGGTCACGCCCATGCGGCGCAGCTGGCTGCCCTGCATCGGCTCCGAGAAGGACAGGCCCGAGGCCAGCGCCGGGGCCATCCAGAACGGCTCGGGAACCTCGGCCAGCATCCGCCTGCAATAGGCCGGTTCGCGCAGGATGAATTCGACAAGCTGGTTGCGCACGGAGAAGAAGCTCAGCCAGAAGCCGGCATCCACCGCCGGCGCAATCCGCGCCGGATAGGCGGGCAGATGTTCAAGGGCAGGCTCCATGCGTCCGCTGGTGAGGTCGACCGACAGAATGCGGTGACGCCAGCTTTCGGCCAGCCACACCTTTTGCGAGCCGGTGGCGGCAACGCCGCCGGCCCAGCGCAGCCCGCCGAGAATTTTCGTGGCTTCGCCGCTGGCAAGGCTGAGCCGCCACAGGCTGCCCGAAGCGCCTTTTTCCATCAGGTCGCGACGCCAGTCGCGGGCGCGGCGCGATGAGGCGCCCTCCGTCACCAGCAGCGTGTCGGCGTCGAGAAAGGCCAGCGAGGTCGGATGGCGCGGCCCTTCGGCCATGTCGTAGGTCCTGCCGTCATGGCTGCCGCCGCGAATGGTCACGCCCTTTCCGTCCAGCCCGATGGCGAGCATGCCCTTGCCGCAGGCAAGCGCCGACACCTCGTTGTCGAAGGCGAAAAGCTCTTCGTCCGCCTGCCCGGCCGGACCCAGCCGCAGCACGCGCCCACCCGAGGAGGCCACCAGCCCCTTGCCGCACAGCACGATGTTGTCGGCGCCAGCCAGCTCGGCGAAAATTCCGGCCTCGTCCAGCGCCGCATTGGGCATCAGCGGCCCGTCGAGCACCGGCACCGTGATCGCGGCTTCGCCCCGGCCAAGGCGACGGTCGATGAAACGGCGGATCGCGTTCATGCCGGCCTCCCCCAGTAGCTGTCGACGCCGCACCAGTTCTGATCTGCATCGGGCAGTTTGAGCGCACCCATGCGGTTGTTGAAGATGCCGCACAGATAGAGCGTGCCGCGATGCTCGCGCATCGAGGTGATCATCGGGTGGCGGGTGCCGCCCAGATCCCAGAAGCTTTCGAGGATCTCGCCCTTTTCGTTGAACTTCAGCACGCAGCCGGTGTTCAGGTTCGGCATCAGCCAGGCGTCCTGCGAGACCCGGCGCGCCATGCGGCGGCGGAAGCCCGGCATTTCCAGCGACAGGTCGAGCGCCGGCGTGCGCGAGCCCATCAGCGCCAGCCAGTAGGTGCCGTCCGAAGCGCGGTTGATGTTGTCGGGATAGCCCGGCAAACCCTCGATCACCCGCTCCAGCCGGCCTTTCTTCGGCCCGGCATAGTAATAGCGGTTGACGCGGCAGGCCCAGCTTTCGGCAAACAGCACCGACTCGCCGTCATAGGAGGTGCACACCCCGTTGGGGAAAATCAGATCGCTCAGAATGGTGCGGGTGGTGCCGGTGTTCGGATCGTAGACGATGAGGCGGCCATTGCCCCGGCTTTCCAGCGCATCGGCGTACCAGTCATGCATCTCGAAGCGCACGGTGGCCTCGGAGAAGATGATGCGGCCATCGGGGAGGATGTCGCAGTCGTCGGCCAGCTTCATCACCGAGTCATCGGCGATGGAGGTCCAGCTGCGGTTGGTCTCGGCCGTCAGCAGCCTGACCTCGCCCTCGGGCGAGACCTGATAGAGCCCCATGCCGCCCACGCACACGACGAGATTGCCCGTGGCGTCGAAGGCCATGCCCTGCGGCGCGCCGCCGGTATGGGCGAAGATTTCATAGCGTGTGTAGTCGGGCCCGAACCAGCGCATGATGTCGCCGTGTCGCGAGCCGGTGTAGAGATTGCCGTCGCGGTCGAAGATCGCATCCTCCGCACCATCCATGATGCCAAGGCCGATCGGCTCGGAAGCGCGCAGCCGGTCGTTGGGCACAAGCGGGCCGACCGTGGTCGAGATCGCCGGCGGCAGCTTGTTGAAGGTCGGCGAGATATAGACCGCGCGCAGAAGCTTGTGACGGTTCTTGACCCAGCGCACGTCGAGGAACACCGCGCTCACCAGAACCAGTCCAAGGATCAGCGCGTTCACCGGCCCCGGAATGGCCAGTGCCAGCAGCGAGGTCGACAGGATCAGCACGAACAGCGCGCCCATCAGCGCCTTGGCCACCGAGCCGCGGCCGCCGCCCAGCGAGATGCCGCCAAGCACCGTGGCGGTCAGCGCCTGAAGCTCCATTCCCGCGCCGATGTCGGAGGCGGCGGAGCCGATGCGCGCCGAGAAATGGTAGGCCCCCAGCGCAACCAGCACCGAGCACAGCACATAGGCGGAAAACACCGTCCACCGCACATTGATGCCGGCATTGTGCGCGGAGCGGCGTGCCCCGCCCACCGCCAGCAGACGCCAGCCATACCGGCCGCGCGACAGGACGATGTGCAGCACCAGCGCCACGGCGGCCATCACCCAGAACGAGATCGGCAGGCCGAGCAGATGCCCCATGCCAAGCGCGTCATAGGCGGGCGACTGCGGATAGTTCATCACGATGTCGGTCGAGATCTGCGGAAAGACGATATCGAACACCGAACGGAAGATGATCAGCGTCACCAGCGTGGTGAGAAACGCCCGCATCCTCAGAATGCCGACCATGAAGCCGTTGATCGCGCCGCAGACCGCGCCGACGGCCAGCGTGGCCGCCAACCCGCCGCCGAGGCTGAGCCCCTGCACGTTCATCATGTAGAGCGCGGTGGTGACGCAGAGCGCGAAGGTGGAACCGACCGACAGGTCGATGCCGCCCGAAATCATCACCACAGTCAGGCCAAGGACGACGAGCCCCAGCTCGGCCATCTCGCCCGAGAGCAGGGAAATCGTACCGAACTGGAAGAAGCGCGGCACGATCGGACCGAAGATCGCAATCACCAGCACCAGAGCGGCGAAGGGGATTGCGCTGTCCACCCATTTCTTGGTGAGAATCTCGCCCAGAACGTGATCGGGAAACACCCGGTAACGCAACCGGACAAGGCTTTCGCTGAGGCTCATTCTGCCCTCGTCCTTACTTCAGCTGATCGATGGTCCAGCAGTTGCGGCCGCTGGCGTTCGACTTGTCGACACGGGTGATCGGACCGAAGAAGACGGTCTTTTCCGAGCCGGCGACACGATCGGGGTTCTGCAGGAACTCGGAGATCTGCTGTGCCGCGATCTCGGCCTGGATCGGTGCGTTGAAGTTGTAGACGACGTCGAGCAGGCCCTTTTCGATGCTCTCGCAGGCGGTGTGCGCGCCCGCGCCATTGGTGACGATGGTCACCTGATCCTGCTTGCCGGCCGCCAGCACGGCAGCGCCGGCACCCACCTCGGCATTGTCCCAGATGCCCATGATGCCGCACAGGTCAGGATGCTGCTGCAGCACGGTTTCGGTGATCTGGCGGGCCTTTTCGCTGTCGTAATCGGCCGGCTGGTCGGACACCAGTTCAAGGCCCGGATTCTCGGCCAGGATCTGATTGAGGCCCTCGCGCATATAGATGTTGGCTGCGCCGGTCTGGACGCCGGCCAGCCAGACGATCTTGCCCGAAGGCGCGCCGGGCGCGAGGCAGGTGCGGGCCAGCTCGCCGGCTTCCAGACGGCCCATCTCGATCCAGTCATTGCCGACATAGCTGTCGGTCTGGGTGATCGACTGCATGTTGATCTGCAGGATCTTGATGCCGGCATCCTGCGCCTGTTTCAGCGCCCGCGCATAGGTCTGCACGTCGGGGTTCTGCACGATCAGCACGTCGGGCTTCTCCGCGACCGCGCCCTGCAGCGCGCGGATGCCTGCGGCGGTGTCCATGTTCGGATCGCGCACTTCAAAGCTGAAGCCGTAGCGGGCGGCGTGACGCTGCCAGACCGCGGTCCAGGCCTGGTTGAGGTCCATGCCCTGCGACAGCGGCACGAAGATCACCTTCTTGCCTGCCATGGCCTCCAGATAGGCGGCGCGGCCGACCTGCTCGATTTCGGCGGCCTTGGCAGGAATTCCCATAAACAGCGCAGCGGCGGCCAGACCGGCAAGCGCGGTTTTCTTCAGAACAGACATGCTTTTTCTCCTCACTGATTTTGTCTTGAAAGGCCCGTGCGGTCAGATTGCGGTCAGATGTCGCCGCTCTGCGACGTCTGCTCATCACGGGGATTGATAACCGCATCCAGTGCCAGCGCCGCCAGCAGGATCACACTCTTGATCAGGTTCTGGCTGGTGTAGCTGAAATTCATGATCGTCATGCCGTTGATCAGAATGCCGACCAGAACCGTGCCGACCAGAACGTTGCGCACGCCGCCCTGACCGCCCGAGAGGCTGATGCCGCCCAGCACCACCACCAGCAGCACATCGTAGATCAGGGTTGAATTGTAGAGCCGCGTGTTGATGCCCGAGACGAGGCCGGTCATCAGAATGCCGGCGGCATAGGCGATGAGCGCCGCCACCACATACTGACTGATCTGCACTGGGCGCGTCGGCAGGCCCATGGTGCGCGCCGCATGGGGATTGTCGCCGGTGGCGTAGATGAAGCGGCCGAAGCGGGTGAGGCTGAGAAACAGCGCAATCAGCGCCGCGATGCCGGCAAGGATCAGGATGGAATAGGGAATGCCGAGAAAGGTGCCCGAGCCGATGGCCATCAGCCAGCCGATCCCGCCCGGCGCATAAAGCACGTCCGAACTGAAGGCGACGCGGCCGCCGCCATAGACGATGGAGGCCATGGCAAGGGTGGCGAAGATCGGCGGCACTTCGGCGATGGCGATCAGGATGCCGGTGATCAGCCCGCAGCAGGCGACCAGCACGGCGCCGATCAGCACCGCCTGGCCAAAGCCGAAACCCTGACTTGTCAGCCAGATGGCGAACGCAACGCCCACCACCATGACGGCAACCATGGTCAGGTCGATGCCGCGCCCGACGACCACGAAGCCCATGCCGACAGCCAGCGTACCGAGAATGGCGACATTCTTCAGCAGGGTCAGGAGATTGCCCTGTGTGAGGAAATTGTTGAGGAACAGCGCAAAGGCGACGAACAAAGTCAGCGCGATCAGCGAGACCACGCCTTCCTGAGTCAGCCTGAAGCGATGCAGAGCCACGGCCTGAGCCGGTTCTTTTGCGGACATGTCTATCCTCCCCTTAGGCAACGCAGATCCTCGCCCAGGCAGCGACGAATGCGGCCACAGGAGAACAGGCGCTGCCTCCTCCCCAAGGCCTGCCCAGTTTCCAGTTTGTTTTCTGCACAGGCAATTTCATTTTCCTGACCCCGCGTTCTGAAAACCCCGCCAGTGCCGGAAACACATGCAAGACGGCTAAGATCTTCCTGTGCCAGTCGCATAAGCCCAATTGCGCAGCGCGCAATCCCTCCGCTATAAAATTGCGCAAAATGCATGAATTGACGGTGCCCGCCATGCCAACGAAAGCCGGTTCAGCACGCCGCAGCGCGCCGCCCGACATGAATTTGCTGGTGACGCTGGATGCCCTGCTTTCCGAGGGCAGCGTCACCGGCGCGGCGCAGCGGCTCAACCTCTCATCGCCCGCGATGAGCCGCCAGCTTGCCCGCATCCGCCATTTGCTGGGCGATCCGGTGCTGGTGCGGGCCGGCCGCGGGCTGGTGCCGACGCCGCGCGCGCAAGCCCTGCGCGAACGGATGCGCGTGCTGGTCGCCGAGGCCGAAGCGCTGGTGCGCGGTGAAGACGAGCTCGATCTCGCACGGCTGGAGCGCAGTTTCGTCATCCGCACCAGTGACAGTTTCGTGCTGAGCTTCGGCGCCGGGCTCGCCGCCCGCGTTGCCCGCGAAGCGCCCTGCGTGCGGTTGCGCTTCGCTCCCCAGGACAAGGAGGACATAGAGGCCCTGCGTGAAGGGCGCGTCGATGTCGACATTGGCGTGATCGGCGCGGCGGGGCCGGAAATCCGCCTTCAGGCGCTGTTTCACGACCGTTTCGTCGGCGTGGTGCGCCCCGGCCATCCGCTGACCGACACTGTGACGCCGGAGCTTTTCGCTGGCTTTCCCCATATCTCCGTCTCCCGGCGCGGACGCTTTTCAGGGCCGATTGACACGGCGCTTGAAACGCTCGGCCTCAGCCGCCGCGTGACCATCGCCGTCGCGAATTTCGCCGATGCGCTGGCCATCGCGCGCACCTCCGACCATGTGGCGGCGGTGCCTGCACGGCTGACCACGCCGGCACGGATCGGCCTTCATACGTTCGACCTGCCGGTAAAAACCGATGCGCTGGCGATTTCGCTCGCCTGGCATCCGCGCCTCGATGCCGATCCCGCCCACCGCTGGCTGCGCGGCATCGTGCGCGAGGTGTGCGCCGACGGACGACGACAGCCATAGCCGGCACGCGGCGGCGAAGCCTTCAGGCAACCAACGGACCTTCGCGGATGCTGCGTTTGAGCCAGGTTCCACTTGTGGGCGGCGTGCTTCAGAAAATCGCCCGCCACAGAAGCACTGCGGCGGACAGCGTGGACACGGCCAGAACCAGCCGCTTCACCTGCCCCTTGTCGACCAGCCGCCGGGTCCAGCCCGAAAACAGGAAACCCAGCATGGCAGGCGGCGTCAGCAGCACGGCGATGCCCGCATCATGCCATGAGAAGCGTCCGGCCAGCGCAAGTGCTGCAATCGAGATCAGCCCGCCCACGACGAAGAAGGCGTTGAGCGTGGCGCGCATCCGCGCGCCTTCGGCATTCTGGTAGACCAGCGCCATCGGCGCCGAACCGATCGAGGTCAGCGTGCCCATGAAACCGGACACGGTGCCCGCGGTGAAGAGATTGCGCGGCGTGGGATAGATGTTCAGCCCGCTCAGGCTCAGCACCACGGCGGCCAGCACCGCCAGCCCGAACAGCGCCGAAAACACCTGCGGCGACATCAGGCCGATGCAGAATGCGGCCAGCGAGGCCGCCAGAACCCGGCCGCTCAGCGAGTAGCCGAGGTCGCGCCGGTTGACGTCATCGAACTCGCGCCATGCGCCGCCGGTGCTGACGATGGTGGCAAGCATCAGCATGGGGCCGGGAACGAGAGCGGGATCGATCAGGGCCAGAAGCGGTGCGGCCAGCATGTTGAAGCCGAAGCCGGTCGAGCCCTGAATGGCGCCGGCTGCAAGCAAGGCGATTGCCGCCGCCAGACCCGGCCAGCTGAGAACCATGTCGATCATGCAAAAACCCGTTTGCGGCAGGCGACGAAACGGCCGTCCTGCCTGTGTTCAAAGCGTCGATGCGCGGTTGCGGCAGCGCCTGCCGGCAAGCCGGAACCTATCTGCAGCGCGGCCTGCCTGAAGCACTACCCCGTGGATCAGGGGCCTGTGGATCAGGGGCCGGCGGTCAGGGGATAATGACAGGCGCAGGCCCGGTCATCGCCGCCATGGGTTTTCAGCATCGGTTCCACCTCACTGCAATTCGGATGCGCGAAGCCGCAGCGCGGATGAAACACGCAGCCCGACGGCACATCCATCGCATTGGGGAAATTGCCGCGCAGGCCGAGATCGGGCACGCCGCCATCATCCTGCGGGCTG
Source organism: Aquamicrobium sp. NLF2-7 (assembly GCF_022359935.1). Taxonomy (NCBI): domain Bacteria; kingdom Pseudomonadati; phylum Pseudomonadota; class Alphaproteobacteria; order Hyphomicrobiales; family Phyllobacteriaceae; genus Aquamicrobium; species Aquamicrobium sp. NLF2-7. Next base: position 40,742 of record NZ_JAKSED010000003.1, on the reverse strand, counting down.
AACACCGCATCGCGCAGAACGGTCGTGTAGGGGTGGTGAGGACGCGCGAAAATGGCCCGCGTCGGCCCGGTTTCCACCACCCGCCCCAGATACATCACCATCATGCGGTCGGCCATGTGCTCGATGACCGACAAATTGTGCGAAATGAACAGCATGGCGACATCGTGCTCGGCGCGCAGGTCGAGCAGCAGGTTGAGGATCTGCGCCTGCACAGAGACGTCGAGCGCCGATGTCGGCTCATCGCAGATCACCAGCCTCGGCCCCGCGACAAGGGCGCGCGCGATGGCGACGCGCTGGCGCTGGCCGCCGGAAAGCTCGCCGGGACGCGCGGCAAGGGCGCGGCGCGGCAGGCCCACCTGATCGGCCATGGTGGCGGTGCGCCTGTGCCGCTCGGCGCGGTTGCCGATGCCATGTACATGCAACGGCAGGGCGATCAGCTCCTCCACCGACATGGACGGATTGAGCGAGCCATAGGGGTCCTGAAACACCGGCTGCACCGCCAGCGCGCGCTCGCGGCGCGGATAGTCGCCGACCGGCCGCCCTTCGAGCAGAACCGTGCCGGAGGTCGGCGTCTCAAGTCCCAGAAGAATGCGGGCCAGCGTGCTCTTGCCACAGCCGGATTCGCCGACGATGCCGAGGATTTCGCCCCGCTTTATGCTGAGCGATACGTTGTTGAGCGCGCGCAGCGGAGCCGGCCTGCCGAGCAGCCCCTGCCGAATCGTGTAGACATGGGTCAGGTCGCGGGCTTCGAGAAGCATGGTCATGCGCGCTCCTCCACGCCCGCCGCCCGGCTTTCCACCCATCCGGGAAGCAGATGACAGGCAAAGCTCTGGCCCGCCGGCGCCTGCCGGACCGGAGGCGGCGTTTCGGCGCACACATCCATGCGCTGCAAACAGCGCGACAGGAAGGGGCAGCGCGCATCCTCCTGATGGAAGGCCGGCACATTGCCGGCAATGCTGGCCAGACGCGTCTGGCCCGGCTCCCCGCCACCCGGTTTCGGAACCGAGGCGATCAGGCCGCGCGTATATGGATGGGCCGGATGGCGCAGAACCGCTTCGCGCGTGCCCTCCTCCACCACGCGCCCGGCATACATGACGGCGACCCGGTCGGCGATGCGGGCGACGACGCCGAGATCATGGGTGATGAAGATCATGCCCATGTTGCGGGCGGCCTGCGCCTCTTTGAGGATGTGCAGGATCTGGGCCTGCGTGGTCACGTCGAGCGCCGTGGTCGGCTCGTCGCAGATCATCAGCTCGGGCTCGCAGATCAGCGCCATGGCGATCAGCACGCGCTGGCGCAGCCCGCCCGAAAGCTGATGCGGATATTGCCGCATGCGCAGCGCTGCATTGGTCAGCCCCACGCTCTCCAGCACCTCGATGGCTCGCGCCCGCGCCGCGGCGCCGCTGGCGCGGGTGTGCCGCCGGTAGACGGAGCAGAGCTGGTCGCCGATGGTGAAGACCGGATTGAGCGCCGTCATCGGTTCCTGAAAGATCATCGACATGCGCCGTCCGCGCAGTGCCGACATGGCGCTGTCCGACAGACCGCCGAGATCGGTCGGCCCAAGCCGCAGACGCGCCGCGCGGCGTTCGGCCCTGCGCGGCAGGAGCCCCATCAGGGCGAGCGCCGTCATCGACTTGCCGCACCCGGATTCGCCGACGAGGCACAGCGTTTCGCCCGCCGCCACCGAAAGGTCGACGCCGCGCACCGCCCGCAGCTTGCGGCCCTGATCCGGCAGGGTGACGTGAAGGTCGTGCACATCGAGCAGCATCAGCCGCGCCCTCCCGCCGTCAGGTCACGCATGGCATCGCCCATCAGATTGATGGCCAGCGCCAGAATGAACAGGCATGCGCCGGGCAGCACGATCAGCCATGGGCTGAAGAACATGGCCGTCTTGGCTTCCGACAGCATCAGCCCCCACGAGGGCAGTGGCGCCTGAACACCGAGGCCGAGGAAGGACAGCGCCGCCTCCAGCAGCACGGCATGCGCCATTTCCACCGTCGCCACCACCATCAGCGGGGCGCGGATATTGGGCAGGATTTCGCGAAACAGGATATGGCCGACGGAACAGCCCAGAACCCGGGCGGAGGTGACATAGTCGCGCGTGCACACCTGCTGGGTGGCCACGCGCGTCACCACCGCGAACTGGTCCCACAACAAAAGCCCCAGCACCACGATGACGACGGTGAGCGAAGGCCCCACGATGGCGACCACCGCCAGCGCGATCAGGATGATCGGCATCGACAGGCGCGTGGTGATGACGGTGGAGATCGCGGTGTCGATCCAGCCGCCATAATAGCCGGCCAGAAGCCCGAGCGTGATGCCGATGAGCGCCGACATCAGCGTCGCGCCAATGCCGATGGCCATCGAAATGCGCGCCCCATAGATCAGGCGGCTGAGATAATCGCGGCCAAGCTGATCGGTGCCGAGCAGATGTTCCGCCACCGTCTTGTCATGCCAGAAGGGCGGCTTCAGCCGCAGCGCGATGCTCTGCATGAAGGGATCATGCGGCGCAAGCAGCGGCGCGAAGACCGCGATCAGCAGGATGGCGAGCAGGATGAGAGCGGAGAACACGAAGGTGCGGTGACGCCGCGCCTTCGCCCAGAAGCCCGGCCGGCGGACAAGCTCTTCTTCCGGCAGGGCCGGTGCCGCGGACAGCGCCGTCATTTGCGTGCTCCCCGCAGTCTGGGATCCATGATGCCGTTGAGCAGATCGGCGGCCAGCGTCAGCACGATGTAGATCATCGAGATCAGCAGAACGATCGCCTGGATCACCGGCATGTCGGAGCGCGACATGGACTGCCACGCCAGATAGCCGACGCCGTTGAGGGCGAAGATCGATTCCACCACGATCGAGCCGCCGAGCATGAAGCCGAGCTGCACAGCCGCCAGCGAGATGACCGGCAAAACGGCATTTTTCAGCGCGTATTTGAAGGTCAGCGCGAAGGGCCGGATGCCCATGGCGCGCGCGGTGCGGATATAGTCGGAAGCCAGCACCTCGATCATGCCGGCCCGGATCAGCCGCATCAGCGGCGGCATGGCGAAGGTGCCGAGCGTGATCGCCGGCAGCACGAAATGCGCCAGCGTGTCGGAACCGGAAATGGGCAGCCAGCGCAGCTGCACGCCGAACACGACGATGAGCAGCAAGCCGGCCCAGAAATTGGGAATGGCCTGACCGGTCACGGCCAGAACCTGCGACAGCCGGTCGACCAGCGTGTTCGGCCACAGCGCCGCCGCGCAGCCGAGCGGCAGCGCGATAGCCAGCGCCAGCGCCATCGACAGGAAGGCCAGCAGCGCCGTCACCGGCAGCCGCTCAAGGATCATCTCCAGCACCGGCCGCTTGGCGAGATAGGAGGTGCCGAAATCGCCCTGCAAAAGATTGCCGATATATTCGGCATAGCGAACCGGCAAAGGCCGGTCGAGGCCGTAGGTCTGGCGCACCACCGCAAGGTCGGCATCGGTTGCCTGCGCGCCGGCAATGCCGACCGCCGGGTCCGAGGCCACGTTGCTCAGCACGAAGCAGATGACCGATACGATCACCATCACCACCGCCGCCATGGTGGCCCGCCTCATCAGATAGGTCAGCATCCCGCTTGCCGTCTCCTCTTGCCCGGGGCCGCAATCACGCCGCCTGAACTTTCTGCTTTCACTCGAACCGCAGAAACGTTCAGGCCTTATGCTTCGACGCAATCACCGCGCGTCGGCCCGATGCTCTGGCAGGGTCAGAGGCGTTGCCCCTGCCGGTCTGGCCAGATGGTCAATCGGGCGCACGCGCTGCGCACGCCCGAAGCCCTATGGCGCGGCCATGCGCCCTTGTCAGCGCCTATTTCCAGCTTGCGTCGAAGAAACGCGGCAGTTCATCCAGCGTCGGCTCGAATGCAAGCGTGTTGGTATAGGCATAGCCCATGACGATGGTGTGCATCGGCACCCAGTAGGCCTGTTCGGTGATGATGCGGATCGCCTCGGCATATTTCGCCTTGCGGGCGTCCTCATCGAGTTCCGACGACGCTTCCTTGACCAGCGAGATCACCTTCTCGTCGCGGGCGCCGTCATTGCTCGATCCGTCGAACATGGAGCCGATCGAGGCAGAGCTGTCAGCCATCGAGAACGAACCCCAGTCGCCGTACCACATGCCGACCTTGCCCTCGCGCCAGCTTGAGAAGGAGGGGCTCGCCTGCAGCATTTCGAGTTCGGCCCTGACGCCGACAGCCGCCAGATAGGACTGCACCGCCTCGGCGCGCGCACGGTCGCGGTAGCTGCCGAGCTTGACCGTAATGCCGTCGGCGAAGCCGGCTTCGGCGAGCAGCGCCTTCGCCTTCTCCGGATCGTAGTCATAGACCACCGCCGCCGACTGGTCGCAGCCGAACTGCGAGGGGTGGCACGGCGCATTGAGCAGTTCACCATCGCCGCCGACAAGGTTTTCGACGATGGTCTTGCGGTCGATTGCGTGGTTGATTGCCTGACGCACGCGCACATCCTTCAGCGGCGTGTCGCCGGTGCGGCCGGCCGCGTCCAGCGCCACCATGGAAATGCGCATAGTGGAGGCGAGCGCCACGTCGAGCGTGGGCACCACTTCCAGCTGCTCGACCTGATCGGACGGCACGTTCCAGATCCAGTCGACGCCGCCGCCGATCACTTCGGCGATGCGCGTGGCCGTATCGGGAATGATGCGCCAGTTGACAGTGGTGATCGACGGCGTGCGCTTGGCGCCGCCTTCGTAGTAGCCCTCATGCGCCACCAGCCTGATGGTGCCGCCTTCGTTGGAAGCCAGCTTGTAGGGGCCGGCCCCAATCGGCTTCTGCCCGAAGACCTCCGGGCCCACGGACTGGAAATAATCCGACGGATAGATGGGCAGCGATCCGGCCACGAATTCGAGCGCGGCCGGGAACGGCGTCTTGGAGATCAGCCGCACCGTCAGGTCATCGACGGCCTCGGCACGGTCGATCCACGACACCGACCCTTGCGAGCGCGCGCCATGGGCGGGATCTGCCCAGTAATTCAGGGTGAAGACGACGTCTTCGGCGGTCAGCGGCGAACCGTCATGGAAGGTCACGCCTTCGCGCAGCTTGAATTCCCACGTCAGATCGTCGATGCGCTCCCAGGAGGTGGCGATCAGCGGCTCATAGGCGAAGGTCTTCGGATTGCGGTAGATGAGGCCGTCATAGAGATGCATGGTGATGACCACGCCATCGCGCGAGGTGTTCACATAGCCGTCGAGGGTCGGGAAATCCTCGCCCATGCCGATGGTGATGGATTTGTCTTCCGGGCCTGCCTGTGCCGGCGCGGTCAGGACAGCGCCTGCAACCAGCACGGTGCAGAGGCCAAGGGCGCGGGTGAAGCTGCGAAAAATCGTCATAGCGGGCTGACCTCTTCTGTTGAGTGACTGTGATTGCGCGCCGGGGGACGCAGGACATTGTGATAATCGAGCCGCGACAGGTCGGCCTCGACGGCGCCGGGCGCCAGTGCCGGCAAAATGGCGCGCGCCATCGTCTGATAGGCGCCACGAAAATGCACCGAGCTTTTCACCACCAGAATGGGAAGCGTTTGCGGATCGAGGCCGAGATGCAGGAGCAGGCCGGGCTCCGAGGCCTGCATCTTGCGCGGCGCGACGATGACGCGCACGCCCCGCCGCTCCAAAAGCGCCACCTTGCCGAGCGCGATGGCGTTGCCCTTGTACATGGGGCCGACGCCGGTGAAACTGCCGCTGCCAAGCTTCACAACCCGCCATGGACCCGCAACCGGCGCGCCGAAACGGGCCGACAGCGATGCACCGATGGCGATATCCACGACAGCGCCCTCGCCCGCCGCATGGGCGGCCTCGGCGGCATCCGCATCTGCGATGTGAACCAGCACCGCGCCCTGCGCCCCGCCTTCGATCAGCGCGCGCAGCATTCCGGTGGTGTCGCCCGTGCCGCCACCACCGGGATTGTCCTGCGTATCGGCAATGACAACCGGGCCGGTGCCGGGCAAGGCTGCCAGGCGCTTTGCTTCCTCTACCGCCTCATGCGCCTGAGGCAGGCGCGTGGCGAAACGCGCCTCGGCCTGCATCCACGCCGCCAGCATGGCGTCGGCAACGGCTTCCGCCTTTGCCGCATCCGGCCCCTGAATCACGATGGACGGGCCGGAGATGGCGATGTCGGCCAGCGGAAAGCCGAAGAACTGGCTGACCCGGTCGATCTTGCCGGCCTTCTCGAACTGCGCGCCGCGCTCAAGCAGGCTGCGCACCGGCTCGACGAAGCTGCACTGATCGTTGATGGAGGCAAGGAAGGGCACGGCGCGGTAGGCGATGGCAGGCACGGGCGCGCCTTTCAGCACACCGATCAGCCGACGCATGGTCATCGCCCCGGTTTCGCGCAGATCGACATGCGGATAGGTGCGGTAGCACTCCAGCAGGGTGCAGTCGCGCACCATCTTTTCGGAAATGTTGCCATGCAGGTCGAACGAGGCGGCGATGGGGAACGGTGCCGGCGCGATGCGCCGCAGCCGCGCCAGAAGCTCGCCTTCCGCATCGGGGAACGACGGCGTGACCATGGCGCCGTGCAGATCGAGGTAAAGCGCGTCCAGTCCCTGATCCAGCGCCCCGCGAAAGCGCGCGCAGATGTCGGCGGCAATATTCTCGAAGGCGGCGTCCTCGACCGGGCCGGAGGGCAGGCCGATGCACCACAAAAGCGGCACGACCCCGACGCCGGATTGTGCTGCCTCCGCCATCGCCCCGGCGGCCGGCGTGCCGGAAGGCGCGATGATCGTCGCCATGTCCGCGCCCGTGCAGAAGGGCGGCCAGCCGCCCGGCCGGTCGAAATCGGCGCGCGTGGCAACCGTGCCGGCAAAGCTGTTGGTTTCGTGCTGGAAACCGGCGACCGCAATCCTCATGACCCTGCCCCGCGCCGCATGGTCAGTAGGTTCCCGGATACTCGCCGCCGTCGATCAGCAGGTTCTGGCCGGTGATGAAACCGGCATGCGCGCTGACGAGGAAAGCGAAATAGGCGCCGATCTCTTCCGGCCGCCCGAAGCGTCCGGCCGGATTTCCCGCGGCCCGCGATGCCCAGATATCGTCATAGGCGCGGCCGCTGGTCTCGGCCATGCGCGCCACATGCGCGCGCTGGCCGTCGCTGTCGAAAATGCCGGGCAGAAGCGTGTTGATGGTCACGTTGCGGCCCACGGTCTGGCGCGCGAGGCCGGCGGAAAAACCGACGAGGCCGGAGCGCGCGCCATTGGACAGGCCAAGCTCGGCATGGGCGATCTTGACGCTGCGCGAGGCGATGTTGACGATGCGGCCGAACCCGCGCTCCATCATGCCGTCGACCGTCGCCTTCATCATGAAGATGGGCGGCAGCATCATCATGTCCACCGCCCTGATCCAGTCGTCGCGGTTCCACTCGCGAAAATCGCCGGGCGGCATGCCACCGGCATTGTTGAGAAGGATATCCGGCTCGGGGCAGGCGGCAAGCGCTGCCGCCCTGCCTTCCTCGGTGGTGATGTCGGCAACGACGGTGGTCACCTTCGCGCCGGTCGCGGCACGGATTTCGGCGGCGGCGGCTTCCAGCGTCCCGGCGGTGCGCGCCACCATGGTGACATCGACGCCCTCGCGGGCGACGGCCAGCGCACAGGCCTTGCCCATGCCCTTGCTCGCTCCCGACAGCAGCGCCTTCCTGCCAGCCAGTCCGAGTTCCATGTCGTGCTCCCCTTCCCCCGGCGCGCAGCCGCCGGTGTGCGGTTATTCGGCCGCGATCGCAGCCGGGCTGATCGAGAGGCCGTACTTCTTGTCCAGGCCGAGCGCCCGGTAAGCGTCGAGACCGGCCTGAAGCGCTGCCGGCGCCAGCGGCTGGAGCGGCTTGCGCAGCGGGCCGGAAGGCAGGCCGAGCGCGCGCATGATGGTCTTGGTCGCCACCGGATTGATGGCCGAATAGACGAAATGCAGGATCGGCAGGTTGCGAAGATAGGCTTCGCGGAACGCAGCCGCATCGCCTTCCGCGCGCCATGGCGTCGAGATCGTGACCATTTCGGCGGGAATGATGTTGCCGGTCATGTTGGCCGTGCCATGGCCGCCCAGAGACATGGTCGGCACGACGAGGCCGAGATTGGGCGAGCAGCAGCACATGATCGACATGTCGGGCTTCGCCGCGCAGACCTGCGCCACCTGCCCCACGCGCGTGGTCGATTCCTTCAGCACCACCATGTTGTCGTGGCGGGCGAGCTTCAGCAGATCGCTCCAGTGGAGGTCCGTCTTGACGCGCGGCGGGTTGTTGTAGAAGCCCATCGCCAGATCGGCGCTGTCGAGAACCTCGAACATGAAATCGGTGATGGCATCGTTGTCGGCGCCGATATAGGCGGGGGCGGCAACGATCGCGCCATCCGCGCCGGCGGCCCTGGCATGGCGCACATAATCGATGGTGGTTTCAGTGTTGTTACCGGTGCAGCCATAATACATCTGCATGTCGCCCGGCTTCATCGCCACCGTCTTCTCGACGATCTCGCGGCGCTCCTGCGGCGACAGCATCGACACTTCGCCGGTCGAGCCCATGATCAGCACGGCGGAGGTGCCATGCGACTGATGCCAGTCGAGCAGCGTGCGAAAGCCCTCGAAATCGATGCTGCCATCGCCATTCATCGGCGTGACGAGCGCGACGAACGAGCCTTCGGGTTTCTTATGCGCCATTTCTGCCTCCCAACACGGAATTCCGCTTCAAACCACCAGAGTTGGCTAACTGTGGCGGTGTGGCTGGCACAGGGCAAATAGAATAAGTGCAGGACCCCATAACTGAATATTATGGGGTCGCCCGGCCGGCCAGCGCGGTTTCGATTCCCGCGACCAGTTCCGCCAGAAAGCCCGCCGCCGCACGGGAAAGCGGCGTCTCACGCGGCTTGAGAATGCAGATATCGAACGGCACTTCCGGCTCGAAGGCAACGGCGGAAACCCTGCCGCGCAGCGCCATGGCGGTCAGCTCATCCACAAATGCAATTCCGCAACCCGCCGCGGCCAGCGAACCGGCGGCGAAGGAGGGCTGGCTCTCGGCGGCGATGGTCGGCGAAATACCGTGGTCGGCAAAAGCGTTGGCGATGTAGCTTGCCGAAATGGTGTGGCGCGCCAGCATGATCAGCGGCTCGTTCTCCAGATCCTCCGGCGTGATCAGCTCCCGCGAGGCCAGCCGGTGGCCGGGCTGCATGACGCACACGCAGCGCGCGTGATAGGTGTGCAGGATTTCGATGTCGTCGCGGCGCTTGTGGGTCTGCGCCACGCCAAGCTCGACCTGCCGCGAGGCGACCAGTTCGAGAACCCGGGCGGATGTGTAGACATCCTGCAGCATATGCACCTGAGGATGGCGTGTGCGGAACCGCATCAGCGCCTGCGGAACCACCTCGAAGCTCAGCATCGGCAGGGTGGCGAAGCGCACCGTCGCCCGCGACAGGGTGCGGATTTCCTCGGCCACCATGGTCAGGCGGTCGAGGCCGTAGAACATCATGTCCACTTCGCGGAAGAATTCCTGTGCCTCGCGCGTCGGCACGATGCCCCCGGTCTGGCGCGTGAACAGCGTAAAACCGAGGCTGAATTCCAGATCCGCGATCAGCCTGCTGACAGCCGGCTGCGAGACGTTGAGACGTTTCGCAGCCGCCGTGATCGAGCCGTGCATCATCGCGGCCCGAAACGCCATCAGCTGACGCTGGTTCATGCACGCAGCTCTTCGAGCGCCACGGTCAGCCAGTAGCGCACGCCGTCGCCGATCAGCTTGTCGTTGAAATCATAGCGGTCCGAATGCAGGGCCGGACCATCGCCAGCACCAAGGAAGAAGAAGCAGCCGGTCGACTGTTCGAGCATATAGGCGAAGTCCTCCGCGCCCATGCCGGGCGATGCGCGGTCATCGACGCGCGCATCGCCGAAGCGCTGACGCAGCGCCTCAGCAATACGGTTTGTCGATTCTTCCGGATTGTGCAGCGAGGGGAACATGCGGTTGTAATCCACCTCCAGCGTGGTGCCGTAGGCGTCGGCGGCGGCCTTCGCCATCTCGTTCAGCCGGCGCTCGATCAGGTCGCGCGTCTCGGGTTTGAAGGAGCGCGTGGTGCCGCGGATAACCACCTTCGAGGGGATGACGTTGGGCGCATCGTAGTTGCCGCCGCCGATATGGCCGACGCTGACCACGCCCTGATCGAAGGGCGACAGGTTGCGGCCGACGATCGACTGGAGGTTCATGACGAACTGCGCGGCGGCCAGCGTCGGATCGATCGACAGATGCGGGCCGGAGCCGCCATGGCCGCCCTGCCCGCCGAAGGTCACGGTGTAGATGTCGGCGGCGGCGAGCATCGGGCCAATCGCGACATTGAACGAGCCTTCGGGAAGGTTGGGCTTGTTGTGCAGGCCATAGACCGCATCGACCGGGAAGCGCTCGAACAGACCGTCGCGCATCATGGCCGGGGCGCCGCCCAGCCCTTCCTCGGCCGGCTGGAAGATGAAATGGATGGTGCCGGAAAATTCGGGATTGCGGGCCAGAACCTCGGCCGCGCCCAGCAGCATGGTGGTGTGGCCGTCATGCCCGCAGCCATGCATCATGCCGTCGATGGTGGAGGCATGCGGCAAGCCGGTCGCCTCCGTCATCGCCAGTGCATCCATATCTGCGCGAAAGCCGATGGCGCGGTTGCCGGTGCCGGCGCGCAGCGTGCCCACCACACCGGTGCCGCCAACGCCTTCGGTGACCTCCAGCCCCAGAGCGCGCAGCTTCTCAGCCACCATGGCGGCGGTGCGGACTTCCTTAAAACCGATCTCGGGATGGCGATGCAGATCCTGACGGGTTTCGCGAAGCGAGGGAAGAATCTCCGCCAGCGTGGCTTCCATCGCGGCGGGAAAAGGTGCGGAGGTCATGGTCTTGTCTTCCCTTACTGGTCTGTGATCTGCGGCTGGCGCTGCGCTCCGGGTCGTGATGTGAGGTCAGCGCGCCTGAAGCCAATGGGTGTTAAAGAAGGCGGGCGGCCCCGTCCACCGTCCGTTACACCTATCATCGTTTCCGGCCTGACATGAAGAGCGCGATGGCGGTCTGCTGCGGGTACCGCGAAACATGCAACCGGCAGCGCGTATCACTCGCGCTCCGCAGCCAGCCAGCATCACCCAAACCCGAGCTGGCAGAGCGCATCCCGAACATAAGTGAAACCTGAAAGTACGCGGCCATGACGACCGGCACATGAACGCCAGGCGCGTTTCTCATTTTTTCGGAGCTTCCGGCATCCGCGACTCGCAGCACCCCGGCAAGGGTCCCGCGCCTGACGACCGGCTGTCCGGCCCCTGCCGGAAAATACATCGCCCGGGAGCGTGGCATGACATCTCCCTGTCATCGGGATGAGGGTAACGCCCGGCGCAGGCTCGGCCGCCGCGTGGCTCGCCTGACCGCGTCACAATTGCAGCTCGCGCGACGCGACGGAAAGAGGCTATCGGCAGCAACGCCTTGATCCGCGAAGATTCCGTACGCGTAAGGCCGCAAAGCGGCCGCGCATGGGAGAGCGCCACATGAGCCGGCTGCCCGTCATCGCTGCGCGGGAGAAAAATCCAGTTGCACTGGCAAATCAATTTTTCTCCTTGACAATCCGCGCTCCAAAGTCCTGAATATCCGTTATTCGGGAGCAATAACAAGAGTTCACGCCCAAAACATCGGTCGCTCGGAAAATCATTGGAGGCCCGTTTCTCTGCTGGTTCCGATGATGAGATTTCCGTGAGGGCAGCCAGGGGTTCACCAGACCCGGCCGCTGCAAAGCGCTCTGCAGGGTGATGACGCGTCGGGGGAGATCACGTGCTTTTTTTTGTTCTGCGAAGAATCCTCATATCCATATGTGTGTGCCTTTGCTCTTCTCATCAGCTTTTCGCTTACCCGGATGAGCGGCGACGTGGCCACGACCATCGCCGGGCCGGAAGCCACTCAGGCCGATATAGAGCAGGTGCGCCGGGCTTATGGTCTGGACAGGCCGCTTGCGGTTCAGCTCGCCGACTGGGCCGGGCATGCGGTGCGGGGTGATTTCGGCCAGAGCTTCTATTTCAGGAAGGATGTCTCCTCCCTCATCGTCGAGCGCATGCCCACCACCTTCCGGCTTGGCGTCTTCGGCATGCTGGTCGGTCTGGCGCTGGCCCTTCCGCTCGGCATCCTCGCCGCCCTTTATGAAGGGCGTTTCATCGACCGCGCGATCCAGCTCCTGATAAGCGCCAATCAGGCTGTGCCGAGCTTCTGGCTGGCGCTGATGCTCATCATCGTGTTCGGCGTTCATCTCGGTTGGCTGCCGACCACCGGCGCCGACAGCTGGCGCCACTTCATCATGCCGACGCTCGTTCTCGGGCTCTCGGTGCTGCCGGCGCTGGCGCGGCTGGCCCGCTCGGGCATGATCAAGGCGCTGGCATCGGATTACGTGCGCACCGCCAGGGCGAAAGGTCTCTCCAGCTTCTCCATCATCGTCAAGCATGCGCTTCGCAACGCCGCGATCCCCATCGTTGCGATCGCCGCCGTCCAGTTCGGCAACGCGCTGGGCGGGTCCGTGGTCATCGAGAGCGTGTTCGCATTGCATGGCGTCGGCCATCTGGCCTGGGAAAGCATCATCAAGTCCGACGTCGCCGTCATTCAGGCAACCGTGCTGATGTTCTCCATCATCTACGTGGTGATCACCTTCATCTCCGATGTGATGAACGCCATGCTCGATCCCCGCATCAGGCTTTCATGAGGGCGTTCCGGACATGCATCTGAACCGGGTTCGGGCCGACTTCCTGATCGGCGCGCTGATACTGTCGCTGGTCGCCATCGCGGCCATATTCTCCCACCAGATATCGGGTCACGACCCGTTCTCCCAGGATCTGATGAAGCGCATGCTGCCGCCCTTCTGGATGGACGGCCATGACCCGGAGCATTTTCTGGGGACCGACCAGCTCGGCCGGGACTATCTGGCGCGGCTGCTCTATGGCGCGCGCATCGTGCTGCTGATCGGCGTGGGGGCGACGCTGTTTGCCGGGGTGATCGGCATCACGCTCGGCGTTCTGGGCGGCTATTTCGGCGGGATTGTCGACAGCATCGTGCTGTTCCTGATCACCGTGCGCCTTTCGTTGCCCACCGTTCTGGTGGCGCTGGCGGTGGTGGGCATGGTCGGCAGCAGCCTCGCCATCGTGGTCTCCATTCTCGCCCTTCTGCTGTGGGACCGCTTCGCCGTGGTCGCCAGAACCACGACGATGCAGATCCGCCATCTCGACTTCATCAAGTCGGCGCGCGTGTCCGGCTGCTCCACATCGTGGATTCTGTGGCGGGAGGTTCTTCCCAACATTTCCGAGCAGCTGATCGTGGTCGCCACGCTGGAAATCACGCTCGCCATCCTTGTCGAGGCGTCCCTGTCCTTCCTCGGGCTCGGCGTTCCGCCGCCGCTGCCGTCCTGGGGGCTGATGATCGCCGAAGGCAAGGACCAGATGTACTTCAATGCATGGATCGTCACCCTTCCCGGCATCGCTCTCATGCTCGTGGTCGTGGCGGTCAATCTCGTCGGCGACGGTGTGGCCAGGCTCTCGGATTGGAATGGTAATGGCTCCACTCGTTGACATTTCCCGCCTCAAAATCTCCTTCGGCCCGGAGATCGCCGCCGTTCGCGGGCTGTCGCTCCAGATTCATGAAGGCACCATCCATTGCCTCGTCGGCGAATCCGGCTGCGGAAAATCGATCACCGCGCTCTCGATCCTCAGGCTGCTGACCCGCAATGCGAGCGTTTCGGCCGACCGGCTGACATATCGCGACGTCGACCTCATCCGCGCGCCCGACCGTGAGATCAGGCGGCTGTCGGGCAATGAGATCGCGATGATCTTTCAGGACCCGATGACCAGCCTCAATCCGGCCTACACCATCGGCTCGCAGATGACCGAAGGCTATCTTCGCCATCGCGGCGGCACGCGGGCGCAGGCCATGGCGCGCGCGGAAGACCTTCTGGGCCGTGTCGGCGTGACGGCGGCGGGCATGCGGCTTGGCCAGTTCCCGCACCAGCTTTCCGGCGGATTGCGCCAGCGCGTCATGATCGCCATGGCGCTGATGTGCGAACCGAAGCTGCTGATCGCGGACGAGCCCACCACCGCTCTGGACGTCACCGTTCAGGCCCAGATCCTGCGCCTGCTGAAGGATCTTCAGAAGGACCTTGGCCTGTCCATTCTGCTCATCACCCATGATCTCGGCATCGTTGCCCGCATCGCCGACTACATCGATGTCATGTATGCGGGCGAAGTGGTCGAGACCGGCCCGGTCGAAGCGGTGTTCGACAATCCCTCCCACCCCTATACGCGCGGCCTGCTGGACTGCATCCCCCGCCCGGAAAAGCGGATGAAAGGCGAGGAGCTGGGCAGCATTCCCGGCACCGTGCCGCGCCTGTCGCCGAAATTCGTGGGTTGCGGCTTCCGCGACCGCTGCCGCTTCGCCTCCGAAATCTGCGCCCGGCCCGTGGACATCAGGCAGGCACCGGGAGGTCAGGGCGTGCGCTGCACCCTGCCGGCGGACTGGCACCTCAACCAACCGGAAGGGGGAGTGCGCCAATGAACCCGGATGCAGCGATCCTGATAGAGAACGTCACGCGAAGCTATGCCATTTCGGCAGGCTTTGCGCGCCCCACCCGAAACCTCGTCGCCGTCGACGACATCAGCCTGTCGGTGAGGGCAGGCAGCACACTGGGCATCGTTGGCGAATCCGGATGCGGCAAATCCACCCTCGCCCAGATGATCGTCGGCCTGCTTGCGCCCACCAGCGGGCGTATCCTGGTGGACGGCCAGTCTCTTGCCGCCATGGACCGCAGGAAGCGGGCGAAGCTGATCCAGCTCGTTCCGCAGGACCCATTCTCGTCCCTGAACCCGAAGCGGCGGATCAGGGACAACATCGCCCTGCCTCTGACGGCGCAGGCCGAACTGCCCCGAAAGGCGCAGATGGAGCGCGTCCGCGAGATGATGGAGCGCGTGGGACTGCGCGCCGACATGGGCGACAGATATCCGGCCGAGCTGTCGGGCGGCCAGCGCCAGCGGGTGGCGATCGCCCGCGCGCTGATCAACGACCCGCGCGTGGTGGTGTGCGACGAGCCAACCTCGGCGCTCGACGTCTCGGTTCAGGCGCAAATCCTCAACCTTCTGGCGAAGCTGCAAAGGGAGCTGAACCTCACTCTGGTGTTCATCAGCCACAACCTGTCGGTTGTCGAATATGTCTCGACGGAGGTGGCGGTGATGTATCTTGGCCGCATCGTCGAATACGCCACCGCCGACGACCTGTTCCGCAGCTCGCGCCACCCCTACAGCAAGGCGCTGCTCAATTCGGTGCTGACGCCGGAAACCGGCAAGGGAATACCCCTCAACATTCTGGGCGAGCCGCCTGACCCGTCCAACATTCCCGCAGGCTGCCGCTTCCGGCCCCGCTGTGCGGTCGCTCAGGATATTTGCCGGGTCAGCGCGCCTGAGCGCCTGTCCGGCATCGGCAGCGCCGAGTGTCATTTCGCATAAACGCCGTCATGGCCAGAACAACAGGGCCAGAACAACACGGCCAGAACAACCGGAGGAGAACGGGCATGAACCGAAGAGACGTCATAAAGATACTTGGCTCTGCAGTGGCGCTGCCCGCCCTGCCGGCTTTCGCTCAGTCGGGCAACAACCAGCTGCGGGTGCTGTTCAGCCAGATCATTCCCGACATCAATCCCTACATGAACCTGCAGCGAACCGGGCTGACCGTTTCCCATCACGTGTGGGACACGCTGGTTCACCGCAATTCCAGCACCTATGAGCACGAGCCGCTGCTGGCGAAATCCTGGGAATGGATATCGCCCACCGTGCTGGAGCTGAAGCTTCGGGACGACGTCATCTTCCACAACGGCGACAAGTTCTCGGCCGATGACGTCGTCTTCACCGTGAACAAGGTTTCGCACCCTGATGCCAAGGTGTCGGTTCCCTC
Source organism: Aquamicrobium sp. NLF2-7 (assembly GCF_022359935.1). Taxonomy (NCBI): domain Bacteria; kingdom Pseudomonadati; phylum Pseudomonadota; class Alphaproteobacteria; order Hyphomicrobiales; family Phyllobacteriaceae; genus Aquamicrobium; species Aquamicrobium sp. NLF2-7. Next base: position 24,832 of record NZ_JAKSED010000003.1, on the reverse strand, counting down.
CAATGTGCGCTGGATGGCGGGGGCGGAGAAGGTGAGCGACCATGTGGTGCGCATCAACCTGAAATACCCGCTTCCGGCGGCGCTGGATTACCTTGCGCTTGCGGTTCCGATCCTGCCGAAAGCCTATATGGAAGCCGTCGGCGATGCGAAATTCTCGCAGGAACCGATCGGCTGCGGACCGTATCGGCTGACGCGGGTGGAGCCCGGCGTGGCCGCCGATATGGAGCTGTTCGACGGCTATTATGAAGGCAGCGCCAAGGGCCGTCCCGCCATCGGCAGGATCAGCCTCAAATTCGTGACCGATGCGGGCACCCAGCTCACCGAGCTCCTCTCCGGCAATGCGGACTGGATCTGGGACGTGTCCAACGACCAGATCGAGAACCTCGCCCGCGTGCCACGCTTCAACGTGCTGCGCACGCCCTCGATGCGCATCGCCTATCTGCGCATGGATGCAGCCGGCGTGACCGGCAAGGACAATCCGCTGACCAATCTCAAGGTGCGGCAGGCGATCTTCCATGCCATCGACCGGCCGACGCTTGCCCGCCAGCTCATCAGCCCCGCCGCCGAAGTGCCGCGCGCGACCTGCTTCCCGCTGCAGAAGGGCTGCAACACCGACGATGCGGTCGATTATCCCTACGATCCCGACAAGGCGCGCGCACTGCTTGCCGAAGCGGGCTATCCGGACGGATTTTCGACAAAGCTGGTCAGCTTCCTTTCGCCGAACATTCTCGCTGCCATACAGGGCTTTCTCGGCAAGGTGGGCATCAAACTGGAAGTGGAGTTTCTGCTGGCCGCCGCGGCCATCCAGAAGAACGCTCAGGGCGAGACACCGCTCTATCTGGCAAGCTGGGGCAGCTATTCGGTGATGGATGTTTCGGCGTCCCTCAACAAGCTGTTCAGCGGTGATCCCGACGACTATGCGCGGGACGAGGAAATCCTGAAATATCTGACGGAGGCAAAGGGCGCCATCGACGATGATGAGCGGGCAGCCCTTTACAGCAAGGTGCTCAACCGGGCCATGGAAATGGCCTATATCGTACCGCTGTACACTTCGGTCATGAACTATGCCTTCAGCGCCGATCTCGAATTCCAGGCGCAACCCGACGAACTGCCCCGTTTCTATGAGGCAAAATGGAAATGAGTGAGAGCACCATGAAACAGGATTACACCCTTCCCGAACTCTGCAAATTCGAGGCCGTGCCTCTGGCGGCCATGCTGCGCAGAAAGGAAGTCTCGGCCGTCGAGGTGATGAAGACCTATCTGGACCACATCGACGCCGTGAACCCGGCCGTCAACGCCATCGTTTCGCTGCGGCCCCGGGAGGAGCTGCTGGCGGAGGCGGAGCAGGCCGATCTGGCATTGGCGAGAAACGAGGATGTCGGCCCGCTGCACGGCATTCCGCAGGCGATCAAGGACCTTGCGCAGACCAAAGGCCTGCGCACCACGCTCGGCTGCCTGCTGTTTGAAAACCACATTCCCGAGGAAGATTCCATCTTCGTTGCGCGCATGCGCAAGGCAGGCGCCATCATCATGGGAAAAACCAATGTTCCCGAACTCGGCCTTGGCTCCAACAGCTACAACCCGATCTTCGGGCTGACCCGCAACGCCTATGATCCCGACCATGTGGGGGGCGGGTCGAGCGGTGGCGCCGGCGTGGCGCTGGCGCTGCGCATGCTGCCAGTGGCCGACGGCAGCGACATGGGCGGGTCCCTCAGGAATCCCGCCGCCTTCAACAACGTCTACGGCTTCCGGGTTTCGCAGGATCTGATCCCGATCGAAGGCGTCGATGTCTTCTACAGCCAGATGCCCGTCGTCGGGCCGATGGGGCGCACGGTCGAAGATCTGGCCATGCTGCTGTCGGTACAGGCCGGCTATGATGCGCGCGCCGCCCTTTCGCTGGACAACCCGCAGGGCTGGCTGTCCGGACTGGCCCCTGCCGATCCGAAGAAGCTGCGCATCGGCTGGCTCGGTGATTTCGGCGGCCATCTTCCCTTCGAGCCGGGCGTTCTGGAACTGACCAGAAAGGCCGTCAGCCTGTTTGCCGAAGAAGGCGCCGTGGTCGAGGATGTCGAGCCCTTCTTCGACATGGCCCAGCTCTGGGATGCCTTCCTGACGCTGCGCAGCCAGCGCGTCGGCGGCAAGCTGCATGCGGCATATCAGAACCCGAAAACCAGAAGCCTGCTCAAGCCGGAGGCGATCTGGGAAGTGGAGCGCAGCCTCGGGCAGTCGGGCCTCGATGTCTACAATGCGAGCGTCGTGCGCACGTCCTGGTATCTGGCGCTGCTGCGTCTTTACGAACGCTACGATTTTCTGGTTCTGCCCTCGGCTCAGGTGTTTCCCTTCAGGGCCGGCATCGACTGGCCGCAGGAAGTCGGCGGCCGCAAAATGGACAGCTATCACCGCTGGATGGAAGTCGTCATCGGCTCAACCATGTCCGGCTGCCCGGCCATCAGCGTTCCCGCCGGTTTCAACGAGAACGGCCTGCCGATGGGTTTCCAGATCATGGGGCGCCCGCGCGGAGACCGCAGTGTTCTTGAAGCGACCCTGCTCTACGAGCGGATCAGCAACTGGCACAAACGCCTGCCGCCTATGATTGCCTCATAAAAATACTCAATAAATCATAGCCTTAACTCAGGAGGACGAGATGTAGCGATCGTCTGAACACCCGAACTATGTCCTGTGAAAAGCCAGACCCGGATCGGTTCCGACCCGGGAGGGGAGGAATTTTGTCTTTCAACCGGATCGGAAAAATCCACAAGTGGGGGAACTCGTTTTGAAAACTATCTCAACAATTGCAATCATGTCCACGTTTCTTGCGACGTCGGCATCGCTGTCCTATGCGGCCGACGCCATCGTCGTGGCCGAGCCCGAGCCCGCGGAATATGTCCGCGTCTGCGATGCCTACGGCGTCGGCTTCTTCTACATTCCCGGAACGGAGAACTGCCTGAGGATTTCAGGTTTCGTCCAGTATGACGTGGCCGCCGGCAAGCTTCTGGGGCGCACCTCGCTGGACAAGAAGACAGGTCTGGAAACCAACGACACCTATTACTCGCGTGCGCGCTTCGCCCTGCAGGTCGACGCCCGCTCCGAAACCGACCTCGGGACCCTGCGGGGCTATACCGAACTGTGGATCGACCATCGCTCCACCAATGTGCCGCCCTACAGCGGCAACGAGCAATACTATGAGATGAAGCATGCCTTCGCGGAACTGGGCGGCTTCCGCGCCGGCTATACCCACTCGCTGTTCAAGACGATAACGCTGTATGGCGGGCGGGTCATTCAGGAAGAGCTGGTCTCCTTCGGCCCGAAATCGACAAACCTGATTTCCTATACCTACAACGCAGGCAACGGCTTCACGGCCGCCGTGGCGCTGGAACAGGGCGACGGGCCGGTTCACACCATCGATTCCTATCTGCCCCACATGGTGGCGGGCGCTGCCTTCCAGCAGAAATGGGGGTCGATTCGCGGCGTTGTCGGCTATGATTCCAACTATGAGGAATGGGCTGGCAAGATCCGTGTCGATCTTCAGCCCACCGACAGCATCGCCCTGTGGGCGATGGTGGGTTACGGCACCGACGACCACATCGCCAACAGCGTCTACAAGCCGTGGGGCGGCAACTGGGCCGCATGGGGTGGCGGAAGCGCCAGGCTCTCATCGAAACTGGGCGCAAACATAGCCCTCGGCTACGATGAGAATGAGAATTTCGCGCTGGTGGCCAACGTCCTCTACAACGTGACGCCGGGCTTCTACATCCAGCCGGAAATTTCCTACAAGGACAATTTCAAGACCAGCAATTCCGATTCCATGGGCGGCTGGTTGCGCTTCCGCCGCTCGTTCTGATCGCACACAGGCCAGCGTAGCGCTGGCAAGGCAGGCGGACAGCGAGAATTATCGCCTGTCCGCCTGCCTTTTCTCATCGCTTTCAAAGTGCTGAATGTGGGGGCTGAACACCGGGTCAGGCCCTGCTTTCGATTTCCGCCGGGCCTGCCGCCTTGCGGACATCGTCGGCATCCCATGCACTGCCGTCAGCGCAATGCGGCGCAGCCGGATCGGAAGATCGCCGGCCATGGGGCTGAACAACGCGGCTGATTTCAGGCTTTCCGAAAAGATTCACGCACCGGCCGGCAGCGCAGGCATCGGCTGATTTTACAGCCACCGAAACGGCAGCGCGCGCAAATCGCGCGCGCCATGCAGGGCATGACCTGTCGGTCAGCTTGCCGAAGGGCCGCTTTCCAGCAGCTTGTGCAGCTCTGAACGCTGAACCTTGCTGGTCGGAGTGCGCGGCAGTTCCGCCACCATGCGGATATGGCGCGGCACCATGAATTTTGCCATGCGCGATGCGCACCATTCCTGAAGACCGGCAGCGGAGAGATCGGCGCGCGGAACCACGATGGCGAGGATCTCATGCTCGCCAAGTTCGGAAGCAACCCCCACCACCGCCACTTCGGCGATGCCCGGATGTCCCATCAGCACGGACTCCACTTCCTGAGGCGACACATTCTCGCCCTTGACCCGGATGAACTCCGACTTGCGGTCGCGGAAGAAAATGTTGCCGTCGCTGTCCATGGTGCCCAGATCGCCGGTCAGAAACCATCCGTTGCGCCAGGCGGCGCGGGAGCGTTCCGGCTCGTCCAGATAGCCGCTCATCATGACGTGATCGGACAGCGGCCGGAAAACGATTTCCCCTTCCTCGCCCGCGGGACAGGTGCGCCCTTCCTCGTCCTGTATCTCGACATGGAAATCCGGATTGGCACGGCCGCAGCTGCCATCCGGGATGTGACGGTCGAGCCGGGGAATGCTCAGCGGCTCGGCCTCCGACATGCCGTAGGCATCGAGCATCGGCACCCCGAACCTGTTCTGGAAATTGCTGCGAAGTGCTGCCGGAATGTGGCCCGCAATGCCGAACCGGAGCCGGTGGTCGCGATCGCGGGGGTCGGGCTCTTGTGCGTAGAGCATCTCCAGAATGGAGACAAAGCCGCCGAAGATGGTCGCCCCGGAATCCCTGATCTGGTCCCAGAAGCGGGACAGGGAGAAACTCTGGAAAAGGGCAACGCTGGCGCCGCTGCGCAGCGCGAGGGCGAACACGTCGAGCTGCGCGGCGATGTGGAACCAGGGCGCCCAGCAATGGAACACATCCGTTTCCGTTACCGCCCAGGCTTCCTGCAATTGCTTCGGCCCGGCATCGAACATGCCATGCGGGATGACGACGCCCTTGGAGCGGCCCGTGGTTCCCGAGCTGAACATGATGGTGCCGTCGCTGCCGGGATCGGGCCGCAAGGGAACGTCGATGGCCTCGCCTGCTTCCGTCAGCAGCTCGCCCAGCTCATCGGCCGAGGACATGCCGAGAGAGACGATGTGCAGCGTCTCGTCGCCGGTGCTCTCCTTCAGTATGTCCGCGCCCTCGGGATCGCAGACCACCACGGACGGGGCCGAGCGGCTCACGACATCGGCCAGTATCGTGCCCCGATGCGCCCGGTTCAGCGTCACCGGAACGAGCCCCGCCGCCTGAGCGGCAAGCCACACGATGATGGCCGCGGGACAGTTCTGGGAATAAAGCACAATCCGCCCGGTGGCGCCGTTCTGCCTGTCGAGGCGGGAGAGCGAGGCCGCCGCCGTCCGCACGAGGCGATCGGCCTGCGCGTAGGTGATGCAGGTGCCCTGCCACGTCATGAAGGGCCGCTCCGGCTGCAGCCGGGCCCAATGATTGAGCCAGCCCGCAAGGCCGACAATCGGGTTTCCTTCAGACGCTTTCGCACTGGCCGTCATGGTCTTGTCCCTCCCTTTCACCGACTGGGCCTTCCTTAAAGGCCTTCAGGAGCCGGCTTCGACGACAGCGGAAGCACCGGCACGGTCGAGGACAAAGGGCTCCGTTCCGGCATCCCAGTACAGGCGGGCGTAGTGCTCAAGATAGGTTCGGGCATCGAATGCGTCTTCCGGCGAATGCACGCCGACCGGCACTTCGTCAATGTGCAACGCTCCCACCACTGCGGGGCGCGCCGTGATCAGGCTCATCGAGCCGGGGATCGGCCCGCCGGGGAAGACCACCACGCCATCGCGCCCGCCATTGCGTTCGCCGACCGCGGCAGCCCCGATCTTGCGCGGCAGCTGTTCGCCGTGCCGCTCGGTCATGATGCTTTCGGGCTTCTCGCGCAACTGACGCGCCATTTCCACAAGTGCCTGCCCGGCATCGATTTCACCGGCGATAACGCGATCGAGCACAGGCAGCATCAGCCGGTCCGCGCCGGCGTCGACGGTGCCGATATTGAGGCAATCGCGGGTCCTGACGGTGTTGGGCAGGGTGACGGGCTCGGGATGGCCGATAACCCGGTAGATGCCGGTCTCGCCACGCGACGTGGTCACGCGATAGGCCTTGCGCCATGCCCGTTCCTTCACCGGGGCATGGTCGCGCCACACCTGAACTTCGGACGAGGTCTGAACGATGAGATGGGTGTAGGCGGCCCGGCCTTCCTCGAACGAGTGGGCAAGCCCGAGCGCACGCTCGACCGCCTCCTCACGCGAGCGGCCTTCGGCTGAATCCCCCCAGAAGGTCGTCAGAAGATCGACGGTGTCGAGATTTTGCGCGGCCACCATGGCCAGATAATTGGTGAGGCCGGGGCTGACGCCCAGACCGATGACCGCGCGAATGCCCGCCTTCTTCGCGGCGGCATCGCGCCCTATCATTTCAAGCGTCGGTTCGGGGTCATCGCACACGTCGATGTAGTTGGTGCCGGTATCGATGGCCGCATCCAGCACCACCGAGCCCCAGCGGTCGAACGGCCCGGAGGTGTTGATGACGACATCCGAACCGGCAAAGGCAGCCCGCAGGGATGCCGGGTCCGCAAGATCGATGGCGATGAACTGCTGGTCCGGATCCTGAGGCTTAACCCGGTCCGCGACAATGACGGAAACGTTCTTGTGCGGGGCAAATTCAGACACAACACGGCCACCGACGCGCCCGGCGCCGCCAACAACTACGATCTTCATGGATTACCTTTCCTGGTGATTATGAGCGCGGATTACATCGCGCGCTCCTCTTTGCGCTTCGCCATCCGGCTTGTGCCGGCACACACGCAAAGGGCCGGACAGATCGGAGCAGGCGAATTGTCGGCTGGCCAGCGGCGCGCACAGGGGGAAACCGGCCAGAACAGTCAGACAGCCTCCCCGTCCTGCTCAGGGCTCATGGAGCCGGTCGCCATCCGCACGGCGAACTCGCCATTTGCAAGCGCCACGTCGCGGATCGACAGCGCGCCTTCCGGGCGGAACCACAAGGCCGAATATTCGCACACATTCAGCACCGCGAAGGTCAGGGTGCTTGCATCCCTGGCGTGAAACAGCCCCGCGGCCATTCCCGCGACAACGATCTCCTTTATCCGGTCCACATGGACGCGGATCCGCTGGTTCACCAAAGTCGTCCGCTCAGGCGAGAGCGCCGACAGAAGCTCGGCCGAGGCATAGGTGAGCGAGTGGACGGCCTGCGCCTGATCACGGAACTCAAGCTGAAGCGTGGTGTGCGCAATCGCCAGCGTCCTGAGGCGGTCCACGGGGTCTTCTATACCCTCGATGGCCTCCCTGATGCGCTCGTTGAAGGTCTCGATGGCACCCTGCAGATATTCAAACAGAACATCTTCCTTGGATGCGAAATGCCAGTAGAGCGCGGCGGGCGTGATGCCCACCGCCCTGGCGATGTCCATCACCTTGGTTTTGGCATAGCCACGTTCAAAAAACAGGGTCGCGGCCGTGCGCAGGATCATCTCGCGCGTTTCGCTGTCGGGCCGGTTGGAGGCGTTCATGGATTTTCCCCTCATGATTGGCGCTTTATACGCCTTTATCATCCCCGGCTTCTGTTACCGAGCGCTCACCGCCAGCAACGTCACAAAAAAGCAGTTTCTCGGCTTCGGTAAAAGGTCTCGAACACCTGCCCGCAGTATCCCATCCCACAAGTATGGCGCTGGAACTGGCATGGAGATGCCCATCAACTCCGACAAGTTTTTCCGAGACTGAGACCTTCCGGGGCGAGATCAGCTGCGCGTCGATCATTATACGGATCGGACCGTCGGCGGGCAAAATCTCCCGATGAAAATCAAGCGTCTGCGTCGCCACCACATAGGCGGGCGGCTCGCCGTCGGTGGCCTGGCTCAGCCACGCGACTCGCGCCTCCTCGACGAAGGCGAGATAGGACGTCGCTGTCATGTGGCCCAGATAATCGAAATCCCTGAACCGCAGTGCGGTCTGCATTTCCCACGTCATTCCGAAGTTCCGAACAGGCCGGCCGCCGCTGCTTTGCCGGCGAAACCCGCAAAAGCACCGCTGCGGAAAGCCCGCGCCAACAAAACCGGATGCAACAGACGCCAGAGCATAATCCAAACCCTCTTCCCTAATAATGAATATTCAGGAGGTTGCAGCTTGTTTTGTCAAGGGAAAAAATGCTCACCCGAAAAGAGCGCCAGCGACCTTCGCGACCGCTGCCATGAAAAAGCGCCTGCGTGTGCGACAAGGCGGGCTGGCCCTGCCTATGTCCCGAAGGGCTCTCAACGGGCAGATTCAGCCTTGTACCCGGGAATACGGGTTCCACGCCTTCTAAGGCGCGTGCGCCGGATACGGCCCGCAGGCAGTCTGCGGCAACCGATACAGCGACGAGGCCCGGTTCGGGTGCTGCGGATGCAAACAGGACGGGCGATGCAGGCGGGAAAACCCGCCCACTCTGCCAGCCTCAAGCCTGTGGAAAGTGACAAGGCATTGGCGGTATCGGCGGCAGATGCCGCCGGCGAAGGTGGGGTTCGACAGGATGGCCCGGTAGCTGGCCCGGCAAGCCGGATCGGGCGCAAACCCGTTACCGCATGGCTGTTGGCGCGACCTGTACCCAGACGAAAAATCCGCACCAGGAAGACCTGCGGATGAGCATCGGAACCGGATGCACGCATGCGCACCGATATCTCAGGTGCCGTGGAAATGTCGCGGATGCGCCATTTCCGTCTGCCTTCGGAGGTCCTGCGCCGGTATCAGCCGCGTATGGTTTCCGATCGGAACATCATGGTCCCGCCACCGGATGCAAGACATGGAATTTTTGTGAAGGCATCGAACGAACGGCAGAAGCAGGGCCGCCCCCTTGCCTCCTGTAACGGCAAGTCCGGCTAGTCGTGCGCGTGATCGCTCAGGCCGGCATTTTGCCCGCCGCCATCTTTCCTCGTTCCGGCAGCCAGCGCCAGCAAGCTGATGCCGGTGCCGATCCACAGAAGTTCGGCCGAGTAGCGTTTGATGCCGAGGAAATGCCACTCCTTGCACAGCGACATGGCCAGCGAACACAGGTCCGAGGTCTGGAGCAGGCATGGCAGAGTGCGCTGCGGCGCCATGCCGGTATTGGCGATCACCTGTCCGTAGACGACGCCCCACCACACGATCGCAAGCCCAATCAGCGCTGGCCCGAGGACTTCCAGCAGCTTCACCAGCCTGCCGGGCAGAAGGAACCGCTTCATGCGCCATATCCCATGATGGAGAGAATATCGTGACGCAGGCGCACGATGCCGGCATCGTCGCGCCGGCGCGGATGCGGCAGGTCGATGGCGATATCCGCCCTGATCGCCGCGGGACGGTCGCTCAGCACGATCACCCGATTGGCGAGCAGCAGAGCTTCCTCAACATCGTGCGTCACGAGCAGCGCGGTGTAGCCCGCACTCTGCCAGAGCCGAAGCAGCTCATCCTGCATGGCAAGGCGCGTGAGCGAATCGAGCTTGCCGAGCGGCTCGTCGAGCAGCAGCAGGCGCGGATCATTGACCAGCGCGCGGGCAAGCGCCGCGCGCTGCGCCATGCCGCCCGAAAGCTGGTGCGGGTAGGCGCCGGCAAAATCCGAAAGCCCGACCAGATCCACTGCCGCATCGATGCGCGCCTGCGCCTCCCGCACGATGCCCCTCGCCTGCGGGCCGATGGCGACATTGTCGCGCACGCTGCGCCATGGAAACAAAGTCGGGTCCTGAAACACCAGGACGCGCGCGGGATCAGGCCCGGTGATGGCTTCACCGTCGGCGAGCACCACACCCGATGCGGGGATATCGAGACCGGCGGCCAGACGCAGCAAGGTGGACTTGCCGCAGCCGGAAGGCCCGAGCAGCGCCACGAAATCACCCGCAGTGATTTCCAGATCGATGCCGGCCAGCACCGGCAGCGGCTTTCCATCCAGCCTGAATTCATGGGAAATGCCACGGAAGCTCAGCGCAAGACCGGACACGGTTTTGGCTGCACTGGCGGCAGTTGCGGCCGCTACCATTGCACCACCCCTTTCTGCCAATCGAGCACCCTGTCGCGCACCACGAACAGCAGCTTGACCAGCCCGGAGCACAGCAGCGCCATGATGATCAGCATGGCGTAGACATTGGCATAGGCCGAATAGGCGGTCTGGAACTGGAGATACCAGCCGAGGCCGTATTTCGCGCCGAGCATCTCGGCCACCACCAGCACGGCGAACGAGTAGTAGAGCCCCATGAACAGGCCGACGAAGACATTCGGCAGGGCCGCCGGAATGGCTACCCGCAGCACCAGAAAGCGGCTGTCGGCGCCCAGCGTGCGGGCGACGTCGTAATAGGCCCGGTTGACCTGACCGACCCCTGAAGCGGTGAGGATGGCCACCGGGATTCCGGACGCCAGCGCGACGAGGAAGATGCTGGCCTGAAAGGTCGTCGGGAACAGGAAGAAGGTCGCCGGGATCCACGCACTGGCCGGCACCGGGCCGATCAGCTTGAGCACCGGCATGCCCCAGTAGGAAAAGCTCTTCGACCAGCCAAGGCAAACACCGATCACAAAGCCGACGGCAATCCCTGAGAAGAAGCCGATCGACCACAGCCGCGCCGTGTAGGCGATGCAGATCAGGATGCGCTCCCAGTCCACGATATAGACGTGCAGCAGGCCGTGCGGTGGCGAGAAAAACGGCTTGGGCATCCAGCCGAGCTTGGCGGTGATCAGTTCCCAGAGCGCGAACCAGATCCCCAGCGCGATCGCCCATGGGCCATACCAGGCGATCGGATCACGCGCCCGGCCAAGCCGATCAATACCGAAGCCGAGCAGGGCGAAAATTCCGGCCCCGCCGACCAGCAGTCCGGCAAAGATATTGGCGCTGCCCCATGGCACGACGTCGGGGAGCCCAATGGTGATCGCCGCCGCCAGCAGCCAGGCCGCAGCAGCATAGAAGCCCGGCCACCACAGCTGCCGGGCATCTACAGCGCTTCCATAACCGTCGGACCGCGCGTTTTCCGTCACGCTGCTCAATTTCCCGGCTCCTTGCTCAGGCCAGAATGTCGATGGTGACGCGATCGGCCAGTTCGCGGCTGTCGGTGGTCGGATCAAGCACCCTGATCAGCGAAAGGTCATCCGCAGCCCACTTCACCTGCTCCACCAGTTCCTTGCCGACCGGGTGATTGTGCAGGTCCCACGAGGCGATGTTGTCGTGAATGTCCTGCAGCGGAAAGCCGGGATTGAGGTTCTTCACGAACCAGTCGGCCACCTTGTCGGGATTGGCGGCGGCGAATTCATGCAGCTCGATATTGGCCTCCGCCAGCCGGCGCACGGCATCGCGATTGGCTTCAAGGAAATTCGAGTTGACGCCCAGAACGCAGCACACTGCGCCTTCGAACACGCCGCTTTGCGTGTTGTAGACCTCATGCAGGTCGAATTTCTTCTTGTGCGCATAGGCCCATGGATCGAGATGGGCGAGCGCATCGGCCTCGCCACGCCCCACCACCTCGCCGACCAGATCGAACGGCACATTCAGCCATTCCACGTCGCGCTCGGGATCGAGCCCTGCCTTGGCCAGCGCCACCTGAAACGAGTGCTTGGGCGGGCTCGCCACATCGTAGGAAGCGATCTTCTTTCCCTTCAGGTCTTCCAGCCTTGTGATGCCGGAAGATTTCGAGGCCAGCAGCCGCGTGCAGCCGCCATGCGAGCCGACGAACAGTTTTACGTCCAGCCCCTGCTCCAGTGGCTTGACCCAGTCGTAAAGCAGGCCCGCCCCGGCATCGGTCTTGTTGGTGGCGATGGACTGGATCAGCGTCTGCCCGCTGGCCCCCTGATAAAACAGCTCCACGTCGAGCCCGTGCTTTGCATAGACCCCTTCCGACACGCCATAGGCGACAGGCGAGTGGCAGGCCGCGAACTCGGTCCATGACAGCCTGATCTTCGTGGAATTGCCCGCCGTGGCAAAGCCCGGCGACGGGCGCGACAGCACGCCACCTGCTGCCACGCCCGCGCCCAGCGCCCCCGCCGCGCCAAGGAATTTCCGGCGGGAGATGCCTTTCGCCCCGATTTCGGATGTGCCGCTCATAACCGTCCCTCTCGATTTTTTGTGAAGCTGCTCAGGCCTGTTCCAGAGCCTGCGAAAGATCGCGGATCAGATCGTCCGCATCCTCGATGCCGATCGACAGGCGCACATAGCCGGGGGTCACGCCCGTCGCGAGCTGGTCTTCCTCCGAAAGCTGCGAATGCGTCGTGGTGGACGGGTGGATGGCCAGCGAACGCGCATCGCCGATATTGGCGACGTGATAGAAAAGCTGAAGCGCGTTGATGAAGCCGCGCCCCGCCTCGCGCCCGCCCTTCAGCTCAAAGCCGAGCAGCGCGCCATAGCTTCCGGGCTTCAGATAGGCCTCGGCCCGCCGCTTTTCCTCGCCGGTCGCATAACGCGGGAAGATGACCTTCGAGACCTTGGGGTGGCCTTGCAGGTATTCGGCCACCTTCACGGCATTCTCGTTGTGCTGGCGGATGCGCAGCGGCAGCGTCTCCAGCCCCTGAATGAGCTGGAAGGCGTTGAACGGGCTGATGGCGGCGCCCACGTCGCGCAACAGCACGGTGCGGGCGCGCAGCACATAGGCGACCGGCCCGAGAGGCTTTGCCGCCTCCACCCACACCTTGCCGTGATAGCTGGGGTCCGGCTGGTTCAGCGTGGGGAAGCGTCCGGCATGCTCCTCCCACGGAAAGTTGCCGCCATCGACGATGGCGCCGCCGATCGAGGTGCCATGACCGCCAATATATTTGGTGGCCGAATAGACGACAGCCGCGGCACCATGCTCCAGAGGCCGGATGATCAGCGGAGCGGCCGTGTTGTCGACGATCAGCGGCACGCCGAGTTCGCGCCCGATATCCGCCACTTCGCGGATCGGGAAGACGTTGAGCTTCGGATTGGGCAGGGATTCCGCATAATAGGCTTTGGTGCGCTCATCCGTCGCCCGGCGGAAATTCTCCGGATCGGAAGGGTCGACGAAACGAACCTCGACGCCGAAATGCTTCAGCGTTGCGGCAAACAGCGCCCATGTGCCGCCATAGAGATCTGTGGCGCTCACCACATTGTCGCCGGCGCCTGCAAGATTGAGGATGGAGTAGGCCGATGCCGTCTGGCCGGACGCCACCGCCAGCGCCGCAGCACCACCCTCCAGAGCCGCCAGCCGCTGCTCGAAGGCATCCTGAGTGGGGTTGGAAACGCGGGTGTAGATATGGCCATCCTCATCCAGTGAGAACAGCTTGTCGGCATGATCGGTGTCCCGGAACTGGTAGGACGTGGTCTGATAGATCGGCACTGCAACCGCGCCGGTGGCGGAATCGGACCGATAGGTGCCGCCGTGCAGGGCCAGAGTCTCAGGCTTCAGATTTTCAATGCTCATGATCTTCTTCGTATTTTTCGGATGGGAAAGTTCAGGCAGGTCGCGAAAAGCGTGGGCTGACCGTCCAGATGATCGGCTCAGGCTCCAGAAACGTGTGCAGGATCTGAGATCCGTCCTGACTGGAAATAAGAAAATTTATATCTGATGAATGTAATTCATCACCGAATGAGCACCGACATTCGTCACGTTTGGAAGATTCAATTTCCAAACTGCTTACAAGCGCAGAATATATTCGCTTAATAAAACCGCTCATTGCCGGATGCTCATTGCGTTGACTTGCATTACGATCACACAAAGCAGCGCATCTTTTTAAGCCTGCGAAAACCAAAGCACCCCGCGAGAAGGGAAAATTTCACCCGCCGTCGCCAGAAGGCGAAGCAAATCCGTTTTCCGCTGCGGGGAAACGACGTGCGGGGAAGTGCGCGCGCCCGGAGAATTTTTCCCCAAACGGACAAGGCAGCGAGCGGTGGCTTGCTCGGGAGATGCCGTCACCGGGGCTAGAATGCCCCGCACAAGGAGAGAGCATCGATGCCACACATCAGCCAGATCGATTACGCGACGGCCGCACCCGACATCCGGGAGGCGCATGACGAGGAGGTTCGCGCGCGCGGCCATGTCACCAACATGAAGCGCACGCTCCTGCATTCGCCTCCGGCCTACCGGGCCTATATGGAATGGTACACGCTGCGCGACGAGCTTGCGAAGGTGCTGCCGGACCGGGCGTTCTGGCTCTACTCGCATGCCATTTCCGCGGCCACCGACTGCCTGATCTGCACCCTCTTCTTCCGCCGTGCGCTGATCGATGCGGGTTTCTCGCCGGAGGAATTCCAGCCGGACGAGGAAGAACAGCTGCTGATCGATTTCGGACAGGCGATTGCGCGCAACTCCAATGCGGTGCCGCCAGACATATGGGCGAGGATCAGCGAGCGCTACGACGAGAAGACGCGGGTCGATCTGGTGGCCTTTGCCGGGCTGATGATTGCCACCAACATCTTCAACAATGTCGTGGAGGTCAGCCCCGATCCCGAACTCGAACCCTACAGGAAAGCCTGACATGGCCGGCAGCTTCGACGGAAAGGTCGTCTTCATCACCGGCGCGGCCAACGGACAGGGCAAGGCCGCAGCGCTCGCTTTCGCCCGCGAGGGCGCATGGGTCGCAGGTTTCGACCTCGGCAGCAAACCGGGTTACCCTGCCTATGTCACGGAGGCATCGGAAGCGCTCGCTCGCGTGCAGAGCGAAATCGCAGCCGAAGGCGGCGCCTTCCTGCCCGTGACCGGCGACGTGCGCAGGCAGGACGACGTGCGCGCCGCGATCGAACGCACGGTGGAAGTCTTCGGCGGCCTCGACATCGTGTTCGGCAATGCGGGCATCGCGGCATATGGGCTCGCCCATGAACTCAGCGAGGACGAATGGGATGCCGTTCTCGACATCAACCTCAAGGGCAACTGGCTGGTCGCCAAGCATGCCATACCGCACCTGAAGGCGCGTGGCAGCGGCGTCATCCTGTTCAATTCCTCGATTGCCGGCCTGCGCGGCCTCAACCGGCTGTCGCATTACTCGGCGTCGAAGTTCGGTCTCGTCGGGCTGGCGAAGTCGCTGGCCATCGAGCTGGCGCCCGACAACATCCGCGTCGTCACCGTCCACCCCACCGGCGTCAACACGCCCATGAATGACGGGCTGGCGGCGATGGAAGGCGCGACGCCGGAAGAAATCGCGGAGCGTTCAGCCGGCAATCTCCTGCCTGTGCCGTGGATCGAGCCGGAAGACGTGGCCGAAGCGGTGCTGTTTCTGGCCAGCGAAAAGAGCCGATTCGTGACCGGTTCCGGCTTCGTGCTCGATGCAGGGCTGCTGACCCGCTGAACCCGCAAAGCGGAGGGGCGAGCGCCGCCATTATGCTCTTCCTTCCGCAACCTGTTTCGCCGGCGAACGATAGGGGACGGTGCCGGATCACGAATTTTGCAGGGTGCATGCGAAGCGCTTGCCTTTGCCGGTGGCGAAGACGGCGCCAGTGATTACCGAGTTCACATCCCACCGCAGGTGGACGTGCGCGCTATTCGCAGGCAAACGGGGCTGTCCCAGAAGGAATTTGCTGCCCGATACGGATTTTCCTTCGGCCGCATCCGGGATTGGGAGCAGGGTCGCTCGCCGGTCGATGCTCCCTCGCGTATCCTTCTTACGATCATCCGCAACGAACCTGAAGCCGTTGAGCGGGCGCTGTCGGCACCATAGCGGGACAAGCCTTTTGCCCTGAAGGCCCCGGCCCTGCAATGCAGGCCCCGGAAGCGTCTCTACCTGTTGCCTGTAGCGGCATGAGGATGGGCGGCGCCCTTCACCTTTCTCCTGCCGTTCAGGATGCGAAGCACCGGCTTCTCGACAAGCTCATGGATCACCAGACTGGCGATGCATGCCGTCACGATGCTGACCAGAGAGACCAGAAACACCGTGGCGGGATGCTCATAGCCGACGAAGCGTCTTGCAAGATAGGCCACGGCACCGATCACGAAGATATGCGACAGGTAAAGGGCGTAGGAAGCATCGCCGAGCTGTTCGAGCAGCTTCAGATGCCTGATCTTCGGCTCCAGAATGAGGCCAAGCAACAGCAGGCTTGCCGCCCACAGAACCTGTCCGGCAAAGCCGATCTGTTTCAGGAGCGGTGTGCCGTCATCAACGAAGACAATTGCCACGCCGGCTATGGCCACCAATGCCAGCAGCCGGACGTGCCCCGCTTCGGAAGCAAAACCGCCATCGAGATATCGCCGGCCAATCCATGCGCCGATGACGAATGCCAGCGGCGATACCCCCAGATAGAATTCAAGGACAGGGCTGGAGGGCGCAAGCAGCAGTCCCGCCAGCCACATCGCGACGAAAAAGACCGTCAGCGCATAGACGCGCGCGCTCAGGCTAAGAAACGCCAGCGCCGCGAACACGATATAGAAATAGACTTCGTAGTTGAGGGTCCATCCGAGAGACAGAATCGGGCTCGCGCCGCCTCGTTCGGGCGCTTCGTGAACGATGAAGGCGAGCGACTGGAGATAATGGGACCATGTAAAGACGGTTGTCTGGAAAAGGTCCGGCGCAAGGGCGGCCAGCAGCGCCGCAAGGGTGGTGAAAATCCAGTAAAGCGGCACAATCCTTATGGCCCGTCGCTTCAGAAACACCGGCGCGGAAAAGGGGCCGCTTCCCGAAATATACACCATGATGAAGCCGCTGATCACAAAGAACAGGATCACGCCCAGACGACCCGCGGCGACGATCACGGGATCGTCCGCACCAATCTGGTGGGAAAACGCATGCGCGAACAGAACCAGCAGCGCGGCGCAGGCGCGAAGATATTGGACCGAATAAAGCTTCTTCACGTTCCCCTCACATCATTGCGGGTGGCCGGCGCCTTCCGCCTGCCGCCGCAGGCACCGCACAGATCGCACAACAGGCCGTTGCTGCTTTCCATACGCGCAAACCCTTAAGGTCTGACTGTCGATCGGGTGAAAATCTTTCACGCTCAGGCCGGAATAAATTTCCGCCCTGAGCAAAAGAACAGAAGGTTTTTCCTTCCGTGGCAAGCACTCTTCCAGCCAGATAGCGGCCTGTTGCAAGAGCAGGGCCGAAAACAAGGCAGGCTCATCCTGCATACCAGACCCAAGCAGCCATTGCTTTGGAATATCTGGTTGCAAGACTGATGCATCAGAGTTACATCACAGTGTCCGGTTGGACCATCTGATCACGCGCGAAAGGTCTTCGCCTCCGGGCCGTGACGGGATGTGGGATGCCGGCGCCGCAAGGACGCACTGGCGCACGAAAGGAAGTCTCGCGCATGTCATCAATCAGCCGTCGTGATCTCATCGCAGCCGCTGCCGCAGCGGCTCTGGCGGGCTCGTTCGCCGTCCCGGCCTTCGCGCAGGACCTGCCGAAGATCGAATTCCTCTATTCGCCCTATGCCGACTATGCGCCCTTCTTCGTCGCCGAGGAGCTTGGCTACTTCGACGACTTCGGCGTCGACGTGACGCTCTCGCCGAAGGGCGACACGGCCGAAACCATCCAGATGCTCGCTTCCGGCAACATCGAAGCCGGTGCCGCCACCTGGGCCTCCAGCCTGTTCAACGCGCTGGATCGCGGCGCCACCGTCGCTATCATCGCCACCTCGGCCCGCATGCCTTCGACCGTGCCTTCCCCCTCGCCTTTCATGGTTTCGCAGACCGCTTGGGATGCCGGCGTTCGCTCCGTCGCCGACCTCAAGGGCAAGCGCATCGGCATTCCCGGTCCCGGCGGCTTCGGCATGTTCTCCGTCGGCAAGGCGCTCGAAAAGGGCGGCCTGACCTTCGACGACGTCGAGCCGGTCTTCCTGCCGCCGCCCGCGACCGCCGCCGCCTTCGCCAATGGCGCGCTGGATGCCGGCTGGAGCATCGAGCCTTTCGCCGGCCAGCTGGAAAAGCAGGGTCTTGGCCGCCGTCTGGTCGAGGACCACACTTTCGGCACCGAACTCGGCCTGATCGCCTTCAACCAGGATTTCGTCGCCGCAAACGAGGATGCGGTGGTGAAGTTCATGGCCGCCTATCTCAAGGCCGCCCGCCTGCTCGACAATGGCGGATGGGAGGACGCGAAGATCCTCGACGTCGTAGCGAAATACACCGGCACCGAGCCCGACGCCCTGCGCGGCATTCCCTACACCGTGCGCTCGGAGGACGGCGCCATCGACATGGCCTCGGTGCGCGAGCAGGAGGAATTCTTCCGCAAGCGCGGCGCGCTCGAATATGACGGTCCGGTGGACATCGAAAGCGTCTACCGCGTCGATCTTCTCAAGCGTGCCAACGACCTGCTCGCAAGCAAGCCGTGAGGCCAGCGATGGATGAGGCAGCACGCCCGGCGGCGGCGCAGGAAACGAAACCGGCGGTCGAGGTCAGCCACCTGACAAAGGCCTTCTACGACAGCGAAGGCGACCGCGTGACCGTGGCCGTCTCCGACGTCAGCTTTTCCGTCAAGCGCGGCGAATTCGTCTGCATCGTGGGACCCAGCGGTTGCGGCAAGACCACGGTGCTGCGCATTCTTGCCGGCCTTGAGGAAGAGCTCAGCGGCACGGTGAAGCTGCACAGCGCCACGCCGCCGGCCATGGTGTTTCAGGAAGCGTCGGTTTTGCCGTGGCTGACGGTGTCGGAAAACATCGCCTTTCCTTTGAGCCTCAAGGGCGTTGCCCGCGCGGAAAAAGAAGCCCGCGTGCGCGACATGCTGGCGCTCACCGGCCTCACCGAATTCGCGACGGCCCGCCCGCACCAGCTTTCCGGCGGCATGAAGCAGCGCGTCTCGGTTGCCCGCGCGCTGGTCGACGACCGCGAAATCCTTTTGATGGACGAACCCTTCGGCGCGCTCGACGAGCAGACCCGTCTCGTGCTCCAGCAGGAACTGCTGCGCATCTGGGAAACCACCGGCAAGACCGTCGTCTTCATCACCCACAGCGTCGATGAGGCGCTGACGCTGGCCGACCGCGTTCTGGTCATGTCGCCGCGTCCCGGCCGGCTGGTGGCCGACCTTGGCGTGCCGTTCGAGCGCCCGCGCGATGTGGTCGAGATGCGCCGCGACAAGCGCTTCTGGGATCTGACCTATGAGGTCTGGCGCCTGCTGGCCTCGCCCGTGGAGGCATGAAGATGAGCGCTGTTTCCACCAAAACCTCCGTCCATCTGACCGAAGACGAATGGCGCAGGCTCAAGGCACCCGCCCGCCGCGAGCGGATCTTCCGCATCGCCTCCTATTTCAGCCCGCTGCTGCTCCTGCTGCTGTGGGAGCTTTCCAGCCAGTTCAACCTCATCGACCGGCGCTTCTTTCCCGCACCCAGCGCCATTGCCGATACGGCATGGCGCATGATCGTCAGCCTTGAGCTGTTCCAGCACATCGGCGCGACGCTGCGACGGGTGGGCATCGGCTATCTCATGGGCGCGGTTCCCGGCATCGTCATCGGGCTCATCCTGGGACTGTCGCAGCCGGTGCGCCGCGTGCTCGGCCCCATCTTCGCGGCGCTCTATCCCGTGCCGAAAATCGCCATCCTGCCGCTGATCCTGCTGATCTTCGGTGTCGGCGACGCCTCGAAATTCGTGGTCATCGCCATCGGCGTGTTCTTCCTGATGTTCTACAACACCATGGGTGGGGTGATGCAGACGCCGCAGATCTACATGGATGTGGCAAGGAACGCCGGCGCCACCCGCTTCCAGACCTTCTGGCGCGTCGCCTTTCCCGCCGCGCTGCCCAGCATCTTCACCGGGCTGAAGCTCGCGGCCGGTTCCTCCTACATCATCATAGCGGCCGCCGAATTCCTCGGCGCGCGCAGCGGTGTCGGCTTTTTCATCTGGGCATCGTGGCAGACCTTCGCCGTCTCGCGCATGTTCGTCGGCATCGTGGTGATCTCGGTCATGGGCTACCTCACCATTCTGGCGCTTGAGGCGCTGGAGCGGCGGTTCGTGCCCTGGGCCAGGCATTGACGGGCTGAGGATCGCAAGCCCATGACCATCGACGCCGCTGACCCCATCCCCACCGCAAATGCACCTGTTTCGGAGCGCATCTATGCTGCGCTGCGGCAGGAGATCATGCGCTGCGAGATCGCGCCGGGGACGACGCTCGATGCGGCTTCGATCGCCCAGCGCTACGAGGTCTCGAAGACGCCGGTGCGCGATGCCATGCAGAAGCTTGCCGCCGACGGGCTGGTCGCGATCCTGCCGCGCAGCGGCTATCGCGTCGCCCCCATCACCTTTCAGGCCGTGCATGAAATCCTCGACCTGCGCGCCGCGATCGGGCCGCACGCGGCAAGGCAGGCGGCCCGCTACGCCACCAGCGCCGACATCGCGGCGCTGCGCCAGATCGTTTCGGAATACGCCGCGCCGCTCGACATCGGCGCCATGCAGCAGGTCGCGCGCCGCTTCCACATCGCCATTGCCCGTTGCAGCCGCAACCGGCGCGTGGTCGCCCTTTCGGAGAACCTGTTCGACGAGTTGGAGCGGCTTTTGCGCTTCGCCATCGATTTCACCGTCAAGACCGGCGAGCATTCCGACGAGCATACGGCGCTGGTCGATGCCATCGAGGCCGGTGACGGCGAGCGCGCGGCAGCGATCGAGACCGCCCATATCAGGAGCAGCCGGGAATTCCTGATCGAGCGCCTGATGACGCTGGGCTATCTCTCCCAGAACGAAATCCAGACCGGCGGCACCGGGCGGAGCGCAGGCGAATGATCCGGGTTCAGGATGCTGTGGAGCGCCTGTCGGCGGCTCTGGGCGGCAGTGCGGCTGCGAAGCTTGCAGCCTCGGCGCTGGTCGAGGCCGATGCGCTCGGCCTGCCGCGCTTCGGCATCGCCATGCTCGACGAGTGGACGGCGCAAGCCTCTGCCGTGCCGGAGGCCGTCGCGCCGCAGGCCGTAAGCTGGCTCGACTGTTCCGCTTCCTTTGCGCCGCTCGCCGTCGCCAGCGCCACGCTCGACCTGGCCGAGGCCACGCGCCGGCTGGGCATCGCCGCCGTCTTCCTGCGCGGCGTGCGGGGTTTTGGCCGCCTCGCTCCGTTCGTGCGCCATCTGGCCGATGCCGGCCTTGTCGGGATGGCGGGGGCCGAGGGTCCGCCTTTCGTGGCCCCGCATGGCGGCGCGCGACCGGTGATCGGCACCAACCCCTTCGCGCTGGCCATGGGCCACGGCGATGACCGCGTGATCATCGACATTGCCAGCAGTTCCGCCACCATGGCCGACATCCGCAACGCCCGCACCGATGGCACGCCGTTGCGCGAAGGCATCGCGGTTGACGGCGAAGGCAGGCCCACCACCATTGCCGCCGAGGTGGCCGCGCTGCTGCCGCGCGGCGGCCAGATCGGCTCGCTGCTCGGCCTCGTCGTCGAACTGATGGCCGGCGTCGCCGGTGCCGGGCGGGGCGATCCGAAGGGGCGCGGCGTCTTCCTCCTCGCCTTTGATCCGGGAGCCGCGGAAGAACGCACCGGCTGGCAGGAAAAGCTTGCCGCCCTGAAAAGCGACTGGACCGGCGGCGGCGGCTACTGGCCGCGCGGCGGCGCGGTGTTGCCGGACACCGTTCTGGACGACGACTTTGCCCGGCGCTTCGACGCCCATCTCGCGCGCATGAACACACGGTGATCCCGATGACGACGAAGCCTGTTTCCGTACCCGTCTTTTCGATCGAGCCCGTCGATGCGCTGATCGATGAGCCGCGCCGCATCGTCGTTTCCGGTCTGGTGCCCGATGAGCGCGTCGCCATTTCCGCCCGCACCCTGCGCGGCAACGGCGTTGAGTGGATGAGCCAGGCAAGCTTCATGGCCGATGCCGATGGCGTGGTCGATCTCAGCCGCGACGCCCCGGTCGGCGGCGACTATGCCCGCGTCGCGCCGATGGGGCCGGTCTGGAGCCAGCAGCCCGTCGACGGCACCAGCAATGAAATCTTCCCCGCCGATGTGATGGTGCCGCTGCGTACCCTGCTCACCGTCGAAACCGTCGATGGGGCCAGTGCCGATGCAGAGCTCCTGCAGCGTTTCGCGTCTGTCGGCATCGGCCGCCGCGAGATTCGCGAGGACGGGCTGGTGGGCACGCTGTTCACCCCGGCCGAGCCCGGCCCGCATCCGGTCGTGGTGGTGCTGAACGGCTCGGGCGGCGGCATCAACGAACCGCGCGCGGCGCTGCTTGCCTCTCGCGGCTACACCGCCTTCGCGCTCGGCTATTTCAAGGCGCCGGGCCTGTCGCCCTACATCACCGAAACGCCGCTCGAATATCTGGAAGCGGGCCTGCGCTATGCGCATGCCAAGCTTGCGCCGAAGGACGGTTTCGTTGCGATCAGCGGCCAGTCGCGCGGCGGCGAGCTGGCGCTGCTGCTCGGTGCCACCTTCCCCGATCTGGTGTCGGCGGTCATTGCCTTCGTGCCCGGCGCCATGGTGCATGGCGCGCAGGGGGCCGGCGATCCGGCGCGCGGCGGCTGGCAGGGCGTGACCTGGACCCGCAACGGTGAGGCCCTGCCGCATCTGTGGGACAACAACAGCGCCGTGCACTGGCATCCATGGGCGGGTGCTGTTCCGCCGACACGCCATCACTCGGTTTTCTTCGAGGGCCTGAAGGATACGGAGCTGGCGGCCCGCGCCCGCATTCCGGTGGAAAAGATCGCCGGCCCGGTGCTGCTCATTTCCGGCCGCGACGACCGCGCATGGCCCTCCAGCCTCTATTCGCGCATGGTGGTGTCGACGCTGCGCCGGCACAACCATCCGCATCTGGTGCGCCATCTCGATTTCGACGACGCCGGCCACGCCATCAACATTCCCGTCGTGCCTTCGACGCAGCTGACCCGCGAGCATCCGGTCTCGAAGGTGCCCTACACCAATGGCGGCACCCCGGCCGGCAACGCCGCAGCCGATGTCGGCTCATGGCGCGGCGTTCTCGAATTCCTGGGCGAAGTCACCGGCACCACCGGAAAGCTTCCCAACGCCCCGGCCGACACCTGAATTCCCTGGAAAGGAAGAGCAACATGCCCACGACAGAACATCTGGAAGGCCAGTGGCGCGAATGGCGCTATGCCCATGTCGCCACCATGTTCCGCCCCTATGGCTGGACCTCGCTGGTTGCCCAGTACTGGCTGGAAGAGGGTGACAGGGATGTCAGCTTCGACATGCTGCCCGGCCTCTGGTCGGTCGACGGCGGGCGCATCATGTTCACCCCGCCCACCTCCGGCCCGACCCTGTCGGTGAATGGCGAATATCCCGCTGCTCCGGTCGAGATCATTCCCGGCCGCAACCAGACCTATGGCCACGGCAAGAGCCTGCCGGTCTATTTCGGCCTCAACGAGGTCGAGGCGATCCTGCGCACCACGCAGGACGGCAAGCCGCTCTATGGCGTGCGCGTGCGCGATCCGCGCCAGGCGGCACGTCTTGAAGACGCCGGCGTCTCGGCTTTCGACTACGACCCCGCATGGCGCATTCCCGGCGTCTACACGCCGACCCCGAAGACTGAATATGAAGCGGAAACCGTGGAGGCGGGCGTGCGTGAATCGACCCCGCGCATCGGCACCTTCACCTTCCAGCACAATGGCAAAAGCTACAGCCTCGTGCTGATCGGCAAGGATACGCCGGCCGGCGTGCAGCCGGTGGCGCATATCCGCGACAGGACCAGCGGCCCCGTGACCTATGGTGCGGGCCGGGTGATCGAGCTGCAATTCGCCGACGAGGCGAAGACGCGTATCGACTGGATCGACTTCAACTATGCGGTCGCCCTGCCCTGCGCCTTCACCAACTTCGTCACCTGCCCGCTGGCGCCTGCCGAGAACCAGCTCGATTTCGAGGTGCTGGCCGGCGAAAAGCGACCCGCGCGGGATATCGTGCGGACCATGACCTATAAGGTCTGAGGCAAGCCCTGATCATGAGGTATGGAAGAGTGCGCTCCATCGAGCGCTCTTCCGCCTTATCCATGGCGCTCATGGCGGCATCAATGCCGCTGGCCCGCAGCAACCTGCGCACCGCCGGCAGATGTCCCGGCCTGCTGAAGCAGAGCATCACCCCCGATACCTCTTCCTGAAACGGGGTACTGCCCTGCCCGCCGTCAGGCCTCTTGCCGATGCGGCAAGGGTGGCGCACACTGTGGGGAACGAGGAGGCTGGTTGTTGGGAGGCATCATGGCTTCGGTGGAAACCGCCTCGGCGCTTGCCGCCTCATGGCAACGCTGCCGGATGACTACAATCTCGATCCGAACGGAGCGTTCCCCCCTGCGCGGCTGACCGACAGCGAGATCCGTCAGCGGTTCGAGCGCACGCTCGACCGGGTGGAGTTCGGCTCGGGCGCCATGATCCATATGCGCAAGGTGGTCCGCGACACCGGCTACAGCGTGCTGTTCGCGGACCGGCTCGGGGTCGTCGTCAAGGATTTCTGCGATTCCGAGACCGCGCACCACCTGCGCGACAAGGGATTGGCGCAGGGGTCGGTGTGGAACGAATCCGTCGTCGGCACCAACGGCATCGGCACCACGCTCGTCGAGCGCCACGGCACCTTCGTGATCGGCTCCGATCACTATCACAACCGGCTCAAGAAGTTCGTCTGCGTGTCCACGCCCATGGTCGATCCGGAAGGCGACATTCTCGGCGTTCTGACGCTGGGGGGCAATGCCGGCATCCAGCCGGGCGAAGCGAAGCTGCTGCACCGGCTGGTGAGGGACTCGGCCGGATGGATCGAGACGGCCCTGTTCCGCAA